>NZ_JBDHNH010000019.1:0-108761 GCF_039766235.1 Streptomyces changchenzhani | reverse complement strand
ATGATCGACAGTACGGCCTCGATCGCACCGGCCTCACCACCGGAGACCGGGGCGTCCAGGACGCGCAGGCCCTTCTCGGCGCCTGCCTTGCCCAGGTCGACGGAGGTCTGCGGGGTGATCGAGGACATGTCGATCAGGAGGGCGCCCTTCCTGACGTTCTCCAGGATGCCGTCCTCGCCGTATGCGATGGCCTCGACCTGCGGGGAGGCGGGCACCATCGTGATGACGACGTCGGCGTCCTTGACGGCCTCGGCGATCGAGCCCGCGCCCTTGCCGCCGGCCGCGACCAGACGGTCGATCTTGGGCTGCTCAAGGGTGAAGCCGGTGACGTCGTAACCCGCCTTCAGCAGGTTCTCGGCCATGGGGGAGCCCATGATGCCGAGGCCGATGAAGCCGATCTTGGGGAGGGTGCTCATGAGGGTGCCTCTTTCGGAAAAATCTTGCGTACGTCAGGAGTTGGCCGTCAGGCGCCGGCGGCGCGCAGCGGGGCCGGCAGCCACTCGAAGGCGCCCCCGCTCGGCCGGTCGCCGGGCTTGTACTCAAGGCCGACCCAGCCGTCGTAGCCCGCCTTGCCGAGTCGGTCGAGCAGGTCGGCGAGGTCGAGGCTGCCGGTGCCCGGTGCGCCGCGGCCCGGGTTGTCGGCGATCTGCACATGACCGGTCTTGGCGGCGTACTTCTCGATGACCTCGACGAGGTCTTCGCCGTTCATCGACAGGTGGTAGAGGTCGAGCAGGAACTTGGCGTTGCCCAGTCCCGTCGCCGCGTTGACCTTGTCGACGACACCGACACCGGCGGGCGCGCTCACCAGGGGGTAGAGCGGCGACTCCGGCTTGTTCAGGGTCTCGATCAGCAGGATCGCACCGACGCGGTCGGCGGCGCGGGCGGCGAGAACCAGGTTCTCCAGGGCCAGTTGGTCCTGGAGCGCGGGGTCGACGCCGTCCACGCGGTTGCCGTAGAGCGCGTTGAGCGCCTTGCAGCCGACCGAGGCGGCGAAGTCCGCCGCGACGTCGATGTTCGCGCGGAAGCGGTCCGACTCCTCGCCCGGTACGGAAACCGCGCCGCGGTCGGGTCCTGGCAGCTTTCCGGCGTAGAAGTTCAGGCCCACCAGCTGGGTGCCGGCCTCGTCGAGCGCCTTCTTGAGCGCGTCGAGCTCGGCCTGGTCAGGGGTGGGAGTCTCGATCCAGGGCCACCACAGCTCGACCGCCGTGAAGCCCGCCGCGGCCGCGGCCGCGGGACGCTCAAGGAGCGGGAGTTCCGTGAAGAGGATGGAGAGGTTCACATCGAAGCGCCGGCCGGTGCCGTGCTTCTCCGAAAAAAGAGAGGCCATGAGAGTGTGACGCTCCTTCCGTATCGCGGAAGTTGTTTTCTGCTTGATGGAAGGTTGCCCGGAATGCGGGAGGGCTGTCAAGAGGGGCTCCCCGTTTTTGTGCCTCGCGCAGTAGGTTGAGCGCGTGCGATTGAGAGTGGAGTTCACAACCGAGCCGTTCGATCTCGACGATGCGCCGCCGCATGCGCTGGCCGCCCGCGAGGTCATTCAGGTGGCCGAACTGGACGCGGTGGACGTCGGCCCGTTCGGGAACACCGCGGAGGGCGGCGCGGACGCGGTACTGACCGCGGTCGACGCACTGCTGCGCAGGTCGCTGGCCGCGGGCGCCACCCGAGTCTCGCTGCAGGTCAATGTCGTCGGGGAGGGCGAGAAGTGACCGAATCCGGAGACCACCCGCTCTTCACGGCGATAAAGCCGCTCGCCGACGCCATGGGCGCGGAGCTCATGGGGCCCGAGCAGGCGCGCGGCGACGACGTGGTGCTGGCCTGGGAGGGCCGGGACGTCCTCGCGGTACGGCTGCCGCAGCTCTCGGACTCCCTCGACCACATCCTGGCCGCCCTGGAGCGCCGGCACGGGATGCCTCTGTCCGAGCTCGACCGCAAGGCCAAGCAGTCGGTCGTGCGGACCCTGGAGGGGCGTGGGGCCTTCTCCGTACGACACGGGGTGGAGACGGTGGCGAGCGCCCTGGGGGTCAGCCGCTTCACCGTGTACAACTACCTGAACAGGGAAAACGCCGCCAAGGGCGAGTAGCTGATCACCGATGCGACCACCGGTTTGATCGATCATTTTGCGGAACCGTCGTCCGGATGCATGGGCGGCGGTTTTTGTGTTCGCCGAATTTCAACAAACTGTTGACGTGATGTTGTTGAGAGCGTTAGCTATGCCCAGCCCGTCCAGCACAAGGCCACGGAGGCTCCCGTGACTTCGAGTACGACACCGGGTCTGGCCCGGTTCAACACCTTGCAGGTCGGCGAGGCCACAGCCGCGCTCCACGAGGTGTGCGCCAGTTCGGCGTGGGGGAGCGAACTGCTCGCCCGACGCCCCTTCGCCACCGTGGACGCCCTTCTCCTCGCCAGTGACGCCGCCATGGCCGAGCTGACCTCGGGGGACCTGGCCGAAGCGATGGCGGGGCACCCGCCGATCGGCCGGCCGAAGCCCGGTGACCCGACCTCCTCCCGCGAGCAGCGGGGGATGGCCGGCGCCTCCGAGGCACTCAAGGCCGAACTGCTCGAACTGAACCTCGCCTACCAGGACAGGTTCGGATATGTCTTTCTGATCTGCGCCTCCGGTGCGACCGGGGAGCAGATGCGCGACGCGATGCGTGAGCGGATCGGGAACGCGCCCGAGCAGGAGCGGGAAATCGTCCGCACCGAGCTGGGCAAGATCAACCGCATCCGGCTGACCCGCCTCGCAGAAGTCGTAGAAGAAGGAGAGTGAAGGTCTTGAGTACCGAGACCACCGCGTCGGTGTCCACGCACATCCTGGACACCAGCATCGGACGCCCCGCTGCGGGCGTCGCCATCACCCTCACCGCCCGCAGCGGCAGTGCGGCGCGGTGGACGGCGCTCGGCGGGTCGAAGACCGACACGGACGGGCGCTGCAAGGACTTGCCGGCCCTGCCGGAAGGCACCACCCACGTACGGCTCGACTTCGAGACCGAGTCGTACTTCCTGAGCGATCGCGGCAACGACCGCGGCAACGACCGCAGCAACGACCCCAGCAACGATCGCAGCAACGATCGCGACACAGACCAGCAAGCCGAGGCCAAGCAGGACGCCCCCCGCGTAAGGGACAGCGGTGCGTTTTTCCCGGAGGTGGCGATCACGTTCGCCGTCACGCCCGGCGAGCACTATCACGTACCGCTGCTGCTCAACCCGTTCGGCTACTCCGTATACCGAGGGAGCTAGCAGACATGCCCACGATTCTTGGCCAGAACCAGTACGGCAAAGCAGAGAACCGCGTCGTCAAGATCACGCGGGACGGCGACACCCACCACATTAAGGACCTGAACGTCTCCGTCGCCCTCTCCGGCGACATGGACGACGTCCACTACTCCGGCTCCAACGCGAACGTCCTGCCCACGGACACCACCAAGAACACGGTGTACGCCTTCGCGAAGGAACACGGCATCGAGTCGGCCGAGCAGTTCGGCATCCACCTGGCGCGCCACTTCGTGACCAGCCAGGAGCCGATCAAAGTCGCCCGCATCCGGATCCAGGAGTACACCTGGGAGCGGATCGCCACCGCCGACAACAACTCCCGCTTCATCGGCTCGGACGAGGTCAGGCACTCCTTCGCCCGCAAGGGCCAGGAGCTGCGCACCACGCAGATCACCTTCGACGGTGAGAAGTGGGAGATCATCTCCGGCCTGAAGGACCTCACGGTCATGAACTCCACCAGCTCGGAGTTCTGGGGTTACGTCAAGGACAAGTACACGACCCTCAAGGAGGCGTACGACCGCGTCCTGTGCACCGATGTCTCCGCGGCCTGGCGCTACAACTGGACCGACGACGCGGACCGCATGCCTAACTGGGAGCGTTCGTACGAGCAGGCCAAGAAGCACATCCTGCAGGCCTTCGCCGAGACGCACTCCCTCTCGCTCCAGCAGACCCTGTACCAAATGGGTTCGCGGGTCATCAACAGCCGCAGCGAGATCGACGAGATCCGCTTCTCGCTGCCGAACAACCATCACTTCCTGGTCGACCTGGAGCCCTTCGGGCTCAAGAACGACAATGAGGTCTACTTCGCGGCGGACCGCCCTTACGGCCTGATCGAGGCCACCGTCCTGCGCGACGGCATCGAGCCCCGGATCCCGGTCGACATGACCAACCTCTGATCCCATGACTGAGTACGGCCCCGCCGGTCCACCGCCGGCGGGCGCCGTACCGGACCGAAATCCGTATACCTCATTTCGGCACCCGGAGCAGCTCATCGGCGGCAGTACTGTCAGCTGCCACGCCGGGCTCCGGCACTCAAAATCCCGTGGCCCTGCCGTGCCCGAACCGCCACAGAGAGACGAGGAAGCACCATGGCAGCACCGGCAGCCCATGACAGCGCGGTCAGCGCGGTCGAGCGCATTGTCATCGAGAACTGCGCGATCGCCACCGTCGACGCCAACGACACCGAGTACGCGTCGGGTTACGTCGTAGTCGCCGGCAACAGGATCGAATCGATCGGCGCGGGCCAGGCCCCCCAGGGCCTTGAAGGGGTCGTACGCCGTATCGACGGCACCGGCCATCTGGTCACGCCCGGCCTCATCAACACGCACCACCACTTCTACCAGTGGATCACCCGCGGTCTCGCGACCGACCACAACCTCTTCAACTGGCTGACCGCGCTCTACCCGACCTGGGCGCGCATCGACGAGCCCATGGCGTACGCCGCCGCACAGGGCTCGCTGGCCATGATGGCCCGCGGCGGTGTCACCACCGCGATGGACCACCACTACGTCTTCCCGAAGGGCTCCGGCGACCTGTCGAGCGCCGTCGTCCGCGCCGCTTCCGAGACGGGCGTACGGTTCACCCTCGCCCGTGGCTCCATGGACCGCGGCACGTCGGACGGCGGCCTGCCGCCGGACTTCGCCGTCGAGACCCTCGAAGGGGCGCTCGCCGCCACCGAGGCGACCATCGACCAGCACCACGACACCTCCTTCGACGCGATGACCCAGATCGCCGTCGCCCCCTGCTCGCCGTTCTCGGTCACCACCGAACTGATGAAGCAGGGCGCCGAGTTGGCCCGCCGCAAGGGCGTACGCCTGCACACCCACGGCAGCGAGACCGTCGAGGAGGAGCAGTTCTGCAAGGAACTCTTCGGCATGGGCCCGACCGACTACTTCGAGTCGACCGGCTGGCTCGGTGAGGACGTGTGGATGGCGCACTGCGTCCACATGAACGACTCCGACATCGCCGCCTTCGCCCGTACGGGCACCGGCGTCGCCCATTGCCCGTCCTCCAACGCGCGCCTCGCCGCAGGCATCGCCCGGGTCCCGGACATGCTGAAGGCAGGCGTCCCGGTCGGCCTCGGCGTCGACGGCACCGCGTCCAACGAGTCGGGCGAGCTGCACACCGAACTGCGCAACGCCCTGCTCATCAACCGCCTCGGCCCGCACCGCGAGGCATCGCTCAACGCCCGCCAGGCGCTGCGCCTCGGTACGTACGGCGGCGCCCAGGTACTCGGCCGCGCGAGCCAGATCGGCTCGCTCGAAGCCGGCAAGCTCGCCGACCTGGTGATGTGGAAGATCGACGGAATCGGCCACTCCACCATCGCCGACCCGGTGACCGCCATCGTCTTCGGCGCGGCGGCCCCCGTCACCCTCTCCCTCGTCAACGGCAAGCCGGTCGTCGAGGACACCCGCCTGATCACGGTCGACGAGGACGCCATCGCCCGCTCCGCGCGCGGCGAGGCACAGCGGCTCGCGCGGATCGCCGCGCAGGCCTGACCAACGCCGCACCGTGTCACCAGACCGGCCGATCGAGGGGGACGGCCCCCGGTCGGCGACCGTGGACCCGAGCGGGGTTCACGGTGGCCCGATTCCGGGAGGCGCGTACGTGAGCGTGCGCGCCCCTCGGGACCGGTGACCACCCCGTCCAGCATTCCTGCCCGCACGACCCGGATCACCGACAGACCCGCACTGCTCGGGCTGTCCGAACCGCCCGCACCACGGAACCGCCCGCACCACCGAACCGCCTGCATCCCCCGCACGACTCGCAGCAGCTGCACACCGGCACCACGCCCCACTCCGCACCACCTCCATGACACCCATGTCCCCGCAGACGTGTAACCGACCGGAGGAACCGCTGTGGCCGTCAAGCCCAGGTTTCGCAAAGACGCAGTCGCCGCCGATGAGAAGCACCCGGTCGACGAGACGCTCCCCCCACTCAAGATGTTCACCACCGGCCTCCAGCATGTCGCCGCGATGTACGCCGGCGTGGTGGCCCCACCCATGATCATCGGCCCTGCCGTCGGCCTCGACGCCAAGGAGACCGCCTTCCTGATGGGGGCGAGCCTCTTCACGGCAGGCATAGCCACCCTTCTCCAGACGCTCGGCTTCTGGAAGATCGGCGCCAAGCTGCCCTTCGTCAACGGCGTCTCCTTCGCCGGAGTGACCCCGATGATCGCCATCGGCAAGGGCCAGGGCGACGACGCGCTGCCGATCATCTTCGGGGCGGTGATCGTGGCCGGCGTGATCGGCTTCGTACTCGCCCCGTACTTCTGCAAGTTGGTGCGCTTCTTCCCGCCGGTGGTCACCGGCACCGTCATCACGCTGATCGGCGTCTCGCTGCTGCCGGTCGCCTTCAACTGGTCGCAGGGCGGCAATGCCAAGGCGCCCGACTACGGCTCGATGACGAACATCGGGATGGCCGGGCTCACCCTCGTGATCGTCCTCGCACTGCGCAAGTTGCTGCGCGGCTTCCTCCAGCAGATTGCGATCCTGCTCGGCCTCGTCGCGGGAACGCTCATCGCCATCCCGGTGGGCATCACCAACTTCGACGCCATCAAGAGCGCCGACATCGTCGGCTTCCCGGCGCCCTTCCACTTCGGCGCACCGCAGTTCGAGATCGCCGCGATCATCAGTATGTGCATCGTGATGCTGGTCTGTATGACCGAGTCCACCGCGGACATGCTCGCGCTCGGCAAGATTGTCGGTCGCCCGGCGGACGAGAAGGTCATCGAGGGCGGCCTGCGCGCCGACACCCTCGGCAGCGCCATCAGCCCCCTCTTCAATGGCTTCATGGCCAGCGCCTTCGCCCAGAACGTCGGCCTGGTCGCGATGACGAAGGTACGCAGCCGGTACGTCGTCGCCACCGGCGGCGGCATCCTGATCCTGCTGGGCTTGTGCCCCGTCGCCGCCTCAGTCATCGCGCTGGTCCCGCTGCCCGTGCTGGGTGGCGCCGGCATCGTGCTCTTCGGCACGGTCGCCGCGAGCGGCATCCAGACGCTGGCCACGGCCGCCCTGGAGAAGGGCGAGAACACGCTGATCGTGGCGGCCTCGGTCGGTGTCGGTCTCATCCCGATCGCCGCCCCGGGTTTCTACCACGCCTTCCCCGAGGACCTGTTGGTGGTGCTCGACTCGGGCATCAGCACCGGGTGTGTGGTGGCCATCGCACTCAACCTGGCCTTCAACCACTTTGGTAGGCAGGAGAGTTCGGACGACGACGAGGGCGGGGTCGGGGTCGGGTCCGGTTCAGGGTCCGGGGAGATGGCCAAACCCGAGATCCCCGGCCAGGTCCCGGCCACGGCGCACTGAGCCGTCGGACGGGATACGAAGGGGCGGCGGTCCGGTACGTACGGACCGCCGCCCCTCCCGCGTTCGCACCGCCGCTCAGCCCGACGCGCGCGGTACGACCGTGGCCAGTACCCCGGGCAGGGGGTTGTGGGCTGCTGCCGGTTTAGCGTGCAGGAGTGCGTAGTAGTGCTCGGGGGTGAGTCGGGTGGTGGGGTGTGCGGGGTCGGAACGGGAGTTCTGGGGTCGAATGGGTGACCTTGGTGGTGGTTGCTCGTTGTGCTGGGTGGCAGGTGCGCAGGCATATGGGGGTGTTGTGGTGGGTGGTGTGCGGGAGTTGGCGGCGTCGTTCGTGGTGCCGGGTCCTTCCGGAGTTTCGGTTCGGGACCGTCTCAAGCGCCTCACGGCGCAAGATGAGTTGGTGCTGCGTGCGGTCGGTGAACATCAGGGTGCGCTGGCCTCGCGGGACCTCACGGTCCGTTGCGCCGATGGCCTGGATCACAGTGCTGATACGTGGGCGGCGCGCAAGCGCGACCTGACGAAGGTGTCGTCGTCCAGGATCGCCGGGGCGATCACGAAGGCGACGCATGCCCAGTGGGCGCTCGCCCGGCGTTCTCAGGCCGCACCCAGCCCGAGCTTCCCCTCCCGCAGGAAGATCCGCTGGGCCGATTCGACGCGGCTGGTGTCGGAGTGGGACGGCTCCCAGGCGATGGCCGCCACTCGGACATCGAGAAATGCCGCCAGATACGCCTTCTCGTCACCGCCTCGCGACGGTGGCTCGGCCTTCGCCGTGGCCCTGTCGCGCATGGTGCGGAAGCCGACCGTGCCCTTGGTGTCGCCCTGGCCGTGCATCACGTAGGCGTCGAAGTAGATGAACTGGCCCAGCGCGCCGAGCCCGTCTCGCTCGGCCTGCGCGAGTGCCGGATCGAAGTAGGCCCGGTCCCGCTCGGCGTCCTGCGCCGCGCGGAACTCCGGATCCCCGGCGGCCCGCGCCCAGGCCTCGGTGAACGACCTGCCGAGCCCCTCGTGGGAGTCGCCGCCTCCGGCCGCGCGCAGCGCCCCGGTGAACGGCTCCAGCGGGTTGCCGGGCCGCGCCCGCGTGTAGCGCTCGACGACCTTCAGCATGTCGCCGCAGCCCGAGCAGAAACCGATGACCCCGCCCGTGTAGCCGCGGCCGTCGCCGATGTCCTCGATGTACTTGTACTGCGCCTTCCAGTCCAGCGAGGAGTTCTCGGCGCTGGAGACGAGCTGCAGCGCGATGTCCTTCAGCGCCGGATCGTCCAGCCCGGCCGCGGACGCGGACCCGGCCGAGGACTCGTTGGACCTGTTTGATGCGTCCGCTCCGCCCGACGGCGGCGAGCCGCAGGCGGTCAGGGCCAGCAGCGCGAGCGCGAGCGTCGCGAGCAGCGGGCGGGCAGCGCGGCGGATGGTCGCCCGGGTGGTCGGACGGGCGGTCGGCTTCACTCGACGAGCCTTTCACGGGCACCGGTCCCGGCGCGGTCCAGGTGCCCCGTCCAGGGCTGTAGCGTCGGGGGTATGGGTATGGGTGATCTCTCTGTAGTGGATGTCGGCGACGTACGGCTGGCCTATCGGACCTGGGGCGATTCGTTCGGGACGCCGATCGTGCTGCTGCACGGGCTCGGCTCCTCTTCGGCGAGCTGGGAAGAGGCCGGGCAGGCGCTCGGCGAGGAATGGCGGGTCTACGCGATCGACCTGCGCGGGCACGGCGAGAGCGACTGGCCCGACGAGTACTCCGTCGAGCTGATGCGTGACGACGTCTACGGCTTCCTCGACGAGCTGGAGCTGGTGGACAGGGTCGGCGTGGTCGGCCACGGCATGGGTGGCGTCGTCGCCTACCTGCTCGCCCAGGAGCACGCGGACCGCGTGGAGCGGCTCGTGATGGCGGAGACCCCGCCGCCGTTCCCCGCCGAGACACCGCAGGCGCCGGTCGTGCACCCCGATACGCCCATCGACTACGACTGGCCCGTCGTGCCGGCCATCACGAAGCAGCTCGCCGACCCCGATCCGCAGTGGCTCGAAGGGCTCAACGAGATCGTCGCGCCGAGCCTGATCATCACGGGCGGCCCGGACAGCTCGATGTCCGCGGACCGGATCGCCGAGATGGCCGTCCTGATCCCGGACTGCCACTCGGTCACCATCTCCGCCGGTCACAACGTGCACGAGAACCACCCCCGCGAGTTCGCCCAGCAGGTCAGCGAGTTTCTCAGCAGCTGACGCGGCGGTCGCGACGGCCGATCTGCGCAGAGATCCTTAACGGTGGGGGTTACGTCGGGGCAGTCTTCTCCGGGGGCGGTGACGGCGGCGGCCCGTCCGATGGCGTGGGCAATGTGAGGTCACGGCACGCGAACCCTTGCCCGCCGCCGCCACCCATGGCATACAGGTCTGGACCATTAACTTCGTATGAAGGGTCCGGCTGTGCAACGCCCCACTGTATGCGCCGTGTTGGCCTGCTCCGCCCTGCTTGTGCTGGCCGCCTGTTCGTCCGAACCCGACCGCGACACCACCGAGCCCTCCACGCCGGACGAGGTGACCGTCCAGGCGGGCAGCGCCACTTCCGTGCATGTGATGTGGGACCGGGCCACCGACAACAAGGCTGTCACCGCGTACGACGTCTACCAGAAGGGCGCCAAGGTCAAGACCGTGCCGGCCGCGCGTCACATGGTGGATGTCGACCGGCTCGACCCGTCGACCGCTTACAGCTTTACCGTCCGCGCGCGCGACGCCGCGGGGAATCTCTCCGCGCCCAGCAAGGCGGTCCCCGTCACCACCCCGGCCCCCACGCCGGACGACCGCAAGGCGCCCACCGTGCCGGTGAAGCTGCGGGGGCGGGCTGACGGGGACAGTGCGGTGAGTCTGTCCTGGGGGAAGGCGGCGGACGATATCGGCGTCACGTCGTACGACATCTACCAGGAGGACTCCCGGATCCACAGTGTGCCCGGTGGCGCCGCCACGGCCCGTGTCACCGGGCTGCGGCCCGGCACGGTCTACACCTTCACAGTGCGGGCCAGGGACGCCGCCGAGAACTCATCGAAGGACAGCAACACCCTTGACCTGACCACGGCTTCGGGCCCCGGCGACGGCCCGTCCACCGCGCCGACCGACCTGCGCGCGACGACCCGCACGGAGGCGGGCGAACGCGGCATCGACCTGGAGTGGGCGCCGCCCAAAGCCGGGGGCGAGGTTCGCGAACACCAGCTGTATCTCAACGGGAAACTGGTCACGACGATTGTCTGGGGCGCCGACCCGCCCAAGGGGAAAGCGACGTACCGCTTCACCGTGAACGAGCCCGCCGGTACCCGTTACAGCATCAAACTCCGCGCCAAGCTGCCGGACGGGAAGTGGGGCGACTTCTCGGCGCAGCGCACGGTCGTGACGGGGGGCTGAGGTGCCCCTGAGGCGCCTATGGGGGCGGCCGCGAGGGTGTTGGCCGGTGGATCGGTGAGGGCGCGCACCTCGTGTCCGTCCTCGATTCCCGGCCTCCCAGGCCGAGGTGCGCCCGGTCGGCGTCCGGCGGTTCCGGGTCCACACCCCGAAGCCCTGAGCGGGTGAGTCACGGCTTCGGGCTCAGGCTCAGCAGGCGCTGGTGCTCGTCCTCGGCGACCTGTTCGCCCGAGGACGGCAGGAGTTGGGGAATTCCGTCGACGATCGGGTAACGCCGGTGCAGTCGCGGGTTGTAGAGGGCGTCCTCCAGGGCGAGCAGGGTGAGCGGGCCCTTGTCCAGCGGGCAGGCGATGATCTTCAGCAGCGGGTCATCGGGGTTCACGGTCCAACTCCTTTGGTTCGGTGGCTGGTTGAGCGGTCAGGGTGAGCAGCACCACGATGGCGAGTGTCGCGCCCGCCACCCGCAGGGACAGCAGCAGCGGATCGTCGGGCAGGGACTCGCCGAAGGCGAGCGTGCCCAGGACCGCCGTGAACAGGCAGGAGACCGTTGTGCACACCGGCACGATCAGCGACGCCCGGCAGCGCTGGAGCGCCGACTGGGACAGCACAAGGCCGGTCGCGCCGGTGATCAGCAGCAAGTACGGGTACGGGGAGGCCAGCAGGTCCAGTGCGGCCCCGCCGGGGTCGTCGAGGGTGTCCGTGGTGAGGTGTGCGGAGACGCCCTTGATGGCGAGTGAGCTGACCCCGTAGACCAGGCCGACGGCAGCGCCGTACTCGACGCCCGAGGTCGGCGGCCGGTTCCGGTGCCGGCGGGCCGTGCGGCGCTCGGTGGAGACGTACAGCGAGTAGCCCGCGGCCAGGGCGAAGCCGCTGATCAGCAGAATCAGCGGGGCCGGTGAGCTGCGGCCGACGCTGTCCGCGTCCTGGCGCAGCGACGCGACGACCATCAGCAGGGCGGCCAGGATCGCCGCGATGGCGTACCGCTCGCGGCCCGAGGTGCGTTCGCCCAGGAAGAGGGAGGAGAGGAGCAGCAGCAGGACCAGGCCCGAGACGAAGATCGCCTGCGCGGCGGCCATCGGCAGGGTCCGGTACACGACGAGCTGCGCGGCGAATCCGCCGGCGAGCGAGAGGGAGCCCGCGATCCACAGCGGGCTGCCGAGCAGCAGCCGGACCAGGCGTGCGGGGCTGCGCACACTGAGCTCGGGGAGCTTGGCGAGCGCGCGCTTCTGTAGGACAAAACCGGTGCTGTACAGGACGTTCGCGAGCAGTGCCGAGGCCACTCCCCACCACATCGGGCTCAGTCCCCGGCGCGGCGGCGGGCGTGCACCAGCAGGATGGACGCCGCGCTCGGCGCCGCGCAGGCGAGCCGGTCGACGGGGCGCAGGGGGCGTGGTACGCCGTGGAACGGCGCCCCGGCGATGCGTACGACGTCGAAGCCCGACGCCGTCAGGAACTGGCGCAGCGCGCGGGCGGTGTACAGGCGCAGATGCCCCACCACTTCCCGGCCCGGACGGCCGTGGATGGCGCGCAGGCTGACCTCGGAGAAGACCGGCTGGACCCCGGCGAGCAGCAGGACACGGTTGTACCAGGCGGCGAGGTTGGGGGTGGACAGCATGAGGTGGCCGCCCGGGGTCAGGACGCGGCGGATCTCGTCGAGGGCGCTGTCGGGGTCGACGAGGTGCTCGATGACTTCGCTGAAGAGGACCGCGTCGGCGGAGCCGTCCGCGAACGGCAGGCCCCCGTCGGTGAGTTCACCGCGTACGACGTGGTTGATGCGGGTGGAAGCGCGGCGCAGCGCGTCCTGCGACCAGTCGACGCCGATGACGCGGTGGCCGGAGATGAGCGGCGCGGCTGTGGCGGCGGCGGTGCCGTCGCCGCAGCCGATGTCGAGGACGGTGGCCGGGGGAGCCGGCGGGCCGAGTGCGGCGGCGAGCATCCGCGCCTGGCGCAGGCTGCGGGCGTCACCGGAGGCGACCGGGACGGTGGGGTCCTCGTAGAACTCGCGCAGACCCGAGGGCCGGGGGGACGCGCCGGGCAGGTCGGAAGGGAGTGTGCTGGTGCTCGTCATGCTGGACCGCCTCCCTCTGAAGTGGCGTCGAGGTACTGCTCGAAGAAGTCGCGCAGCCGCTCGCCGTCGCCGGGCCCGAGGAGCGCGCCGGACCAGCGCAGCGCGAGGTGCAGCCGGCCGCCGGTGCTCGCCGTGGTCACAGTCAGCCCGCGTGGCATCCGCGCGGGCGCCGAGAACCAGACGGCTGTCGCGCGGCCGGTGCCTTCGCCGAAGTCCAGCGGGTACGGGATGCGGCCGATGTTGCTGAGCAGCGTGGTGGAGGTCCAGGGCGCGGCGGCCCGGCGCAGTCCGCGGGTGAGCGCCGACCGGATCCCGACCGGCAGCACGGGCGCGGTGAGCAGCGCCGCGCCGTGGCCCAGCTGGGGGCGAGTGAGGGCCTTGAGTGCCAGGGTGCGCTCCGCGGTGCGGCGCAGTAGCTCGGGTACGTCCGGATCGCCCTCCAACTCGGCCACCTGGAAAGGTACTTCGACGAGCCGCGTCCCGTTGCCGATCGGCATGTCGAGCCCGCGGGTCCGGTCGTCGACGGGCATGGTGATCCGCATGGGGCGCGGCCGGCCGCCGCGCTCCTGGTTCCAGCGGGTGATCATGCGGGCGGTGGCGACCATCAGTTGGTCATTGACGGTGTACGGAGCGCCCTTTGGCCTGCGCGGTACGGGCAGATCCGCGATCAGCATCCCGTTGCCCACGCGCCCGTCGGGCGTGCCGTGGGCCACCCGGGCGACCGGGGCGAAGCCGGTGCCGCCGCCGGGTCCTGGCGGCTCCGGCGCGCTCTCCGGTGAGGCGGCCCGTACCGGCGCGGTCGCGGGGGAGTTGTCGCGGCCCCCGTAGAGATCCGCGGCGGTGGCCAGGACGCGCAGACAGGCGGGGCCGTCGAGGGCGGTGTGGTTGATGACAAGGAGCAGGACGCGGCCGATGACCTCCAGCCGTACCGGCGGGGAGAGCGCCAGCGGTGGGGCGTCGATCAGCGCCCGCTCGCGCGCCCGTGCCAGCACGTCCGGCCCGGGTTCCAGGAAGGTCACGACGTCCGTGTCGGGGTCCCGGGTGAGCTCCCACTCGTACCGTCGCCGGTACCAGGGCCCCGGCGCCTCCCGCATGAGGATGCGCGGGTGGCGCCGCAGCGCCTCGGTGAACGCGGCCCGCAGTCGGTCGGGGTCCGGCCGCTGCGGCAGGTGCACCTCGATGTGTACGGTCTCGGGCTCGCGCGGTTCCAGGCAGTGCCGGGTGACCTCGTCGACAACGGTGAAGGGCACCCGCGGCGCCGGTCCCTCGTGCCGGGCGGGATGCGGATGCTGCAATGCGGTCACCTGTTGTTCTCCTCCGCGCTGTTGTCGGCGGGGCCCGCCGCGTCCTTCGGTCCCTGTTTCGGGGCCGGTCCCGCCTTACCCGCCGGGCCTCCTGCTCCTTCCGCGCCTCCACGTGGTGGTGTGTCGACCGGGTCGGGGTCCGCGCCGAGGGGTGGGCTCCCCGGTCGCTGCGCGCCCTCAGGGGCTGCCGGGCCCGGGGCGCCCGGATCGGTGCCCGAGCGCGGGGTTTCCAGGTCGGCGCCCCATCCCGAAGCCGCCGGGGGCGGATTGGCGCCCGGAGCCCCGGGGCCGGGACGCGCGCCCGCGCCTTGGCCCGCGCCCGGGGTGCCCGCGCCTTGGCCCGGCGGCGGGTACGGCCCCGTGCCCGGCGTGCCCATGGCCGGCGTGCCCGTGCCAGGCGCCGCCGGGTCGGGGTACGCCCCCGAAGCGCCCGCGCCCGGGTCTGGGTACGGCCCCGCGCCCGGAGTGCCCATGGCCGGTGTCGGTGTCGGTGTCGGCCCCGTGCGGCGGGAGCCCGTCGTGACCAGGGCCGCCACCAGCGCCGTCAGCGCCAGGAACTGCGCCGCCGGGCCGAACGCGCCCGCGTCCGTGGACGGCGGTGCGCCCGCGTCCGCAGCCGCCGCGATGCCTGCCGCCGCCATCGCCACCAGCGCGATCGGCGGCAGCAGCGTGTGCCGGAAGTGGGCGACCAGCGCCAGGGCCGGGACGAGCAGGGCCACCGGGCCGGCCACCACGACCAGGACCACCGTGAGCACCGCAACGCCGAGCACCGGGCCGGGCGCGGGCGGCGAGACCTGCTGCGCGGGGTCCGGGTTCTGGGCGCGGCGCCGGAACAGGACCAGGCCCACCAGGACGGCGATCCCGATCGCGCCGCCGATCAGCCCGGCTTCGTACCACCGCGCGGGCTCGTACTCCAGGCGCACCGTGCCGCCCTCGCCCTCGGGGACCAGCCAGCCCTGCTGCCAGCCGTCGAGCCGCACCGAGGGCAACTCCTTGCCGTTCAGCGTCGCGTGCCAGCCGGAGTTCTCGTTCTCGTACATCTGGAGGTACGACGCCTCACCCGCCGCCACCCGTACCGTGCGCCGGTCACCCGCACTGTCCGTGAAGGTGAGACCACGCGCTTCGGCGGCCGGTTCCGATGCGCTGCCCCGCGTCAGTGTGATGTCGGTGATCGCGAGTGGTCCGGTGTCGCCCGCCTCCACCCGGTGTGTGCCCGGGGAGAGTTCGGCCTGGCCGTTGCTCTGCTCGCCCGCGCACAGCCCGACCTCGATCGGCCGACGCTCCGTCAGATCGGCCAGCCGGCCCTGCGCGCTCGTCGCGTGCAGCGTGCCGTCGATGGAGAGCACCGGGCCCTGCCCACAGGGGAGTTCGAACTTCTCCGCCGGGTCGGGCTGCGGGACGCGGAACTCCTCAAGAGCGGGGACGTACACCTCGCTCAGCCCCACCGGGAGCTGCATCTGGCCGTCCGCGACCGGGTTGTGGATGGTCAGCGGCGCCGACCGCGAGATGGTGATGTCGAGCCGGTCGGTGTTGATCGGCTCGAAGCGGGCCAGGCCGTTCTCGTCGACCGACGCGGTCGCCGCCCCGTCCGGGGAGCTGATGTCCACCTGCTCGGGGCGGGTGGAAAGGCCGCCCGCCGCCGCAAAGACGATCTCGCCGACGGGCCGCTTGCCGGGCCAGCGCAGATGCAGCACGGCCCGGTCCCCGGCGATCCACGAGGTCGTCAGATCGCCGTCGACCAGGTTGCGCGGTGTCAGTGACGCACCGAGCTTGGCCGTCGAGTCGGCGGTCGCGGTGACCCGCTGCCGCTGCTCGGGCGCGATCCGGTACAGCAGCTCGTCGAGCGCGTCGCCCGGCACCGGCAGCGCGGTCGCCCGCAGTGCGTAGTCGCCGCCCGCCGTGGAGTTGAACTGCCGGTGCAGACCGACCTCGGCCGACGCGGGCGAGAGCCCGCCCGGGTCGCTGCCCCGGTGCAGCGAGAACACCTCGGAGCCCGTCGCCTCAGGCTCGCCCGCCGTGTCCTCCGGCAGTGCGAGCAGCCGGGTCACCTGCACCCCGGGAACGGACACGGCAGAGAAGCCCGCCCCGGTGAGTCCTGGCCGCCCCTGCTGGGCGTCCACAATCGTGATCTTCAGCCAACTTGCCTCGCCCTCGGGCGCCATGACGGTCTGTGGCATTCCGTTCGGCTGGAGCGGGCTGGTCTTCGAGCCCCGGTCGGTCTCCACCTTCACCACGGTGGGCGCGGCCCGCACCCCGTCGCCGGGCAGCGGTGTGAGCCCGATCGATGAGGGCACGGTCACCTTCTGCCGGAAGTCGACCCGCAGCCATTCGCCGGCCGGCGAAGCGGCACTGCCCTCCGCCCACGCGGTGTCGGGGTTGCCGTCGAAGGCGTTCACCGGGTCGTACTGCGGCAGATGGAACAGCCAGTTGCCGCTGCTCGACGCCGTCACCGACTTCGCGCCGCGCAGCGCCGCCGTGGTCTGGTGCCGCACTCCCTCGGTCGGCAGGATCTGCCGGGGCTGCGCGCCGGGGTCCTGCACGGCCCCCGGGTGATTGCGTTCCTTCGCGGTGTACGTGTACGACGTATTGGAGTTGACCAGGCCGAAGCGGGTGTCGGCGCGCCGCAGCCCGTCCCCGACCGCCCGCACTGCGGGGGCGCCGACGCCGGGGTGGCTGTCCCCGGTCAGTACCGCGGGCCGCCGTCGCATCGACGGGTCGGCGGAGAGCCGCAGCAGTGCCTCGGGGCCGCCGCTGACGACAGCCGTGTCCTTGGCCTCGCGCAGCCCGGCCCGGCCGGGCCGCTCGGTGGCGGTGTTGGGCTGGTAGATCTCGACGGCCTGCTGGCGCGGATAGAGGCCCTCGATCTGCACCGGGGTGTCGTTGGGGATGCGCCCGCCGGTGAGCACCGGGCCGAAGCCGGTGACGCGGCGGTAGCCGGAGGACTCCAGGGTGCGCTTGACGGTCTGCGGCGGTACGTACCCGATCTGGTCCGGGTCGAGGTCGTTGCGCACCACGACGTAGTAAAGACCGGCCCGGCTCAAGTAGTCGCTCAGGCCCGGTACTTCACTGCCGGAGACCAGCGCCTGCTCGACCGCGTCCATGGCCCGCCGGTTGCCCGGCGTACCGAACGGCACATAGTCGCGCTGCGCCCAGCGCGAGTCCGCGAGGACGTCGAGCGGCTGGTCGATGGGGGAGCCCCAGGTGTACAGGCCGTGGGCGGTGGCGGGCACGACCAGGGCGCGGCTGTCCGGGGAGTACTTCTTCAGCCAGTCGGCTGTGGCCTCCCAGTGTCCTGGCAGCTTGCTGAACGAACCGGGTTGCAGAATGCTCCCGTTGAGGTATGGGAACGCCAGCCCCGGCAGCACCAGGACCGCCGCGACGAGCGGCAGGAAGCGGCGCCCTGGCAGCGGCCGCGAGCCGCGTTGCTCCGCGGCGACCGCGGTGATGTGCATCAGGCCGAGTACCAGCGCAAGCGCCAGCCCCGACTGGAACTTGTAGATATTGCGGAAGGGGACCAGCCACCCGTTCAGCCAGTCCTGCATCACGGAGTGGAAGGGCCCGCCCAGCGAACCCGCGTACCCGGCCAGCGTCACGAGTACGACGGACAGTACGACCAGGAGCAGCCAGCGCCGCTCCGGCAGATCGCGGCGGGCCAGACCGGCGAGCCCCAGCGCGGCGGCGAACGCCGAGCCGAGGACCGCGAGCACGGCGGTGGCGACCGCCCAGCCCGCGGGCAGCCAGGCCTCACCGAAGTTCAGATACGCGACCCAGTTGCCGGCGCCGCGCAGCAGCTCGGTGGCGGACATGGTGGCCGTGGTGGTCTCGGCCTGCTCGACGAACGGCAGGAAATTCTCACCGAAGATCCCCAGCATCAGCAGCGGCACGACCCACCAGGCCGTCGCAAGGACCACACCGGGCAGCCACCACGCGAGCAGCGAACGCCCGCGCGGTGTGTTCGCCCGGCTGAGCAGATACAGGCCGACGGGCAGCAGCGCGGCGAGGGTGGACGCGGCGTTCACCCCGCCCATGAACGGAATGAGCAGAGCGGAGCGCAGTGCGGCGATCCGGGCACTGGTGCGCGGGTTGGTGAGCGGCAGCAGCACCCAGGGCAGCATCGCACCGGGCAGCGCGGCGGCCGATGTCGACCCGATGACGATGGTGTACGTCGGCCAGAGCGCGTAGGCGACCGCTCCGAGCAGCCTGGCGGGACCTGAGCCGATGTTCAGCCGCTCGGCCAGGCGCAGCGCACCCCAGAAGGCGGTGGCGACGATGAGTGAGATCCACAGCCGCTCGGCCAGCCAGACCGGCAGCTGGACCACGTTGGCCAGGGCGTGGAAGGGCAGCATCGGGAAGGCGTAACCGACGTACTGGTCGAAGATCCCGCCGAAGCCCGACCTGTCGTGCCACAACTCCCCGAGGTCCGAGGCGAATTTGAACGGGTCGACGACGACACCCAGCTTGGTGTCGAAGGTCATCCGGCCGGGCGAAACCGCCAGCAGGGCAACCAGGACGGCCGCCCAGACCCCGAACAGCCAGCGCCGGGAGCGCGGCCCGTCCGACGGTCCCTGTGCGGGTGGGGCAGCGGGCACCGGAGCCTGAGGGGGTGCCTGCAGCGTGCTGGTCATGGACACCGCCGGAGGATGAGGAGGAGGTTCCAGGTGGCGAACTCACGCAGCACCGGCACCTTGGGTATGAGCGCGGGCAGGCACGGCCAGTACCGGGCACGGGCCGACACGACCTGTACGTCGGTGCGGGCGCGTACCTGGCGCAGGGTGGTGCCGATGTGGATGGTGAAGAGGTTCTCGCCGAGGGTGTGCTTGGCCGGGTGCCCGGTACGCCGCTGGTAGCGCCGCCGGGCCCGCTCGGCGCCCAGATAGTGCCAGGGCGCCCACTCGTGACCGCCCCAGGGGGAGTACCAGTTGGTGAATGAGACGTAGATCAGCCCGCCGGGCGCGGTGACCCGCGCCATCTCGCTGAGGAAGGTCTGCGGATCCTCCACGTGCTCAAGGACGTTGGAGGCGAAGCTGATGTCGGCGACCCCGTCGGGGAGCGGCAGCAGATAGCCGTCGGCGACGACTGCGCCCTCGGGCTTGCGGCCGCCCGCGCTGAGCTCTTTCATGTCGGGCTCGAAGAGGAAGCCCTGCGCGCCGCGCCGACGGAACTCCTCGGTGAAGTGCCCGTTCCCGCCCCCGACATCAACGACGACCTTCCCGTCGAGCGGGGTGTAGTGCTCCAGTTGGTCCGCCGCGTCCCGGGCGAGCAGCGTGTAGCACGCTTCGGGATCGGACTGCTCGCGCATGAAGGCCCGGAAGAGAGTGACGGACCGGTGCAGGGAAGGGTCCTTCACCGGCTCACCCCCGCCGCGATGCGGCGGCTCGCACGGCCGGGGCAGCCACTTCGGCCACACCCGCTGTCACGTTCGCTGTTACGTCTGCTGTCACACCTGCTGGGGCGGTCGCACCCGCCGCTTCGGCGGCCACCGCCCGGAACTGGTGCACCGTACTGCTCCACAGATACCGCTCGGCCCGCACCGCCGCGGCGGCCCCCATCGCTTCACGCCGCTCGGCGCTGAGGGTGAGCGTGCACCACGCGGCGGCGAATGAGCTCTCACCGCGGGCGAGCACGCCGGTCACGCCGTCCTCGATGGAGTCGCGCAGGCCCGGTACGTCGAAGCCGATCGCCGGGGTGGACCGGGTGGCCGCTTCGGTGACGACCAGACCCCACCCCTCGACCGCCGACGGGTGGAGCAATAGCCAAGATGCGCAAAGTAGTTGATGTTTCTCCGCCTCCGAGATCCGACCCTTGAAGATCACATCGGGGCCCGCGAGTGCTTCGAGGCGCTGCCGCTCGGGCCCGTCCCCGACGATCACCAGCTTTCCGCCGGTGACCGGCCGCACCCGCTCCCACAGCCGCAGCAGCAGATCGATGCGCTTGTACTCGACGAGCCGCCCCATCGCCAGGAAGAGCGGCTCGCCGGAGCGCGGCAGCCGGGTGCCCGGACTCTCGACGCCGTTGTGCACGACGCGGATCCGCTCGCGGTCCACCCCGAGCGCGCTGAGCGCACCGGCCGTCGACGCGGAGACGGCCACCAGCAGATTGTTGCGCTGCGCGCCGGACAGCGCCCAGTGCTCGAGTCGGCGACCGAGGCCGGCCGCCGGACCGGGGAAGCGCATGCCCCACAGCTCGGTGTGCACATGGTTGACCAGGCACAGGGTCGGGCCGCGGTGCCAGAGCGGGGTGAGGTACGGCAGCCCGTTGCAGACCTCGACGAGCAGATCGCAGTCGCCGATCTGGCGGGCGAAGGCGCTGGGTGCCTTGAGGAAGTGGCCGAGGTCGCCGCCCGCGGAGACGACCCGGTAGTCGCGGTACGCAGCCGGCCCCCCGCACAACAGCGTCACCTGGTGCCCGAGGGCGGTGAGGCCGTCGGCGAGCCGGTCGACGAGGATCTCCGACCCGCCGGCCGCCGGGTTGCCGAGGTCGCGGCGGGAGAGAAAGACGATCCGACGTGGGTGTGTCGCCGGCTCCGGGCTCTGCTGAAGGTCCTGGACTCTGTGGGGTTGCGCGTCGTACAGAGTGGGGGGTACGTGCTGGGGCATGCGAGCTCCAACTCGTTTCGGGGTGCGGAACCGGGTGGGGCTGTACGGGACTGCTGAACACCTGCTGGGGCTGTACGGGACTGCTGAACTGCTCTGGTGCTGCTCGGGATCTGTTGCCTGGGCTGTTCTCGGGGTCGACCTGTACCGGGGCGGGGCCGTGCGGGGGTGGGGAGGTCAGTTTTCGCCACACCGTTGGATGCGGCTACTCACCTTGATGACAATTTCGGGCCCATCAGCAACTGATGAGTCCTCACATCGTGATGATTTGCTGCGTAGTTGGGCGCGGACGGCCCCGTACGACGAGCACCGCACCCGAAGCGGCCAGCAGCACGCCCGCCAAGCCACCGCCCATCGGCAGCGTCTCGCCCACCAGCTTCAGCCGGTCGCCGTCGTCCGAGGCCAGCGCCACCTGCGCGCGCTGCGTGGCCGGGGTGAACTCCAGCCGCTCGCTGTCGAGCAGCACCACAGCGTCCCGCTTCTTGCCCGGCGCGCGCAGTGTCTTGCGCGGCCCGATGGCGGCGTTGATGATGCGCCCGGTGCGCTGATCGGCGACCAGCTCGACGCCGTGGTTGGCGTACCACTCCTCGGCGAGTACCTGGCTGCGCTCGGGCACCCCGACGAGCCGTCCGGGCACCAGCCTGGTGCCGGTCTTCACCGGCTTCACGGTGGCGGTGAAGCGGTAGCCGACGTGCCCCTGGATCTTCTGCGTACCGTCGAAGCGGAGCCGGATCGTTGAGCCGAGCGTGTTGTCCCACCAGCGATAGGAGCGTTTCTGTACGTCGAAGGGGAACTTGAGGTACGCCTCGCCGTCGAAGGCGGGTTTCTCGTCGCAGCAGTGCACCGGCTCATTGGTGCGGCGGTCGGTGACCCACCGCTCCAGGGTCCACTGCAGGGAGTCGTGGGTGTCGGCCGCGGGCAGCGACTTCGGGGTGTCGACGGAGGTGGAGACGTCCCAGACGGCCCGGCCGCTCTTCTCACTGTCGGCCACATCGCCCCGGACCTGCCGGGTGATGGTGAGTTTCTCGTCGTCGACGGTTTTGATCTTCGTGGTGTCGAAGTAGCTGCCCGTGCCGGTGAACACGGTGGTGGCGTCGATGTCGATCGGGGTGCGCTTGGCGCGCGGCTCGACGTAATAGGCCAGCATTGGTGCCAGGACCAGCAGAAAGACGCCGATGCCCAACAGGATCAGCGACAGGGGAGAAGCGGTGCGACGCATACGGGCACTCCAGTGCGGGCCAGCGGGGGCGGGTCGGCGGATACGTGCACATGCTTATGGGGCGGGAACCGTAGGCGGCCCCTTGACGGACTGTCAATGCATTGTTGACACTGAGCCATTGCCGGACGGGGCCGGCGGCACCGGTGGGGTTACAGCGTCAGAGAGGCTGATCCGACCATGCCCAGATTTCTAGCCGCAGCGTTGACCACAGTGGTGGCCGCCGCTCTTGCCGTGGGGGCGGCCCTCGGTGTCGTCGCCCTGTTGAACGTCACCCCGGACCAGCCCAATGTGCCGCTGATCAGCTATGAGACTGCGACGCCACGGAAGTGACCCGAGCGCACGAGTGGACGGGGAACGATGCATGGCTGAACGCCCCGCAGGATCAGCAGGATTGGCCCGGTCGGGAGGTCCGGCCCGCTCAACGGGGTCGGCCTGGGAGGACGTGCCACGACTCCAGCTGAGGCAGTTCACCGACCGCGCCATGGACGAAGTGCCCGCCCTCGCCCAGGAGATCCTCGACGGCATCCGCCGTGAGTACCCGCGGGTGCCGCTCATCCTCGACGAATCCGGCGAGCTGACGGCTCTCGTCGGCATCCGCCGCGCCCTCGAAGACTTCGTGCAGCACCTCGTGGTGCAGGACCGGAGCCGCCCACCCGTCCACCTGGAGGTGTTCCAGGAGTTCGGCCGCGGCGAAGGCCTGCACGGCAGGTCCCTGGACTCCCTCCAGGCCTACTACCGGCTCGGCGTCCGGCTGGCCTGGCGCAGACTCGCCGAGATCGGCCAGCAGGTCCGCATCCCGCCGCCCGCGATGTACGAACTCGCCGAGTCCGGCTTCGCCTATCTGGACGGCCTGGTGGACCAGTCGGTACGCGGCTACGCCGAGGCCGCCGCCCGCCAGGCCGGTGAACGCCTGCGCCTCCAGCGGAAGTTCACCCAGGTACTCCTGGCCGAGCACCGCACCGACCCCACCCACTCCCTCACCGAGCACGCCGCCCGGATCGGCTGGGCCCTGCCGGAGCGGGTGGCCGTCGCCGTGCTGCTGCGCCCGGCCCGCGAGTGCGTGGCGCCGGCCGTGGGGCAGGGGGTGCTGCTCGACATGGAGAGCGAACAGCCCCTGATGGTCGTCCCCGACCCAGGATCGGCAGGCCGGACCGAGCTGCTGCGCCGGGCGATGAAGGGCTGGTCGGGCGCGATCGGCCCCACGGTGCCGCTCGCCGAGGCCGCGAAGTCGCTGCGCTGGGCGACCGCCACGGTACGCCTGATGGAACGCAAGCTACTGCCGTCCGGAGAGCTGCTCGACTGCACCGAGCACACCGAGGCGCTGGTCCTGCTGCCGCCCGAGGAACTCATAGAGGACCTGACGCGCCGCTGCCTGGCCCCGCTCGCCGACTGCGGCCCCACCCAGGGCCGCCGGCTCTCGGAGACGCTGCTCGCCTGGCTGGAGACTCGCGGCGGCGCCCCCGAGGTGGCGGCCAGGCTCGGCGTACACCCGCAGACCGTGCGCTACCGCATGCGGCAGATTCGCGAGCTGTGGGGCGACGAGGTCGACGACCCGGACCGCCGCTTCGAACTCGAACTCGTGCTGCGGGCCCAGCGGTTGCGCGGCGAGCTGTCCGAGCCGATCCGCTGAGCGCCGATGGCGACCGGGGGCACGTACAGACGCGTACAAGAAGGCGCCCTGCCCCCGGACCGCTTCCGGTGGCGGGGCGCCGTCGGTGGTGTCGGTCAGCCTTGCGCGGCGAACTCCACGAAGGCGGACCAGCCGTTTGGGTTCAGGGAAAGGGAGGGTCCCGATTTGTCCTTCGAGTCGCGCACGTGGACCGTGTCGGCGCAGGTCGCGACCTCGACGCACTCGCCGCCTGAGCCGGTGCTGTAACTGCTCTTGAACCAGGCAGACTCGGGCGCAGCCTGCCTGAGCTCTTTGACGTTCATGCTTCTCCCAGCAACTTCTCGACAAAGGCCAGCGATTCGCGCGGAGTCAGCGCCTGGGCGCGGAGGATGCCGTACTGCTCCTCAAGCTCCCGAACCGACGCCCGATCCGTGTAGAGGCGGCTGTCCTTGTACGCCTCCACGTACGCGATCCTCTGCCCTTCCTTCGTCTCGATCAAGGTGAAGGGGCCTTCCAGGCCAGCATGCTCTTCGCGCACGATCGGCATCACCTGGATTTCGACGTTGCGATGATGTCCGAGCAGTAGGAGCTGCTCCAGCTGCCCTCTCATCACCGCACTGCCTCCCAGCGGGCGGCGCAGCACGAACTCTTCAATGACGAAGCTGATGGTGGGCAATGGTGCGCGCGAGAAGATCTCCTGGCGTGCCATCCGTGCCGCAACGCGTTGCCCAATGGTGTCGTCCGCGAGTAGGGGCCGCCACATCGCGAACACCGCACGTGCGTACTCTTCCGACTGCAGCAGTCCGGGCACGGCCTTCGTGGCGTACACGTGCAGAGCCACCGCCTGCGCCTCCAGCCGCGCCGCGTCCCGGAAGAACGCCGGGTACTGCGCCCGCGCGACGTCCCCCTTGCTCGCCATCAGTACCCCGCCCGCGTCCAGGACCTCGTCCGCCCGGTCGATGAAGCTCGGCGGCGGAATCCGGCGCCCTTGCTCGAACGAGGCGATGGTCGACGCCGAATAGCCGGTCTTCGCCCCCAGCTCCGGCCGCTCCACCCCCGCCCGCATCCGGCACAGCTTCAACTGCCGTCCGAAGAGGTGCAGGATGCCCGATCCCACCTCGTACTCGCGCTCGTTCTCGCCCTCCGGCTGCCGCTGATCGTCCACGACTCCCCGCACCTCCCGTACCGCCCTGCCGACACACCGCACCACGTGACCAACTGCCCGCACCCCGGGGCCGGTCACGCTTCGAGCCGCGTACAACGCCGCCCCCGACGTGTACAGCCCCTATCCGTCACCGCGCCCCTCCTGGTCAACGCTACGCACGCACCACCAGCGTTTCCCCCATGAACCGAGCAATTCCCCCACACGGGTCGCCCCCCCTGCACCTCACGCTCCCGACGATCCGACGGCGCACGCGAAACCCGCCCATCCGCATGTTGCGATTTTCGCAACGAATGCGTACGGTAAATGAATGGACGAGTCTGTGAGCGACCGTGTACGCAGGGTCATGGAAGCAGCCTCAGTGAGCCAGGCTGTCTTCGCGGAAAGAGTGCGGCTCACACCCGACAAACTCTCAAAGAGCCTCACCGGAGTGCGACGCTTCACCTCCCTCGATCTGGCGCTGATCGCCGAAGCGGGGAGCACTACGGTCGACTGGCTGCTCACCGGGCGTGCACCGAACCAGCCGTCGTTCGCCGCGAGAACCATCGATGAGACCGTGCCCGAGCGGGACAAGGTGAACCAGGTCGCCCAGCGCTTCACCACTGCCTACGAGGTGCTGGAGCTACTGGACCGGCTGCCGAAGCTGCCCGCTCTGCCAGAGGTTCGTACGGAACTGGCCCTGCACATCGACCAGGGCCGACAGCTTGCGAACGACGCGGCCCATGCCCTTGAGGCCACCGGGGAGTGGGCAGCAGGGCGGGAGTCCGATGCGCTGATTGCGGCATGCGTCAAGGCGTACGGCGTGGACGTCGCGATCACGCCGTTGCCGGACGGAGTGAATGGCGTCACCTGGCAGACGGACTCCTTCCGGCTCATCCTCATCAGCCCGAGCAATGTCTGGACGAGGCAGCGGTTCACCCTGGCGCACGAACTCGGGCACATCCTCGCCAAGGACGCGCATGACCTGGTGATCGAGAGACGGATCCTGCCGGGCAGGGTGAAGGACGTCACGGAGGTCCGGGCGAATGCCTTCGCTGCGAGTCTGCTGATGCCGGCTCCGGAGGTCGAGGAGCGATTCCGTCAGGCTGTTGCCCCCGACGGGCAACTCGGCGGGGACGGCTTCGCCCGTCTCGTCGTCACATTCAAGGTGTCGCCGAGCGCATTGGCAGTGCGGTTGGGGCAACTGGGTCTGATCGACAGGGCCGGTCGGGACCGTTTTCGCGTGCTCACTGCGGAGACGTGTCACTTGCAGGCAGAGGCAGCCCCCGAGTTCCAGCGGCAACAAGCATGGTCACGGGTCCCGCAGTTCCCCGCACGGGTCGCAGGGCAACTGTTCAGCGGTTACCAGGCAGGAGAGACCACGCTGCGGCCGCTCGCATCCCTGCTTGATGTGGATGTGGACTGGCTGCACAACGTACTTGAGCCAGAGCCCAAGGGAGCGGCCGATGCTCGGGTCTCCGACGTCGAGGCGAAGGACCCGGTCTTCACTCCATGAGGCTCTGCTGGTTTCCGGACAATACGGTCCTGTGCAATTTCGCGGCGGTCGACCGCCTCCCGCTGCTGGAAAAGGTGCTCGACGGACGAGGCCGCTGGACACAGGCTGTGGCTTACGAAGCGGAACAGTCGAGCCTCTACCACCCCGGCCTGTGCGGGATATCGGAGGCCGGTTGGCTCGGAGAGCCGATCGAGATCACGGACTCCCGTGAGCTGGCTGAGGTCGACCGCGCCCGCAGGGCGGTGTTCGGTGGTGTGCCGTCGGAGCCGCTGAAGCACCTCGGCGAGGCGGAGACGTGCGTACTCATCACGATGCGCCACGAGTTGCGGGACTCGGTGTGGATCACCGATGACCGATCCGCCGGTACGTACGCACGCCGCAGGGGCATCACGACCAAGGAGACGTACGACCTCATGAACGAGGCCGTGGTCGATGGGCTTGTCACTTCTGAGGATGGACACGGGTTGCTGAGGGCGATGGTGGCCGCAGGCCGTCATCTGCACCGGGTGTCCCTGCGCCCCTCGGACCTGCAGCAATAAGCCGCCGCACGACGCCCCCGGTACCAAGTCGGTACCGGGGGCGTCGTGACGCGTGGCGGGATCAGCCCCGCAGCTGCTCGTACGCCGGCAACGTCAGGAAGTCCACGTAGTCCTCGTCCAGGGACACCGTCAGCAGCAGGTCGTGGGCCTGCTGCCACTTGCCGGCCGTGAAGGCCTCCTCGCCGATCTCCTTGCGGATCGCCGCCAGGTCCTCGGCGGCGACCTTGCGGGCCAGCTCCGGGGTGGCCTTCTGGCCGTCCTCGAAGATGACGCCCGCGTTGATCCACTGCCAGATCTGGGAGCGGGAGATCTCCGCCGTGGCGGCGTCCTCCATCAGGTTGAAGATGGCGACCGCGCCCATGCCGCGCAGCCACGCCTCGATGTAGCGGATGCCGACCTGCACCGCGCCGACCAGGCCCTGGTACGTGGGGCTCGCGTGCAGCGAGTCGATGGCGATCAGCTCGCCGGCCGTCACCGACACGTCCTCGCGCAGCCGGTCCTTCTGGTTCGGCTTCTCGCCGAGCACCGCGTCGAAGGAGGCCATCGCGATCGGCACCAGGTCCGGGTGTGCGACCCAGGAACCGTCGAAGCCGTCGGCGGCCTCGCGGTCCTTGTCGGCCTTGACCTTCTCGAAGGCGACCTTGTTGACCTCGGCGTCGCGGCGCGAGGGGATGAAGGCCGCCATGCCGCCGATGGCGTGCGCGCCGCGCTTGTGGCACGTACGTACAAGGAGTTCGGTGTACGCCCGCATGAACGGGGCCGTCATCGTTACCGCGTTGCGGTCCGGCAGCACGAACTTGGCGCCACCGTCACGGAAGTTCTTCACGATGGAGAAGAGGTAGTCCCAGCGGCCCGCGTTCAGCCCGGCCGCGTGGTCGCGCAGCTCGTAGAGGATCTCCTCCATCTCGTACGCGGCTGTGATCGTCTCGATGAGGACGGTCGCGCGGACGGTGCCCTGCGGGATGCCGACGTAGTCCTGGGCGAAGACGAAGATCTCGTTCCACAGGCGGGCTTCGAGGTGCGACTCGGTCTTCGGCAGGTAGAAGTACGGGCCCTTGCCGAGCTCGATGAGGCGCTTGGCGTTGTGGAAGAAGTACAGGCCGAAGTCGACCAGTGCGCCGGGCACGGGGCGTCCGTCGGCCTGCAGGTGACGCTCGTCCAGGTGCCAGCCGCGCGGGCGCATCACCACGGTGGCCAGCTCGTCGGCGGCCTTGAGGGCGTAGGACTTGCCGGACTTCTCGTCGGTGAAGTCGATGGTGCGCGCGTAGGCGTCGATCAGATTGCGCTGGCCCAGGACGACGTTTTCCCACGTGGGGGCGGACGCGTCCTCGAAGTCGGCGAGCCAGACCTTCGCGCCCGAGTTCAGGGCGTTGATGGTCATCTTGCGGTCGGTCGGTCCGGTGATCTCCACGCGGCGGTCGTTCAGCGCGGCCGGAGCCGGTGCGACCTTCCAGGAATCGTCCTCACGGAGCTGTGCGGTCCCCGGGAGGAAGTCCAGAGTTGAGGTGCGGGCGATCTCACTGCGACGCTCACCGCGGCGGACGAGAAGCTCGTCGCGGCGGGGCGTGAACAGCCGGTGCAGCTCGGCCACGAAGGCCAGAGCCGCGTCGGTGAGTACCTCGTCCTGCCGCGGCAGGGGCTCGGCATCGACGATGGCCAGCGGGGACGGCGCTGGTGCGGACATGAGCTGTCACTCCTTCAGCGGGCGGTGCCTGGCGGCCGCCGGGTCGCCGATGCGGCACGGGGTGCCGTGGCTCCGAGTTACGGTCGCGGGCGCCGTCTGGGGTTCAGGGCGCTTCTGACCAGTGGATAGTAGTTTTCTCATGGCGGAAGTTCAATGGTTTGTTGATGTCGAGATTCTCCGGGTCGACAGAAGTCGTGGCGAAGTGGCTCCGGGTGCCATCCAGGTCACTCCAGGCGGCCGAGGTCCTCGGGTGTGTCGATGTCGTACGCCTCGGCCACATCCCCGCACTCGACGAGCGTGATCGCCTCCTCGTGCGCCTTCAGGTAGGCGCGTGCCCCCCGATCGCCCTCCGCGGTCACGGCCACGGGCTCCCAGTGGCGGGCGCCGAAGAGTACGGGATGCCCCCGCTTCCCGTCGTACGCCGCCGCCACGAGGCTGTCGGGCGAGCGGTACGCCGCCAGCACCCGGGCCACTGCCGCCGCGCCGATCCCCGGCTGGTCCACCAGCGAGACGAGCGCCGCCCGCGCCCCGGTGCCGGCCAGTGACGCGAGCCCCGCGCGCAGCGATGAGCCCATGCCCTGGTCCCAGTGCGGATTGTCGATCAGTACGCAGCCCGCCAGATCGGCCCGGTCCCGTACCTCCGGCGCGGACGCACCCAGGACCACATGCACTGGACCGCAGCCGCCCTCGCGCAGGACGCGCACCGCGTGCTCCACCAGCGGCCGGCCGCGGTGTTCGAGCAGTGCCTTCGGCCGGCCCCCGAGCCGCCGCCCGCCGCCCGCCGCGAGCAGCAGTCCGGCGACGCCTCCGACCCCGCCTTCACTTCCGTTGTGCCCCATGGGTCCTTGCTTACCCCATCGAGGGGCGCGAAGAGGGGACGCCCTTGGATAAGGTCCGTGCGTAAGGGTGTTCACAGTGGGGGACGTGGGTCAATGAGTGGTCAGCAGCCAGGTCGGGACAAGGTCTTCAAGCCGCTTGAGGGGGACGACCCGCGCACCGTGGCGGGGTATCAACTGGCCGCCAAACTGGGCGCGGGCGGTATGGGCAAGGTGTACCTTTCGTACACTCCCGGTGGCCGCCCCATCGCGATCAAGGTGATCCGGCCGGACTTCAGCCAGGACGCCGAGTTCCGCCGCCGCTTCGCCCAGGAAGTGAAGTCCGCGCAGCGCGTCCAGGGCCTGTACACCGCTCCCGTCATCGATGCCGACACCGAGGGCTCGGAGCCCTGGCTGGCCACCGCGTACGTGCCGGGCCCCTCGCTCGCCGACGCGGTCGCCGAGCACGGCGCGCTGCCGGTCGAAGCGGTCGCGCTGCTCATCGCCGGCATGGCCGAGGCGCTGCACGTCATCCACGGCGCGGGCATCGTGCACCGCGACCTCAAGCCGTCCAATGTGCTGCTCGCCGCCGACGGCCCGCGCGTCATCGACTTCGGCATCGCGTACGCCGCCGACGCCACGTCGCTCACCGGCAGCGGTGTCACCATCGGTACGCCGTCGTTCATGGCGCCGGAGCAGGCCGCCGGGCGCAAGGTCACAGCGGCCACCGACATCTTCGCCCTCGGCCAGGTAGCGGTGTACGCGGCGACCGGAACCCCGGCCTTCGGCGAGGGCACCTCGCACGGTGTGCTCTACCGGATCGTGCACGAGGAGCCCGACATCAGCGGCGTCCCGGAGCGGTTGCGGGAGCTGGTCACGCGCTGCCTCGCGAAGGACCCCGCGGCCAGGCCGACCGTGCCCGAGGTGATCGCGCTGTGCCAGAGCGCGAACGCCGAAACGGTGCTGCGCCGCCCCGAGGACTGGCTGCCCGGCGCCGTCGCCGCCGACATCACCGGACGCAACGCGGCCCCCGCCCCGCCGGCATACGTACCCACGCAGCCGGTCCAGCCGGCCACCCCGCCGCCCGGCTACGGCCCGGCGCCGACACACCAGCCGCCGACGCATCAGCCGCCCGCGTACCAGCCGGGGCCGCAGACGCCGGCGCCGCTGCATCACACTCCGACGCAGCTGGGGGCCCCGCCCACGTACCCCGGGCAGCCCCAGCCCTCGTACCCGCAGCAGTACCAGCACCCGCAGGAGCAGGCCCAGCACCAGTACCCGACCCAGCTTCCGCAGCCCACCCCGCCGGTGCCCGCGAAGGGCAAGCGCAAGGGCAAGGGGGTCGCCATCGCGCTCGCGGCGGCCCTGATCTTCGGCATCGCGGGCGGCGGCACGGCGTACGTCCTGCTCAAGGACAACAACAAGGGAAACCAGGCGCAGGAAGACCCGGCGCCGAAGGCGAAGCCGACGCCGAAGGGCGGCGGTGGTGGTGAGGCCGACCCGGCCAAGTCCCCCGACGCAGGCGCCAGTTCCGGTTCCGAGGAGAAGCCGACGCCGACGCCGGTGCCGGACCCCGAGCCCGCCGACTTCAAGGACATCGACCTCACGGCCGGTTACCACCTGACGTTCTCGGACGACGTAGTACGGCCCCAGCCGGGCGAGGACGGCGCGTACGAACTCGCGTACGACACTGGGGGGTACCTCGACTCGGAGAGCGAGGGCGGCACCCTGGCGCTGCTCGATCCGGGACAGCCGGGTTCCCTTGAAGCCTGCCGCGCGGAGACCCGGTTCACCGAGTCGATCTATACGACCAAGCTGTCCAAGGGGCGGCAGGTCTGTGTGACTACCGGCACGGGACATATCGGCCTGGTGACCGTCCAGGGGTTCTCGCCCGAGGACTCGCCCAGCGACTACATGTCGCTGGACCTGACGGTCTGGCGCAACGCCGCGGCAGCTGCTGCCGCGTCGAACTGAGGGCGCGCCGAGGGGGTCTGCGGCGGGCCGGGGCCGAGGCCAGGTGGCGAACACCCCATCGATTGGCGTTAACTGGCCCTGGCCCCTCTTGTGCGACGTCTGACCCACGTTGTGAGGGGGTGAACCACCGGCGGGACCTGCACATCAGTGTGCGAGGGGGAGAACTGTGTTGAAAAGCGTGGAGCCGAGGCGTGTGACCGGTAGCGGCGAGGACCCCCGGGTGACGGAGCTGCGCGCTGCCGTCTCCCGGCTCCGCCGTGAACTGGCCGCGCACCCGGCCGAGTTGTCCGACCGCGCCATCGCCGACGATGAACTGGCCGCGCTGGACGCGATGGCGCTCAGCGGAGTGCCTGAGGTCCGGCGGCTGCGCCGTTCGCTGCTGGTGATCGCCGGATCGGTCGGCTCGGTCAGTGCGCTCGCAGTGGCGATGACCCAGGTCCGCAGGGCCGTCGAGATTTTCGGCGAGCCGTCGCCGCGCTAGCCGGGCGTGCCACGGCCAGGAATGTCCTAGGAGGGTGGTCCTGCGCGGGTGTACGGGCCCGATGACCCGGGGCGCCATGAAGGCGCGCACCCGGGTCGGGAAGGGCAGCAACATGTCGCCGCCCGTAAGCCGAATCAGCCGTGCGGCTGACCGAAGAGCCGCGTCCATTCTACCGCGCTGGCGCCGAATGAGCGTGCGCGCGGTCGCGGCGGCCGGCTTCGCGTCCGGGGCGCCACCGGATCAAAACCGGAGCCGTCGTCGACCGGTCGAGGGCCACCGAGGGGTCCATGAAACTGAGGGTGATCCCGGCGATTGAGGACCAAGGGCTGGGGCGGAGCCCCCACGCGGCGGCAGCCGCACATGTCACAGCAGGGAAGGGGCGGGTAGGGGGACAAGCCCCGCGCAGCGGAAGCTAGTTGTGGCCCGCGTTCGTCAGGACCACCGAGAGCTCCTGGGCGACCTCCTGGAGGATCGGGACGATCCTTTCCGTCGCGGACTCCGTGACCCGCCCCGCCGGCCCAGAGATGGAAATCGCTGCAGCGGTGGGGGAGTTGGGGACCGAGACCGCCAGGCACCGCACCCCGATCTCCTGCTCGTTGTCGTCCACCGCGTAACCGACCCGGCGTACATGCTCCAGCGCTTCCAGGAAGCCCTCGGGCGTAGTGATCGTCTTCTCGGTCGCGGCGGGCATCCCCGTACGCCCGAGCAGCGCCCGCACCTCGTCGGCCGGCGTGTGCGCGAGCAGTGCCTTGCCGACCCCTGTGGAGTGCGGCAGGACCCGGCGCCCGACCTCGGTGAACATCCGCATCGAGTGCTTGGACGGCACCTGTGCGACGTAAACGATCTCGTCGCCGTCGAGCAGCGCCATGTTCGCGGTCTCGCCGGTCTCCTCGACCAGGCGCGCCAGGAAGGGGCGGGCCCAGGTGCCGAGCAGCCGGGACGCGCTCTCGCCGAGGCGGATCAGGCGCGGGCCGAGCGAGTAGCGGCGGTTCGACTGCTGGCGTACGTAACCGCAGGCCACCAGCGTCCGCATCAGGCGGTGGATCGTGGGCAGCGGCAGGCCGCTGCTGGCGGAGAGCTCGCTCAGTCCGACCTCGCCGCCGGCGTCTGCCATCCGCTCCAGCAGGTCGAAGGCGCGCTCAAGGGACTGCACGCCACCGCTGGGCGCGGCAGGCTTGGAAGCGTCGGTGGTGGCGTTGGACGACAGCACGTCAACGGTCCTTTCGAGGCGGGCGGGCAAGGCAGCAGCCTATCGGTCGGGCCGCGCCGACGACACGGTCGGCGTCAAGAGGTCCTTGCCGGTCAGAGGGCGTTTGTCCGTGTGTCGGCCGTCACTTCCCGAGATCCCGGAGCAAGCGCCTTGTGGATAGCTACCTTCTGTAAGGCGAAATTCTACTTCCACTTTGTGGAATCGACCAAGCGATCTCGTCACCACGGACGGGTCTTGACGGACCCAGGTCCGGAGTGAAGACTTATTCAACAGTTCGTTGAAGTTTGTTGAGTTTCGCTGAAGCGAGGTAATGGGTGTCCGACGCCGTGGAACTGGTACTGCGCTCGACGCGCGTCATCACCCCGGAGGGATCACGCGCCGCGTCCGTCGCCGTGTCCGCCGGGAAGATCGTCGGTGTGCTGCCGTACGACGCCGAGGTGCCGGCCGGGGCCCGGCTGGAGGACTTCGGGGACGACGTACTGCTCCCCGGCCTGGTCGACACCCACGTCCATGTGAACGACCCCGGACGCACCGCGTGGGAGGGCTTCTGGACCGCGACGCGCGCCGCGGCGGCCGGTGGCATCACCACGCTCCTCGACATGCCGCTCAACTCCCTCCCGCCGACCACGACGCCCGCTCACCTCGCCACCAAGCAGGAGGTGGCGCGCAGCAAGGCGCACATCGACGTCGGCTTCTGGGGCGGCGCGATCCCGTCCAACGTGTCGGACCTGCGACCGCTGTACGACGCCGGGGTCTTCGGCTTCAAGTGTTTCCTGTCGCCCTCGGGCGTCGAGGAGTTCCCCGAGCTCGACCAGGAACAACTGGCCAAGTCGATGGCGGAGATCTCCGGCTTCGGCGGCCTGCTGATCGTGCACGCCGAGGACCCGCACCACCTGGAGAGCGCGCCGCAGAAGACCGGCCCGGCGTACGCCGACTTCCTGGCCTCCCGGCCCCGGGACGCCGAGAACACCGCGATCGAGGGCCTGATCGCGCACGCCAAGCGCCTCGGCGCCCGCGTGCACGTCCTGCACCTGTCGTCCTCGGACGCGCTGCCGCTGATCGCCGCCGCCAAGCGTGAGGGCGTCCGTGTCACGGTCGAGTCCTGTCCGCACTTCCTCACCCTCACGGCCGAGGAAGTCCCGGACGGGGCAACGGAGTTCAAGTGCTGCCCGCCGATCCGTGAGGCCGCCAACCAGGACGCGCTGTGGGACGGCCTCATCGACGGGACGATCGACTGCATCGTCTCCGACCACTCGCCGTGCACCACGGACCTCAAGACCCCCGACTTCGCCACCGCCTGGGGCGGCATCTCCTCGCTCCAGCTGGGTCTGCCCGCCATCTGGACCGAGGCCCGCAAGCGGGGACGCACCGTCGAGGACGTCGTCCGCTGGATGTCGACCGCGCCGGCCGCCCTCGCGGGCCTGGGGCAGAAGGGCGCCATCGAGGCAGGCCGCGACGCCGACTTCGCGGTGCTCGCACCCGAGGAGACCTTCACGGTGGACCCCGCCGAGCTGTTCCACCGCAACCAGGTCACGGCGTACGCGGGCAAGACACTGCACGGCGTCGTGAAGTCGACCTGGCTGCGCGGCGTACTCATCGCGGAGAACGGCGTCCTCGCCGAGCCCACCGGCCTTCTGCTCGAAAGGAACAACTGACCGTGGTGAAAGCCCTGTTCACCGGCGACGCGAACCCCTACGGGGGCGGCGACCCGTACGCCGACTACCGCACCGCCGACTTCCCCTTCACCCATCTCACCGACCTCGCCGACCGGCGGCTCGGCGCGGGTGTGATCGCGGCCAACGACGAGTTCTTCGCCGAGCGCGAGAACATGCTGCGCTCCGGCCCCGCCCACTTCGACCCCGAGCACTTCGGGCACAAGGGCAAGATCATGGACGGCTGGGAGACCCGCCGCCGCCGCGGGGTCTCGGCCGTGCAGCCGCACCCCACGGACGAGGACCACGACTGGGCGCTCGTACGCCTGGGCGCGCCCGGCGTGATCCGTGGCATCGTCGTCGACACCGCCCACTTCCGGGGCAACTACCCGCAGGCCGTGTCGGTCGAGGCGGCCTCGCTCGCCGGCTCCCCGTCGCCCGGGGAGCTCGCGGACTCCGACGTGAAGTGGACAACGCTCGTTGCCCGTACGGCCCTTGGCGGGCACGCGGCCAACGGCTTCGCCGTCGACGTGGAGCAGCGCTTCACGCACCTGCGCGTCAACCAGCACCCGGACGGCGGCATCGCGCGCCTGCGGGTGTACGGCGAGGTCGTGCCCGACCCGGCGTGGCTGGCTGTCCTGGGTACGTTCGATCTGGCCGCCCTGGAGAACGGCGGCCAGGTCGAGGACGCGTCGGACCGCTTCTACTCCTCGCCGACCAACACCGTCCAGCCGGGCCGCTCCCACAAGATGGACGACGGCTGGGAGACCCGCCGCCGCCGGGACAAGGGCAACGACTGGATCCGCTACCAGTTGGTGGAGCAGTCGGAGATCCGCGCGATCGAGATCGACACGGCGTACCTCAAGGGCAACTCGGCGGGCTGGGCCGCCATTTCGGTCCGCGACGGTGAGCCGGCCTCTGGTTCCGCCGGGTCCGATGGGTGGACCGAGATCCTGCCGCGGACCCGTCTGCAGCCCGACACGAACCACCGCTTCGTCCTGGACTCGGCCTCGACGGCGAGCGAGGTCCGCATCGACATCTTCCCGGACGGTGGCATCTCCCGGCTGCGCCTCTTCGGCTCACTGACCGAGCAGGGTGCGGCCCGTCTGGCGGACCGCCACCGGGAGTTGGGCGGCTGACAGCCGGGCGCGGGCGCATGGGTGCGCGGGCGCAGGTACGACGCGTGGTGCCCCCGGTTCGTACGAACCGGGGGCACCACGCGTGGTGTGTGGGTGCCCTGTCGCCGCGGGCAGCCTCAGGCGGGCAGCGGGGCGTTGACCACGAGGGAGGAGAACACCAGCTCGCCACCCTGGTGGGCGGTGACCCGTACACCGGCGACCGGGTCCGCCGGGTCCGTCGAGTTCGCCAGCGACTCGGCCTGGAGTACACACGGGGTGCCGAACTCGGCGTACCGGTGGAAGGTGCTGTTCATCGACGCGGGCAAGGTCGGACTGCCACCCGGTTCGAGGGTCTGCGCCGCCTGCCGCGCGGCCTCCAGCAGGACCATGCCGGGAACGTGGTCGTTGTGGTGGTCGAAGAGGATGGGGTGGTCGATGTCGACCCGCAGCTGCCAGCGGTCGGGCCGGTCGCCGGGGCTGAGGACGACGTCCGAGGCGAGCGCGCGGCCGACGGACCGGGGCGGGACCGGCGCTCCGAGGTCCACCGGGCCCGGCGTGGCGTCCAGATGGGCGGCGCGCAGCCGGCGGTAGGCCTCGGCCGATGTGCAGGTGTAGCTCGCGCCACCGGTGGCGATGACCTGGCCCCTGTGGCGGATCGCCGCTTCGTAGCGCAGCCGGGCGAGCTTGCGGCCGCGCAGCCGTATTTCACTGCAGACGACGTCCAGTTCCAGATCGGCAGGGGTGCTGCCCAGCGCGATGTATTCGGGAGCAACGGTGTAATTGAGGTCCCACATGAGGAACTTGTGGTCGAGCGGCACCTCGAATGCCGTGTGGGCCAGGAGTGCGCCGACCTGCCGAATCGTTTCCGCGGCCAGCATCGGGTCGTAGTGGCCGCTTATCGGGGTGAAGAAGCTGTGGGCCCGCGGCCATTGGGCGGTTACGGAGAAGCTTTTGTCGTCCACTGGCGCCCAGCCGGTGAGGAAGACCTCCGCCACGGCTGCGCGGTGCACGAACTGACGGGGAACTGTGGTGGTGAGAACGGGCGTTGAGCCAACCAAGTGGTGTCCGGTGGCGACTGTGGTCTCGTTCGTGCCAAGCGTGGGAGCGAGCGTCTGGGTCATGGCTTCTTCCCCCTGGAAGACTCGACGGGTTGAGCACGTGAAGCGAAGCGTCCTGCCCGGAAGAAAGATACGTACTTCTCGGTTTGGTTCACAACAGTTTCTGCGACTGAAGTTGCGCAATGTGTGCGGGGGATGGCGGTTTTGAGCCCGGAAGCTTTCATTCCGCAGCAGTCGATGATGTGCTGGGTGTCGGCTAACTACGCAGCTCAGGGCAGAGGTTAAGGCTGGTCGGCGCTATTGGGCAGGTGCGTATCCAAGCCGGTTCAGGTATGTTCCAGAAGTCATAACATCCGGGCGGCCCGGTTTGCTTTGGTGGTCCGCCCTGTCGGCCGGAGTGGGCGCGCAACGCCGTGGCAGCCCGCCGACCGGCCCTCCAGACGACTGTGGAGACCTCGTGCAGCAGCTCCAGCAGATACGGCTCGCAGCCGTGAACATCGACGGCGTGCTCCTGAACGACACGTTCAGCCCCGTCATCCACCGCTTCATCACCAGCCGCGGCGGTCACTACGACGCCGCCGTGGAACGCGAGATCTTCTCGCAGACCCAGCTGTCCGCGGCCAGGGCCCTGGGCGCCGCCGCCGGCCTCGCCTCGCCGCCGGAGGAGATCCTCGCCGCCTACTTCGCGGAACGCGAGGAACACCTCGCGCACGATCCGATCCGTGTCCTCGACGGAGGCGAGGCCCTGCTGCACCGGCTGCGCGGGCTCGGCCTGCGGACGGTGTGTTACGGAGGACTCGACAAGAGCCACTTCGACCGTTACCTGGGGGAGCACGCCGACCTCTTCGACGGGCCGGGGTACGTCTGCACCAACGACTACCGGCCGGGGGTCCGTGAGATCACCACGGAGGTCTTCGGCCTCGGATTCGACGAGGTGGTGTTCATCGACGACGTCGCCAGAGTGGCCGAGGCCGCCAAGGAGTTGGACGTCGCCTTCGTCGGGCACCCCAGTGGCTTCGAGCATGGCCACCAGGGCGAGCTGATGCGCAAGACCGGGGTGCGGCATCTCGTGGATTGCCTGGCGGACATCGACGAGGAACTGCTGCGCACCGTGGACGCCGAGGCCGCCGCGGGCACCGTGTGGGCCACCGGCACCCCTTAGGGGGCGTCCGCAGCAAGTAGGGGGCCCGCGTCCGTATTTAACGAGGGCGCGGACGCCGGCCAGGGCGCAGGCACCAACCAGATCACAGAGGCAAAGGGGAACGCCGCATGAGCAACGACAGCAGACTGCTTCCGGGCAAGGTCGCCCTGATCACCGGTGCGAGCAGCGGCATCGGGGAGGCCTCGGCCCGGGTGTTCGCCAGGGAAGGCGCCAGGGTGGTGCTGGCCGCACGCCGGGAGGACCGGCTCAAGTCCCTGGTCGAGGAGATACGCGAGACGGGGGCGGAGGCCGAGTACGTGGTGGTCGACGTGACCAGGGCCGAGGACACCGCACGGGCGGTCGCGCATGCGGTGCAGCGGTACGGGCGGCTGGATGTGGCCTTCAACAACGCCGGGTACGGGGTGGGCCGGACCCCCCTGCATCTGATGGACGACGGTGTGTACGACCAGATCATGGACGTCAACGTGCGCGGCGTCTGGAACTGCCTGCGCGACGAGATCGGCGCGATGCTGACCTCGGGCGGCGGGGCGATCGTCAACAACAGCAGTGTCGGCGGGCTCCTCGCGACGCCGGTTGCCGCTCCCTATGTCGCGTCGAAGCACGCCGTGATCGGCCTGACCAAGGCCGCCGCCGCCGAGTATGCGGCGCAGGGGATCCGGGTCAACGCGGTCGCCCCCGGCACCACCCGCACCGAGGTGGTGGGGGCGTGGTTCGCGCAGAACCCCGGGATCGAGGAGGTGCTGCACCAGGCGACCCCGCAGGCGCGCACCGCGGAGCCCGTCGAGATAGCGGAGGCCGCCGCCTGGCTGTGCAGCGACCGCGCCTCGTTCGTGACCGGGGTCACCATGCCGGTGGATGGCGGATTGATGATCGTGTGACCGGAGCAGTCGGGTGTGACAGGGCGAGTGGCGGAACGTTGTAGGTCCCATCTTGATTCCATACATACTCGGCGGTTTAAACTGTCTCCATATGCGTGCACTATTGAACGCGTATGTCAGCCCGCACGCGATGGGCACTGAGAGATGGGACGCCCAGTGGCGAAGCAAGACCGAGCGATCCGCACGCGACGCGTGATCCTGGAGGCGGCGGCGGCCGTTTTCGAGGAACACGGCTACGAGGCCGCCAAGATCACCGACATTCTGGCCCGGGCCGAGGTGACCAAGGGGGCGCTGTACTTCCACTTCGAGTCGAAGGAAGACCTGGCGCTCGCGGTGATCGATGCGCAGGTGGTGGAGGCGCCGCCACAGTTGCCTCAGGCGGCCAAACTGCAGGAGGGGATCGACATCGGCATGATCTTCGCCAACCGCCTCATGCACGACCCACTGGTTCGCGGCAGTGTGCGCCTTACGCTGGACCAGGCCGGCGCTCAACTCAACCGTGGTGGCGCCTACGCCAATTGGACCGAGCTGCACACCCGGGTTCTCACCGAGGCGAAGGCCCGTGGCGAGGTTCTGGCGCATGTTGTCCCCGAGGAGACCGCCTCGCTCATCGTGGGGGCGTACGCGGGCATCAATATGATGCTGCGGGCCCGGGGTGCCTCGTCGGACCTGGACCGGCAGGCATCCGCGCTCTACCGGCACATCATGCCCAGCGTGGCGGTACCGGGAGTGCTGGCCATGCTGGACATGGCGCCCGGCCGGGGGGAGCGGGCGCTGGCCGAGGCGGCGCGGGCGGAGCTGGAGGCGCCCCCGACGCAGGCGGCGCCCGAGTTCTCGGGCTGAATCCCGCGCCGTAGGAGCCTGACGGGGTCCTGGTCGGCTGCTACGGCACAGTGCGGGACCACAGGGGAAACCGGTGTAGCTGTTTGTTACGACCCGGCAATGGGTGCCGGATCGGGCCGCGAGGCGGCCCGGCCCGGCACGGTTGCCGGTCCCGTACCTACCGGTCCTATACCTGCCGGTCCCGTGCCTGCCGGTCCTGTACCGGACGGTCCCGTACCGGACGGATCCAGGCGGCCGGCGACGCCCGGCGCGGTCAGGCACGGCAGCTGCAACTGCCAGAACCCGGTGACCGATTCCCGGGACAGCCACTCCTGGTCGCTCCGGCTCAGTACCTCGAATCCCACGGTGGCCGCGACGATCGACGAGGCGATGGCCCGCCGCGGCAGGCCGGGGTCGAGCGCGTGCTCGCGCGATGCCCCGCTGAGCAGCCGCTGCACGCACTCCCACCACTCGTCGCGGAGGTTGACCCGTGGTCCCTCGAAGTCGCCGCTGTTGAGCTGGAATCCGGCCTTGGCGACGATGCTGGTCCGCAGCAGCTCCGCGAGGCCGTGCGTGGTGTCGATCAGTGCCTGCAGCGAGGAGTTACGGCTGCGGCAGGCCCGGCGGGTGACGGCGCGCAGCGCACTCGACGCCTCGGCCTCCACCGCCGTGGCCAGGGCGGCCTTGTTCTCGAAATGGAAGTACAGCGCGCCCGAACTGACCCCCACCCGCGAGCTGACCGTGGTCAGGCTCGTGCGGGTGTAGCCGTGCTCGTAGAAGGCGCGGGCCGCGGATGCGATCAGCAGCTTTCGTGTGCGGACGGCGCGCTCCTGCTTGCTCATGTGCACCCCTCGTGGGTGTGTGTGGCCGACCGCCGGACGGGCTCGTGACGTGCCGAGTCGTGCCGGAGCTGCGACGGTGTGCGGATGCGTAATGGGGCTCTCACGGAGTGCCATAAAACCAACTCTCGGGTTTGTTTACCACCCCGGGAGGGGTTCGACTCGCAAGAGCGGCATGGAAATGCGCAAGAAGACAACTATTCGCGAGCAATGTCCGGACCAACTTTTTGCCATGTGGAGTGCAGTTCAGGCCGTTGAGTCTTTGACAAACCGACAGCGCGGTTTGTAATCTCCTCACAGGTGCTGCGCCCACGGCACCTGTGAGCTGTATCCACCGAGGGGGAAACGATGAGTCAGCACACAACAGACCTTCTGGAGCCTCGCACCACCGCCCCGTGCCTCACTGTCAGGTCAGCGCCGACCGGCACCTACGCGGACTCCGCGGCGCCGAACCTGCGCCGCCCGTCCGCGACTTGGCACGTACTCGTGGTCGAAAGCAACGCACGTGACGCGGAATCACTGAGCCGGGGGCTCAGGCGTCACGGTCACACGGTCGATCACGTCGCGACGGGGAGCGAGGCCCTGCGGGTCCACGTGGAGGCGGACCTGGTCCTCCTCGACCTCGACCTGCCCGATGTGGACGGCCTCGAAGTCTGCCGTGGCATCCGGATGGCGAGCGGCATACCGGTCATCGCCGTCACCGCCCGGCCGACCGAGCTCGACCGGGTCCTCGGCCTTCAGGCCGGCGCCGACGACTGCCTGGTGAAGCCGTACGGCTTTCGCGAACTGATGGCCCGGATGGACGCCGTCATGCGCAGGTCCCGGCCCCAGCCCGCCGCCGAGCAGACCCTGACCCACGGCCTGTTGCGCATCGACGCCGCACTGCGCGAGGTCAGCCTGGACGGCCGGCTCGTCGGCATGACGCGCAAGGAGTTCGACCTGCTGTACCTGCTCGCGTCGCACCCCGAGACCGTCATCCCGCGCAAGCAGGTCATGCAGCGGGTCTGGGGCGACACCTGGTCCCGCAGGACCATCGACACCCATGTCAGCAGCCTGCGCGGCAAGCTCGGTGCCAGCGAGTGGATCATCACGGTCCGCGGTGTCGGATTCCGGTTCGGCCATGCGTGAGACGGGATACCGCAGGCATGGTTCCACCACGGTCGTGAACGCGCTCTGCCGGGGCGAGGACTGCCTGCGCGGCGCGGACGGCGCGGCGCTGCGCAACCGCGCCGTGGCGGGCCTGCGGCTCTGCCGGGTGTGCCGTGAGCGGCTGTCGGTCCGGCTGCGGGAGCTGCCCGGACTCTACGTGGAGTGCGAACGCGCGCTGGGTGGCAGCGCCCCCACCGGCCTGCGGGAGAAGACGTCGGGCGGCCCGCTGCCCGGCATGCCGTTCAACACGGCGGCCGCGGATGTGCGTACGTCGATCGTCGCGACCCTCGTTGCCTGGAGCGGCCTCGTGGCGGAGGAGCGGGGCCTGGCGGCCCCGCGCCGCGCGGTCCCGCCGATGGTCGAGTTCCTGTGCCTGCACGGCGATTGGCTGTCGGCGCATCCGGCGGCGGCCGAGGCGACGGAGGAAGTGGCACGGCTGGTGCGGACGGCCAGGCGGGTGACCCGGCAGGACGCACCGCGCCGGGTGCTCATCGGCCTGTGCGTGGAGCAGGACTGCTCCGGTGAGCTCAGCGCGTACGTCAGCGGAGGCCGTACGGCTGCGCCGCCCACGGAGATCCGATGCGGCACCAACGCCGGCCATGCCTGGCCCGGCCACCTCTGGACGCAGCTGAGCCGCTCCCTGCGGCGCACCTCGCCGCCCGGAGCGGCCGAGCGGCCCGAGCCGTCGGGGGCGCCCGCCGAGCAGTGGCTCACCGCCGCGGACGTCTCGCGCCTGTGGCGGACCCCGATCGGTACGGTCTACCGGCTCGCCAGCGACAACCAGTGGCGCCGCCGCAGCCGCGCAGGCCGCACGTACTACTCCGAAGCAGATGTGCACGCCTGCTTCAGCCGCCGGGCCGTGCGCTCGGCATAGGAGCACAGAAGATACTGGCGCCAAGGGCCGGTGACCGCACTCCATACGTGCGGTCACCGGCCCTTGGCGTTTCCGGGCGAACCCTGCGAAAAACGCGGCGCACAGAGTTGACGGAACTTCACTAAGGCCTGACCCAGGGCCTCTTGAAGTGCCTCACGAGAATGAAGAAGCTAGTTACTAGCTTCCACTGCATTGTCTCGTGCTGCGGCGACTGCGCGTGCGGAGCCGGCCGATCCGATGCTTGAAGTCGATGAATGGGGATTAATTCAATGGATGTCGGACTGCTCTTCGACCTTCGGAATCCAGCAAAGTGGCAGCGGCCCTGGGGCGACCACTACGCACGTACGCTGGAATTCTGTGAAGAGGCCGAGAACAACGGGATCGGCGGCCTGTGGTTCACCGAACACCACATGTTCGAGGACGGTTACCTGCCACAGCCCCTGACGTTCGCGGCAGCCGTCGCGGCACGCACGAAGCGCGTCCGTATCGGCACCTCGATCCTGCTGCCCGCGCTGCGCAAGCCCGCCCAGCTGGCCGAGGAGGCGGCGATCGTCGATCTCATCAGCGGCGGCCGTCTGGAGCTCGGGCTCGGCGCCGGATACCGGGTGCCCGAGTACAAGCTGTTCGACGTCGAGTTCGAGAACCGGTTCGCCAGGACCGAGAAGTCGATCAACGAGGTCATCGCGTTCCTTGAGGACGAGGCCGTCACCCCGAGCCCGATCCAGAACCCGATGTCGATGTGGGGCGGCTTCTACGGGCCGCGCGGCGCGAAGATGGCCGGCCGCCTCGGCATGGGGCTGCTGCACATCTCGCACTCCATGTACGAGCACTACCGCGAGGGCCTGATCGAAGGCGGCCACGACCCGCAGACCGCCCGGATGTCGGGCCTGCTGCCGCTCATCCTGTCCAACGACCCCGAGAAGACCTGGGCACGCATCGCGCCGCACGTCGCCCACCAGCTCAACAGCTACCGGAAGGCGTCGGTGCAGGGCACCGACCAGCCGCTTCCCTCCTTCATCGGTCCGGACGAACTCCGCAATGGAAATCCGGAAGGCACCTGGGGAATGGTCGAGGTGGTGACTCCGGAAGAGGCGGCGGAGCGGATTCGCGTCATGACGGACGGGCTACCCGTCAAGAATCTCATTTTCTGGGCGAGCATCGCGGCCATGCCGGACGACCTGATGGTCCAGCACATGAAGCTGCTGAGCGGAACGTTGCCCAAGCTGATCGCCTGAAATCCCTCGCCGAAGGAATTCCGATGATGGTCAAGGAGAGGTAAATGGACGCTGCGGTCATAATCGTGGGCGCGGGCCCCGCGGGTCTGATGCTCGCCGGTGAATTGCGACTCACGGGAGTCGACGTCATCGTCCTGGAACGGCTGGCGGAACGGACCGGGGAATCCCGCGGTCTCGGTTTCACCGCCCGCACCATGGAGGTCTTCGCACAGCGAGGCCTGCTGCCCCGCTTCGGGGACATCCAGACCAGCAACGTGGGCCACTTCGGCGGTGTCCCGGTCGACTTCGGTGTACTCGACGGTGCGCACCAGGCCGCCAAGAGTGTGCCGCAGTCCCAGACCGAGGCGGCTCTTGAGGAGTGGGTCACGGAGCTGGGCACGGATCTGCGGCGCGGCCACGAAGTCATCTCCTTCAAGGACGAGAACGACGCCGTGGAGGTCGAAGTACGCGGCCCGCAGGGCGTCCACACCCTGCGCGCCTCCTACCTGGTCGGCTGTGACGGCGGCCGGAGCATGGTCCGCAAGGCCGCGGGGTTCGACTTCCCCGGCACCGCCGCGACCCTGGAGATGTTCCTCGCCGACGTCAAGGGGCTCGACCTGCAGCCGCGCATGATCGGGGAGACCTTCCCCGACGGCATGGTCATGGTCGGCCCGCTGCCGGGCGGCACCACCCGGCTCATCCTCTGCGAGCGCGGCACCCCGCCGCAGCGGCGCACCGCGCCGCCCTCGTACAGCGAAGTGGCCGACGGCTGGAAGCGCGTCACCGGCGAGGACATCTCGCACGGCGAGGCGGTGTGGATCAGCTCCTTCGGCAACGCCACCCGCCTGGTCACCGAGTACCGCCGGGGTCGCGTCATCCTGGCGGGCGACGCGGCGCACATCCACCTGCCCGCAGGCGGCCAGGGCATGAACACCAGCATCCAGGACTCCGTCAACCTCGGCTGGAAGCTCGCCGCGGTGGTACGGGGCAAGGCTCCCGAGACGCTGCTCGACACCTACCACCAGGAGCGCCACCCGGTCGGTAAGCGACTGCTGATGAACACCCAGGCCCAGGGCCTGTTGTTCCTCAGCGGCTCGGAGGTGCAGCCGCTGCGCGACGTGCTCGGCGAGCTCGTCCAGTACGCGGCCGTGAGCCGCCATCTCGCGGGCATGGTCAGCGGCCTGGAGATCCACTACCCCGTCGGTGGCGGCAGCCACCCGCTGCTGGGCCACCGGATGCCCGAACTGGAGCTGGTGGGCGACGACTTCAAGACGACCAGCACCCGTCTGCTGCATTCCGGGCGCGGCGTCCTGATCGACCTGGAGGACAACGACGTACTGCGCCGCAGGGCGGCCGGCTGGACGGACCGGGTGGACATCGTGTCGGCAGCGCCGCACGGCGTCGCGGCAGGCAGTCCGCTGGACGGCACCGCCGCCGTGCTGCTGCGCCCCGACGGCCACATCGCCTGGACCGCCCCCGGCAGCCACCACGACCTGCCCATGTCACTGGAGCGCTGGTTCGGCCCCTCCCGCTAAGGGCTGTCCCGCCTGAACACACACGTCTTATGCCCGGAGCGATCCGGTCGTTGAGGAGAGAAGACGCATGCACAGCACTTTGATCGTGGCCCGTATGGAGCCCGGTTCGAGCACCGATGTCGCCCGCCTGTTCAAGGACTTCGACGGCACCGAGATGCCGCACCGCATGGGCACCCGGCGCCGCCAGCTGTTCTCGTACCGTGGCCTGTACTTCCATCTGCAGGACTTCGACGCGGACAACGGCGGCGAACTGATCGAGGCCGCCAAGGCCGACCCGCGCTTCATGGGCATCAGCGAGGACCTGAAGCCGTTCATCGAGGCGTACGACCCCGCCACCTGGCGTTCGCCCGCCGACGCCATGGCCACACGCTTCTACAACTGGGAGGCGTCGGCGTGAGCGGCCGCAGAGTCGTCATCACCGGCATCGGGGTCATGGCGCCGGGAGGCACCGGCACCAAGAATTTCTGGAGCCTGCTGAGCGAGGGCCGTACCGCGACCAGGGGCATCACCTTCTTCGACCCCTCCTCGTTCCGTTCGCGGGTCGCCGCGGAGATCGACTTCGATCCGGAGGGGCACGGGCTCAGCCCGCAGGAGATCCGGCGCATGGACCGGGCCGCGCAGCTCGCCGTCGTCGCGACCCGTGAGGCACTCGCCGACAGCGGCATCGGATTCGGCGAGCTCGACCCGCACCGCACCGGCGTCACCATCGGCAGCGCCGTCGGCGCCACCATGGGCCTCGACGAGGAGTACCGCATCGTCAGCGACGGCGGGCGGCTCGACCTCGTCGACCACGAGTACGCCGTCCCGCACCTCTACAACCATCTGGTGCCCAGCTCGTTCGCGGCCGAGGTCGCCTGGGCGGTCGGCGCCGAGGGACCCGCCACCGTGGTCTCCACCGGCTGCACCTCCGGCATCGACTCGGTCGGCCACGCAGTCGAGCTCATCCGCGAGGGCACCGCCGACGTGATGATCGCCGGCTCCTCGGACGCCCCGATATCGCCGATCACCATGGCGTGCTTCGACGCGATCAAGGCCACCACCAACCGGTACGACGATCCGGCGCACGCGTCACGCCCCTTCGACGGGACCCGCAACGGCTTTGTGCTGGGTGAGGGTTCCGCCGTATTCGTCCTGGAGGTGCTGGAGAGTGCGCAGCGGCGTGGCGCCCACATCTACGCGGAGATAGCGGGCTACGCCACCCGCAGCAACGCGTACCACATGACCGGTCTGCGGCCCGACGGCCTGGAGATGGCCGAGGCGATCCGGGTCGCGCTGGACGAGGCACGGCTCAACCCGGACGACATCGACTACATCAACGCGCACGGCTCGGGCACCAAGCAGAACGACCGCCACGAGACCGCCGCGTTCAAGAATGTCCTCGGCGACCACGCGTACAGGACCCCGGTGAGCTCCATCAAGTCGATGGTCGGCCACTCGCTGGGCGCGATCGGCTCCATCGAGATCGCCGCGTCCGCCCTGGCCATGGAGAACAACGTGGTCCCGCCCACGGCCAACCTGCACACCCCCGACCCCGAGTGTGACCTCGACTACGTACCACTGACCGCCCGTGAGTGGCGGACGGACACCGTGCTCTCGGTCGGCAGTGGCTTCGGCGGATTCCAGAGCGCCATGGTGCTGACCCGTCCCGAGAGGAGTGCCCGATGACGGCCTCGGTGGTAGTCACGGGCCTGGGCGTCGCGTCCCCCAACGGTCTTGGCACCCAGGACTACTGGGCGGCGACCCGCAGCGGCAAGAGCGGCATCGGCCGCATCACCCGCTTCGACCCGGCGCAGTACCCGGCCACGCTGGCCGGTGAGATCCCCGGCTTCGTGGCCGCGGACCACCTGCCGAACCGGCTGCTCCCGCAGACCGACCGGATGACCAGGATCGCCCTGGTCGCCACGGACTGGGCGCTCGCCGACGCCGGCGTGAACCCGGCGGAGATGTCCGCGTTCGACATGGGCGTCGTCACCGCCAGCGCGTCCGGCGGCTTCGAATTCGGCCAGGGCGAACTACAGAAGCTGTGGAGCAAGGGCAGCCAGTACGTCAGTGCGTACCAGTCCTTCGCCTGGTTCTACGCCGTCAACAGCGGCCAGATCTCCATCCGCAACGGCATGAAGGGCCCCAGCGGAGTGGTCGTCAGCGACCAGGCCGGTGGTCTCGACGCCGTGGCGCACGCCCGCCGGCAGATCCGCAAGGGCACCAGCCTGATCGTCTCCGGCGCCATCGACGCCTCCATCTGCCCCTGGGGATGGGTCGCGCAGCTGTCCGGCGGCCGGCTGTCCACCAGCAAGGAGCCGACCCGCGCCTACCTCCCCTTCGACGCGGAGGCGAGCGGACATGTGGCGGGCGAGGGCGGCGCGATCCTCATCATGGAGAACGCCGAGGCGGCCCGCCTGCGCGGTGCGAAGATCTACGGGGAGATCGCCGGGTACGGATCGACCTTCGACCCCAAGCCGGGCAGCGGCCGCGAGCCCGGCCTGCGCAGGGCCATCGAGGTGGCCCTGGCCGACGCGGGCGTCGAACCCCGTTCCGTCGACGTGGTGTTCGCGGACGCGGCGGCGCTCCCCGAGCTCGACCGGGTCGAGGCCGAGGCCATCAACGCGGTCTTCGGCCCCCGCGGCGTACCGGTCACCGCACCCAAGACGATGACCGGCCGCCTCTACTCGGGCGCGGCCCCGCTGGACCTGGCCGCGGCCCTGCTGGCCATCGACGAGGGCCTGATCCCGCCCACCGTGAACGTCGAACTTTCCCCCGAGTACGACCTGGACCTGGTCGTCTCCCAGCCGCGCACCGCCGAGGTGCGCACGGCCCTGGTCCTGGCCCGGGGCCACGGCGGCTTCAACTCCGCCGTGGTCGTACGGGCCGTCGACTAGGGGGTGTCCGGCCGCTCTCCTCGCAGATCCGCCGGCCCTCTCAGGCCCCCACAACGGCGCCCCCGTCGCGACACCGTCCCCCGCGGGCGGCGGGGGCGCTCCCGCGTGCGATGCGGGACCCCAACACACCGAAGAACACACCGAAGCTCGAAAGGACAGACGTGCCCAACTCCGAATTCACCCTCCAGGACCTACGACGCATTCTGCTCGAAGGCGCAGGCGCCGACGAGTCCGTGGACCTCGACGGCGACATCCTCGACACCGACTTCGAGACGCTCGGCTACGAGTCGCTGGCCCTGCTGGAGACCGGCAGCCGCATAGAGCGCGAGTTCGGCATCACGCTCGACGACTCCGCGCTGACCGACTCCGAGACACCGCGCGCGCTGCTGGAGGCCGTCAACGGTCATCTCGCGCTCGCCTCCTCCGCGGTCTGATCACGAGGCCGCCACCGCCGGGCGGGCCACCCCCGCCCGGCGGTCCCCGCCCGTACCCGATGCCCACATACCCCACTCACCGGAGAAGAGAGAACATGCCGCAGCAGGAGAAGCGGGTCGCCCTTGTCACCGGAGCCACCAGCGGGATCGGTCTCGCCGTCGCCCGGCTCCTGGCGACCCAGGACCACCGGGTCTTCATCGGTGCCCGCAACGCCGAGAACGTGACCACGACCGTCAAGCAGCTGCGCGAGGAGGGCCTCGACGTCGACGGCACCGTCCTCGACGTACGGTCCGCGGACGACGTCGCGGCCTTCGTCAAAGCCGCAGTCGACCGCTTCGGCACCGTCGACGTGCTGGTCAACAACGCCGGCCGCAGCGGCGGCGGTGTCACGGCCGACATCAACGACGAGCTGTGGAACGACGTCATCGACACCAACCTCAACAGCGTCTTCCGGCTCACCCGCGAGGTGCTGAACGCCGGCGGTCTGCGCCACAAGGACCGCGGCCGGATCATCAACATCGCCTCCACCGCGGGCAAGCAGGGCGTTGTACTCGGCGCCCCCTACTCGGCCTCCAAGCATGGCGTCGTCGGCTTCACCAAGGCCCTCGGCAATGAGCTCGCGCCGACCGGCATCACCGTCAACGCGGTCTGCCCCGGCTATGTCGAGACGCCGATGGCCCAGCGCGTACGACAGGGCTACGCCGCCGCGTACGACACCTCCGAGGACGCCATCCTCGAAAAGTTCCAGGCCAAGATCCCGCTCGGCCGCTACTCGACGCCCGAAGAGGTCGCCGGACTGGTCGGCTATCTCGCCTCCGACACCGCAGGCTCCATCACCTCGCAGGCGCTCAACGTCTGCGGCGGCCTCGGCAACTTCTGACCGTGACAGGAGAGTTCACCATGACAACCCGTGAGGTCGAGCACGACATCACCGTGCAAGCCCCCGCAGCCGAGGTCTACCGCCTGCTCGCCGAGGTGGAGAACTGGCCCCGGATCTTCCCGCCGACCATCTACGTCGACCATGTGGAGCGGGGCGAGGACCAGGAGCGCATCCGGATCTGGGCCACCGCCAACGGCGAGGCCAAGAACTGGACCTCCCGGCGCACCCTCGACGCGAAGGGCCTGCGGATCGGCTTCCGCCAGGAGGTCTCCACCCCGCCCGTCGCCGCCATGAGCGGCACCTGGGTCATCGAGCCGCTGGCGGAGGGCAAGTCGCGGATCCGGCTGCTGCACGAGTACCGGGCCGTCGACGACGATCCCAAGGGCCTGGAGTGGATCGACGAGGCCGTCGACCGCAACTCCCGCTCCGAGCTCGCCGCCCTCAAGACCAACGTCGAACAGGCCCACACATCGGCCGAGTTGACGTTCTCATTCGAGGACACCGTGCGCGTCCAGGGGGCCGTCAAGGACCTCTACGACTTCGTCAACGAGGCCGGACTGTGGGCCGAGCGGCTGCCGCACGTGGCAGTCGTCCGCCTGGAGGAGGACTCCCCGGGCCTGCAGACCCTGGAGATGGACACCCGGGCCAAGGACGGCTCCACGCACACCACCAAGTCGTTCCGGGTGTGCTTCCCGCATCACAGGATCGCGTACAAGCAGGTGACCCTGCCGGCGCTGATGCTCCTGCACACCGGCTACTGGACGTTCGAGGAGGACAACGAGGGCGGCGCGACCGCGTCCTCGCAGCACACCGTCGTGCTGAATACCGCGAACATCGCCAGGATCCTCGGCGCGGACGCGACCATCGCCGAGGCCAGGGAGTACGTACAGGGCGCGCTGAGCACCAACAGCCGCGCCACCTTGGGGCACGCCAAGGACTACGCCGAGAACAAGAGCTGACCATGGCCGCCCTGAAGCCGCGTCACCTGGACACCCAGGTCGTCGTCATCGGCGCCGGCCCCGTCGGGCTGATGCTCGCCGGGGAGCTGCGGCTCGGCGGCGCCGATGTGATCGTGCTGGAGCAGCGGGACGCCCCGACAACGGAGTCGCGGGCGTCCACCCTGCACGCCCGCACCATGGAGATCCTGGACAGCCGCGGGCTGCTCGACCCCATCGGCACCCCGCCGAACGAACCCCGGGGGCATTTCGGCGGAATCCCGCTCGATCTGACCCTTCCCGGCCCGTACCCCGGCCAGTGGAAGGTCCCCCAGACCCGCACCGAAGAAGTCCTCCAGGACTGGGCCGCATCGCTGGGCGCGGACATCCGGCGCGGCCACGAGCTGCGCACGCTGTCCGTGCGCGAGGACCACGTCGAGACCGAAGCCACCGGCCCCGACGGGACCGTACGCCTACGAGCCCGGTACGTCGTCGGCTGCGACGGCGAGAACAGCACGGTGCGCGCCCTGACCGGGGCCGGTTTCCCCGGCGAGGACGCGGGCCGCGAAATGCTCCGGGCGGATGTGGCGGGCATCGACATCCCGGCCCGCCGCTTCGAACGCCTGGAGAAGGGCCTGGCCATCGCGGCCTGCCGGGACGGCGTCACGCGGGTGATGGTCCACGCCTTCGGCAGCGCCGCCGAACCCCGCACCCGGGAGCCCGCCTTCACCGAGATCGCCGCCGCCTGGAAGCGGGTGACCGGCGAGGACATCAGCTGCGGAACCCCGCTGTGGGTCAACTCCTTCGGCGACGCCAACCGTCAGCTCGACCACTACCGCGACGGCCGCGTCCTGTTTGCCGGCGACGCCGCGCACCAGCAGATGCCCATCGGCGGACAGGCCCTCAACCTGGGCCTCCAGGACGCCGTCAACCTGGGCTGGAAACTGGCCCTGCACGTCGCCCGCAAGGCGCCCGAAGGGCTGCTCGACAGCTACCACACGGAGCGGCACGCCGTCGGACAGCGCGTCCTGGCCAACATCAAGGCCCAGGCGATGCTGCTCCTCGGCGGCCCCGAAGTGGAGCCGATCCGGGCCGTCTTCGGAGAGCTGCTCACCGAGGAGGACGTACGGAGCCACCTGGCCGGGACCGTCTCAGGCCTGGACATCCGCTACGACGTGGGCCAGGGCGAGGGCGAGCACCCCCTGACCGGGGCCCGCCTCCCGCACACCGCGCTGCTCACCGGCGACGGTCCCGACACCACCACCGCGCTGCTGCGGGCGGGCCGCGGCCTGCTGCTCGACCTGAGCGGTGACCAGGACAGCGGGGCGCCGGCGCGCGCGACCGCCGCACCGTGGGCGGACCGTGTCACCACGGTGACGGCGACCGCCCCGGCCGACAGCCCCTTCCGGGCCGGCGACCGCGTCCTGGTGCGCCCGGACGGCCACATCGTGCGGGCCGGGCCCGGCACCCGGGGCCTCGACACCGCACTTCGACGCTGGTTCGGCCCGCCGACGGCGGCCGGCGCAGCCGATACATCCATCGACAAGTGGAGGAACGACATGGGCAGGCTCATCGGCAGGACGGCACTCATCACGGGTTCCAGCCGTGGCATGGGCCGGGCGGCCGCGATACGGCTCGCACGGGAGGGCGCACTGGTCGCCGTCCACTACACGAGCAGCAAGGAAGCCGCCGACGAAGTCGTGGCCACGATCGAGAAGGACGGCGGCCGCGCCTTCGCCGTCCGCGCGGAGCTGGGTGTCCCCGGCGACGTACACGAACTCTTCCTCGGGCTGGAGGAGGGGCTGCGGGAGCGCACCGGCTCGACCGACCTGAACATCCTGGTCAACAATGCCGGTGTGATGGGCAATGTCACCCCCGAGGAGACCACGCCCGACAAGTTTGACCGGCTCTTCGCGGTCAACGCCAAGGCGCCGTTCTTCCTCATCCAGCGCGCCGAGAAGAACATGCCCAACGGCGGACGCATCATCAACATCTCCTCCGGGCTGACGCACTGCGCCAACCCGAACGAGATCGCGTACGCCATGACCAAGGGCGCCGTCGAGCAGCTCGCCCGGCACTTCGCCAAGCACCTCGGGCCGCGCAACATCACCGTCAACAGCGTGGCCCCCGGCATCACCCGCAACGGCAACCCGGTCTTCGACATCCCCGAGGCCGTCGAGCAGATGGCACAGCTGTCGGCCTTCGGCCGGGTCGGCGAACCGGAGGACGTCGCCGACGTGGTGGCCTTCCTCGCCTCCGACGACGCCCGCTGGATCACCGGCTCGTTCGTCGACGCCACCGGCGGCACGCTGCTGGGCTGAAGCTCCCGGCGGGCACCGTCCCCCCGACGCACAGGCTGGGCCGGCCGCACATCCCGCGGCCGGCCCTCCTGCCTGCCCCGGACCCTCCCCGGCGCGCCGCGCCCTTCCCCCTGTCGTGCCCCCGGACCCGGAATCAGGATCATGACGCCACTGAAGTCACCGCGCCCACCGAACCCACCGAACCCGCCGCAGTCACGGCAGTCACCGAACCCACCGCAGTCGCCGGGCCGGGCTGCGGCGCCCACGGCCTGGAGCCCGCGGCTGTGGGGCCTGCTGACCGTGCTGGCCGGCAATATGCTCATCGACGCGCTGGAGGTGTCGGCCCTGGTCGTGGCCATGCCCTCGATCGGCGCCGACTTGGACCTTCCGCTGACCGTCCTGCAATGGACCATGAGCGGGTTCGCCATCGGCTTCGGCGGTCTGCTGCTCTTCGGCGGCCGTGTCGTGACACTCCTGGGCCGGCGCCGGGTCTATCTGGCCGCGCTGGTCGCGTTCGCCGCCGCCTCCGTGGTGGCGGGCCTGACCAGCGACCCCGCGCTGCTGACGGCCACCCGGATCGTCAAGGGCTTCTGCGCGGCGCTCACCGCGCCCACCGGTCTTGCCATCATCAGCACCGCCTTCAAGGAGGGCCCCGACCGGACCCGCGCCATGTCCGTCTACACCCTCTTCGGCGCCAGCGGCTTCACCGCGGGGCTGCTGGTGTCCGGCCTGCTCACCGACGTGAGCTGGCGCTGGGCACTGGCGTTCCCGGCCCCCGTGGTCCTGGTCCTCTTTGTCCTCGGGCTGCGACTCGTGCCTGCCGACGAGCCGCCCTCGTACACCCCACGCAGATACGGCGCAGTCAGCGCACTCGCCCTGACGGGCTCCCTGTCGGCGCTCGTGTACGGGATCGTCTCGGTGTCCCAGTACGGCTGGTCGGACGCCAGGAGCATCGGTTCCCTCGTGCTCTGCGGCGCGTTGGCCGGTGCCTTAGTGAAGGCCGAACGAAGCTCGCCCGATCCGCTGCTGCGGGCCGGGCTGCTGAAGAACGGCCCGCTGATCCGGTCCGCACTCGGAGCGGCGGCGCTCAACGGTTCGTACCTGGGACTGCTCATCATCCTGACGTTCCAGCTCCAGGAGCTGTGGGGGTGGAGCCCTCTGCTGACCGCGGTGGCCCTGCTGCCCGCGAGCGCGCCCCTGGCCGTGACGGCGCTGATGTCCGGCCGGATGGTGAACCGGTTCGGCGCGCCCCGGCTCATCGCGCTCGGCGCGCTGACCCCGCTCGCCGGCTATGTCCTTTACCTGTGGCAGCGCGACCCGGTGTCGTACGCCGCCGATGTGCTGCCCGTACTGCTGCTGGTGGGGGCGGGTTTTGTCCTCGCCTTCGCCGCGCTGAACATGCAGGCGGTCTCCGGGGTACCCGCCGCCGAGCGGGGCCCGACCGGAGCGGTGTACCAGAGCGCCGTGCAACTCGGCGCCGTCCTGATGATCGCGCTGGTCGCCGCCCTGCTGTTCGCCCACCGGGCGCCGCCCGAAGCTTCCCCCGCCGCCGTACTGGAGGGCTACCGCCCCGCCGCCGCACTGGTGGCGGGGGTCGGCCTGCTCGGATTCCTCGCAGGCCTGGCCGGGGTGCTCCCACGCGCGGGAGCACCCCGGCGCCCTTCCGCGGAGCCGCGCAGCCCCGAGCCGTGCAGCCCCGAGCCGGAAACCGCTAACCGAAAGGAATGACGTGACCATCCAACAGGAGGCCCCGATATGGGACTTCGGCGACTGGGAGGAGGACGAGGCCGATGAGAGCCTGCTCGGCGCCGAGATACACATACCCGAGCGCGAGACGCTCGCCGGGCTCCCTGAGCGCGAACGCACCCGGATCGTCGAAGCGTTCGTCCGCCGGGAACTCGCCCGGGTGCTGGGCATGGCTCCCTACGAGGTCGAGACGTTCGGACTGACGATGAGCGCGCTGGGGGTCGGTTCCGTCGCCGGGCTGCAGATACAGAGCCGGCTCCAGTCGGCCCTGGACGTCGAGGTGAATCTGCAGATGCTGCTCCTCGCCAACAGCGCGGGCGAGCTCATCGACTGCCTGGCCGGACAGCTCGGGCCCGGCGACTCCCCCCACGCACGGCGAAGCCGACGACCGGCATGAGGGCCGCGAACGGGTTGGACGTGTGGCTGCTCCGGCTTCCCAAGCACGACCAGATCGCGCATCTGCTCGACCGGTCCGAGCTGGACGACCGGGAGCTGGAACGCGGGGCCGGTTTCCTGCGCCCCCGCGACTCGGTGCTCTACCTCTCGGCCCACATCGTGCTGCGCCGCATTCTCGGGGATTACCTGGGGCTGCGCCCGCGAGACGTGCGCTTCGTCCGGGAACCGTGCCCGGGTTGCGGAGAGCCGCACGGCCGGCCAGCGGTCGCCGACCCCGCAAGGCCGCTGCACTTCTCCCTGTCCCACGGCAGCGGCGTGGCGCTGGTGGCAGTGGCCCCGGCCACGGTCGGCGTCGACGTGGAGCGGACCCCGCACTCCGACACCGTGGAGATGTGCAGTCCGGCGCTGCACCCCGGCGAGCGGGCCGAGCTCGCGGCCGTCGCGCCCGATGCGCGCTGTGAGGCGTTCGGCCGGGTCTGGACCCGCAAGGAGGCCTACCTGAAAGGGCTCGGCACCGGGCTCAGCCGCGAACCCTCCCTGGACTACCTCGGCGTGGAGACCGAGCACTGGCCGCCGGGCTGGACGGTCCTCGACATCCCCGTCGGCCCCCGCCACCACGGTGCGGTCGCGCTGCGGGGCAACGTCAGCGAACCGGTCGCCGTCCATCGGCTGCCGGTCGACGTCCTCTTCGACGGCGCAGCCGTACCCCCCGGCAACCGCGGGGGCACGGTATCCGACGCCGCGCAGATCGTGAAGGAGACAGGTCTTGCAGCAGCAGCTCGATGAACTGAGCGACATCAAAACAGCGGTGCACCGGGGGCCGAGCGACAAGGCGACCGAGGCACAGCACGCCAAGGGCAAACTGACCGCGCGGGAAAGGATCGCGCTCCTGCTGGACGAAGGCTCCTTCAACGAGATCGAGCCGCTGCGCCGGCACCGCGCGACGGGCTTCGGACTGGAGGAGAAGAAGCCCTACACCGACGGTGTGGTGACCGGATGGGGCACGATCGGCGGCCGTACGGTCTTCGTCTACGCCCACGACTTCCGCATCTTCGGCGGCGCGCTCGGCGAAGCACACGCCGAGAAGATCCATAAGGTCATGGACCTCGCGGAAGCGGCCGGCGCGCCGCTGGTCTCCCTCAACGACGGGGCGGGTGCCCGCATCCAGGAGGGCGTCACCGCCCTGGCCGGCTACGGCGGCATCTTCCGGCGCAACACCCGGGCGTCCGGGGTCATCCCGCAGATCTCCGTGATGCTGGGGCCGTGCGCCGGGGGAGCGGCCTACTCGCCCGCGCTGACCGACTTCGTGTTCATGGTGCGCGGGACCTCGCAGATGTTCATCACGGGGCCGGACGTGGTCCGCGCCGTGACCGGCGAGGAAATCACCCAGAACGGCCTCGGTGGCGCCGATGTGCACGCCGGCACCTCGGGGGTGGCCCATTTCGCGTACGACGACGAGGAGAGCTGCCTGCAGGATGTCCGGTACCTGCTGTCGCTGCTGCCGTCGAACAACCGCGAACTGCCGCCGGTGGAGCGCGGATCGGACCCCGCGGATCGTTCCAATGACGCGTTGCTGGACATCGTTCCCACCGAGCCCGGCCGCACGTACGACATGCGCGCGGTGATCGAGGAGGTCGTCGACGACGGCGAGTACTTCGAGATTCATCCGTGCTGGGCGCCGAATATCGTGTGCGCGCTGGCCCGGCTGGACGGCAATGTCGTCGGCGTCGTGGCCAACAATCCGAGCGCCATGGCCGGCGTCCTCGATATCGAGGCGTCCGAGAAAGGCGCTCGGTTCGTACAGTTCTGTGATGCGTTCAATATTCCACTGGTCACGCTGGTGGACGTCCCGGGATTCCTTCCCGGCGTCGACCAGGAGCACAACGGAATTATTCGCAGAGGTGCCAAACTGCTTTATGCGTACTGCAATGCGACGGTGCCGCGGGTATCCGTGGTGGTGCGCAAGGCATATGGCGGTGCCTACATCGTGATGGATTCCAGATCGATCGGCGCCGACCTCTCGTTGGCCTGGCCGGGAAACGAGATCGCGGTGATGGGCGCGGAGGGCGCGGCCAATGTGATCTTCCGGCGTGAGATCGCGGCCTCCGACGACCCCGAGTCCGTACGGCAGCAGAAGATCAAGGAGTACAAGTCGGAGCTGATGCATCCGTACTACGCGGCCGAACGGGGACTGGTTGACGACATCATCGACCCGCGCCAGACCCGCACGAAGCTGATCAGCGCGCTGTCGATGCTGCGCACCAAGCACGCCGAACTGCCGTCAAGGAAGCACGGAAATCCCCCGCAATGACAGGGAGTCAGCGATGAGCGCGACCGATTCCGAGCGCTTCCTCCGCGTGGAGAAGGGCGCACCCGACGCCGAGGAACTGGCCGCGCTCACCGCGGTGCTGCTCGCCCGCGCGGCCGGGGTGTCGAGGGACGCATCCGCACCCGGGCGACGGGCCACAGCGGGCTGGCGACGACTTGAGCGGCGGGCCCGTTTCGCCGGGCCGCGGACCTGGCAATAGCACGGGAGTTCCCGCACTACAGGTCTTCGTCAAGTCGCTTGTTGTCTGTCCCGGCGTGAAGGAAGCTGACCGCGGGATTAACTTTCGTTCCCCGTTTGCTCAAAGCACATCGAGCTCAATCACATTGGAAGGTGCGGAATGCCTGAGACTCCCCTGAAGCTTGCCGTCATCATCGGCAGCGTACGTGGCGGGCGCTTTGGTACGACGGTCGCCAACTGGTTCGTCGGCCAGGCCGAGAAGCACGGAGACGTACAGGTCGACGTCATCGATCTGCTCGACTACCCCCTGCCGCTCCAGATGCCCGCGTTCGGTGAGGACCCCGACGCGGCGACCGCCGACGTACGGGCGCGGCTGTCCGCCAGACTGTTGGATGCCGAAGCGTTTGCCGTGGTGACGCCGGAGTACAACCACACTCTCCCGGCTTCGCTCAAGAACACGATCGACTGGTTCATGGAGGAGTGGACGGCGAAGCCCGTCGGTCTGATCTCCTACGGCGGTATGGGTGGCGGCCTGCGTGCCTCCGAGCACCTGCGTCAGGTGTTCGCCGAGGTCCACGCCACGACCGTGCGCGACATGATCAGCTTCCACAACGCGTGGGGCAGCTTCGAGAAGGACGGCGAGCCGATCAGCCCCGAGGGCAGTGAGGGCGCCGCCAAGAGCCTGCTCGACCAGCTTGTGTGGTGGGGCGACGCGCTGCGCGAGGCCCGCGCGAAGCACCCTTACGGACAGTAGGGACCGTTGCGCTGACGGCAGTTGACCCTGGCCAGGGGTGTGTGAAGTTCACCCACTCCTGGCCTTTTCCATGGGACGAAACAGATGGTGATCTTATGAAGGTGCTCTTCCTGACGGGTGGAAGCCCGTCCACCGTCTTCGGCCTGACGCCGTTGGCGACGGCCGTGCGCAACGCCGGCCACGAAGTGTTCATGGGGACGACGGGCGAGCTGACGCCCTACGTCACCGGCGTCGGACTGCCCGCCGTGACACTGAGTGAGCTCACCCGACAGGACTTCATGAGCAAGGGCCCGGCGGGCCTCCCCGAGGAGATGCCGGAGGACCCGGCGCAGCAGATGCGTCTGGTGGGCACGTGGTACGGCCGACTGGCCACCGCCTGCCTCGACGCGCTGGACGAGCTGGTGAAGGTGTGGCGGCCGGACGTCGTGGTGGGCGGCACCCTCGCCTACGCCGCGCCGGTCATCGCCGCGCGGATCGGGGTCCCCTACGTCCGTCATCTCTGGGACACGCTGGAGTGGTCCGGGTACGACGTGGGCGCGACCGGACAACTCGCCCCGGAACTAGCCGGACTGGGCATCGCCGGGCTGCCCGACCCTGATCTGTGGATCGACGTGTGCCCCCCTAGCCTGCAGTCCGGCGACACCCCGCAGGCCCAGCTGATGCGCTGGACGCCGGCCAATCTCCAGCGGCCGCTGGAGCCGTGGATGTATACACGCCCCCGGGGCGGCCGGGTGTGCGTCACCGGCGGCAGCCGGGTGACGAACGACGAGGCCTTCGACTTCCTCGGCGTGAACGGCTCCCGTCTGCACGGACTCGCGCAGACGGTGCAGGGCCTTGGCAAGGAACTGGTGATCGCGGCCCCCGAAGAGGTCGCCGCGAAGCTGCGCCAGGACCTCGGGGTGCGGGCGGGCTGGATCCCGCTGGACGTCCTCACGCCCACGTGTGACCTCCTCGTCCACAACGACGGCGGGCTGAGCAGCCTGACGGGCATGCACGCCGGCGTTCCCCAGCTGTGTGTCCCCAAGCTGGCCAGTGCGGTGGCTCCGGCCCTGCGTCTCGCGGAGTACGGCGCGGCCATCACGCTGCTGCCCGAGGACGACACCCCGGAGAACGTCGTCGAGGCTTGCCGCGCGCTGCTGTCCGACCCCTCCTATCGCCGTCGCGCCCAGGACCTGGTCCAGGAGATCGGCAGGTCGCCGCTGCCGCACGACATCGTTCCGATGCTCGAGAAGCTCGCGGCCCGATGAGCGCCGACACTGGCCGGGAAACACATCAGGACCACGCCGCACATCAAGGCGAGGCACCACGTCAACAGGAAGGCGGGCAAAAGGTGTTCGGGAAACTCGCGGTGACGCTGATCGAATGCCGGGACCTGGAGGCGATGACCGTCTTCTACCGGGATCGGATCGGCCTGGAGATACTCAACCAGGGTGACGACTGGATCTCGTTCCACACGGGCAGCGGCGGTGAGCTCATCATCGGCGGGAAGAACGGCGACTCCGGCGTACACCTCGGTTTTGTCGGGGCGGATCTGCCCCGGGCGCACGCGGCCCTGAGCGACCTGAGCCCGACCGACCTGCGGGAGCACGACACCGGCAGGAACTTCACGATCGCCGACCCGGAGGGCAACAGCCTGTCCTTCGTCGATCACGCGACGCGCCCGAGAGCCGAGGAACGGCGCCCATGAGCGAGACCACAGGCGGCACGGGCGCACCCAGGCCCCCCGGCAGTTCCCTTCCGTCACTCACCGGCATGCGGATGGTCGCCGCGCTGGCCGTGTTCTTCTATCACGCGGGCGAGCTCTCGCCGCTGCCGTCCGTGGCCGCGGCCGGCGCCTTCAAGTCGGTCTTCGGGCAGGGTGGTTGGTTCGGAGTCTCGTTCTTCTTCGTGCTCAGCGGCTTCGTTCTGACCTGGGCGGCGCGGCCCACCGACACAATGCCCCGCTTCTGGCGGCGACGTCTCGTCAAGGTCTTCCCGAACCACCTCGTGACCCTGGTGGCGGCCACGGTGTCCTCGGTGGTGCTCGGCCAAACGCTGGGTGTCTGGAAGACCGTGGCCAACATGTTCCTGCTGCAGTCGTGGGACTGGCACGTGGACATCTGGGGCGGCATCAACCCGGTGTCCTGGTCGCTGTCGTGCGAGCTCCTCTTCTACGCGTCCTTCCCGCTGGTGTTGCGCCTGGTGAACCGCATCAAGGCGTCCCGGCTGTGGCTGTGGACGCTCGGCACGACCGCGGTCATCGCGCTCGCCCCGACCGTCGCCACCCTCGTCGTCCCCTCGGGACCGCTGACCTTCGCGCCGATATCCGAGGGCGAACTGTGGTTCCTGTACGCCTTCCCGCCGATCCGCATGCTCGAATTCCTGCTCGGCATCCTGCTGGCCCGCACCGTCCAGCAAGGGCGCTGGATCCCGCTGGGCCTGCTGCCCGCCACCGCACTGCTGCTCGCGACGTACATCCTGTCCTCCCACGTCGGCTTCAGCCACGGCCTGGTCGCGGTCACCGCGCTGCCGATCGGCCTGCTGATCGCCGCCGCCGCGCACGCCGACATCAACGACGGCTGGTCGCCGGTGCGCGGCCCGGTGGCGGTGTGGATCGGCAAGATCTCCTTCGCCTTCTACCTCTGGCACTTCCTGGTGCTGCAGACGATGGACCACCTCTGGGGCGGTGCGGCGGCGGTACGTTCCGTCCTCGCCACCACCGCGTTCACCGCCCTCGCACTCGTCGTGTCGCTCCTGCTCTCGTGGGCGACGTTCAACCTGGTGGAAGAGCCCGTGATGCGGCGGTGGGGCTCACCGCGCACCCGCGGCGGCAGCACACCGGGCACTCCCACCCCCGGCGGTCCGACGGACCCCGCACGCGTCGGGACGCCGATCGCCCTGAAGGGATAGTTCCCATGCGAGTCCTGTTCACGATCATGCCGGCCCCGGCGCACCTGTATCCGATCCTGCCGGTCGCCCGTGCGTTGCAGAGCGCGGGTCACGAGGTGGCCGTGGCCAGCTACCCGGAGGCGGTCGGCGCCATCACCGGCGCCGGCCTCACGGCAATACCGGCGGGCGGTGAGCTGGACATCGCCGAACTGGTCAGGACCTACGGGGCCGACACCGATCTGCGTGACGTCATCGGTCCGTTGATGACCGACGCCTCCGAAGAGGTCCTGCAGGACCTCCTCCAGGCGTACGTGATGGGCCCCTACGGGCTGCACTACCCGCACCCCGCGGCGGGCCCCGCGGAGAAGGCGGACCGTTCGGCGATGGACCGGCTCACCGAGGTCGCCCGCGCCTGGCGGCCGGACCTGATGCTCTGGGACCCGCTGTGCTTCCACGCCCCCGTCGCCGCCCGCGCCTGCGGCGCGGCGCACGCCCGGCTGCTCTTCGGCATCGACTACTTCGGCTGGATCAGGGCGCGTTACCGGGAGCAGCTCGGCCCGGGGGAAGCGGGAACCGGGGCGGACCTGATGGCCGAGCGGATGCGGCCGACGCTGGAGCGGTACGGACTGGACTTCACCGAGGAGACCCTGACCGGCCACTGGACCATCGACCCCATGCCGGACCAGATGCGGCTGCCCACCGGACTGCGCCGGGTGCCGGTCCGCAGAGTGCCCGCCGCCCAGGCGTCCGTACTCCCCGACTGGCTGCTTGAGGAGCCCCGGCGCCCGAGGGTCTGCCTGACGCTGGGTGTGAGCACCCGGAGGTTCTTCGCGGGGGCGGCCGGAGTGATTCCCATCGACGACCTGCTGGACGCGATGGCGGACCTCGATGTGGAGGTCATCGCCACCCTGACGGCCAATCAGCTCGGCGAGGGCCGGCAAGTCCCCGACAACGTCCGGCTGTTCGACTTCGTACCACTGGACCAGCTGCTGCCCAGCTGCGCCGCGGTGGTCCATCACGGTGGTGGCGGCACCTTCGCGGCCGCCGTGGCATCCCGGGTCCCTCAGCTCATCGCCCCGAGGGCGCTGGGCGATTCGACGGAGCTGGCGGCGCATGTCGAGGCACGCGGCGCGGGGCTGACCATCGGCCTCGACGACTTCTCCGCCGACGCGTTCCGGGCGCAGCTCGTACGGCTGCTGACCGAATCCTCCTTCCAGCAGGGAGCCATGAGCCTGCACGAGGACATGCTGGCCGCCCCGAGCCCCCACGCCATCGTTTCGACCCTGGAACAACTGACCGCGCTCCACCGCGGATGAAGGAAGCAGCAACATGACAGAGAGCCGGCAGGCCGCCCTGCCCACACCGTCCGCGCCGTCGCGGCGCAGCATGTACCCCGTACTGATCGCCGTGCTCATCCCCCTGGTGCTCGGCGGGATCGACAGCATGATCGTCAACACCGCGCTGCCGACCATCGTCAGTGAGCTGGGCGGCCTCGACCTGATGACATGGGTGGTCGTCGCGTACACCCTGGCCATGGCCGCCACGACGCCCGTCTGGGGAAAGCTCGGCGACATGTACGGCCGCAAGGGCATCTTCATGGCCGCGGTTGTGATCTTCCTGCTCGGCTCGGCCCTCTCGGGCATGTCCCAGACCATGGAGCAGCTGATCGGCTTCCGCGCGGTCCAGGGCATCGGCGCGGGCGGCCTCATGGTCGGCGTGTTCTCGATCATCGCCGAACTGATCCCGGCCCGGGAGCGCGGCACCTACCAGGGCCTGATCAGCGCCGTGTTCTCGTCCGCGACGCTCGGCGGCCCGCTGGTCGGCGGCGCGGTGACCGAATACCTCGGCTGGCGCTGGGGCTTCTACATCAACCTGCCGCTCGGTGCGATCTCCCTCCTGATGATCGCGACCATGGTGAAGCTGCCCAAGAGGCGCTCCGAGGCCCGGATCGACTACGCGGGCTCGGTCCTGCTCGCGACCGGCATCGTGTCGCTGGTCCTGGTCACGAGCTGGGGCGGAACCCGCTACAGCTGGGGGTCCGCGCCCGTCCTTGGCCTCATCGCGCTGGGCGTCGTGGCCTTTGTGGTCTTCGTCTTCGTGGAGCGCCGGGCAGCCGAGCCGGTGCTGCCGCCGGCCGTCTTCCGCGACGCCAACTTCGCCCTCATCAGCGTGATCGGTCTGCTGATGGGCGTCGTCATGCTCGGCGCCCCCACCTTCCTGCCGATGTTCATGCAGGCGGTGCAGGGCGCCTCCGTCACCAACTCCGGTTTCCTGCTGGCGCCGTTGCTGCTGGCCATGATGGCGACCTCGGCCATCGCGGGCCGGATGACTTCGAAGAGCGGCAAATACAAGGGGCTGATCATCGCCGGCGCGGCGCTGGTGGCCCTGGCCAACTTGCTGTTCTCCCGGATGACCACGGACACCGGCTCGTTCCTCACTGCCGCGATCATGGTGATCCAGGGCGCGGGCATCGGCATCCTCACCCAGACCACCATGCTCGTGGCACAGAACAGTGTGCGCACGAAGGACCTCGGGGTCGCCTCGGCCACCACCACGCTCGCCCGGCTGGGCGGCGGCTCCGTCGGCGTCGCCCTCATGGGGGCGCTCTTCGCGAGCCGCATGAGCGAGAGCCTGGCCGCGAGCGGCGTCTCCGGCCAGTCGGGGATCAAGGGCGAAGTGAGCCATGAGGGGGCGCAGTTGGACGTGTCGGGACTCGCCGGGTTGCCCGAAGGAACGCGTGAGGCGTACGAGGGGGCCGTGGCGTCCGGCATCCAGCAGGTCTTCCTGCTCACCGCGGTCGTCAGCATCGCCACCCTGGCGCTGACCTGGTTCGTCAAGGAGGTTCCGCTTGCGGAGGAGAACGACCCCGCCCCCGCCGAGAGCGAAGCCCAGGTCGAGCGGTCCGCAGGGTGAGCGGGGGAGCGGCGCGGGCCGGGCGACCGCCCCCGGCCCGCGCCGCGGCCCCGGCCCGCGCCGCGGCCCCGGCCCGGGGCCCGGACCTGTCCGGCTCCACGATGGTGGTCCTGGGCGCCACCGGCTTCCTCGGGCAGCACATACGGGCCGCGTTCGAGGCGGCGGGAGCACGGGTGCTCGCCGTGTCCCGCAGGCCGCCCGCGAACCGGGAAACGCCGTACGCGGTGCTTGACCTCGACACCGCCTCCGTGGGCCAACTGCACGATCTGCTGGCCGAGTCGGCGCCGCACACGGTGGTGAACGCCGCCGGCCGGGTGTGGGGCGCGGACGAGGGGGAGATGGAGGCAGCGAATCTGCACTGGGTCGACCGCCTGGTGCGCTCCACCGCCGGGCTGGCGCGCCGGCCCCGGCTGATCCAGCTCGGCAGCGTGCACGAGTACGGCCCCGGTGACGCCGGAGCCGCCATCACCGAGGCCCGGCAGCCCGCGCCGGACACCGTGTACGGGCGTACGAAACTCCGCGGCGCGAACCTCGTCCTGGACGCCGCCCGCGAACAGCGAGTGGACGGAGTGGTGCTCCGTATCGCCAACGCACTGGGCCCCGGAGCGCCGCGGGCGAGCCTGTTCGGCAGCGTGGCCCACCAGTTGGCCGAGGCGGCGCGGAGCGAAACCCGCGGGACCCGGCCGGTCGTGCTGCGGTTGGCCCCGCTGCTTGACCACCGGGACTTCGTCGACGTGCGGGACGTGGCCGACGCCGTGGTCGCCGCGGCGCTGGCGCCCTCCTCGGCCCTGTCGGGCCGGGTCGTCAACATCGGCAGCGGGCTGGCGGTGCCGGTGCGCCGGCTCGTCGAGCGGCTGATCGACCTCAGCGGTCTGCCGGTCCGTATCACCCAGACCGACGACGCGGCCAAGGGCGCCGTGAGCACCGCCGCGCAGTGGCAGCAGCTGGACATTTCCCTCGCCCGCGAGCTGCTGGGCTGGCACCCCGGGCGCGGCCCGGACGAGTCGCTCGCCGCGCTGCTCGCCGCCTGAGCCGCCCCCGCACAGCCCCCGCACCGCTTCCCCGCGCCGATCGTCATCGTCGCTCACCTCACCATGGGAGAAAGTAAATGATCAACGTGTTTCAGCCCAGCCTGGGCGATGAGGAGCTTGAGGCGATAGCGAAGGTCTTCGCCGACAACTGGCTGGGTCACGGCCCGCGCACCAAGGAATTCGAGGCACAGTTCGCCGAGCACATCGGCGCCGAGCCGGAACAGGTGCTGTTCATCAACTCCGCCACCGCCGGGCTCTTCCTGGCCGGTGAACTCCTTGAACTGGGGCCGGGCGACGACGTGGTGATGCCGTCCGCCAGCTTCGTCGCCGCGGGCAACGCCATCGCGTCCACCGGCGCCCGGCTGGTCTTCTGCGACGTCGACGCCCGGACGCTCAACCCGACCGCCGACGACGTCGAGCGCGCCCTCACCCCCCGCACGAAGGCCGTGCTGGTGCTGCACTACGGCGGGATGCCGGGCGAGATAGCGGCCATCGCCGAGCTGTGCCGCGAACGCGGGGTGCCGTTGATCGAGGACGCCGCCTGCGCGGTCGCCTCCTCGGTGGACGGCACCGCCTGCGGCGCCTTCGGCGACGTCGCCATGTGGAGCTTCGACTCGATGAAGGTCCTGGTCACCGGCGACGGCGGCATGCTCTATGTGCGTGACCTCGAACTGGCCCGCAAGGCAAGGCAGTTGGCGTACCACGGGCTGGAGCAGTCGAGCGGCTACTCGGCCGCCAAGGTCTCCCACCGCTGGTGGGAGCTGAATGTGCAGAGCTTCGGCCGCCGGGTGATCGGCAACGACATCACCGCGGCTGTCGGAACGGTCCAGCTGCGCCGGCTCCCCGCGTTCATCGAGCGGCGCCGCGAGATCACCGAGACGTACGACCGCCTGCTCGCCGACGTCGACGGTGTCCGCGTGCCACCGCCGCTGCCCGCGGGGCACAAGTCGTCGTACTACTTCTACTGGGTGCAGATGGATCCGGCCATCCGCGACCAGGTGGCATCGGCCCTGCTGGACCGCGGTGTCTACACGACCTTCCGCTACCCGCCGCTGCACAAGGTGCCCGCGTACGGCTACGAAGGCGGTTCGCTGCCGGGGACCGAGGAGTCCGCGGAGAACACCCTGCTGCTGCCCCTGCACCAGGGCCTCGACGACGAGGACCTGAAGACGGTCGTCACCGCGCTGCGCGAGGCCGTCGAGCACTGGTCCGCGCAGATCAGGGACTGACCGGTGCGCTTCGTCGAATCGGCGGTGCCCGGCGCCTTCGTGGTCACCCCGGAGAAAATCACCGACGCACGCGGAAACTTCTACGAGGCCATGCGGGCCGATGAGTTCGAACAGGAGATCGGCCGGCCCTTCGTCCCGCGTCAGACCAACTACTCCGTATCGAAGCGCAATTCGCTGCGCGGCATCCACAGCGTGTCCATTCCGCCGGGCCAAGCGAAATATGTGACCTGTGTACGGGGCGTGTTGCGCGACATCGTCGTCGATCTGCGCGTGGGTTCCCCGACGTTCGGAGCATACGAAACGAATCTGCTGGACGCCGAATCCGGGCGTTCCGTCTACGTCCCGGAAGGCGTCGGCCACGGCTTTCTCGCCCTCACCGACGACGCGTGCATCTGCTATGTGCTGTCCAGCATGCATGTGCCGGGCACGCAGATCGATATCAACCCGCTCGACCCCGACCTCGCCCTTCCCTGGGGATTCACCGATCCGCCCCTGCTGTCCGAGAAGGACGCACGGGCACCGACTGCGGCCGAAGCGGCGGCAGCCGGAATTCTCGCCACCTGGCAGGAGGCACAGGCGCACGGCCGGGTTCCACATCGTACGGATACGAGGAGAGAATCAGCATGAAGGCTCTGGTGTTGTCGGGCGGGTCCGGTACCCGCTTGCGTCCGTTCAGTTATTCCATGCCGAAGCAGCTCATCCCGATCGCCAACAAGCCCGTTCTCGAGCATGTTCTCGAAGACATCAGGAACCTCGGCGTCACCGAGATCGGTGTCATCGTCGGCGGCTGGGCCGCGCAGATCGCCGAGGTGATCGGGGACGGTTCGCGCCTCGGCGTGAAGGTCACCTACATCCCGCAGGACAAGCCACTTGGCCTCGCCCACTGCGTCACACTGGCCCGCCCCTTCCTCGGCGACGACGACTTCGTGATGTACCTCGGTGACAACATGCTCCCCGAGGGCACCGCGCACATCGCGGACGAGTTCCGCGCCGGGCGGCCCGCCGCCCAGGTTGTTGTCCACAAGGTGTCCGACCCCCGGGCGTTCGGCGTCGCCGAGCTGGACGAGAACGGCCGCGTCGAGCGGCTGGTCGAGAAGCCCCGCGAGCCCAAGAGCGATCTCGCCCTGATCGGCGTGTACTTCTTCACCCCGGCCATTCACACCGCGGTCGCGGCCATCGAGCCCAGCGCCCGCGGCGAACTGGAGATCACCGACGCGATCCAGTGGCTGCTCACCAGCGGCGCCGAGGTCAAGGCCAGTGAGTACCACGGCTACTGGAAGGACACCGGCCGCGCCGAGGACGTCCTGGACTGCAACAGGCAGCTGCTGATGAGCCTGCGCCCCGAGATCGCGGGCGAGGTCGACGAAGCCAGCGAGCTGAACGGCCTGGTCCGCATCGAGCCCGGCGCGCGCGTGATCCGTACGCGCATCGAGGGCCCCGTCATCATCGGCGCCGGCACCGTCGTGGAGGACTGCCACATCGGCCCCGACACCTCCATCGGCGACGGCTGCACCCTGCGGGGCAGCCGGATCCGCGACTCCATCGTGCTGGCCGGCGCGACGATCTCGCACGTACCGGGCATCCACGGCTCGCTCATCGGCCGGGGCGCCACGGTCGACGCGGGCGTCGAGACGGACCCCTACCACCGTCTGGTGGTGGGCGACCACACCCGAATCGAGGTAGCAGCATGAGGTTCCTGGTCACTGGCGGCGCGGGATTCATCGGCTCGCACTACGTCCGCACCCTCCTGGAGGGGGGCTACGAGGGCTACGAAACGGCCCGGGTCACAGTCCTCGACAAGCTCACCTACGCCGGCAATCGGGACAACCTTCCCCGCTCCCACCCGCGCCTGGAGTTCGTCCAGGGCGACATCTGCGACCCGCAGCTGGTGCGCGAGCTGGCACCCGGCCACGACGCGATGGTCCACTTCGCCGCCGAGTCGCATGTCGACCGGTCGCTGGAGTCGGCCTCGGAGTTCGTGCGGACGAATGTCGGCGGCACCCAGAACCTGCTGGACGCCTGCCTGAGTTCGGGCATCGAGCGGGTCGTCCATGTCTCCACGGACGAGGTCTACGGCTCCATCGACGAGGGCTCCTGGACCGAGGAGTGGCCGCTGGCCCCCAATTCGCCGTACGCCGCGTCCAAGGCCGCGTCCGACCTGATCGCCCGCTCCTACTGGCGCACCCACGGCCTGGATCTGACGATCACCCGCTGCTCCAACAACTACGGCCCCTACCAGCACCCCGAGAAGCTGATCCCGCTCTTCGTCACCAACCTGCTGGAGGGCGTGCCGCTGCCGCTGTACGGCGACGGCCTCAACATCCGCGAATGGCTGCACGTCGACGACCACTGCAGGGCCATCCAACTGGCCCTCACCAAGGGCCGGGCGGGCGAGATCTACAATATCGGCGGCGGGAACGAACAGACCAACCTCGGTATCACCGAGCTGCTGCTCGATCTGGTCGGCGCCGACAGCTCCATGATCCGCAGGGTCGCCGACCGCAAGGGCCATGACCAGCGCTACGCCCTGGACGAGACCAAGATCCGCGAAGAGCTCGGCTATGCGCCGCGCGTCCCGTTCGCCCTGGGCCTGGCCGACACCGTCGCCTGGTACCAGAACAACCCGGACTGGTGGAAAGCCGTCAAGCACGGTCACGCCGACACAGCAGCCCAGAGCGCAGCCGAGAAAGTGGGAGTCTGAGATGAGTGAGTACAAGGCGCAGGTTCTGGACGCCACCCGCAAGTACCACCAGGACATCCAGCCGACCGGCGCCTTCGTGCCGGGCGTCACCGAGATCTGGCCGTCCGGCGCGGTCCTCGACGAGGAGGACCGGACGGCACTGGTGGAGGCCGCGCTGGACATGCGCATAGCCGCCGGCGTCAGCTCGCAGAAGTTCGAGTCGGCCTTCGCCCGCAAGCTGAAACGCCGCAAGGGCCACCTGGTCAACTCAGGTTCCTCCGCCAATCTGCTGGCGCTCACGGCGCTGACCTCACACACCCTGGGGGACCGGCGGCTGCGCCGCGGCGACGAGGTGATCACCGTCGCGGCCGGCTTCCCGACCACGGTCAACCCCATTGTGCAGAACGGCATGGTGCCCGTCTTCATCGACGTGGAGCTGGGCACGTACAACACCACCGCGGAGCGGGTGGCTCAGGCGATCGGCCCCAAGACCCGGGCCATCATGATCGCGCACGCTCTCGGCAACCCCTTCGAGGTCGCCGAGATCAAGCAGCTCGCCGACGACCACGACCTCTACTTCGTCGAGGACAACTGCGACGCGGTCGGCTCCACCTATCAGGGGCAACTCACCGGCACCTTCGGTGACTTCTCCACGGTGAGCTTCTACCCCGCGCACCATCTCACGATGGGTGAGGGCGGCATCGTCCTCACCAATGATCTCAAGCTGGCCCGCGTCGTGGAGTCACTGCGCGACTGGGGCCGGGACTGCTGGTGCGACCCCGGCAAGAACAACACCTGCTTCAAGCGGTTCGAGTACCAGATGGGCACCCTGCCCGAGGGATACGACCACAAGTACATTTTCTCGCACGTCGGTTACAACCTGAAGGCCACCGACCTCCAGGCGGCGCTCGGCCTGACCCAGCTCAACAAGGTCGACAGTTTCATCGCGGCCCGCAAGCGCAACTGGCGCCGACTGCGGGAGGGGCTCGACGGCGTACCGCACCTGATGCTCCCGGAGCCGACCCCCGGCAGCGACCCCAGCTGGTTCGGCTTCGTCATCACCGTCGACGCCGAGGCCCCGTTCCACCGCTCGGAGCTGGTCGCGTTCCTGGAGGACCGCAAGATCGGCACCCGCAGGATGTTCGCCGGCAACCTCACCCGCCACCCCGCCTACATCGATCAGCCGCACCGGGTCATCGGCGATCTCGCCAACAGTGACGTCATCACCGAGCACACCTTCTGGGTGGGCGTATATCCCGGACTGACCGACGAGATGCTCGACTACATCATCTCCTCCGTCAAGGACTTCGTCGGAGGACGTCGATGACCATGGCCACCGAGCGCACACCGCTGCGCCCGCGCGAGGACAGTGCCCTGCCCGGCCGCATCGCCGTATCGGCCGCCACGACGGCGGGCGCATGGCTGCCCACCGCAGACTTCGCCGGCTGGCTTGACGGACGTCGCCGGGCCCACCGCTTCCGGGTGAACCGCATCCCGTTCGCCGAGCTGGACGGCTGGTCCTTCGACGGGACCACCGGCAATCTGGGCCACCGCAGCGGCCGGTTCTTCACCGTCGAGGGGCTGCGCGTCACCACGGAGGACGGGCCGGTCCGCGAGTGGCACCAGCCCATCATCAAGCAGCCCGAAGTCGGCATCCTGGGCATCCTGGTGAAGGAGTTCGACGGCGTCCTGCACTTCCTCATGCAGGCCAAGATGGAGCCGGGCAACCCCAATCTGCTCCAGCTCTCGCCGACCGTCCAGGCGACCCGCAGCAACTACACGAAGGTGCACAAGGGCGCGGACGTCAAGTACATCGGCTACTTCATGCGGCCCGACCGGGGCTCGGTCATCGCCGACGTGCTCCAGTCCGAGCACGGCTCGTGGTTCTACCACAAGTCCAACCGCAACATGATCGTGGAGGCGGTCGGCGACGTCACCGTCGACGACGACTTCTGCTGGCTGACGCTGGGTCAGATCGGTGAGCTGCTGCACCGCGACAATGTCGTCAACATGGACTCCCGGACCGTACTGGCCTGCGCGCCCTTCCCGGGCGACGAGCCGGGCGCGCTGCACTCGGACACCGACCTGCTCTCGTGGTTCACCGCCGAGCGGGCCAGTCACGATGTGGTCGCCGAGCGGATACCGCTGGACGAGGTGCCCGGCTGGAAGCGCGGCGAGTCGACCATCGAGCACGAGGAGGGACGCTACTTCGACGTCGTGGCGGTCTCGGTGCAGGCGGACAGCCGGGAAGTGACCGGCTGGACCCAGCCGCTGTTCGAGCCGAAGGGGCTCGGCGTGACGGCCTTCCTGACCCGGCGGATCGGCGGCGTACCGCACGTCCTGGCGCACGCCCGGGTCGAGGGCGGCTTCCTCGACACCGTCGAGTTCGGCCCCACCGTCCAGTACACACCGGAGAATTACGCCCACCGGTCCGGCGCGGACCGGCCGCTCTTCCTCGACCTGGTGATGGCCGCCGACCCGACCCGGATCCGCTACGAGGCCGTGCACTCGGAGGAGGGCGGCCGGTTCCTGAACGCGGAAAGCCGCTACCTCCTCGTCGAGGCCGACGAGGAGCAGGCACCCCTCGACCCGCCCGCCGGCTACTGCTGGGTCACCCCCGGTCAGCTCACCTCGCTGGTCAGGCACGGCCACTACGTCAATGTGCAGGCCCGCACCCTGCTCGCCTGCCTCAACGCGACGACGGTGCGCACCTGATGGGGCCCGTGCGCATCGGCGTCCTGGGATGCGCCGACATCGCACGGCGCCGCATGCTCCCCGCCATGGCCGCCGCGGACGGCATCGAGATCACCGCGGTCGCGGCCCGTGACCTGGCGCGGGCCGAAGAGACCGCGCGGCCGTACGGCTGCCGCGCGGTCCAGGGGTACGAAGCGCTGCTCGCCCTGCCCGACGTCGACGCGGTGTACGTGCCACTGCCCGCCTCGCTGCACGCCCAGTGGGCCGGGGCCGCGCTGCGGGCGGGAAAGCACGTACTCGCGGAGAAGCCGCTCAGCTGCCACCGGGCGCAGACAGCCGGCCTCGTCGAGCTGGCCCGAGCCGGCGGCCTCGCGCTGATGGAGAACGTCATGTTCGTCCACCACCCCCAGCACGCGGCGGTCCGCGAGCTGGTCGCCGACGGGGCCATCGGTGAACTCCGGTCGTTCAGAGCCGAGTTCACTGTGCCGCGCATGCCCGACGGCGACATCCGCTACCGTCCGGAGCTGGGCGGCGGCGCCCTGTGGGACACCGGTGTCTACCCGGTCCGGGCCGCCGTGCACTTCCTCGGCGCCGGGCTGCGGGTCGTCGGCGCGCGTCTCACCGCGGCCGACGGCATCGAGGTGGACACCGCGGGCGCCGCCCTGCTGGAAACCCCGGAAGGTGTCACCGCGCAGCTCACCTTCGGGCTCGACCACGGCTACCGCTCCGCCTACGAACTGGTCGGCAGCAAGGGCCGGATCAGCGTGGACCGCGCCTTCACGCCGCCCGCGGACCACCGGCCCGTGCTCCGCGTCGAAGGCCCCACCGGGGCCCGGGAGGTCTCCCTGGACGCGCACGACCAGGTCCGGGCGACGGTGCTGGCATTCGCGAGCGCCGTACGCGCCCGCGAAGTGCACGCCGGGCAGGAGTCCTTGCTCACGGCCGAACTGCTGGACCGGATCCGTATCTGATCACCACCACCGCCATGGAGGAGCCAGATGAACGACGACGCCCACGACACATGCGACCAGAGCAGCTGCGCGCCACCCATTCTGCTGCTTGCGGGGGAGGTCGAGGACGAGGCCATCGGACCGCACATATTCCGTGGCACCGACTGACCGGCCGGCCAGTCGACCGGCCACGACCGACCGAATGAACGGGGAGCCCACCGCATGACAGGCCCGATCCAGACCTCATCCCCAGGAGTGCGCCCGATCACCCTGGACGCCGGCGGTATACCGCTGTCCGCCCTGCTGGCCGAGCCGACGGACGGCGGTACGCCCCCGCGGGCGGTCGTGGTCGCCGTGCACGGCGGGGGGATGCGCGCCGGCTACTTCGACGGCCAGGCCCATCCCAGCCTCTCGCTGATGGCCCTCGGCGCCCGACTCGGCTATACGGTCCTGGCGTTGGACCGCCCCGGCTACGGGGAGTCCGCAGTCGCACTGCCCGAGGGGCAGACCCCGGCCGAGCAGTCCATGACCGTGCACGCGGCGCTGAAGGACTTCACCTCCCGGTACGCGACGGGGGAGGGGATCCTCCTCCTCGCGCATTCCTACGGCGGCAAACTGGCGCTGACCGTCGCCGCCGACTGCGCCCCGTCCGAGCTGATCGGGCTGGACATCTCTGGCTGCGGTCTGCGCTACGCCGTCGAACCCGAGCAACTGCCCGGCTCCCGCAGCCGGGGCCAGTGGGCCAGGAACTGGGGCCCCCTGTGCCTCTACCCACCGAATACGTTCCGGGCGAGCGCCCAGCTGATCGCGCCCATGCCCGCCCGGGAGCGCAGCCAGGCCGCCCACTGGCCGGAGCACTTCCCGGACGTCGCCTCCCGCGTCCGGGTACCGGTCCGGCTGACGTTCGCCGAGCACGAGTGCTGGTGGCAGGACGACGACACCGCCGTCCAGGAGATCACCTCCCACTTCGGCGCCCCGCGCGTCACCGTGGACCGCCAGTGGGGCGCCGGACACAACATCAGCCTCGGCTGGGCGGCACGCTCGTACCACCTGAGGGCTCTGGCGTTCCTGGAGGAGTGCCTGGCGCAGCGCGACGCGAGGCGTGATCCGGTCCGGTGAACAAGACTCTCTCCCGTACGTTCCGGTCCCTGGCCGTCCGCAATTTCCGGCTGTTCGCGGTCGGCCAGGTGATGTCCGTCGGGGGCACCTGGATGATGGTGGTGGCCCAGGACTGGCTCGTACTGTCCATGACCGGCGATTCCGCCACCGCGCTGGGCCTGGTGACGGCGCTTCAGTTCACCCCGCTGTTGCTGCTGACCCTGTACGGCGGACGGCTGGCCGACCGCTACGACAAGCGGCGGCTGCTGACCATCGCCAATCTGGTCTCGGGAGCGCTCGCCGCGGTACTCGCCGTGGTGGTGCTCACCGGGGCGGTGCAGCTGTGGCACGTCTATCTGTTCGCGCTCGGCCTCGGCACCGTCAACGCCGTCGAGGTGCCGACCCGGATGGCGTTCGTGAGCGAGCTCGTCGGCGCAGACCTGCTGCCCAACGCGTCCGCGCTCAGCGCCGCGTACTTCAACACCTCCCGCGTCGTCGGCCCGGCCCTCGCAGGCGTCCTCATCAGCCAGTTCGGCAGCGGACCCGTGATGCTGCTGAACGCGGTGAGCTATCTGGCGACGGTGCTGGCCCTGCGCATGATGCGGCCCGCCGAACTCCACCGGATCGCCGCCGGGAGCAGGGCGGGCGCCGGGGTCGCGGACGGCCTGCGCTACATGCGGTCCCGTCCCGATCTGATGCTTCCGATGGTGCTTGTCGGTGTCGTCGGCCTGTTCGGCTTCAACTTCCAGCTCACCCTGCCTCTCATCGCGAAGACCGTCTACCACGCCGACGCCTCCGCCTTCGGGCTGCTCGCCACCGCCCTGGGCATCGGATCACTCGTCGCGGCCTTCGTCACCACCGCCCGCCGCGGCCGCCCGTCGGCCCTCACGGTGATCGGCGCCGCGCTCGCGTTCGGCCTGCTGGAGACGCTGACGGGATTCGCGCCCGACCTCGCCTCGGCGGTGGTGATGCTCGTCCTCACCGGCTTCGCCACGATGTACTTCGCGCAGGCGGCGAACCACCGCATTCAGCTCGGTACGGACCCGCAGTACCGCGGCCGGGTCATGGCCCTCTACACCCTGATTTTCCAGGGCTCCACCCCACTCGGCGCCCTCTTCGTCAGCCTGCTCAGCGAACGCCTCGGCGCCCGATCGGGCCTTTACGTCGGCGGCCTGATCTCGCTCGCCGCTGCGGCCGTCGCGCTTGCCGTCGTTCGCACCAGGCGGGAAGAGCCGGGGGAGGGGAGTCCCTGTGCGCGGTCGCCCAGGGCACGGTCCTCACGGCCGGGGCGCCGTAGGGATGTTCATGGCCGCCGCGGCGAATCCGTCCGGGTCCTCGGCCCACGGCAGATGGCCCGCCCCGGCGAGCGTCACCCGTGACACCCGGGGGAGCACCCGCTCCAGGGAGTCCACCGGGGTACGGGGACGCATATCGTCGGCGCCGTCCACGAGGGTCACGGGCACGTCCAGACCGGCGCACAGCAGGTGCAGGCGGGGGACGTCCTGGGCCCTGGCCCCGTCCTGCGCACGCACCGTCATGAGGAGGGGATCTCCGCCATCCGTACCGGGCGTCGCTCACGGCGGGACAGCTCGCAGGCCTCCGCGATGCGCAGCGCGTGCAGCGCCTCCGTGCCGTCGCAGGGGTTCGGGATCTCGCCGAGTACGAGCTGCACGAAGGCGTCGAGCTCCGCCTCGTAGGCCGGCGCGAACCGCTCCAGGAAGCCCGGCCAGGGCCGCTCGGCGGCCGGCGGCCCCTTGGGCTCCGTCGAGGTGATCGGCGTGCGGTCGTCGAGGCCCACCGAGACCTGGTCGAGCTCGCCGGCCAGCTCCATCCGTACGTCGTAGCCCGCCGCGTTGCAGCGGGTGGCGGTGGCCGTGGCGAGGGTGCCGTCGTCGAGGGTGAGGACCGCGGCGGCGGTGTCGACGTCGCCCGCCTCGCGGAACATCGCCGGCCCGGCGTCGGACCCGACGGCGTACACCTCGACGACCTCACGGCCGGTGACCCAGCGCATCATGTCGAAGTCGTGGACCAGACAGTCCCGGTAGAGGCCGCCGGACAGCGGCAGATATGCGGCGGGCGGCGGCGCCGGGTCGGATGTCATCGCCCGTACGGTGTGCAGCCGCCCGAGGCCGCCGGAGCGTACGAGCTCGCGCGCGGCGGTGTATCCCGCGTCGAAGCGACGCATGAAACCGAGCTGCAGCGCGTTGCCCGCGGCCTCCACCTCGCGCAGTGCGCCCAGCGTCCCCGCCAGGTTCAGGGCGATCGGCTTCTCGCAGAAGGTGGGCAGACCCGCCCGTGCGGCCCGGCCGATCAGCTCGGCGTGGGCGGCGGTGGCGGAGGCGATCACCACGGCGTCCACGCCCCAGGCGAAGATCTCGTCGACCGACGGCGCGGCTGTGACGCCGAGCTGGTCGGCGACCGCCACCGCCCGCGCCGCGTCGGCGTCCGCGACGAGCAGGGCGCCCACCTCGCGGTGGCGGCTGAGCACTCCAGCGTGGAAGGAGCCGATACGTCCCGTGCCGATGAGTCCGATGCGCATGCCCCAAAGTGACCCGCTGATCACCACCCTGTCAAGCCTTTGTCCTGACAATCGGACTTCAGGACTACCAGTGGTCATTACCGGGGGATACGCTCACTGGCGTGTCGAAACACGCGGCGAATCCCACCGTCTCCCTGCAACTCGGCGTGGACCGCAACAGCCCGGTCCCGCTCTATTTCCAGCTGTCCCAGCAGCTGGAGGCGGCCATCGAGAAGGGCCGGATCGCCCCGGGGAGCCTCCTCGGCAACGAGATAGAGCTGGCCGGGCGCCTGGGCCTGTCCCGCCCCACCGTCCGCCAGGCCATCCAGTCGCTCGTCGACAAGGGCCTCCTGGTCCGCCGTCGCGGCGTCGGCACCCAGGTCGTACACAGCCAGGTCAAGCGACCCCTCGAACTGAGCAGCCTGTACGACGACCTGGAGGCCGCCGGCCAGCGCCCCGCCACCCGGGTCCTGCGCAACACCGTCGAACCCGCCACCGCCGAGGTCGCCGCCGCGCTCGGCGTGGCCGAGGGCAGCGACGTCCATCTCGTCGAGCGGCTGCGCCTGGCGCACAACGAACCGATGGCGCGGCTGCGCAACCACCTGCCCATGGGGCTGCTCCCGCTCGACACCGAGCACCTCGAAGCCACCGGCCTGTACCGGATGATGCGCTCCGCCGGCATCACGCTGCACAGCGCCCGCCAGTCGGTCGGCGCGTGCGCCGCCGGGCCGCAGGAGGCGCGGCAGCTGGCCGAGGCGGAAGGGGCGCCGCTGCTCACGATGCAGCGGACGACTTTCGACGACACCGGCCGGACGGTCGAGTTCGGCTCGCACCTCTACCGGGCCTCGCGCTACGCCTTCGAGTTCCAGCTGCTCGTCAGGCCGTAACGAGCCGAATCCAGGCAGGCCCGCGTAAGAATGTTCGGACAAAGTCTTGACGTGGCCGCGGGTACGCCGCTAGAACTCCCACCAGCCGCAACGGGGCGGCCGGGAGACAAGGCGGAACCCATGATGCGTACCCACCGCAAGGCAGCAGCCCTCCTCGCCGTGTGCGCGCTCGCACTCGCCGGGTGCAGCGGCTCGGGCGGCAAGGACTCGGACGACACCGGCAAGAACGACGACGGGGGCGGCGGCAAGACCGTCACCACCAAGCGCCTGAAGATCGCCATGGTGACGCACTCCGGGGAGGGCGACACGTTCTGGGACATCGTCCAGAGCGGCGCCAAGCAGGCCGCGTCCAAGGACAACGTCGACTTCCTGTACGCCTCCAACAAGGAGGGCAAGGAACAGGCCCAGCACATCGAGTCCTACATCGACAAGAAGGTCGACGGGATCGTCGTGACCCTGGCCAAGCCCGAGGCGGTCGCCGCCGCGGTCAAGAAGGCCGTCGCGGCCGGCATACCCGTCGTCACCATCAACTCGGGCGGCGAGCACTCCAAGGCCACCGGCGCGCTCAGCCACATCGGCCAGGAGGAGTCCGTGGCCGGTGAGGCGGTCGGCGAGGAACTCAACAAGCGCGGCAAGAAGAAGGCGCTCTGCGTCATCCACGAGCAGGGCAACGTCTCACTCGAAGCGCGCTGCGCCGGAGTGAAGAAGACCTTCGAAGGCACCGTCGAGAACCTCAACATCGAGGGTACGAACATGCCCGCATCGACGTCCTCCATCGAGGCGAAGCTGGAGAGCGGCAAGGACATCGACACCGTCGTGACCCTCGGAGCGCCCTTCGCGGCGGCCACCGTCAAGGCGAAGACCGGCGCCAGCAGCAAGGCCGAGGTCAACACGTTCGACCTCAACGCCGAAGTGGTCAAGCAGCTCAAGGCCAAGGAGATCGGCTTCGCCGTCGACCAGCAGCCCTACCTCCAGGGCTACCTCGCCGTCGACGAGCTGTGGCTCTACAAGACCAACGGCAACGTTCTCGGCGGCGGCCGGCCCGTCCTGACCGGACCGGCCGTGGTCACCGGCAAGGACGTACCTGCGCTGGAGAAGTACACGGCCCGTGGTACCCGATGAGCGCGCGCCGCGCGCAGCCGGGACCTGCTGGGCGAGGTCGGCGCAAGCTCGTAGATACTTGGGCGGCCGGGGACGGTCTGAATGATCCCCGGACGCACCGAGGAGTACGAGAAGGGCACGGCGTCGTGGCAAGGGTTCGGACAGGGGTACGCGCAATGGGCGCGGTGCTGGCGGCGGTGCTCGGAGCTTCGCTGGCGGGCTGCAGCAGCACGGGCGGCAAGCGCGCCGAAGAGCGGGCCTCGCAGCAGGCCGCCCAGGGCAAGGCCGCGGTGGACACACCCCGCTGGACCATCGGCATGGTCACCCACTCGGGCGATGGCGACAGCTTCTGGGACATCGTCCAGAAGGGCGCCGAGCAGGCGGCGGCCAAGGACAACGTCAAGTTCCTGTACGCGCACAACGACGAGGGCCAGCAGCAGGCCCAGCTGATCGACTCCTACGTCGACAAGAAGGTCGACGGGCTGATCGTCTCGCTCGCCAAGCCCGAGGCCGTGCGGGCCGCGGTTGCCAGGGCCACCAGGGCCGGCATCCCGGTGATCACGGTCAACTCGGGCACGGCGGAGTCCAAGGAATTCGGCGCGCTCACCCACATCGGGCAGGACGAGACCATCGCGGGCGAGGCCGTCGGCGATGAACTCGGCAAGCGCGGCCGCAAGAAGGCGCTGTGTGTCCTGCACGAGCAGGGCAACGTCGGCCACGAGCAGCGCTGCGCCGGCGCCAAGAAGACCTTCGACGGCGACCTGCAGAACATCTACGTCGACGGCACGAACATGCCCGACGTACAGGCGTCCATCGAGGCGAAGCTCCAGTCGACGAAGGGCATCGACGCCGTCGTGACCCTCGGCGCACCCTTCGCGGGCGCCGCCGTCCAGGCCAAGAAGCAGGCGGAGAGCGAGGCCGAGATCGACACCTTCGACCTCAACGCGAAGGTCGTCACCGCGCTCAAGGACAACACGCTCGGCTTCGCCGTCGACCAGCAGCCGTACCTCCAGGGCTACCAGGCCGTGGACCTGCTGTGGCTCTACAAGTACAACGACAACGTCCTCGGCGGCGGCAAGCCGGTCCTCACCGGCCCCCAGATCATCACCAAGAAGGACGCCCCCGCGCTGGAGGCCTACACGAAGCGGGGGACGCGATGACCGCGATCGCACCGGCGCCCGTGCCCGACAGCGGCACGACCGCCGACGAGCGGCTGATCAAGGCCTCACCGCTGCGCAAGCTGCTCGGCCGCCCCGAACTCGGCTCGGTGGTCGGCGCCGTGGCCGTCTTCCTGTTCTTCTCGGTCGCCGCGGACAGCTTCCTGCGGATGTCCAGCTTCGGTACGGTCCTGTACGCGGCATCGGTGATCGGCATCATGGCCGTCCCGGTGGCGCTGCTGATGATCGGCGGCGAGTTCGACCTGTCGGCCGGCGTCATGGTGACCAGCTCCGCACTGGTCTCCTCGATGTTCAGCTACCAGATGACGGCCAACGTCTGGGTCGGCATTTTCGTCTCGCTCCTAGTGACGCTCGCCATCGGCGTCTTCAACGGCTTCATGCTGACCCGCACCAACCTGCCGAGCTTCATCATCACGCTCGGTACGTTCCTGATGCTGACCGGCCTGAACCTGGGCCTCACCAAGCTGATCAGCGGCACGGTCTCCACCAAGAGCATCAGCGACATGGAGGGCTTCGAGTCCGCCAAGCAGGTCTTCGCCTCGCAGACCACCGTCGGCGGCGTCAACCTCAAGGTCACCGTCCTGTGGTGGGCCGTACTGATCGCCGTCGCCACCTGGATCCTGCTGCGCACCCGCTCCGGCAACTGGATCTTCGCGGTGGGCGGCGAGAAGGGCGCGGCGCGCGCGGTCGGCGTCCCGGTCAACAAGACGAAGATCGGGCTCTACATGGGCGTGGCGGTCGGCGCCTGGATCTCGGGCCAGCACCTGCTGTTCTCCTTCGACGTCGTCCAGTCGGGCGAAGGCGTCGGAAACGAGCTGACGTACATCATCGCGGCCGTCATCGGCGGCTGTCTGATCACCGGCGGTTACGGCTCGGCGATCGGCGCCGCGGTCGGCGCCTTCATCTTCGGCATGACCAGCAAGGGCATCGTGTACGCCGAGTGGAACCCCGACTGGTTCAAGTTCTTCCTCGGAGCGATGCTCCTTCTGGCCACCCTGCTCAACGCATGGGTACGCAAGCGCGCGGAGGCGACGAAATGACGGTGGCCCTCGTCGAGCTCGACGACGTCAGCAAGTTCTACGGAAACATCAAGGCCCTGGAGGGCGTCTCACTCGAAGTGCACGCGGGCGAGATCACCTGCGTCCTCGGCGACAACGGCGCGGGCAAGTCCACCCTCATCAAGATCATCGCGGGGCTGCACCAGCACGACGCGGGCACCTTCTCGCTGGAGGGCCACGAGACGCACCTGAGCTCCCCGCGCGAGGCACTGGACCAGGGCATCGCCACCGTCTACCAGGACCTCGCCGTCGTCCCCCTGATGCCCGTCTGGCGGAACTTCTTCCTCGGCTCGGAGCCCACCAAGGGCGTGGGCCCCTTCAAGCGCCTCGACACCGCCTTCATGCGGGAGACCACCCGCACCGAGATGCTGCGCATGGGCATCGACCTGCGCGACGTCGACCAGCCCATCGGCACCCTCTCGGGCGGCGAGCGCCAGTGCGTGGCCATCGCCCGCGCCGTCTACTTCGGCGCGAAGGTCCTGGTCCTCGACGAGCCGACCGCCGCCCTCGGCGTCAAGCAGTCGGGCGTCGTCCTGAAGTACATCGCCGCCGCGCGCGACGCGGGCCTTGGCGTCGTCCTGATCACCCACAACCCGCACCACGCCTACCTGGTCGGCGACCGCTTCGTACTCCTCAAGCGCGGCATCATGGCCGGCAGCCACACGCGTGAGCAGATCACTCTGGACGAGCTCACCCGCCAGATGGCGGGCGGCAGCGAGCTGGAGGAGCTCAGCCACGAGCTGGAGCGCGCCCCCGCCCCGACCCACCTCGGCGGCCACCCGAGGGACACCGTCCCCAAGGACGCCCCCGCGAAGGACGTCCCCGCGAAGGACGACTGAGCCCGTTCCCGGCCCCGGCCGGGGCGGCGAAAGCCCCCCCGAGGGGGCAGAGGGTGGGGTGCCTCACCCCCTCGCGCAAGGTCGCCAAGCACAAGGGGTGGCAGAATCGGCCCTGGCGGGCGCCGTTCGCCGCCGGCGACGGCCGGCCCCCGAGACCACCCAGGGACGAACCGAGCCGTGCGAGTACACGCCCCCACCCGCGCCCCCGTCGGCAGGACGGTGACCTCCCGATGAGCACCTACCGGGACATCACACACCGCGGCTCCGCCCGCGCCACCGTCCTGCGCACGGTCGGGACCCGTGAGCGGCGTTCCCACCTCACCGCGCCCCGGGTGCCCACCGTCGGGATCGACATCGGCGGCACGAAGGTGATGGCTGGCGTCGTTGACGCCGACGGCGTCATCCTGGAGAAGATCCGCACCGAGACGCCGGACAAGTCCAAGAGCCCCAAGGTCGTCGAGGACACCATCGTCGAGCTGGTCCTCGACCTCTCCGACCGCCACGATGTGCACGCGGTGGGCATCGGCGCGGCCGGCTGGGTCGACGCCGACCGCTCCAAGGTGCTCTTCGCCCCGCACCTCGCCTGGCGCAACGAACCGCTGCGCGACGCGATCACGGCCCGGCTGGCCGTGCCCGTACTGGTCGACAACGACGCCAACACCGCCGCCTGGGCCGAATGGCGCTTCGGCGCCGGCCGCGGCGAGGACCACCTCGTCATGATCACGCTCGGTACCGGTATCGGCGGCGCGATCCTGGAGGACGGCCAGGTCAAGCGCGGCAAGTACGGCGTCGCCGGCGAGTTCGGCCATATGCAGGTGGTGCCCGGCGGCCATCGCTGCCCGTGCGGAAACCGCGGCTGCTGGGAGCAGTACAGCTCGGGCAACGCCCTGGTCCGCGAGGCCCGTGAGCTCGCCGCCGCGGACTCCCCGGTCGCGCACGGCCTCATCGAGCGCGTCGGCGGCAACGTCAACGAGATCACCGGACCGCTCATCACCGAGCTGGCCCGCGAGGGCGACGCCATGTGCATCGAACTCCTCCAGGACATCGGCCAGTGGCTCGGCGTCGGCATCGCCAACCTCGCCGCCGCCCTCGACCCCTCCTGCTTCGTCATCGGCGGCGGCGTCAGCGCCGCCGACGACCTGCTGATCGGCCCGGCCCGCGACGCCTTCCGCCGCCACCTCACGGGCCGCGGCTACCGCCCCGAGGCCCGGATCGCCAAGGCCCAGCTCGGCCCCGAGGCCGGCATGGTCGGCGCCGCCGACCTCGCCCGCCTCGTCGCCCGCCGGTTCCGCCGGACCAGTCGGCGCCGCGTGGAGCGCTACGAACGCTACGAGCGCTACGCGCAGGCCATCCGCACCACCACCCAGGGATCCCCGTAATGCCCCCCGCCGTGCCGCCCCCCGAGGAGGGCGGCAAACGCCCCGAGAGCCGCCGCCACGTCGTCACCCGGCGCTGGCTGACGGCGATCACCATCGTGCTGCTCATCGGGGTCCCCGCGGGCTATCTGCTGATCTCCGCCGAGCAGAGCCGTGACAGCGGCCGCGACAAGGCGAAGGCGGCATCGGCGACCGGCCTCACGGAGGGTTTCCCGTCCCGCGTGCAGCGCCGCATCTACGACATCCCGGTCCCGAACGCGGCCACCGACGTCGCGTACTACGAGACGAACAACTGGAAGACCAGCAGGCTGTACGTCCAGTTCCGCACGGTCCCCGCGGACCTGGACTGGTTCCTGAGCGACCTGGGAATCAGCCGCTCGGCCCTCAAGGCCGGTCATGTCTCGATCAGTGAGCGCGACGCCGGGATCGCGGGCTGGGACCTCAAAACGGGCGACGACTGGGCAGGCACCACGGTCGCCGAGAAGGACCCGCTGCCCACCGTCGACATCACCGTGGACGAGAGCAACCCTGCCCGGCCACTGGTCTACGCCGTCTCGGCCGCCACCCCCTGACCACGGACCGGCCTGACCCGCCGGGCGGCGGAGGAGGAGGTCATCCCCAGGCACCCGTCGGGCGCACAGACATGTTTGTTTCTCCCGATTGACCATCCCAAGCAGGCCGCCGCCGTCAGGCCTGCCATGCCTCGTGGATCGGCCGCCCGTAGGGGGAGTGTCAAACTTAAGGCTCTGTCTCACTTTCGGTGGTAACGGTGGGTGAGGTCAGCCCAGCAGGATGCGGTGGCGGAGGAGTTGGAAGCCCGCTCGCCCGTACATTTGCCGCTTGATCAGCTTGGTCTTGTTGTTCACGCCCTCGGTGCCTCCGTTATGAAACGGGAGCGTGAGAGCGGCGACGACCGCGTCGTGGTCTCGTTCGAGGCCGCGGACGAAGGCATGCAGGTGAGGCAGGTCGGCTGCGCGGGCATCGGTGGCCCAGCGGCTGAGGGCGGCGGTGTTGCCCGGCTTGGGCACCAGGATCGAGGCGAAGGTGCGGACATGGTCAGCGAGCCGGGTCATCTCCGGGCAGGCCGCGGTGAGCCGGTCCAGGAGGTTCTGCTGCTCGGCCTTGAGGCCTTCGGGCCTGCTCAGAAGCATCCGGGCGAGGCGGCGGGGCGAGATGTGGCTTCGCTCGGCGTCCGCGCGGCCTTGGTGGATGTACTTGTGCAGGAGGTTGAGGCAGCCGGTGAATCCGAGGGCTTTGATCTCTTCGAAGAGGTGCTGGACGGGGACGGCAGGGTCTTCGGCCCGGCGTTTGCGCAGGTGTTCGCGGTAGGGATCGACAAGACTGGTGCGGTACTTGGGGACACGGAGCATGCGTTCGGGCCGGTCTGCCCGGGCGTAACGCTTGACGGTATTGAGGGCCAGTTCCAGACGCCGGGCGCATTCGAGCAGACCTACACCCTTGTCGAGAAGGGCGTGGACCTGGTGCCAGCGTTCGAGGGTGGTCTGTGCGCGGGGCCCGTCGGACAGGGGTGCGTCCAGCACGGTGGCCCAGCAGCTGCTGTGTGCTTTGACCTCACTGAGGGTGACTTCGCACAGGTTGTGCCACAGGTGCCAGCGGTCGGAGACTTGAATGGCATCGGGCAGAGCGCGGCGGATAGCTTCGGCATAGGTGGCCGAGCCGTCGCGGCACACGATCTCGGCGCCCGGATGGGTCCGCAGCCAAGCCTCCAGGGTGTCGGCCGTACGGTCGGGCAGCACGTCGATCCGCTCGTGAGTTTCGGCGTCGATGATCACGGTCGCGTAGCGGTGACGCCGGCGCAGGGCGAAGTCATCGACACCGATCACACGGGGCACCCGCGATCTGGGCAGCGGAATGCGCAGGAGGGTGCGCAGAGCGGTGTGACGCGACAGGCGCATAGCCAGCGCCGTCAGCAGACGCGCACCCGCCCGGCCCGCTAACTCCTTCACCACAGACCTGACTTGCCTGGTCAGACGGGCAGTGCGGCGCTGGTATCGCTCCAGCACCCCGGGCACCTGCTCGCGGAAGGTGTGGCGGCAGCCGCGCGTGGGACACACCAGGCGCCGCACCCGCACACGCACCACCACTCGCCGCCCGTCCACCGACACATCGGCCACCGTCCGCAGGTGATAGCCGTGCACGCGGCCGGACGCCGCCCCGCAGCCCGGGCACGGCACCGAGTCGCGCGGTGTCTGCGCCCGCACCACAATCCGCTCACCTTCATCGACCACGTCCTCGATGACCAGCGGGGCCAGACCCGAAAACACCATGGCTACAAGCTCGTTGACGTCACGCATGCCATGCCAACGACCCGCCAGCACACTGAGTCACCACCGAAAGTGAGCCAGATCCGTTAGTTTTACACTCCCTGGTTACGGCGGCCCAGGAGGCCGGCCAAGCCATCGACGAGGCCGCCGCAGAGGCCGGCCAAGATGACGAGCCGACGCCCGCCCCTGCCCCTAGGGCCTGTTGCGAAAGTGCTGGTCACAGCCACTCATTGATGGCTGCGACGAGGATGGTGGCTTCGTAGCGGACGGCGAGTTTGTCGTATCTCGTGGCGACGGCCCGGTGACGTTTGAGGCGGTTGATCCCGCACTCGACTGCGTGGCGTTCGCGGTAGTCGGCCTTGTCGAACTTCGGCGGTCGGCCGCCACGGGAACCAAGCTTCCTGCGGTTGCGGATCTGGTCCTTCTTCTCCGGGATCGTGCAGCGGATCCCGCGTCTGCGCAGGTAGGCGCGATTCTTCCGGGAGCCGTACGCCTTGTCGGCGCGGACTTTGGCGGGCCGTTTGCGGGGACGCCCCAGCCCCTTGCGGGGTACCCGGATGCGCTCAAGTACCGGTTCGAACTGCGGGGAATCGCCGCGCTGCCCGGCCGTGATCACGATGGACATGGGTTTTTGCCCCTGCTCGACCGCGAGGTGAATCTTGGTGGTCAGCCCACCGCGTGAGCGCCCGAGCCCGTGGTCGTCCGGCTCGGTCTCGACACCTCCGGGCGGCTCCTTCTGGAGATCCCCCTTTTCACCGCACCGGCGGCGTGCTGATGGGCTCGGCACACCGTTGAGTCGACACTCACATCCCAGGTGATCAGGTCCTTCGCGTCGGCCTGGGCCTGCAGTTCGGTGAAGATCCGCTTCCAGGTGCCGTCCCGCTGCCAGCGCCGGAACAGATCGTAGACCCGGTCCCACGGCCCGTACCGCTCGGGCACATCCCGCCACGGCGTGCCGGCCCGGGTCCGCCACCGTATGCCGTTGATCAGCTGCCGCCTGGGCCATATCGGCGGTCGGCCGGACTTACTGCCCTTCGGCAAGAGCGGTTCCAGCCGTACCCACTGTTCGTCTGTCAGATCTCCACGCGCCACACCGTGATCGTTTCACAGTCAAGATCCACTTTCGCAACAGGCCCTAGGGGCCGACCCGGCGGCGACACGGGCAGCGATGACGAGGAGGAGCGTTGTGACTCCGAGCCGAAGTCGTCCCGGTTCCAGTACGACGAGCTGGACGGCGAGGGCCGTGCCCAAGGCGCGACGGCGCTGATCTGCCCGAGCGACCTCAAGGCCCCGCTCACGGATAGAGACACGGGCGCGGTGAACGTGTACGGATTCCCGGACCCCGCGCAGAACACCCCCAAGTCGGGGAAAGGGAATATCTTTGACCGCACGCATATCGTCGGCGACAAGGTGGGCGGCGACTGGGTCAACGAGAACCTGTTCACGGGGTTCTCCCGCATGAACAAGAGCGGCATGCGGCGCTGCGAGATCAAGATGGAAAGGCAGCTCGCAGCACAGAACTGGGTGCAATACACCGCTAAGGTCAACTACAGCCACACCGAGGGAATACCGGACAGTATTACCATGTCCGCCCGCACCGAGAATGGAGTATTGTTCGACAACGTGACGGTCAAGAACATCACGGAATGGCAGACGACATGCTGAGGATCGAGGAGCTGGAGGCAGCGCTCCCGTCGATGACGCAGTGGCGTGTGACAGTCGGGCGCAGCGTGGACTGGACCGCCCTCGAGGCGGACCTCGGGACGGCGCTGCCCTCGGACTTCCGCTCCCTGACGGAGGCGTATCTGATCCTGGTCATCGACGACTTCCTGAAGGTGTCCGTTCCCCGGCCCGGCGCCGAGGCGTCATGGGCGTCCGAGTCCAGGGAGGACGAGATCCTTCAGGATCTGTACGAGATGGGCGACACCCAGGACTACGTTCCCTACCCGCAGCCGGGAGGCCTAATCAGCTGGGCCGAGTCCTATTCGGGGGACTGCTTCTACTGGAGGACGAGCCCCGCGGACCCGGACGCATGGCCGGTGGTCGTCCGCGGCGACAACGGCGACTGGTCGGAGTTCCCGGTCGGCGCCGTGGAATTCCTGGTCGGCGTGTATCGGCGCACCATCCATGTGCCGGGCATGCCGAAGGACTTCCCGAGTGATGACCCCCAAGTGCTGGGGCTTAACGGCTGAGCCGTCCCCTTGGCACGCGACCGCCCCCTGGCATATCCAGGGGGCGGTCGTCGTTCGGGGGTGCGGCTGATTTGACCGCATCGCCCGCAGGGGCAGGGACTTTCCCAGAGACTGGGCCGCCACCGATGGAGGCCATCGAACGCACTATGGCCTGGCTTGCTGGCTGCCGCCGCTTCCATCGCCGCTACGAAGAGAAAGTAGACCACTTCCTTGCCTTCGCCGCCGCCTTCAGGCACAAGGTCGCGGACGGAGAACGTGACGCGGTCACGGCTGGGCGACATCATCCAGCCGCCGGCAGGTACCGAGGGTAAGGGGGATGCTCTCGTCGCGGCCATCGCGGATGACTCCGGTGCGATGGTCGTGACGAACGACAACTTCGTGGCGCCGCGGTGGCGAGGGTAGGGGCCACGCTAGGAGGGGAGCCTCAGCCGAGACCCTTGGCCATCCCCGCTGTGGAGCGAGAGGAGCCGGGTGCCGCGGCCGTTGCCTATAGTCAGCCGCGGCGCTGCCCCGGCGGAGCGATTGCGGTCATCCTCCTGGATGACGTGGCCGCCGCGAGCCGCTCAGCCGAGGGTCGGACGCTGTGACGCTCAAATGACGCTCCAGGCGGGCGATAGCCTGTGCAGACGCTCCTGTAAGGCGGTCTGACCTGGTATTTTTCCCGTCCGCGCTCATCGTGACGTCTTTCCGATGACGCATCACGTCGACTGCGTCGCGATCCTCGAACCGGGCGTGAAGGGCCTGAACTGCTGTTTTGCCCGTGCTTATGATGTGCGCTTTGGGCGCTACGGGGCGGTATCTTGACGCTCGCTCTGATGGAGCGTCAGCCGGGATCCTGGCATCGGAATCGGTGCGCTACGACATCGAGCCCCTCACCGACCACTACGGCCTCGGCCACGGGACCGTCTGCCGCCGCCTGAGTGGACGTTAGGTCCGTTTCTGGTAGCGGCCCCGTCCGGGTTGGGTGAGGAAGCCTTGGCGGGCGAGGCGGCCGAGGCGGCTGCGGGTGATGTTGACGGTCGCCTCGTCGGTGGGCATGCCGAGGAGTTCGTGCAGCTCACGGGCTCTGAATGCCTGGTCGGGGTGTTGGGTAAAAGCGTTCACGATGGCCTGGTTGGCGGCGTTCGTCTCGGGCGGTTCGGGCTCGGTGCGGGCCGGTGCGAGTTCGGCGATGACCTTGCGGGTGGTGGCCAGGTCCGTGAGTCGTGCTTCGGTCTCAGCCAGCCGGTGGTCAAGTGCTCGATCTGGTCACGCAGTTCACCGGCCCGGGCGGAGGTCTCGTCGTGCTGGGCCTGGAGGTCTGCCAGGAGCTCGATGACGTTCACGCGGCCAGCTTGAGGGTGTCGCGCCAGGTGGGGGCGGGTGTGGTGAGGCGGCGGCCATGTTCGCGATAGAGGCCCAGGAGACGCGTGAGGTGGAGGTGTCGGGGCGGTGGTCGTACTCGCAGGCCAGGCGGCGGTGCAGCATCAACGTGCCGTTGACCTGCTCCACGATCCACCGCTTGGGCTGCGGGACGAAGCCTGCGGCCTGGTCTTCGGGGTTGCGGCGCACAACCTCGACGTCGATGTCCAGCAGGGCGCCATGGATGAGGACCTCGTCCTTGAAGCCCCGGTCCACCAGGGCCTTCTCCAGGCGCATCCCGCACCGCTCGGCCGCCTGGTCGAGCAGGGCGGTGCCGGCCGTGTTGTCGTGAGCGGAGGCGGCCAGAACGACGACGCCGATGATCAGCCCCAGGACGTCCACGGCCAGTCCCCGCTTGCGGCCTGACACCTTCTTGTTGGCGTCCAGTCCCGTCGTGGTCTTGGGGACACCGGCGGCTGCGCGGACGGACTGGGTGTCGATGATCACGAGGGACGGGTCCTCTAACCGGCGGGCTCTCTCGCACTTGGCAGCGCAGGAGTTCCTGGATCCGCTGGTCCAGGCCGTCCTGCCGCCACAGGCCGAAGTAGTAGAACACCGCCGACCAGGTCGGCAGGTCATGGGGCAGATTGCGCCACTGGCAGCCCGTCCGGTTCTGATAGAAGATCGCGTTCACGACCTCCCGCAGATCACAGAACCCGGCATCGCCGGTCGCGGACCGCCTCACCCGCTCCAGCTTCCAGGCCGTGATCATCGGCTCGATCAACGCCCACTGCTCGTCCGATAAGTCGCTCGGATACGCCTCTCGCCCCCTGTCCCGCATCTCAGCATGTCCATGCACATTTTGCGAGCCCGCTCGACGGTCAGTACCACGAACGAGCGATCACTAACCGAGAGAGAATGGACTTAACGACCCCTTAGCGGGCTGGAATCGACCCGGCCGACGGCTGCCACTCTCGCCTGATCAACCCGTACACCCACGAGTCAGATACCTCGCCGTTCACGACGCAGTCTTCCCGCAACGTCCCTTCACGCACGAATCCGATCTTCTCCAGAACCCGGGCAGATGCCAAGTTGCGCGTATCGGCCTCGGCCTGAACCCGATTCAGGTCCAGCGTGTCGAATGCCCACTGCAGCAAGGCGTGCGCGGCCTCTGTCGCGAAGCCGTGGCCCCACATCGCATCGCCGAGGCAGTAGCCCAACGACGCGCTGCGGTAGTCCGCATCCCATTCGGTCAGACCGCACCAGCCGACGAAGGCCCCGTCAGAAGCACGGTCGATGGCCACCCGCGCCCCGGTGTCTTCATCCGCCATCTTCCGGCAAATCGCGATGAAGCGCGCAGCGCGGGCCCGTTCGTTCCACGGCGGGGAGTCCCAGTAGCGCATCACGTAGGTGCTGCTGTGCAGCGCGAAGAGGGGGTCCGCGTCGGCGTCGGTGAAGGGTCGCAGTCGCAGGCGAGCGGTGTGCAGTATGGGGGTGGCCAAAGTCATGCGCACCATCTTGCGTCCTCATGAGGCGGGCAGACACTGAATATCCGATCCCGGTCCGGTCCTCACGACCAAGGCACCGCCTACCAGCAGATCGCGCACGTCTCTTCAACCAGCACCCCGACCAGGCATTCAGGGCCCGCGAACGGCACGACTACTTGGCCTGCCCACCGACGCCCCAGACATGAACGTCACCCGCAGCCGCCGCGGACGCCTCGCCCGCCAAGGCTTCCTCACCCAACCCGGACAAGGCCACTACCAGAAACGGACTTAACGCCCTCTGAGCACTCTCCAGCGTCCCTGACTGCGCGGCGTCCCCTTCTCCTTCGTCCGCGTCGTCCGCGCGGGCAACCTGTCCAAACGCCAGTCGGTGACCGGTCCCACTTCTCCCGATTCGGCGGCACCTGCCCGCTATGGAACGCCTACGAGGCGTTCGCCGCTCCCGGACGCGTCCACGTACACATCGCCGAAATACCGGACGGGCAGGGCTTCTTGTGGACCGCCCGGGCCGTCACCCGCCACCGCGCCGGCTGGGGTGAGCCCGGCTAGACCTTCGTCATCGGCCTCGGCTGCGAGATCCGCCACGCCCGCCGGCTCGTCTACTGCGACGGCCTCGACCGCGGCCGCACCGCGGCCGCACCGCGGCCGCCACCCCCCATCGAGATGGGCTGCCGCGTCTGCGAACGCCTCGAGTGCCCACAGCGGGCGCCACCGCCGCTCGGGCACCACCTGCGCATCGACCCGAACGCCGGCACGTTGGGCCCTGCCCACTGGCGCAGACAGCGTGGAGAAGCCGCACCGGTCATGAAGCAACCTGAACCAAGATGTCGGCCTCTGCGCCGCATAGCGATCGGCCGGAGTCAGATCCGGGGTGTCCCAGGAGTCGGGACTGAGCATCCTCGGTATTTCTGCGTGGGGGTGCTGCGACGGGCGGGAGGATGGGTGGGTGCTGTCCCGGGTCTGGGGTCTGACTCATGACATGTTTGACCGAAGTGTCCTGGTCACGCAGTGTCGGCTGTTGGCTGGGGATGGTGCGTTGTCGGTGCCGGGCTGGCGGGGTGTGTCCCGATAGGGGCCTGTCGATTGTTGTGGCGTCCTCACGATTCTGACCGCCCGACGCGGCCCGGTGCCGGCAACGCGACGCGCCATCGGACCGGAAAGGGGAACGGGCATGTCCAGATCGACCATGTCGAGTACGTCGCCTGCTCCGCAGACGCGTCGTCGTCGCCCGGTGGGGGAGGTGGTTTTGGGAGTGGATACGCACCGGGATACGCATGTGGCTGCGGTGCTATCCGTGCTGGGGACCGTGCTTGCCACCGGCGAGTTCCCGGCCACCGCGGCGGGATACCGCGATCTGCTGAAGTGGGCCAGGAAGTGTGGGCCAGGAAGTTGGGTGTGGTGGGGCGTGCCGGGGTGGAGGGGACCGGCTCCTACGGGGCGTCCTTGTCGCGATATCTGCTGGGCCAGGGCATCGATGTGTTTGACGTGAATCGGATGGACCGGGCGGATCGCCGTCGGCGCGGCAAATCGGATCCGCTCGATGCCCAGAACGCGGCGCGAGCCGTGCTGAGTGGGCGGGCGCGTGCTCGGGCCAAAGCGGGCGACGGGCCGGTGCAGATCGCGAGAATGTACAAACTTACGAAGGGGGCGGCCGTCAAAGCCCGTACCCAGGCCATCAACCAGCTCAAGGCCGTCCTCGTTACTGCTGACCCCGCCTTGCGGGAAGGACTGGCCAAACTGGGCCGACGCGAGCGGTCACGAGGAGGCCAGCGAGGAGTCGGTGCTGCAGGCAACTCGGATCACGCTGGGTCTGCTGGCTCACCGGATCGGCCAGCTCTCCGAGCAGATCCGGCATGTGGACGATCGTTTGGCCCGGCTCGTGGAATGCCATGCCCCGCAACTGCTCGACGTGGTGGGGATCGGTCCGGACACGGCCGTCGCCTTGCTGATTACGGTGGGGGACAACCCGGAACGCCTGGACAGTGAGGCGTCCTTTGCTGCGCTGTGCGGGGTCAGTCCTCTTGAGCGTTCCTCGGGACGCCGGCAGTACCGTCGCCTCAACCGTGGTGGCGACCGTCAGGCAAATGCCGCGCTCCATCGCATCGTGTTCACCCGTCTGCGGGTCGATCCGCGCACTCAGGACTACTACGAGCGTCGGATCAAGGAGGGGAAGACCCGTCGCGAAATCATCCGTTGCCTCAAGCGCTATGCGGCCCGGGAGGTCTTCCACCTGGTCAGACCGTTACAGTCAGGACCCCGCTCATAGGGGCTGTCGTGACAGATGAGAGGGTCGGACGAGTGAGCGAGACACCGAAGAACACCCTCCAATACCGCTTTGACGGGCCAGAAGACGCCCCGGTCCTGATCTTGGGTCCCTCACTGGGTACCACATGGCACATGTCGTAGAAACCGTCTGCGGGCGTCCAGCTGGTCCAGGGCATTCCTATAAACTCAGTTCAGGCGCCCTGCGGTCAGTGGAGTCCGCCTAGTCGGTGACACCGACGTGACACGAGGAACCCCCGCCGGTGTGCTCGGGCGGGGTTCGTGCGTGGCGGGTTGTGAGGGTGTGCAGTGTCAGGTGTGGGCTCTGCTGTACTCCGGCTTGCGGCTTTCGAGGGCGCGGAGCAAGGATGCGGTGACGACTCGCTGGCTGCGGCCGATGCGGAGCACACGGCACGGAAACCTCTCCTGGCGAACCAGGTCGTACCCCTTTGCTCGTGAGATTCCAAACGCCTTTGATGCCGAGGCGCAATGGCTGCGCGCTCGGTCAACGGCCCGTGTGGCAGGGCTGATGCGTTCTCAGCTGGCGAGATGAGCTGATCGCCTGTGTACGTGGCGGTTCGGGTGGTTGGCCCGGTTGGGGAACGAGAAACGCGACCCCCGATGATCAAGGTCCTTGAAGCCTTTGATCATGAACAGGGGTCGCGTTCGCGTGCCATCCTCCCTGATCGGTGTCCTGCATCGCCACCGCAAGGACGCCGGCCTGCCCTGCCCACTGCCTGACGGTCCTGAACTCTCCTCGCTGGCCGACGTCTTGGACCGGCTGCCCGATCCCCGGCGTGTTCGCGGCCGCCGCTACCAGTTGGGCGCACTGCTCGGGTTGTGTCTGCTGGCGGTCCTGGGTGGCGCCACCACGCTGGCCGGCATCGCACGGTTCGCCATCGACAGTCCTTGCGAGGTCCGGGCACGGCTCGGACTGACCCGTCTCCCGCGCGCCACGACGCTTGGCCGTCTGCTGGCCCGGATCGACGGCGACGCGCTCGATGATGCCGTCGGTGCCTGGCTGGAACGCTTCTCACGCGACCCCGTCGAGAACGCCGGCCCGGAGCTGGCCGGGCTGGCGGTCGACGGCAAGGCAGTGCGGGGCAGTCGCGACGGGACCCAGTCGGCCGTTCATCTGCTCGCCGCCGTCCTGCACGAGGGCCAGGCGGCCATCGCCCAGCGACAGATCGCCGCCAAGAGTCGAGTAGCCGGGGGGAGTTTCACCCCCCCGGCTCTCGCAGAACCGTGCGTAAAGATCTCTCTTTACACGGCTCTTGCCGTTCTGATCACCAGGCTGAGGACGCTGCGGTGGTCACCTTCCAGTGCGCGAACATACGGGGGTATCGCTGGGCGATGTCCCGCATCTTCGAAAGGGCCTTGCGCAGCGCCGCGAGCCGCTTGTACTTCTTGCGGATCCATCGCACCAGGTAGGCGTTGATGCGCTGTAGGAGGGGGGTCAGGGCCGATTGGTAGAAGCGGCCGTAGTAGTTGACCCAACCCGCCACGATCGGGTTGATCCGTCGGGCGAGTTCCACGAAGGAGAGATCGGACCGTCGGTGAAGACGCCAGCTGCGCACTTCCCCGCTGATCCGTTTCAAGGCGTCCTTGCTGATTGCAGGCTCGAAGGACAGGAAACGCCTGCCCCACTTGTCCTGCGACTTGCGCGCGCGGAACGTGTACCCGAGGAAGGTGAACTCCATGTGCTCATAGGAGCCCTGGCGTTGCCCGTCCCGGCAGTAGACGATCCTGGTCTTGTCGGGGTGCAGTTGCAGCCCGACCTTCTCCATCCTGTCCGTGAGCGCGGCCAGCACTTCGCGGGCCTGACGCTCAGTGACGCAGTGCACGACGGCGTCGTCTGCATACCGTTCGAACGTGACGGTGGGATGCTCCCGGGCCAGCCACATGTCGAACGCGTAGTGCATGAACAGGTTCGCGAGCACGGGCGAGACCGCTGATCCCTGTGGGGTTCCACGGTCCCGCTGTTGCAAGGTCCCGTCGGGCAGTTGAAGCGGCGCTTGGAGCCATCGCTTCACATATAAAATCACCCAGACGGCATCGGTGTGCGCTTCCACTGCCTTGACGATGAGGTCCCATCGGACGCTGTCGAAGAACTTCTGGATGTCAAGCTCGATCACCCAGTCCTTCTTCCAGCAGCGTCGTCGGCAGGACTCCACCGCATCCAGCGCCGAGCGCCCCGGCCGGTAGCCGTAGGAATCCTCATGAAAGACGGGCTCGGCCCGGTCCATGAGGTGCCTGGCGGCTACGGTCTGGGCAACTCTGTCGGCCACCGTGGGCACGCCCAAGATCCTTGAGCCGCCGCGGGGCGACGACTTGGGGATCTCCACCGCACGTACCGGCGGCGGGAAATACGTCCCGGACGACATACGATTCCAGATCTTGTACAGATTGTTCTTCAGATCCTTGTCGAAGTCCTCAAGGGACTGCCCATCCACACCGGGCGCACCCTTGTTCGCCTTAACTCCCTTGTATGCCTCCCAGACTTCCCGCTTCGAGATCTCAAACGGCTTGCCTGTTGACTTCAACGTGTCCATATAGTTCCTCCCGGAGAGCGTCCGGTTGTCTAGATACACAACGTCACGAATAGCCCGACCCCTTCGCTCCACCTCTATTACAGAGGCTTCATCACTACTACGAGCCGGTCCGCCGGCGCGCCTCGTATCGGTACTCGATCCCTCGCGGTTTCAGCCGCTTGGGACACTCCCTCTCGCCACCCCTACCAGGGCAGACAGTGCCGAGGAGCGCCTTCTCCTGTTCCGTACGGAAGCGGCAGATCAGGCTCACGTCGTCTTCATGCCGGACACCGCCTGGCCAATAAGCGGGCACCCGCCAGGCTCATCCCGGAACCCGTTGTACGTCCCGGTTCTGATGTCGTCTAAGAATCTTTCGACACTTCAGCAACGATTCACTTGCGTTCGTCTTCCTGATCCCCACCTGACGCCTCTTACGACGCCTTTTCCTCAATCGCTCACCACGACAGTCATTAGCTAGCGCAGCATGAGGCGGTTTGAAGCCTCCCCCGCAGGGCGGCTCCGAAGGGCCAAACACCTTCATCTCCCGTACAGCACTACTTCAAGGCAGCTTTCCTACAACCAGCTCCTCTACGTATTCAGGACACACGCAACGAAATCCCCGCGTTCGCCCCGCTGCTGGAACGGCTCGACCTGCGCCGTTACATCGTCACCGCCGATGCGATGCACACCCAGACCGGCCACGCGGAGCAGATCCGAGAGCGAGGCGGCCACTACATCCTGATCGTGAAGGGCAACCAGAAGAACCTCCGGCGCCAGATGCGCCGGCTGCCCTGGCGCGACATCCCGCTCCAGCACCGCGTCCGCGAGAACGGGCACGGACGCCGCGAGATCCGCCGGCTGAAGGTCTGCACCGTGAAGCCCGGACTGTTCTTCCCTCACGCTGTCCAGGGAATCGAGGTCAAACGCCGCCGCACCAGCCGCACCACCGGCAAGACCACGATCACAACGGTCTACGCCGTCACCAGCCTCGCTCCCGAGCAGGCCGACCCGGACAGGCTCGCCGAGCTCGTCCGCGGACACTGGCAGGTCGAGGCCCTGCACCACGTCAGGGACGTGACGTTTACCGAGGACGCCTCCCGCGTCCGTACCGGCACCGCACCACGCGCCATGGCCACCTTCCGCAACCTCGCCATCGGCCTCATCCGGCAGAAGGGAGGAGCGAACATCGCCGCCGCGACCGACCACTACCGGTCACGACCCGACCACGCACTCCAACTACTCGATCTCGAAATCTGAGAACGCATCAGCCCTGGCCCGTGTGGGTGCTCACTTCATTGCCGCAATATTCTTGAAAATGTTCACAACTACCGCCAAATCCTTGACATCTCAACATCGTAGGCTCATATCCATCCACTCCCTGCACTCTGGCAACTTCCTGGCAGAAAGGCTTGAGTCGCCGAACCTGCGGGACGACACGCTCAGCGCGATGGCTAAATCTCTGGCAAGTTCTCTGGAATTGCAGAAGAAGTCGACCCAAGTTGAGTCTGCCGAGAATCAGAAATAGGGCAAGCTATTCAACGAAGTGGCGGCGCTCCGTCTGGGCTGACTGGCTGTTGTTCTTTCGAGTGTGACCGGCTGGTTTCCGCAGGTCAGGCATAGGCGCCCGGGTGGTGCGGCAGAACTTTTCCAGCATGTTGCTGCCGAGAGGGAGGATGCTGCCGATGCCGTCGGTGATGGGACTGTTGGAAGCCGAAGAACGCGCCGCCCGGCAGCGGGTGGAGGTGCTGCGTGAGCAGACGGACCGGCTGCTGGCTGAGTTGCACGAGTCCGAGACCGACTGGCAGGAGCTGGTCATCGCCCAGCAGCGGGTCGGCCGGGTCCTGGCCGGGCAGCATCAGGACGACGCTGGCGGGCAGGCGGCGGGAGAGCTGGAAGCTCCGGTGGCGGGCCGCGAGTCGGGCTCTGCAGCCGTCGTTGCCGCGCGCCCCGGATCGATCCTGCCGCCGTGGAGTCCTGGTGCCGATCCTGGAGCGCTCGCGGTGGACTACCAGCGCATCCTTGCCGTTCTGGCCGACGCCCGGCGCCGCAGCGAGGAGCCGATGGCCTGTAGGCAGATCGCCACGGCGATGGGCGTCGAGCTGACGCCGTCGAAGATCGAGGGAGTGGTGCGCTCCCGGGCCCGCCGCCTGGCTGAGCGCGGCTGGCTGACCCAGACCTCGGCGGGGAAGTTCACCCTGGCCGACGGGCCAGCCGGCGCCGCATCAGCATGACCATCGACCAGTAGATCATCGCCTCGGACGAGTCGGGGCGCCGCTCGTAGTCGCGGCCCAGGCGGCGGGTGCGGCACAGCCACGCGTTGGTGCGTTCCACTACCCAGCGGCGCGGCAGGATCTGGAAGCCTTCCGCGTCGTCACTGCGCTTGACGATCTGAAGTGTCAGGCCGAGTACGGCCACGCACCACGACACGAGGAAGCCGGTGTATCCGCCGTCGGCCTGAGGTTCCCCCGAGATGCGGAGGGCGATGACAGCGGGTCAGATGGTTCTCATGAGAGGAACTCTGACCATGGCCGCTCCGAGGAAATATCCGCTGGAGTTGCGTGAGCGTGCGGTGCGGATGTATCGCACCGCCGAGCCGAAGCCCCAGATCAAGCGCCTGGCCATTGAGCTGGGGGTCCACCCGGAGGCACTGCGCGGCTGGATCCGCCAGGCCGAGGCCGACCGCGGCGAGCGCGACGACCGGCTGACCACCGAGGAGAAGGACGAGCTGGGCCAGCTGCGGCGGGAGGTGAAGGAACTGCGCCGGGCGAACGAGATCCTGCGCACGGCCTCGGCTTTTTTCGCCCAGGAACTCGACACGACCCGGCGCAGGTACTGACGTTCCTCAGCGAACGCAGTGACCTCGGTGTCGAGCCCGTACTCCGGGAACTGCACGTCCCCTCGTCCACCTACTACCGCTGGCGCCGGCAGGAGAAGGAGCCGTGTGAACGCCGCCGCCGTGACGCGGAGTTGACGACCAAGATCGAGGAGATCCATGCCGACTCCGGCGGGATCTACGGCTCGCCCCGCGTGCATGCCGTGCTCAAGCGCGAGGGCGTGGCCATCGGCCGCAAGCGGGTCGAGCGATTGATGCGCGAGGCCGATCTGGCGGGCCTCAGCCCACGCCGCACGGGCAAGGGCTTCACCCGCCGCGACCCGACGGCCACGCTCGCCCCGGACCTGGTGCAGCGGGACTTCACCGCTCCCGTGCCGAACCGGCTGTGGGTCACCGACCTCACCATGATCCCCACGGGTGAGGGACCGCTGTGGCTCTCCGCGATCCGCGACGCCTTCTCCCGCCGGGTGGTGGCCTGGGAGACCTCCGCCCGCGCGGACGCCGACCTGGTCCTGTCCTGCCTCGAGTACGCCCTGGCCAGCCGCGAGCCCGTGCCCGGCACCTTGATCCATCACGCCGACCACGGCTGTCAATACACGTCCATCAAGCTCACAACACGGCTGGTACGTGCGGGTATTGAGGGGTCGATGGGGTCCGTGGGCGACAGCTACGACAACGCCCTCGCGGAGAATCTGTGGATGCTGATCAAGACCGAGTGCGTGCGCGGACGCGTCTTCGTCACCCGGGCCGAGGCCAACCTCGCGCTGTTCGAGTACATCGACGGCTTCTACAACAGCCGACGCATCCAGAAACGCCTCGGCTACCTCAGTCCCATCGAGTTCGAGGAGAAGCACTACGCCAACCAGGCGACGACCGAACAAGCGAACCTGAAACCACGTCAACCCATCCTGACCAGCTGATCAGCACCTCCCGCACACCGGGGGAACCTCAGCCCAGATGAGCCGGATGCGGTGGTGGCGTGCGCCGGCACGTTCGATCAGGTGCTGGCCGGCGTCGCGGTCCCCGACATCGGCGCGGGTGACGGTGACGGCCAGCAGCATGCCGATGGTGTCGGTCAGCAGGTGGCGTTTGCGGCCGACCGTCTTCTTGTTGCCGTCGTAGCCGGAGGTGGCCACCGGGATGGTGGGGGTGGAGCGGATGGTCTGCGAATCGATGATGGCGGCGGTCGGCTCGGGGTCGCGGCCGGCGTCCTCGCGTACCTGCGCGCGCAGCCGGTCGTGCAGTTCGATGGTCCATCCGCGGTCCCGCCAGCGGCGGAAGAAGGCGTAGACGCGGTCCCAGGGCGGGAAGTCGAGAGGCATCGCACGCCACTTGATGCCGCCGTCCAGGAGGTAGAAGACGGCGTCGAGCATCTGGCGGTGGCAGTAGGACTCCGGGCGTCCGCGCCGGCTCTCCAGCCAGGCCGGGACCGGCATGGCCGCGCGCACGATCGCCCATTCGGTGTCGGTCGTATCGGATGGATAGCGCGCTGCCCGGTCAGGGTGGTCGCCGGCGTTCCCGAATCGGTGAGCCAGGCAATCGCACCGCGACACGCCGGAGTTGGACGTCGCGGCGGCGGGCGCGACAGACTGGAGCACCAGGGTCTCCTCCTGCTCGTTGGACTTCGACATCCCCGAGCTGTGCAGGAGGCCCTGCTTTCATGCGCGGACCGCTAAATGATCACGCGAAGGTGGATCCGGCTGGCACTCCCGTTCGACCGTCAAGCATCACGGCCGAATGAGCAACAGCCAGTGAGGCCCGGCGCCGCCAACAGAAGAGCCCCTCGCGTCCACAGGTCACCAGGCGCAAGATCACTGTTCACGCGCGGAAGCACGCCAGGAGAACGCAGTTGAGGTGTGCTGCTGGGGGCCGGGCCTTTCCCGTTTCATGAGCACCTGAACGACGCGCCGCGGATCACCATGTATCGGTGGCAGGGACCGGAGGCGTGGGGCGGTTGGTGCTGACCCCGAAAAGATGAACGGACCCACCGCGCAGATGGCTTCCCAACCCTCTGCTCCGAGTCCGCTGAGCTGCTGTTCCGCCTCTTGACTCGTGGTGTCGTCACCGAACAGTGCGACGATCTTGTACTCCCAAGCCATGTCGCCAGTCCCCTTGCCTCACAGTCGCCAAGTGCGGCGACGCAGGTCACGGAGCGGCCGAGCGACGGCTGGTTCGGGATATGACGTCGCGCTGCCTGGGCGCGCCCTGGCCTGTGGATCGGGTGCCCGGGTCTACGGCAGCGTATGGATCGCGTGCTGCTGGTCGCGAAGTCGCGAGCCCAAGCCTGCGCTCACGCGGCTGCGATGTGTCGCGCGAACAGCTCCCGCAGTCGCTCCGAATCCTGGGGAGCATCCAGGCCACGTTTTGGCAGGATCAGCACGCCTGTTCCCCACACGTCCGGCGTGAGGAGCACGAACACCCGCCGGTCCTCGACGCAGCGCCCGTAGAACTTCCAGCCGGTGTCATTCGTATGCCGCTCGGAAATCGTCCGGATTCCGGAGTCGTCGACCGTGACCTGGTGCTCGCCCAGATGCCGGGCGTAGCCGAGCAGAGCCAGAGCCATCAACCAGCGGACCGCGACCAGGGAAAGACAGGCGATCAGAACAAGTCTCCATGCCCCCACGCCCACGGCGTCAACGCCTCTGGTCACCACGTTGGCTGCGGTCACCAGGACGAGGAAGGCGACCAGTCCCCACAGAATGCGATAGCACCAGCGTCCGACCTGGCTGTGTCTCATCTGAATCTTGAGTCCATCGGATATCTCCTGCCATGTCACCACGTACGTCAAGTGCACCGAAGCGTCAACGGTCATGCGCCCTCCCTGGATCTGATGAGCAGGGACTGTAGCGGCAGATGATCAATGGTGGCGGACAGAGAAGCAGAGGCCGGCGCCGCCGGCGAGCAGATGGCTTGCGACGGCTTCGTTCGCAAGGACGTTCAGTCGGCGACCCGTTGTCCTCGGCAGCAACCGGCCGGGGGACGGAACCGATCGGTGGCCGCGCCCGCCGAGTGGATTCAGGCCAGTGAGATCTCGGCCTGCAGCAGTGCGCCCGAACGGGCGGGAGCCGCCGCAGTGACGTTTGGGGCCGCGGGTGCGCTTGGTGGGAGAGGGGACGGTTGGCGTTCCCCGCTGGGTGCTCTTCGGAGGCCCGGCCGCGAACGGGACTTGGGGTTGCGGTGGGATCGAGCGGGGAGGGCAAGCGACTTCTTTCTGCCGGAGAGATGCGGACAGGGGTTGCAGAGTTCATACGAAGAGTCACGGAGCGGAAGCGGTTACCGCTGGACTACTCGGTGGCGAGCCTTCGGGTAGTGGACCGCGTCGTCGATGGGCTTCGTGCTGCTGGACCGGAACAGGGGGCCGTGGCACGCGAACTGTTCTGGCTGGGGGCGTACGTGGGCGAGGTCTTCGTCCGACGAGCCGGTGCGGAGTGGGTGGACTTCGACCCGGGGCATCAGGAGATTTTCGGGCAGTTGGTGGGCGTTCGGATGCCCGACGGGCGGGCGTGGAACCCGATCGGAAAGGTGGCCAACCGTTTCGCTGCCGGGCCGGAGGAGTCCGTGCAGCAGATGTACTTCCTGCTGCACGGCCGCGTGCTGGTGCTGACGAAGGCCGGCCGGTGAGTTGAGCGGAAACTGACACTGCGCGGGAGTGCCGGTGAAGTGCGGGTTCTGCTTGCTGTGACATTTCTGTGTGTCAGGACGCAGGAGGAGGAGGTGGTTAGTTGGGCGATCGAAGAGGCACGTGTGATCAGGGGTGGGGACCAGCGGCGTCCGCAGGCGTGCGACCTGGAGCTCGGGAGGGCCGTATCGCTTGCGCAGCAGGGGGACGAGGGTGCCTTCGAGAAGGCGTACCACCTCGTCCATCCGGGACTCCTCGGATATCTGAGGGGGTTGGTTGGGGCTGCTGCGGAGGACGTCGCCTCGGACGCCTGGCTGGAGATCGCCCGGGATCTGGGGAGATTTCGGGGTGACGGCGTGGGGTTCCGCGGCTGGACGGCGACCATCGCGCGGCACAGGGCGTTGGATCACCTGCGCAGGCAGAAGCGGAGACCTCGCACGTCGCTGATCGAACAGGAAGTGCTGAACCTGCCCGGACGGACTGACACGGCGGATGCCGCGCTGGAGTCGATGTCGACGCGGTGGGCGATGGCTCAGATCGCCAAGCTTCCGTCGGATCAGGCGGAGGCGGTGCTGTTGCGTGCGGTGGTCGGGCTGGACGGGCCCGCCGCGGCCCGCGTACTGGGCAAGCGCCCCGGTGCCGTGCGGACGGCCGCCCACCGGGGGCTGAAACGGCTGGCCGAGCAGTTGACCCCCGCGAACAGGGCGCAGAGCACGGCAGGCGCGGTGCCGGACCCACTGAAGGATGAGACATGAGACGCAAAGGGCGGGCGACGGACACGGCGTTCTTCACGCCTGAGATCGAGAAGTTCGCCGACGCCGTCCGGGGTGGTGCCGAGCCCCAGGGCGCCGAACGGGCGCTCGCGGCCTTCCGTCAGGCACACAGTGCGGCCGAGGCCGTCGGCTCGCAGCGCCCCCGCAAGCGCGATGACTGGCGCCCGGTCCAAGCCCGGTCCTCCGCCCGGATCTCGCTGAAGGCGGCCCTCGGGGCGACTGTCGCCGGTATGACGCTCGGCGGGGTGGCGTGGGCGGCCAGCACTGGGGTCTTCCCGCATCCGTTCTCCCCCTCCGCCCCCCCTGCCCTCAAGCCGGCGCCCTCCTCGGCCGTCGAGGCCCCGCGTACTCCTGCTGGGCCCCCCCTCAGCGGCGCGTCGGAGCCGTCTGCCCGGACTCTTCCGTCACCCAGCGCCTCGGCGTCTGCGGCAGCGCGCGATGCGCTGCCGGCAAAGCACGCGGCACTGTGCCGTGCGTGGGACAAGGGCAACCGCCCGCACCACGGTGCCGCCTTCCGCCGACTGGCAGAGGCCGTGGGCGGAGTGGAAGCTGTGGACGCCTACTGCGCCAAGTCGTCCGGACACGACGCGAGGGTTCACCCGGAACCTGCCAGGCGGGCTGGAACAGCCGCCCCCGGCCGGTCGGAAGCGCCGCCGAAGGCTTCACCTTCGAGAGGCCGGAGCGAGGAGCCCGCTCACGGACGAGAAAAACGTTCCTGAGCAGGCCGAAGGAACCCGCTGGGGACGAACAGCGGGCGTCGCCACCGCTCACACCCATGCGGACAATCCTCGTGCGGTCCGTCGGTCTGCCAGTGCGCAGATGCCGCCGACGCCGCAGACGACGCCCAGTACCGCGGCCAGCCCGAGCAGCGCAGGGATGGTACCGCTCGCGAGGGGGCGGCCCCGGACCGCAGAGGTGGGCACGGTGCCCGAGTCTTCGCTCAAGAAATACCGCGAGTCGTTGGAGTTCCCTCGGTTGTCCCCCAGGAGGAACATCCGGCCGGGAGGCACGGTGACATCGAAGGCCGGGGTGCTGAGCCCGTCTTCCGCCCGCTTCACATACGGCTCTTCGGCGGGTCTGCCGTTGACGGTCAGGGAGCCGTCGGCGAACACGAGGTGATCGCCTCCGAGCCCGATGACGCGCTGGAGGACCGGGAGTCCCTCGTATCTGTTCGACACCTCGTAGAGCACGACATCGCCGCGCCGGACCGCTGCGCCACCGACCATCTCGATCGGAATCCGGTCGCCTTCGCCGAATGTGGGCTCCATGGCTCCACCGACTGTCACCGTGGTGTAAGAGGTCTGGAGGGACACGACTGCTCCCGCAGCCGTAACCAGTCCAAGGATCACCAGGAGAGTTCCCGCGATCAGCGGGCATCTGGTAGTAGGTCCGCGCCTGTTCTGCATCGTCTCTTTCCGTCACTCGTCCACGCGTCGAAGGGCCAGGGCCCCAGAGCGAGGCGGTGAAGTAATGGCTGGTGTCAGCCGATGGCGATGCGCGGATGTGCTCCCGGCTGGATCCAGGCCATGATCCTGTCCATCGAGGCGCGCGGGACCGACACGCACCCAGCCGTTGCCCCGCTGCCGTTGACGTGGAGGAAGATCCCGGCGCCACGGCCGGGCGTGGCCGGCCAGCGGTTGAAGTCGATCACCAGCGCCTTGGCGTACTGGGTCGGGTAGTTGATCAGGTGCTCGCTGCCCCGGTCCCCGGTCTCGACGAGCGGGAAGTCGGCTCCCGCCGCGGTGCGCATGGAGTTGTAGTAGGCCGACTCGGGGTCCTGCACCCACCAGTGCGAGGAGTTGATCCGGGTGTAAGGCATCTTTGTGCCGCCGTACTTCACACCGAATCCCTCCGTGATGGTGTAGGTGCCCGTGGGTGTGGTGGAGGTGTTCTGCCTGCGTGTCGCACCGTCGGTGACGCCGTTCGCCCCGACGCGTCCGTTCGCGGAGATGACCGATTTCCAGCCCGAACCTCCCTTCGCCCAGGCCGTCACCGTGGCGTACGACCCGCTCGCCTTCACTGTGATGACCTGGGTGGAGTTGCCCAAGATGACGGCAACAGGGAACGCGGGAGTCGGTGCCGCCTGCTCGCCGGTGGCGCCTGCGGCCGTCCTCGTGGGCTGTGAGACGGCGGCGGGCGATGACGGAGCGGTCGACGCCTTCCCGGAGCTGGAGCTGGAGCTGGCAGGAGAGGCGGATGCTGACGTGGAGGGCGACGGTGTCGCCGTGGCGGAGGCTTCTGCGGAGGCGCCGGGTGAGGTCGACTTGGCGTCGGTGCCCTTCGCCGCGACCACGGATCCCGGAGCGGCGGCATCGGCCGACTCGGCCTGTTCCTGCTGGCCACATGAGGTGACGAGGAGCATCGCACTCGTTGCGGCGAACGAGACCGAGATTCGACGGCGTGTGCGCTGCACTACGCGTTCCTTCGTGTGGGATGAGGGCGGCGGGGTGTGGCGTGTGGGGCAGGACCGGATATGGCAGGCTCGACTGGCTGCGATCCGAGGTGTGAGGGGCCCCGTGGTGGTTCATCGAGCGAGAGCGGCGCCGATACTCCGGCCGGTACCAGCCGCGAGGGCGGTGGGCCCGTACGAGGCGCCCGCACCGCCGGTCACGGTCATCACCGTGCCGTCGCCGGAGTTCTCGCCCTCGGCGCCGAACGCCGGATCGGCCGTGCCGTCTCCGTTCAGATCGGCCAGGACCACAGCCGACCCGAACCGGTCGCCGGTCTCGGCAGCTCCCGGTACTCCGCCCGAGCCCTGCACGAAGGCGACCGCGCTGGCCGTCGTGAGCCCGCCGGCGGAGCCATTCAGCAGGAATGCGCGCCCCGCCCCGCCCGGCGCGCCGGGTGTCGACCAGCCAGTGGCGCGAGTGGATCCACTGGAGCCTTTCCAGCGTTTTGACATGACCGCCTCGGAATTCGTTTACCGTGTGCTCACGGAAGCCGAGTTCTCCGTATTCAGTGTCGCGGCGACGATCGAGAGGCCCTATTACCGGGCTTACTGACCCGCCGGGCATCGACTTACCGGACTCCGAGACGACGGCCCGCCAGGTTCCTCTGGCGGGCCGTCAGTTGTGCGCCGGTTGCGCAGCCACCTCGCCATCTCAATACGGCCGCGAGTTCATGCCGCCAGGGCAAGATCGCCGATATCCGCAGGTGGAAGCGTCGGCGCCCCGGCTGATCCGGGCAGCGACATGCAACAGCCACTGCACAAGACCCTTGCCTTTGCCCTCGTCATTCGCTCCGAGGAGCCCAAACGGTTCGAACATCCACCGATCGTCGGAGTTTCCCCACACGGACCTGAGCAAAGGACTCGTGATTGGCGAGCACCGACTCCGTATCCCCTTGCGCCTCCAGCACCAGAACATGGTCGCTGAAGGCGGCCCAAGCTGCGAAGCGTCGGCGCAGTTCCTTGAAATCAGTCGGCAGAGGGGTACCCAGGGCCCTTTCGGTGCCAGACCAGTCGAGTTCGCCGGGTTCAGCGCTCCAACCAGTCACCGTCACCAGGCAATCGAACCATTCCATGTGCACCCCTCCACACGACGTACGAACCGACTACGCCTTCGCCATGGTCTGTTTCAAATTGCCCGGACGGCAATTCGAACCCAGGTCGAAATATAGAACCTCCTGGCAACGCCAAGCGGAATGCAATTGTTTGGGATTCGCCCTGGTCACGCCACTCAATCCATCGGGAAGAAGTCCGGCTCCGGGAACAGCCTCGCGATCGAGAACGGCTCGAACTCCGGATCTGTCAATACGCGGCAGATGAACTCGGAAGTGGACATGCGCACCTGTTGCAAGGGATAGGGGTTGCCCCGCGTGACGATGGGCCAGCTCGCCGGATCTTCTTCTGCGGACGCCAGCCAGAAGTAGCTGCACTCCATCTCGCCGAACGCCCAAGGAATGAGACCGCGCCGATCAGGGCGGTACATCTGGTAGGGCTTGAGGACGGGGTCAGGTCCGTCCTCCGGGCTGTCGCCGAGATATGCCTTCCAGATGTGAAGCAGATCGAACTGCCCCGTACTGTCGACAGAAAGAACTCGCATGAATTCCGAGAACTCGCCTCGGCCGAATACCTCCGCGAGTTTCTTGTAATCCTCGGGGAGTGACGTACCCAGCGCTTCCTCAATCCCATCCCAGGGGAGATCCAAATTCAGGGGTTCCCAGCCCGTGACCGCGATAATTCGCTCGACCCACACAGTTTTCACATTCCGATCGGGGATTCAGGCCAAGGGGCGCGCCGGCCTCCGGCGCGCCCCCAAAAGCACTCTAGGGAGTATTGTAGATGGGCGCGGAGTCTCCGGCACCGCTCGAACTCTGCCAGGTTATGTCAAAGCTCTCTGGCATCGGATCGGAGGCACTCGGGTAGTTCACCATGACTTGGTAGTGGACGGTGTGTCCCGCCTTGATCTGGGCGGCTACCGCATCCTCCACCAGGGCTGATGCGTTCTCAGATTTCGAGATCGAGTAGTTGGAGTGCGTGGTCGGGTCGTGACCGGTAGTGGTCGGTCGCGGCGGCGATGTTCGCTCCTCCCTTCTGCCGGATGAGGCCGATGGCGAGGTTGCGGAAGGTGGCCATGGCGCGTGGTGCGGTGCCGGTACGGACGCGGGAGGCGTCCTCGGTAAACGTCACGTCCCTGACGTGGTGCAGGGCCTCGACCTGCCAGTGTCCGCGGACGAGCTCGGCGAGCCTGTCCGGGTCGGCCTGCTCGGGAGCGAGGCTGGTGACGGCGTAGACCGTTGTGATCGTGGTCTTGCCGGTGGTGCGGCTGGTGCGGCGGCGTTTGACCTCGATTCCCTGGACAGCGTGAGGGAAGAACAGTCCGGGCTTCACGGTGCAGACCTTCAGCCGGCGGATCTCGCGGCGTCCGTGCCCGTTCTCGCGGACGCGGTGCTGGAGCGGGATGTCGCGCCAGGGCAGCCGGCGCATCTGGCGCCGGAGGTTCTTCTGGTTGCCCTTCACGATCAGGATGTAGTGGCCGCCTCGCTCTCGGATCTGCTCCGCGTGGCCGGTCTGGGTGTGCATCGCATCGGCGGTGACGATGTAACGGCGCAGGTCGAGCCGTTCCAGCAGCGGGGCGAACGCGGGGATTTCGTTGCGTGTGTCCTGAATACGTAGAGGAGCTGGTTGTAGGAAAGCTGCCTTGAAGTAGTGCTGTACGGGAGATGAAGGTGTTTGGCCCTTCGGAGCCGCCCTGCGGGGGAGGCTTCAAACCGCCTCATGCTGCGCTAGCTAATGACTGTCGTGGTGAGCGATTGAGGAAAAGGCGTCGTAAGAGGCGTCAGGTGGGGATCAGGAAGACGAACGCAAGTGAATCGTTGCTGAAGTGTCGAAAGATTCTTAGACGACATCAGAACCGGGACGTACAACGGGTTCCGGGATGAGCCTGGCGGGTGCCCGCTTATTGGCCAGGCGGTGTCCGGCATGAAGACGACGTGAGCCTGATCTGCCGCTTCCGTACGGAACAGGAGAAGGCGCTCCTCGGCACTGTCTGCCCTGGTAGGGGTGGCGAGAGGGAGTGTCCCAAGCGGCTGAAACCGCGAGGGATCGAGTACCGATACGAGGCGCGCCGGCGGACCGGCTCGTAGTAGTGATGAAGCCTCTGTAATAGAGGTGGAGCGAAGGGGTCGGGCTATTCGTGACGTTGTGTATCTAGACAACCGGACGCTCTCCGGGAGGAACTATATGGACACGTTGAAGTCAACAGGCAAGCCGTTTGAGATCTCGAAGCGGGAAGTCTGGGAGGCATACAAGGGAGTTAAGGCGAACAAGGGTGCGCCCGGTGTGGATGGGCAGTCCCTTGAGGACTTCGACAAGGATCTGAAGAACAATCTGTACAAGATCTGGAATCGTATGTCGTCCGGGACGTATTTCCCGCCGCCGGTACGTGCGGTGGAGATCCCCAAGTCGTCGCCCCGCGGCGGCTCAAGGATCTTGGGCGTGCCCACGGTGGCCGACAGAGTTGCCCAGACCGTAGCCGCCAGGCACCTCATGGACCGGGCCGAGCCCGTCTTTCATGAGGATTCCTACGGCTACCGGCCGGGGCGCTCGGCGCTGGATGCGGTGGAGTCCTGCCGACGACGCTGCTGGAAGAAGGACTGGGTGATCGAGCTTGACATCCAGAAGTTCTTCGACAGCGTCCGATGGGACCTCATCGTCAAGGCAGTGGAAGCGCACACCGATGCCGTCTGGGTGATTTTATATGTGAAGCGATGGCTCCAAGCGCCGCTTCAACTGCCCGACGGGACCTTGCAACAGCGGGACCGTGGAACCCCACAGGGATCAGCGGTCTCGCCCGTGCTCGCGAACCTGTTCATGCACTACGCGTTCGACATGTGGCTGGCCCGGGAGCATCCCACCGTCACGTTCGAACGGTATGCAGACGACGCCGTCGTGCACTGCGTCACTGAGCGTCAGGCCCGCGAAGTGCTGGCCGCGCTCACGGACAGGATGGAGAAGGTCGGGCTGCAACTGCACCCCGACAAGACCAGGATCGTCTACTGCCGGGACGGGCAACGCCAGGGCTCCTATGAGCACATGGAGTTCACCTTCCTCGGGTACACGTTCCGCGCGCGCAAGTCGCAGGACAAGTGGGGCAGGCGTTTCCTGTCCTTCGAGCCTGCAATCAGCAAGGACGCCTTGAAACGGATCAGCGGGGAAGTGCGCAGCTGGCGTCTTCACCGACGGTCCGATCTCTCCTTCGTGGAACTCGCCCGACGGATCAACCCGATCGTGGCGGGTTGGGTCAACTACTACGGCCGCTTCTAC
>NZ_JBDHNH010000018.1:0-111022 GCF_039766235.1 Streptomyces changchenzhani | reverse complement strand
GGGAGTAACAGGCGCAGTCGCCGCCGCAATTCCGGTGGTCGGCTGGGTTGCACTGGGAGTCGCCGGTGCCTACTTCCTGGGCAGTTGGGCTTGGGACAAGTGGGGCGACGACGTCAAGGCCGGAGCCAAGAAGGCCTGGAATGCCACAACCAAGAGAGTTGGAGAGATCAAGGACAAGGGAGTCGAGATTTACAACGGAGTAAGAGGCGCGGTTAATAATATCGAACCGAGCATCATCAAGAAGTTCGCCTTCTGGTAAAGAACAAAGAATCGAGCATTCACTATGCCCAAGCAAGAGCTCGACATGGACCTTCAGGAGTTTCGTCAACTCCTGGGCGATGCCCTCTCCGAAGGAGGCTCACAGCCGCTTCTCCGGCTCACCGACGAAGAGATCGCCATACTCGACCCAGATTCCCTCATCGAATGCGTGGCCCCCACCCCGCATCTTGAGAAGCTATCGGCTCAGGAGCGCGAGTGGGCGTACGCCACGGCTCTGCGGTCACTGGTCTCACGCCAGGCCGTGGAAATTGACAATATCGAAGAGCTGGATGCACTGGTCCGCAGCGCCGAGTCATCGACGAGCGAAAACGCGACTACCGAACAGCCCGCCCGGGGGCAGGTCGACGTTGACATGCGGATCACGCCGGAGGTGAGCCTGGCTCTCACGCTGCGCCGAACGGCCGGCAGGGCCCTGGCTGTCGAGCAGCAGACCTCGCGTGGGGCAGCGCACGCGTTCGTCTACATCCATGCCGAAGATCTGTACCTCGTGGAACGCATCACTTCTGGTGGTCTCCACATGTTCACCCTGGCCAACCATGCAGACGACGTCGCCGAACTCGTACAGCTCTTCGTCGACCCGTTCGATGTGGCCGACAAGGACGGGCGCACCCAGAAGCTCACACCGGGTCAACTCGACGAGGACAACCTCGGTGGCCCACTGAGCGAGGCCATCAACAACGCCATGGTTGTTGGTCAATTGGTGCTTCTGTCCGATGCGCCCGGCCCTCTGCTCACGACCTACGCGACCGACGAGAAGGTCTGGACTGTGCTGGTCGAGAAGCCAGACGCCCCCACGGGCATCGAAGCCCGCCCGGTCGGCTCGTCGACGCTGCGTCGAATGATTCTGCGCTTGATCAGCCCCACCGACGCATAAAGCCGCCATCAGCCAGAGCTGCCATCAGCCGAAGGGGACATCGCCATGTCGCGTGAGAGTGACTGCCGGGAGGACGTTCGTCGGCTCAAGAAGTTTGCCGATGAAATAGAGCAGACCATGGACAATGTCCAGACGCTCTGCGGGCATGCCACGTGGAAGGGGCCGAAGAGCGATCGATTCCGCGGGGAATGGGCGACACACAAGAAAAGCATCAAGGATACGTTGGCGACTGCACGCGCAGAGATCGATAAAGCGCTGACGAGGATAGAAAAGGAAGAGACGGAAAAGAAGAAGGCGGGAACCGGAAATTAGCAGTCCACGGATGACCAACACATCGTCGCCCGAGGAGCTGATTCGACCTGGCACAGGGCGTCGAATCATCGCTTCTGCCACTGATGCCGCACTCGCTCTGTTCGCCGGAGTTGCCGTCGGGCTCGCTTCGGGCAGCGAGGTCAGGGACGGTCTATTGATTCTCCACCCCACCTCTCCCCGGTTCTGGGGAGTGGCACTCGCCATGGCGATTGCCTTTTCTTTCGTCAACCACGTGCTCCTGACGTTCTCGGCACGAGTCAGTATCGGAAAGTTCCTCACGGGACTCCGGGTGGTTCGGGCTCTTGACGCCGGGAGGCCCCGTTTCTGGCCGCTGACCGGTCGCTGGCTATTCGGTATCTACTGGATGGTCGTTTTTGTTCCGATTCATGTCGCGGCCAATAGCGATGTCGAGCAACAGGACGCACTGGGCGTGAGAGTCGTACGGCACAAACGCCGAACCGCCTGAAGGAACACCGTGGCGCACAACTAATATCACCGCCCTCTCGGCAATCGCCTCTTTAGGCGAGTTGCATACGAGGATGACGAATGCGCCGCTACTGCGGTAGCGTTGACCATACAGACGGAACGTCCGTCGATATCCATGCGCGGGGAGAAACCAAATGACGACCCTCAAAGGTGCGGACACTACGCGACTCCGCAGTCTTTCCGGTACCTTCAAGACCCAGCACAACAACCTCGATGAACTGGTCCGCGCCCTGACCACCGGGACCAAGTCGAGCGAGGAGTTCTGGAAGGGCCAGCGCGCCAACAGGTTTCGTGACGAGTGGGACAAGCTGAAGCCGTCGCTGACGAGCTTCCTTACGTCGCTCGACAACGCCCGTCAGGAAACCGACAAGGCGGCGAAGGACAACGACACCATCAACGACTAGTTGATCCCTTGTCAGATGTCTGACAGATACGCAGTTGGCCGGTGCACCTTCTGGTGCACCGGCCAACTGTGTTTCCGACAACCCGTCAGTCCGGGAGGACGGCCTGTACCGGCACGATTTCTCCACCTCTGACAAAGAGGCCTCGCCCGGTCGGCCCGCCTTCAGAGTTCGATGGCAGCCGGATGTTGAACATCTCACCGTCCTGCGAGCCCTGTGGCGACAGCAGCAGGCCGTTTCTCGAACGCCGCGCCTGCACAACAAAACCACGGTACTGAGAGGACAGGGTATCGACGGCGCCGGCCGCGATAACCGCCTGCCCACCATCCATGCCACGTCGGATGACTTCCTCCAGCGCCTCATCAAGAGGCGTGTCATAAATCAGCTCGGCGTCATCGACAAGGACCACGAACTCACCACCCGCAGTGGCTGTCAGGGCCTCAAGGTCGTCCGGCGTGCTTTCACCGTCGAGGACTCCAAGCACTCCTTGCTCTGCCGCCAGATCGCGTAGCGGGGAACGCCGCGGCGTGATGAGGATGGCCTTCGTTCCGTTGCGCAGCAGGGAACGCGCTGCGGCCATCAGCGTGCTGGACCGCCCGGACTTCGGTGGACCTGAGATGACAAATCCCGGGCCTGCTTCCTCCAAGTCCACGCCAATGGGCTGGAGTTCATCTCCACCCACCGCGAAGAGCGCCCAAAGGGGAGAGGGGGGAAGGAAGTCCGACTGCAGGCCCATCGCCTCGGAGGCGGCGACTCGTACCGGAAGCACATCCACGCGAATGGGCCTTTGGCTGAGGGTCTGGCGTTCGTAAAGCTGTGCCACGTCTCTGGCGATACTTTGGATCGCTGCCACCTGGGCCTGCCCCGACGGATTATCTGCAAGCAACGCGATCTGGGTCTCCTGCACCCCGTCGTCCGTCGCTCGCAGGGCCCGACCGGGCAGCATCTCCTTGGGTACATCCCTCGACGAGATACCCGCATAGGTGTAGTCAGTGGGATCCGCGAGTCTGAGAACCAAACGGTCTCCGAAGGAACTGGCGATCTCGCCGGTGAACCCGCTGCGATCCGAGGTCAGGACCACCTTCAGACCGACAGCGGCTCCTTCGCGGAAGAGCCTCTTGGCCGACTCGACAAGCCGCCCGTAGTCATAGTTCTCGAAGGCGACCTTGAAGGCGTCCCATCCGTCCACCAGGAGAACCATCCAAGGCAGGCGTTCCGACGGTTCCGCACCTGACCGCTGCTCCGCGGCGCTCGACTGACCGCATTCGGCCAGCAGCATCTGCCGCCGGGAAACCTCGGCCAGGAGGCGCCCCAGGAGACGATCGACGCGCGCTGTCTGGTCACGGGTCACCACCGCTCCGCAGTGGGGGAGGCCGGCAAGAGGAAGCAGTGCGTTGGCACCGCAGTCGATGCCGTAGATGTGGACATCGCTCGGCGAAGCGCTGTTCGCCAGCGATCCGGCGATCGTGCGCAGAGCAGTGGAGCGTCCGGACCGCGGTCCCCCCGCGATCAAGAGGTGTTCGCCATCGGCAAGATCCAGCGCGAGCGGTGCACGCGCCTGTTGAGCAGGAAGGTCGGTGAGGCCGAAGGGCGCCGGCCGCACGGTGTCGGCCCCTGGTTGCGCCGCGGGAACTGCCGGGAGCTCCGCAAGGACCACCTGTTGAGGAATCGGCGGAAGCCACGGGCTCCGGGGCGCTGCCAGGCCCATCTTGTCGGCACCCGCACGGATGGCGTCGACGAGCACAGCCAGGTCGGTGACCATCGTGCCGTCATCGCCGTCCCCCTGCGCCCCCCGGGGCATGGGCCGGCCCACTGTCAGCCATCCCAGGGGGCTCAACGTCGTCCGGGGCGCCGAAGCGGCACCGGGTCGCCGTCCACCAATACGCGCGGACTGGACTCCGACAAGAGACTGCGAACCGGAGCGTACGTAACACCGCCCGGGGGTCGCTTTGGAAATCGTCCCGGAGTCCGGGGAGTCGATGACGTCGCGCGACTCATCGGCATCAGTGACACGGAGTGCGATGCGAAGGTTGGTGTTCGCCCGGATATCGGCGCTCACCACGCCTGCGGGCCGCTGTGTCGCAAGGATCAAGTGCACACCCAGAGAACGCCCACGGCGTGCGATGTCCACAAGTCCGGCGATGAAGTCCGGGAGTTCAGCGACCAATGAGGCGAACTCATCGATAATCAGGACCAGCCTCGGCATGGGCTCCAGTTCGGGCCGGATCCGCCGGGCATCGTTGTAGTCCTCGATGTCCTTCGTCGCAGCTTCGAAGAGAATCTCTTCGCGCCGTCTCAACTCGGCGGCCAACGAAGCAAGCGCGCGTTCGGTCAGATGCGCATCGAGGTCACTGACCATACCGACGGTGTGCGGCAGCCTTGCGCAGTCCTGAAATGCGCTGCCGCCCTTGTAGTCGATCAGCACAAAATTGAGAGCGTCCGAGGTGTTGCCGACGGCCAATGAAGCAATGATGGTCTGGAGGAGTTCGGATTTACCGGCACCGGTGGTACCCGCGATCAGAGCATGCGGTCCGTCACGCCGGATATCGAGCGTGAACGGCCCATCCGCCGCCAGGCCGATCGTCACCTCGGTCGTGGAGCCACCCCGCTCCCAGACGGCGGCGATGTCCTCACCGCGCGGGTCCGGCATTCCGAGCAGGTTGAGCAGTCGTGCGGCAGTCGGCAGCGCGCTGTCGGCATCGTCACGGCTGACGTCCCGGACAGGAGCAAGTGCGCGCGCCACCCGGTCGCACCACTGGGTGGTGACCTGATCGGCGAGCACCTGTCCCACGGCTTCGTATCCGTACCCACGCAGGTGTACCCGGCTCGGCGATTCGGGTGTCCAGCACACGGCAGTGCTGCACTCCTCGGGGAGGAGACGCTCGTCCTCATCGACACACAGCGCGAAGATCCCCTGGCTCGGGCCTTCTTGGAGGAGCTGCGGTACACCGGGCACACGGCGCAGGAGACGCGCACCGTCCAGCACCACGAGCACATGGGGCTCAGGGCGCAGTGCGGCCAGGCCGCCGTTGTCGCGGGCAACTGCCTGGCGGCGGGCGAGCTCGGCCAGCAGTTCATTGACCCGGCGCGAGATGGTTTCGGAATCCGCGCCGATGAGTGCGACGCACTCCTGCCCCTGCTGGGGCGAGGTATGGGGGAGCCATTGGGCCCAACGCCAGTTTTCAGCAGCGTCCGCAGTTGATGTCAGTACCACCAACGACAGGTCCCGCGGGCTGTGCAGTACCGCTGCCTGCGCTGTCATCCATCGAGCGGTGGCGATGGCTCTTGGACGATCGCCGGCGATCCCGACCACGCCGAGTTCGGCAAAGGGCAGGGGCACCGGAACGTTGTTCACGACCGGCGGCTCGGGATCTGCCGCGTCGCCCCTGGCCGCGGAGGTGTTGACCAGCTCGATGTCCGCGCGAAGGTCGCTGAACCCCACCCTCAAGTGCATGGCGTCCGGGTCGGTGATTCTCCGTTCCCACAGGCGCCGACGCGGTCCGGTGGCAAAAAGAAGCAGTTGCCCGGGGTCGGGGAAAGCGTCTCTACGACGATGCTGATCGAGCTCGCCCAGACGCTGCACCTCGGTCTCATGATCTGCCTTCGCCTGCTTGAACTCCTTGACGGCTACGCGGTGTTGCTTCTTTCCGTGCCGTCGGTCGCTCACCCACTGCCCGATCATCATCAGCGGTGACATGAGACAGAACAGCAGCATGTAGACCTGCTTGGTGACGAAGTACATCCCCAGGCCGAAGAAGAAAGGCAACACCGTGGCGATCAGCTGAAATCTGACGCCCTCACCTTTGATCGGGGCCGCCGGCACCACCAGCCGGGGCCTTTGTCTGGGCGACATCAAGCGGGGCGGCCTGTTATAGGCAAGGCCGCCCTCACCGGCGGCAGAGAGGTGCGCGTCGGGCATACCGGGTTCATCGAGGCTGAAGAGCGACTCGCCGGCCTTCAGCAGCTCACCGGGATGCCATTCCTGGGCGCCGGTCACGGGCTTGTCGTCAAGGCTCACCTGCGCGCCGCCCTGTGGGGTTACCTCGACTCGCCCCTTGGCGTCGATGGCGACCCTGACCGCGTTGTCCGGCAGTTCGGGATCGGCAACCGCGACGGTCGAGGTGGTGGCCGAGCCGATGGTGCTGATTCCTATCGACAGCCGCGCCACCCGGCCCGATCCGAGCCCGCCGCACACTCTGACCTCGTACCGGCCCATCGGTTCACTCGCCGTCATGAACGGGCCGATGGAGTCGTCGGTGGAGATACGCGCGCCGTCCCGGAGCACATCACTGGCCGGGGCAGTCGGGTCGCAGCGCCGACCGTCCACCCAGAGCGTCAACTTCTCACCGGCGCTCTGCCGGGCGGCAGCACGAGGCGCGAACGCTGTGACGGTGCCCCCGGCTCCTGGGAAGTGCGGAAAGGCACTGGGCGCCACAAGCCGTCCCACTGCCGCCGCCACCTCAGCAACAGTCGCGCCCTCGTCAACGACGATGGCCGCGTCCTGCTCTGCGGTTCCTTCCCGGACCACAGTCACCCGTACTCGCATCGCGACAGCTCCCTCCCCGTTCGGGCACCATCAGTTGTGATCTGTCAGCGCTATTCCACCGAGGCTAACCCGCGCCACAGGCGATCGAGGCACCGGTGAGCTGTGCGTCCGCGCAGGACCACTGCATACCAACAGTTGCTTTTCGGGCAATTACGCCATGCCCCGCTATACCGAGCCTGAAATGTCCTGTACCGGCACCCCGAGGGCGAACACTTGCGCCGCTTTGGTGAGGGCCTCGCGGTCAAGCCTCCACAGATTGATGCAACGTCTGGCAAGAAAAGCGTCATGGTCGACGTGAGGTGCCAGTCGAGTAAAGGGCGTCCAGTAGAACCGTGTCTCATGAACCGACGTACTCATCTCAGGCATGCCCTCGATGCTATAGAAGTACCGATCTCACAGCTGTCCCGGCTCAGACCGCCGGCAACGCGTAGATCTCGCCCCCGTGTGTGGCCAGCAGCCGCTTACCGGAGAGCACGACGTGCCACTGCTCCCCCGAGCCGTTGTTGTCGTTGTACGTCCAGCGGGGCTTGCCGGTCTTGAGGTCCAGGGCAAAGAGCCCGCCGTCGTCGTCGTACGACGCCCCGTACAGCGTGCTGCCGAGGCGGACGTACTCGGTCGGCGCCCTTCGTGCGCCCGGCTCTTCGCAGAGCCAGCGCTTCGTTCCCGACTTCGGATCGACGGCCCATACGCCCTGGTCGTAGTCGGCGACGTACAGCACGCCGTCGACGACCATCGGCTCCTTGAAGCCGCGCCGACCGCTGGGCGACAGCGTCCAGCGGAGCTTGCCCGTCGCCACGTCGAAGGCGCGCAGGGTGTCGCCCGGGACGAAGACCAGACCGCTGTGTACTTCCGGGGTCCACTCCAGGTCGTCGCCGATCTTCCGGCTCCAGAGCTGGCGGCCCTTGGCGGTGTCGCGCACCGTCAGATTGAAGTTCGAGTCGGTGTAGACGAAGCGATTGCCGACGACCGTGCCCGCGACGTCGTAGTCGTCGGTTCCCTGGTCGCGCCGTTGGGTCCAGGCGACCTTGCCCGTGCGGTGGCTGATGGCGGCGACTGCCGTGAGCGAGTCGCGGGTACTGCCGTCGTTGACGGTGGCAGTCACGTAGACATTCGTATCGTCCACGGCGATGGTCGACCCGGCGCTCATCTCCTCGCCCAGGCGGCTGCGCCAGACTTCCTTGCCCGTCTTCGCGTCGAGCCCGACGACGGCACCGTCGAACTCGGTGCTGAGGAGGAACAGCCTTCCCCCGGCCAGCAGGAGGGGCGAGCCCGCTGGCGTTATGCCCTTGCGGGTCCAGCGTGGCTTGCCCGTCTTCACGTCGTACGCCACCAGCGGGTCGCCGCTGATCAGCAGCATCCCGTCATGGATGAGCAGTCGCCGGTCCGGGCTGAGGGTGTCCACGGAGACCGACTCGTGCCACAGCGGCTGTGGGGCCACGCCATTCGGCGGGGTCGTGAAAACCTCGGGCTCACCACTCGCTCCCGGGGTCTTGCCGCCGGCCTTACCCTTCGTCGCGTCGCCCCGCGACAGCCACCAGGCCCCACCCGTGCCCGCGATCGCAACCCCCGCGACGCCACCCCCCGCGAGTCCCAGAAAGCGGCGGCGGGAAGCGGCCGGGGCTGGGGCCGGCCCGCCCAGCTGAACCGGGGTCGACTGCGACGACGCGTCGACGAACGTCGGCGGCGGACCGTACGGCGTCGGGGGCACGCCGTGTGCCGGGGTCTCCAGATCCAGGATGCGTGAGGCGTGCGTCGCAATCGTCGACGAGACCGCGGACGGGAGCCAGTCCACCAGGACCTCACCAGTACCGCCCGGGGCGAGGGAGCCGACGATCTCGGCGGGGGTCGGCCTCGCCGTCGGGTCCTTGGCCAGGCATGCACGGATCAGGCCCGTCAGCAGGGGCGGTGTGCCGGTCAGGTCGGGCTCCTCGTGCACGACCCGGTAGAGCATCGCGGCCGGGGCCAGGTCACCGAAGGCATTACGGCCGGTGGCCGCGAACGCCAGGACCACGCCGAGCGAGAAGACATCACCGGCCGTGCCCACATCCCTGCCGAGCGCCTGTTCCGGGGGCATGTAGCCGGGAGACCCGACCACAACTCCCGTTTGTGTCATACGACTTCCGTCGACGGCACGGGCAATACCGAAGTCGATGACACGAGGGCCATCGGCTGCGAGCAGCACATTGGACGGCTTCATGTCCCGGTGGATCAGGCCGGCCGCATGGATTTCCTGGAGCGCGGCCGCGAGACCCGCACCCAGAGCGCGCACGGTACGTTCCGGCAGGGCGCCATGTGTCGCGACCACGTCCGTGAGGTCGGGACCCAGGACATACGCCGTCGCGAGCCACGGCAGAGGAGCGTCGGGGGCGGCGTCGACCACCGGTGCCGTATAGCGGCCCGAGACGGCCTTGGCGATCTCCACCTCGTGCCGGAAGCGCTGACGGAAGCCCGGGTCCGCCGCCAGGTCCTGGCGTACGACCTTCACCGCCACGGTGCGTCCCCCGGGCGACCGGGCCAGATAGACAACGCCCATGCCTCCCGCGCCCAGTCGGCTCAGAAGCCGGTAGCTCCCCAACTCCTGCGGGTCGTCCGGCTGCAGTGGCTCCATGGTCGTCTTCACCCGTTCGTAGCGTACGTATGTGTCGTACGTATGTGTCTTACGTATGTCGCGCGTTCTAGGTCCACAGCCACAGTAGAGGCGCAGGGAATCGGAATTGACCGGGCCCCGTCACTCCCCCCGCCGCCGCAGCACCCCCGTAGGCTCCCCCGACCCCACCCCCGCCCCCCACGACGTGAGCGTCAGTGAGCCGTCCCGCTCCAGGGTGTAGGTGATCGTCGCCGTGCCCGTCGTGCAGCCCGGGGTGTTGGTGCGCGTCGGGTCCGTGCGGGACGTTACGCGGATCTCCTTCGGGGTCGCCTTTTCCAGGCGGCCGATCCCGCTGCACTTCAGCGGGCCCAGGGTGTTTGTTGCCTTCGTGACGTCCTCGCCCGTCCTGCCCGTTTCGATCTCCACCGTGTACGTGCCGCCGGGCAGGCCCGCGTTCGCGGTGAGTTGGCCCGTCCAGGTGCCGGCGAAGGCCTTCGGGACGGCGTTGGCGGCGGCCGGGGGTGCTTCGTTGCTGCCGCTCTTGTCGCCGGCGTCGGAGCCGCCCGGCAGCAGGTCCAGGACGAAGACGCCGCCGATCGTCGCCACGGCCAGCGCACCCGCGACCGCCAGGACCAGTGAGCAGCTTCGGCGCCGTCCCCGAACACCCGCTTCGGGGGAGGCATTTGGTTCGTTCGTGGTCGTGAGGGAGAAGGAGAGGCGGCCCGCCGGGCGCTTCCCCGGCTCAGCCGGCCGGGGCCGGGGGCGGGGCGGTACGCCGCTCTCGCGTGGCCAGTTGCCGTACGACGGGTCCGGCGGGCCGAAGCCGGGTACCGGATCCGCCTTGTCCACCGAGCTGTTGGTGAACGGCACCAGGCCCGACCCCGTCGGCCCCGCGCCCGCCGCCTCCGGACCCGCGTCCAGGTCCAGCAGCCGCACCGCCGAGCGGCTGACCTCCGCCACCAAGGGGCCCGGCAGCCAGCCCGACGCCACCAGCTCCGCCGCGCCGCCCGGGGCCAGCCGGGCCGCCACCTCCGTCGGGGACGGGCGCGACTCCGGGGACTTCGCCAGGCAGGCCGATACCAGCTCGCGCAAGTCGCCCTGCAGTGAGCCCAGTTCGGGCTCCTCGTGCACCACCTTGTAGAGCAGCGCCGCCGAGGAGTCACCGGGGAAGGGCGCCGCTCCCAGGGCCGCGTACGCGAGGACCGCGCCCAGCGAGAAGACATCGGCCGCGCCCGTCACGCCCTTGCCCAGGATCTGCTCGGGCGACATATAGCCGGGTGAGCCGATCGAGACGCCGGTCGAGGTGAGCGAGGCGGTGGAGTCCGTGGCGCGGGCGATGCCGAAGTCGATCAGGCGGGGGCCGTCGATCGTCAGCAGCACGTTCGACGGCTTCACATCGCGGTGTACGAGGCCGAGTTCGTGCACCGCCGCCAGCGCCTCCGCGAGTCCCGCGCCCAGGGTCCGTACCGCATGCTCGGGCAGCGGCCCGTGCCCGGTGACCGCCTGGGTGAGGGACGGGCCCGCCACATAGCCGGTGGCCACCCAGGGCACGGAGGCGTCGGGGTCAGCGTCCAGGACGGGCGCCGTCCAGGCGCCGCCGACCAGCCGCGCCGCCGCCACCTCGCGGCGGAAGCGCGCCCGGAACTCCTCGTCTCGCGCGAAGTGGGGGTGCACGACCTTGACCGCGACCGTACGTCCGCCCGCACTGCGCCCCAGATAGACCCGGCCCATCCCGCCCGCGCCGAGCCGGCCGAGCAGCCGGTACGCACCGATGGTCTGCGGTTCGCCCGCTTCGAGCGGCTGGAGTGGCGGACTGGGGAGGCGCGACGGTGGCTCTATCGGTCCCATCAGTCCCCTTGGCTCCATCCGCCCCATCGGCCGCCCCCCACCTCGTACCGAGCAGCGTAGGCGAGGCGTGTTCCGGATCACCACAGCCGAGTGGGCCGGGCAGCCAACCAAAGCGCTCCGACACCCATCTCCCTGGGCGTAATTCAGCATGTTGTCCGGAATGCTGGAAAAGTTGGAATGCTGGAATGCTGGAACATCCCTCGGAGCGTCCCCCGTGAAACGTCTGCCCGGCGCCCTCATAGTCGCCGCCACCCTCGCCGCCGCCACCCTCGCCGCCGCCACCCTCGCCTCCGCAGTCCTCGCCACCGGCTGCTCCGACCAGGGCGACCCCGTCACCTTCGACAACTCCGGCGCCACGGCTGCGGCGGGCGGCCCCGAGAAGGGCGCGACCGACCGGGCCGCCCCCGCTCGCGTCGGCGCGAAGACGCTGCTGCCGACCGGCCCGCGCGCGCAGTTCACCACCGAGAACTCACTCGACGACGGCACCAAGATCGGCGTCACCACGCTGTACGGAAAGAAGTCGGGATTCACCGGCAAGGTATGGGTGTGGGCCCCCAAGCAGTACTTCGACCCGAAGTACGCGAAGAGCGGCTTTCCCGTCCTCATCGCCCTGCCCGGTGGCAACGGCTATCCCAATAACTATTGGATGGGCACCGATCTCAAGCTGCAGAGCAGTATCGGCAAGTGGTCGAAGGAGGGCAAGAGCCTTCCGTTCATTGTGGTGATGCCCGTACTCAACCCGGACGACAAGAACTACTACGACGGCAGTGACATTCCGGGTCAGCCGAAAATGGGCACCTGGATGACGGACGACGTTCCCGATTTCGTCCGGGCGAATTTCCGTACGTTCAAGTCCCGCGACGGCTGGGCCTTCATGGGTTCGTCGTCCGGCGGCTTCGTCGGCCTCAAGTCGGTACTCAAGCGGCCCGACCGGTTCAAGGCCGTGATCGCCTCGGGCCCCGACACCGTGCCCGACTCCCCGCTGTGGGCGGGCCACGAGAAGGAGCGGCAGGCCAACAACCCGGAGCGGCTGGCGAAGGCGCTCGCCGCGCAGCCAGCAGGGCCGAGCCGCAAGGACGTCTACCTGGCGTTCCAGGTCGGCACGGAGGAGTCGGGGCTCGGCAGCCTGCGCACGTTCGTCAAGACGTACGGCAAGGGGCCGGTGAAGACCCGCCTCCAGGTCATCAAGGGTGGCGAGCACAACGCCAAGACGTATGTGAAGGGCATGGGGGACGGGACCGTCCAGTGGATCAGTCGGCACATGCAGGGGCCCATTCCGGCCCCGTAACGGCCACCGGGCAGATGCCAGCGCGCGGGTCTCAGCCGAGCAGTTCCACCGTGACGTCCGCCGGGTACCCGGTCGTCGCTCCGGTGCGCCGGGCGAACTCCCGTACGCCCTTGAGCTGGTCGGGACCGAAGCGGAAGTCCAGCGTCGTGAAGTACCGCTCCAGCAGTTCCGCGTCGAAGACCTCCCAGCGGGCGGCCTGCTCGGCGACCTTGGTCACCTCTTCCAGCGATACGTCGCGGGAGGCCAGGAACGCCTCGTGCACCTGCTTCACAATGACCGGCTCGCGCTCCAGGTAGTCCTTGCGCACCGCCCACACCGCGAAGACGAACGGCAGGCCCGTCCAGTCCTTCCACATCTTCCCCAGGTCATGGACCTGAAGGCCGAGGCGCGGGGCGTCGTGCAGCGAGGCGCGCAGGGCCGCGTCGCCGATCAGCACGGCCGCGTCCGCCTCCTGCATCATCACGCCGAGGTCCGGCGGACACGTGTAGTAGTCGGGCTGTACGCCGTACTGCTCGGCGAGGAGCAGCTGGGCCAGACGTACGGACGTACGCGAGGTCGAACCGAGCGCGACCCGCGCCCGGTCGAGCTGCTCCAGCGGCAGCTTCGAAACGATCACGCACGACATGACGGGGCCGTCGCAACCGACCGCGAGGTCGGGGAAGGCCACAAGCTGGTCGGCGCTGCGGAGGAACTCCACGAGGGTGACGGGACCGATGTCGAGGTCGCCGCGCACCAGCTGTTCGCTGAGCCGCTCAGGGGTGTCCTTCGTCAGCTCGAAGTCGAGAAGCGCTCCGGTACGGGCCAGCCCCCAGTACAGAGGCACACAGTTGAGGAACTGGATGTGGCCGACACGTGGCCGGCTGCGACGGTGGTCGGCAGCAGTTGAATTGTCCACATCGTGAGGCTAGCCCCGTACGTCTCGGATAGTGACGCCGGGGGCCTTCCTGCCCGTCCGGCCATCCCTTCAGGCGCCTCTCCAGCGCCCCTCCAGAAGCCCTTCGAGCACCCGTACCAAACATCCGTATGAGGTGATCTTTCCCTCTACCGCTTGCCTGATGGCGCGTGCTACGCTCGCCGCAAGTTGCAGTTTGGTTTCCCTTGCAGTACAGAGCCTGCGGAGCATGTGACGCCGCAGGCTTTTGTAGTTTTCAGACTTCTTGCAGGTTCTGGAGCAGGGCAACCCTTTGGCCCATGGGAGGGCTTATGGCTACCGGAACCGTCAAGTGGTTCAACGCTGAAAAGGGCTTCGGCTTCATCGCCCAGGACGGCGGCGGCCCGGATGTCTTCGTCCACTATTCCGCGATCAACGCGTCTGGCTTTCGCTCGCTTGAGGAAAACCAGCTCGTGAACTTCGACGTCACGCAGGGCCCCAAGGGCCCGCAGGCGGAGAATGTCACCCCGGCCAACTAGTTTGCCCGGACCGACCGGATCGCGGTCGAATTAGCAGTACTCAAGGGGCCCTGTTCCTCTCCGCCCAGGCAGAGAGGAACAGGGCCCCTGCCTGTGCCGGGCCTGCTCGGAGAGACTGTTCGCCCCTCCGCTCGCCTCCGCTCACCCGTCCGCGTACAGCGCCTCGATCACCCCCGCGTACCGCTCCGTCACCGCCTTCCGTCGCACCTTCAGCGTCGGCGTGAGAACCCCGCTGTCCACCGTGAAGTCCTCCTCAAGGACCGCGAACGCGCGGATCCGGGCCGGGCGCGACACCTGGGCGTTCGCCGTGTCCACCGCCTCCTGGACCAGGGTCCGTACCGCGTCGCGGTCGGCCGGGTCGTGGCCCGTCCTGGTGGCCCAGCCGGTCACCTCGTCCGCGTCGAGCGTGATCAGTGCGACGGGGTACGGGCGGCGGTCGCCCACCAGGACCGCGTGCGAGACGAACCGGGACTGCTGTACGGCCAGTTCGACCTGCGAGGGCGTGAGGTTCTTGCCGGAGGACGTGATGATCAGGTCCTTCTTGCGGCCGGTGATCGAGAGGTAGCCGTCCTCGTCCAGGGCCCCCAGGTCCCCCGTGTGCAGCCAGCCGTCCGCGTCGAGCGTCTCGCGGGTGGCCTGCTCGTTGCCGTAGTAGCCGGGGAAGACCATCGGGCCGCGTGCCAGTACCTCGCCGTCCTCCCCGATCCGCACCTCGCAGCCCGCGATCGGGCGGCCGACCGTGCCGTAGCGCACCGCGCCCGGGTGGTTGAGCGAGATCACGCCACCCGACTCGGTCATCCCGTACCCCTCGAAGACCGCGATGCCGCACGCCCGCAGGAAGTCCAGCGTCTGCGGCGCGATCGGTGCGGCTCCGGTCAGCGCCCAGCGCAGCCGGCCGCCGAAGGCCGCCCTGACCAGGCTGTACAGGCGCTGATCGGCCTCCTCGTACGCACCCTTGAGCTCTTCGGGCAGCTGCCCGTCCGCGGCGAGCACCCCGATCCGTACCGCCTCCGTGAAGCGCTCGCGACCGCCCTCCTGCGACTCCGCGAGCGACAGGACCACCGAGTGGATTTTCTCGAACAGGCGGGGGACGGAAGGGAGATGAGTCGGCCGGGCCTCGGCCAGCTCGCTCACCACGTCCTCGATGCGACCGCCGAAGTAGCAGAGCTCGCTGCCGTGCAGGACGGTGGTGAACTCGATGAGCTGGGCGAGGAGATGGGCGAGCGGGAGGTACAGGTACGTGCGGTCGCCGGGGCCGCCCTCGATCAGGTCGAGATTCGCGTCGAGTACGGCGGCGATGTTGGCGTGGGTGAGGAGGCAGCCCTTGGGCGGGCCCGTGGTCCCCGAGGTGTAGACGATCTCCGCCGGGTCGTCGGCGCACACTGCGGCGCACCGGTCGAGCAGCTCGGCCAGCGGCGCGGGCGCCGGCACCGCGCGCAGGGCATCGATGAGGACGACGTGGCGCAGCGCGGGCAGCCCGGCGCGTACGCCCTCCACCCTGGCCGCCCGCGCCGCGTTCTCGCAGATCACGACGGACGCGCCGGAGTCGCCGAGCACCCAGGCCAGCTCCTCGTCGCCCGCCGTCGGATAGACGGGCACCACCACCGCGCCCGCCGCGAACGCCGCGAAGTGCGCGTACGTCCACTCGGGGCGCGTCTCGGAGAGGATCGCGACCCGGTCGCCCGGCGCCACCCCGAGCCCGCCGATCAGGGCGCGCCCGGTCTCCCGTACGACATCACGGAGTTCGGTGTACGAGACCGACTCCCAGTCACCGGTGGGCCCCTTGAACCGCAGCGCCGGATGGTCCGCGTACCGCTCGCCCGCCCACTCGGTGAACTCCGCGAGCGTGTCAGGCCGTCGTCGAGTCATGTACTCGACGGTAGATACGTTTGCGGTCCTGCCGGGATGACCGGAAACGTCACCACCGCTGACCTTGGCGCTCAGTGCCGGGGCGGCTACCGTCCATGACCATGGCCAAGCGGACGATCACCGTGCACCACGTACGGGCCGTGCTGCGCGGCGCCGAGCGCCGTGGCATCGACACCGTGCCGCTGCTCCAGGCGGGTCACATCCCGCCCCTGCTGCTCGGTGACGACCGGGCGCGTGTCACCGCCGCCCAGTTCGCCCGCCTGTTCAGGGCGCTGTACCGCGCGACCGATGACGAGTTTCTGGGCCTCGGCCCCGCCCCGAGCCGGCCCGGCACGTTCGCGATGATGTGTTACGCGCTGCTGGGGTGCCGTGATCTGGGGTCGGCGATCGAGCGCGGGACCGCGTTCTACGGGCTGTTTCCCGGCGGGCCCGATCTCGCACTCCAACGCGGCGGCGGCGAGGCGGTGTTCAGTGTCCGCAACGACCTCGGCCGGGACGAGGACCGTTTCCTCACCGAGTGCCTGGTGATCATCTGGCACCGGCTGTGCAGCTGGCTGATCGGCCGTCGTATCCCGCTGCGCTGGGCGGACTTCGACTATCCGCCGCCGCCGCACAAGGACGAGTACGACACCCTCTTCGGCTGCCCGGTCCGCTTCGGCACGGACCGTACGGCCGCCGGCTTCGACAGCCACTGGCTCACGGCCCCGCTGATACGCGACGAGCCCGCGGTCGACGCGATGCTCGGCGGCGCCCCCTTCGAACTGCTCAGTCGGCGCGAGTACGGCACGACGGTGGCCGAGCAGGTACGCCGCGACCTGGCCCAGTCGCTGCGGGTGTCACCCCGCCTGCCGTCCCTCGGCGAGGCGGCGGCGCGCCTGGCGGTCAGCCCGGCGACGCTGCGGCGCAGGCTCCAGCTGGAGAGCACGTCGTTCCAGCAACTCAAGGACGCCGTTCGGCGGGACGCGGCCATCGCGGGCCTGGCGGAGGGCCGGGAGCCGATCGCGGAACTGGCGGCGCGGCTCGGCTTCTCGGAGGACACGTCCTTCCACCGGGCCTTCCGCCGCTGGACGGGGACGACGCCGGGGGCGTACCGGGTGATCGGCGCGGGGGCGGCGTACGGGCGCGGGGGCGAAGCGCCTCGTTCGAGCTGATCGACCCACCGTCAACCTGCCGGTGCCGGGACCGGTCTCCGGGACGCGGCCGTCCGGGGCCCGCTCCGCTCGCGCCCGCAGGCCCCCGACCAGCGGCGGCGGTCAAGCGGGGCGGGCCCGGTCGTACACATCCGCGGCTGGGTCGAACGTGTCACGCGGCCCGGCATTGGATCTCTCTGTTGGAATTTGGAATTCAGGGTCAGCAAAGCTGAGCTTCCCGGTCAGCTCCGTACCTACTGGTCAGTCACTACGGTCTCGGCAACGAGCCCAGCCCCCACAGGAACGTTGGGAGAGCCGCATGAGCCGCATGAGCCGCACGAGCCGCACGCACATCAGGAACAGGGTGGTGGCCACCCTGGCCGCACTCGCCTTCACGTCCGCCGCACCCACGGCCGTCGCCCAGGACGCACCCGCCGAGACCGCCGCGCAAGCCTCCGCCGCCGCCCCCGGCGACATCGTCAGCTCCGCCCGGACCTCGTTCCATCCGCTGCCGGGCCAGCCGACGAACACTGACTCCTGGCACATCACCTACCGCTCCACCACCGCCAAGGGCGCGCCCAACGTCGTATCCGGCACGGTCATCGTGCCCAAGGACGGCCGGAAGGGGCCGCGCCCGCTGGTGACGTACGCGGTCGGTACGGTCGGCCTCGCCGACCAGTGCGCGCCCAGCGCGGGTTTCCCCAAGGGCACCACCGTCGAGGCCAACCTCATCAATCAGGCCGTGCTGCGCGGCTGGGCCGTGGCCGTGACCGACTACGAGGGCCTCGGCACCCCGGGCGACCACACCTACACGGTCGGCAAGGCGGAGGGCCAGGCCGTCCTGGACGCGGCGCGCGCCGCGCTCCGCCACCCGGAGGCGGGCCTGTCCAAGGACTCCCCGGTCGGCATCATGGGCTACTCGCAGGGTGGCCAGGCCTCCAGTTGGGCCGCCGAACTGCATGACTCGTACGCCCCCGAGCTCAAGGTCGAGGGCACCGCGACCGGCGGTGTACCGGCCGATCTGCTCAAGGTCGCCGACTTCAACGACGGCAACATCGGCGCGGGGCTGATCCTGATGGCCGCGACCGGCCAGAACGCGGCGTTCCCCGAGCTGAAGCTCGACTCGTACCTCAACGACAAGGGCCGCAAGTACGTCGACTTCATGAAGAAGAACTGCGTAGCGGTCGACACCGTCGCCGGCCTCTTCCAGCGCATCTCCGACGTCACGGTCAAGAACCCGCTGAACGAGCCCGACTGGCAGCGGCGCCTGAACGAGTCGAAGCTCGGCTCCCACGCCCCGGACCACCCGGTGTACCTCTACCACGGCGGCCTCGACGAGCTGATCCCGTACAACGTCGGCAAGCAGCTGCGCGCCGACTGGTGCGCGAAGGGTGCCAAGGTCCAGTGGCGCTCCCACCCGCTGCTCGGCCACATCGGCGGGGTGACGATCGGTGCGTTCCCGGCGATGGACTGGCTGGGCGACCGCTTCGCAGGTCGGCCCACGAACGGCAACTGCTGACGTGACGCCGCCGAGGCGGGGGTAGTCGGCGCGGCGCGGCCGGGTCCGTTTCGGTACCTGGAATGGATACGGCCGCGCTCTCACACGTACGGCACATCATGGCCTTACCGCTCCGAACAGCCCACGTTATATGACTGAATAGTCATTAACGTGGCAGCATGACCGAGCTGTCGATCTATCAGCATTTGCGCGAATTTGCCGATCGCTTCGAACCACCTGCGCCGTTCAGTCCGCACGTGGAGATCAGCAACGGCCAGATCGTCATGATGATGAGCCCGTCGGGCGCACACGACCTCAACGCGATGCGCGTCACGAACCAGCTCGCGCAGCAGCTCGACGACGGCCTTGCTGCGTATACCGCCGACATCGAGTGCCCGCTGGCAGCGAAAATGCGCCGCCCCGACGTCGTCGTCGTCGACGAAGCCGCGATGAAGACCATGGGTGCGATCGACGCGAGCGCCGTGGCCCTGGTCGTGGAGGTGGTCTCCCCCTCCAACCCGGCGAACGACTATGTGGACAAGGTTCGCGACTACCCGGTCATGGGCATCTGTGCGACATCCCGCGAGTTCCCCTGAGCCCCCGTGAGTCCCCGTGCCCGTGGCCAGGTGGTTGTTCCCCCTTCGGGTGCTCTTCGACTCTGTGACGTAACTTCAGGAATCTTGAAGCGTTCTCACTGGGTCCGACCGATCCGCAGTCGGGCCGAAGGTGAGGGGGCTCGGGTTGGCGGCGCTGGCAGTTGTACGGGATCTGCGTGAGCACTGGGCGCCCGCGTCGGCGGAGGAGCTGGAGCGGTTCGAGACCGACGTGCTGTCCGGGTTCGTTCTTGCGCGGGCCTCGGCGGGCTTGGCGGACGGCACGATCCGCGGGGACGTCGGACACCTGGACCAGATCAGGTCCTGGTTCGGCAGACCGCTGTGGGATATGGAGCCGGCTGATGCCGACGCGTACTTCGGGAAGGTGTTGCGCGTCTCGCCGAGCGGCACCCGGTTGGCCCGGTCGCAGGCGCTGACCACGTACTTCATGTTTCTGGAGCTGCGGCACAAGGTCGAGCTGCACCGGATGACCGGCCGGGTCGTCGAGTGCCCGATCGACGAGATGAACAAGCCGCGCGGCGCGAAGGATGCCCAGCTGCGGATTCCACCGAGCGAGCCGGAGGTCGGAACGCTCTTCACCGGCTGGGGCGGTGAGCTGGCCACCTGCCGCAAGTTCGCCCCTACCGCCAGGAACTACACCGCCTCGAAGCTGCTGTCCCAGGTCGGCCTGCGAGTGAGCGAGGCATGTGGGCTCGACCTGGCGGACATCAAGTGGGACCTGGGCCGCTTCGGCAAGCTCCACGTCCGCCACGGCAAGGGCGCCCGCGGATCGGGTCCGCGCGAGCGGATGGTGCCGCTGATCAACGGCGCCGACCGGACACTTCGGTGGTTCATCGAGGACGTCTGGGGCCAGTTCGACGACGACCACACCCGCCCCGGCGCCCCACTGTTTCCCTCCGAACGCAAGAACGCCGACGGGTCCTCGCGTCGGGTGGGCGACGACGCCCTGCGCAAGGGGCTCAAGGACGCGGCCAAAGTGCACCTGCCTGGGTGGGGCAAGAAGCTGACACCGCACGTCCTGCGACATTTCTGCGCGTCCCAACTCTACGGAAACGGGCTGGACTTGCTCGCAATCCAGGAGGTTTTGGGACACTCATGGATCGCCACCACGATGCGATACATCCACGTCCAGCAGACCCGGGTCGAGGACGCCTGGGTCGCCGGGATGGAACGGGCCGCGAAGCGGCTGGAAGGATTGGTCTGATGAGGTGGAACCTGCGGCTGACCGCCGCGAACAAAGGGGTCTGGAAGGCGTCTGAGCTCCAGCGGAGCCTGGCCGAGCACGGATTGGCGATCTCGGCCGGGAAGATGTCCGGGCTGTGGTCCGGGCAGCCCGTCTCCCTCAAGCTGGAGGACCTGGACGTCATCTGTGTCGTGCTCGGCTGCGAGATCGGCGACCTGCTGATCCCGGAACCGCAGAAGGTTAACCGCCCCGGCGAGAAGGACGTCGCCCAGACCGCTGTCGGCGCCGCCGGACTGGCTCCGGCGGTGGTACCCAAGCGCCGCGACGGCCGGTCGCTGCCGCCTGCATGAGCCGATATCCGAAGGGCTACTGCAAACCGACCGACTCCTGCGACGGTTGCCTGGCCTGGGGCGACTTCAGCGGACGGCTCTGCCCTGCCTGCTACATGTTCGGCCGCAGCCACGCGACGGCCGTCTGCGTCGGCTGCCGCCGCACCCAGCCACTGAAGTGGGGTTACTGCCGTCTGTGCTGGTGCCAGGCCCGGCTCCACGCCAAGACCACTGTCGGTCGGCCGCCGGTCGAAGCCGACGTGAGAGACCGGCTCAACGCCGTCCGGCACCACCAACTGTTCTTCATGGGCTTGCACTACCGCAGAGGATCTGCACCCGCCGTCGCGCGACGCGGAGGAGGGCGTGGAGCCGTCCGGAAGCCGCCGCCCGCGCCGGCCTGGCGGCCGAATGCCGACTGGAGACAGCTGCCGCTGTTCGGACAGGTCCCGCGTGACTACGGCCGCCTCGCCCCAGCCGACGCCGACCTGGCCAACCCGTGGCTGGCCTGGGCGAAATACCTCGTCCACCAGCTCGCCGAGGCCCGTGGCTGGGGACGCGGCATCCGTTTCGCCGTCAACCGCGGCCTGGCCCTCGTCCTCACCGGCTACGTCGAGGACGACGTCATCCGGCACACAGAGCTCTTCGCTCCGCTGCGGGCCCTGGACCTGCGGTTCGGCCACGTCGTCACGGTTCTGGAGGAAATGGGAATCTTCGAGGACGACAGCGAGCCCTCCTTCGAGGGCTGGCTCGCCGAGCGTCTGGAGGGTCTCGCACCCGGCATCCGCTCGGAAGCCGAGCGCTGGACCCGCGTCCTGCACGACGGCGGCCCCCGCAGCCTGCCACGACGGGAAGGAACGGTTTGGCTCTACCTCAACCGAGTCCGTCCGGCCCTGCTGGAGTGGTCGAACCGCTACGACCACCTACGGGAAGTGACCCGCGACGACGTCCTCACCTACGTCAAGACACTGCACGGCCACCAGCGACATGACCAACTGGTGGCCCTGCGCTCGCTGTTCATCTGGGCCAAGCGCAATGGGCTGATCTTCCGCAACCCGACCAGTCGGATCAAGGTCGGACAGTACGAGTACGCCCTGCTGCAACCGCTCGTCCCCGCCCAGGTCGACCGCTCCGTCGCGGCGGCCACCACACCGGCGACGCGGCTCATCCTCGCCCTCGCGGCCGTCCATGCCGCCCGGGTCGCCCAGATCGGCATGCTCATACTCGACGACGTCGACCTCGGCAACCGCCGACTGACCATCGCCGGACGCGTCCGCCCGCTCGATGACCTCACCCTGAAACTGCTGCTGGACTGGCTGGAGCACCGGCGAAGCCGGTGGCCGAACACGGCGAATCTCCACCTGCTGATCAATAACCAGACCGCCACCAAGACCAACCGCGCCAGCAACCACTGGATCAGTTCCTCAATGCGCGGACAGGACGCGACACTGGAACGGCTCCGCGTCGACCGGCAACTCGAAGAGGCCCTGACCCACGGGCCCGATCCTCTCCACCTCGCAGAGGTGTTCGGGCTCGACGAGAAGACCGCGATGCGTTACGCGGACTCGGCGCGGGCGCTACTGGAGCAGGCCGCCGAGAGAGCCCCGTGAGTTGACCATGAACCCACGGGTCCATCCCCAGGATCAGGTCCGAACGCCCTCGGGTTCATGCTGAAGAACCTTCAGTTTCCGCGAACTCGCGGGGGTCGCCCGGGTTGAGTATCCGCGGTACAGCGGTTGGCGCTGAGATTGATCTTGATTTCGTGTGGCCGTGACCCGGAACGCATCGCTGTCGCTCTCGCGTCCCCCCGGCCGGACATCTTGTGCCGCTACCGTGCACCGGGTTCGACAACAAGGTGATGGTCCAGGCGGGAGTGAGCGATGAACACGGCGGGGGCTTCTGCGGGCCCGGATGAGCTGAAGCGCCGACTCGGGGTGTCCGATGCGGTGCTGATCGGTCTGGGTTCGATGATCGGAGCCGGGATTTTCGCCGCGCTGGGCCCGGCGGCTGGTGCCGCGGGTTCGGGGCTGCTGCTCGCCATGGCTCTGGCCGCGGTCGTGGCCTACTGCAATGCCACCTCCTCGGCACGGCTGGCCGCGCTTTATCCCCAGTCCGGCGGCACCTACGTCTACGGCCGCGAACGCCTGGGCGACTTCTGGGGCTATCTGGCGGGCTGGGCGTTCGTGGTCGGCAAGACCGCTTCCTGCGCGGCCATGGCGCTCACGGTCGGCACGTATGTCTGGCCCGGCCAGGCCCACGCGGTGGCGGTGGCCGCAGTGGTGGCGCTGACCGCGCTCAACTACACGGCCCTGTTCTCGTATAGCTACGGCGAACGGACATGTAGCGCTGAGTGACTACACGGGGCTGCGGTCACGCTGCTGAAGGGCGGCGAAGTCGGCGTGTGCTGTCTCGACTGCCTCCGGGTACGCCTGGGTGTTCTGGTGTTCGGCGAGCGCCCGGTAGATGCTCGCGACCGAGGGGTTGTGTCCCTTGCGCTTGCCGGTGGGGATGATCAGGTCGGGCTGGATCTGCTCGACGGACTCGCCGAGTGCCTTGCGCTGCAGCATGTCGTCGGTGATGACCGTGGGCCGGCCGCCGTACTTGCCCTTGCGGGCCGCGGTCTCCAGCCCCTCCAGAGTTGATTCGCGGATGTTCTCCCGCTCCGTCTCCGCCATCGCGGCGAAGAACGCGAACAGCAGACGGCCCGGTCCGCTGGGGTCGTACATCCCGGGCAGCGGCCCGGCGAGCATCTCCAGCACCAGGCCGTGCTCGGTCAGATGGTCCGCGAGGGCCGTAAGCTCTGCCGCGTCCCGTCCGAGTCTCTTCATCTCGAACACGGTGAAGATGACCCGGCAGTGCGGGGCATGCGCCTTGATCTCCCCGGGCGCTCCTCAGCGCCTCCTCGAACTGCGGGCGGACCTTGATCCGGGTGCTGATCTTCTCGCTGAAGATCTTGTCTCTGCTGATGCCGTGCTTGGCGAGCGCGTCCAGCTGCGAGTCGAGCTCCTGGCTGAGGTGCGAGCAACGGGCGTACCCGATCCTCACCGGTCGCTCGGTGCGGGGCGCGGGCACGATCGCGAGCGCCGGGCCCTGTTTCCACGCGCGGCCGGGGTGCCGGTCGGCGGGGACGGGGATCTCTAGTTCCTCGCGGAGCGCGGGGACGAGGACGAAGCGCGGGGTGTGGTACTTCGCGGCGGTCTTCCCGCCGCGGGTGCGGCAGGCGCTGCCGGCGGGAGCATCACATTTCGTGCAGTCGTGACGTTCTACCGCAAGTGCCGCCTCATCGGGCGTGAGATCCATGCGGGAAGTCTCTCAGAAGTGCCTCGCACAACGCGCGGGTTTTGAGGGGACTTTTGCGAGTGGCGACCTGCGGAAACGTGATCACCCGGGGGTCGTTCTCAGAACTCTCACAGATGAACATTTATGAGAGTGACCCTCACCTCCGTGCGTAGGTCGCTTCCGACCCCAGGGCCGCGGGAGGCGAGGTTGCCCGCAACGCCTTGCGTTCCGGGCAACCTGGGTGGGCGGCAGCGGCGAAGCTCCTGGGCCAGCCGCGCGTCTCAGGCCGCAGCCGTCGGGTTCGCGGGTCCGGCGCCGCGGTGGTGTTCGGCGTTGATGCGCTGGGCTTCCTCAAGCTGGTCTTCGAGGATGACGATGCGGCAGGCGGCCTCGATCGGCGTCCCGTGGTCAACGAGTTCCCGGGCCCGGGCCGCGATGCGGAGCTGGTAGCGGGAGTAGCGGCGGTGGCCGCCGGCGGAGCGGAGCGGGGTGATCAGGCGGGCTTCACCGATGGCACGGAGGAAAGCCTGGGTGGCGCCGAGCATTTCGGCGGCCCGGCCCATCGTGTAGGCGGGAAAGTCGTCGTCATCGAGACGGCCGTACGAGTCGTCTGCTGTCATCGCACCTCTCTGTGGAACGCGTGGAGGGGCCCTGGTGCCTATGGCACCAGGGCCCCGAAGGAACTGCTACACCATCTGCCGGCCCTGGTACTGCGCCAGCCTTCTGTTTCCGCCGACCCGACCTGAGTTCTGCCGGGGGTGCGGGGATCGCGGTTGCTTGACCGGAGACCACCTCACTATCGATGTCCTGCGGTACCCGGGCTCAACACTCCGCCCGGGCGATCCTGACGGCGCCCAATTCCTCCGTTCATCCCTCGGATGATCAACTGCTTACCAAGCGGGGAACTGCGAACTACGTGTACTGCTCCACTCGGCACTGCGTACTTCTCTACTGCTCGTGGCCTGACCAAGCGCCACACTCCGGCAGCCAGCCCCGTCGCCGATCCTGCATCTGCTCTGGCTTAGAACCCCACTGCCGAACTTCCCGGTGCGCGCGCCCGCAGCCGACGCCTTCACCGAGGTGCTGCTCACCGACTTCACTGCTGGGTACTGCAACCACTGCGTTAACTGCGGTACTGCCTTCGGCGGCCCCTGATCACTGCGGGCCACCCGGTCCGGCAGTCAGCCCCGTCGCCGTCCTGCAACCGCTCTGGCTTCGGAACTCCACCACCGCACCGTCCAACAACTGCAACTACGGGTACTGCTGCCCGGCAGTTCGTCTCTGCCGAGCCCTTCTTCACTGGGCTACGAGAGAAACCATAACCACACCACGACCCAATGTCTACTCCAGCCGACATAGATTTTCGTGTGCGTGCCTCTGAGGTAATCGGGTGCTGTCAGGTTGAACGGCTGCGGGCGGGGGCACAACGACCGGGCAGGCAGGGCCGGACGCCGACAACAGACTTGGAGCGCGCGATGACCACGATGAGCGCCGAGCGCACAGCCCCTCGTTCTCCGTCCGCCGTCGCCGAGGCGCGGCAGGCCGCCCGGGTGTTCCTCGAAGCCCTCGGGCAGCCGGCCATCGGCCGGGAGCAGGCCGACACGGTCGTCCTGGTCGTCTCCGAGCTGGTGACGAACGCCCTGCGCCACGGTGGTGGCGCCTACACCCTCCGCCTCGTCGCCCACCCCGGCGCCATCGAGGTCGTCGTCGAGGATCTCAGCCCGCGGATGCCTCGGATGCGGACCCCTGACCTCGTCGACGGGACGGGTGGATTTGGCTGGCACATGGTCAACGACCTCGCCCACTGCGTCGTCGTCACGCCCGGGCCCGAAGGCGGCAAGACGGTCCGGGTCCTTCTCCCCCCGGTAGCGCGCTGTACCCGCTGATGTCGAGGTGTTCCGTGTGCGGCCGGGGCTGAGCTTCCTCCCGACCAGCAGGCCAAGGGCGACGCCCGCAAGGTCCCGGCCCTGCGGCATGTGTGCATGCTGCCAGTCTGGGTCAGGCGGCGGCGGGCTCGGGCCGGCGCAGTTCCGCCTGGCCGAAGAGGAGGGCGTAGCCGCCGGGGAGTCGGCGCAGGATCCGGGCGAGGAGGTCGGGTCCTGCGAGGCGGGTGACGACGGCGAGGACGGCGCCGGTGTCCCAGCGGGCGGTGGCCGGGGTGGCGCCGGTGCGGGTGGCGAGGTCCTTGACGAAGCCCCAGCCGGTGAGGTGTTCGGTGTCGGCGATCTGGGCAGCCAGGGTGAGGGCGGCCTCATTGGGCAGGCACTGGGCGAGGTCGACGCGTTCGTCGCCGGTGAGCTGGCGGCCGAGGGCGGCCAGGACGTGGTGGACGGCTTCCGCGGCGCGTTCGCGGGTGGGGTAGGCGCCTTCGTAGCGCACGCGTTCCAGCATCTGGTCGAACGTCATGGCGTGAGGGGCCGGGTTCGGTCGAGGCTGGTCGTACATGACTGCGGTTGCCTTTCTCTGCGAAGGATCCGGCCTGCGGCCGGCGGGCGGCTGGTCAGGTGGGTTGGGAGTGGCCGAAGAGGAGGTCGTAGCCGGGCGGGAGCTGGAGCAGGACCTCGCGGGTCAGGACATCTCCCGCTGCGGCGGCCACCGTCGAGAGGACTGCGCCGATGTCCCACAGGGCCGTCTTCTCGGTGGCGCCCTCGATCCAGGCCGCCGTCGCACGGACGAACCGCTCGGGTGAGAGCGGCTCCGCGGCCTGCAGCGGATTGAGGAGGATCAGGGCGTAGGTCTCGGGGAGGCGGGCGGCGAGCTCGGCCCGCACGGTGCCGACCAGGTGTGCGCCGAGCAGGGCCAGGGCGACGCGGGCAATGCGGTCGGCCTCTTCCGTGGTTTCGTACTCGCCGCGTTCCTGGACGTGGGCCAGGAACGACTCCCTGCGCATCGACATCATGTCACCTCCGAGAAGGGGTGAAGGGGGGCGGAGGGGTGCGGAGGGCGGGTGCCGGAGGGGGAAATCGGCTCTTCCCGCCCTCCGCTGCCGACTGGTACTGAAAGGTTCAGCCGGAGATCTGCTTGCGGCCGCTCTCGCCGCCGATGCTGACCTTGCGGGGCTTGGCGCGCTCGGCGATCGGGATCCGCAGGGTCAGGACACCCGTGTCGTAATCGGCCTGGATGCGTTCCGTGTCGAGGGTGTCGGCCAGGATGATCTGGCGGGAGAACACCCCGAGGGGCCGCTCGGAGAGCTCCACCTTCACGGAGTCCGCCTTCGCGACCGGGCGGCGCTCCGCCTTCACGGTCAGCATGTTCCGCTCGACGTCGATGTCGATCGCCTCGGTGCTCACGCCGGGGAGGTCGAAGGCGATCACGTACTCGTCGCCCTCGCGGTACGCGTCCATCGGCATGACCGACGGCTTCGACCAGGTCCCGGACGTACCCGACAGCTGCTGGACGATCCGGTCCATCTCACGGAACGGGTCAGTGCGCATCAACATCGCGAAACACCTCCAGTTGGTTCAGGCAGAAACTGCCAATGCGCTTCAACGTGCTCCCGTTGTAACATGTCATCGAAACGATGACAAGAAGGGAGTCATCTGGAGGATGACGAGACGACGGAGAGTCCTATGAACGAACCCGCCCCGCCAGCCACACCCGTTCCCTTCCTTGCCGCCGCGGTGGCCCTGGAGGCCATCAACCAGTCCGTGAGGCACGCGCAGCAGTCCTCCGCCCAAACGCCTGCGACCCCAGCGCCACCCGCGGCCGACTCCGGCCCGCACCCGGCCCTGGCTGCCCTGCTGACGCTGCGCGAGGTCCGCGAACAGCTCGCCGGCTGGGAGAGCGGGCTGATCGAAACCGCCCGCGATGAAGGCGCGAGCTGGGCCGACCTCGCGGGACCCCTCGGGGTCGCCAGCCGCCAGGCCGCCGAACGCCGCTACCTCCGCCTGCGCCCCGGCACCCCCGGCTCCACCGGTGAGGAACGCGTCCAGGCCACCCGCGACACCCGCGCCGCCGACCGCACCGTCACCACCTGGGCCCGCGACAACGCAGCCGACCTCCGACGCCTGGCCGCACAGATCACCGCCCTCACCGGCCTGCCCGCCGACGCCGCCCACACGGTCGGCGCCCTGAACCTGGCCCTCGGGCACGACGACGCCGCCCGCCTCCTGCGCCCCCTGACCGACACCCGGGCCCATCTGCGGCCCGAGGACACGGACCTCGCCGCACGCATCGACGCCCTGACCCGGCACACCGAGCAACTCCGCCAGACCGCCCACAGCCAGCGCAGCACCTGAGCAGCACCCGCCCCCGAAACCGCCCGCTACGCGGCCCTGGCACCGCCCTTCCCTGTGGGCGAGGCCTGGGCCGATGACCGTCCAGGCCGGTCTTACTCCTCTTGGCCGTCGTCGTCATCGTCGAGGCTGGCTGCATCCGGGTCGCGCAACGGCCGCAGGGTGCCGCCCACAGGCTGAGAGGCGGTGAAGCTGTACCGGCCGAGCACGTTCAGATTCTTGTGCCTGAGCGGGGACAGCCGGGCCACGTCCTCGTCCTTGATGTCGTGGCCCTCGGCGCGGAGCTGGGCGACGGCGGCGTCGATGTACCTGGTCGTCCAGAGCACCACGGCGTTCAGGACGAGACCCAGCGAGCCCAACTGATCTTCCATCCCGTCCCGGTATGCCTGGTGGATGGTGCCCTTCTTGCCGTGGCAGATCTCGCGGGCCAGCTTGTGGCGAGACTCCTGGACGGTGAGCTGCTTGTGCATCTGGCGCCGGTAGGTGTCGTCACTCGCGCACCGCCTCCCACCCCTTGCCCGCCAGCAGGCGGGCGCAGCCCGTACCGGGCCAGCGCGGACAGCCGGTTCGGCGGGATCTTGTCCAACTTCACCCGCCCCAGCTGGAACGCGGCGATGTCCTCGACCCGCTGCAACGCGCCCTTCATCGCCGTGCCCGTGGTCCGCGTCGGCGGCCGGCGCATCCGCTCCAGCTCCGAATACCGCCTGCCCTCCGGCGTCTTCAGCGTGGCTACCAGGTCCCCCGGCAGCGCCGCATCCGCCCGCCGGACCTCCTTGGCGACCGTGGCATGCAGCCGTTCCTCCGCGATCCTGCGGACCTCGGCGACCTCCCGGGCCAGCACGCTCACTCCCGGCAGCAGCACCCGGTTACGGCGCAGCCAGCCCACCGAATGATCGAACAGGGCCTTCGGCCCCTCCGCATGAGCCGTCCACGCCCGCCCGTGCAGGAACGACCGGAACTTCCGGCCCTGAGCGTGGTCCTCGTACTGGTGGTAGCCGTACGCCTCACGTATCTCCCACGCGTGCTCGTACGCCGTCATCTGCCGCTCTGTGTACCGCTTGATCTGGGAAGCATCCTCAATCTCCAGCTGCGCGGCCAGGTGTTCCACCACCGGCCACGGCACGGCCAAGGGGTCCTCCAGGAACAGCCCGATGTACCTCACCGTGCACATCTGGAGGGCGAAGCCGAGGCGATTGTGGTCACCACGCCGCTTCGCGATCAGCTTCCGGTCCTCGTCATCGAGGAAGAAGAACCGTTCCAAATCCGGTCTCGTCGGCTCATCCGCGAACGATCCGAACGCGGTGGCCTGCTCATCAGTCAAAAATTCCACGGGCATATCGCGGACGTAACCAGCCGCGGCGAGCGACCGTGGATCTTCCGCCGAACGCCCCCGACGAGCCGATCATGTGTGCTAGACGACCAAGATCAAGTGCTTAGCGCTAATGGCTGTTCCGTTGGTCCCCGAGGCCGATCCCCCACTACCTGATCGTCGATCCGCGTGATGCGACCTGCGAGGCGGAGCTCGCGGAGCGGGCAGGCACCGGGCAGGCGGTGATCTCTCGCATCGAGTCCGGCAAACTCACCCCCACCCTGGCAGTCCTGGAACGTCTCGCGGCGGCCTTGGACTGCAAGGTGATACTGGACTTCGCCCCGCGTGGTTGACGATGCGCCCGTGCCCTGTTTCCAGGAGCGGCGGCGGGGTCCCGCCCACCGGCGCGGGCCCCACTCCTACCCCCTCACCGCTCGTACAGCTTCTCCATCTCCTTCGCGAACTCCCTCGCGATCACCGGCCGTTTGAGCTTCAGCGACGGCGTCAGATGTCCGCCCGCCTCGGTGAAGTCGACCGGCAGGATCGCGAACCGGTGGATCGACTCCGCCCCTGACACCAGCCGGTTCGCCTCGTCGACGGCCTTCTGGATCGTGGCACGCAGCTCCTCGTCGTCTACGAGTGCGCGCATCGGCACGTCCTGCTTCTTCGTCATTCGCAGCCAGTGCGCGAGACCGTCGGGCTCCAGCGTCAACAGGGCGGTGATGTAAGGGCGGTTGTCGCCGACGACCATGCACTGACCGACCAGCGGGTGTGCCCGCAGCCAGTCCTCCAGCGGCGCGGGGGCGACGTTCTTGCCGGCCGAGGTGATGATGATGTCCTTCTTGCGGCCGGTGATGGTGAGGTACCCGTCGTCGTCGAGCGCCCCGAGGTCCCCGGTCGCGAACCAGCCCTGCTCGGTCGCGTTCACGGCCACCTGCCGCTCGTAGTCCCAGTAGCCGCTGAACACCTGCCCGCCGCGCAGCAGCACCTCCCCGTCGTCGCCGATACGCACCCCCGTACCCGGCAGCGGCCAACCGACCGTCCCAAGACGGGGCTTGAGCGGAGGTGTCACGGTCGCCGCCGCCGTGGTCTCCGTCAGGCCGTACCCCTCGAAGACCTCGATGCCGGCGCCCGCGTAGAAGGACGCGAGGCGGCGCCCGAGCGGGGAGCCGCCGCAGATCGCGTACTTGACCCTGCCGCCCAGCGCCGCCCTGATCCGCCGGTAGACCAGCGGATCGTAGAGCCTGCGGGCCGTGCGCAGACCGAGGCCGGCGCCGTCCCCCGTGCCGTGCTCCTGCGCTTCGAGTGCCTGCCCGTAGCGCCGCGCGATGCGCGCCGCCCGGTCGAAGGACGCGGCCCGGCCCATCTTCTCCGCCGTGGCGCGCCCGGTGTTGTAGACCTTTTCCAGCACATACGGGATGGCCAGCAGGAAGGTCGGCCGGAAACCGGCGAGGTCGGCCAGCAGGTCCTCGGTCGCGATGCTGGGCGCGTGCCCGAGCCGCACCCTGGCCCGCATGCACCCGACGGCGACCATCCGCCCGAATATGTGCGCCAGCGGGAGGAAGAGCAGCGTCGACGCGGGGTCCTTGCTGACGGACTTGAAGACCGGGTAGAGCAGCTCGATGGCGTTGTCGACCTCGGCGAAGAAGTTGGCGTGGGTGAGGACACAGCCCTTGGGGCGGCCCGTGGTACCCGAGGTGTAGATGAGAGTGGCGACGGACTCCGGGGCGAGGCCCGAACGGCGGGCGATGACGACCTCGTCGGGCACCTTGCGGCCCGCCGCCCGCAGCCGGTCGACGGCGCCCGTGTCGAACTCCCACAGATGCGCGAGATCCGGCAGGTTCTGCCGCTCAGCGCTGACGACCCTGGCCTGCTCGGCGCTCTCGATGGCGCAGGCGACCGCGCCGGAGTCCTGGAGGATCCAGCGTGTCTGGAACGCCGACGACGTCGGGTAGATGGGCACGGTGACCAGGCCCGCCGCCCAGGAGGCGAAGTCGAGCAGGGTCCATTCGTACGTCGTACGGGACATGATCGCGATGCGGTCACCGGGCCGCAGCCCCTCGGCGACCAGGCCCTTCGCCACGGCGAGGACATCGGCGGCGAACTCGGCAGCGGTCATGTCACGCCAGCTGCCGTCGGGCCGCTTGCGGCCGAGTACGACGTCGGCGGGGGCCTCGCGGGCGTTGTCGAACGGGATGTCGGCGAGCGAGCCGCGTCGGACGGGCCGGGCGAGCGCGGGCACGGAGGCCTCACGTACGACCCCGCCCATCCGGATCATCTCGGGACCGCGCTGCCGCACAGCGGCGGATGCGGACGGGGATGCGGACGGGGGCGGGGGCGGGGGCCGGGAGAGGGAAGCGGACACGGGGACGGGCACGGGGACGGGCACGGCGGGCTCTGACACGAGCGGCTCCTCGTCGGCGAAGGGCGTAGAAGTGCGTAACTGACCGTCCGCTCAAGGGGGTTCGACGTCATCTCGACCAGGTACTGACCCTTGAGTAACCTTACTTTGGAGTAAATCTAGGACCGCCAGGGAGTCCGGACAATGACCTCGCTCGCACCACTCCTCGCGCTCGGGGCACTCACCTCTCCCCTGAAACGCCGGACGACCGGCCCGAGCTCACCCTGTACGCCGCCAAGTTGGCCGCGTACCGGCGCGGGACCGAGGTCGGCATGGTGAGCCGGGGCCCGGCTCGCGGGGGCCCTGCTCCCGACCAACGTCACCTACGCCGCGACGGGCAGCGCCTTCCAACTGCGCGGCCAGCGCGGCCGGGTCCAGCTCACCGGACGGGCAGGCGGCGGGGCGACGGGGACCAGCGCTCCCCGTTCATGAGGTTCTCCAGGCCCGCCCAGGCGAAGTTCATCAGCATCGCCGCCGTCTCCTTCGCCGGGACAGCGGTCGCCACGTTCGCCCAGCCGGCGAGCGACTCGGCGGCCCCCACCAGCGCGTGGGCGATCCCCGCGACCTCCCGGTCGGCCAGCTCCGGATCGCAGTCGGCCTCGCGGGCCGCGGCGCCGATCAGGTAGGTGACGAACGCGACGATCTCCTCGCGCATCGTGGCGACCTCGGCGGCGAACGGCTCACCATGGTTAGGGGCCTGGTTGTGCAGCACCGCCCACCCGTCCGGATTCTCCGCAGTGTGCGTGAAGAACGCCCGCAGCCCGGCCCACAGTTGACGGTCGGCCGGGACCCCGGGCTCGACCCCGGCCCGTACCGCACCGACGAGCGCGGCGGCCTCGCGCCGAATGCACGCCGCGAACAGCTCTTCCTTGGAATTCAGGTACAGATACACCAGCGGCTTGGACACCCCGGCCAACTCGGCGATCTCGTCCATCGAAGCGGCCCGGTACCCCCGCTGCCCGAAGGTCTGCACGGCAGCGTCCAACATCTGCTGCTCCCGCACGGCACGCGGCATCCGCTTGCCCCTTACAGCACCCACGTCCCAGATCCTTCCGCCCCCGCCGCACCACACCTGCGACTCGCGCCCCATAAGCGTACGGGCGTGCGGGAGTTCACCGGACGCGCAGAAATGGCGCACAGAAATGGCGGTGCCCCCGGCCACTGGAACTCAAGCCCGGCCGGGGGCACCGCCGTACGTACCGAGGTCAGGCGGGAACCGGGACGGGCACCTTCTGCTCCTGCGCGTCACGCACGTCCCCACGCGGGTCGGCGTGCGAGTCGTAGTCGTCGATCGGCGACGACGAGGCGGAGTTGTACGCGTCGTGGTCGAGGATCTTCTCGCGGGCCGCGACGATGACGGGGACCAGGGCCTGGCCTGCGACGTTGGTCGCGGTGCGCATCATGTCGAGGATCGGGTCGATGGCCATCAGCAGGCCCACGCCCTCCAGCGGGAGACCGAGGGTGGAGAGGGTCAGGGTCAGCATGACCGTGGCGCCGGTCAGGCCGGCGGTGGCCGCCGAGCCGATGACGGAGACGAACGCGATCAGCAGGTAGTCCTGGATGCCGAGTTGCACATCGAAGATCTGCGCAATGAAGATCGCGGCGAGCGCCGGGTAGATCGCGGCGCAGCCGTCCATCTTGGTCGTCGCACCGAAGGGCACGGCGAAGGACGCGTACTCCTTGGGCACGCCGAGGCGCTCGGTGACCCGCTGGGTGACGGGCATGGTGCCGACCGAGGAACGCGAGACGAACGCCAGCTGGATGGCCGGCCAGGCGCCCTTGAAGAACTGGAGCGGGCTGACCTTGGCGACCGTCGCGAGCAGCAGCGGGTAGACGCCGAACATGACCAGGGCGCAGCCGATGTAGACGTCGGCGGTGAAGGTCGCGTACTTGCTGATCAGGTCCCAGCCGTAGTCGGCGATGGCGAAGCCGATGAGGCCGATGGTGCCGATCGGCGCGAGGCGGATGACCCACCACAGGGCCTTCTGGAGCAGTTCGAGCACGGAGGCGCTGAGCTTGAGGATCGGCTCGGCCTTCTCGCCGAGCTGGAGGGCCGCGATGCCGGCCACGGCGGCCATGAAGACGATCTGGAGCACGTTCAGTTCGGTGAACGGCGTGATGACGTCCGTGGGCACGATGCCGGTCAGGAAGTCGATCCAGGAGCCGGAGCCCTCGGGCTTCGCGCCGTCCTTCGGCGTCAGGCCGGTACCGGCGCCCGGGTTGGTCAGCAGGCCGATCGCGATGCCGATGGCGACCGCGATCAGCGACGTGATCATGAACCAGAGCAGCGTACGGGTGGCCAGCCGGGCGGCGTTGTTGACCTTACGCAGGTTGGTGATCGACACCAGGATGGCGAAGAACACCAGCGGCGCGACGGCCAGTTTCAGCAGCTGGATGAAGATGCCGCCGACCTGCTCCAGCGTGGTCTTCAGCCAGCTGATGTCCTGGCTGCGGGCGAGCCAGCCGAACAGGACGCCGAGCACCAGACCGGTGATGATCTGCGCCCAGAAGGGGAACTTGTCGGTTATTCGGAAGCGAGGCTTCTTCGAGTTGCCGAGCGGATCGGACTTCTCGGGCGCGGTCGCGGAGTTCGCGGACACGGACACACTCCGTTGATTACGTACGGGTGCCGTACGGGGATGCGGGACGGGGGGTGCGGCGGCCGTGAGCTGCACGGGGGAGCTGGGCGTCGCCGCTGCGCGATGTCGCTTCTGGGTCAGATGTGGCGGCGACAGACCGCGGACATGCAGCGGCAGAGATCGACATGCAGGCGCGCCACGAGCGGAACGCTCATGGCAATGCGAGGCGCGGCTGCTGTCTTCATAGCGAACACGTTAACACTTGTACTTTGAGAACATCAAAGGACTGCTTTGGGTACGAACCCGCCGAACCGCGCCCGCGACCGGGCAAAACGACAACGCCCCAGTCCCGGAGCGGGTGCTCCGGGACTGGGGCGTCGTGGGATGTGACGAACCTTACGCAGCCCTTACGGGACTGAGCCCTGTCGCGGCCCTACTGCGTGAGCCCGTCTTCCTGGCTGCGGTTGGAGTCGAGGCGGGCCTTCGTGTGGTCCACGCGCTCGACGATCTTCGCGGACATCACGTCGCGCTGCTTGCGCAGCAGGACGAAGCTGAGCGGCGCGGAGACGACGATCGCGAGCATCAGCACCCACAGCAGGTTGGATTCGCCGAGACCGGCCGGGAGCACCCGGAAGTACACCAGGGCCCAGATCACGAAGAAGCAGCCGACGAACACGCCGAGGCGCATCGCGGTGTAGCGAATCGTTGCGTGCTTGCTGCTCACGGGGGGACCTTCTTCTCAACGACAACCGAAAGGGTCACCACCAGTCAAGCACAGGCCCCCGGACGATCACCCGAGGGGCTGGAGCATCACGATGTCGTCGCGGTCGTCGCCGGGCGCCACCCGGATCGCGCCGGGCACCCGCCCGACCTCCTTGTAGCCGCAGGACCCGTAGAAACGGTCGACGCCGGTGCCACCGCGGCAGGTCAGCCGGATCGCTTCGATCCCGTCGAAGGTCCTGGCCGCGTCGGCGGTGGCCGCCATCAGGTCACGGCCGTAGCCCCTGCCCTGGTGGCTCGGGTGCACCATCACTGTGTAGAGCCAGAGCCAGTGGGTCATCAGCCGATGCGTGTTGTACGTGAGGAAGGCCGCGGCGGCGACGGCGCCCTCCTCGTCGTACCCGACAAGCAGCCGGGTGCGCCCCTCGGCCATCGCGACGAAGTGCCTGACCAGCTCGGGGCGGACCTGGTCCACGCTCACCGGCGGTACGAACCCCACGGCGCCGCCCGCGTTGCTGACATCGGCCCAGAGGGCGAGTAGGCCGTCACGAAGGGCGGCGTCGACCGGCGGATCCAGCGAAAAGGTAAGGGCCATAGCTCAAGGGTAAGCATTACCTCGGGCCGACCTCAACCCGTGTCCAGCACGCGAGAAGCCCCGGCGCGATCCCACGCGCCGGGGCCTGCGAACCAGCCGGGCGACGTCAGACGCGCATCGCCTGCGGCGACTCGCGGCGGGCCGCGTCCGGGCCCGGGTACTCGCGGATGATCTCGTACTTGGTGTTGCGCTCGACCGGGCGGAACCCGGCGTCGCGGATCAGCTCAAGGAGGTCCTCGCGGCCCAGCTTGTTCGGCGTGCCGTAGTTGTCCGCGTCGTGCGTGATCTTGTACTCGACGACCGAGCCGTCCATGTCGTCGGCGCCGTGCTGCAGCGCGAGCTGCGAGGTCTGGACACCGTGCATCGGCCAGAACACCTTGACGTGCGCGATGTTGTCGAACAGCAGACGCGAGACCGCGAAGGTCTTGAGCGCGTCGGCGCCGCTCGCCATCGTCGTCCGCGCCTGGAGCTTGTTGCGGATCTTGCCGTCCTTCATGTCCTCGAAGTCGTGCTGGTAGCGCAGCGGGATGAAGACCTGGAACCCGTTGGTCTCGTCCTGGAGCTCACGCAGCCGCAGCACGTGGTCCACGCGGTGGCGCGGCTCCTCGATGTGCCCGTACAGCATCGTCACCGGGGTCTTGAGACCCTTCTCGTGCGCGAGGCGGTGGATGCGCGACCAGTCTTCCCAGTGGGTGTTGTGGTCCACGATGTGCTGGCGGACCTCCCAGTCGAAGATCTCCGCGCCGCCACCGGTGAGCGACTCCAGACCGGCCTCGATCAGCTCGTCGAGGATCTCGGAGGCGGAAAGCCCCGAGATCGTCTCGAAGTGGTGGATCTCGGTGGCCGTGAACGCCTTGAGGGCGACCTGCGGGAGGGCTTCCTTCAGGGCGCTCAGCGAGCGCGGGTAATAGCGCCAAGGAAGCGTCGGGTGCAGCCCGTTGACGATGTGCAGCTCGGTGAGGTTCTCGTTCTCCATCGCCTTCGCGAGGCGGACGGCCTCCTCGATGCGCATCGTGTACGCGTCCTTCTCGCCCGGCTTGCGCTGGAACGAGCAGTACGCGCACGACGCGGTGCACACGTTCGTCATGTTGAGGTGACGGTTGATGTTGAAGTGGACGACGTCGCCGTTCTTGCGCGTACGCACCTCATGGGCCAGCCCGCCGAGCCAGGCCAGGTCGTCCGACTCGTAGAGGGCGATGCCGTCCTCACGGGTGAGCCGCTCACCGGCCCGGACCTTCTGCTCCAGCTCGCGCTTGAGCCCCACATCTTGAATAGACGCAGTCATCAGGCCGCCTCCCCATAGTCTCCGTACAACACAAACCCGCGATCAAACCCTCACCACGGTACGCCTAGCCCTGCTCGGGCAGTTCCCCGACCCGGTTCTCCCACTTGGTGGAGAGCACGATGGTGGTCCGGGTGCGGGAGACCCCGCGGGTGCCGGACAGCCTGCGGATGGTCTTCTCCAGGTCGTCCACGTCACCGACCCTGACCTTGAGCATGTACGAGTCGTCGCCCGCGATGAACCAGGCGTCCTCGATCTCGGCGAGATCCTTCAGCCTGTGCGCCACGTCCTCGTGGTCGGCCGCGTCCGAGAGCGAGATGCCGATCAGGGCCGTGACCCCCAGGCCCAGCGACTTGGAGTCGACCGTCGCGCGGTAGCCGGTGATGACTCCCGCCGTCTCCAGCCGGTTGATGCGGTCGGTGACGCTCGGCCCGGAGAGCCCGACGAGCCGGCCGAGCTCGGCGTACGAGGCCCTGCCGTTCTCTCTGAGGGCCTGGATGAGCTGCCTATCCACGGCGTCCATATGCCTGAAGCCTTCCATTATTCAGCGATCACGCGAGTTTACGTACAGAATCTAAGGCACACAGGGTCGACACCCTGCGAATCTTTCAGACGATCAAGACGATCAAGACGATCGCAGTCAAAACTTCAGGAGTGATCCCACCGTGTACACGCTTGAGATGGCCTACGCCCACATGCGCTCGCTGCAGGAGCTGGCCGACCGCTCGCGTGCCCACCAGCTCGCAGCCGCGCACCGCGCCGACAAGGCCCGCACCGCGCGCGGCAGCAAGAAGAAGCGCTAGCCGTCCCTGGAGCCACCGAGCTTCCCTTCCCAGCGGCGGTACAGGCTGTGCGGCACACCGGCCGCGTCCAGTACCCGCCCCGCGACGAAGTCCACCAGATCCTGGATGTGCGTCGCACCCGCGTAGAACGCCGGGGAGGCGGGCAGCACCACGGCGCCCGCCTCGTCGAGCGTCACCAGATGCCTGAGCGTCTGCCCGTTCAGCGGCGTCTCGCGCACGGCGACCACCAGCTTGCGGCGCTCCTTGAGGGTCACGCTCGCCACCCGTTGCAGCAGGTCCTTCGAGAGCCCCAGCGCCACCCCGGCCACGCTCGCCGTGGACGCCGGGACGATGAGCATCCCCTTGACCGGGTACGAACCCGATGAAGGGCCGGCGGCCAGATCCCCGGCCGCCCAGTACCGTACGTCGCGCACATCGGCCGTGAACGTGTCCGGCTTGCCGTCCGCGCCCCGCGCCAGCCAGGCCCGCAGATCGTCCTGCCAGTGCGCGTCGCGGAACGCGATGCCCGTCTCATCGAGCAAGGTCAGCCGCGAGGCCCGGCTGACCACCAGGTCCACGCTTTCGCCCGCGTCCAGCAGGCCACGCAGCACGGCGGCGGCGTACGGCGTTCCCGACGCACCGGAAACACCGACGACCCACGGCCGTCGCGGCGACTGCTGAGTGTGTACAAGTCCTGGCTCCACGTGCCCGACCCTATCCGGGCGCCCGGGGCCCGGCCCGAGTCAGGTGCCCCGGACAGGAACCGAGCCGGGTGCCCCGCACGTTCCACAGGACAGAACCACACGCGAAGCCAGGGGGCCACCATGCAGGGAACCACCCTTCTACACAGCAGGGCCGACCGGGCGAAGGCCGCTGCGGCGCTGATGCTCGGCTGGGTCGCGCTGCTGTGGGCCCTCGAAGCGCTCGACGCGGCCACCGGGGCGCTCGACACGTTCGGTCTTAGCCCGCGCGAGGCCGGCGAGCTGCGCGACGTACTCCCGATGGCGTTCCTGCACCACGGCTTCGACCACGTCGCTTCGAACAGCGTCCCGCTGCTGATCCTCGGCTTCCTCGCCGCGCTCAGCGGGGTGCGCAGGTTCGTCACCGTCGCCTTCACGATCATGCTCGTCGGCGGTCTGGGCGTCTGGCTCACGGCCCCCGACCACTCCAACACCGCGGGCGCGTCCGGCGTTGTCTTCGGCCTGTTCGGCTATCTGCTGGTCCGCGGCTTCGTCGACCGCAAGCCGGTCGACATCGCCGTCGGAGTCGCGGTCGCCGCTGTCTACGGCTCGCTGCTGTGGGGCGTGCTCCCCACCAACCCGGCCATCAGCTGGCAGGGCCATCTGTTCGGGCTCATAGGCGGGGTGCTCGCCGCGTTCCTGTTCCGGCGGCGAGCACAGCGCATGTCCCTGCCGCCGCTCAACCAATGAGCCGCGTGATGCTCAGACCGTGAGGCCGCGCACCAGCAGATCGAACAGCGCGCACACGAACAGGGCAATCCCGATGAAGCCGTTGACCTGGAAGAACGCCCGGTTGAGCCGGGACAGGTCATGGGGCTTGACCACGGTGTGCTCGTAGAGGAAGGCCGCGACCACGATCACCAGGCCGGTCCAGAAGAACGCGCCGGCGTCGGTGGCCAGCGCGTACCAGACCAGCAGGAGCGTCGTCACCGCGTGGCAGGCGCGCGCGCCGTACAGCGCGGCGGGGATGCCGAAGCGCGCCGGGACCGACTTCACGCCGTGCGCGCGGTCCGCCTGGACGTCCTGGCTGCCGAAGATCAGGTCGAAGCCGCCGATCCAGATGCCGACCGCGAGCCCGAGGATCGCCGCGTCCCAGGACAACTCGCCGGTGATCGCGATCCAGGCGCCGACCGGGCCCATGGCCTGGGCGATGCCGAGGATCGCGTGCGGGAAGTTGGTGAAGCGCTTCCCGTACGGATAGATCACCATCGGGACGACGGCGACCGGAGCGAGAGCCAGGCAGAGCGGGTTGAGCAGGGCCGCGGCGCCGAGGAAGACCACGACGGCGACGAGCGCGCCGGTCCACGCCGACCGCACCGACACCACGCCGGTGACCAACTCACGGTTGGCGGTGCGGGGGTTACGGGCGTCGAGCTCGCGGTCGATGATGCGGTTGCACGCCATCGCGAACGTACGCAGCCCGACCATCGCGACGGTGACGAGCAGCAGCTTGCCCCAGTGGATGTTCTGGTCCAGCTGGAACATCGCGGTGAGCGCGGCGATGTAGGCGAAGGGCAGCGCGAAGACCGAGTGCTCGATCATCACGAGACGCAGAAAGGCCTGGGTCCGGCCCGGCTGCGGGAGGGCGGCTGCGGCGGCGGAGGTCACAGCCCGTACTCCTTCCAGCGGCGGTCGACCTTGGCCGCCGTCGCCGGGTCCGACTCGACCATGTTCGGCCAGCCGCCGTCCCGTACGTAGCCCTCTTCGGGCAGCTTCTTCGTCGCGTCGACGCCCGCCTTGCCGCCCCAGAACTGCTGGTACGACGCGTGGTCGAGATGGTCGACCGGGCCCTCGGTGACGACGAGGTCGCGCGAGTAGTCGACGTTCCCGAAGGCCCGCCACGCCACCTCGTGGTAGTTGTGCACGTCGCAGTCGGAGTCGACCACGACGATCAGCTTCTCCAGGGACAGCATGTGCGCGCCCCAGATCGCCGACATCACCTTCTGTGCGTGCTTCGGGTACTTCTTGTCGATCGACACGATGATGCAGTTGTGGAAGCCGCCCGCCTCAGGCAGGTGGTAGTCCACGATGTCCGGCACGATCACCTTGAGCAGCGGCAGGAAGAACCGCTCCGTCGCCCGGCCCAGCGGCCCGTCCTCGGTCGGCGGGCGGCCGACGACGATCGACTGGAGCAGCGGGCGCCGCCGCATCGTGATCGTGTCGATCGTCAGCGCCGGGAAGTCCTCCTGCGGCGTGTAGAAACCGGTGTGGTCGCCGAACGGCCCCTCGGGAAGCATGTTCCCGGGCTCAAGCCACCCCTCAAGGACGACCTCCGCGTGCGCGGGGACCTGGAGCGGGACGGTCTTGCAGTCGACCATCTCGACGCGCTTGCCCTGGAGGAAGCCGGCGAAGAGGTACTCGTCGATGTCCCCGGGCAGCGGCGCGGTCGACGCGTACGTCACGGCGGGCGGCGCGCCGAAGGCGATGGCGACCGGCAGCCGTTCACCGCGCCGCGCGGCCACCTGGTAGTGGTTGCGGCTGTCCTTGTGGATCTGCCAGTGCATGCCGATGGTGCGCTTGTCGTGGCGCTGGAGCCGGTACAGGCCGAGGTTGCGCACACCCGACTCGGGGTCCTTGGTGTGCGTCAGGCCGAGGTTGAAGAAGGAGCCGCCGTCCTCGGGCCAGGTGAAGAGCGCGGGCAGCTTGTCGAGGTCCACGTCGTCGCCGGTCAGGACGACTTCCTGGACGGGCGCGGCGTCCGACTTCACCTTCTTGGGCGGTACGTGCGCCATCGTGCCGAGCTTCCCGAAGGCCTCCCGGACTCCCATGAAGCCCTGCGGCAGCTCGGGCTTCAGCAGCCCGCCGATCTTGTCGCTGATCTCGTCGTACGACTTCAGGCCGAGCGACTTCAGCAGTCGGCGGTCGGTCCCGAAGACGTTCATCGCCAGGGGCATCGACGAGCCCTTGACGTTCTCGAAGAGGAGCGCCGGGCCGCCCGCCTTGTTCACCCGGTCGACGATCTCCCCGACTTCCAGGTGCGGGTCGACTTCGGCCTTGATGCGCAGGAGGTCGCCCTCGCGCTCCAGCGCCCGGAGCAGGGAGCGAAGATCGTCGTAAGCCATGCGATCCAGTATCCGGTACGCACTACGCTGGCCACGTCACCGGGGCCGCGCACGGTCCCCGCGGTCCGTGTTCTGGGGGCTTGTCTTCATGCTCAGGTATCTGCCGTTCCTGCTTGTTCTGGCGCTGTGGATCTACGCCTTCATCGACTGCCTCAACACCCCGGAGAAAGAGGTCCGCCATCTGCCGAAGGTGGTGTGGGTGATCATCGTGCTGCTCTTCGGCGAGGTGCTGATCGGCCCGGTCGCGTGGCTCGTGGTGGGCAAGGTGCGCGGTGGCCCGCGCGGCGGTTCGGCGGGGTCCGGCGGACTGCGCGGCGGACGGCCGAAGTGGACCGCGCCCGACGACAACCCGGAGTTCCTGGCGTCGCTGCGGGACGACAACAAGGCCGCGAAGGCCGACAAGGCCGACGAGAAGAAGGACGCGCCCTCGCCCGAGGCCACGGAGGCCCGGGAGGCGGACCTGCGCCGCCGCGAGGAGGAGCTCAAGCGCCGCGAGAGCGGCAACGGCCCCGGCACGGGCCCCGACGACGCAGCGCCGCCGAAGGCCTGACACCGGCGTACGGGTCAGGAAACTTCAGCGGGTCAGGAGCTGCCCCAGCCGTTCGAGCAGGGGCAGCAGCGCTGTGTGCTCCCCCGGGGTGAGCGCCTCCAGGGCCGCGTGCACGGTCCGCATCTCGGCGCGGATGCGCAGCGCCAGCTCGGTGCCCGCCGGCGTACGGCTGGCGACCTTGCTGCGGCGGTCGCCGGGGGCCGGGTCGCGGCGGACGAGGCCGCGGGTCTCCATGCGGGCGATGAGCCCGGTGGCGTTGGACGCGTCGCACACCAGATGGTCCGCGAGGGCCCGCATCGGCATGGGCTCGTTCAGCGCGACAAGGGCGCGGGTCTGGGCTGTACTGAGGCCGTGACGGATGGCCACGGCGGTCAGGTCTTCAGCCACCGCAAGGCGGTGCTGGACAAGCCGCTCGGCTGACGCACAGTGGACCCCATGGACCAGGCACAAGCACGCGCATGGCTGGCGACCGCCGTGGCGGAGGCCAGGACCGGCCTCGCCGAGGGCGGTGTCCCCATCGGCGCCGCCCTGTACGGCGCGGACGGCACGCTCCTGGGGCGCGGCCACAACCGCCGCGTCCAGGACGGCGACCCGTCCATGCACGCGGAGACGGCGGCGTTCCGCGCGGCCGGGCGGCAGCGCTCGTACCGGGGCACGACGATGGTGACCACGCTCTCCCCCTGCTGGTACTGCAGCGGCCTGGTACGGCAGTTCGGGATCTCGCGGGTCGTGATCGGCGAGTCGCGGACCTTCCGGGGCGGGCACGACTGGCTGGCGGAACACGGCGTGGAGATCGTGCAGCTCGACGACCCCGGGTGCGTCACCCTGATGCGCGACTTCATCAGGGACCACCCGGAGCTGTGGAACGAGGACATCGGGGACATCGGGGATAGCAGGGATAGCGGGGATAGCGGGGACGACTGAAGCCGACCAAACCGGGCCGAACCCGCCCACACCCGCGCGCCCGCAGTTCCGCTCTCCTGACAATTGACGATCCGTCCGGCAATCCCCGCCGCATATCAACACCCTGTCGATATCATCATGTTGGCGCTGTGGCAGGACATGTCGGGTGGCACGGGGGGTGCTGTGGAACGGCAGCTGTACGGACGCGAGGCGATATTCGGACAGGACGGTCTTGCCGCACGCCTGACCGGCCTCGCTCCGGCCGGCTACGCCAAGGTCGCCTACGAGCACGGCGACGACCCGCCCGTGGTGGTACTGACCGGCGGGCGCGGCATGGGCAAGACCGCCGTGCTCAAGCAGCTCCGCCACGTCTACCGGCCCGGCACGCCCGTCGCCTTCCTCGACTGCGGGACCGTCGTGCCGCCCGCCGACCACGGCCCCGGCTGGACAGCCGTCACCGGAGCCCTGACCGAGTTGGCCATCCAGCTCGCGCCCAAGGTGCCGGCGGGGAAGGCGGTGCAGTTCCCACGGCTCGCCCTCGGCCTGGTGGCCGTCGCAAGCACCGGCTGGACCAGCGACGACGACGAGCAGGCGCGGCGCGACCTGCTGCGCCTCGGCCCGGTCCTCGCCACCGTCAACGAGAAGAAGGGCTCGGCGCCGGGCTGGGTCACCGAACTGCTCACGACGCTCGCCGGACTCGTCCTGGAGGGGGCGGCGCCGGTCGTCGGCATCGTCGCCGAGAAGACCGTCGAAACCGTGGTGTCCGAGCTGTACGGCTGGGCGCAGAAGCGCACGACAGCCTGGTACGGCTCGTACCCGAACGCCGGGGACAGCGACACCCGCGGACTGCGCCTGCTCGCCGTGGACTTCGAGCGCGGCGGCGAACTGCGCGCCCGCGCCGAGGCCCACCTGGTGTCCGCGCTGATCGCCGACCTGTCGCACGCCTACCGGGGCCTGTGGGGCAGCGGCGCCCGCCGGGGCCGCCCGCTGATCCTCCTCGACAACGCCCATCTCCGGCTCGGCCGGGCCCTCGTGGAGCCGATACTCCGCCGACGCAGCGGCAGCGGCGACCGCGATCAGGTCGTCGTCTTCGCCACGTCGCGGATGCGCGGCCACGAGGGACTGCGGCACGCCAACCGCCTCCGGCTGCCGGAGGTCGCGCACCTCGCGCCGTGTCCGCGCGGCACCGACGTCACATCCGGCATCCTCGCCGTCGAGCTCACCCCGCTCAGCCCCGCGCACGTACGTGCGGCCTTCGACCGGTACGAACCCTCCCGTCGTACGCCCTCGGGGCTGGCCCGCGGGGTGCACCGGCTGACCGGCGGGCGTCCGCTGGGCGCCGTACTGCTCGCACAGGCGGCCGGTGAGGCCCGAGAGCCGGCGTCGCTGGTGCCCGGCGCGCTCTTCGACCACACCGTCGAGCTGCGCGAGGACCAGCCACCGGTACCGGTCGCCACGGAGCTGCTCGACCGGCTGCTGCCGCCCGAGCTGCGCCGCGACACCCTGGCCGTGCTCGCCGCCGCGCACGGCGAGGACTCCGCGCGGCTGCTCGCCAGGACCCGGCTGCGCGGCGAGTCGTACGACGGTGATGTCGCCCTGCACGTAAGGGACTTACTCCTTGCCGAGGACTGGCCGGTGGGGCCCGGCCACTTCATCGCCGACCCGCTGCTGCGCGCCCTGCTGCTGCACCGGCTGCGGTTCCACGACGGCGACCATCCGTCGTACGCGGTGTGGCGGGCGGTGCACGAGACGCTGCACTCCACGTACGGCGAGCAGCACCCCTCGTTCCGCCTCCACCAGGAGCTGGTCCTCGGCCGGGCCGAGGACTGCGTGACCCATCTGCGGGAGACGTTCCCCGCGGCGGAGGTGCTCAGCTGGCTCGGCCGGCTCCGCTTCATCGCCTCCGCACCCCACCCCCGCGAGCGCCCCGGCACGGGCCCCGACCCGCGACGGGCGGCGGCCCTGGGCCAGGAGGCCCCACCGACACTGCCCTCGGACCTCAGCCACGACGAGGCAGAACTGCATCTGCGGCTCCGCCGCCTGCTGCACGCCGTATGGCTGCTCTCCGATCCGCTGGCTCTCCCGGACGACGAAGTGATCGACAAGATGGCGTACGAACTACGGCAGTTGTCCGGACAGCACCTGACGGGCAACAGCGTGCTGTGGGACGCCGCCACCCACTGGCCGAAGGACATCAGGGCCTGGCGGGCCCCGAGTATGCCGCCCGGCCGAGCAGAGGGGGACTCCGGTGCCTAACCGGTTGCGTTACCACATCTGGTACTCCACCAGGCAGCGGATCACGACCTCCGTGCTGGTGGCCGTGCTGCTCACCGGCGGCACCCTGATAGCCATCGACCAGGCCAACGACCCCGAGGACCGCTCGTGCGCACCGGGCGTGGAGCGGCCGGCCGGCAGCGAAGAGTGCGTCGGCGTATCCAGCAACGGATACGACTTCTCCGTACCGGAGTTGAAGGAAGTAGTCCAAGCGATCGACCGCGAGAACGACACCCTCGAGAAGGACTCGTACGCGACGGTGGCGCTGATGCTGCCGTTCACGTCCACCGACATGGGCAAGCGGACCAAGATCCTGCACGAGATGCAGGGGGCGTACCTCCAGCAGTACCGGGCCAACCACGAGTCCAACGGGGAGCTGCCCAAGATCCGTCTCGTTCTCGCCAACACCGGTAAGAACGACGCTCATTGGGCGCCCGTCGTGGAGCGTCTCGGCAACATGACGGACGCGCCCGACCGGCTCCGCGCGGTGTCCGGCGTGGCCACCAGCAGCACTCAGATCAAGGAGGCGGTGGCGGAGCTGACCGCGCGCAAGGGCATCGCGGTCGTCGGCACCACCATCACGGCGGACGACATCGCCAACGGCGCGAAAGGCAAGGACCCCTATCCGGGCCTGGCGCGGGTCTCACCGACCAACCGCGACGAGGCGCGCGCACTGGCCCACTTCGGCAAGGTCCGGCCCGACAAAGCACTCCTGGTGCAGGACACCGTCACCGGAGACCGCTACACGGACACGCTCAAGACGGCGTTCGCGGACCTGCTCAAGGGCGCGCCCTACGAGCCCCAGCTGTTCACGTCCCCCGACGACCCGACCGAGGAAGGCACCACGCCCAACACCTTCCGCCAGATCACCCACCTCATCTGCGACACCAGCGCCGATACGGTGTACTTCGCCGGACGCCACACACAACTGCGCCAGTTCATCAACGCGTTGGGCGCCCGCGGCTGTCGGGACCGCGCGTTCACGGTGCTCACCGGAGACGAGGGCTCGTATCTGGGCGGCGACAGGAAGCTGAACAGAGCCGCACTCAGCTCCACTTCGAAGGTGACCGTCCGCTACGCGGCGCTCGCCCACCCCGGCGCGTGGGCGGACGCTTCGAAAGCTCCCAAGACGGGCGGCTCCCCGGCGGCGTACAAGAGCTTCACGGATCTGCTCGCGCGCGCGGAAAAGCCCGGCGGGATCGGCCCGATCGGCGCCACGTCACTCAACGACGGTCAGGCGATCGTCGCGTACGACGCGCTGGCCCTGGCCGTACACGGCATCAGGCAGGCGAAGGGCGCTGGGGAAAAGCTCGTACCGGAACCGGCGGAGGTGGCCGACCAGTGGACGCGCGTGAAGGGCTCGCTGCGGGTCGAGGGCGCGAGCGGCTGGATCTGCCTGGACAACCACGGAAATCCGCACAACAAGGCGGTGCCGGTGGTGGAGCTGGCGCGCGACGGGTCGCAACGCTTTGTGGAAGTGGCCTGGCCGGAGGGCAAGGCGCCGTCGAAGACGTGCCTGCCGCCGGGTGGTGGGGCGGGGTCCTGACGCCGGGGGCGGTGGGGCGCGGTGGGGTCTGCGCGGGAACGGGCGGCGCGGGCCCCCATGCCGGGCTGAGAGGTGTCCGCTCCCGTGCGGACATCCCGTGCGGGACACCCCTCAGCGGCACAGTGGAATGCGGGTCGGCGGGCGCGGGTGGCCTCGGGGGCGGTCAGTTGCCCGCGATCGGTTTCACAGCTGCGGTGGGACCGGCCGGCCGAGAAACGCGGCAAGCTGATCGATGGCCGGAGCGGTCGCCTCGACAGGTTGCGGCTCGGCGAATCGTCCCGTTCGGGACTGAGTGGAGAGTTGGACCTGAACGAACGCCAGGGCCTGCGCGGCAAGGTCTTCGGACAGCCGGGCAGGGATTCCGGTGGCCTGGGCGAGGTCCCATCCGTGAACGAGCAGATCGTACAGGCGGATCTGCAACCGCTCGGCGCCCGTGGCACTCCCCAAAGGTCCGCGATAACTCCGCTCGAGCACCCCGGGACGGGAGAAAGCGGCCTGCAGCGAAGCGCTGGAGGACCGGTGGGCTCCGGCCGGGTCATCACCGAGGCGGTCTGCTCCGCGCTCGGGCATCGGGCCACCCTCGATCATGGCTGCAAACACCAGGTCCATGCCGACCAGGTGGTTGACCACCTCGCGCACGTCCCATTCCGTGCACGGCGTCGGCGCCTTCCACTGCTCGGGACGGACCTCGGCGATCAGGTCGCCGACGGCTTCGCACGCACGTACGAGATCTTCAACAGAAACGGTAGTCATCCGGGGAGACTATGGCGTCATCTGCCAGGCTTCCCACGGGTTTTGCGTCGGCGCGGAGAAGCTCTGTCGAACCGGGCGACCGCGCGATCGCTCAGCGCGATGAGCGGCACCTTTCGCAGGCACCTCCTCCGCCCACCAGAATCAGCGACGACGAACCCACCGCACTTCCGAGCACGCCTGCAGAAGACGCCGTGGGTCCCGGTGAAAGTCCCTCAGTCACGCTGAGCCCACGGCGGACGTGCCGTTGAGAACTTCGGACGCCTTGGCTGCGTCAGTCAACGCGCGCTCGGGCCCACTTTCTGTGGTCGCGTACGGACAGCCCCGGTGGATCTTTGCGGGCCGGCTGTGCGCGGGTTCGTGGCTCGGGGCCTTCGGCGTGAGGATCTACCTCTTGGGGCGGGCAGGGCGAAGTCGGCGCGCACGAGGACCTTGGCCGGCGCTCCCCCCCTGGCCCGGAGCCCCGAAGCGCACCCTGATCCCGCCTGAGCGTCCGCCCTGAGGAATCATTGAGGCCTCTCGGGGATTCGTCACCCGGTGCGGCTTCGCACCTGGCGTAGACAGATGTGTCGGCAAACTCTCAGCCAGGTCAGGCGGATGCTCCAGCTCTTCGATCACTCGCAGTGGCCCGACTCGACGCCAGCACGGGGGTTGGCGCCGAAATTTTTGCGACCTCGGTGTAACGCAGCACTGCTGGCCGGACACATACATGACGGAGGGCAGATGGACTCGATGAATGAAGGGCAACGGTATACAGCGATGTACCGACGCCACTACGACGCGATCGAAACGTACGTAGCCAGACGGGCGCAACCAGGGAGCGTAACCGATGTCGTCGCGGACGTATTTCTTACCGCGTGGCGCCGTTTTCACGAGCTTCCCGCAGACCGTCAACTGCCGTGGTTGTACGGAGTAGCCCGCCGCACTCTGGCCAACGACCGCCGTTCGCAACAGCGCCGCAGCAGCCTCTCGGAACTTCTGGCGGCGCAGCCTGCAGTCGCTCTGGACGGGCACGCCGATGACGTGATAGCCGCGGCTGATTTTGCCCGAGCATTCGACGAGCTGAACCTTAACGATCAGGAGGTTCTGAGGCTTACGGTCTGGGAGAACCTTGAGCCGGCTGAAGTCGCGAAGGTACTGAATTGCGGGACTGCAGCTGCACGAGTTCGACTGCACCGGGCCAGGAAGCGATTTGCCAAGCTTTTGTTTGTTTCTGATAGCAGGCCGGTAAATTCTGTCAGGGAGGATACGAATGCGTGAGGCCGATAAACTTCTCCGTTCCTTTGACCCGGGTCGCACTATGAAGCGTGATAGCCCATCGGAGAAAGACGCACTCCTAGAGCGGATCTTGATGACACCGCAACAGAATCCGCCAGGCGCACGTCGCGGACGTAGAAATCTGTTCATTGCCGTCACTACCGCAGCCTGCGTAGTTGCTGTCGGTATTGGCCTGCTAGATTCACCTGTTCAACAGTCGGCTTACGCGGCGACGCCGCCTCCGTTGAAGGTCGTTTCGCAAGCTCCGGTGCCGGCCGCAACGGTGTTGGAGCGAATTGCCCGCCAGGTAGAGCACGTGCGGGAGGCTGCACCTGCCGGTGGCAAGGAGCGTTTCGTACAAGAGACCTGGTCGCTTGAGACTCGCATCGGCGGACAGCAGATCACGTCGGCGGTGGTTCCTGAGCGCCGCGAAACCACCAAAGATGCCGAGGGAAACCTCGCCTGGTCAGTGCGTGCAAAGAAGCCGGAGTTCCAGGACGATGAGCAGCGCGAAGCCTGGGAGAGTCAGTGGGCGGAGGTTGACGAGCCCACACAGGTCAGCGGCAGCGAGAAAGCATCGGGCGAGCCCCCATCCGGCCTGAACCAGATGCGGGAGTGGCTGATGCAGCGCTCCCCGGCAGACACCGCAGGTTTCATCTCTGAGTCGCTGATCGAGAAATCAATGACCAATCACTTTGCCCCAAAGCAACGCGCAGCAGTGTTGCGGGTGCTGGCAGAGAGGAAGGGGCTGGCCTACAGCGGCACCGCGGTTGACCGGGAAGGCAGGCCGGGAGTTGCGTTTACAATTGCATCATCGAGCACCGGGCTTCCAGCCAAGCACACCATCGTCATCGACGAAGACTCAGGGAAGCTACTTTCGTACGAGAAGATGCTGACCGGGAACCCTGGACAACTGAAGGTGAAAACCCCCGCAGTGATCAATTACGTCAGCTTCCTGCAGGGATGACTATGGTGTAGGTGTGCGTCGAGATTTTCGCTCCGCGCACACCTACACGGACCGCCTATTTAGAGACCGGTCCTGAAGCAATCAGCCTGGTTATCCACGTTCGCAGCAACCTGGGCATCCTTCGTGTGCTCGGACTCAATCCACAGCGATTTCAGGCACGAGGTGTCGTCTCCGGTCTTCTTACGACCCCAGACATAAATCGGCATGCCTCCCTTGTTTGACCAGGAAGACGTCGTGTTTGTGAAGTCATACGCGGAGAAGTACCATCCCCCCGGCTTTCCCTCATTCCAAGCCAGTCGCCGTCCGCCAAAATTCTTGTACTGATAGAAGCAGTACCAGTCGTTTCCGAAGGTCTCGGTGGGGCAGTTGTCGGCAGCGGCCAGGCCTACGCCAGACTTGACCGCTTTGTTCAGCTTGCTGCTCGAAACTCCGGAAATCTTCGCCTGAAGTGCAACCGCAGCTGGACTGGCCGGCGGGGCAACTTCCTCACCCGGCAGCGGGAAGGTCATCGTGACCTTCCCGCCTTCCCAGGCGATCTCATTTCGACTGATCTGGGCGCCGCCCTCAGTCTTCGCCAGAACGCTGTCGATCTCTTGCTGCAGTTGGTCTGGTTCGACTGCCTGCGCCTGCGTCAGCATGGTCAAACTCAGGGCCAACGCGCCAGTGACGGCGACACTCTTCCCGAACTTCACGCATCCCCCTCAAGTGGCGCACAGATGTGCACAGTTCGTGATCATAGTCTGACGCAACGACAGCTGTGCACATTTGTTCTAAAAGCTGCTGCACCTGAGGCCTACCTGGCGTTCAGCGGGCCGGTTGACGTACGCGGCCACAGGAGGCGGTCCGGAACCCGCACTCAGGCACATAGCCAGGCACCCCGACCGGTCCACTTCAGCGCGGCCTCCCCCGGCCGACGTACCCACCGAGGAACTCATGTCGCGGGTCTACTTCTATGAGCGCGAGGCGCACACCACGGTGGCACCGATCCCGGCTCCGGATGGGTTGGTGGCGCACGAACCGGTCGGCTCGCACAACTACCTGCGCGCCAAACTCGACGCGATCACGGTTGATCCTTAGCCGCCAGCGCCTGCTACTTCAGCGTGGTGAAGCGGTCGACGGTATCCAAGTCGCACTATGAGCCCGCCAGTTCGCACCACAGCGTCTTGCTGCTTGGGCCCTGCTCCACGCCCCAGCGCAGTGCGACCGCATCCAGGAGGGCCAGGCCGCGCCCGGATTCGTCGTGGTCGGCCGCCTGTCGGAGTACGGGCCAGACTCGCGGGTCCGGGTCGGTGACCGCCACTCGGGTGTGGTGAGCGGCGGTGCGGGTGATGCTCACCGTGACGGGGATGCCCTCGCCCAGGTGCTGGATCACGTTGCTGAGCAGTTCGCTGACGCAGAGCTGTACGTCGGGGCACGGTTCGCCCACGTGCAGGCGAAGGGCGTGGCGCAGCTGCGGAACGGCGATGGGGAACGCGAGCAGTCGGAGCTCGAAGGGGTACGGATTCACCTGGCCGCCGCCTTGAGCAGAGCCTCGGTCAGCTTGCGGGCGGTGGTCGTGTTGCAGGCGCCGAGGCTGATGAGGTCGGCGTGGGGTGGCGGGTAGCTGCCCGCGAAGGTCACCGGGTCGATGCCGAGCGAGGGCAGCGTAATGCCGTTCGCTTCTAGGGCCTGTTGCGAAAGTGCTGGTCACAGCCACTCATTGATGGCTGCGACGAGGATGGTGGCTTCGTAGCGGACGGCGAGTTTGTCGTATCTCGTGGCGACGGCCCGGTGACGTTTGAGGCGGTTGATCCCGCACTCGACTGCGTGGCGTTCGCGGTAGTCGGCCTTGTCGAACTTCGGCGGTCGGCCGCCACGGGAACCAAGCTTCCTGCGGTTGCGGATCTGGTCCTTCTTCTCCGGGATCGTGCAGCGGATCCCGCGTCTGCGCAGGTAGGCGCGATTCTTCCGGGAGCCGTACGCCTTGTCGGCGCGGACTTTGGCGGGGCCGTTTGCGGGGGACGCCCCAGCCCCTTGCGGGGTACCCGGATGCGCTCAAGTACCGGTTCGAACTGCGGGGAATCGCCGCGCTGCCCGGCCGTGATCACGATGGACATGGGTTTTTGCCCCCTGCTCGACCGCGAGGTGAATCTTGGTGGTCAGCCCCACCGCGTGAGCGCCCGAGCCCGTGGTCGTCCGGCTCGGTCTCGACACCTCCGGGCGGCTCCTTCTGGAGATCCCCCTTTTCACCGCACCGGCGGCGTGCTGATGGGGCTCGGCACACCGTTGAGTCGACACTCACATCCCAGGTGATCAGGTCCTTCGCGTCGGCCTGGGCCTGCAGTTCGGTGAAGATCCGCTTCCAGGTGCCGTCCCGCTGCCAGCGCCGGAACAGATCGTAGACCCGGTCCCACGGCCCGTACCGCTCGGGCACATCCCGCCACGGCGTGCCGGCCCGGGTCCGCCACCGTATGCCGTTGATCAGCTGCCGCCTGGGCCATATCGGCGGTCGGCCGGACTTACTGCCCTTCGGCAAGAGCGGTTCCAGCCGTACCCACTGTTCGTCTGTCAGATCTCCACGCGCCACACCGTGATCGTTTCACAGTCAAGATCCACTTTCGCAACAGGCCCTAGCGCGGTGCGGAGTTGTTCCGCACAGTCGCGTACGTCGTCGGTCATGGGGGGAGTACCTTCCGTGTGCTCTATGTGACGAATCGGTCACACCTTGACGCGGGACGACGTACCGTAAAAGAGGTTTGGGCTCCCGATGGTGAACTGCGATTCCGAGGATCGGAGTTGGACTCTTCGCGGGAAGTGTCGGGGCCTGTCCGGACATAGCTGTGGAATCAGCGGCACGGTATGGCACGGCCGCACGCATCAATGGCGGTGGGCTCATGACACGACGTAAAGAAATCGACGGCTCGGCGGGCGTCCCCACGTTCTACGGCAAGGAATTGCGGTGGAAGCGGGAGGAGGCTGGGCTCACGCAACAGCAGCTGGTCGAGGGGAGCTTCTACGGGCACAGCCACCTAAGCGAGATCGAGCGCGGTGAGCGGCGGATGCCGCACGATCTGGCCGTGCACGTCGACAAGGTCCTGAAGACCGACGGGTTCTTTGCGCGGCGCTGCGAGGACGTACGGAAGGCGCGCAAGGCCGGTCACGCGGAATACTTTGCTGACGTCCTGGAACAGGAGCAACGCGCCCAGGAGATCGAGGAGTGGGGCCCGGCATTGATCCCGGGGCCACTCCAGTTGGAGCCGTACATTCGGGCGGTTGTCCAAGCCTCGTTCCCCATGGGGACTGACGAAGAGGCCGCAGCCAAGGTCAAGGCACGTAGAGACCGGGCGTGGCTCTTCGAGGACGCGCAAGGACCCGAGTCCTGGGTCGTGTTGCACGAGTCGATCCTGCACCAACCACTCGTCACTGACGACGAGATGGCCGAGCAGCTCGCCCACATCGCTGCCGTAGCCCGGAAGCGCCGATTCATTCCACAGATCCTTCCGTGGAATACCGGAGCGCACCCCTTCATGATGGGTACGACAAGGCTCATGACCTTCGGTGATGCCCCGCCGCTCATGTACACCGAAGGCATGTACAACGGTCAAGTCATCGACGACCCGGGAGTCGTGAAGCAGTACATGAAGGCCTACGATCGGCTCAGGGCCGCCGCACTACCGCCGGAGGCTTCCCTGTCCCTGATCGAGAGTGCGGCCGAGGACTACCGAAATGGCAAGTATGCACGGCGACTTGAGCGCCGCCCTCTGGCGGAAGAGCAGCCATAGCAACGGTGACGGCGGCCACTGCGTCGAGGTCGCCCACGGCCTCCCCGGCACAGTCCCCGTCCGGGACTCCAAGGTCCCCCAAGGCCCCGCGCTCGTGCTGCCCGCCCGCGCCTGGGGCCGCTTCATCGGCGCCGTGAAGAACGACTTCATCGCTCCCTGACACCTGCCCCCTGACACCCGCAGGGTCCTGAGCCCGTCGCCCGGTCGAGTGCACTCGTGGCCCGGGGCATTACCCCGGTGCGGCGTGGCCGGGAGAGTGGGCGGCATGGATCAGCCGCCCCGTATCCCCACCGTCGACCTGCGCCCCTGGCTGTCCGGCGACGCGGACGCCCGTGCCCGGACCGCCGTGACCGTCGACCGGGCCCTGCGGACGGCCGGCTTCCTGCTGGTCACCGGGCACGGTGTGGACATGACGCTGGGGACGCGCATCCGGGAAGCCGCCCGGGAGTTCTTCCGGCTGCCGTACGCCGCCAAGGAGCCGTTGGCCGTACGGGTCGGGGGGCGCGGGTGGCTCGGGCCCGGCGCCGAGGCCAACGGGTACGCGGAGGGGACCCCGACGCCGCCCGACCTCAAGGAGTCGCTGTCGTTCGCGGCGGACCAGCCGACCGGGGACGCCGCGACGGACGCGGAGTGGTTCCTGCCCAACCGGTGGCCCGAGGCATCCCCGTCTCTCCAGGGCCTGGTCGAGACGTATCTCGCCCAGCTGCGGACCCTCTCCGACCAGCTCCTGGAACTCCTCGCGGTCGCCCTGGGCGCCCCCGAGGACTTCTTCACCCGGCACACCGCGCACCCCACCTGGGGCTTCAACATCAACTGGTATCCGGGGACGGATACCGTCGGCGAGGCGCAACCCGGCCAGTTCCGTATCGGCCCGCACACCGACTTCGGCACGGTCACCCTCCTCGACCGCCAGGCCGGCAAGGGCGGCCTGCAAGTGTTCACGGACGAGGGCGGCTGGGAGGACGCGCCGTACGACGCCGACGCATTCACCGTCAACATCGGTGACCTGATGGCCCGTTGGACGGGCGACCGCTGGCGCTCGGGCCGCCACCGGGTCCTGCCGCCCCCGGCCGACGTACCCACCGAGGAACTCATGTCGCTGGTTTATTTCTACGAGTGCGACCCGCACACCACGGTCGCGCCGATCCCGGGGCCGGGCGGGCGGGTGGCGTACGAACCGGTCGACTCGCACACCTACCTGCGCGCGCAACTGGACGCGATCGCGGTCACGCCGTAGCGAGTGCGCGCGCGTACGGAAAAGGCCGGTCCCCCGCGACCCACGTCGCAGGAAACCGGCCCAGGTAGCCGAAAAACAGCGGTATCAGGACGCGTCAGACGCCCGCGTACGAGTGCTTGCCGTTCAGGAAGATGTTCACACCGTAGTAGTTGAACATCCAGCAGCCGAACGCGAACAGCGCCAGGTACGCCGCCTTACGGCCCTTCCAGCCTGCCGTCGCGCGGGCGTGCAGGTAGCAGGCGTACGCGACCCACGTGATGAAGGACCAGACCTCCTTGGGGTCCCAGCCCCAGTAGCGGCCCCACGCGTCGCCCGCCCAGATCGCGCCCGCGATGATCGTGAACGTCCACAGCGGGAAGACGGCCGCGTTCACGCGGTACGCGAACTTGTCCAGCGTCGCCGCCGACGGCAGTCGCTCCAGGACCGACGTGGCGAACAGGCCGGGCTTGCGGCCGTCGGCGAGCTTTGCCTGGTACGAGTCGCGGAAGAGGTAGAGCACCGAGCCGACCGCGCCGAGGTAGAAGACCGCGCCGCAGAAGATCGCGGTGGATACGTGGATCCACAGCCAGTACGAGTCGAGCGCCGGGACCAGCTGGTCGCTGTCGGTGTAGAGCCACTTGGTGGCGATGCCCAGGTCCAGGAGGACCGTGGTGACCAGCGGCAGGCCCGCCCAGCGGACGTTCTTCTTGGCGGCCAGGAAGATCAGGTAGACCGCGACGAGCACTGTGGAGAAGGTGATCGAGAACTCGTACATGTTGCCCCACGGCGCGCGCTGCACCGACATCGCGCGGGCCACCACACCGCCCGCCTCGATGAGGAACGCCAGGGCGGTCAGGGAGATGGCGACGCGTCCGTAGAGGTCGCCCTTCTCCGTGCCGCCGGCCGCGCCGGGGCCGTCCGGGACGTCACGGGAGCCGGCCGGGGCGCGGGTGACGACCTGCGGCTTGTCGAGTACGGCGACCGAGCCGGCGGCCGGGGCAGCGGCCTGCGCCGACGCAGGTGTCGCCCGGCCCGTCAGCGCGGCGGCCGTGCGGCCGACCTTGCTGCGGCTGCCGAGGACCCACTCGGCGATGTGGGCGAAGAAGGCCAGCAGATAGATGGCCATCGACGAATAGATCAGCACATTGCTGATGTTGGCGAGGTTCTCGTTGGTCTCGGCCGCGAGATTCACGCGCGGGCTCCTTCGGCGGGTTCAGCAGGATCTGCGGGGTCGGGCGCCGGGGGCGCACTCGGCGCGGTCGGCGCCTCGGTGTTGAGCTTGGCGGCCAGGTCGGCCAGTTCCTCGGGGAGCTTCGTGGACTCGCTGCGGCCGAGTCCCGCCATCTCGACGACGGTGACGCCGTCCTTGCCGCGTGCGGCCCGGATCCAGATCCGGCGCCGCTGGATGAACAGCGAGCCCGACAGGCCCGCGATCGCGGCGACGGCTCCGATCAGCGCCAGCTGGGTGCCGGGCTGCTGGGAGATCTGGAACGTCGCCCACTCCTTCACGTCCTTCTCGAACGTGACCGTGCCCGCGCCGCCCGGCAGCTTCATGGTCTCGCCCGGGGCGAGGCGCTGCTTGAGGTCCGCGCCCTTGGCGTCCTTGAACGGCTTCATCTTGCGCTTGTCGAGCTGGTACACGTTCTGGGCCAGCCCCGCGTCGACGCCGAGGCTGCCGTGGAAGGCGTTGAGCGCGAGGCGCGGGTCGTCGAGGCCGGGGTACTGGGAGAGCATCGTGCCCTGGCCGGCGCCCGCGAACGTCGGTACGAAGAAGGCCTGGAAGCCCAGTTGGTCCTTCTTGCCGGTCTTGTCGCGGTAGCCGTCCATGATCTTGACCGCGCCGGACGAGGTGACGTTGGAGTCCATCGGCAGCATGGGGACCGCGCCGGAGAAGACCTTCTTGCCCTTGCCGTCCCTGACGGTGACGACCGGCGCGTAGCCATGCCCGATGAGGTGGACCTTCGAGCCGTCGACCGTCAGCGGCGAGTTGACCTCGATGACGGCTTTCTTCTCCGGGCCGTCCGAACCCTTCGCGTACTTCACGTGCGCCTCGTAGACACGGGGTGTGCCCCGCTGGGGGCCTGTGCGCTCGTACGTCCCGTCGAACTTCTCCAGCTGGAAGCTGAAGGGCGCCAGGTCGTGGTCCTTGTCGAAGAGGGTCCCGGACTTGAAGTCGTCGTACTGCGTGAGCGTGTTGGCGAAGCCACCGCCCTCGACGACCAGCTTGCCGCCCTCGGACTTGAAGAGCTGCCCGGTGGCGAACGACACCAGCATCACAATGAGCGCGGTGTGGAAGAGGAGGTTGCCGGTCTCGCGGAGGTAGCCCTTCTCCGCGGCGACGGCGTCGCCCGTCGGGTGCGCCCGGTAGCGGCGGCTCTTCATCATCGCCAGCGCAGCCTCGCGCACCTGCTCGGGCTCGGCGTCGGTGCGCCAGGTCGTGTACGCGGGCAGCCGGTTCAGGCGCTTGGGCGCGGCCGGCGGGCGGCTGCGGAGCTGGCCGACGAACTGCCAGGTACGCGGCACGATGCAGCCGATGAGGGAGATGAAGAGGAGCAGGTAGATCGCGGAGAACCACACCGAGCTGTAGACGTGGAACAGGCCCAGGTCGTCGTAGATCGGCGAGAGCGTCTTGTGCAGCTCGCGGAAGTCGGCGACCTTGCCCTCGTCGACGCTGGTCTGCGGGATCAGCGAGCCGGGGATCGAGCCGAGCGACAGCATGAAGAGCAGCAGCAGCGCCACCCGCATCGAGGTCAGCTGCCGCCAGAACCAGCGCGCCCAGCCGATCACGCCGAGCGTGGGCCCGCTGAGCACGGATTCCTCGCGGGGCGCCGTCGACAGCTGGGCCCCGGCTGCCTGCTCGTCGGATTCCACGGAGGTGCCCGCGGACTCTGTCTTGGTCTTGCTCATGGAACTAGATCCCCACCGTGAAGCCGTTGGTCCAGCCTTGCATGTCCTGGACGAGGCTGTCCCAGACGCCGGTGACAAGCAGCAGGCCGGTCGCGATCATCATCAGCCCGCCGATGCGCATCACCCAGGCGTAGTGCTTCTTCATCCAGCCGAACGCGCCGAGCGCCTTGCGGAACGCCACCGCGGCGAGCACGAAGGGCAGCCCGAGTCCGAGGCAGTACGCGACGGTCAGTATCGCCCCGCGCCCCGCGCTCGCCTCGGTAAAGGCCAGCGTCTGCACGGCGGCGAGTGTCGGGCCGATGCAGGGCGTCCAGCCGATGCCGAACAGGGCGCCCAGGACGGGCGCGCCCACCAGCCCGGCCACCGGCCGCTTGTGGAAGCGGAATTCGCGCTGGGTGAGCCAGGGCATCATGCCCATGAAGAAGATGCCCATCAGGATCATCAGCCCGCCGAGCACCTTGGAGAGGATCTGCTGGTGCTCCTGGAGGGTCGAGCCGAAGTAGCCGAAGAGCGCCCCGCCGGAGACGAACACGGCGGTGAATCCGAGGACGAAGAGCGAGGCCCCCGCGACCATCCGGCCGCGCTTGGCCTCCGCGAGGTCGGTGCCGCTGATGCCGGTGACGTACGACAGATAGCCGGGGACGAGCGGCAGCACACAGGGCGAGAAGAAGGAGACGAGACCGCCGGCGACTGCGATCGGTACCGCGAGGAGCAGTGCACCGCTCAGAACCGTCGGGTTCGGATCGGAGATCGCTGCGGCCAGAACACTCACAGGATCACTTCTCCGCGATCAACGGGTCGATCATCTGGCGCAGCTTCTTCTCATTGAGGGCGGTGAGCGTGCGGGCCGCGATCCGGCCCTCCCGGTCGATGACGATCGTCGACGGAATGGCCTGCGGATTCAGGCTGCCCTTGGGGAAGCGCAGAATGAGCTTGCCGATCGGGTCGTACAGGCTCGGATAGGCGACGCCGTAATCTTCCTCGAACTTGAGCGCCGGGCCCTTGGAGTCGTCGCGGGTGTTGATCCCCACGAACTCGACGCCGTCGGACTTCGTCTCTTTGGCGACCTTCGAGAAATGCGGTGCCTCGGCGCGACAGGGCGGGCACCAGGAGCCCCAGACATTCATGACGACGACCTTGCCCAAGAAGTCGCCGACATCGAGCTTCTTGCCTTCGAGGGTCGTGCCGTCGAGCTTGGGCGCGTCCTGCCGGTCGCCCTTGGCGACGGTGGAGATACCGCTGTCGCCGGTGACGAACTTGGCGCCGCCGGTGCCCGACGACGTACTCCCGTCGCCTCCGCACGCCGACAGGGTCAGCGCGCCGACGACCGCGACGGCCGCCGCCGCGGCAGCGTGGCGGGTGCGGTTCGAGCGGCGGCGGGGGGCGCGGCTAAGGCTCATGTGAAAAGTTTCGCATGGGCGTTCCAGTGATCTTCCGCGCCCCCCGTGGTGCCCGTAAAGCCCCTTGTCAAGACGCGCTAAGGAAGCTCTTCCAGCCGCCGGTCGGTGCCTGGCCGACTTCGAGGGAACGCAGTTTGGCGAGCACCGCCGGGTCCTGGACGTCGAGCCAGTCGCAGAACTGCCGGAAGGAGACCAGGCGTACGTCCTTCTTCCCGGCCATGCCCTTGATCGCCTCTTCGACGGCGTCCATGTAGATGCCGCCGTTCCACTGCTCGAAGTGGTTGCCGATGTAGAAGGGCGCGCGATTGCTCTCGTACGCGCGCTTGAAGCCGGCGAGATACGCGCCCGCGGCCTCCTGCTTCCATCCCGGGTAACGCGCGGGCGGGCCCTTGGTCGAATTCTTCGACTGGTTCGCGAGCATGTTGTAGTCCATCGAGAGCACCTCGAAGGAATGCCCCGGGAACGGCACGGCCTGCAGCGGCAGGTCCCACAGGCCCTTGCGCTTGACGGGCCACATCTGACGGCCGCCGGGCGAGCTGGCGTCGTAGCGCCAGCCGAGCTTCTTCGCGGTCGGCAGGAGGTTGTCCTGGCCGAGGAGGCACGGCGTACGGGCGCCGACGAGCTCCTTCTCGTAGTCGAAGGGCAGCGGGTCGAGGTCGGTCCAGCCGCTGTTGGTCTTCCACTCGGTGACGAAGGACTTCGCCTGGGCGGTCTCGCTCTCCCACTGGGCGGGCGTCCAGTTGCCGACGGAGCCGGAGCCCGCGCAGAAGTGCCCGTTGAAGTGGGTGCCTATCTCGTGGCCGTCGAGCCAGGCCTGGCGTACGCCCTTGAGCGTGGCCTTGATGTGGTCGTCGGTGAGGTAGCCGATGTCGGAGGCGCCGACCGGGTTGTTCGGCGGCTTGTAGAGGTCCTTCTTCGACTCGGGCAGCAGGTAGACGCCGGAGAGGAAGAAGGTCATCGCCGCGTCGTGGTCCTTGGCGACCTTCAGGAAGCGCGGAAAGAGGCCGTTGCCGACCTCGCCCGCACCGTCCCAGGAGAAGATCACGAACTGCGGCGGGGTCTCGCCGGGCTCCAGGGGGACGGGCTTCTTGGGCTGGTGCGGCTGCTTGCCGGTGTCGGCGGTGGAGCCGTCGCCTATGAGGCGTATCTCGGGCTCCTTGCCGGGCTCGCCCCCGCCTCCGCCCTTGCCGGACCCTGGCCGCCCCGAGCCCGAACCGGAGGCACCGCAGCCGGCGATCCCGACCGCGGCCGCCGCCCCAACTCCCAGTCCCAGCAGACCCCTTCGACTGATGTCGCGCATACCGTCCCCCATCCGAACTCGCCCTACTCGTCCTACTCGTCGTCCATAGAAATGGACATCGGGTGAGATGACGTGACGAACACGTAGGTTCCGGTGCAGGCGTACTTTTTCCTCAGTCATGGCCGAATATTGCTGATCTTTTACCGGCCATTTACCGGCTGCTTGCCGTTCACCCATCGGCGATCTATCGACGATCCGTCGGAGATCTATCGGCGATTACGCGCCAAATGCCTTGCCCTGTCCCTTGACGGGCTTCGCCCCGGCCAGCAGATGCGCCGGTACGAGGTCGCGGGCCGGCTCGCTGTAACCCACCGAGACGATCTTGTCGCCCCGGAAGGTGAAGGTGGTGAGCGAGGCCAGCGTGCACTGCCGCCTGCGCGGATCGTGCCACAGCCGCCGGCGCTCGACGAAGCTGCGTACGGTCCAGATCGGCAGCTGATGGCTCACGCACACCGCCTCGTGACCGCGGGCCGCGTCGCGCGCGGCGTTCAGCGCGGCCATCATCCGGGCGGCCTGCTCGACGTACGGCTCGCCCCAGGACGGGCGCAACGGGTTCGTCAGGTGCTTCCAGTTGGCGGGCCTGCGTAGCGCGCCGTCGCCGACACCGAAGGTCTTGCCCTCGAAGACGTTGCCCGCTTCGAGCAGCCGGTCGTCGGTGACCAGCTCCAGGCTGTGCGACTTGGCGACCGGCGCCGCGGTCTCCTGGGCGCGCTCCAGCGGGGAGGCGGCGACATGGGTGATGTCGCGGCCCTCCAGGTGCTCGGCGACCCGGTCGGCCATCTGCCGGCCAAGATCGGAGAGGTGATAGCCGGAGCGGCGGCCGTACAGGACCCCGTCGGGGTTGTGCACTTCGCCGTGGCGCATCAGGTGGACCACGGTCAGCTCGTCCGCCGCCCTGCTGGTCGGCTCGCTCATGCGGTCACCTCGGCGGCGGCGCGGGCGGCGGCCGGCAGCGCGGCGGCGATGCGCTCGACGGCACGGTCGTCGTGCGCCGTCGAGACGAACCACGACTCGAAGGCCGAGGGCGGCAGATAGACGCCGTCGGCGAGCATCGAGTGGAAGAAGGCGGTGAAGCGGAAGGCCTCCTGCTTCTTCGCGTCGTCGTAGTCGCGGACCTCGTCGGCCGTGAAGAAGACGGAGAACATATTGCTCGCCGTCTGGACACGGTGGGCGACGCCCTCCTTGGTGAGCGCCCCGGTGACGAGCGCGCGGATCTCCGCGGACACCGCGTCGACCAACGCGTACGCCGCGTCGTCGAGCAGCCGCAGCTGGGCGAGCCCGGCGGCGGTGGCGACCGGGTTACCGGAGAGGGTGCCCGCCTGGTAGACCGGGCCCTCGGGCGCGAGATGTGCCATGACGTCCCGGCGACCGCCGAACGCGGCGGCGGGGAAGCCGCCGCCCATGACCTTGCCGAAGGTCATCAGGTCGGGTGCGACGCCATCGATGCCGTACCAGCCGGCCCTGCTGGTACGGAAGCCCGTCATGACCTCGTCGGAGATGTACAACGCGCCATTTTCGGCGCACAGGTCCTTGAGCCCCTGATTGAAGCCCTCCCCCGGCGGCACGACGCCCATGTTGCCGGGCGATGCCTCGGTGATGACGCAGGCGACGTCGCCGGGGTGCGCGGCGAAGGCTGCTCGTACGGCGTCGAGATCGTTGTACGGAAGGACAACCGTGTCGCCGGTCTGGGCGCCCGTGACACCCGGCGTGTCGGGCAGGGCGAAGGTCGCGAGACCCGATCCGGCGGCGGCGAGCAGCGCGTCCACGTGGCCGTGGTAGCAGCCCGCGAACTTCACCACCTTGGCGCGGCCGGTGAAACCGCGGGCGAGACGGATGGCCGACATGGTCGCTTCGGTACCGCTCGACACGAGCCGTACCTGCTCGACGGGCGCGATCCGGGCGACGATCTCCTCGGCGAGCGTGACCTCGCCCTCACCGGGCGTACCGAAGGACGTGCCGCGCGCGACGGCCTCCTGCACGGCCGCGACGACCTCGGGGTGGGCGTGGCCGAGGATCATCGGCCCCCACGAACACACGAGGTCGACGTACTCACGGCCGTCGGCATCGGTGAGGTACGGACCGGCACCGGACACCATGAACCGGGGCGTACCGCCCACGGCTTTGAATGCGCGGACCGGAGAGTTCACGCCTCCGGGCGTCACAAGGGACGCGCGGTCGAAAAGCGTCTGCGAAACTGGGGCGTCATAGGGGAAGCTCACACAAGCCATGGTGTCAGAGCCCCGGACGGACTTGCGGACAGGTGTTTCACCGCACATCCGTGGGGGAGGTCACTGTCACGATGATCGGGTTGCGCGGCCACGGCCGCGAGTGGTCGGGTGGAGATATGTATCGCGGTGGCGAAGTGGGCGAGGGGACCGACGACCTGGGTCCCGAGCGGACCCAGCGCGGCCGGCACCGTCGGGACCGTGAAAAAATGACTGACGCGCGGATGGAAAGCAGGAGTGGCCGGGTGGGGGTGACCTACAAGTACTTCGGCGCCCCCGATGGAGCCACTGCGGCCCGCGTGCCCATTTCGATGCGCCCGGAGGAGCTGGGCGGCGACGAGCTGGGCATGGGTGGCATGTTCTCCAAGATCAAGCCGGAGACGGTGGCGGCGATGGTCCTGACCGGCATCGAGGGAATACCGCTGCACAAGGTCCCCCCGCTGGAGCTGGTCGTCCTGCACCCCGACTACGCGGTGGTCAAGCTCCCCATGACGGTCGTCGACCCGCTGCGCGGCATCGGCGAGGAGTCGGTGGGCGCGGCGGCCTTCATCTGGTCGACGGTGCCGGATCGCGGGGGGCCGCGGGACGCGTACTACGTGTACCAACTGCTGCACGAATGGCAGGACTTCAGCCATCGGCTGCATGAGGCGGGGCATCAGCCCTATTGTCTGGTCTGGCCCTGACCTGGGGTTTTCGGGGTTTCGATGGTCCTCTTCAGAGGTCTTCCGGGACCGGTGCGGTCGGTGGTTACTGGGCCGGCGCGATGTTCTGGTTGGCGTGGAAGAGGTTGTTCGGGTCGTAGGTTCGCTTGACTGCCGCGAGCCTGTCGTAGTGGCCACGGTAGGTGGCTTTGACCCGGTCCTGGCTCTCGCCCGCACCGAGGAAGTTCACGTAGCCACCGCCCATGGAGTGCGGGTGCAGCTCCGCCCAGTAGTCGACGCACCACTGCTTGACGGTCTCGGCGTTGGCCGGGTCGGGGTCGACGCCGCCGATGATGCCGGACCAGACAGCGTCCCGGTAGGACCACGCGGTGTCCCCCTGGCCGACACGGTGGGCGGCCCCGTCGACCGGGTAGAGGTGCATGGTCGACAGGTCGGTGGGGAGGTTCTCGGCGTATTTGGCGTGCACCTCGATGGCTTCATCCGTGATCCGGTCGAAGAAGTCCCCGCGCCAGTACCACTGGAGGCCGGCGGGTATCAGCTCGTCGAACATGCTCTGCAGCATGGGGTACGGCATCGGTGCCGTGAAGTGGAAGGCCGGCGGGCCTGCTTCGTTCACGGGCGTCAGAGCCTCCTCGGTGCGGCCCGGGTCGCCCGTCCAGCACCACACGACGCCGCACATCTTGTGGCCGTGTATCTCTTCCGGGAATGGGGGACCGGGCGGAACCGCGAGCACCGCGAAGAAGCCGTTCAGGTCCTCGGACGCCTGCGGCAGGAAGTCGCGATACCACCGCAGCACTTCGCGGATGTGGTCGACCGGCCACAAGGTGACCGCGAGACCCACGGTGTGCACCGGGTGCAGCCGGAAGCTGAACGAGGTGGCGATGCCGAAGTTCCCGCCGCCGCCGCGCAGTGCCCAGAACAGGTCCGGGTGCTCGGTCTCGCTCGCGGTGACGAAGCTGCCGTCGGCGAGTACCACGTCCGCGGCCAGCAGGTTGTCCACCGTCAGACCGTACTTGCGGGTGAGATGGCCGTGCCCGCCCCCGAGGGTGAGGCCCCCGACGCCCGTCGTCGACATGATGCCGGCCGGGGTGGCCAGACCGAAGGCATGGGCGGCGTGGTCGAGGTCGCCGAGCGTACTGCCGCCACCGACCCAGGCTGTCTTCGCGGCAGGGTCGACGCGCACCCAGCGCATCGGCGACAGGTCGATGGTGACGCCGCCATCGACCAGGCACTGGCCGGCACCACTGTGTCCGCCGCCCCGGACGGCGAGTTCGAGACCGTGGTCGCGGATGAAATCGACCGCGGCCATGACGTCCGCCGCGTCCGCGCACCGCACGATGGCGGCCGGGCGCCTGTCGATCATCGCGTTGTAGATCTTGCGAGCCTCGGTGTACTCCGGGTCCTGCGGGCCGATGACCGGACCGCGCAGCGCGGTCCTCATCGCTTCCAGAGTGCTGACGTCCATGGCCATCTCCTTGACGGGACGCGGACCGCTTCCCACCCGGCCGCCTATCCCCTGCTGGGCCGCCGGCGAGCGGTGGTGCGCCGACGCTCTGACGCTCCCATCAGCGGCACGGGAATCGGACGCCGCAAAGGCTGACATATCCAGCATCCCGCCGGTCGGAGAGCCTCGCAATTCCACCAGGTGCCCGAGCCCGGCCGGGAGAGCACCATGAGGTCATGGATGGACGCATTGGCGACATCAGCCCACCAGGACGCCTCGCGGACCCCGCCGACGGGATCAGTCTGGAGGAACTCGCACTCGCGGCCCGTAACCACGGTCTGCCGCTGGAGGCCCTGCGTTACGACCTCACCCCGCCCGGACTGCATTACGTACTGATCCATTACGACATCCCCGCCGCCCGGGCCGACGACTGGCGGCTCACCGTGGGCGGCCGGGTCCGGACACCGCTGACGCTGGACATAGAGACCCTGCGGTCGTTCCCGGCCGTCACCCACCGCGTGACGATGGAGTGCGCGGGCAACGGCCGGGCGCGGCTCACGCCACGGCCGGTGAGCCAGCCGTGGCTGGTCGAGGCGGTCGGAACAGCCGAGTGGACCGGGGTGCCGCTGCGCTTGCTGCTCGCCGAGGCCGGGGTGGAGCCGGATGCCGTCGAGGCCGTCTTCAGCGGAGCCGACCACGGTGTCGAGCGCGGCGTCGAGCAAGACTACCAGCGGAGTCTGCCGCTGACGGTGGCCGCCGGCAGCGATCCGTATCCGGAGGTGCTGGTGGCGTACGGCATGAATGGCGGGCCCATGCCACCCCAGCACGGCCATCCCCTGCGGCTGGTGGTTCCCGGCTGGTACGGCATGGCACACGTGAAGTGGCTTCGCGAGATCACGCTCACCGACACCCCGTTCACCGGATTCCAGCAGGCGGTGGCCTACCGCTACCGGCAGGAGGCCGACGATCCGGGCGAGCCGGTCACCCGGATCTCCCCGCGCGCGCTGATGATCCCGCCCGGGTTCCCGGACTTCATGTCCAGGACCCGCGTCGTGCGACCCGGCCGGGTACTGCTGGAGGGCCGGGCCTGGTCCGGGTACGCCCCTGTCACGACGGTCGAGGTGAGCACGGACGGCGGACGCTCCTGGAGTGCGGCAACGCTCGCTTCGCCGGACGAACACGGCTGGGCCTGGCGGCAGTGGCAGGCGTCCTGGACGGCGGCACCCGGCAGCCATGTGCTCAGCGCCCGCGCCACCGATGCCGAGGGCAACACCCAGCCCCTCGCCCAGCCGTGGAACCGCGGCGGCTTCGGCAACAACCTCGTCCAACAGATCTCCGTCCTCTGCCCGCAGGACGGCTGACACCAGGAAGACGCGAATTCAACGAATTCAGGTCACGTACGAATACTGGGCCACAGCCACACCATTCACATGCAGAGCAGCAGTCGATTCGCGCATCAGAGGTCCCCGGCACGTTCAGGACATTTGACGCCTGGCCAGAATAAAGCTGTCGCGAGCGACTCCGATTCGCCACGCTGAAATCGCTTCGCACCACAAACAAATCAACGCTCAACTACACGCTCGCAGCACGTCAATCCGTTTCTTCGGAAGGAAACAATGCCGTGGCAAGTACCAAAGCGAATGTGCGCATCGAGCTGGTCAAGGTGCACTGTCTCGACACCGAGGACAATCTCGGCGGCGATGAGTTCTACCTCGTGGGCGGCGTCATCGGTGGCGAGCACCGCTATCCGGTCCTGACCCGGCCGCTCGACATCAACGAAGGGCAGACCGTCCTCTTCGACCAGAGCGAGGCCCTGATGTTCCAGGGCGAGCTCGACGTCACCGACACCCTGCACGTCGGCGTGGCGGCGTACGACGAGGACTTCAGCAAGGACTGGGGCGGGAAGTACGGAGCCGCCCTGAAGCAACTGACGGATGCCGTCAACCAGGTCGACCCGAGCAGCGGGAACACAGGTCAGCGGCTGATCGAGGCCGGCGAGCAGACCATGACCGAGATCTTCTCGATCATCGACCCGGACGACCTCCTCGGCCGGCTGACCTTCAGCTTCCCGGTGTCCGAGCTGCACGCGGGCGAGAAGCTGTGGCGGGTCAAGGGCGGCACCTGGATGGGCAGGTGGGAGTACGAGGTCACCTACCGGATCACCAAGATCCCGGTGGCCTGACCCTCCGACAATCCGTGAAGATGGGGCAGTGGTCCGCGCGCATTCCTGCGTGCACGCGGGCGCGTGTGCGGGCGACTGCCCCGCATTCCCCGGGAGAGGGAGAATGCCATGGCGGGCACCAAGGCGCGGATTCGTATCGCACTGGTCAAAATGCACTGCAAGGATACCGATGACAATCTCGGTGGCGACAACGTCTATATGGCGGGCGGCATCATTTGTGACGGCCGCCGCACCGCAATCCTTACCTACCCGACCGGCATCAGTGACGGACAGGTCATTCATCTCCATCAGAACGAAGCCCTGGTCTTCCAGGATGAAGTCCTGACCACCGCCACCATTCACGTCGGAATCGCTGCCTACCGGGAGGATTTCAGCAAGGACTGGGGGAAGAAGTACGGCCCGATGCTCAAGGCCATGACCCGGGCCGTCGACAGCGTCACCCCGCCGCCCGACGGCGCGGGCCGGCAAGTGATCGACGCCGGCGAGCAGGCCCGTACCGGCATCGACGGCGTCTTCGCCTCGGATATGGTCCTGGGCACACTGGACTTCCACATCCCGGTCGCCGAGCTGCACGGCGGAGAGAAGCTGTGGTGCTTCAAAGGCAGCTCCGGTCTGCGCAATTGGGACTACGAGGTGACCTACCGGATCGCGAAGACAGCCAACTCCGACTGAAGCCCCGCGCGGACCACGGCCTCAGCTGCTCCCGGCCGTGCCCGCGCGGGTCACAGGATCAGCTGCCCCCGGCCGTCCCCGCCGCCTCCCGCCGCAGCCGCACCGGCAGTCTCCGGACGCTGTTGCCGACGAAGCTCGCGTGCCGGGGCAGGGCCGCTTCCGTCTCCGGGACCGCCAGGTCCAGGTCCGGGAAGCGGGTGAACAGCCGCTCCAGGGCGATCGTGGCCTCCATCCGGGCCAGCGGTGCGCCCAGGCAGTAGTGCGGGCCGTGGCCGAGGGAGAGGTTGCGGGCGGTCCTGGTGACGTCGAAGCGGTCCGCGTCGGGGCCGTACGCCGTCTTGTCGCGGCCCGCCGCCGAGTAACCGGCCAGCACCGGAGTGCCCTTGGGGATCACGGTGCCGGCCAGTTCCAGGTCGCGGGTGGGGTAGCGGAACGGGAAGTAGCTGACCGGGGCGTCCCAGCGCAGCGTCTCCTCGACGACGTCCTGCCAGGAGACGGCGCCGGTCAGGGCCAGTTCGAGCTGGTCGCGGTGGGCGCAGAGCGCACGTACCGCGTTGGTGATGAGGTTGAGCGTGGTCTCGTGCCCGGCGATGATCATCAGCAGCAGGGTGCCGATCAGCTCGTGCGGGCCGAGCCGGTCCCCGTCCGCCTCGCGGGCCGCGATCAGCGCGCTGGTGAGGTCCTCGCCCGGCTTTCCGGTGCGGTCGGCGACGATCGTGCCCAGTACCTCCACCAGCTCCCGGTTCGCCGCCATCGCCTCCTGGGGGCCGATGTCGGTGGCGACCACCTGGTTCGAGAGGTGGTGCAGCCGGTCCTGGTGCCCAGCGTCCACCCCGAGCAGCTCACAGATGACGCCCATCGGCAGCGGCAGCGCGAAGTGCGCACGGAGGTCGACGGGCTCGCCGTCCGTCGGGGCCGCCCGCTCCAGGCCGTCGAGCAGCTCGGCGGTCACCTTCTCGATCCGCGGGCGCAGTTCCTCCACCCGGCGGGCGGTGAACGCCCTGCTCACCAGCGCCCGCAGCCGCCGGTGGTTCGCGTCGTCGGCGGTGGTCATGCCGTGCACGGTGGCGAAGGTCTTCAGCGGCCAGCCGTCGGGGATCTTCCCCTCCTGGAGCGCGGTGAAGTGCGCCGCGCCCTTGGCGACATCGGGGTGCGCGAGGAACTCCTTGAGCGCGTCGTGCCCAAGCACCACCATGCCCTCTACGTCGCCGGGGAGTACGACCGTCGCCACAGCGCCCCGGGCGAGCAGCCTGGCATTGTCCGCGTGCGGGCAGCCCCCGGCCGGATCCATGCGGTGGGGTGTGCCGGCGGGCGGGGCGGGCTCGTGCTGTGTGCCGGGTGAGGTGCTCAACTGGACTCTCCTGACGGTCGTACGGACGGCAGATGCGGTTCGGTGAAGCGCACCGGGAGCGCGGCGAGCCCCTTACTCCACGGCGACTTGGTCCAGGCCAGATCGGCTTCCGGCACGGCCAGTTCCAGGTCGGGCAGCCGGTGCCTGATGGTGTCCACCGCGGTACGGGTGATCAGCCTGGCCGGGTCCTGCGCGGGGCACGTGTGCGGGCCGCCGCCGAACGCCAGGTGGGAGCGGTTGCCGACGACGGGGCTGCCGTCGGCGGGCAGCACCGCCGGGTCCGCGTTGGCCGCGGCCAGGCCGAGGACCAGCATGTCTCCGGCGCGGATGTCCTGGCCGCCGAAGCTCAGGTCACGGGTGGCGTAGCGCGCGGGGAAGTTCTGGGTCGGCGGGAACCGCCACAGCACCAGGTCGAGCGCGTCGTCGACGGTGAGGTGCCCGCCGGTCAGCGAGGACCTGAAGGCCGGGTCGCAGAGCAGGATGCGCAGGGTGGTGGCGATCCAGTTCACGGTGGTCTGGTTCCCCGCGACGAACATCACCACCAGGTTGTGCAGCACCTCTTCGTCGGTCAGCCGGGCAGGGTGCTGCAGCAGCGCCGAGGTGATGTCACTGCCGGGTCTGCTGCGCTTCTCCTCGATCAGCGCCTGCAGGATGACGCCCATGCGGTTGTTGGCGTTGGCCGAGTCCGCGTTGCCGACGGCCATGCCGGCGATGGCCTGCACCAGTTGCTGGCCGGTCCGCTCGTCCAGGCCGAGCAGCCCCGTGATGACCTGCATGGGGAGCTTGCGCGCGTAGTGCGGCACCAGGTCGGCCTCCCGGCGCCCGGCGAACGAGGCGATCAGCTGCTCGGCCTGCGCCCGTACGGTGCGGCGCAGTTCGTGCCCGTTGATGCCGGCCAGCGCGTCGGACACCGCGGCCCGCATCCGGCGGTGCTGCTGCCCGTCGGCGTACAGCAGCGCGGGCCGCCAGCCGACCATCGGCAGGATCGGCGAGTCGGCCGGCACCCGGCCCTCGCGCATCAGGCTCCAGCGGCGCGGGTCGTGCGAGAAGTCCTGCTCGTCGCGGGTGAGTTGGAGCAGCTCGCGGTGGCCGAGCACCAGCCAGGCGTCGATGCCGGGCGCGACCGTCACCGGGGCCACCGGGCCGTACGTCCGGCGGAGTTCCTCGTACAGCGCGGGCAGCCCGTCGCCGTCGAGCTGGGGCCCGTACAGCGGCGTCGCGGCCGGGCAGCGCCCGCCGAACCCACGGGGCGGGGCGGCGGGATGGCCTGGCAGGGCGGGCGGGGTGGTCATGAGGGCTCCGGGGCGGACTGGGGTGGAGGTGCGGACTCGGACTCGGACTCGGACTCGATGAGGTGGCTGACGAGGGCGATCAGCGCCCGGACCGAAGACCGCGGGTCCCGCGCGTCGCAGGCCACCAGCGGAGTGTGCGGGAGCAGGTCGAGGGCGGCCCGGAGTTCGTCCTCGGGGTGCTGCGGGCTGCCGGGGAAGACATTGACCGCGACGGCGAAGGGCAGCCCGAGGTCCTCCAGGTTGCCCAGGGCGTCGAAGGACGCGGTCAGGTCGCGGGTGTCCACCAGGGCCAGCGCGCCGAGGGCGCCCTTCGCGAGGTCCCGCCAGGCGGGCAGGAAACGCGGCTGGCCCGGCGTACCGAACAGATACAGCACCAGCTCGCCGTCGATCGTCATCCGGCCGAAGTCCAGGGCGACCGTGGTGGTCGTCTTGGTGGGCTCGACACGGGCGTCCACCCGGGCGCCCGCCTGGGTCATCGCCGCCTCCGTGAACAGCGGCTTGATCTCCGAGACCGTGCCGATCAGCGTGGTCTTGCCGACCCCGAGCGGGCCGACGACCAGGATCTTGGCCGCCCCGACGACGCTGGAGGTGAGGTACTTGCCCGCGGTCCCGGGGGTCGCTGTCCCGGCGGTCGCGGTGCCCGGGGTCCCACCTGAACCGTGCACCGGTGCCTCAGAGGCGGCTTTCGAGGCCATGGAGCACCTTTCTCAGGACGGACAGATCGGTACGTTCGGCCGGCGGAATGGGCGGGCGGCTCACGATCAGCCCCCACTCCAGGAGGTCGGAGAGCAACACCTGTACCACCGGCGGGGATTGGCCGATGTGGGCGGCCACCTCGGCCACGGACAACAGTCCCTGACAGTGCGTCAGAATCATGCGGTGTTCGGGCTGGAGGGACGGCGGTACGTCGACGTCCGCGGCCATCACCAGGGACTCCCAGGACAGTGGCTCGCCGCCCGTGTCCGCCCGGCCGCCGGTGATCACGTACGGGCGTACCGCGGACGTGGTCCGTTCCTCCGGCCGGCCGGTCATGACGGCGGAGTCACCGACTGATCATGTTTATCCGGCCGGTGATCCGACTGGTCACCCGCCTGGCCATGCGACTGACCGCCCGCCTGGCGATCCGCCTGGTCACGCGGCCGGCTCGTCAGATGCGCGCCGATCTTCGCCACCAGAAGCTGCATCTGCTGGGCCACCAGGCCCACATCGGCGGCAGTGTCGGTGGCCACCCCCAGATGCGCGCCGGTTCCGGCGTGGGTGAACAGGACGAACCCGTGCTCCGACTCCAGCATCAGCTGACGCACCGCGCCGCCCCCGCCGAACAGCAGCGCGGCGGTGGACCGGCCCGTCATCGTCATCGCGGCGCAGGCCGCGGAGAGCGATTCGGCCTCGGCCACGCTCAGGCTGGCCACCGGCCCCGAGAGGTTCTCGGCGGAGGCGTGCCCCAGCCGCAGACCGTCCTCGGAGACGACCACGGCGTGTCTGACCCCCGGTATCTCGGTCAGCGGGCGCAGCATCCAGCCCAGGTCGGGGAGGATTCCTATGGTCCCGGTCACGGTCGGCCTCCATTGTGTTGGTTACGCACTTGATCGGGTTCCCGGGCCGGCACTTCGGTCTGCTCGGCCCCGTCGATGACCGCCCGCCCGCGCCGGGTGCCGGACAGCACACTGGCGATCGACGCCCGCGCGGCCTCCGGGGTCCAGGGAGCTGAGGGGGTCGGCGGTGCCTGTGGGGCCCGCGAGGTCTGGAGGGTCCGCGGAAGCTGGTCGGCCGCCGCCTGCCGGGCGCCCCGCCGACTGCGCCGCCGGGGCAGCCCGTCGAGTCCGGCCGCCGGCGGCTGTTGCGCCGCCCCCAGCTGCTGTACGTCGTCGGCCCCGGCCGCCAGGAGCTGCTGTACGTCGTCGGGGCCGGCCACCGATGGCTGTCGTACGCCGTCGGGCACGTCGTCGCCCCGGCTCGGTGGCGGTGACAGTGGTGGCGGCGGGGGCAGTGGGGGCGCGACCGGCGCGACGGTCTGATGCAGCGGCACGGGCTCGACGGTCCGCCGCGGTGGCACCGGCGCGGCGGCCGGGTACCCGGTGTCCGCGGCGGCCCGGTGCGACGGGGCGAAGTGGGACAGCGGCTCGGTCAGCAGCCGGTGCGGTACGAAGGCCACGGCGCGGGTGCCTCCGTAAGCGGACGCTCCCGTCAAATCCACCTTGAAGCCGAGCTCCCGGGCCCAGCGCCCCACGCAGGCCAGCCCGAGGCGGGGCACCGCGCCGAGTCTGGCGAGGTCCAGGTCGGCGCGCAGCTGGCCCATCGCCTGGCGCAGGACGTCGGGCGGCATTCCGAGGCCGGCGTCGTCGACCTCCACCACCGCTCCGGCGCCCACTTCCCTGATGGTCACGACGACTTGGGTGCTCGACGGTGAGAACACCGTGGCGTTCTCCAGGAGTTCGGCAATGGCGTGCATCAGCCCCTCCACCGCCGGGGCCACCACGTAGAGCGTCTGCCCGCCGTGCACATCGAGTCGGCCGAACTCCACGATCCGGGACTGCGCGCCACGTACACAGTCGTAGAGCGACACCGGCTGGGTCTCCCGCCGGGCGGGCCAGATGCCGCACATCACCAGCAGCGTCTGGGCCTTGCGGGTCATCTGGGACGCCGCGTGGTCGGCCTTCATCACCTCGGCCATCAGGCGCGGGTCGTCGATGGAACGCTCGACGCGGTCCAGCACCTGCTGCTGCACGGTGGCCATGGCGTGCATGTTCCGGGCGACGGATTCGAAGGCGGCCTGTACGGAGTCCCGCAGGGCACGCTCCCGGCGCACCGCCTCGTCCGAGCCGAGCGCCACGACCACGTCGGCCAGGGCGCGGGTGAACTCCTCGCCGGTCTCGGCCTCCAGGGCGACCGGCCCGGGAACCCCGTCCAACCGCTGTCCCGTACGCACGCGTTCGGCGATGGCGGGCACCCGTACCGCCGCCAGATGCGCAACGGCCGCTCCCCGGGCGGCGGCCACCCGCTGGTCCCCGGCCCGCCCGGCGCGCTCGGCGGTCAACTCCCTGCGCAGCAACAGCGCCCAGAAACCGAGGAGTACGGCGACGGCGGCGCATCCTGCGGCCAGAATCTGCCGCAGCTCGGCGGCCCCGGACCAGCCGGCGAGCGCCGCCCCGACGGCCGCAAGCGCCGCCGCGAGGAGCCACCACGCTCCCGCGGGCCCGCTCTTCGACCGGCTCAGCACGCGGAGTGGGGGGAGTACGGCTTGACGGCCCTGTGGGCCAGGACCACGACTACGACCACTGAGAAAGGGCCCCTTCCAGGACACGCCGAACTCCCCTAGGGATCAGGAGCATTCAGATCCTACGATCACCAACTCGCTTTCGAACATCGGTTGTTCAACTCCTGTCACTTTGGTGCGCCCTGCGGTAGGCGCGAGGCGTGGTGCCGGTGAGCTCGCGGGCACCAGCCCCAGCACGTACCGCACGGCGTTCCGCTCGCTGGTCGCCGACCTCACCTGGTCGGAGCGGGAGGAAGCGGGGCCGTCCTAACGCCCCACCGGCCATCGGCACACCAGCTGCCCCCACCTACAGCGGCGTAGCCGCCTTGAGCACCAGGAACAGCGCGAACGCCGCGTTCAGCGCCGAAAGCGTCGACACCGCCGTCCCCGCCGCCGCCACCAGCGCCGCGATCCCCGTCGGTGTCAGCGCCGGGGGCCAGCCTCGCGCCGGGGGGACCGGGCCAAGGAGGGCCGCCACCCGGCGGGGCACCGGGCCGCCCGGTGTCGCGAACGACGGGAGGGGGAACGGCGGGAGCGGGAGGGCGTCGTGGGAGATCAGGGCCGCCTTGCCCACCGTCCGGGCCGTCAGGCGCCGGTCCCCCGTCGCCTGCGCCGCCTCCTCGTCCGCCCAGCGCTCCGTGCTGTACCCGACCGCCGCACGCAGCGGGCACAGGAGGGGGTTCGCGCAGCCCGCAAGTTGGGTGGCCAGGAGCAGTCGGTGGTGGCGGCCGGTCAAGTGGGCGTGCTCGTGGGCCAGTAGCGCGTCGCGCTCGTCCTCGTCCAGGGACGCGAGCATCCCCGTCGAGACCATGATCCGGCCGCCCCGCGCGGCGGCGCCCCGCGAGGCAGGCAGCGCGTACGCGTACGGCGTCTCGTCCGGCAGGATCGCGACCTCGGAGGTGGAAGGGAGTCCCGCCAGGGTGCGGTGGGCCCGTGCCCGGAATCGGTAGTGGCGGCGGATCGTGAGCGCGCACGCCGTCGCCACCACGGCGAGCACGACGATGGCCGCCTCCCCCGCCACCTCGTTGTACGGGACCGCGGCCCGCACCTCGGGGTCGGACCAGCCGTCGGGCAGCGGGTTGCCGGGCAGTTGGGCCGTGCCGACGATCACCAGCAGGCACAGGCACAGCGTGCTGCACGACGCGAGGATCACCGCGGCAGCCGTCAGCAGGCGAGCGGCGCTCCTCGGGTGCAGGTGCTGCTCGGCCAGGCGCGCGAGCGGCAGCGCCGTCAGGGGCAGGACCAGCGGCAGCAGGACGAAGACGCCCACCTGTCAGCTCTCATCCGGATCGCTCGGCCCGACCTGCCCGGCGCGCCCGCCCGGCCCGCACTGTCCGCCCGGCCCGACCTGGCTGCCCACCTCGCCCAGCAGCGACCGCAGCAGGTGCTCGTCGTCCGCCGAGAGCGCCGACACGAAACTCGACAGCACCGCGTCGCGGTCGTCCCGCTTGTCGAGCAGGCTGCGCATCCGCAGCGCCGTCAGCCCCGCCCCGTCCGCCACCGGCTCCCACCGGATGGGGCGGCCCTCGCTGCTGCGGGTCACGGCCTTCTTCTCGTACAGCCTGGTCAGGATCGTAATGACCGTGGTGTACGCCAGGTCGCCGTCCAGCCGCCCCTGCACCCAGGCCGCGGTGACCGGCTCCTGGGCCGTGCCCAGCACCGAGAGCACCTGCGCTTCGAGCTCGCCCTGGCCGCGCCGGCGCCCGCGGGGCTCCCGCCCCCGGTCGGCCTTGCTTCCGTCTCCGCTCATGACGCGGCCTCCTTCCCGAATCCGTACGCGACTCATACGCGACTCGCACGCGACCCATACGCGACACTCATACGCGACTCAAACAACGGGGCATCGTAACCGTCTCGCAGCCGTGCCCCCCGCGCTCTCCACTTGACCTCTACACTGCTGTAGTTTTCAGAGTACGGATTCCAGGGAGGAAACAACATGGGTGTGACCCTCGCCAAGGGCGGCAACGTATCGCTCACCAAGGAAGCTCCCGGCCTGACCGCGGTCCTGGTGGGCCTCGGCTGGGACGTCCGTACGACAACGGGCACGGACTACGACCTGGACGCCAGCGCGCTGCTGTGCAACGAGTCCGGCAAGGTCGTGTCCGACGCGCACTTCGTCTTCTACAACAACCTCACGAGCCCCGACGGTTCCGTCGAGCACACCGGTGACAACCTCACCGGCGAGGGCGAGGGCGACGACGAGAGCATCAAGGTCAACCTCGCCTCCGTACCCGCCGCGATCACCAAAATCGTCTTCCCGGTGTCGATCCACGACGCGCAGAGCCGCGGCCAGAGCTTCGGCCAGGTCAGCAACGCCTTCATCCGCGTGGTCAACCAGGCCGGTGGCGCGGAGATCGCCCGCTACGACCTGAGCGAGGACGCCTCCACCGAGACCGCCATGGTCTTCGGTGAGCTCTACCGGCACGGAGCGGAGTGGAAGTTCCGGGCTGTCGGGCAGGGTTACGCTTCCGGGCTCGCCGGCATCGCGACCGACTTCGGCGTCGACATCTGAGCAGTCCGAGCACAGCGGCACGCTCGGCGCACAGCACCACAGCCGCGCGGCACCACCAGCCGCACGCAAAGCACAGCACAACACACAGCACCACACCACAGCACACTGCCCCGCCCCTCTCATGAGAGCCGAGCCATGACTGTCAATATGTCCAAGGGCCAGCAGATCAGCCTCACCAAGTCCGGCGGCGGCGAACTCACCGTCGTACGCATGGGTCTGGGCTGGAAGTCCGTGCCCCGCAAGGGATTTCTCGCCCGGATGACTGCCAAGGAGATCGACCTGGACGCGTCGGCCGTGCTGTTCGCGGACAAGCAGGCCGCCGACGTCGTCTTCTTCCAGCACCTGACGAGCGACGACGGTTCCGTCCGGCACACCGGTGACAACCGGGTCGGCGGCGCGGGCGGCGACGACGAGTCGATCGTGGTGGACCTTCAGCGGGTCCCCGTGCACGTCGACCAGATCGTCTTCACGGTGAACTCCTTCACCGGCCAGACCTTCGAAGAGGTCGAGAACGCCTTCTGCCGTCTCGTCGACGAGACGAACGGCCAGGAGCTGGCCCGCTACACCCTGACCGGCGGCGGTCGCCACACCGCGCAGATCATGGCCAAGGTGGTGCGCGCGGGCGCCGGTTGGCAGATGGCCGCCATCGGCGAGCCCGCCCAGGGGCGCACCTTCCAGGACCTGATGCCCTCCATCGCGTCCCACCTGTAAAACCCGACGAAGCGGCGCAGACTGCCTGATCCGGCGGATTCCGAAGGATGACGGATTTCAACGGATTCGATGGATTCGTCGGATCAGGCAGCCGGCCCCACCAGCTCCTCCAGGATGTCCTCCAGGACGTCCTCCATCGTGACAAAGCCGAGGACCGCCTCCTCGACGACCGCCGCCCGGAGCGCGGTCACGGAGTTCCCGGAACCGGTGGCAAACTGGCCGCCGATATCCGAGGAGCCCCCCGTGCCCATGTTGCGTCACCTGCGCCGCGTAGTCCGCCTTACCTCCCGCAGGCCCGTGGACCTCAGCCACCCGGCCCGCTCACCCCTGGGCAGCGCCGTGGAGAACTGCGTGGTCTTCGAGCACGGCGTACGCCGCCCCAGGGACTGCCCGGCGCCCGAGGCCGTGCGCCAGGTCCGCGAGTACGGCGGCAAGGGCTTCGTATGGATCGGACTGCACGAGCCCGGCGCCGATGAACTCGCGGACCTCGCCGACCTGTTCGGCCTGCACCCGCTGGCCGTCAAGGACGCGCTGAGCGCCCATCCCCGACCCAAGCTGGAGCGGTACGACGACACGCTCTTCGCCGTCTTCAAGACCGTCCGCTACGTCGAGCACGAGGAGCTCACCGCCACCAGCGAGGTGGTGGACACCGGCGAACTCATGGTCTTCACCGGCCCCGACTTCGTCATCACCATCCAGCACGGCAGGCACGGCTCGCTCGGCCCGCTCCGCGAGGCCCTGGAGGCCGCGCCCGACCTGCTGTCGGAGGGGCCCGCCGCGGTGCTGCACGCCGTGGTCGACCATGTCGTCGACGAGTACGCCCTGGTGACCGACGCCGTACAGCACGACATCGACACCGTCGAGAACGCCGTCTTCAGCGTGGACGCGGGCCGCAGTGGCGTCGGGCGGGTCTACCAGTTCAAGCGGGAGCTGCTGGAGCTCAGGCGGGCCGTGACACCGCTCGCGCGCCCCCTGCACACCCTGGCGACCCGGCCCGTCCCGCCGGTCGGCCCGGACCTCCAGCCGTACTTCCGCGATGTCGCCGACCATCTGGACCGGACCATAGAGCAGATCACGTCCTTCGACGGGCTGCTCGACTCGATCCTCCAGGCCCACCTCGCGCAGGTGACCGTCGCCCAGAACGAGGACATGCGCAAGATCACGGCGTGGGCCGCGATCATCGCCGTACCCACGATGATCTGCGGTATCTATGGCATGAACTTCGAGCACATGCCGGAGCTGAAGTGGACGTACGGCTACCACCTGACCGTCGCGGTGATGGCCGCCGTGTGCTTCACCCTGCACCGGAGCTTCCGCCGCAACGGCTGGCTCTGACCAGGGGCGCCGGGGCGTTCGATTGCGCTGTTCAGCCGCTCAGGCGCTCAGGCGCTCAGCTGTGCAGCGACCGCGCGTCCTCCGTGTGCCCCTCGGGCTCAAGCTGGATCGTCGAATGCGGTACGTCGAAGTGGTCACCGACGCACGCCTGGAGGCGGCCGAGCAGATGACCGGTCTCCTCCTCGCGCAGCGTCGCGTCCGAGACCACGATGTGCGCGGTCAGGACGGGCATCCCCGAGGTGACGGTCCACGCGTGCAGATCGTGCACCGCGAGCACCCCGGGCTCCGCCAGCAGATGCCGGCGCAGCTCGCTCAGGTCCATGTCCTGGGGAGTGGCCTCCAGCAGTACGTGCAGGGAGTCGCGCAGCAGCGAGTACGTACGCGGCACGATGAGGACGCCGATGACGATCGAGGCGACGGGGTCGGCCGCCTGCCAGCCGGTGAGCAGGATGACCAGGCCGCCGACGATGACCGCGACCGAGCCGAGGGCGTCGCCGAGCACTTCGAGGTAGGCGCCGCGCAGGTTGAGGCTGCGTTCCTTGGCATCGCGCAGGAGGTAGAGGCCGACGATGTTGGCGGCGAGGCCGACCAGGGCCACGCCGAACATCAGCCCGCCCTTGACCTCGACCGGCTCGCTGAAGCGCCGGATCGCCGAGTAGAGCACCCAGATGAAGATGCCGGCCAGGAGCAGGGCGTTCAGGACGGCGGAGAAGATCTCCACCCGGAAGAAACCGAAGGTACGGCGGGGGGTGGGCGCGCGCTGCGCGAGGGTGATGGCGCCGAGCGCGAGGGAGACGCCGACCGCGTCGGTGAGGCTGTGCGCGGCATCGGCGAGGAGCGCGAGGCTGCCCGACAGGAGCGAGCCGACGACCTGGACGAGGGTGATGGTGACGCTGATCCCGATGGTCCACAGCAGACGCCCGCGAAAGCCGCCACTGAGGGTGCTGGCGGCGGACGGCGCGCCATGATCGTGCCCCATGCCCGAACCTCCTCGCCCGCCAGTCGACCACGGGCGGGGGGAGCCCGCCACAGCAATGCCCGCGAGCGCGTCCCCCTACCCGGCCCTCTCAGCTCGCGTCCGGGGCGGAGCCCCAGTTCAGGAAGGGGCGCATCGGGGGGCCCACTGTCAGACCCGGGACCTACATTTGCGTTCATGGAACCGAACGTACGCATCGAGCCCTGGTCCGAGGGCGACTTGGAGCTGCTCCGGCAGGTGAACGCGCCGGAGATGATGAAGCATCTCGGAGGCCCGGAGACCGACGAGCAGCTGCTCGTACGGCACAAGAGATACGTGAACGAGGACGGCTCGCACAACGGCCGGATGTTCCGGATCGTGCTGCTGCCCGAGGGCGTACCGGCCGGCACGATCGGCTTCTGGAACCAGACCTGGCACGGCGAGGCGGTGTACGAGACCGGCTGGAGCGTGCTGCCCGAGTTCCAGGGCCGGGGCGTCGCGAAAGCCGCGACGGCGGCAACGGTGGAGCTGGCGAGGGCCGAGGGCCGCCACCGCCGGCTGCACGCGTTCCCTTCCGTCGACAACCCCGCGTCGAACGCGCTGTGCGCGAAGGCGGGCTTCGAGTTCGTCGCCGCGTGCGACTTCGAGTTCCCGCCGGGGAACCTCATGCGGTGCAACGACTGGCGGCTCGACCTCCGCGCGTGAGCATCCGCGCTGGGCCGGTTCGCCCCCACGCTCGCACGCCCACCCAGCTAGGGACGCTCCGCCGTCAGATAGCGCTGCACGGTCGGCCCCAGCCAGCCGACCACCTCTTCCCGGTCCATCTCGACGGCGGCCGGCAGCCGCAGCACGTACCGCGCCATCGCCATGCCCAGGATCTGCGAGGCCACCAGCGCGGCACGCCGGGGCGCCTCGGCGGGGTCGTGCCCCAGGCCGGCGGCGATGGGGACGAGCTGTTCCCGGAAGATCGCCGCCATGCGCTCGGCGCCCGCGGCGTTGGTCACCCCGACGCGCAGCAGCGCGGTCAGCACCTCGTCCGCCTCCCAGCGGTCCAGGAAGTGGCCGACGAGGACCCCACCGACATCCTCGCCGCCCAGCTGGGCCGGCTCGGGCAGCCGCAGGTCGAACTCGGAGGCCGCGGCGAAGAGCCCCTCCTTGTTGCCGAAGTAGCGCATCACCATCGACGGGTCGATGTCGGCGTCGTGCGCGATGGCGCGGATGGTGGCGCGCTCGTACCCGTCGGCAGCGAACCGCTCACGGGCGGCTTCGAGAATCGCGGCCTTGGTCGTGTCGGAGCGGCGCGGCGGCCGGGGCACATCAGTCATGCCCACGAATGTAGGCCAACGGCCGTTGACATTCCAGTGCGCACTGCGGCAGCCGGCCGGAGAAAGCCGGAGAGGATCAGAAGAAGTAGCGGTCCCCCGTGGCCGGAGCCAGCACCCGGTGCTCGTTGTTCTGCGGGTTCCGGTCGGACGCACCACCGTTCCACGCCGTGTCGATCCGCACTGTCACCTCGACGGTGTGCACCGCCACCCGGAGCGCAAGGTCGAGCCCCCGCCCCTTGAGCGACCGCCCCGTCCCGGCACCCGCCCGCAACTCCCCCGCCCCGCACAGCACCTCGTCGGGCCCGGCCCGCAAGCAGCCCGAAGGCAGCACCTGCGCCCCGGCCAGGGGCACCGAGAACCTCAGCCGTACGGTCGCGTCCGCCACCCCCGAGGGCCCATGGTTCGCCACCACCAGCCGGACCCCGAGCCGCCCCTCGCGGACCATGACATGCCCGTGGTACGCCACATCCGCCTCCGGAGCGATGCCCGCGCCCCCCGCACGGTCGCCCGCACTCGCATTCGCACCCACACCCGCACTCACACCAGCCACACCCACCACGGCCATAGCCGCCCCGGCCACCGCCACCAACGCCCTACGCATCGCAACCATGTCCCGAACATACCGATTCATCCCGCCAGGCCCGCCCCTCGCCCCGTGACACGCTGAGCCCATGCTCTTCGCGCGCTCCGCCGCCCTCTTCGTCCTCGCCGCGCTGTTCGAGATCGGCGGCGCCTGGCTCGTCTGGCAGGGCGTACGCGAGCACAAGGGGTGGATCTGGATCGGCGCCGGGATCATCGCCCTCGGCGCGTACGGCTTCGTCGCCACGCTCCAGCCGGACGGCGAATTCGGCCGCATCCTCGCCGCGTACGGCGGCGTATTCGTCGCGGGCTCCATCGCCTGGGGCATGGTCGCCGACGGCTACCGCCCCGACCGCTGGGACGTGACCGGCGCCCTGGTCTGTCTCGCCGGAATGGCCCTCATCATGTACGCACCACGGGCTCGCTAACCTGTTCCCCATGCCTACGCCCATCGCCATCATCACCGGAGCGAGCAGCGGAATCGGTGCCGCGACCGCCCGCCGCCTGGCCGCCGCCGGTTACCGCGTCGTCCTCACCGCCCGCCGCAAGGACCGCATCGAGGCCCTGGAGGCGGAGCTCACCGCCGCGGGCCACCAGGCGACGGCGTACCCCTTGGACGTCACCGACCGCGCGGCCGTCGACGAGTTCGCCACCGTCTTCCGCAACCTCGCGGTCCTCGTCAACAACGCGGGCGGCGCGCTCGGCGCCGACCCGGTCGCCACCAGCGATCCCGCCGACTGGCGCCAGATGTACGAGACCAACGTCATCGGCACCCTCAACCTCACGCAGGCCCTGCTCCCCGCCCTCACCGCGAGCGGCGACGGAACGGTGGTTGTGCTGTCCTCCACCGCTGGGCACGGCACGTACGAGAACGGCGGCGGCTACGTGGCCGCCAAGCACGGCGCCCACGTCCTCGCCGAGACCCTGCGCCTGGAGATCGTCGGCACCCCGGTCCGGGTGATCGAGATCGCCCCCGGCATGGTCAAGACGGAGGAGTTCGCGACGACCCGCTTCCGCGGCGACACCGACAAGGCCGCGAAGGTCTACGCGGGCGTGGCCGAGCCGCTCAGCGCGGACGACGTGGCGGAGACGATCACCTGGGCGGTCACCCGCCCGCCGCATGTCAACATCGACCTCCTGGTGGTCCGCCCACGCGCCCAGGCCTCCAACACCAAGGTGCACAGGGAGCTTTGAGCGGAACGGCCACTCACTCCAAGGGCACGATCCGGGCGACCACCGTCTCCACCAGCTGGTCGATCCGGGCGTCGGAGAGCATCTCGGGCAGCGTGAAGTGCTCCAGCATCAGCCCGGTCATGGCGAGGTAAAGGACAAGGAACGTGTCCGCGTCACCCGGCAGCCGAGCGTCCACGTAGGACCGGGCGCTCTCCTCGAAGGCGGCGCGGACGTTCTGGTTGAGCTGCCGCTGGAGCGCCGGCCGGCGGGTGGCCTCCAGCCGCAGCTCCAGGAGGGCCAGATAGCCGGAGCGGTCGTCGGCCATACGCCGCACCAGTGCCCGCATCAGCCCGGTGAGCATCTCTCGGGTGGGCCCCGCCGCCCGCGCCTCTTCGCCGACGGCGTCCGGGTCGGGGGTGTTGCGCACATGGATACGGGCGCCCGCCTGCATGAACAGATCGTCGCGGCCGGTGAAGTAGTTGGACGCCGTACCGACCGGGACAGCGGCCCGGGTGTCGACCGCGCGAAAGGTGAGCCCGCGCGCCCCCTCCTGCGCCAGCACCTCGATGGCGGCGTCGACAAGCGCCGTCCTGCGCTCCGGATTCCTACCCATGCGGACCCGCCTCTCCATTCCCGTCGCAGAACCACTACGCCTGAAGCACTATATGCGAAGTGGTTACAGTCGCACCCTCAACAATCGCACCCCTCGACGACCGGACACCGAGGCCCCTCTTGCGCAAGCTCACCCACATCACCGCCTGCCGCAAGCGTTGATCCGGGGCACGCGGAGGCCCCCCGGCACGATCTCTGCCGGGGGGCCTCCGAGCGCGGGTGTCAGCCCTTCACACAGATGACCTGCTTCAGCTTCGCGACGACCTCGACCAGGTCGCGCTGCTGATCGATGACCTTCTCGATCGACTTGTACGCACCCGGAATCTCATCCACGACACCGGAGTCCTTACGGCACTCCACGCCCTGGGTCTGATCGGCCAGGTCCTTCGTCGAGAAGCGCTTCTTCGCGGCGGTACGGCTCATCCTGCGACCGGCGCCGTGCGAGGCCGAGTTGAACGACTTCTCGTTGCCCAGCCCCTTCACGATGTACGAACCGGTGCCCATCGAACCCGGGATGATCCCGTACTCACCACTGCCCGCCCTGATCGCGCCCTTACGGGTGACGAGCAGGTCCATGCCGTCGTAACGCTCTTCGCTGACGTAGTTGTGATGGCAGCTGATCACCGGCTCGAAAGCCACCTTGGCCTTCTTGAACTCCCTGCGGACCACGTCCTGGAAGAGTCCCATCATGATCGACCGGTTGTACTTCGCGTACTCCTGCGCCCAGAAAAGATCGTTCCGGTACGCCGCCATCTGCGGGGTGTCCGAGATGAAGACGGCGAGGTCCCTGTCGACCAGCCCCTGGTTGTGCGGCAGCTTCTGAGCCTGGCCGATATGGAAGTCGGCCAGCTCCTTGCCGATGTTCCTGGACCCGGAGTGCAGCATCAGCCAGACCGAATTTGTCTCATCGAGACAGAACTCGATGAAGTGGTTGCCTGATCCGAGCGTTCCTATCTGCTTAGTCGCCCGCTCCTGACGGAATTTGACCGCTTCCGCGATCCCGTCGAACCGCTTCCAGAAGTCGTCCCACCCCGCTGTCTGGAACCCGTGCAGCCGCCCCGGGTCGACCGGGGAGTCGTGCATCCCGCGCCCCACCGGAATCGCCTGCTCGATCTTGGAGCGGAGGCGTGACAGGTCGCCCGGCAGATCGTTCGCCGTCAGCGAGGTCTTCACCGCCGACATTCCACAGCCGATGTCCACACCGACCGCGGCCGGACACACCGCCCCGTGCATGGCGATCACCGAACCGACTGTCGCACCCTTGCCGTAGTGGACGTCCGGCATTACTGCGAGACCCTTGATCCAGGGCAGTGTGGCAACGTTCTGGAGCTGCTGCATCGCGCCGCCCTCGACTGTCGCCGGGTCGGCCCACATCCGGATCGGAACCCTCGCACCCGGCACCTCTACATACGACATAACTCCTCGATCTCCCCGTAAGTGTGAAAACGCAAAACTGACGCAAATCTCAATGAAAGAGACAGCGGACCGGCGTCGTGCCCGGTGCGTGCGATAGACATTGTGTCCACCGGCCGCCATCGGGCGGCAACCGTATTTCTCATCGAAGGGAGCCTGGGACCGTGCAGCGAAAGGTGTTCGTACCCGGCGTCGCGCTTCTCGCGACGCTCGCCGCCGGCTGCACCGGCGGCTCCGGTACCGAGGGCTCCACCGCCGACTCCAAGGCGGGTGACCCCACCACGTCCGCCGCGCCGGACGGCAAGTACCGCACGCTCCGCGAGCCCTGCGGCTCCGTCGACCGCGCCCTGCTGCGCGACCTGCTGCCCGGCGCCACCAGCCTGCCGCCCGAGCAGCAGGCGAAGGCGTACGCGGGCACGGCCGACGTGACCTATGACACCGACCGGCAGGTCGGCTGCCGCTGGAAGGCCGACTCGCCGGAGGCCACGCACCAACTGGTCGTCGAATTCGAGCGGGTCGTCTCGTACGACACCACCGTCAGCGACGACGACCGCGCCGAGGAGGTGTACGCGAAGCAGGTGACCGCTGCCCACCTGCCGTCCCCCTCGGCTCCTCCCGAGAGCGCGGACGAGGAGGGGACGGACGGGGAGAGCACGTCCCCCGGCGCCGACGCCTCCCCGGGAGCGGACGCGTCCCCGTCGGCCTCCGCCAAGCCGGACAGCGCCCCCGAGACCACACCCAGCAGCGAGTCCGGCGCCCCCTCGCAGACCCCCGAGGGGCTCCAGCCGCGCACGCTCGGCAGTCTCGGCGACGCCGCCTTCCTGGACGACGTACTCGCCCGGTCCGACTCGACGGCGCAGCGCCGCACGGTCAGCGTGGTATTCCGCACATCGAACGTGATCGTGACCGTCCGGTACAGCGCGCAGCCGGCCCTGATGACCGCGGTCCCCGACAGCAAGGAACTGCAGGAAAAGGCCCAGGCCGTGGCCCGCAAGCTCGCCGAGCAGTTCAGCGAATAGGGCCGTAGGGACCGGTCCGCACCGACCGGGCAGCGCCTTGCGCGCAGTCCGGCGCGGACCGTCCCCGGCGTACCGTGGCCGCACGAATCAGTCCCGAGAGCGCCAGCCCCACGAGCACCAGCCCCACGAGCACCAGTCGCCCGTCCCATGAGCCTCAGACCCGTGAGCGAAGGAACCATGCACCGATCAGCCCCGCGACTCACCCGCATTCTCGCCTGCGCCGCCGTACCGGTGATGCTCGTTGTCGCCGGCTGCTCGTCGGACTCCGACGGCGGGAAGGACGCATCGCCGTCCGCCAGTGCCTCCTCGAAGGCGCCGACGAAGCCGACGGTCCAGCCCGCGGCGTTCGACACGCTGCCGAAGCCGTGCGACGCGATCACGCCGAAGACGACCGAGTCCCTCGTGCCGGACGCGAAGGACAAGTCCGGCACCTCCGACCGGTCGAACGACGTCTCCGCGCGCGGCGGTTGCTCGTGGAACGGGCTGGACAGCAAGGGCGTGAAGGGGTCCCAGTACCGCTGGCTCTCCGTGTCGTTCATGCGGTACGACTCCGACCAGGCCCGCGGCGCCGGTGACAAGCTCGCCGGGGAGTACTACGCGAAGCAGGTAGAGGCCGCGAAGGCGACCGAGGGCGCGAAGAAGGTCAAGGCGGAGCCCGCCACCGGCATCGGCAACCAGGCCACCACAGTCACGTACGAGCTGCGGAAGACCGACGCGGACTTCGGATACGCAACGATCGTGACGCGTACGGAAAATGCTGTCGCCACGGTCGTCTACAACGGCGCGGGCTACCAGGGTGCCAAGTCCCCCAACCCCGCCGACCTGGTGAAGGACGCTCAGAAGGCGACCAAGGAGGCCGTGGCTTCGGTCACTGCCGCCAACAAGAAGAGCTGAGCCCGCACCGAGCGGCAAGCAGTACGTTGTAGCTGTTTCCGGCACTTTGCGGAGCCCGGTCCTCCCCTTGAGGACCGGGCTCCGGCTGTACCCGCGCAACGCGACCCGCACACATGTGCCAGGCTGGCCCCCGCCAAGTTGGACGTACGGGAGGGGATCGCGGGTGGCCGCGATGCAGCTGACACGCACGCACCGCATTTTGATCGGGGTCGTAGTCACCGGAGCGGTGCTCATCGCCGCGATCGGTTTCGCGGGCTCGTACGCCGCGGTGCGCGAGCTCGCGGAGGAAAAGGGCTTCGGGAAATTCTCCGTGGTCTTCCCGATCGGCATCGACGCGGGCATCTGCGTGCTGCTGGCGCTGGATCTGCTGCTGACGTGGATGCGGATCCCGTTCCCGCTGCTGCGCCAGACGGCGTGGCTGCTGACCATCGCCACGATCGCCTTCAACGGCGCCGCATCCTGGCCCGACCCGCTGGGTGTGGGCATGCACGCGGTGATCCCGGTGCTGTTCGTGGTCTCGGTGGAGGCGGCGCGGCACGCGGTCGGCCGGATCGCCGACATCACGGCCGACAAGCACATGGACGGCGTGCGGCTGACGCGCTGGCTGCTGTCGCCGCTGCCGACGTTCAAGCTGTGGCGGCGCATGAAGCTGTGGGAGCTGCGTTCGTACGAGCAGGTCATCAAGCTGGAGCAGGACCGCCTGATCTACCAGGCCCGGCTCCAGGCCCGCTTCGGACGCGCGTGGCGGCGCAAGGCGCCGGTGGAGTCGCTGATGCCGCTGCGGCTCGCGCGCTACGGCGTGCCGCTCGCGGAGACCGGACCCGCGGGTCTGGCGGCGGCGGGCATAGAGCCGGCGCTGCTGCCGCCGGTGGCGCAGCAGGAGCCACAGCGGACGCAACAGGTACAGCAGGCGCAACAGCCACAGCAGGGGCAGCCGCAGCTGGCGGCGGCCCAGGCTCAGGCCCAGGCTCAGGAGACCCCGGCGCTCCCGGCACAGGCCTCCTCACAGCCGCAGCCCCTCCCCCTGGAGCCCCAGCAGTCCTCGCAGCCACAGCCACTCCCCCAGCAGCAGCCCCAGGTGCAGCAGGCAGCTCCGGCTGAGGAGACCCAGCAGGACGGCACCCCGGCCGTGCACGCGAGCCCCAGCCCCTGGTTCGCAGCGCCGCAGGTCCCGCAGGAGACGTACGAGGGCGCGTACGACCCGACCTACGCCGACCCCACCTACGTCGACCCCACGTATATCGATCCCACGCGCATCGAGCAGCCCGAGCCGACCCCGGTGATGGTCCCGTCGGGCCCCGGCCGCAGCCGCCCGCTCGGCGGCATCCCCGGCCCGCGCGGCGAGCAGAGCCCGGCGGAGTACGCGGAGTACCAGGACGGGAAGCCGGAGGACGACGGGGACTCGGAAGAGGAGACGTACTACAACGCGTTCCGCAAGTACGTCAGCGAGAACAACACCTTCCCGACGGCCCGCCAGCTCGGCTCGTACCTCCAGGACCTGTACTCCCAGGCGCCTGTACCCGGCGAACTGGCCGAGTACAACCGGCGCTTCGAGATCCGCTACCAGCAGGAGCTCGACGCGGAGCACATCGCCTGAACTAGGCGACCCGCTTCTTGCGCCCGACCTCGCCCCACACCGCGAGGGTGACCCCGAGGACAGCGACGGTGGCGTAACCGGCGGAGGCAGTTTGTTTCATACGTCCACGATCACCCGGCGCTCGCACCGATTCGTCGTGCGCGAGGCCGAACCGGCAGTACGCCGAAGGATGCAGCGCGGCACCCTCCAGCCCGTCCGGCGTTTGAGGACCGGGGTCCGGGGCGGAGCCCCGGTTTCGGGAAGGGGCGGGTAGGGGACAGCGCCGCAGGCAACCCGCAACCCGCCCCCGCGCCGCGCTACGCCCCCAGCAGCTTCCGCACCCGCTCCGCCCCCACCGCGAGCAGCAGCGTCGGCAGCCGCGGCCCCGTGTCCCGCCCGACCAGCAGCTGGTACAGCAGCGCGAAGAACGACCGCTGCGCCACCTTCAGCTCCGGCGTCGGCTTCGCGTCCGGCGCCAGCCCCGCCATCACCTTCGGCACGCCGTAGACCAGCGTCGTCAGCCCGTCCAGCGACCAGTGCGCGTCGAGGCCGTCCACCAGCCGCCGCAGCGACTCGCGCCCGGCGTCGTCCAGCGCGCCCAGCGTCTCCGTGTCCGGCTCGCCGCGCACGATGGTGCGCTGCTCGGCCGGGACCTGGGTGCTGATCCACGCCTCCGCACGGTCGAGCCGCGGCCTGACCTCGTCCAGGGACGAGATCGGGTTCGCCGGGTCCAGCTCGGTCAGGATGCGCAGCGTCTGGTCCTCGGCCCCGGCCGTGATGTCGGCCACCGAGGCGAGCGTGCGGTACGACAACGGCCGCGGCGTACGCGGCAGTTCACCGGCGGCCGTGCCGATCGCCCGGGAGTGCGCCGCCGCGTCGGCCGGCAGCACGGTGCCCTCGGCGACCTTCTTCTGCAGCGAGTCCCACTCGTCGTACAGCCGCTGGATCTCCTGGTCGAAGGCGATCTTGAACGACTGGTTGGGCCGGCGCCGCGCGTACAGCCAGCGCAGCAGCGGCGCCTCCATGATCCGCAGGGCGTCGACGGCCGTGGGCACCCCGCCCTTGCTGGACGACATCTTCGCCATCCCGCTGATCCCGACGAAGGCGTACATCGGCCCGATCGGCTGCACCCCGTCGAAGACCTCGCGCACGATCTGCCCACCGACGATGAAGGACGACCCGGGCGAGGAGTGGTCGACGCCACTCGGCTCGAAGATCACGCCTTCGTACGCCCAGCGCATCGGCCAGTCGACCTTCCAGACCAGCTTGCCGCCGTTGAACTCGCTCAGCAGCACGGTCTCGGCGTGCCCACAGACGCAGGTGTACGACAGCGCGGTGCTCTCGTCGTCGTACGCCGTGACCGTGGTCGTGTCCTTGCCACAGACGGTGCAGTACGGCTTGTACGGGAAGTACCCCGCGCCGCCGCCACTGCCGTCGTCCTCGTCGGCCGCGCCGGACCCCTCGGCGGCCTCCAGCTCGGCCTCGTCGACCGGCTTCTGCCCCTGCTTCTGGCCGGCGCCGGGCTTGATCTTCGTCCGGTAGCGGTCGAGTACGGCATCGATGTCGGCCCGGTGCTTCATCGCGTGCAGGATCTGCTCGCGGTAGACCCCGGCGGTGTACTGCTCCGTCTGGCTGATGCCGTCGTACTCGACACCGAGCTCGACGAGCGCCTCGGTCATGGCCGCCTTGAAGTGCTCGGCCCAGTTCGGGTACGCGGAGCCGGCCGGTGCGGGCACCGCGGTCAGCGGCTTGCCGATGTGCTCGGCCCACGACTCGTCGATGCCCGGGATGCCCGCCGGCACCTTCCGGTACCGGTCGTAGTCGTCCCAGGAGATCAGGTGCCTGACCTCGTACCCGCGCCGCCGGAGCTCGTCGGCGACCAGGTGGGGGGTCATGACCTCCCGCAGGTTGCCCAGGTGGATCGGGCCCGATGGCGAGAGTCCGGACGCGACGACGATCGCCGGCGCGGCAGCGCCCGGGTGTTTCGCCCCAGGGGCACGTCGCTCCGACTCGGCGATGACATCGTCCGCGAAGCGGGAGACCCAGTCGGTCTCTGTGCTGCTCTGAGCCACGATCGGCACGTCCTTCTTTCTCGTCGGCTTGCGTGAGCATTCTCCCAGACGGTACGACCTCGCCCGCGGTTGCCCAGGTTGCCTTTATACGAGAAGACCCGCCCTCACCCCACATGAAATACTCGGTCGCACACTCCACTCTTCTTCGACAGGAACGGCAGCTCATGGCTTCGGTCCAATCCCTCGCTTCGACCGTCAATCAGCGCGTCGCGGACGCCCTCTCGGCAGCCCTGCCGGAGGCCGGCGCCGCCGACCCGCTGCTGCGACGAAGCGACCGGGCCGACTTCCAGGCCAACGGGATCCTGGCCCTCGCCAAGAAGGCCAAGGCCAACCCGCGCGAGCTGGCGACGAAGGTCGTCGAGGGCCTCCCCACCGGTGATGTCATCGCGGACATCGAGGTCTCGGGCCCCGGCTTCCTCAACATCACGATCACCGACCGGGCGATCATCGAGACCCTCGCGGCCCGCGCCGCCGACGGCCGCCTCGGCGTGCCGACGGCCGGGCAGCCGGGCACGACGGTCATCGACTACGCCCAGCCGAACGTCGCCAAGGAGATGCACGTCGGCCACCTGCGCTCCGCCGTGATCGGCGCCGCGATGGTCGAGATCCTGGAGTTCACCGGCGAGACGGTGATCCGGCGCCACCACATCGGCGACTGGGGCACCCAGTACGGAATGCTCATCCAGTTCCTGATCGAGCACCCGCACGAGCTGGACCACAAGGACGGCGTGGAGGTCTCCGGCGAGGAGGCCATGTCGTCGCTGAACCGCATCTACAAGGCTTCGCGCGTGGTCTTCGACTCGGACGAGGCCTTCAAGGAGCGGGCCAGGGACCGGGTGGTGGCCCTCCAGGCCGGAGACCCCGAGACGCGCGCCCACTGGCAGCGCTTCGTCGACGAGTCGAAGATCTACTTCTTCTCGGTCTTCAACAAGCTCGACATGGACATCCGCGACCCCGACATCATCGGCGAGTCCGGCTACAACGACATGCTCGAAGAGACCTGCCGTCTCCTGGAGGAGTCCGGCGTGGCGGTCCGCTCCGAGGGCGCGCTGTGCGTCTTCTTCGACGATGTGAAGGGCCCGGACGGCAAGCCGTCCCCGCTGATCGTCAAGAAGTCCAACGGCGGTTACGGCTACGCGGCCACCGACCTCTCCGCGATCCGCAACCGCGTGAGCGACCTGAAAGCCACCACGCTGCTGTACGTCGTGGACGTCCGCCAGTCCCTCCACTTCAAGATGGTCTTCGAGACGGCCCGCAGGGCGGGCTGGCTGACCGACGAGGTCAAGGCCCACCAGCTGGGCTTCGGCACGGTCCTGGGCAAGGACGGCAAGCCGTTCAAGACCCGCGAGGGCGAGACTGTACGCCTCGTCGATCTCCTGGACGAGGCAGTCGACCGCGCCACGACGGTCGTCCGTGAGAAGAACAACGAGAAGATCGCCCTCACCGAGGAGGAGATCGTCGAGAACGGCGCCCAGATCGGCATCGGCGCGGTGAAGTACGCCGACCTGTCGACCTCTGCCGCCCGTGACTACAAGTTCGACCTGGACCAGATGGTCTCCCTGAACGGCGACACGTCCGTGTATCTCCAGTACGCGTACGCCCGTATCCAGTCGATCCTGCGACTGCGGGGCGAAGCGGAGCCGACTGCCCACCCCGACCTCGAACTCGCCTCCGCAGAGCGGGCGTTGGGCCTGCACCTGGACCAGTTCGGGGAGAATCTGGCCGAGGTGGCGGCGTCGTACGAGCCGCACAAGCTCGCGGCGTACCTCTACCAACTGGCGTCGCACTTCACGACGTTCTACGACCAGTGCCCGGTTCTGAAGCCCGAGATCCCCGCCGAGGTCGCCCAGAACCGCCTCTTCCTCTGCGACTTGACCGCCCGCACGCTCCACCAGGGCATGGCTCTGCTCGGCATCCGCACCCCCGAGCGCCTCTGACCGCAGGCAGCACCCAGCTCGCGCACGCGCGGCCCTCCGCCGGTTTTGACCGGTGGGGGGCCGTCGGCGTTCATGCGTTCAACGCGTTCACATCAGCGCGTGCGACGTCCGGCCCGATTCCTCATCGATCTCCTTGTGTGCCTTCTGCAGCAACAACGAGGCGATCTCCATGAGCGCTCGCGCGCCCGCGACCTCCTCGCCGACCCGCAACTGTTCCGAATCGGTCGGGTGACGTCGGGCGGTGCCGTGCCCACGTATTTCCGTGCTGTCACCGAGCCTCACCATGGCGGCCGCCCTGGTCCGGTCGCCTTCCTCGCTGAACTCAATTTCGACGTGCCAGCCGACGAGTGTCTGCATGGCGGATCACCTCCAGCGGTACCCCTTCCAGGGTGCGCCGACCGGGCGCTGATCACCAGCGGAACGCAGACCACACCTACCTTTTGGTGAGTACACACTTTTTAGTCGGTACTTGCTGAAAAGAAAGCGCCGAGCCAGGATCAAAGGGACCCCCGAAGACACCTTCCGAGGAGCCCGACGTGTCCGATTCCACCGCCCCCGCCCCCACCTCGCCCCCTGTCTCGGTCATCGGCCTCGGCATGATGGGCACCGCGCTCGCCGCCGCGTTCCTCGCGGCCGGTCACCCCACCACCGTCTGGAACCGTTCGGCGGCCAAGACCGGCCCGCTGGTCGCCCAGGGCGCCCACCCCGCCGCCACGGCCGCCGAAGCGGTCGCCGCGAGCCCACTGGTGGTCGTCTGCCTGTCGACGTACGACACGGTGGATGCCGTACTCCACCCCCTCGCGGAGCAGCTCACCGGCAAGGCGGTCGTCAACCTCACCAACGGAACCCCGGCCCAGGCCCGCGAGTTCGCCACCTGGGCGCAGAAGCAGGGCGTCGAGTACATCGACGGCGGCATCATGGCGGTACCGCAGATGATCGCAGGGCCGTATGCGTACGTCCTCTACAGCGGCTCGCAGCCCGCCTACGACACCCATCGCGAGACCCTGGCCCGCCTGGGCGACACCAAGTGGGTCGGTACGGACCCGGGGCGCGCCGCGCTCCAGGACATCGCGCTGCTCACCGGCATGTACGGCATGTTCGCCGGCGTCCTGCAGGCCTTCGCGCTGGTGCGCTCGGAGGGCATCTCGGCGGAGGAGTTCTCGGGGCTGCTGATCCCGTGGATCGGCGCGATGACGGCGGGCGTGGGCGAGATGGCCCGCGCGATCGACAACGGCGAGCATCTGACCGACGTCTCCAGCCTGGCCGTGAACCAGGCTGCTTTCCCGAACCTCCTCACCACCCACCGCGACCAAGGTGTGAGCGCGGAGCTACTGGCCCCGATCCAGGGCCTGTTGGACCGAGCGGTGACCGAGGGGCACGGCGCGGACGGACTCTCCCGGCTGACCGAGCTGCTCAAGTCCTCGCTGTGAACGCCAAAACAACTTCGCATTGGTCTATACCTTGACTGGATCATGTCAACACGCTTGAGTGTGGGCCACCACCCCCCACCGAGGAGTGATCGAGTGCTGAGACACCGGATCATGGCGTTGTTGGTCGCAATCCTCGTCGGAGGCGGACTGGGGACAGCTCTCGCCCCCACCGCCTCCGCCGCCCCCACTGCAGCCGCCGGCGTCTGCGACACCGCCCCCAACTGGCGGGCAGGCGCGTCGTACGTAACTGGCAACGTTGTCAAGTACACCGACGGCAAGTTCTACATAGCCGAGCACGACAACCCCGGCTACGACCCCATCATCAGCACCTGCTTCTGGGATCCGTACAACTGCGGCGGTGGCGGCACCCCCGCCCCCACCGGCTTCCCCGTCAGCGAGTCGCAGTTCAACCAGATGTTCCCGAGCCGCAACGGCTTCTACACGTACAGCGGACTGACAGCCGCGCTGAGCGCGTACCCGGCCTTCGCCAACACCGGCAGCGACACGGTCAAGAAGCAGGAAGCCGCGGCTTTCCTGGCCAACGTCAGCCATGAGACGGGCGGCCTGGTCCACATCGTGGAGCAGAACACGGCCAACTACCCGCACTACTGCGACTGGGGCCAGTCGTACGGCTGCCCGGCCGGCCAGGCGGCGTACTACGGCCGCGGTCCGATCCAGCTCAGCTGGAACTTCAACTACAAGGCCGCGGGCGACGCACTCGGCATGGACCTGGTGAACAACCCGTGGCTCGTCCAGAACGACGCGGCCATCGCCTGGAAGACCGGCCTCTGGTACTGGAACACCCAGACCGGCCCCGGCACGATGACCCCGCACAACGCGATGGTCAACCAACGCGGCTTCGGCGAGACGATCCGCAGCATCAACGGCAGCCTGGAATGCAACGGCGGCAACCCCGGCCAGGTCCAGAGCCGCATCAACACCTACCAGAGCTTCGTAGGAATCCTCGGCACGACGGCAGGCTCGAACCTGAGCTGCTGAAGCACCACAGCGCCACAGCCCCAAAGACAGGGCGGCGGTCCGGGAGAACACACCCCGGCCCGCCGCCCAACCACATTTCCCACGTCTCAGCGCAGCCCGCGCGCGACCTCGGTCGCCCAGTACGTGAGGATCATGTCCGCGCCGGCCCGCTTGATCCCGGTGAGGCTCTCAAGGATCGCCTTCTCCCGGTCGATCCAGCCCCGCTCGGCCGCCGCCTCGATCATCGCGTACTCACCACTGATCTGGTACGCCGCGACCGGCACATCCACGGACTCCGCGACCTTGGCCAGGATGTCCAGGTAGGGGCCGGCGGGCTTGACCATCACCATGTCGGCGCCCTCGTCCAGATCCAGCGCCAACTCCCGCAAGGACTCACGCGCGTTGGCAGGATCCTGCTGGTACGTCTTGCGGTCACCGGTCAGCGAGGACCCGACGGCCTCGCGGAACGGCCCATAGAAGGCGGACGAGTACTTGACGGTATAGGCAAGCACCGCCACATCATCCCTTCCAATACTGTCCAACGCATCGCGAACGACGCCGACTTGGCCGTCCATCATGCCGCTGGGCCCCACCACGTGCGCACCCGCATCGGCCTGGACCTGCGCCATCTCGGCGTACCGCTCAAGCGTGGCGTCGTTGTCGACGCGCCCCAGTTCGTCGAGCACGCCACAATGCCCATGATCGGTGTACTCATCAAGGCAAAGGTCGGACATCACAACAAGCTCGTCACCCACCTCGGCCCGAACCTCACGCAGCGCGACCTGAAGAATCCCGTCCGGATCGGTGCCCGCGGTCCCGCGTGCATCCTTCTTCTCATCCACCGGTACGCCGAAGAGCATGATCCCGGCAACACCCACCTCAACGGCTTCGACGGCCGCCTTCCGCAGGGTGTCCAGGGTGTGCTGCTGAACACCGGGCATGGCCGAGATAGCAACCGGCTCACTGATGCCTTCGCGTACGAACACGGGAAGGATCAGATCGGCGGGATGCAACCGAGTCTCGGCAACCATGCGCCGCATGGCGGGAGTGGTCCGCAGCCGCCGGGGCCGGGCTCCGGGAAAGGATCCGTACACAGTCATACGGACAACGCTACGCCCGCCCGCCCCAGGCTCTTGCCGACACGATGCCGGACCACACACAATCCTTTCCAGCCCGCCCCAGCCATATCCAGCCCGTCCGGCGTTTGAGGACCGGGGTCTGGGGCGGAGCCCCAGTTACGGGAAGGGGCGGGTAGGGGACCAGCGCCGCAGGCAACCCACACCCACACCCCCGCCGCACCAACCCGCCCGCACCCACACCCCGCACCCACACCAACGCAGCGACGCTAAGTCGTCCGCCTCCGCCGAGACCCCGGCCGCCGCTCACTCGGCCGAGCAACATGCTCCCCCGCCTCAAGCGCCGCAACCCGCCGCTGCGCCCCGAACTCCGCAAGCGCCTCAGCCAGCTTGTGCACGGACGGCTCCGGCGAAAGCACATCGACCCGCAGCCCGTGCTCCTCCGCGGTCTTGGCCGTAGCAGGCCCAATACAGGCAATAACGGTCACATTATGGGGCTTGCCCGCAATGCCAACGAGATTCCGCACAGTGCTGGAAGACGTAAACAGCACCGCGTCGAACCCGCCCCCCTTGATCGCCTCACGCGTATCTGCAGGCGGCGGCGAAGCCCGAACCGTCCGGTACGCGGTGACATCATCGACCTCCCACCCAAGCTCGATCAGCCCGGCAACCAGCGTCTCGGTCGCGATATCGGCCCGAGGCAGGAAGACCCGGTCGATCGGATCAAAAACGGGGTCATACGGCGGCCAGTCCTCCAACAAGCCCGCCGCAGACTGCTCGCCACTGGGCACAAGATCCGGCTTAACACCGAACTCGACCAGCGAGGCGGCGGTCTGCTCACCGACCGCAGCGACCTTGATCCCGGCGAAGGCACGCGCGTCGAGCCCGTACTCCTCGAACTTCTCCCGGACGGCCTTCACCGCGTTCACCGAGGTGAAGGCGATCCACTCGTACCGCCCGGTGACGAGCCCCTTGACCGCGCGCTCCATCTGCTGGGGCGTACGCGGCGGCTCGACCGCGATGGTCGGCACCTCGTGCGGCACGGCCCCGTAGGAACGCAGTTGGTCGGAGAGCGACGCCGCCTGCTCCTTGGTCCGCGGTACGAGCACCCGCCACCCGAAGAGCGGCTTGGACTCGAACCACGAGAGCTGGTCGCGCTGAGCGGCGGCGCTGCGCTCACCGACCACGGCTATGACGGGCTGGTGGCCGTCCGGGGACGGCAGCACCTTCGCCTGCTTGAGGATCTGGGCGACCGTGCCGAGCGTCGTGTTCCAGGTCCGCTGGCGAGTCGTCGTACCGGCGATGGTGACGGTCATCGGGGTGTCCGGCTTGCGGCCGGCCGAGACCAGTTCGCCGGCCGCAGCGGCGACCGAGTCCAGCGTGGTGGAGACCACGGTCGTCGCGTCGCTGGCGCCGATCTCCGCCCAGCAGCGTGCGTCCGCGGTGCGGGCGTCCACGAAGCGGACGTCGGTGCCCTGCGCGTCACGCAGCGGCACACCGGCGTACGCCGGCACGCCGACCAGCGTCGCAACCCCCGGGACGACCTCGAAGGGGATGCCCTCGGCGGCGCAGGCGAGCATTTCGTCGCCCGTGTTGCCGTCGAGACCGGGGTCGCCCGCTACCGCACGGACCACCCGCCTGCCGCCCCTCGCGGCCTCCATGACAAGATTCACCGCAGTGCTGGAAGTAAGCGGTGTCCTGATGGCGGGGATACCGGCGGCCTTTGACGCATCGTCAACTGCCGTCAGCTGAGGTGTGCTTACACCTGCCCGGACATGGGCGCGTACGACATCGAGAACATGCGGTTCGGCGATCAGTACGTCCGCGCTCGAAAGCGCTTCGACTGCGCGGAGTGTCAGCAGCCCCGGATCGCCGGGTCCGGCACCGAGGAAGGTGACATGCCCAGGTGCGGAGGCGGCCGAAAGTGCAGAGGTGGGGCTCATTGTGCTCGCTCCCCCATAAGACCGGCCGCACCCTTCGCGAGCATTTCGGACGCGAGTTCGCGTCCGAGTGTCATCGCGTCGTTGTGCGACGTGGGTACGGGACCGGTGATGGACAGCTGCACCAACTCGGCGCCGTCGGGCGTACCGACAGCACCGCGCAGGCGCATTTCATTGACAACCTGCCCGTCAACCAACAGGTCGGCCAGCGCACCAACAGGTGCACTGCAACCGGCCTCCAGGGCGGCGAGCAGGGATCGCTCGGCGGTCACGGCGGCCCGAGTGTACGGGTCGTCGAGCTCGGCGAGCACGGCAGCGAGGTCGACGCTTGTGGCGGCGCACTCGACTGCCAGGGCCCCCTGGCCGGGGGCGGGCAGGACGACATCGACCGAGAGGAACTCGGTCACCTCGTCGATCCTGCCAATGCGGTGGAGACCCGCGGCGGCCAGAACCACCGCGTCCAGTTCCCCACTTCGTACAAATCCGACACGAGTGTCGATGTTCCCGCGGATCGGCACGGTCTCGATGGTGAGTCCGTGGACGCGCGCGTACGAATTGAGCTGCGACATGCGTCGCGGCGATCCGGTGCCGATGCGCGCACCGGGCGGCAGCTGCTCGAAAGTCAGCCCGTCCCGGGCGACGAGGACATCACGCACGTCCTCACGCTGCGGCACCGCGGCGAGCAGCAGGTTGTCCGGCTGAGCCGTCGGCAGGTCCTTGAGCGAGTGCACCGCGAAGTCCACCTCACCGCCGAGCAGCGCGTCGCGCAGGGCGGTGGCGAAAACGCCGGTACCGCCGATCTGCGCGAGCTGCTCCCGCGAGATGTCCCCGTACGTGGTGATCTCCACCAGCTCGACGGGGCGCCCGGTGATCTGGCGCACCGCCTCGGCGATCTGTCCGGACTGAGCCATGGCGAGCTTGCTGCGCCTGGTTCCAAGCTTCAAGGCATTGGTCATGCCCGGCCTCGATTTCCACCGTCGGTGTCGTTCAGGTCGGCCCGGCTGACGGCGGCGACCGTCTGCGGGTCGAGGTCGAAGAGTTCACGCAACGCGTCCGCGTACCCGGCGCCGCCGGGCTCGCTCGCGAGCTGCTTGACCCGCACCGTGGGCGCGTGCAGGAGTTTGTCGACGACACGGCGCACGGTCTGGGTGATCTCCGAGCGCTCCTTGTCGTCCAGGTCGGGCAGCCGGCCTTCCAGCCGCGCGACCTCGTTCGCGACGACGTCGGCGGCCATGCTGCGCAGGGCGACGACGGTCGGCGTGATCTGGGCGGCGCGCTGGGCGGCGCCGAAGGCGGCGACCTCGTCGGAGACGAGGGTGCGCACCTGGTCCACGTCGGCGGCCATCGGCGCGTCCGCGGAGGCTTCCGCGAGCGACTCGATGTCCACCAGGTGTACGCCGTCGAGCCCGTGCACCGCCACGTCGATGTCCCGCGGCATGGCAAGGTCGAGCAGCGCGAGCCGCACCGGCGCACCGATGCCGTCCCCGCGCCGGGGACGCCGGGACCGCGCGACAGCCGTGCCGTTGTCGGCCCAGGCACCGTGCTGCGTCAGCGGGTCGACGCCACCGCCGAGCCGGGCGCCGGGCAGCGGAACGGCCGTGTCACCGGGCGAAGCCACGGCTACGGCGGCCTCCGCCAGGGCGGGGTCCGCCGCGAGGCCGGTCGGATTAGGGGTGCCCGCGTCGGCGGACACGGGACAGCCGGGGGCCGCACTCTCGCCCTGGTCGACGGCGGCGGAGCCGCTCGTGGCGAGGGCGGGCACACCGGGCAGGCCCAGCGCGGCGGCGATGCCCTCGGCGGTCAGGACCAGGCCCGTCGCGCCGGTGCACGAGACGACCAGGTCGACTCGTGTCAGTTCCCGTGCGACCGCGTCCATGGGTACGGCGTGGGCGACCACACCGGGGCCACCGGTCTCGGTCAGGATCTCCGCGAGCCGCTCGGCGCGCGCGTGCGTCCGGTTGGCGACGACGATCTCGCTCACCCCGGTGCGTACGAGCGTCGCCGCGGCCAGCGAGGACATCGAGCCCGCGCCGATCACCAGCGCCCGCTTGCCGTCGGCCCACTCGGCGACCGGGGCCGCGGTGGGCGCACCGGCCGCGAGCTGTTCGAGGCCGAAGGTGACGAGCGACTGTCCGGCCCGGTCGATGCCGGTCTCGGAGTGCGCCCGCTTGCCGACGCGCAGCGCCTGCTGGAACAGGTCGTTGATCAGCCGGCCCGCGGTGTGCAGCTCCTGGCCGCGCGCGAGCGCGTCCTTGATCTGCCCGAGGATCTGACCCTCGCCGACCACCATCGAGTCGAGACCGCAGGCCACCGAGAAGAGATGGTGGACGGCCCGGTCCTCGTAGTGCACGTACAGATAGGGAGTGAGCTCTTCGAGCCCCACCCCGCTGTGCTGGGCGAGCAGCGTGGACAGCTCGGCGACGCCCGCGTGGAACTTGTCGACGTCGGCGTACAGCTCGATGCGGTTGCACGTGGTGAGCACGGCGGCCTCGACGGCCGGCTCCGAGGCGAGCGTGTCCTGGAGCAGCTTGGCCTGTGTGTCAGCGGCCAGCGATGCCCGTTCAAGCACGCTCACCGGCGCGCTGCGGTGACTCAGCCCTACGACCAGAAGACTCATGCCGGCATCACGGCGGGAACGTCCCCGTCGGGTCCCTTCCGGCCGGCCGCAGAGGCGCGCACGACGGGCTGCTGCGCGGCGGCGGCAGCGGCAGCCGCGGCGGCAGCCCCCTCGCCTGCCTTGCGCTGCTCGTGGAACGCAAGGATCTGCAGCTCGATGGAGAGGTCCACCTTGCGTACGTCGACACCGTCGGGAACGGTCAGCACGGTGGGCGCGAAGTTCAGGATGGAGGTCACACCGGCGGCGATGAGCCGCTCGCTGACCTGCTGGGCGGCGCCGGCCGGGGTGGCGATCACGCCGATGGAGACGCCGTTGTCCTCGATGATCTTCTCAAGTTCGTCGGTGTGCTGGACGGGCATCCCGGCGACGGGCTTGCCCGCCATCTCCGGGTCCGCGTCTATCAGCGCGGCGACCCGGAAGCCGCGGGAGGCGAACCCGCCGTAATTGGCGAGCGCGGCGCCGAGGTTACCGATACCGACGATGACTACCGGCCAGTCCTGGGTCAGGCCGAGCTCGCGGGAGATCTGGTAGACGAGGTACTCCACGTCATACCCGACCCCGCGCGTCCCGTAGGAGCCCAGGTAGGAGAAGTCCTTGCGCAGCTTCGCGGAGTTGACCCCCGCCGCCGCGGCCAGCTCCTCGGAGGAGACCGTGGGGACCGAGCGCTCGGAGAGAGCGGTCAGGGCGCGCAAGTACAACGGAAGTCGGGCGACGGTGGCCTCGGGAATGCCTCGGCTACGGGTCGCCGGTCGGTGAGTTCGGCCAGTTGCCACGGTGCTCCTGCGGGATGAGCGGGGCTGCAGGCGGCCGTATGTCCCAGGACCGCCCCGTCGATTGCAGGCTATGCCTTTGTGAACGCGTGCACAAAGATGGTGTCCGATTTGTCCAAGCAAAGTGACCGGGGTCACGCACCGCGCCCGCCCGGTCCCGGAACCAGGGACCGCGCAGCCTCGTTGAAGACCTGAAGGGGGCAAAGCCGTACACACTCCTCACGTCCACGCCCCCGGGGACCGCTCAAATCGCCCACGATGGTAACCGGGTTTCGGTCAGCCCCCCAGCGCCTTGCGCAGTCTGGCCGCATCCACTCGCCAGAAGGTGTGCTGCTCACCGTCGACCAGCACCACCGGAACCTGCTCCCAGTACGCCCGGTACAGCTCCTCGTCCCGCGTGATGTCCTTCTCCTCCCAGGCCGCGCCCACCTCCTCGCACACCGCCGCGACCACGGCGCGGGCGTCGTCACAGAGATGACAGCCGGGCTTGCCGACCAACGTGACCAATCGCTCGTCCGGCCTCTTCTTCGTACGCCTCAGCAGGGGGCTCATACCGCCATTGTGGCCCTGTACTGCCGCGTCGCATTCAGCCGCGTAACGCCGCCGTTCCGGAGAGTTCACGTCATGGCATCCCTCGTCGTCCGGAACTACCGAACAGACTGGCTATGCTCACGACATGGCCGCACTGGGATGGCTCACCCCCCGTAGGCGCTCCGCCACTGCGCGGAGTGTGCTGGCGGGAGAGGCAGCAGCCGAGGCAGCACGCAAGACGTCGCAGGAACTCGACGCGCTGGAGGGACTCGGCGCGTACGAGGCGAGCCCGTCCGTCAAGCCACCGGAACCCGATTTCCCCGTCGCCGGCGATGTACACGCCGCCGCCTTCTTCGATCTCGACAACACCGTGATGCAGGGCGCCGCGATCTTCCACTTCGGCCGCGGCCTCTACAAGCGGAAGTTCTTCGAGCGCCAGGAGCTGGCCCGCTTCGCCTGGCAGCAGGCCTGGTTCAGGCTGGCCGGCGTCGAGGACCCCGAGCACATGCAGGACGCCCGCGACAGCGCGCTGTCCATCGTCAAGGGCCACCGCGTCTCCGAGCTGATGTCCATCGGCGAGGAGATCTACGACGAGTACATGGCCGAGCGCATCTGGCCGGGCACCCGCGCGCTGGCCCAGGCCCACCTCGACGCGGGCCAGAAGGTCTGGCTCGTCACCGCCGCCCCCGTCGAGACCGCCACGATCATCGCCCGCCGCCTCGGCCTGACCGGCGCGCTCGGCACGGTCGCCGAGTCCGTCGACGGCGTATATACGGGAAAGCTCGTGGGCGAGCCGCTGCACGGCCCCGCGAAGGCCGAGGCCGTCCGCGCCCTGGCCGCGGCCGAAGGCCTGCAGCTGGCCCGCTGCGCGGCGTACAGCGACTCCCACAACGACATCCCGATGCTCTCGCTCGTCGGACATCCGTACGCCATCAACCCGGACTCCAAGCTGCGCAGGTACGCCCGCGACCGCGAATGGCGGCTGCGCGACTACCGGACCGGCCGCAAAGCGGCCAAGGTCGGCATCCCGGCGGCCGCCGGCCTCGGCGCCATCGCGGGCGGCACCGCCGCCGCCATGGCCCTGCACCGCCGCCGCCGCTAGCCGCCGGCCGCACGGCAGCCGGGACCCGACGCCCGCACAGCGCGAACGCGCGTTCCGACGCGCGCGAACCGATGGGCAATCCGGGTTCTCTACCCCCGGCTACTCCCGCCAGTCCCACGACTTGCACTCGGGCACAACAGATCCAGCAAACACGCAGTTATCGAAGCGAATTGATCAACAAACGGTCATAATCCGCGACTTGATCCGCCGCTTAGACGCCACAGAAGCGACTGAACCGGTGATTTCCGCAACTGGGTGTAGCGCTGCCTGTACGAAGCGTTATTCTCCTCAGACGCATACGGGAACCTGCTCATCAATACGATGAGCGAACGGACCCGCACTGCACGTGATGGAAGCTCTGCCTCTGGGAGTCCCGTGTACCCACACGTCGGGGTTGACGCCTCGGGCCTGGCTACGCTGCGCGCAACGGTCGGCGACCGCTTGCGCGGCTTCGTCCCCACCGCGTACGCCGTCCCCGCCCTTGCCACCCCTGCACTTGTCGGCCCTTGCTACGCCCTGGCCGACGGCGGTGCGGCGGTCGGCAGACGCAGCCGTGGCGCCGGCTCGGGCACCGGCACGTCCACCGCCCGTCGGCCCAGTGCCGACAGCGACAGCGCCCGCATGATGGACCTCGTAGAACGTGCTCAGGCCGGCGAGGCCGACGCGTTCGGTCGCCTCTACGACCAGTACAGCGACACGGTCTACCGCTACATCTATTACCGCGTCGGCGGAAAGGCGACCGCGGAAGACCTCACCAGCGAGACGTTCCTGCGCGCCCTGCGCAGGATCTCCACCTTCACCTGGCAGGGCCGTGACTTCGGTGCCTGGCTGGTCACAATCGCCCGCAACCTGGTCGCCGACCACTTCAAGTCGAGCCGATTCCGCCTCGAAGTGACCACCGGCGAAATGCTCGACGCGAACGAGGTCGAGCGCAGCCCTGAGGACTCCGTCCTCGAATCCCTTTCGAACGCGGCGCTGCTGGAAGCAGTCCGCAAGCTCAACCCGCAACAGCAGGAATGCGTGACCCTGCGCTTCCTGCAGGGCCTCTCGGTCGCCGAGACGGCCCGCGTGATGGGCAAGAACGAGGGGGCGATCAAGACGCTCCAGTACCGGGCCGTCCGCACCCTCGCCCGTCTCCTGCCCGACGACGCACGCTGACGCCCGCCGACACCCGCCGACCGGTCGACCACAACTCACAGTTGGTGACGCCTCGATGACGCTGTGGTCCGATCATCCTTCGCGCGTAACCCAAGTGCCGCGCCGCTCGTTGTGCGGGATGCAGGCTCCCTGCGGTCACGCCATGTCCGCAGCCACTCACTCAATCGAGTGGATGTGCTCATGGCGTGCAACCTTCCGGACCCCCAGGGGAGTCGATCGTCATGACGAGAGGAGGTGCCGCCAGTGATCGCGAATGTCTCGGCACACCGGCGGGCGAACGCCTTCGCCCAGGCCCTGGAGGATCGAAATCCCCAGGGCACGGCGGCAGATCAGCCCCAGGCCACGGCCGAAGGGCCGGCTCAAGGACGGCTGTTGACCCTGGCGAACGGTCTCGGCGAACTGCCGTCACCGCAGCTGGATCCAGAGGTCAAAGTGGTGCAACGGGCACAGCTCATTGCCGCCATGGAAGCCATGGTCGCCGAGGGCGGTGCGTCGACGGGCATTCAAGTGCCCGAGCAGCGCACCGGCCGCGGCGCCCATCGGGCCACGCTCCGGAAATTGCGCCCACGCTCCCGCTGGTCGAAGGGCATTGCCGCGGGCGGACTCACCGTCGGTGTGGCCGCAGGAGCCTTCAGCGGAGTAGCCGCTGCAAGCTCCGACGCCCTGCCAGGTGATTCGCTGTACGGGCTGAAGCGCGGCATGGAAGACGTCAAGCTCGGCCTGGCAGGTGACGACGCCGACCGGGGTGAGATCTACCTCGACCAGGCGTCCACCCGTCTCCAGGAGGCACGTCGCCTCATGGAGCGTGGCCGGGTATCGGATCTGGACCATGAGCAGCTGGGCGAAGTAAGACGCACGCTGAGCGGAATGACACACGACGCCGGAGAAGGCCATCGCCTGCTCCACCGGGCGTACAAGCGTGACGGCTCGATCGGCGCGCTGCAGACGCTGTCGTCATTCACCAAGTCCCACCGGGACGCCTGGAGCAGCCTCCGAGACCGGCTGCCGGTGCAGCTGGCCGACGTGGGCAACCAGGTGAGTTCGGTCTTCGACGCCATAGACGAAGAGGTCGCGCCGCTGCAGTCACTGATGCCCCGCACCCCGGAGTCGGGCCGCAGCCCCGAGCGCCCGAGCTCCACCCAGGACCGCACCGGCTCGTCCGGTTCGGACCGCCCGGCACCCTCCACGACCGCCTCTTCCGGCGGCCGCACAGGTGACAACAACAAGCCGCAGCCGCCGTCCGCACCGGACAGCTCCAAGGACGACGGCCTGCTCGGCGGCGGGACGGGCGGCCTGCTCGACCCCCCGAAGAGCGAACCCACCACCCAGTCACCACCCCCGGGCAAGGGGCCCAACAAGCCCCCCACCCCGGAAGTGACCCTCCCCCCGCTGCTCCCGGGCATCCTCCCGGGCTTGGGCATCGAAGGCGAGGACGCACAGTAGAACGACGTACGACGTGTGGGGCCCACTCTTCCTGAGAAGAGTGGGCCCCACACACATGCACCACCCGCCGTCAGCCGCCCCGGCGTCCGAGAAGGGGGGCCCGGCCCGTCCGGCGTCCGAGAACGGGGGCCCAGCCCGTCCGGCGTTCAAGGACCGGGCCCGGCCGAACCCATCCCCACCTCATCCCCACCCCGCCCCTCCCACTCCACCCCGCCCATTTCAGCCTGTCCGGCGTCTGAGGACCGGGACCGGCACGGGGGCGGACCACTTTCCTCCCACCCGGCCCCGTCTCACCCCGCCATTTCAGCCGTCCGGCGTTTGAGGACCGGGGCCTGGGGCGGAGCCCCAGTTACGGGAAGGGGCGGGTAGGGGACAGCGCCGCAGGCAACCCGCACCCCACCGGCCCGCACCGTCACCCGTATCCGCACCACACTCACCGCTCAAAACTCAAAAGAACACGGACCGCCGCTGCACCAGCAGCTTGTACAGCGTGTGCTGAATCTGCTCCCGCACCTGATCCGTCAGATTGAACATCAGCATCGGATCCTCCGCCGCCTCCGCCGGATACCCCGCCGTAGGAATCGGCTCCCCGAACTGAATCGTCCACTTCGTGGGCAACGGCACCGCCCCCAGCGGCCCCAGCCATGGAAACGTGGGCGTGATCGGGAAGTACGGAATCCCCAACACCCGCGCCAGCGTCCGCGAGTTGCCGATCATCGGGTAGATCTCCTCCGCCCCCACGATCGAGCACGGCACAATCGGCGCCCCCGCGCGCAGCGCGGTCGAAACGAACCCGCCCCGCCCGAACCGCTGCAACTTGTACCGGTCGCTGAACGGCTTCCCGATCCCCTTGAAGCCCTCCGGCATCACCCCGACGACCTCACCCCGCCGCAGCAGCTCCTCCGCGTCCTCCGCACAGGCCAGCGTGTGCCCGGCCTTCCGCGCCAGCTCGTTCACGATCGGCAGCATAAAAACAAGATCCGCCGCGAGCAGCCGCAGGTGCCGCCCCGCCGGATGGTTGTCGTGCACCGCGGCCTGCAGCATGAGCCCGTCCAGCGGCAGCGTCCCCGAGTGGTTGGCGACGATGAGCGCCCCGCCCTCCGACGGGATGTTCTCGACGCCCTTCACCTCCACCCGGAAGTACTTCTCGTAGATGGGCCTGATCATCGACATCAGGACCTTGTCGGTGAGCTCCTCGTCGTAACCGAACTCGTCGACCTCGTAGTCACCGGTGAGCCGCCGCCGCAGGAACGCGAGCCCGCCCGCGATCCGCCGGTCCCAGCCGCCGGCACCCGGCTCGCCCACCGAACCCACCGAACCCACCGAGCCCTCCGAGCCCGCCGAGCCCGCCGACTCCACGGAGCCCGCCACCCCGCGCCGAATCCCCTCGGGCTCCGCGACAAGCACCGCGTCGTCCGGCGCCGTCTGCTGCTCCGGTACGGGCGCGAGCGCCCCGCCCTTGCGCCCGGAGGGCCGCTTCGCCTTGGGGTCCTTCGCGGCGCCGTCCTTGCCCTTGGGCCTGGCTGCTCGCCTCGTCCTCGGCTCGTCGCCGAAGGGGATGACCTTGGCATCGGCCATGTCAGGTGCGCTCCTTGCTGACGAGAGTGGAGAGCCGGTCGACACCACGGGCCACCGCCTCCGGCGGCAACAGCCCCGCGCCCCGGCTGCGCGCGAAGTCCGCGAAGGTCTCCGCCGTTGTGTATTTGGGGTCAAAGCCCAGTGTCTCGCGCATCTGGGTCGTCCTGACCACCCTGCCGTGCGTGAGCAATCGAATCTGCTCGGGAGAGAAGTCCGTGATCCCAATGGTCCGCAGCGCGGACCCGACCCACGTGACAGCCGGCAGCAACACCGGCACCGTCGGCCGGCCGAGCCGCCGCGAGCACTGCGACAGCAACAGCACGCCGTCGCCCGCGACATTGAAGGTGCCGCTGTTCAGCGTCCCGCGCAGCGGGTCGTGCGAAGCGATACGCAGGACATCCATCACGTCGTCCTCGTGGACGAACTGGAGCCGCGGGTCGTACCCGAAGACGGTCGGCAGGACCGGCAGCGAGAAATACTCGGCCAGCGGGGAATCCGCGCACGGCCCCAGGATGTTCGCGAAGCGCAGCACGCACACGGCCACATCGGGCCGGCGGCGCGCGAAGCCCCTCACATACCCCTCGACCTCCACCGCGTCCTTCGCGAAGCCGCCGCTCGGCAGCGACTTGGGGGACGTGGTCTCGGTGAAGACGGCGGGATCACGGGGCGCCGAACCGTACACACTCGTACTGGACTTGACCACGAGCCGCTTCACGGTGGGCGACTTCTGACACGCGCCGAGCAGCTGCATGGTGCCGATGACGTTGGTCTCCTTGACCGACGTACGGCTGCCCGCGCCCAGCGGCATACCCGTGACATCCATGTGCACAACGGTGTCGACGTGGTGCTCGGCGAGAACACGCGCGATGCCGGCCTGGCGAATGTCCGCCTGCACGAAATCGGCGCCGCCCAAATGGTGCTCGGGATAAACGGCATCGACGCCGATCACCCGGTCCACATCGGCATCACGCTGGATGCGCCGCACAAAGCGGCCCCCCAGCTGCCGGGCCACACCTGTGACGAGCACGACCTTGCCCAAGATCAGCGCCTTCCTTAGGTCCCCTAGCGCCACCGTAGCGGTTCGTTGTTGCGCTGTGATGACCGCACCGCACCTGAAGTGACCGCAGCCACCCCCTGCGCCACACCGTAAACGCACCGCAGCCCCTCCACCAGGACGGTGGAGGGGCTGCGGATCACGTACAGCTGTCGCTTACTTCTTGTTACGACGCTGAACACGGGTGCGCTTGAGAAGCTTGCGGTGCTTCTTCTTGGCCATCCGCTTGCGCCGCTTCTTGATAACAGAGCCCACGACTACCCTCGCTCACTTCTCTTCACTCGGTGCGGGGCGTCTGGGCCCACACGACCTACAAGGGCCCAGCCTACCCGCCACCGGGTGAGGGAGGTAATCCGAGGCAGACTCAGGCCGATTCCACCCCCACAAAGGACTCGCGGAGGTACTCGTGAACCGCTTGCTCCGGAACCCGGAATGACCTGCCCACCCGGATCGCCGGCAGATGACCACTGTGCACCAATCGGTACACGGTCATCTTCGACACTCGCATTACCGACGCGACTTCCGCGACGGTCAGAAACTTGACCTCGTTGAGAGGCCTCTCGCTGCCAGCAGCCATGACCCACCTGTACCTTCCGCACCCGACGCGCACCGGCTTCCCCTCCGGTGACTCTTCGTCGTTGTGCGCTCACTCCCCAGACTAGGGGCGGGTGATGCGAGTGGGGAAGAGGAGCAGCCATCGGCCGCCTACTGTGACAGACACGCTCGATTGAGTACATAGCGAGTAAGCGGTCGGTAGTAATCAGACCGCACAGCGTCATCAAGCGGAACGGCGACGGACACCCGCCCCTCGGCCTCTCCGACGAACAGCGCGGGGTCGTCCGTGTCCGCCAGGCCGATGGCCTCAATGCCGAGCTGACCTGCACCGCAGACCCATCCATGGTCTCCGACGACCAGCTCGGGAAGAGGTCCGTCACCCTCCGCCGCAGCGGCCAGCGCGACCCGAACCGGGAGGGGTGAATGGGAGTGTGCGCCGGTCTCATTCGCGGGACCACGCGCGCCGGGTTCGCGCATCAGCGCGACTCCCCGTACGTAGTCAAGGTTGTACGTGCGTACCCCGAACCGGGTCGTTATGTCGACACATCGCCCCTGCGCGGAGGTGAGTACGACGCACCCGGCCGCCGACAAAGCGTCTGCCAACGCGGCGTAGAACCCGAGCAGGCGGTGCGGATGCCCGGTCCCGAAGAGCACCGTCGACCTCCGCGCGGCAGCCTCGCCGAGCCGCCCGGCGAACGCTCCCAGCGCCGCCAACGTCCTTTCGGGGTCGATCACATCGGGCCCGACGGTATGCGCGGGGTCATCCGACACCCCACACTTCTCGGCCATCAGAGCCATCACATCACGCTCGCCCCAGGCCAGTTCGGGCTCAAGGCCGAGCAGCACACGAGGATCACGGGCAGCGAAGGCCCGATAGCTCCGCAGGCTGACTTCCCGAGAAGTGGCCACAGGCCCGGCCAACCGAGCCGCCAACAAGTGCGCACGCAGGGCGCCGGTACTCAACACCCGCCACATGCTCCCCCAATCCCCCGCGCCCCGTACCAAAACCCCGGATACAACGCACAGTTGGAGTAACACCCCGTACGCTCCGACCCCGCCCATTTCAGCCCGTCCGGCGTCTGAGGACACGCCCGAAGGGCGTCCGGGGGCCTGAGGGCCTGCCCCCAGTTTCGGGAAGGGGCGGGTAGGGGACAGCGCCGCAGGCAACCGCACCACAGGCACATCCGCACCCGCACCCAGCCCGCACCCCGAATCGGGCTCCGCTACGGCAACATCCCCCGCAACGGAAACACCGCTCGCCGCGTCGCCAACACCGCCTGATCCAGCCGATCCGCAGGGTCGTACCCCGCCTCCCACCCCCGCCAGACCGGCGTCCGGCCGTCAGTCATCCGACCCGGCCCCAACTGCCGTGTCCGCGCGTACACCTCGTCCCGCCAGGACGCCGGAATCACCGACTCCGGCTCAATCGGCCGGTGCGCCGCAATCGCCACCAGATGCGTCCAGGACCGCGGTACGACGTCCACCACCGCATAACCGCCCCCGCCCAACGCGACCCACAGCCCGCCATCGACGTACTCGTGCGCGAGGTCATGACACGCCGCCTGCACCGCCCGCTGCGCGTCCAGCGAAACTGCCAAGTGCGCCAACGGATCGTCGAAATGCGTGTCCGCGCCGTGCTGAGTCACCAGCACCTGGGGTCGGAAATCCGCCAAAAGCTCCGGCACCACCGAGTGGAACGCCCGAAGCCATCCCTCGTCCCCCGTCCCCGCCGGAAGCGCCACATTCACCGCGCCGCCCTCGCCCGCCCCGCCGCCCGTCTCCTCGGGCCACCCGCTCTGCGGAAAGAGCGTCCGAGGGTGCTCGTGCAGCGAGATTGTGAGCACCCGCGGGTCCTCCCAGAACACCGCCTGGACTCCGTCCCCGTGATGGACGTCAACATCCACATAGGCGACCCGCTCGGCCCCCAGCTCCAGCAGCCTCGCGATCGCCAGCGCCGCGTCGTTGTAGATGCAGAACCCCGCCGCACCCCCCGGCATCGCATGGTGCAGCCCGCCGGCGAAGTTCACCGCGTGCGCGGCCTCCCCCCGCCAGACCGCCTCCGCCGCCCCCACCGACTGCCCGGCGATCAGCGCCGACGCCTCGTGCATACCGGCGAAGGCCGGATCGTCGACGGTCCCGAGCCCGTACGACCCGTCCGCACTCCGCGGATCCGCCGACGCGGCCCGTACGGCAGCCACATAGTCCTCGCGGTGGACGAGCCGCAACGTCGAGTCCCCGGCCGCCCGCGCGGCCCGCACATCGACCACCTGGTCGAGCCCGTACGCCCGCACCAACCCCATGGTGAGATCGAGTCTCACCGGGTCCATCGGGTGGCTCGCCCCGAAGTCGTATCCCGTTACCGCGTCATCCCACATCAACAGTGCGCGCCCGCTCATGCCCGCCACCGTATCGGTCGCCCTCCACAGCGAACGACCGGGCGTACACCAGCGTCACCAGCACCAGAACCATCGGTACGAGCATCGCGCCCCGATAGCTCCACGCGTCCCCGAGCGCCCCCACCAGGGGCGCCCCGACCAGGAACCCCACGTAGTTGAAGACATTGATCCGGGCAATGGCCGCATCACTCGCCCCGGGAAACATCCGCCCCGCCGCCGCGAACGTCTGCGGCACGATCACACACAGCCCGAGCCCCAGCATCGTGAACCCGAGCATCCCGACGCCGACCCCCGGCGCCAAGGCCACCACCCCGAACCCCGCCGCGGCCAGCACAGTCCCGCACCGCACCACCGCCACGGCCCCGAAGCGCCGCACACCCAAGTCCCCGACGGCCCGCCCCAGCAGCGTCGTGACCATGTAGATGTTGTACGGAAGGGTCGCAGTCTGCTCGGACGAACCGAGCACGTCCTGGAGGTACTTGGCACTCCAGTTGGAGACCGTCGAATCCCCGATGTAAGCGAAGGTCATCACCAGACACAACGGCAGCAAAAGCTTGAACCCGACGCCGGACGTCGCCTTCTCCCCCTCGCGCACAGGCGCCACCGGCGCCGCCGCCACCCCGTCGACGTACCACCGACTGCCGACGAACGCGGCCGGCAACAACACGGCCACCACCGGCAGATACGAGACGAACAGCGACAACTCCCAGTGCGCACCCACCCAGGCGAGC
>NZ_JBDHNH010000017.1:0-111515 GCF_039766235.1 Streptomyces changchenzhani | reverse complement strand
CCAGTGTCATGCCCGCAGGATACGGGCGCACCCGCTACGTGGCGACACACTCGCGCCACCTGGTCGCCTCTTTGTAGTGCATCACTCCATGAATCAACTGTTGCGCAACACCCACTGATGTGGCACGGTTGTGAAGAGGGCCGAACAAGCGGTCCGGACGAAGTAAGGAAGTAACACCCATGGCGCGTATTCGCGTTGGCCTGCTGGAGTCCACCTCGTTCATGGTCGGCACGCTGCCGATCCCGAAGTACGCCGATCAGGAGAAGACGCAGTTCGCCCTCGACCGTGAGACGAACCAGCGGCTCTACACCGTGACCGTGTTCCTCATGGAGGACGACCGCGCGGAGGCCATGAAGATCACCGTTGCGGCGGACGGTCTGCCGGACGGCCTCAAGCCCGGTCTGCCGGTGCGCCCCGTCGAGCTGTTCGCCACCCCGTGGGCCCGGATCTTCAACGGTTCCCTGTCGGACGGCATCGCCTACCGCGCGGCGTCCCTGGAACTCCTGATCCCGGCTGCGGCCGAGGCTGCCAAGAAGCCTTCCGCGTGAACGGCCCCGACGGGTCGCATGTCTGTCTCGACCCGCAGTACTGCATGACGACCTGTCGGGCCTACCCGGTGCCCCGCGTGGGCCCGGACCCCCGGTTCACCGAATGCGCGGTGAACGCCGTGGCCGCCGTACTCGTCGGCCACGGCTACCCGCCGGTGACCAACATCTGGGACTGGTCTGACCTCGAAATGGCCCTGGCGGCCTTCCTCTACGAAGCCAAGGAAAACGAATGACCGTGCAAGAGCTGAACGCCTACGCCCCCCTGGTGGTGGGCTTGGTCCTGGCCCTCATCGCCGTCTGGGCGGTGGCCTGGATCGTCCGCTACGCCATGGCGGACACGATGACGCGGGTCAGTATCCGTCAGGCGGTGCGGGTGCGCCGGACCTGGAAGCGCCTTGCCCCGATGGTCGGTCTCTCCGTCACCGACAGGACTCCGACCGCACTGGCGGGATTCTCCACCGCTGAGGGCAAGACGCCGAAACCACGGGTTCTGATCCCGGCGCTGAAGGTGAAGGCGGACCGGTTCGGGATCGTGGCGCGGGCCAACTGCCTGCCCAAGGTGGGCCTGGAGGAGTTCCAGAAGGCTGCCCCCTACCTCGCGGACGCGTGGGGCTGCGTGCGGGTTTCGGTGCTGCCGGACGGCCCCGGACAGGTCATCATCCGGGGCGTGCGCGTGGACCCGCTGACCACCCGGACCGGGCACGTGCCCACGGGTGCGGCGGCGGAGAAGGACGCCGTGTGGGATCTGGGGGTGGATGAGTACGCCCAGCCCGTGAGCGTGGATCTCTCCCAGGTGCCGGGCGTGACCGTGGCCGGACTCCCGGGCTTCGGCAAGACCTCCCTCATCAACCGTCTGGTCTGCGACTGGGCGCCCTCGCCCGCCGTTCAGTTCGTCGGCTTCGACGGGAAGGTGTCCAAGGCACACGAGGGGGACTACGCGGACCTGGTCAAGCGCATGTTCGCCTTCGTCGGAGACGATCTCGAAGAGGCCAACGAGGAGTTCAGCCGCCTGGTGGCCCTGCGCCGTGCCCGCTCCTCATCCGTCCGCGCCATGCTCGGTGTGAAGAGCATGTGGGAGGTCGGCCCGTCCGACACCTGGCCGCTGGTCGTGGTGATCATCGATGAAGCTCACACCTACTTCCGCGACTACAAGGGCAATGACCCCAAGACCAAGAAGCTCGCGGCGCTGGCGGCGGAGAACGCCCGGCTGGTGGAAGACCTGGTCAAGAAGGGCCGCAGCTTCGGCATCCTGACCATCCTGGCCACGCAGAAGTCCACCGGTGACGCCATCCCCACGTTCATCCGTGACGTGTGTCCCATCGGCCTGTCCTTCGCCCAGAAGACCGCTGAGGCGGCCGTGGCCGCGCTCGGGGAGGACATCCGCAACTGGGCCGACGCCAACCCCATCAACCTCCAGAACCCCGCCTATGTCGGCGTGGCCTCGATGAGCCACCAGTCCCGCCCCGGCTTCACCCGCATCCGCACCCCCTACGTCACCGACGCCGACGCCGCCCGCATCGCTGATGAGACCGCGCACCTCACCCGCGACCCCGCCGAACTCCTCGAAGCCTTCATGGGCCCGCGCGTGTGGGACGCCCCCGTGGACATCGCCAAGCCCGACGCACAGGCAGCCTGACCCCAACACCCCTACCCCAACGGTTACTTGAAGGGAGGTGAACCCCCAATGACAGAGGACAGGATCACTCAGCGCACGGTGACCGTCGTCATGGTCGTCATCGCCGCCCTGGCGTTCGTCTTCTCCTTCGGCAACGTCTGGGCCCTGGCCCTGCGCCTCGGCGTCCCCGGACCGATCGCACCGCTGATCGCCCCGATGGTCGACCTGTCGGTAGTCGGCCTCCTGGTCGCCCTGCGCTACCTCTCCCTGCGCGGCGTCCCGCCCGAGGAGATGAAAGCGGCCACCCGTCTGATGCACGTCTCCGGACTGCTGACCCTCGCCCTCAACATCGCGGAACCCATCGCCGCCGGACACTACGGACGCGCCGCCGTGGACGCCGTCGCCCCGCTCCTCCTCCTCGGCTGGGGCACCGTCGGCCCCGGCCTCCTGCGCCACTTCCACGCCGTGGCCCGGACCAACACGGCACCCGCCCCGGCCCCGGCCCCGGTCGTGGTCGAAGCAGCACGGCAACCGGCCCTCGCCGTGCCCGAACCGGTGCAGCCGGTACCCACCCCGGCCTCGGTCCCGGCCGTACCCGCGCCGGTGACTGCCGCCCCTGCGGTGCCTGCGGTGAAGGTCCCTGAGCCGCTTCTAGTCGAAGCCCGCTCCATCGCCGCCTCCCACCACACGGAGCACGGTGAGAGCATCACCGCCGCCCAGCTCAAGAGGCGACTCGGCGTCGGCCTCCCCATGGCCAACGCCCTGCACACCGCCCTGACGGCCTGACCCCGGCCGGCACTCCCGGCAAATCTCACCGCCCCAGCCCTACCGGGCTCGGTCCGTCATGCCTTCGGGTAGCAACTGGCACTGCACCATAGCCAGTTGCTACCCGGCGGCCCAACCACCCTCATTCCTCCGAAGGGACCCCGCGAGATGGCCCGCCTCCTGGACCTGCGCCACGTGATCAGCCCCGCCGTGCGGGACCTGGTGGAGCTGGCCAACCTCACCGACTTCGACCGCGTCACCGAACAAGTCCGCAACCTGCGCGGCTGCACCCGCCCCGTCAACCTCACCGGCTGGACCACCACCACCGACCAGACGACCAGCACCGTTGTGCGCTCCTACTCCACTGCTGATGAACCCACCGGGCGGCTCCTGACCGCGTGCGGCAACCGCCGCTCCTCACGCTGCCCGGCCTGCTCACGCCTCTACGCCGCCGACACCTACCACCTGATCAAAGCCGGACTCTCCGGCGGCAAAACCGTCCCCGAAACCGTCCGCACCCACCCCCGCGTCTTCGCCACCCTCACCGCCCCCTCCTTCGGCCCCGTCCACAACCGCCCCTCCGGCAACCGGCGTTGTCGCTGCGGTGCGCACCACCAGGAGGATGCCCCGGCGCTGGGAACTCCGCTGTACCCGGCCACCTACGACTACGCGGGCGCGGTGCTGTGGAACGCCCACGCAGGGGCGCTGTGGGCTCGCTACGCGATCTACCTGCGCCGCCACCTCGCCGCGCACCTGGGCATGACGCAAAAGGCGCTGAACGCCGCCGTACGCATCTCTTTCGCCAAAGTCGCGGAGTACCAAAAGCGGGGCCTGGTCCACTTCCACGCCGTCATCCGCTTCGACGGGCCCGCAGGAAGCAACGAGTCCCCGCCCTCTTGGGCCACCGTCGCCGCGCTCACGCACGCCATCAAACAGGCCGCCCAAAACGCTGTCCTCGCCGTGCCCTCGAAAGCGGTCGGTGAACGCAAAATCCGCTGGGGCAAGCAAATCGACGTACGCGAAATCACCGCCCTGGGAGACGGCGAACTCACCGACCAGAAGGTTGCCGCCTACGTCGCCAAGTACGCCACCAAAAGCGCTGAGGGCTCCGGCACCGTAGACCGCTCGTTGGTATGCCACCCCTGCGCCGGTCGCGGCTACCTGCGCGGCCCGGACGGCTTCCGCGACCTGTGCGACGACTGCGGGGGCACCGGACAAGCCGAACCGCTCAAAGATCTCCGCGTCCAGCGCCACGTACGCCAGATGATCCGCACCGCCTGGAACCTCGGCCACCTGCCGGAATTCGCGGACCTCAAGCTCTGGAAGTGGGCCCACATGCTCGGCTTCCGCGGCCACTTCTCCACCAAATCCCGCGCCTACTCCACCACCCTCGGCGCACTGCGCGACGTCCGCCGCACCTGGCGCACCGCCCAAGCCGACCGCGCCCACGCCCGTGCCGGCCACCCCGCCCCGGACGAGAACACCACCCTCGTCACCGAATCCTCCTGGCAATACCTCACCTCCGGCTACCGCCCCGGCGAAGAACTCCTCGCCGCCCAGACTCGCCACGACATCACCCAAGCCCGCGATCAAACCGCACGCGCCAAGACAGAAGGCGAGATCTGGCAGTGACCACCGCTGTTAGGCATCCCGAATGCTCTCGGCTTCGCGAGGATGACCCGGTTGACCAGCTCATCGAGGCGTGGGCGGCCCGGCACGCGAAAACTGCCCCCCGCCTGGGCGAGGGACAGCTTGAGACACTGCGAGACCTGTTTCAGTAAGACGCCCGGAATACTGGCTCCAACAGGTCGGGGTCGAACTGGCTGCTGCGAGCGCGGCCCTTTGGGAGGGGATGGATGATTACTGCTTGTAGGACTGTTGCCGCTGCTTGGCGCTTCTGTCGTATGTCGAAGCTTGCCCACTTCTTCCGAGTGAACCCGGCTAGGAAGTTCCTGGCGGCCTGTTCGGCGTAGAATTCGGTTCGGTCTTTCTGAGACTCAGCGATTTGAGAATCGTTACTGTCCCGGAACTCCAAGTACTCGGCCAGGCTGAATGTTCCGGCGTCGTAATTGTCCTTGATCTCTTGGCGTTTGGCCAATAGGGACTTCAATGTCTCTTCGCCGTACCACGTTCTCTCGTCAGGCTGCAAGGCAGAGAACTGCTCCTCCAGTACCTTGATGACTACAATCCTTATGGCCTTGTCCGTGTAGTCGGCGCGGCGGCTCACCTTGTTGCAGCGCGGCTCACCGCACCGGTACCGGTCCTGCTTGTTGGTTCCGCTGGGGCCCATGCCCTTCATCTTTGCCAGGCACATGGTTCCCTTCTCGTCCACGTACCCACAGCGCGCGATGTTGGTAAGGAAGAAGCGGCGAGTTGCCTCCGCGATCTCTCGGTAATCCTTCTTCCCCTCCCGCTTGACCTTGTCGCGGAAGCGGGAAGTTGCCGTATCGCCATCAAGGTTGAACCACACGCCGCACCGAGCGATGAGCTTGAACCACTCCTCCGGGGTGCAGACGATCTCCCACTTGCCCACCACCGGGTCACTGGTTTTCGGGTCGGTGACCAACTCGCCGTTGATCATCCGGTAGCCGCAGAGAGCCGGGTTCGTGAGCATGTACTGAACCGGGGTGACGGCCCATTTGTTGCCCCGGTTCGTCAGATACCCGCTCGCGTCCAAGTGCTTGACGATGCTGGCCCACGCCTTGCCCACCAGGGCCAATTCGACTGCTTCGCGGAGAACCTTGGCTTCCTGCGGTTCCAGCTTCTCGTTCACCAAACGCCCGGTCTTGGTGTCTGGTCCCTTCCATCCGAAGCGGCGCGGCCCGGTCGGCTTCCCCTCCAACGCCTGGTCCCGCACGTTGCGTTTGACCCTGCGTTTGACCTTGATCACTTCGCGCTCGCCCATGGCGGAAGTCAGCAGACCCCGGATCATCTCGGCGTCGCTGTGAACGTCCAGGACGGTCTTGGTGTCGGTCACCCCGTACAGTCCGCACTTGTCGACCGTGAGCGCGCGGTGCAGTCGTAGGTAGTCCTCCGGGAGCCGAACAACGCGCTCTTCCTCCACGACGAAGATGCCGTGCAGGGGGTAGCCCTCCTCGACCTGGCGGGCTCGAAGATCGCGGACCAACCGCAAGAATGCTGGCCGTTCGATGTCCGGGTCTGCCGCCGTGATGTGGTTGTCCGTGTACCGGTAGAGGATCGCGCACCCGTGCTGCGCGGCGAACTCGTCGGTATTGCGGTGCTGGCGGGATACGCCGATCTCGTTGCGCTTGTCCCTGGTGATTCGGGCGTACGAGCAGCATGGCTTGCGCCCGTCCAGCCACTCCTCGAAGGTTCGGCCTTCGTCAAGTGCCTGTTGTAGGTCGGGATGTATCTGCCACTTGGAAGACGGCTTCACCGCTGCTAGCCTCTCGCCGGAAGGTCAAGTACCTGGGAGATAGTAGCCCGTGAGTTACATGGTGCAGTTCGTCGCCGCGGGTGGGCTGCTCATCGCGCTCGGCTTCGCCATCGGCGGTTACACGGTCGACAAGGCGCCGTCCGTCATGGAGCACTTCGTGTGGACGGAGTCCATGAGCTGGGCCGCGCTGATGTTCCAGATCGGCGGCCTCGCGTTTGCCTTCCTGGTGCCCGTGTTGGCCGGTTACATCGCGTACGGCATGGCGGACCGGCCGGGTCTGGTCCCCGGCTTCGTCGGCGGCTCGATCGCGGTCGCGATCAAGGCCGGGTTCCTCGGCGGCCTGATCGCCGGTCTCATCGCGGGCGCTGTCGTGCTGGCGATCCAGCGGGTCAAGGTGCCCGCGCCGCTGCGCGGCATCATGCCGGTCGTGGTGATCCCGCTGATCTCGTCGGTGGTCGTCGGCTTCCTGATGTTCCTGGTGATCGGTAAGCCGATCGCCGAACTGCAGAGCGCCCTCACCGACTGGCTGTCCGGCCTCTCCGGCGCCAACGCGGTCATCCTGGGCGTCATCCTCGGCCTGATGATGTGCTTCGACCTGGGCGGCCCGCTCAACAAGGTCGCGTACGCCTTCGCCGTCGGCGGGCTCGCCAGCCCCAACGAGGGCAGCCTCAAGGTCATGGCCGCCGTGATGGCCGCGGGCATGGTCCCGCCGCTCGCGATGGCACTGGCCACGGTCGTCCGCTCCAAGCTGTTCACCAAAACCGAGCGCGAGAACGGCAAGGCGGCCTGGGTGCTTGGCGCTTCGTTCATCACCGAGGGCGCGATCCCGTTCGCCGCGGCCGACCCGCTGCGGGTGATCCCGGCGGCGATGGCGGGTGGCGCGGTCACCGGCGCCCTGTCCATGGCCTTCGAGTGCACCCTGCGGGCCCCGCACGGCGGCATCTTCGTGGTCCCGCTGATCGGCAACCCATTCCTCTATCTGCTGGCGATCCTGGCCGGTACGGCGGTCTCGGCGGGCCTGGTGATCCTACTCAAGGGGATGCGCAGGACCGGGGCGCCCGCACAGGCGGAGGCGGCCGCGGAGGCAGCGGAAGCGAAGGTGGCGGTGGCCGCCTGAGAGCCCCTGTCCGACGTCGAAGGACGACGTCACGCTTCGAGGAGACAGAGCCGGAGCTGGATCCGGATTAGGAAACGCCTCCCGGAGCTGGAGCCGTCGGAGCTGGACGCGCCGGAGCCGTCGGAGTCGGAGCCTTCGGAGTCGGAGCCGTAGCCCCCCGGCGACGGCTCCGACTCCGCTGCTCCGTCAGCGCACCCGTGCGCGGAGCTCCATCGCGTCGCGCGCCGCGTGCTCGGTGTCGTACACCTCGCACATGTGGCGGCCGTCGGGCGTCGCCGTGTGCTCGACCTCCCAGATGCTGACCTCGCTGCCGTCGAGCAGCAGGAAGGCATGCTCGTAGAGCGTGAAGCCGGCGTCCCGGCCCTCCACGTTGCACTGGCGGCCGAAGGCCTGGGTGATCTGGTGGGCGAGCGCGCCGCGCAGCACGCGCGCGGTGTCCTCGCCCGGCCGGTCGGTGTTCTCGGCGCGGCGGAGCACGCGGCGCGCGTGGTCCGCGGAGTTGTCCGGGGCGTAGATGCGGGGAGCGGCGGGCGGATGGGTGGCCATCAGTGCGGCGAGGATCTCCAGGTCCGCGTCCAGGTCCGCGTCCAGATCGGCGTCCAGATCGGTGTCGAAGTCCGTGCCCCGGCCGTCGGCTCCGCCGCCCTGCGCGGCCCCGGGGGGCGTGCGGGACTCGGCCCCGCGCGGGCGCGGCAGCCTCGACGCGGAGAGCCGTGCTTCACCCTGCTCCAGATACAGCTCGTGCTGGGTGGTGCCGTCCCTGCCCGCGTTGTGCACCAGCTCCCACAGCATCAGCGAGCTGCCGTCGGTGAGCAGGAAGGCGTGCTTGAACGTCTCACGGTGCAGACCCGAGCTGTGGTGCGAGGAGTGCAGGGCCGTGCTGTGCGCCAGCGCCGTACCGAGCCGCTCGACGGTCAGGTCCGGCAAGTCGAACGAGTTCAGTGCGCGCCCCAGGAGCCTGTCGAGGTGCTCCTCGGTTGTCTCGTACGGATCGCTCAAGGGGGTCTCCAGGCCGTCGCCGCTTGTTACTTGGTGTGTGCTCAACGTAGCCCCTGGGTCTGACAACGCGACCGGGCTTGGGAAAAACGTGGGAGGCGCGGACATCATTCCCGCGCCCCCGGACCAACTCGGCCCGCCGGTACGTCAGTAGAGATCCCGGTACGCCGGGTAATCCCCGCCGGGACCGTCCACACCTTCGGCCGCCAGTACGGCCTTCGTCACGGCGCGGGTCAGCGCGTCCGCGCCCGCCGCGAGTACCTCGTTCAGCGCGGCGGCGGCCAGTTGCACCGCGAAAGCCGGGTCGGGTGCCTCGTGGAGCACGGGTCGCGCCCCCGTCGACAGGGCGAAGACGGTGTCGCCGTCGGTGAGCAGATGCACGGGCCGCAGGGCGCGCGCGAGGCCGTCGTGCGCCGTGCCCGCGAGCTTCTGCGCCTGTGCGCGGGTCAGCTCCACGTCGGTGGCGACGACCGCGAGGGTGGTGTTGAGCGGGGGGCGCGCGGAGGCCGCCGAGCGCCGCGCCGACTCCTCGCGCGCCCCGGCCAGGCGGGCCTGGGCGGCCGTGTGCACCTCCGCCGCCGGGTAGTCGGGCGGCCCGGCGTGCCCGTCGAAGTAGCGCCCGTACGGCACGCCCGTCAGTGGGTCGATCGCGAGGCCGGAGGCGTTGACGACGGCGAGCGCGGCCACGGTGACGCCCGAGTCGAGGAGGATGCTCGCGCTGCCGACCCCGCCCTTCATCCCGCCGATGACCGCGCCCGCGCCCGCCCCCACATTGCCCTCGGCGACGCCCGCCCCGTCCTCGGTACAGGCGGCGGCCTCGGCGGCGGCCCGCCCGGTCGCGGCGTCCGGCCTGGCCCGCCACTCGCCGCCGCGCCCCAGGTCGAAGAGGCAGGCCGCCGGGACGACCGGCACCACCTGCGCAGGGTCGGGCCCGACCTGGAAGCCGCGTCCCTGCTCCTCCAGCCAGGCCATCACCCCGGAGGCGGCGTCAAGCCCGTACGCGCTGCCGCCCGTCAGCACGACGGCGTCGATGCGCTGCACCAGGTTGCGCGGGTCGAGAGCGTCGGTCTCGCGGGTGCCGGGGCCCCCGCCCCGCACATCGACGGCGGCGACCACCCCGCCCTCCGGGGCCAGCACCACCGTGGTGCCGCTCAGGGCGCGGTCGCCGGGCACGCACGCGTGGCCGACCCGAAGACCGGCCACGTCCGTCAAGGAATCTGTTCTTGTGCTCTGTCCCATGCAGTCGTGCGTATCACGCGAGCTGGGCGTCAGGGCGCTACCGGGGCGCGGGAGTACGCGTGGAGAGTGTCACACCCAGCGCCACCGTCAGCGCCGCCACGAGCCCTGCCGCGAGCACCGCCCACTGGCCCGCGAACGTACAGCCGAGGACCGCCAGGGCGGCCCCGGGCAGGATCAGCTGCTGGGCCGTGCCGCGCTTGGAGTGGCGGGAGTGCAGAAACCACACCGTCAGGAGATAGAGCGCGGCCGGGACCGTGACGGCGGCCGAAGCGGCGAGCGTCGAGATGTGCGCCTTGCCGATGGACTGCTCCACCGCCACCTCCAGGCCCACGCCCATCGCGGCGGCCGAACCGAAGATCAACAGATGGCCTGTCCTGTGGCTCATCGACCCGGAGGACCGATGAGGCGCCGGCACTGTGGCGAGGCCGGGGCCGGGGCCGCGAGCCACTGTCCCGCCGTACCCTTGAAGCATGAGCACCGCCCCCGCCCACGGACCGCGCGATCCGGAGTCCGAGCACAAGCCCGCGCCCGCGCAGAAGCCTGATCCCGGGCCCAAGCCCCGGCCGAAGCCGACGCTGGACTTCGGCGATCCGATGGACCAGCAGTCCTCGGACGACACGGACCGTGGGTGGGGAGAGCGGCCCTCCGTGGGCGGCAGCACGGCCGACCTCGCCCGCTTCCTCGACGAGAAGCCGCCCCACCACCTCTGAGCAGGGACTACGGGTTGTTGTGACCCGAGCCCCGCTGGGCGACCAGGGCGTCCCTGATCTCCTTCAGCAGCTCGACCTCGGTGGCCTCCATGACCTCGGCCGTGGCCTCCTTCGCCTTCTTCCGCTTGGCCTGCTTGGCCAGGTACTTGGACATGGGCAGCACCATGAGGAAGTAGACGACCGCTGCGGTGATCAGGAAGCTGAGCACCGCGCTGAGGATCGACCCCCACATGATCGGGATACCCTGCATCACGCCTGCCGGGTCGGCCTTGCACGGGTCCTTCAGGCAGGAGCTGTAACTCTCCAGGTCCTGGGTGCCGAAGGCGCCGACCAGCGGGTTGATCACGCCCTTGACGATCGAGTTCACGACATTGGTGAACGCGGCGCCAATGACCACCGCGACCGCCAGGTCGATCACATTGCCGCGCATCAGGAAGGTCTTGAAGCCTTCGAGAACGCTCGTCTTCTCCTCGCTCATGAGTGAGCCTCTTTTCGCATGTGGCGCATGTTTCGCATGTGCAGGGGGCGGAGCAAACTGATCCGCAACCTATGGCAGCACGTGACGGGGCTGTCCAATCGGTGCCCACGAACCGGCTACTTGACAGGTCATCAGTTCTAGTCAGCGCGGCTGCGGGCAACGCAACTGCGTTCAGCCCGGTTCGAGTCGGCCCCGTCGGGATGGACCCAGTCCCGGTCAGCACAGCGTCACCGCCAGCCGTGAGGTCGTGCCCGCGCCGGCCAGCGCCGCCGCGGAGGCCCGGGGGACGGACACGACGACCAGCGCGCCGCTGTCGCCCCCTGCGGTCACGAGGGCCTTCGGCACGGAGGTCACCCGGGCACCCCTCGCCACCACCCGCGCATCGGAGTCCCCACCGCCCATCGGGGAGTCGGCAATGGCGATCACATCCACGCGGTCCCCGCGCCGCAGCAGCCGTACGGTCTCCGCATCGGCGATACGCACCGGAGCCGACACCATTTCCACGGACTGCCGCGCACGTGGCGGCCCCGAGGCCGCCTCTGAGTGAACCCCGCCCGCAGGGCCCGCGTCGCGCACCCCCGCAGTGGCCAGCGCGGCAGCCGTCACCGCGAGCCCGGCCGCCACCGCCCGCCGCCTGCGTAGCACCGCGCGCCGCAACCGGTGGCTGCCACCGCGCACCCGCACCGGGGCGAATTCGGGGACGCCGCCGGGCTCCGGCCCGGGGACGGACGCATCGGGAACAGTGGGAGTGAGTGACAGGGGAGTAAGGGGCGTGGGGGAGGACATAGCGAGGACCGCCTGCCGTGAGGAGTTCGTTCTGCGTGCTGCGTTCTTCTCGAACGCTCCTCACGATCCAAGATTCGGCCGGATCTCGCCGAGCCCTGTGGACGGCCCCCGAGTTGTGGACAACTCGCTCACTCACGAGGGCGACTGCCGGTCCACGAAGGCGACCAATCGTCCGTCGACGAAGGCGACCAACCGCCGGTCACGAAGGCGACCAACCGCCGGTCAGACCTGCTGGGGCAGCTCGATCCCGGTGTCGCACCCGTCCAGAGCGTGCACACACAGGCAGTCGCGCGTCTTGCTCGCGGGCAGCGCGGCCACCGCGTCGAAGAGCACCGAACGCAGCCGGCCGACATTGGCCCCGAAGACCTTCAGCACCTCTTCGTGGGAGACGCCCTCGCCCGTCTCAGCGCCCGCGTCCAGGTCCGTCACCAGCGTCAGCGACGTGTAGCAGAGCCCCAGTTCCCGTGCGAGCACCGCTTCCGGGTGCCCGGTCATGCCGACCACCGACCAGCCGTTCGCCGCATGCCACCGCGACTCGGCCCGCGTCGAGAAGCGCGGCCCCTCGACGACGACCAGCGTCCCGCCGTCCACCGGCTCCCACTGGCGCCCGCGCGCCGCCGCGAGCGCCACCTTGCGCCCCTCGGGGCAGTACGGGTCGGCGAAGGTCAGATGCACCACGTTGGGCAGCTTCCCGTCCACCGGTGTCTCACCGTCGTAGAAGGTCTGCGCCCGCGCCTTCGTACGGTCCACCAACTGATCGGGTACGAGCAGAGTGCCCGGCCCGTACTCCGCCCGCAGGCCGCCCACCGCGCACGGACCGAGTACCTGGCGCGCGCCGACGGAGCGCAGCGCCCACATGTTGGCGCGGTAGTTGATGCGGTGCGGCGGCAGATGATGACCGCGTCCGTGGCGAGGGAGGAAAGCGACCCGCCGTCCGGCGATCTCACCGAGGAACAGGGAGTCGCTCGGTTTCCCGTAGGGGGTGTCCACCTCGACCTCGGTCACGTCCTCCAAGAAGGAGTAGAAGCCCGAGCCGCCAATCACGCCGATCTCCGCGTTCACCATGGCGATCACACTAGCCGGGCGTCCGCGCGCGGATATGCCGAGGTCTCTGCCGTATCCGTACGTCATGGACATGCGGAAATCCCCGTCGTACGAATACGACGGGGACCTGCTGAGACACGCGAAAGGCGGTGAGGTCAGGCGGCCGAGGAACTGCTCGACGAGCTCGACGAGCCTGAAGAGCTGCTGGAGCGCGACGAAGAGCCGGCGTTCGACGACGACTTCGACTCGGAGCCCGATCCGGAAGACCCAGACCCAGACCCAGAACCGGAGCTGGAAGAACCGGACGACGACGTCGACGACGCGGCCGCCTTCACGGGCGACGCCGGCGCCGTGCTGCTCGCCGAGGACCCACGGCTGTCGTTCCGGTAGAAGCCGGAACCCTTGAAGACAATGCCGACCGCCGAGAACACCTTCTTCAGGCGTCCTTCGCAGCTGGGGCACACCGTCAAGGCGTCATCGGTGAACTTCTGCACCGCCTCAAGGCCTTCGCCGCATTCGGTGCACTGATACTGATAGGTCGGCACTTGCTCCTCCTGGCACTCTCACTCGATGAGTGCTAACGACGGTCCATAGTGACGTATTCCGCTGGATCAGTCCACCGTGACCGGCACTCGGTGACTCACGCCACGTGCCGCCACCCGCCCCGAGGACTTCGGCAGCAGCCGCGAGCGCAGTGCCACCAGGGTGCTGAAGGCGAGCGCGGTACCGGCCAGCGGCACCAGGAATCCGGCGCTCGCGCCGTTCGCGTCCGCCAGCTGTCCGGCGACCGTGACGGCTGCCGCCTGGCCCAGCGCGACGGCGCCGGTCAGCCAGGTGTAGGCCTCGGTGCGGGCCGTGGCGGGCACTAGGGACTCGACCATCGTGTAGCCGGTGATCAGCGCGGGCGCGATGCACAGGCCGACCAGCAGTCCCAGACCCGCGAGCAGTGGCACGGAGTGCACCGCCCACAGCCCGGAGGCGGCCAGAGTCAGACCGGCGTACCCGAACATCAAGCGGCGACGCGGCCCGACCTTCCAGGCGATGGCGCCGCACGCGACGCCGGCGAGCATGTTGCCGGCCGCGAAGACGCCGTACAGCAGTCCGTTCACACCGGGACGGCCGATCTCCTCGGAGAAGGCGGTCAGCGAGACCTGCATGCCGCCGAAGACCGCGCCGATGCCGAGGAAGGCCACTGCCAGCACCCGCACACCCGGTACGGACAGTGCGGAGGCACGGCGTCCGTCGGACGCGCTGACGCGTCCGACCTTGGGCTGCGTACCGCGCTGGAGCGCGAAGAACAGGCCGCCGATCAGGGTCAGTGCCGCCTCGGCGATCAGGCCGGCCGCCGGGTGCACACCGGTGCACAGTGCGGTCGCGAGGACCGGTCCGACAACGAAGGTGAACTCGTCCGTCACCGACTCGAAGGCCGCCGCGGTGGACATCAGCGGTGAACCCTCCAGCTTCGCGGCCCAGCGGGCCCGGACCATCGGGCCGATCTGCGGCACGGAAGCACCGGTGGGGACGGCCGCGACGAACAGCGCCCACAGGGGCGCGTTCGCGAGCGCGAGCGCCGTCAGTGTGACGACGGACGCCGTGTGCACCAGGATGCCCGGGACCAGGACGGCGCTCTGGCCGAAACGGTCGGCCAGTTTGCCGCTCTGCGGCGCGAACAGTGCCATGGAAACGCCGGTAACGGCGGCGACGATGCCTGCCGTTCCGTACGAGCCGGTGGTGTGCTGCACCAGCAGCACGATGCCGATCGTCAGCATCGCGAAGGGCTGTCGTGCCAGGAAGCCGGGGAGCAGGTAGGTCCATGCCCCCGGAGTGCGCAGCAGCTGCCCGTAACCGGGGCGGCTCGCGGTGACCGTGGATGCCACGGTCCTTGCCTTTCTGCCGCCTGGTGACGCTCCCTGTGCCCGCGAAAGAAATCACGAGTGCCCGTAAAAGAGACACGAGTGCACGCGCATGTACGAGCGTGCGGGAGCCGCCGAGAGCTGTCCTCTTGCGCAGGACCTGCGGTAGATACCTGGACACCCACTGCGAGGGGGCCGGCCGCCGTGCGGTCGCGCCAGCTCTGCGTCAGGCAGAGTTGGTAAATCAGTACACCTGCAGGTTACAGGCAATCCTGCCTGCCGTGCCTGAGATTGCGTATGAGAGCTGTCACGCAGCCTTAGAACCGGCGATTAGCCGGAATGTTCCCCTCCGGTTCCCAGCCAGCCGGCCAGCTTGCCGCCCTGCCCGACGGCCCGCAGCCGTTGCTCCGCGGCGTCGCGTACCGGATCGGTCGCCACCACGAGCAGCTCGTCACCCCGCCGCAGCACGGTCGTCGGCAGCGGTACGAAGCTGGTTCCGTCGCGGACGACCAGCGTGACCGCGGCCCCGTGCGGCAGCCGCAGCTCGGCCACCTCGACCCCGTGCATTCTCGACTTCTCCGGGATCGCCACCGAGAGCAGATGGCCGCGCAGCCGCTCCAGCGGCGCCGACTCGACGCCCAGGTCGGCGGCGCCGGCCTCTGAGTCGCCGAGCTGCAGCCGGGTCGCCAGCCACGGCAGTGTCGGCCCCTGCACGAGGGTGTAGACGACGACCAGCACGAAGACGATGTTGAAGATCTGATCGCTGCCCTCGACACCCGCCACCATCGGGATGGTGGCCAGCACGATGGGCACGGCCCCGCGCAGTCCCGCCCACGAGACGAGCACCTGCTCCCGCCACGGCTGCCGGAAGGGCAGCATGCTGAGCATGACGGACAGCGGGCGGGCCACCATGGTCAGCACCAGGCCGACGATCATGGCGGGCCAGAAGTCGTCCAGCAGCTCGTGCGGTGTGACCAGCAGGCCGAGCAGGACGAACATGCCGATCTGCGCGATCCAGCCGAGCCCGTCCGCGAACCCGCGCGTCGCAGGCCAGTGCGGCAGCTTGGCGTTGCCCAGCACCATCGCCGCGAGGTAGACGGCGAGGAAGCCACTGCCGTGCGCCATGGCGCCGGCGGCGTACGCCGCCACCGCGATCGCCATGACCGCGATCGGGTAGAGCCCGGAGGCGGGCAGCGCCACCCGCCGCATGCCGTACGCGCCCAGCCAGCCCACCGTGAGCCCGATGGCCGCGCCGATCGCCAGCTCCAGGGCGATCGTGCCGACCAGGACGTACCACGCATCCACCGGCCCCGCGGTCGAGAACGCCACCACCAGGATCACCACGGGGGCGTCGTTGAAGCCCGACTCGGCCTCCAGTACACCGGTCAGCCGGGAGGGCAGCGGGACCTTGCGCAGTACGGAGAAGACGGCCGCCGCGTCCGTCGAGGAGACCACCGCGCCGATGATCAGGGACTGCCGCCAGTCGAGGCCGACCAGATAGTGCGCCGCGGCGGCTGTCACGCCCACGCTCACCGCGACACCGAAGGTCGACATGACGACAGCGGCGGGCAGAGCCGGCTTGATCTCTCTCCACTTCGTGCCCAGACCGCCCTCGGCGAGGATCACCACGAGTGCGGCGTAGCCGATCACCTGCGTCAGCTCGGCGTTGTCGAACTTGACGTTGAAGATCCCGTCCTGCCCTATCGCGACACCGATGCCGAGATAAATGAGCAGGCTGGGAAGGCCGCTGCGGGATGAAAGACGCACGGCGGCAACGGCAGAGAGCAGGACGAGCGAGCAGATGAGCAGGAGTTCATTGAGCTGATGGACAGTCAGTGGACGTTCCTTCCCTCGCACGCTTGCCGGATCGTTCCTCCGGCGGCCGGTACTTCGTTACCTTACCTAATCTTTAACGTTTCCTTGACGCCGTCGATCATCCGTACGATCACAGTTGGAGACACCGCGTCGGGAGCGTAGGAGCGCTACGCCTATGGTTGCTCCAGCCCTCCAGGACCACCCTGCCCCTCGAAGGACAGCGATGCCCGCCAACACCACCGCCTCTTCCGGCAAGAAGAAAAAGGGGCGTCGCGCCCGCCTGATTGTGATCGTGCTGGTGTTGGCGCTTGTTGTGGGTGTCGGCTATGGCACGTTCTGGGGAATCAGCACGGTGCGCGCCTCATTTCCGCAGACCACCGGCTCGATCGAGGTCGAAGGTCTCTCCGGGCCCGTCGACGTCAAACGCGACAGCTACGGCATTCCGCAGATCTACGCGGACTCCGACGAAGACCTGTTCCGCGCCCAGGGCTTCGTCCAGGCGCAGGACCGTTTCTACGAGATGGACGTCCGCCGTCACATGACGTCGGGCCGCCTCTCGGAGATGTTCGGCTCCGGCCAGGTCGAGACCGACACCTTCCTGCGCACGCTCGGCTGGCGTCAGATCGCGCAGCAGGAGTACGACACCAAGCTGTCGCCGGAGACCAAGAAGTACCTCCAGTCGTACGCCGCCGGGGTCAACTCGTACCTCGAAGGCCGCGACGGCAAGGACATCTCCGTCGAGTACGCGGCGCTCGGCCTCACCAACGACTACAAGCCCGAGAAGTGGACGCCCGTCGACTCGGTGGCCTGGCTCAAGGCCATGGCCTGGGACCTGCGCGGCAACATGCAGGACGAGATCGACCGTTCGCTGATGACGAGCCGGCTGACCACGAAGCAGATCAAGGACCTCTACCCGGGCTATCCCTTCGACCGCAACAAGCCGGTCGTCCAGGAGGGCGCGGTCGACGAGATCACGAAGAAGTACGACCCGAAGGCCTCCGCCACCTCGAACGGCTCGGGTTCAGGTACGGGTGCGGGCGCCGGGACCAGTTCAGGCACCGGCGGCACCGGGTCGAACAGCACCCAGGGATTCCAGAGCCAGCTCTCCCGGGTCTCCGACGCCCTCGACGAGATCCCCGCCCTGCTCGGCCCCAACGGCAGCGGCATCGGCTCCAACTCCTGGGTCGTCTCCGGCAAGTACACGACGACCGGCGAGCCCCTGCTCGCCAACGACCCGCACCTGGCGCCCCAGCTGCCCTCGACCTGGTACCAGATGGGCCTGCACTGCCGCAGCCTCAACGCGAAGTGCAATTACGACGTCGCCGGCAACACCTTCGCCGGACTGCCGGGTGTGATCATCGGCCACAACAAGGACATCGCCTGGGGCTTCACCAACCTGGGTGCCGACGTCACCGATCTGTACCTGGAAAAGATCACCGGCGAGAGCTACCTCTACGACGGCAAGCAGAAGCCCTTCACGACCCGCGAGGAGACCATCAAGGTCGCCGGCGGCAAGTCGAAGAAGATCACCGTCCGCTCCACCAACAACGGTCCTCTGGTCTCCGACCGCAGTGATGAGCTGGAGAAGGTCGGCGAGAAGGCGCCTGTCGCCAACGCCGCGCCCGACCGCGGGGACGGCTACGCGATCTCCCTCAAATGGACCGCGCTGATGCCCGGCAAGTCGATGGACGCCGTGTTCGAGCTGAACCGGGCCAAGGACTTCAAGAGCTTCCGCGCGGCCGCGGGCCACTTCGAGGTCCCCTCGCAGAACCTCATCTACGCCGACACCAAGGGCAACATCGGCTACCAGGCCCCGGGCCGCATCCCGATCCGGGCGGCCGGCGACGGTACGCTGCCCGCCGCGGGCTGGGACCCCCGTTACCGCTGGTCCGGGTATATCCCGCAGGACGAGCTGCCGTACGAGTACAACCCGAAGCGTGGCTACATCGTCACCGCCAACCAGGCCGTGATCGACCAGAAGAAGTACCCGTACCTGCTCGCCAAGGACTGGGGCTACGGCGCGCGCAGCCAGCGGATCAACGACCTCATCGAGTCGAAGATCAAGGACGGCGTCAAGATCTCGACCGAAGACATGCGCACGATGCAGACGGACAACAGCAGCGAGATCGCCAAGCTGCTCACGCCCTATCTGCTGAAGATCGATGTCTCGGACCCGAACGTCCGTGAGACGCAGAAGCTGCTTGAGGGCTGGGACTACACGCAGGAGCCGGACTCCGCCGCCGCCGCGTACTTCAACTCCGTGTGGCGCAACGTCCTCATGCTCGCCTTCGGCAACAAGATGCCCAAGGAACTGCGGGTCAAGGGCCAGTGCCTGATCGTCCGCCCCGCCGACAGCTCGGGCCCGGTCGACGACGCCGACGAGCGGGTGCGCGAGTGCGGTCAGCGCGACCCGGACACGGCGCAGCCGGACGGCGGTGACCGCTGGTACGAGGTCGTCCGCAAGATGCTTAACGACGAGAACAACGCGTGGTGGCAGGCGCCGAGCAACCGTCTGGACAAGGCGACCGACACCCGGGACGAACTGCTCGACCGCGCGATGAAGGACGCCCGCTGGGAGCTGACGGCGAAGCTCGGCAAGGACGTCGACACCTGGAGCTGGGGCCGGCTGCACCAGCTGATGCTGAAGAACCAGACGCTGGGTATCGAAGGACCCGGCGTCCTGCGGTGGATGCTGAACCGTGGCCCGTGGAACCTGGGCGGCGGCGAGGCCGCGGTCAACGCCACCGGCTGGAACGCGGCGGGCGGCTATGAGGTCCTGTGGGTGCCGTCCATGCGGATGGTGGTGAACCTGAAGGACCTCGACAAGTCCCGCTGGATCAACCTCACCGGTGCTTCGGGGCACGCCTACAGCGCGCACTACACCGACCAGACGGACAAGTGGGCCAAGGGCCAGCTGCTCGACTGGGCGTTCACCGGTGAAGCCGTCGAGAAGAGCACCTCCGACAAGCTGGTGCTCAGGCCGTAAAGCGCCTGACTCCACCCGGCGTCACCACGGCGTGTACGGGGTGGTCGTGCGGCTCCTTCGGGACCCGCGCGACCACCTCGTTGTCGTAGAGGAGCACCACCAGGTACGGCGTTACGCCCACCTCGTCCAGCCGGGCGAGCACCCGGTCGTAACTGCCACCGCCCCGCCCGAGACGCATCCCGTGGCTGTCCACGGCGAGGCCGGGCAGCAGCACGGCGTCCGCGGCAAGGACGGCGTGTACGCCGAGCCGCGCGCCCCCCGGCTCCAGAAGTCCGAGCCGGGCGCGCACGAGCAGGTCCGCGCCCTCGTACTCGGCCCAGTCCAGATCGTTGTCCGGCAGGAGCACCGGAAGCAGCACCCGCACGCCCCGCGCGCGCAGCGCGTCGAGGAGCGCGTGCGTGCCCGGTTCACGCCCGATGGACACATACGCAGCCACCGTCCTGGCGTCGACGAGCTCCGGCAGCCCCATCGCCCGCCGGGCCAGCGCGGCATCCGTCTCCTGGACGTCATCCCTGGTCAACCGGTTCCTCATGTCGAGGAGTTCTCTTCGCAACCCGGCCTTGTCAGGCTCGTCACACAGCACAGCGGCTTCACAAACCCCTCGTATGAGAATTTATTGACCGGAGCCTAATCTTCCGCCCATACGCAACGGATATCGTTCTGCCCATGACTCAGTCCCACCTCAGGATCAGCAAGGCTGTCATCCCTGCCGCCGGTCTCGGAACCCGCTTCCTGCCTGCGACCAAGGCCACTCCCAAAGAGATGCTGCCCGTCGTGGACAAGCCGGCCATCCAGTACGTGGTCGAGGAGGCCGCGGCCTCCGGTCTCTCCGACGTTCTCATGGTGACCGGCCGCAACAAGCGCCCTCTTGAGGACCACTTCGACCGCAACTACGAGCTGGAGTCGGCCCTGGGCCGCAAAGGCGATGCCGAACGCCTGGCGAGAGTGCAGGAGTCGAGCGACCTCGCCACCATGCACTACGTCCGCCAGGGCGACCCCAAGGGCCTGGGTCACGCCGTGCTGTGCGCCGCGCCGCACGTCGGCGACCAGCCCTTCGCCGTACTCCTCGGTGACGACCTGATCGACCCGCGCGACCCGCTGCTCTCCCGGATGATCCAGGTCCAGGAGGAGCACGGCGGCAGCGTGATCGCCCTCATGGAGGTCGACCGCGAGCAGATCCACCTCTACGGCTCCGCGGCCGTCGAAGCGACCGAGGACAGCGACGTCGTACGGATCACCGGTCTGGTCGAGAAGCCCGACCCGGCCGACGCGCCCAGCAATTACGCGATCATCGGCCGCTATGTCCTGGACCCTGGCATCTTCGAAATACTGCGCAAGACCGAGCCCGGCCGCGGCGGCGAGATCCAGCTCACCGACGCCCTCCAGCAGCTGACCCAGGACGAGACGGTCGGCGGCCCGGTGCACGGCGTCGTCTTCAAGGGCCGGCGCTATGACACCGGTGACCGCGGCGACTATCTGCGCGCCATTGTCAGACTCGCGTGCGAACGTGAAGACCTGGGCCCGGACTTCCGGACCTGGCTTCGCAGTTACGTCACCGAGGAGATGTAGCACCTTGAGCAGCACCACAGCGTCGCCGGCAGCGTCCACCGACAAGGACGGCCACATCTGGTCGGTGGACGAGCACCTGGAGGACATCCTCGGCGCGATCCGCCCGCTCGAACCCATCGAGCTGCAACTGCCGGACGCCCAGGGCTGTGTCCTCACCGAGGACGTGACGGTGCCCGTCTCCCTGCCCCCCTTCGACAACAGTTCGATGGACGGGTACGCGGTGCGCACCGCCGATGTGGCGGGTGCCAGCGAGGAGTTCCCCGCGGTCCTCACGGTGATCGGCGATGTGGCGGCGGGCAGTGGCGAGCTGCTCACCGTCGGCCCCGGCGAGGCCGCCCGCATCATGACCGGAGCCCCGCTGCCGCCCGGCGCCGAGGCTGTCGTCCCGGTCGAGTGGACCGACGGCGGTACGGGCGGCGGTCCCGCCGCCACAATGCGTGCGCACAGCGCGTCGCCCGAGGACGCGTCGGGCGAAGTCCGCATCCATCGCCCCGTCGAGGCCCGCGCCCATGTGCGTGCCCGCGGCAGTGACGTCCAGGCCGGTGACCTCGCCCTGGAGGCCGGTGCGATCGTGGGCCCGCCACAGATCGGACTGTTGGCCGCCATCGGCCGCGCCACCGTCATGGTCCGCCCGCGCCCCCGCGTCGTCGTCCTGTCGACCGGCAGCGAGCTGGTCCAGCCGGGCGAGGAGCTGGGCCAGGGCCAGATCTACGACTCCAACAGTTTCGCGTTGACCGCCGCCGCCCGTGACGCCGGAGCCATCGCCTACCGCGTCGGCGCCGTCACCGACGACGCCGAGACGCTCCGCGCCACCATCGAGGACCAGCTGATCCGGGCCGACATGATCGTCACCACCGGCGGCGTCAGCGTCGGCGCGTACGACGTGGTCAAGGAGGCTCTCTCGTCCGTCGGTGACGAGGACGAGCCGGGCAGCGGCATCGACTTCCGTAAGCTCGCCATGCAGCCGGGCAAGCCCCAAGGCTTCGGGTCCATCGGCCCCGACCACACCCCGCTGCTGGCCCTCCCCGGCAATCCGGTCTCGTCGTACGTCTCCTTCGAGCTGTTCGTGCGCCCCGCGATCCGCGCCCTGATGGGGCTCAAGGACGTCCACCGCCCCACGGCCCGCGCGACGCTGCGCGCCGACAAGCCGCTCAGCTCCCCGGCAGGCAAACGCCAGTTCCTGCGCGGTACGTACGACGAGGAGTCGGGCACCGTCACACCCGTCGGCGGCGCCGGATCGCACCTGGTCGCGGCCCTCGCCCTGGCCGACGCGCTGATCACCGTTCCGGAGGAAGCCACCTCGCTGGAGCCCGGCGCGGAGGTCGTAGTGGTCCTGCTCGGGTGACTGGGGCCCGGTGGGGGTAGCGTGTCTGCCCTCACAGGCCCTGACCGGGAGCGCCACACGTAATGAGTACGCACGAACGGCTCACCCACATCGACGAGGCGGGCGCGGCCCGCATGGTCGACGTATCGGCCAAGGACGTCACCGCGCGCACCGCCCGTGCCACCGGACGTGTCCTCGTCTCGCCGCGCGTCGTCGAACTGCTGCGCGGTGAGGGCGTCCCCAAGGGCGACGCGCTCGCCACGGCACGTATCGCGGGCATCATGGGCGCCAAGCGCACGCCCGACCTGATCCCGCTGTGCCATCCGCTGGCGCTTTCGGGCGTGAAGCTCGATCTGTCCGTCGCCGCTGACGCCGTGGAGATCGCCGCCACGGTGCGCACGACCGACCGTACGGGCGTCGAGATGGAGGCACTGACCGCCGTCACGGTCGCCGCGCTCACGGTGATCGACATGGTGAAGGCGGTCGACAAGGGCGCGGTCATCACCGATGTGCGGGTCGAGGAGAAGACGGGCGGCAAGTCCGGCGACTGGAGCCGTTCATGACCACCGCCGACCGAGCCCCTCTCAGAGCCCTCGTCGTCACCGCGTCCAACCGGGCGTCCGCCGGCGTCTACGCCGACCGGGGCGGCCCGCTGATCGCCGAGGCCCTGACCGCGCTGGGCTTCGAGGTGGCCGGGCCCGAGGTCGTCCCGGACGGCGACCCGGTGGAGGCGGCCCTGCGCGCGGGCGTCGCCGCCGCGTGCGACGTCATCGTCACCACCGGGGGCACCGGCATCTCGCCCACCGACCGGACCCCGGAGGCCACCCGCCGCGTCCTCGACTACGAGATCCCCGGCATCCCTCAGGCGATTCGCGCCGAGGGTCTTGCGAAGGTCCCGACCGCCGCGCTCTCCCGCGGCCTCGCGGGTGTCGCCGGCCGGACCCTGATCGTCAACCTGCCCGGTTCCACCGGCGGGGTGCGCGACGGCCTTGCCGTCCTGGACCGGCTCCTGACGCACGCCGTCGACCAGCTCAGGGGCGGCGACCACCCCGGCCCCCCGCGACTCGGGAGCCCGAGCTGAACGGTTCACCCTGGCCTGTCGACCTGACGGACGGCGATGTCGTCCTCCGCCCGATAAGGCTGCGCGACCAGCGCAACTGGCGCGACGTCAACCGGCGCAACCGCGACTGGCTGCGCCCCTGGGAGGCGACGATCCCGCCGCCCGCCCCCTCGGGCCCGGTCGCTCTGCGCCCCACCTACCGGCAGATGGTCCGTCATCTGCGTGCCGAGGCCAACGCGGGCCGGATGCTGCCCTTCGTCATCGAGTACCGGGGACAACTGGCGGGTCAGTTGACGGTCGCCGGGATCACCTGGGGGTCGATGTGCTCAGGGCACATCGGCTACTGGGTCGACCGTGACGTGGCGGGCCGCGGCGTGATGCCGACGGCCGTCGCCCTCGCCGTGGACCACTGCTTCCGGACGGTCGGCCTGCACCGCATCGAGGTCTGCATTCGCCCCGAGAACGTCCCGAGTCGCAGGGTCGTGGAGAAGCTCGGATTTCGTGAGGAGGGCCTGCGCCCCCGCTATCTCCACATCGACGGTGGATGGCGTGACCATCTGGTCTTCGCACTCACGGCGGAAGAGGTACCGGAAGGACTGCTCACCCGCTGGCGCCGAGCACGGCCGGGAACACCCCACAAATAAAATAAGTGTTCGAAATTGATCGCTGCTTGATCGTGTGTGCACCCACAAGTGGCCTGCTGATCCGATCAATCACAAAAAAGTTCGAGTTATCAGCCAGATCGTGCGACACACCGGGCCAATTGGCGGATGGCCCAGCGCAGACCCCTCTACGGTGTGGGGTGTGAGCAGCAGTGGCCTCATCTACGCAGTCATCGTCGGGGCCTGGGCCGCCTACTTGGTGCCGATGTGGCTCCGCAGGCAGGACGAGCTCAATGAGGCCCGTCCGACGGAACGCTTCAGCACCGCCATCCGGCTGCTGTCCGGACGGGCGGCCATGGAGCGCCGATACGCCAAGGAGCTGCAGGACCGCACCGCTGGTGAGGCGCAGTCCGACGTGGACCCGGATGCCGTCACGGACCGAATGAGTTCCGTCGACGTCCGGGCCTTTGCCGCGCCCCCGTTGCAGACCGAACGCCCCGACACGCGTGAAGAAGCGCGCGAGAAGGCCCGGGAAGCACGCCAGGAGGCGCGCGAAGAAGCACGAGAAGAAGCACGGGAGGAAGACGCGCGGGAGCACGCGCGCGAAGAGGCGCGACAAAGCGCGCGGCAGAGCGCACGAGAGGAACGGCGTGCGCGTGCTACGGGCGCAGCCGCCGAACGAGCCCGGCGCTCGAAGGTCCTCGCGCGCCGTCGGCGCACCACCGTGGTCCTCTTCGTCGTCTTCAGCGTGGGCGCGATCATCGCGGCGGTCGGCGGTCTGCGCGCCCTGTGGGCGCCGGCGATCCCCGCGTTCCTGCTGAGCACGTACATCGTGCATCTGCGCACACAGGAGCGGCGCCGCTTCGCCTTCACCATGGACCGGCGCAGGGCCGAAGTGGCGGCACAGCGGCTGCGTGAGCGCCGCCCGCACCAGGGCCGGCGCTCGGCGGGCGCTGAGCCGGACGAGGAGCCCGCCGTACGGCCGGAGCCGGAACCGGCGCCCGCGGTCTCCCCGCAGGAGGCGGGCCGTCGCGCCCTGGTGGAGCAGACGGACCACGCGGAGTGGGTCGACCAGCAGCGTGAGCGCGAGCGCGGCTCCACGCGTGGCGAGAGCTGGGACCCGGTGCCGGTCCCGCTGCCGACGTACGTCACCGCCCCGGTCGCGCCGCGCGCCACGGGCAGTGTGGACTTCGGCGACCCGGGCACCTGGAGTTCGGCACGATCGAGCACCGCCGAACCGACTCCCGCGCCGGAGCCGGCGCCCGCCGCCGAGCAGCCGCCGCGGCAGCGCACAACTTCACCGCGGCGCAACCGCGACCGGGGCCGCACACCGCTTTTCGACCAGTACGCGGACGACGACCGACCCCGCGCAGTCAACGAGTGACCTGCGAGGAACGGATTTCCAAGCACCCCGATCGGAGTGCTAGAGTTTCTCTCGTTGCAAGGGCCTGTGGCGCAGTCTGGTAGCGCACCTCGTTCGCATCGAGGGGGTCTGGGGTTCAAATCCCCACAGGTCCACCGCAAGGCCGTTCTCGGGTTAGCCCGAGAACTGTTCACGAGATCCCGTTCAGACGGTCACCGTCTGAACGGGATCTCGTCGTTTCGGCCTCTGTTTGTGTGAAAGTCAGCCTGCCGGGCCGCCGGGAAGCGGGGCGGCCTCCGTCGGAACCGACCGGGGGTGGAGATGCGGACATGCCGCAGGGACCGCAGGCATGGAGTCAGACTCCTGCGGTCTCGCGACGTGTCGATCTGCAATTGCGGGGTGCGTGCCGTCTCAGGGGCTTCGGCTCTGGCTTCTGGGGCGGGGCATGGCTGTCACGACGGTGGTGGTGTAGGGCGGGAGGACATCGCCCGGCTCGGGGTCGAGGCCGGTGATGGGGCCCTTGTTGCAGCGTCTGGGCGACACGCCCGCGGGGCTGACGTCTCTCGCGGGAGTGCCGGGCGGAGTCGACGGACTTCAGACGCCCGTTGCCGCCTTCGATGTGCGCGCGGAGCGTCTGGTAGGCCAGAGCCCAGGAGGGTGTCTGCCAGGGCAGTTCCTGGCGTGTGCGGGGCATGACGTGTGCGGTGGGCGTCGAGGTCAATGACTACCGATACGGGCCCCTACTTCTTTGCTGTGCCCCCGCTTTCCCGTTCCTGAGAAGCTGTTGCTAAAAGGGTCTTGAGGGTTGCGTTTCCGCTGGTCAGGTATGAAGTGGGCTGAGCGCGGAAGGGTTCGGGCGTCATGATTGTCCGAGCGTGGAGGTGCGGGGATGCCGTCGGTGAAAGGGCTGTTCGAGGAGCGGGAACGTGCGGCGAGGCAGCGGGTGGAACTGCTGCGCGAGGAGGCCGAGCGGGTCCTGGCCGCGCTGCGGGAGGCCGAGACGTTCTGGGAACGGAAGGTCGTCGCGTTGGAAGAGCTCGATGACGCCTTGAGCGTGGACCACGGGTCCGTGGCGGTCGAGGTGGGAGGGGAGTCGCGGCCCGACCCGTCGGTGACGGTGTCGGGTTCGATGGTGCCGCAATGGCGGGCGGACCTGTCGGCCTCCGCGCTCCCGCCGGACTATCAGCGCATCATCGGTGTTCTGGTCGGCCGGGAGGCCGGCGGGGCGGATGGTGACCGGTCGATGATCTGCAGGGAGATCGCCGGTGGGCTGGGCCTGGAGTTGGTGCCGGCGAAGGTGGAGGGGGTGCGGTCGAAGGCGAAGAAGATGGTGGCCCGTGGATGGCTGACCGAGGTGCGGGCGGGACGGTTCACGCTCGCGGACGGCCAGCGAGGCGACGGCTCATGACCATGGTCATCGACCACAGGATCATCGCTTCGGCGCTGACGGTCGTGGTCTCGAAGTCGCGGGCCAGACGGCGCGAGCGCATCAGCCAGCCGAAAGACCGTTCCACCACCCAGCGGCGGGGAAGGATCTTGAAGCCCTTGGTGTCGTCACTGCGCTTGACGACCTCCAGCACGATGTTCAGCGCCTTCGCCGCACCGGCGAGGACAGGGCCGGTATAGCCGCCGTCGGCCCAGATGAGACGGAGCCGGTGAAATCTCTTGCTCAGGAAGGGCAGGAGGGCCTGGAACGCGTCACGGTCACCGATGTCAGCAGGGGCGACGTGGACGCTCAGCAGCAGACCCAGGACGTCGGTCACAATGTGCCGACGCCTCCCGTTGATCTTCTTGTTTCCGTCGTAACCCCGTGAGGCGGCCGGAACGTTGGCGGCGGCCTTCACCGACTGTGAGTCCACGATTCCCGCGCTCGGCTCCACGTTCCTGCCCGCCCGCGCCCTCACCTGCTCGCGCAGCCGGTCGTGGAACTCCGCGATCAACCCCTGCTCCCGCCACCGGCGGAAGAACGCGTACACCCGCTCCCAGCAGGGGAAGTCTGCGGGCATCGCCCGCCACTTGACACCGTTGTCGACGACGTAGCGCACCGCGTCGACCATCTGCCGGTGGCAATAAGACTCCGGCCGGCCCGCCTGCTTGCCCAGCCACGCCGGGACCGGCAGCAACGGGCGCACCCGCGCCCACTCCGCGTCCGTCATGTCCGTCGGGTACCGACGCTCACGGCCGGGCTGATCGGCCGCGTTTCCGTACACGTGCGCGAGACAGTCACACGACCGCGCCGAACCACTGGCCACCGGCCCCATCGATGCGGTGAACTGGAACAACAGGGCCTCCTGGAAACGGTGATCTCGACAACCACTCGCTTCCAAGAGGCCCTGCTTTCATGCCCCGCCCCATGAAGATCACCTATCCGGGATCGACGCGAGGAACATCAGATCGACCGCCAGGCCACATGATCGATTGAACTACGGCTTCTGAGCCCAGGGGCAGTTGAGCTTGGTGACGGGGCAGGCGTACCGCTCGGTGCCTTGGTCGTCGAATGTGTCCTTGCGGGTGAGTGCGTACGCCTCGATCTGTTGCAGCTGCTCTCGCAGTGGAATGCGCTCGCGCTCATTTCTGGCGCTGCGGACTTGCTGATAGAGGTCGAGCAGGGGGCGTGGGGTGAGGGGGCAGAACAGTCGGCCCACTTTGGTGATAGCGCCCTGGTGACGGTGCTCTGCCTGATCGGCGACCTGGGGTTTGGTGAAGTCGAGTACCGGCATGTAGCCGAGGGCGCGCATGGGTCGGTGGAAGTTATAGGGAAGGAGTTTGGTGTAGGCACAGTCGGCCGCAGTGAAGCCGCGGAGTGCGGTGAGCTGGGCCCGAACAGCGCTGACGTAGTGGGCATGACGACCCATGTCCTTCTCGGGGGTGTGCAGCACCATGCCGAGGATGAGCTGTGGGTAGCGGCCGGCCCGGTCCGGGTCGGCGTGCGCAGCGATGGCGAGGGTGGCGCTGTAGCCGAACTCCCGGTCGCCACCGCCCTTGTAGTGCCAGTTGGCGCTCGCCTCCAGGGCGGGGCGCTTGCGCGTATGCGGGCGGGCCCAAGACGGCGCGCAGGTGGTGTCAATCGCTGTATCGCTGCGCCAGAGGCGTATCAGCCTCTTGGCGAAGGCGGTGCGGACCGAAGGGCCCGGCCCCGTACAGCTGGCGGCGCACCGGTCGCTTACGCGGCCGGAGAGCCTGACGCTCAAGAACTGGTGCGAGAGCCACCGGATCACGGTCACCCAGTTCTTCGCGGCAGCGCTCGCCGAGTCGTTCGCGTCCGGTGTCGCGGCCGCCGCGGGCCGCTCGGAGATCTCCTTGTTCACGGCCGTGTCGCTACGGCAGCGCTATGAGCAGAGCGGCTTCCTGCCGGATGTGGGCTGTTTCATCAACGTGGTGAACGCACCTGTGCGCCTCGACTGCGGCGGCAGCACAGCGGGGCACGCGCGGGCTTATGCCTCGTCGTTCCGTGCGGCTGACGCCGCGTGGCGCCCACCCCGGCGAGATCACGCGGCGATCCGGCGGGCGGTCGAGGAGGCCGCCGCGGCAACGGAGTCCCCGGGGATCTGCATCACGAACGTCGGGGTCGTCGACCAGGCGCTCGGTCCGCACTCGAGCCGAGTGACGGGCTTTCGCACCGTGGTCAACCGAACCGGAGCCAACTACGCGCTGGTGCTCCACCTGGCCATGTTCAAGGGGGCGTTCGGCATGCAGCTGGCGTTCGGCACCCCGAGCATGGACCGGTCCACGGTTGAGAACGTGGCGAAGGGGCTGCATGACCGTGCAGCTTGCCTCTAGAGGGCTTGGTCGGCCGGTCACCCGGTGTCGTCGCCCACCGAGCGCAGGACGAGGTCCAGGAGCCCGGGGAAGCGCTCGTCGAACTCCGGGCGGCGCAGGCGATTGAGCCGTTTTGGCCCTGCGTCGCGCTGCTCCAGGAGCCCGGCCTCACGCAGCACCGCGAAATGCCGGCTCAGCGTTGCCTTGGTCACCGGCACGTCGAAGCTCCCGCAGGCCCGCTCCCAGTCCCCGGCTCCGGCCAACTCCCTTACCAGGGTCTGCCGGACGGGATCAGCGAGGGCGAGCAGTGCCGTCTCCAGTGGTACGTCGCCGGGGTGCGCGTGGACCGGCGCGGCGCGATGGCTCGTGCCCGCCGCCGGCTGCTGTCCCGTGGCCGTCATGGTGTGTGCTCCGTCCCACTCTCGCGCCCCGAGTCCGGATTGCAGAGTGTTCGATGATCTGCGTACACTCGAAAGTGTTCGTCTGGCAGCGAACAGTCTAGGTGAATCTGCGGCGCCCCGCGCGCGGCTTCATCACTCGCTTGCCCTCACCCCCCTCTGATCCCCCCTCGCCACCCATGGAAGGACAAGAGAGTGCCCCAGAATCAACCCCCCAGGGCCCGGCCAGGGCTGACCCTGTTCGCGGCCTGCCTGGGATTCGTGGTCGTCATCCTGGACGTCAGCGTCGTGAACGTCGCCACCGAGGCGCTCGCCGGAGAATTCGGCGGCGGCCTCTCAGGCCTGGAATGGGTGATCAATGGTTACACCCTCACCTTCGCCGCCTTTCTCCTGACGGCCGGCGCCATGGGCGACCGCTTCGACCCCAAGCGGATCTTCATGTGGGGCTTCGCGCTCTTCGCCGTCACATCGCTGGCCTGCGGAGCCGCGCCCTCACTGCTCGCGCTCGTCACCGCCCGCATCCTCCAGGGCATTGGCGCCGCGATGATCGTGCCGTCGTCCCTGTCGATCGTGAACACCAACTTCTCCTCCCCCGCCCGGCGTACCCGTGCCGTCAGCCTGTGGGCCGCCTCCGGTGGGCTCGCACTCGCGCTCGGCCCCGTCGTGGGCGGCGTCCTGGTGGACACCCTGGGCTGGCGCTCGATCTTCTACGTCAACATCCCCATCGCGATCGTGGGCATCCTGCTCACCAAGGCGTACGCGCTGCCCGCCCCGGCTCGTGCCCTCTCGGCCCGCCGCTCCCTCGACCTACCGGGCCAGCTGCTCGCCGTCATCGGCCTGGGCACCCTCACCGGCGCGATAGTGGAGGCGAACTCGAAGGGCTGGACCTCGGTGCTCGTCCTGACCTGCCTGGCCGTGTTCGTGCTCGCGCTGATCGGCTTCGTCGCCGTGGAGCGCCGCAGTGCCGACCCGATGCTGCCACTGCACCTGTTCGGCCGGAAGGCATTCAGCTCCACCTCGCTCATCGGTGTCCTGCTGAACTTTGCCTTCTACGGCCTGATCTTCGTCTTCAGCCTCTTCTTCCAGCAGGTCTGGACGTACTCGCCGATCGTGGCCGGGCTTGCCTTCCTGCCGATGACCGCCGCCATCATGATCGCCAACCTGGCGTGCGGACCGCTGGTCAAGCGCTACGGCGCCCGCACCGTCCTGATCACCGGCAACACCCTGGCCGCTGTTGGCTATCTGGCCACGGTGCCGTTCATCGGCTCCGCGTCGTACCCGGCCATCGTCGTCCAGCTCCTGGTCGCCGGTTTCGGTATCGGCCTGGTCGTGCCGTCCATGACGAACGCCATGCTCGGCTCCGTTGATCCGGCCAACGCCGGCATCGCCTCCGGTGTCCTCAACGCCTCGCGCCAGCTCGGGGGGCTCCTCGGTGTCGCTGTGATGGGCCTGCTCGTCGGCGAGGCCACCTCAGGCCACTTCTTGTCCGGACTGCGCGTCGCCCTGGTCTGTGCGGTGGCCGCCCTGGCCGTCAGCGGGGTGCTGAGCGCGGTCGGCATTCGCACGTCCGGAGCGGCCGACGCGGCTCCGGCTGCCATCTCGCCGAAGGCCGCGCCCTTGCCTGCGGCACTTCCGGCGCCGGGGAGCCCTATCGGAACATCCGCGTCCCCCCAGCTCAACCCCACCCGTGAACGGCCCACCGCAGCAGTTGATGAGCTCGCGTCCGATCGCTGAGATCGGACGCGAGCTCGTTCTTTTTGTGCCCCGACGGCATTACGGCGTGAGCGGCTTGGCGAAGCAGCGGCTGCTGTCGTACTCGCGGAAGTGACCGAACTTCGTGGTCGGCAGGTAACCGCTCGACGCGTACAGGGCGATGGCCTCGGGCTGCTCGGTGCCGGTCTCCAGCACCATCCGGGTGCGGCCGGCCGCACGGGCGTCCGCCTCCAGGGCGGCGAGTATGCGCCGCGCGAGCCCGAGGCCGCGGCAGTCGGGAATGACGTACATGCGCTTGAGCTCGGCGTCGCCCGTCGAGTACCCCTCGCCGTTCTCGTCCTGGGCTCTCCAGGCGCCGGTGGCGACGGGGCGGCCCCGGTCGTCGTACGCGATGAGGTAGATGCCCCGTGGTGGCTCGAACATGGCGGGGTCGAGCGGGGTGATGTCGCCCTCGCCGCCGTAGCGCTGCATATATTCCTGCTGCACCTGGGCGTCGAGCTTGATCGCGTCGGGGTGGTCATAGGCGCAGGTCTGGATACTCATACGTTCAATCGTACAGCTATGCACTATCCGGGTCGACCGCGTTCTGATGTCGGTATCGTGCCCGGATGCTCACTGTGACCAGCGTAAATGTGAACGGGCTGCGCGCCGCCGCCAAAAAGGGCTTCGTGCCGTGGTTGGCGGATACCTCGGCCGATGTGATCTGCCTCCAGGAGGTACGGGCCGAGCCGCACCAGCTCCCGGACGAGGTGCGCGAACCGGCGGGCTGGCACGTCGTGCACGCCCCCGCGGCCGCCAAGGGGCGCGCGGGCGTCTCGCTCTATACGCGGCGGGCGCCGGAGCGCATGCAGGTCGGCTTCGGCAGCACCGAATTCGACGGGAGCGGGCGGTACGTCGAGGTGGACCTCCCCGGCGTCACGGTCGCCAGCCTCTATCTGCCCTCCGGCGAGGTCGGCACCGAGCGGCAGGAGGAGAAGGTCCGGTTCATGGCGGAGTTCCTGCCGTACCTCCAGGGACTGAAGGAGCGCGCCGCGGCCGACGGGCGCGAGGTGCTGGTCTGCGGTGACTGGAACATCGCCCACCAGGAGGCCGACCTCAAGAACTGGAAGGCGAACAAGAAGAACTCCGGGTTCCTGCCCGAGGAGCGGGCCTGGCTCACACAGGTCTTCGAGGAGGCGGCGTACGTCGACGTGGTGCGCGCGCTGCACCCGGACCAGGAGGGCCCGTACTCCTGGTGGTCGTACCGCGGCAGGGCCTTCGACAACGACTCGGGCTGGCGCATCGACTACCTGGTCGCGACCGGCCGGCTCGCCGATCGGGCCGTCAAGGCGTACGTCGAACGGGCGGCCACTCACGACCTCCGCTGGTCGGACCATGCGCCGGTGACCGTCGTATTCGATCTGTAACGCCGTGGCCCCGACCGGCACTTGGGGCTTCGTACACAGAAGCGATTACTCACCGCATCGAGCGAACGATGTAAGAGACCGTCCGAGTGAGCGCGTATAAAGGTTGCCGTTCAACTCAGCCAGATTCGCCGACACGTACGCACCAACATGCGGTTGGCAACATCGTGTACGAATGCGAAGGAGTGCCGAATGGTGAGTGCGGCAGTAGAAGTCAGCACGCTCATGGTGCAGAAATTCGGAGTCGACCCCGCGGCCGTCCAGCCCGAGGTGTCGCTCCATCAACTGCGCATGGACTCCCTGGCTCTGGAGGAATTGCGGCTCCTCATCGAGGACCGCCTCGAAATCGACCTCGGGGACGCCGCACTGACCTCGCGGGACACCGTCGGTCAGCTCGTCGAGCTCGTACACAGCAAGATTCTCGTGTGACGGCGCCCGCGCAAAAGCCCTTCACCGCGGCGGTGACGGGCCTGGGCCTGGTCACCGCCGCGGGCGTCGGGGTCAAAGCCGCGTGGCAGGGCGTCACCGAGGGAACCGCGCCCACCTCCGTGTCCCGGCGCGAGGAGCTCCGCGACCTGCCGTGCGACTTCATGTACGGCATCGACGACCTCGACACCGCGCTGATCCTCGGGGTGGCGGCGCAGCGGCTGATGGACCGGTTCTCCCAGCTCGCCGTGGTGGCCGCGCGCGAGGCCGTCGCGGACGCCGGGCTCGACGCGTCCGTGTGGGACGGCGGCCGGGTCGCGGTCGTCATCGGGTCCGCCCACGGCGGACTGCCCTTCTACGACGAGCAGTCCGCCGTACTCGCCGCGAAGGGCCCGCGCCGGGTCTCGCCCAAGCTCGCCCCGCTGACCGTCGTCAACAGCGCGGCCAGCAGCGTCTGCATGGACATCGGCGCCCGCGGGCCGAGCCTCGCGGTGTCCACCGCCTGTTCCTCGGGCACCGTCGCGATCGGCACCGCGCACCAGTTGTTGCGGACCGGCGCCTGCGACATCGTCGTCGCCGGCGGCGCCGAGTCGGTCTGCTCGCGGCTGCTGATCGCCAGCGCCTGCCAGATGAAGGCGGTGTCCACCCGGCGGGACGACCCGGCGGCGGCCTGTCGGCCGTTCGACGCGGACCGGGACGGGTTCGTGGTCGGCGAGGGCGCCGGCCTCCTCGTGATGGAACGCCCCGAGCACGCCAGGGCGCGCGGCGCCCGCATCCGGGCCCACATCGCCGGATACGGGGCCTCCAGCGACGCGTACTCGGCCGTGGCGCCGGACCCCGAGGGCCGGGGCATCGAGAGTGCGCTGCGCACCGCGATGGCCGACGCGGGCGTCGTCGCGTCCGATATCGGCCACGTCAACGCGCACGGCACCTCGACCGTATTCAACGACTTGATCGAAGCGACCATGCTGCACCGAACCCTGGGGGCGCATCCGCTCGTTACGTCGACGAAGGCAATGACGGGCCACACGCTGGGCGCGGCCGGCGGCATCGAGACCGCGCTGACCGTCCTCGCCCTGGAGCACCAACTCGTCCCCCCGACAGTCAATCTGGACACGCCCGACCCGCAGATCCCGATCGAGGTCGTCAGCGGCGCCGCCAGGCCCGCGGCGTTCGACTGCGCGGTCAAGACATCGCTCGGCTTCGGCGGCCACAACGCCGCACTTGTCCTCACCCGGGCCTAGGGGGTGTCGTTTGGATCAGGCCCCGCGAGCCCGGCCTGATCCAAATGACACCCTCCTACCCAGCTAGACCACCAGAAGGAAGAGGCGCATGCCCGAGGAAGTCGTCCGATCCCTGTCGGTGAACGGGCTGCCTTACGCCTACCGAGTGCTGCGGCAGCCCGATGCGCTCACCGAACCGGTACTGGTCCTCGGGGGCGCGCTGCAGGGCATGCTCGGCTGGCCCCAGCTGGAGGACCGGCTCGGCCCGACGGCGAGCATCGTGACCGCGGACCTGCCGGGCATGGGCACCGCGGCCCCGCTGCCCCCCGGCCCCAGCGCGGAGATCCTGTGCACCGCGGTCACCCAGATCATCGACGATCTCGACGTACCGCGGGTCAATCTCTTCGGCTTCTCCTACGGCGCCGCACTGGCCTTCGGCTGCGCGCAGCGCAACCCCCGGCGCATCGCCCGGCTGATCCTGGGCGGCGTACCGACGTACATCAGCGACGAGCAGCGGGCCCACTGGCGGCGGGCCACCGGCCGGCTGGCCGCGGGGGACACCGAGGGCTTCGCCACACTGGTGGCCGAGGCGCTGATGTGTGTCGACCCGGACCGTCATGTGACCCGCAGGGACCTCGCGTTCCGGTACGTCAGGCGGTCCATGCTGCACGCCGTCGCGCACTCGCCGCACGCCGCGGACTCGCTGGAGCGCTCGCTGGGGGACCGGCCCGACTTCTCCGGCGGTCTGTCCGGTGTGCCGACGCTGGTCTTCACCGGGGAGCACGACACCGTGACCTCCGCCGAACGGCAGCGCGCCTTCGCGGCGACCATCCAGAGCAGTCGTTTCACCACCATCCGGGACGCCGACCACTGGGTCGTCCTGGAACGGGCCGACGAGGTCGCGGACTTGGCGGCGCGGTTCTTCACGGACCAGCCACTGGAGACGGCCAACTACCTGAGGTCGGTGCCCCGACAGGCCCGATCGCTGTCCGAGCCGGTCCTCGACGTCGTGTCCTGAGGGCTCCAGCGGCATCCCGTACGGTTTCGCGCACCCCGGCCCGGCGTTGTCTTTTGATATGTCCGTGACTTGTGGGCGCGTCCGCCGTTGGCAGGACATGAAGAAACGAAGCATGGCCGCTGTCGCATCCCTCGCAGCCGGAGTGGTGGCGGCTCTCGTCACCCCCGCACCCTCCGCCCACGCCGACTCGACGGACCTGCCGTTGGGGCTGCCCATCTCCGTCCCCGACGTCGGTTCCGTGGTGGCGGACGGAAGTTTCGCGGACGTGGACGACCTCACCGGACCCAAGTAGCGCGACCGGGTCCCGTCACACCGCACCCGCCGACAGGCGCGGCCCGTGAGGTGCTCCTGCGCTGCGCAGGAGCACCTCACGGCGTCCGCGTCACACAGGCACCCTCACTCAGGACGGAGTAGCCCATGCCGATGGAGCAGAAGCGTCGTACGCAGAAGGGTCGCAAGCAGAAAGGCCGTCGCCACCGCCGGGTCAACCGCACACCGCGCCCGGTCACCAGGACCAGGCCGGCCGAGGCTGTCAACACCGGCTTCACCGGCGTCACAGAGGTCACCGAGGTCGTCGCGGTCGGCCAACTCGGCGGCGTCAGCGACGAGGAGACCGTGTTCAGGCCGGTCCAGGCCGGTGGCATCGGCCGCCCCGCCGAACGCACCTGGCAGCACTTGAGGACCTGCGGGGACACCGGAGCGAGCGTCGACGAGCTCAGCGGCGTCGTCGGCTACCAGCCGGCCACCATCACCAGGCACGTGGACGGTCTCGCCGCCCATCACCTCGCCCAACAGCGCGACGGCCGTTGGTACGCCGCCCGGGCCGCGGCCCGCTGATTCCCGCGGCCCGCCGCAGGTCTCGGCCGACTCGACAGAGCTGTCCGCGGGGTTGGGGCAATACCCGGTTTCCGGAGCCGCGGCACCGTGACGGTGCCGCGTTCGGGTGAAAGCGCAAAGATAGCTTCATTTATTGAGTTTCCTCAGTGGAATCGGATCGTTACCGATGTCGACGGCGACGCTACGGGCGTGAAGAACAGACTCGTGCAGCGCGAAGGACGTGGCTGTGTAGGGCGTCGTCGCCGGAAAGGTTCAATAACAATGAAGTACCTGAAGACCGCCGCCTTCATCGCCGGTTCGCTCATGGCCGTCGGTGTCGCTTCCCCGGCCCTCGCGGACGCCGAAGCCAAGGCCATCGCCAGCCACTCCCCGGGTGTCCTCTCCGGCAACGTCGTGCAGGTCCCCGTGCACGTGCCGATCAACGTGTGCGGCAACACCGTCTCTGTGATCGGCCTGCTGAACCCGGCGTTCGGCAACGTCTGCATCAACAAGTAACACCCAGCTTCACCGCTAAGTGTTTGAACCAGTTGGCCCCCGAGCGCACGCCATGCGCTCGGGGGCCCACTGAAATCTCCGTGTGTGAGCAATCGGCTCGCCCGCAAGCATGGAAGACAGGGAACGGCAAAGTGCGACAAGTTTTGAGCAGGGGTGTCTTCGCTGCGGCGGCTGCCTCCGGTGTTCTCGCAATGTCCGGCGGCTATGCACACGCGGATGCCGAAGCCAACGGATCGACCACGAACTCGCCGGGGGTGCTCTCCGGGAACAATGTGCAGGCCCCGGTTCACGTGCCGGTGAACGCATGCGGCAACACGGTCAACGTCGTCGGGCTCCTCAACCCGGCGATCGGCAACTCGTGCGCCAACGTCTCGTCCGGCCGCCACGGAGGCTCCGGCCACCACGGGAGCCCGGGCCACGACGGAGGCTCCGGCCACCACGGGAGCCCGGGTCACGACGGCGGGTCCGGCCACCACGGCAACCCCGGTCACGACGGCAACCCCGGTCACGGCGGCAACCCCGGTCACGGCGGCGGCTCCGGTAACCACGGCGGTTCCGGTCACCACGGCAACCCCGGTGGCTACGAGGGCTCCGGTCACCACGGGAGCCCCTCGGGTACGACCGCGCAGTCCGAGACGAGCCACTCGCCGGGAGTCGGATCCGGCAACAACGCACAGGTGCCGGTCAAGGTGCCGCTGAACGTGTGCGGCAACACCGTCGACGTCGTGGCGCTCCTCAACCCGACGATGGGCAACGACTGCGCCAACGGCCCCGCGGTGCCGCCCAAGGAACAGCCTCCGGTGGAGGAGCCGCCCACGGAGGAGCCCCCCGTGGATGAGCCCCCGACGGACGAGCCGCCCGTAGACGCGCCCCCGACGGACAGCAAGCCCCCGACGGACAACAAGCCCCCGATGGACAACAAGCCGCCGGCCCACGCGCCCCAGGCCGACAGCAAGCCGCCGGTCCTGGCCCACACCGGTGCCGGCCAGGTCGGCGCCACCGCCGCCCTCAGTGCCGCCCTGCTCGGCGGCGGCCTGCTGCTGGCCCGTCGCGGCCGGAGCACGCAGAGCTGAAGCACGCGCGGCGCCCCCGGCGCCCGTACGCGGTGATGGAGCGGATTCCACGGAATCCGCTCCATCACGCTTTTGTTCCGGGCATTCGAGTGAATCGGCAAGAAGGCATGCCGATTCAGTTTCCCTGTGCACAGGGCTTCGTTAGCCATGGTGTCAGTGACATCGAAGAGCAGCATCAAAGTGTCACGGGATGCCAAGGTCGCGGAGTACGCCACCACAAAAAGGGATTAATAACAATGAAGTACATGAAGGCCGCATCGGCCGTTGCTGTTTCGGTGATCGCTGCGGCGGCGGCCGCGGGATCCGTCTCTCCGGCCATGGCTGCCCCCGAGGGGTCCATGAGTCTGAACACCGGCGTTCAGACCCTGGCGGACGCCGTGAACGCCAACCAGCCGCTGGACGGCCCGGTCGCGAAGCCGCTGCTGAACGCCGTGACGAAGACCGCGCACGACGTCAACGCCGCCAAGCAGGGCAAGCCGACGGACCTGCTGGGTGGCGCCACCAAGTCGGCTCCGCTGGTCGGCGGTCTGCCCCTCGGAGGCTGACCGGGGCGGCGCCTCGCGGCGCCGGGAGTATGGCCAGAAGGCCGGCATGTGCGCCAGGAGCGCGTACGCCGGCCTTCTGGCATTCCCGGACGACTCGGCGCCGGGGCCGTGCCCGCCGCTTACGCACGTACCGGTTGCGCACGTACCGGTGTGGAGCGCATCCGGGGCTCCGTCATTCGTCGGTCCGGAGGTCCGGAGCATGAGTGAGGGGCCCTGCGGACTCACGTCCTCGGGGCCCCTCACTCTTGTTCAGGCGAGTCAGGCGTTCGTCGACTCGTTGCCGAACGCCGGGTTCAGGAGGCCGATGACGTTCACGGTGTTGCCGCTGATGTTGACGGGCACGTGAACCGGGACCTGAACCAGGTTGCCGGACAGGACGCCCGGGGAGTGGGTCGCAGCACCCGCGGCCTCGCTGTCGGCGGCGGCGGAGCCCGCGGCGGCACCAGCGGCGAGACCGGCGGTGGCGATGACGAGAGCAGCCTTCTTGGCAGCGTGCATATCAGTACACATCCTGGTGGAGGCTGGCCTTTTCGGCGATATTGGCATGCCATGGCGTCCATTTCGCCGAGAAGGGCCGCCGGCCGGGGAAATCCACGCCTATGGAGCAATAGCAAATCTATATGGCGTGGATGATTTCTCGTCACATGGCGACGCGCCCCTGGCCGCAATGGTCAGAGGCGCGCTGTTCCGGACCCCCGGGTGGAAACTCCCGGGGCCAGGCCGATGTGCTGGTCGTACCGGTGGCGCTAAAGGTGTCAGTGGTTCGCGACGCCGTTGCCCGAGAGGATCGGGATGTCGCTGAGGATGTGCGACAGCGGCTCGTCACCCTTGGCCTGGGTGGAGTTCTCGACGCACTGCTGGTTCTGCGGGGCCGACAGGATCGGGATGTCCTGGACCGCGATCGGCACGACACCCACGAGGGAGCCCGCGTTGATCTTCGCCGGCAGGCCGATGCACGGCTTGTTCAGCGAGCCCTGGACCAGCGACATCTGGGGGCTCATGTCGCCCTCGGTGTGCGCGTTGCCGTAGGACTGCTTGGCACCGTTGCCGCTCGAGGACGTGGTGCCCATGTCGTTACCGATCGCCATGGCCGGGGCGGCGGCGGCAGCGCCGAGTCCGACTACGGAGGCAGCGACGGCTGCCGTGGCCATCATCTTCTTGAGCATTTGTTTTCCTTGTTAGTCCGATACACGCGTTTGTGCGTCTTGCTCAACTTTCCAGAACGCGATTGGTTGCGTTCGTTCACTCGAATGGAAATATCGCTGCTTCCGTTCGGCTTCCGCGGTCGGATGCCGGGGAGATAATCGTAAGTAAACTCTTTTGCCATTCGTGCCGCCATTTGAGTGATGCAGCGGAACCAAACGCGCGTTGCGGAGTTGAGCCAGTGAGCCTCAACTCGGGGTCCAACATGGGAAAGAGGATTCAAGTGATCAAGAAGGTCATGGCTACCGCTGCCGTCGCAGTTTCCATCATCGGTGTCGGTGCCGCGGCTGCCCCGGCGATGGCCGTGGGCGACGACATGGGCACCACGTCGATGAGCGGCAACGGCGCCGAGCAGCACTACGGCAACGCGTACACGGAGGGCGACATGAGCCCCCAGATGGCCCTCATCCAGGGGTCGCTGAACAAGCCGTGTATCGGTCTGCCGGCCAAGGCGAACCTCGGTTCCCTCGTGGGCGTTGTCCCGATCGCGGTCCAGGACATCCCGATCCTGTCGGCCCCGCAGAACCAGCAGTGCGTCGAGAACTCCACCCAGGCCAAGGGTGACGAGCCGCTGTCGCACATCCTGAACGACATCCCGATCCTCTCGGCCAACGGTGCCCACAACGGCTGATAGCCCTGTTAGGACGGCCGACCGGACGGAAGACCAGCCGCTTCCGCTCCGGTCAGGCCTCCCGGAACAGCCCTCAGGCCCCGCAGGCGGAACTCCATTTGCGGGGCCTGAGGGCTGTTCCGGGCTGTGCGGTGCTACTTGCGCAGGCTGCTCACGGGGACGAGGCAGTGCGCGGCGGCCGTGATCGTGTCCTCGTCGCCGACGAAGGACTTGAGGTCCTCCTCCGACACGACGACACCCGGCGCGCCCTGCGGCCACGGGCGGGTCGTGAACATGAAGTGCACCTGCCCGCGCTTCTGCGCCGCCTGCGACCACTCCTCGGGCACCAGGCACTGGGCGCTCAGGTGCGCCATGGTCAGCGAGGCGCTGCCGGCCTCGACGAGGACCGACACCGGCACGCTCGCCCTGGCGCCGTTGAGCATCCTGCCGCCGACGGGCAGGCCGGACGTGGCGAGCAGCTGGTGCAGGGCCTGCTGCCCGGCTTCGGGCCCGGCCGCGCCGTCGCCCAGTGAGTAGGCGAGCAGGAAGGGCATGTCGCGGCCGTCCTCGACGTTCTCGCCGGCCCAGGCGATGACGGTGATGGTGCCCAAGTGGGCCGGGTCCAGGTGGGTTTCAGCGGTCTCTGTTGAGGTCATAGCCCCGGACCTTAATTGCCCGACGTACCGGGGCAGGCGCCCGATTCACCCGGCCGGGCTAAGCAGTTGGGCTCAATACCCCGTACGTGGACGGTCCTCCGGTGAGCCGGTCGCGCATTCTTGCGCTTTGGCCCGCGCGGTCCGGATGAGGCGGTCCAGGGCCATCGACAGCTCGGCGTCGACGACGCTCTTCGCGAGCGGGCGCAGCCGTTCCAGGGACGCGGCCGGATCGGCGGTCGCCTCCGCTCCCATGTGGTCGCGGACCAGGCCGGTGAAGAGCTCGGCCATGGCCTCCGTGTGCTTGCGCACCTCGCGGCCCGCCCCGAGGACGGCGGCGAGCGGTACGCCCTCGCGCACCAGGGCCGCCGAGACGTCGAGGAGCCGGCGGCTGATGTGGACGAGCTCGTCGCCGTCGGTGCCCAGGTAGCCGAGGTCGAGCGCCGCGGCGAGGTTCTCCGAGGTGACCTCGCCCGCGAAGTAGTCGGCGAGCGCTTCCGGGGTGAGGCGGACCGGGGTCTCCTCGCTCCAGGTGGCGGGGGCGGCGTCCTCGCCGAGGCCGAGCAGTTCGCCGACGTCCCGGCCGCTCTCGAAGGTGGCGGCGAGGTCGGCGATGCCGGTCAGGGTGTGACCGCGCTCCAGGAGGGCCGCGATGGTGCGCAGCCGGGCCAGGTGGTGATCGTCGTACCAGGCGATACGGCCCTCGCGGCGCGGTGGCGGGAGCAGTTTGCGCTCCCGGTAGAAGCGCAGGGTGCGCACCGTGATGCCGGCCGCCCCGGCCAGCTCCTCCATGCGGTACTCGCGTGCTGCTGCTCCTGATGCCACTCGGGAAGCCTATGCACCACCGGCGGTAACTTCTGTCGCCGGACCCCTACCCATCAGTACGCAGCTGTTCTACGCTCCCAACCATGCCAGTGATTGCTGGCGGAGTCGCGGAGCGCGGGAGGCGTCGGCATGGCCGAGCACGAACACGTACGAGTTGCGGTGATCGGATCCGGATTCGGTGGCCTCGGGGCGGCCGTCCGGCTGCGCCGCGAGGGGATCACCGACTTCGTCGTACTGGAGCGGGCCGATTCGGTCGGCGGCACCTGGCGGGACAACAGCTACCCGGGCTGCGCCTGCGACGTACCGTCGCACCTTTACTCGTTCTCCTTCGCGCCCAACCCGGACTGGCCGCGCACCTTCTCCGGGCAGCGGCACATCCGGGCCTACCTGGACCATGTCGCGGACACCTTCGGGCTGCGGCCGCACATCAGGCTCAACCACGAAGTGACGATGATGCGCTGGGACAACGACGAGCTGCGCTGGGAGATCGAGACCGCGGGCGGGGTGCTGACCGCCGATGTGGTCGTCTCCGCCACCGGGCCGCTGTCGGACCCGAAGACGCCCGACGTCCCCGGGCTCGCGGGATTTCCCGGCAAGGTCTTCCACTCGGCGCGCTGGGACCACGACTACGATCTGCGTGGCAAGCGCGTCGCGATGATCGGGACGGGGGCGTCGGCGATCCAGATCGTGCCGACGATCCAGCCCGACGTCGCGAAGCTGACGCTGTTCCAGCGGACGCCGCCGTGGGTGATGCCGCGGATGGACCGGGTGATCACGGGGCCCGAGCGCTGGCTGCACCGGAACGTGCCGTTCACCGGGAAGGCGCGGCGCGGGGTCCTGTTCGGGCTGCGGGAGTTGCAGGTCACCGCGTTCACCAAGCACCCGGGGCAGCTGGGCGCCGTCGAGTCCATAGCCAAGGCCAATATGGCCAAGGCCATCAAGGACCCGGCGCTGCGGGCCAAGCTGACACCGTCGTACCGGATCGGCTGCAAGCGCATCCTGCTGTCCAGCTCGTACTATCCGGCGCTCGCCCGGCCCAACGTGGACGTGGTGGCCTCCGGGCTCAAGGAGGTGCGCGGGTCGACGGTCGTCGCGGCCGACGGGACCGAGACCGAGGTCGACGCGATCATCTTCGGTACGGGCTTCCATGTCACCGACATGCCGATCGCGGACCGGGTCGTCGGCGCCGACGGCATTACGCTCGCCGAGGCGTGGAAGGACGGGATGGAGTCGCTGCGCGGCGCGACCGCGGCCGGCTTCCCCAACTGGATGACGATCATCGGCCCCAACACGGGCCTCGGGAACAGCTCGATGATCCTGATGATCGAGTCCCAGCTGAACTATCTCGCCGACTACATGCGGCAGTTGTCCGTCCTGGGCGGCAAGGTCGCGCTGGGCGCGCGGGCCTCCGCCGTGCACGCGTGGAACCGGCGGGTGCAGGACCGGATGAAGCGCACGGTGTGGAACACCGGCGGGTGCGACAGCTGGTACCTGGATGCCAATGGGCGCAACACCACGATCTGGCCGGGCACGCCGAGCGAGTTCCGGCGGGCCACCCGGGAAGTGAATCTCGCGGAGTACGAGGTCGTGCGGGTGCGTGCCGCGGAGTCCGCCGGTGTCTCGGCTGCCGCTGAGGTTGCGCGGGCCGCCCGGGGCGCGAAGGATTCAGGCAAGGCCTCGGACAAGTCGGTCAAGGGGGCGGTGGCATGAGCCGGCTGCTGACGGGTGGTGGCGGTGGAGTGCTGATTCCGTCGCGTGAGCTGACCGCCGTGTCCGCCGACGGATCCCGGCTGCATGTGGAGGTGCACGGGCCCGACGGTGCGCCCGCCATCGTGCTCGCGCACGGGTGGACCTGCTCGACGCTCTTCTGGGACGCGCAGATCAGGGCGCTCGCCAGTGAGTACCGGGTGATCGCGTACGACCAGCGCGGGCACGGGCGTACGCCTGCCGTCGCGCGGGGCGGCTACACGACCGAAGCCCTCGCCGACGACCTCGAAGCGGTCCTCGCCAGCGCGCTCGCCCCCGGTGAGAAGGCCCTCCTCGCGGGGCACTCCATGGGCGGGATGACGATGATGGCCGCCGCGGGGAGGCCCGAATTCGAGGAGCACGCCGCGGCCGTTCTCCTCTGCAGTACGGGCAGTTCGCGGCTGGTGGCGGAGTCGCTCATCCTGCCAATGCGCGCCGGGGGCGTGCGCACGCGCATCACCCGGGCGATTCTGGGGGCCCGCGCTCCCCTCGGGCCGGTCACGCCGCTCTCCAGGAAGATCCTCAAGTACGGGACCATGGGCCCCGGTACGGCGTCGGACCGGGTTTCGCGGTGCGCCCGTATCGTGCACGCCTGTCCCCGGGCCGCGCGAGTGGCCTGGTCGCATGTGCTGGGGGAGCTCGATCTCGAAGCGGGCGTACGGGAGTTGAGGGTGCCCACCGCGATCGTCGCGGGCGCCGCGGACCGGCTCACGCCGCTCCTGCACGCGCGGGCCATCGCCGCGGCGCTGCCGCATTCGCTGGGGGTCACCGAGCTCACCGGCGTCGGGCACATGACGCCGGTGGAGGCGCCGGAGGTTGTCACGGCGAAGCTCCGGGAGCTTGTTACGGCGTACGTCGATGTGAGCGGCGCCGACCGTGTCTGTAGTGAGAAGGAGGACGTCGTATGAGCAGGCAGAGTCTTGAGGGACAGGTCGCGGTCGTCACGGGGGCGGCGCGGGGCGTGGGCGAGCAGTTGGCCCGCAAGCTGTCGGCGCGCGGGGCAAATGTGGCACTGGTCGGGCTGGAGCCGGAAGAGCTCAAGCGGGTCTCGGAGCGGCTGCACAGCGAGAGCGACTACTGGTACGCGGACGTCACCGACCATGTGGCGATGGCGCGGGTCGCGCAGGAGGTGAAGGAACGCTTCGGCAAGGTGGACATCGTGGTCGCCAACGCGGGAGTCGCCTCGGGCGGACCGTTCATCGACTCCGATCCCGACGCGTGGCGGCGGGTCATCGAGGTCAATCTGATCGGCGGGGCGGTCACCGGGCGGGCGTTCCTGCCGGTGCTCATGGAGAGCCGGGGGTACTTCCTCCAGATCGCGTCGCTGGCCGCGATCACGCCGGCGCCGATGATGACGGCGTACTGCGCGTCGAAGTCGGGGGTCGAGGCGTTCGCGCACTGTCTGCGGGCGGAGGTCGGCTACCGGGGCGTGCGGGTCGGGGTCGGCTATCTGTCGTGGACCGACACGGACATGGTGCGCGGTGCGGACCAGGACGATGTGATGCGGGAGTTGCGGCAGCGGCTGCCGTGGCCCTCGAACCGGACGTACCCGCTGGGTCCCGCGGTGGACCGGATCGTCGCGGGCATCGAACGCCGGTCCTCGCACGTGTACGCGCAGTGGTGGCTGCGGGGGATGCAGTCCGTACGCGGCTATCTGCCCGCCGTCATCGGAGCGGTGGGCCAGCGTGAGATGAAGCGGTTCGAGCCGCGGCTGGCCAGTGTCAGCAGGGGGCTTGTGGGGGCGGGCGGCGAGGCGGACGAGAAGGCGCGTACGCAGCGTTATTGATCGAAATGCGGGGAATGTCGGGGCGTGTCAGTCTGGTCGAGGCCCGAGGGTGGGCGGTGTGATCGCCCCCGCCCTTCGGCCGTCCCCAGTACCCCCTCACATCCCGTCTAGGAGTGAACCTCATGGGCATCGCAGACCAGTTCAAGGACAAGGCGCAGGAGCTTGCGGAGCAGGCGAAGAAGGCCGCAGGCGGCGCGAAGGACGACGCGAAGGACGACGTGAGGGACGACGTGAGGGACGAGGCGTCCGAGCGTCGCAGCGAGGCGCAGGAGAAGGCGCGTGAGGAAGCGGAGCAGATGCGGGACGAGGGGCCGGACCGCTTCAAGGCGTAGCTCGGTGGGTTGCGTGGCGTAGGGCGGGTGGAGGGGGCGTGCGGGTGCGTCCCCTTTGGCGTGGGGTGGCGTGGGGGTGCGGGGCTGGGCGTGGCGTGCGGGTGCGGGCCGGTGGGGGTGTGGGTTGCCTGCGGCGCTGTCCCCTACCCGCCCCTTCCCGAAACTGGGGCTCCGCCCCAGACCCCGGTCCTCAAACGCCGGACGGCTGAAAGTGGCCGGGGTGGGATGGGGCGGGGTGGGAGGGAGCTGCCCGCCCACGTGCCGGTTCCGGTCCTCAAACGGCGGGCGGCTGGAGTGGCGGGGTGGGTTGGGGCTGGGGTGGGAGGAAGCTGCCCGCCCACGAGCCGGTTCCGGGCCTCGTGCGCCGGACGGCTGGAGTGGCGGGGTGGGATGGAAGTTGCCCGCCTACGTTGCCGGTCCCGGTCCTCAGACGCCGGACGGGCTGAAAGTCGGCCGGGGTGGGGGGACGTGGTCCGCCCGCGTCCCCGTCCCGGTCCTCAGGCACCGTACGTGGCTGAAAGGGCGGGGTGGGGATGTCGGCGTGGAGTGGGTGCGGCGGGTTCCCCGTGCCGCTCCCGGTCCTCAAGCGCCGGATGGCTGGGATCGCGGGATATAGGGGCACCGTACGAGGCTGGAATTGGGCCCGGGGCCCTTCCCGGGGTGCCGGGGGCGGGGACGTGGCGGGGCGCTCCCCGCAGGGTGTCGAACGCAACCACCGCGAACCTCACGCAGCAGTACCCGAACGTTCGGCACCCGAGGAGACGCCCCGACGCGGCACCGCCCCCCCCGGACCCCCGCATCCCCCCGGCCGCGGGTCAGCGCCTCGGGGGCAGGTTTGGGCGGCGCTTGTTCGGGACGTTCTTGTAGCCGGGGGGTGTGGATGCCGGGTGTGTCTCCAGGAGGTCCAGGGCCACTCTCACCGCGTCGTCCAGTTGGGCGTGGCGGCCCTCTGCCCAGTCCAGGGGGGTGCGCAGGGCCTCGATGTCCGGTTCCACTCCGTGGTTCTCCACCGACCAGCCGTACTCGTCGAACCAGGCCGCGTTCATCGGGACAGTGATCACCGTCCCGTCGCCCAGCGTGTGCCGGCCCGTCATGCCGACCACGCCGCCCCAGGTGCGACGGCCCACCACCGGGCCGAGTTCCAGGAGTTTGAAGGCCGCCGTGATCATGTCGCCGTCCGAGGACGTCGCCTCGTCCGCCAGGGCCACCACCGGGCCGCGCGGTGCGTTCGAGGCGTACGAGACCGGCTGGGCGTCCCGGGTCAGGTCCCAGCCGATGATGGTCCTGGTCAGCTTCTCCACCACGAGTTCGCTGATGTTCCCGCCCGCGTTGCCCCGTACGTCGACGATCAGCGCGGGGCGCTGCACCTCAAGGCGCAGGTCCCGGTTGAACTGGGCCCAGCCCGAGCCGCCCATGTCGGGGATGTGCAGGTAGCCGCACTTGCCGCCGCTCAACTCCCGTACCACTTCACGGCGTTTGGCCACCCAGTCCTGGTAGCGCAGCGGGCGTTCGTCGACCAGCGGGACGATCGCCACCCGGCGCGCCCGCCCCTCGCCCTCGGCGGGCTGGAAGGTCAGCTCCACCGTGGTGCCGCCCGCCGCCGCCAGCAGGGGAAAGGGCCCGGTGACCGGGTCCACCGGGCGGCCGTCCACATGGGTGAGGACCGCGCCCTCCCGGATTCCCGTACCGGCCAGTGGGGAGCGCGCCTTGGAGTCCGAGGAGTCGCCGGGCAGGATGCGCGCGACCAGCCAACTCCCGTCCCGGCAGACCAGATTGGCGCCCAGCAGCCCCATCGCCCGCTGGTAGTGGCGTGGGCCTTCGCTGCGGCGCGCAGCGGCGACGTACGCGTGTGACGTGCCCAGCTCGCCCAGGACTTCGCGCAGCAGATCCGCGAACTCGTCGGGTGTGGCGACCCGTTCGAGGAGCGGCCGGTACTGGGTGAGGATCGCGTCCCAGTCGATGCCGCACATCCCCGGCTCCCAGAAGTACGCGCGGATGACCCGGCCCGCCTCGTCGTAGGCCTGGCGCCACTCCGCCTCCGGGTCCACGTCGTGCAGGATGCGGCGCAGGTCGAGGTAGACCGTCGCGTCGTTGTCGCCGGACTCCGTCGAGGGGACGGCCCGTAGTTCGCCCTCGTCCATGACCACCAGGCGGGAGCCGTCGCCGCTCACCGCGAACCAGTCGATGTGGTCGACGAGTTCACTCTTGCGCGCCTTGGTGATGTTGAAGTGCTCCAGGGTGGGGCGGCCCGACATGTCGGCCGGGTTGGCGAAGGTCTCGCCGAGCGCCCCCGAGATCGGCCAGCGCAGCCACACCAGACCGCCGCCGCTCACCGCGTGCAGCGCCGAGTACTTCGACGCGGCCACGGGGAACGGCGTCACCCGGCTCTCTAGGCCCTCGATCTCCACCAGGACCGTGCCGTCGGCGCTCTCGTTGTCCGTGGGGTCGAGGCCGCCCGCCGCCGGGCGGCCGTCCGGCGACAGGGCGAAGGGGGACGGTGTCGCGGAGGAGAGAGGGACGAGGTACGGGCGGCAGCCCAGCGGGAAGGACAGGTCCCCGGTGTGCACGTCGTACACCGGGTCGAAACCGCGCCAGGAGAGGAAGGCGAGGTAGCGGCCGTCGCTGGTGAAGACCGGATTCTCGTCCTCGAACCGGCCGTTGGTGACATCGACAGTGGTACGCATCCCAGGCCCGGCGATCCGCGCCATCTTGATCTGGCGCAGCGAGCGGCCGATCCCGGGATGGGACCAGGTCAGCCAGGATCCGTCGGGGGAGAAGGCCAGGTCGCGCACCGGCCCGTTGAGGGAGCGGATCAGCTCGGTGACCTCGCCGTTGGACTCCTCGGTCGCGTCGATGAGGAGCAGCCGCCCGTCGTGCGAGGCGATCGCGATGCGCTCGCCCTCCGGGTCCGACAGCAGTTCGTGTACGCGCCCGACCTCCCCGGACGCCAGGCGCCGCGGCGCGCGTTCGCCGCTGGCCCGCGGCAGGTAGGCGATCTCGATCGCGTCCTCGCCCTGCGCGTCGGTGACGTACGCGACCTGCCCGCCGCTGCCGAGCATTTCAGGCAGCCGGGTGCGTACCCCGGCGGTGTCGGTGATGGTGCGGGCCGGGCCGTCGCGATGGGTGAGCCAGTACAGGCTGCCGCGCACCACGACGGCGCTCGCCCGGCCCGTCTCGTCCACCGAGAGCGCGTCGACATGGCTGGCGGCCGGGACCTGGTAGCTGCGCCGCCCGGCGCGCGGCCCGCCCAGTCGCACCTCCAGCTTGCGCGGCACGCCCCCCTCGGAGAGGTCGTCGACGAGCCACAGGTCGCCCGCGCACTGGTAGACCACCCGCTCGCCGTCACTGGACGCGTGGCGGGCGTAGTACGTGTCGTGGTCGGTGTGCCGCCGCAGGCCGGTGCCGTCGTACAGGCAGGAGTAGAGATTGCCGATGCCCTCGTGGTCGGAGAGGAAGGCGATGCGCCCGCCGACGAACATCGGGCAGTCCAAATGCCCCCCGATGTCCGGCAGCAGCTGCTCCCCGTGCAGCCACAGCCGCCCTGTCGCCCCGCCCCGGTAGCGCTTCCAGGCGGCGGGCTCGTGCGGCGGCTTTCCGGTGAGCAGGAGCGTACGACGCTCACCGTCGATGTCCGCGGACGCGATGTCGGCGACCGGGCCCCAGGGCAGCTTGCCGCCGGGGCTGCCGTCGGTGGGCAGGCTGTAGGCCCACGAGTAGTAGGAGAAGGGCTGGCCGTGCGAGGACACCGCGAGGATGCTCGCCGGGCTGTCGGGGGCCTCGGGCGTCCAGCCGCACACCCGGGCGTCGATCGAGCCCCAGTAGGTCAGGCGGCGGGCCGGCCCGCCGCCGACCGGCGCGAGGTGCACCTCCGGGTCCAGGCTGCGCCAGGTCGTGTACGCGAGGTGCTTGCCGTCGGGAGAGAAGCGCGGGTGGGTGACCTTGGTGCGGTCGACGGTGATCCGCCAGGCCCGGGAGGGCCGGTGGCCCTCGGGGGCGAGCGGCGCGACCCAGAGGTCGTCCTCCGCGGCGAAGCACAGCAGATCGCCGTGGAGGTGCGGGAAGCGGAGGTACGCGCCGTCGTCGCTCACCCCCCAATGCTTCCCGCGGGCGGGGGGTGCGGCAACTTGTGGCGCAGAACACCATCGAAACGGGTTCGTTTCGTTCGAGTGAGGCGTACTGTCCTGGTGTACGAAACAGTTTCGTTCCGTACGATGCCAAGTACCCGAGGAGGTCGAGGATGGCGCGCAGCAGGCTCACACCCGAACGTGAGACCGAACTGTACGAAGCCGTGCTCGACCTGCTCCGCGAGGTCGGCTACGACGCCCTGACCATGGACGCCGTGGCCACCCGCACCAAGTCCAGCAAGGCCACCCTCTACCGCCAGTGGGGGAACAAGCCCGAGCTGGTCGCCAAGGCGCTGCGGCACAACAAGCCGGTCCGCATCGAGGACATCGACACCGGCTCGTTGCGCGGCGATTTCCACGCCCTGGTGGAGCGCACCGACGACTGCCAGATGGAGAAGGACTCCGCGCTGATGCGGGGCCTGGCCCAGGCCATTCACGGCAACCCCGATCTCCACAAGGCACTTCGGGAACTGCTGATCGAGCCCGAGATGACCGGACTCGACGGCCTGTTGCGACGCGCGGTGGACCGCGGAGAACTCTCCGCCGACACCCCCGCCCTGCGGTACGTCCCGCACATGGTGGTCGGTGCTTTCGTCGCCCAACAGCTGATCGAGGACCGGTCACCCGACCGGGCCTTCCTCGCCGACTACATCGACGCCGTGGTTCTCCCCGCCCTCGGCGTCTGACCCCTCCCCGCATACACACACCTACCTGACGCGCACCGCTCTCGTCGTCGGGGTGGTTCTTCACGCCCTGTTCCAGTTCCAACGACCCGACCGGGAGACGCCCTCGTGGCCACGTTCCTCTACAAGATGGGCCGGCTCGCCTTCCGCCGCCGCCCCTTCGTCGCCCTCGCGTGGGTGGCGCTGCTGGTGCTCGCCGGTGTCGGCGCCACCTCCGCGTCCACCTCCTCCAGCTCCTTCTCGATACCCGGCACGGAGGCCCAGAAGGCCTTCGACCTGCTCGAACAGCGCTTCCCGGGGGCCAGCGCCGACGGCGCGACCGCCCGGGTGGTCTTCAAGGCGCCCGCCGGCGAGAAGATGACCGACCCCGACCACAAGGCCGAGGTCCAGAAGGTCGTCGCCGACCTGAAGTCCTCCTCCAAGGAGGTCACCCGGGTCGTCGACCCGTACGTGGGCAAGGCCGTCAGCGAGGACGGCTCGACGGCGTACACCCAGGTCTCGTACAAGGTCAGCGGCATGGAACTGACCGACGCGAGCAAGGAGGCGCTCACCGGCGCCGGTGACGAGGCGCGCGACGCCGGACTCACCGTGGAGATCGGCGGTGACGCGCTGCAGGCCGCGCCCGAGACCGGGTCCACCGAGATCATCGGTGTCGCGGTCGCCGCGATCGTGCTGGTCATCACCTTCGGTTCGCTGGTGGCCGCCGGGCTGCCGCTGCTCACCGCGCTGATCGGCGTCGGCATCGGTGTCTCCACGATCACCGCACTGGCGAACGTGCTCGACCTCGGCTCCACCACCTCCACGCTCGCGATGATGATCGGCCTCGCGGTCGGTATCGACTACGCGCTGTTCATCGTCTCCCGCTACCGCGCCGAGCTGGCCGAGGGCCGCGAGCACGAGGACGCGGCGGGACGGGCCGTCGGCACGGCGGGCTCCGCAGTCGTCTTCGCCGGCCTCACCGTGGTGATCGCCCTGGTGGGCCTCGCCGTCGTCAACATCCCGATGTTGACGAAGATGGGCTTCGCCGCCGCAGGCACCGTCGTCATCGCCGTACTCATCGCGCTCACCCTCGTCCCCGCGCTGCTCGGCTTCGCGGGCAAGCGGATCGTCGGCCGCAAGGCGCGCAACGCGGCCACCGAGGCCGAGGGCAAGGACAAGGCCGAGGCCAAGCCGAACATGGGCACCCGCTGGGCGCGCTTCGTACTGCGCCGCCCGGTCGCCGTACTGCTCACCGGCGTGATCGGGCTCGGCATCATCGCCATCCCGGCCTCCTCGCTGGAGATGGGCCTGCCCGACGACGGTTCGCAGCCGGTCTCCACGACTCAGCGCAAGGCGTACGACCTGCTGTCCGACGGCTTCGGCCCCGGCTTCAACGGCCCGCTCATGCTGGTCGCGGACGCCCAGGGCAGCGAGGACGCCAAGGCGGCGTTCCGCGCGGTCAACGACCGGGTGAAGGGCATGGACGGCGTCGTGGCCACCGTGCCGGGCAAGCCCAACAAGGCCGGTGACACCTCGGTGATCACCGTCATCCCCAAGGACCGCCCCTCGTCCGCCGAGACCGAGGAGCTGGTCCACTCCATCCGTGACGCGGGCGCGGACCTCAAGTCCGACGACGGCGTCGAGGTCCTGGTCACCGGTTCCACGGCCATGAACATCGACTTCTCGCAGAAGATGAACGACGCGCTGCTGCCCTACCTGGCGCTCGTCGTCGGCCTGGCTTTCCTGCTCCTGATGCTGGTCTTCCGCTCGGTCCTGGTACCGCTCAAGGCGGCCCTCGGCTTCCTGTTGTCGGTCGTCGCCGCACTCGGCGCGGTCGTCGCGGTCTTCCAGTGGGGCTGGCTCGGCTCGGTCCTCGGTGTGGAGCAGACCGGCCCGATCATGAGCATGATGCCGATCTTCATGGTGGGTGTGGTCTTCGGTCTCGCCATGGACTACGAGGTCTTCCTGGTCACCCGGATGCGTGAGGCGTACGTACACGGGGAGCGGCCGGGTCAGGCCATCGTCACCGGGTTCCGGCATGGCGCGAGGGTCGTGTCGGCCGCCGCCGTGATCATGATCGCCGTCTTCGCGGGCTTCATCGGGTCCAGCGAGTCGATGATCAAGATGATCGGCTTCGGGCTGGCCATCGCGGTCTTCTTCGACGCCTTCGTCGTACGGATGGCCATCGTGCCCGCGGTGCTCGCGCTGCTCGGCAAGGCCGCCTGGTGGCTGCCGCGCTGGCTGGACAAGGCGCTGCCCAATGTCGACGTCGAGGGCGAGCAGCTCCGCAAGGAGCTGGGCGACGACACATCGGCCGACCAGGGCAAGGGCCCGGACGGGGACCGCGAGCTGGTGAATGCCTGAATGCCTGAACGTCTGAACGCCTGAACGTCTGAACGCCTGAGTGCACATCGCGCTTGAGTGATCACAGCGCTTGAGTGGTCACGGCGTTCGAGGACTCCCGGGGGCGCGCGTCAGCGGAGCGCGCCCCCGGGTACGCACCGGCTCGTGGGGACGGGAACCCGGTGCGACGAGGAGGCCCCCCGGCCAAGGTGCGGCCGGGGGGGCCTCCGTGTCATCCGGGCTGTTGGACGGGCGTCGCCACGGGCTGCTCTACGGGCGCGGGCGCGGCCGCGCGGGTGCGGCGGAGGAAGCGCAGCAGGGGCGCGCGGTCGAACTGGATCACCGCGACGCCCTGCGGCGAGTGCAGCTCCAGCACAGCCTGCACTCGGCCGCACGGCCAGACCCGGACATCGCCGCTCTCGGTCTCGATGGGCCGACTCAGCCCGGTCTCCAGGAGGGTGCGGGCGAGGATCCACTCATTCTCGGAGTCGCCGGGGGAGACGCCCGCCGGGAAGACGAGGCATACGGCGAGGGGGTCGCCGTCCATGTCGTAGCGCAGCGCGACGGGGACGGACCGGGAGTACGGGGCATCCGTAATGAGGCGGGCCCGTGCGTGGTCTTCGATGACGGGGTGCATGGGTCGGCTCCTCACATTCACGATGTTATTAACCTAATGTCCCATATTTCATGGTCCGTGCTCCAGACCTATTCGTGACCTGTGCGTTGTTGCAACCTCTTTGCAACTGGGCATTATCATCAAACGGTTAGCCAACCCGCCTGAGCGGAGCACTCCATGCATGTCCCCGACGGATTCATCAACCTGCCGGTTTCCGCGGTCGCCGGAGTAGCTGCCGCCGGTGCTGTCGCCGTCAGCCTGCGCGGTGCACGCCGCGAGCTGGACGAGCGGACCGCGCCCCTCGCGGGCCTGGTGGCGGCGTTCATCTTCGCCGTACAGATGCTGAACTTCCCGGTCGCGGCCGGCACCAGCGGCCATCTACTGGGCGGTGCGCTCGCCGCGATACTCGTCGGCCCCTTCACCGGAGTGCTCTGTGTGTCGGTCGTCCTGCTGATGCAGGGCATCCTCTTCGCCGACGGTGGTCTCACCGCGCTCGGTGTGAACATCACGGTCATGGGCGTGGTCACGGTCGTCGTGGCGTACGCGCTCTTCCGCGGCCTGGTCAAGGTGCTGCCGCGGGGCCGCCGCTCGGTGACCGTCGCCTCCTTCGTCGCCGCCCTGGTGTCCGTGCCGGCCGCGGCCGCCGCCTTCACGCTGATCTACGCGATCGGCGGGACCACCGACATCCCGGTCGGCAAGGTACTGACCGCGATGGTCGGCGTGCATGTCCTCATCGGCATCGGCGAGGCCGTGATCACCGCCGCGACCGTGGGCGCCGTCATCGCCGTACGGCCCGACCTGGTGCACGGTGCGCGCGGCCTGGCCGCGCCGCTCAAGCTGCTCGTCGGCGGCAAGCTCGTCGACGCGACCCCGGAGCCCGCTCCGGAGCCCGTTCTGGCCCCCGTCGCGGCCCGCTCCACCCGCAAGGTCTGGGGCGTCGGCCTGGTCTCGGCCCTCGTCATCGCCGGGGTCTTCAGCTTCTACGCCTCCGCGAGCCCCGACGGTCTGGAGCAAGTGGCCGCCGAGCAGGGCATCGACAAGAAGGTCGAGGAGCACGCAGCCGCAGGCTCCCCGCTCGCCGACTACGGGATCAAGGACATCGCCGACCCGCGCATCTCCGGCGGTCTCGCGGGCGTGATCGGCGTCGGCGCGACGATCGTCGCGGGCACCGGCATCTTCTGGGCCGTCCGGCGCCGCCGCGAGGACGGGCCGCAAAGCGACGCCACCCCCGCCCGCGTCGAGGAATCGGCCTGACATGGGCGCGGGCCACGCCCACCGGCTCTACCGGCACGGCCACACCGCCGTCCACGCGCTGCCCCCGCACTGCAAGCTCGCCGCCGTCTTCTGCTTCGTGCTCGTCGTGGTGTCGACCCCGCGCGAGGCGGTCTGGGCCTTCGGTCTGTACGCCGTGCTGCTCGGCGCGGTCGCGTACGCGTCCCGCGTACCGGCGGGCTATCTGCTCAAGCGGCTGCTCATCGAGGTGCCCTTCGTCGCCTTCGCCGTGCTGATGCCGTTCGTGGCGCAGGGCGAGCGGGTGGAGGTGCTCGGCATGTCGCTGAGCGTCTCCGGGCTGTGGGGAGCCTGGAACGTCCTCGCCAAGGGGACACTCGGCGTTGCCGCCTCGGTCCTGCTCGCCTCCACCACCGAGCTGCGTTCCCTGCTGCTCGGCCTGCAGCGGCTGCGGCTTCCGCCGCTCCTTGTCCAGATCGCGTCGTTCATGATCCGCTACGGCGATGTGATCACGGACGAGATGCGGCGGATGTCGATCGCGCGGCGCTCGCGCGGCTTCGAGGCGCGGGGCGTGCGGCACTGGGGTGTGCTGGCCAAATCGGCGGGCGCGCTGTTCATCCGCTCGTACGAGCGAGGTGAGCGGGTGCACCTGGCGATGATCAGCCGGGGGTACACCGGAACCATGCCGGTGATCGACGAGGTGACCGCATCGCGGGCGCAGTGGTACAAGGCCGCGGCGCTCCCGCTGTCCGCGCTCGCGGTATGTCTGCTGGGATGGACCCTGTGACCACTTCCGCTCCCTCCCCGCCCCCCGCCGCCGTTCCCTCGCTCGAAGTGTCCGGGCTCGCCTATGCCTATCCCGACGGGCACCAGGCCCTGTTCGGCGTCGACTTGACCGTCGGGCGCGGTGAGCGGGTCGCGATCCTGGGCCCCAACGGCGCGGGCAAGACCACCCTCGTGCTGCACCTCAACGGCATCCTCACGGCCGGGGCGGGCACCGTGACGGTGGCCGGGCTGCCCGTCGGCAAGCGGCACCTCGCCGAGATCCGCCGCCGCGTCGGCATCGTCTTCCAGGACCCCGACGACCAGCTGTTCATGCCCACGGTCCGCGAGGACGTCGCCTTCGGTCCCGCGGCCGGCGGGATGCGCGGCCCCGAGCTTGAGGCGTGCGTCGCGAAGGCCCTGGGCCAGGTCGGGATGGCCGGGTTCGCGGACCGCCCGCCGCACCATCTGTCCTTCGGGCAGCGACGCCGGGTGGCGGTCGCGACCGTACTGGCGATGGAACCCGAGATCCTGGTCCTCGACGAGCCCTCGTCCAACCTCGACCCGGCTTCCCGCCGTGAACTGGCCGACATTCTGCGGTCGTTGGACGTCACGGTGCTGATGGTCACGCACGATCTGCCGTACGCGCTGGAGCTGTGCCCGCGCGCGGTGGTGCTCAGCGACGGGGTCATCGCGGCGGACGGGCCGACCCGGGACCTGCTCACCAACGAGGAACTGATGCGCTCGCACCGGCTGGAGCTGCCGTTCGGCTTCGACCCGCGCTCGGTGACGACGACCAGGCCCTGAGACCTCCGGGGCCGCTGAGGGCGGGTCACCGGACGGACCCCACCGGCCTGCGGGGCCGGACCACGTTGCACCATGGGGGTGCGGCGCCACCGGGCGCGCGCACGCGGGACGCAGCATGCGGGACGAAGAGTGAAGAGCGGGAGTGCGGGCGTGGACGTCCAAGGCACGGTTGCGGCCGGCTTCGAGCCGGTCAAGGACGCTTTCGTACGCAACTTCGAGCAGCGCGGCGAGCGCGGCGCGGCGGTCGCCGTCTACCGGCGCGGCCTCAAGGTCGTCGACCTGTGGGCGGGTACGCGGGACGTGGACGGGCCCGAGCCGTGGGCCGTCGACACCGCGCAGGTCGTGCACTCCGCGACCAAGGGCATCGCCGCCGCGGTGCCGCTCCTGCTGCACCAGCGCGGGCAGATCGACCTGGACGCCCTCGTCGCCACGTACTGGCCGGAGTTCAAGGCGGGCGGCAAGGAGCTGGTACTCGTACGGCAGTTGCTCTCGCACCGCGCGGGCGTGCCGCTGCTCGACCGGCCGCTGACCCTGGCCGAGGCGATCGACGGGGTCTCCGGGCCGCGCGCGGTCGCCGCCCAGCAGCCGCTGTGGGCGCCGGGCACCGACCACGGCTACCACGCGCACACATACAGCTGGCTGATCGGTGAGCTGGTGAAGCGGGTCACCGGGCGGACCATCGGACGGTGGATCGCCGAGGAGATCGGCCGGCCGCTCGGGCTCGACTTCTGGATCGGCCTGCCCCCCGACGAGGCCCACCGGGTGGGCAGAACAGGGCGGGTGGAGGCACCCGCCGAGGCGCCCGGGGCGCTGCGGGTACGGCCACGGCGCAGTGTGACCGAGGCGTACGGGGACCCCGATTCGCTCACCCGGCGTGCGTTCGGAGCGATCGATCCGGTCGTGGACGACAACGACCCCGCGTACCGCGCCGTCGGTCTGGCCGGCTCGGGCGGGATCTCCACCGCGCGGGCGCTGGCGCGGTGTTACGCGGCGATGATCGGGGCGGTGGACGGGCACCGGCTGTTCGCCCCGGCCACGCTCACGCTGGCGCGGACCGAGGAATCGGCGGGGCCCGACCGGGTGCTGGTCGTCAACACCCGCTTCGGGCTCGGTTTTATGCTGCACGGTTCCGGGGCGCCGCTGCTCGGGCCGGGCTCGTTCGGGCATCCGGGGCGGGGCGGCTCGCTGGGCTTCGCCGACCCGGAGGCGGGCATCGCCTTCGGGTATGTGACCAACGGGCTGCAGAAGGGCGTCACCGCGGACCCCCGCGCACAGGCCCTGGTCAGGGCCGTACGGTCCGCTGCATGATCGGTGTATGACACCTAGAAGTGGATCGCCCGCACAAGGATCTTCGCAGCTGCCGCTGTCCGTGCCCCTGCGGTTCGAGGGGTACGGCGTGCTGGTCACCGGCGCCGGGCGCGGCATCGGCGAGGCGGTGGCCCGCAGGCTCGCGGCCGAGGGCGCGCGCGTGCTGGTCACGGACCTGGACGAGGAACGGGCGGCGAAGGCCGCGAAGTCGATCCCGGGAGCGGTGGCGCTGCGCTGCGACGTGGGGGACCGGGGCTCGGTCCTGGCGGCGGTGGAGTGCGCGGTACGGGAGTTCGGGACGCTCGATGTGCTGGTCAACAACGCGTGCTCGTGCGCGCCCGATGCGGCGCTCTTCGAGGACGAGGACGACGCGGAGTGGGAGCGGGATCTCGACATCACGCTGACGGGCGCATTCCGCTGCGCGCGGGCCGCGCTGCCGCACCTGGCGGCGTCGGGGCGCGGGGCGATCGTCAGTGTCGGCTCGGTCAACGGCGAGCAGGACTTCGGCAACCACGCCTACAGCGCCGCCAAGGCGGGCCTTGCGAGCCTGACCCGCACCTTGGCGGGCCACGCGGCGGCGCGGGGCGTACGGGTCAACCTGGTGGCGCCGGGCACGGTCGCGACGGAGGCGTGGGCGGGGAAGGGCGCGGACCTCGAACGGGCGGCGGCGCACTACCCGTTGGGCCGGGTGGGACGCCCCGACGACGTGGCCGCGGCGGTCGCTTTTCTCGCGTCGCGCGACGCGGCGTGGATCACCGGCGTGACGCTGCCGGTCGACGGCGGGCTGCTGGGCAGCAACTTGGGGCTGCGGGGCGCGTTCCAGGGCTGAGCGCCGGTGCGGTGCGGTGCGGGTGGGCGGGTGCGGGTGCTGCGGCGGGGGCGGGTGCGGGGCCGCTGCGCGGGGCTGTCCCCTACCCGCCCCTTCCCGAAACTGGGGGCGAGCCCCCAGGCCCCCCCTTGTCCTCAAACGCCGGACGGGCTGGATGTGCCGGACGGGCTGGATGTGCCGGACGGGCTGGATGTGCCGGACGGGGTGGATTTCGCCTCGTACTCAGCTCGTGTGGAGCATCAGGCCGATCCCGACCACCATCAAGCCCGCCGCCGCGATCCTCGGCGCCCCGAAGCGCTCCTTGAAGAACAGGGCTCCGATCGCCGCTCCCACGATGATCGACGACTCCCGCAGCGCCGCGATCGGGGCGAGTGGTGCCCTCGTCTGGGCCCACAGCACCAGGCCGTACGCCGTCACCGACAGGGCCGCGCCGATCAGGCCGCGCACCGCCAACGGGCGTAGTTGCGGCAGGAGTACGGCCCGGCGCCGGTAGAAGGCGTACGCCGGGATGGCCAGGCCCTCCAGGATCATCAGCCAGGCGATGTAGCCGAGGGACGAGCCCGACGCTCGTACGCCCATGCCGTCCACCACCGTGTATGCGGCGATCGACAGGCCCGTCGCCAGCGCCGCGACCAGCGCCGGCCAGTGCGGGCGCCCGCCCGCGCCCTTGATGCCCCAGAGCGCCACGCCCACCAGCCCGGCGCAGGCGACCGCGACGCCCGCCAACTGCCAGCCGCCCGGCCACTCGTCGACGAATATCGCCGCAAGCACGGTGACCGCGAGCGGCGCCGTGCCGCGGGCGATCGGGTACATCTGGCCGAAGTCGCCGAGGCTGAACGACCGCATCAGCAGCACCATGTAGCCGACGTGCAGCGCTGCGGACAGGGTCAGATACGGCCAGGCCTCCGCGGCCGGGAAGGGCACGAACCCCGCCGCGAGCAGGCCGATCAGCGCGCCGCCGCCGGAGATCAGCGTGAAGGAGACCAACTGGTCCTTGATGTGGTGGGCTATCGCGTTCCAACTGGCGTGCGTGAACGCGGCGATGAGCACCGCCGCTACGACGAGCGGCGTCACGCGCTCTGCTCGCGCACGTCCGCGACGGTCGCACCGGCGTGGCCGACCAGCGTCCTGGGATCCATCGCGAAGACCGTGTGCGGGGTGCCGGCCGCGGCCCAGACCTCCCCGTGTGCGAGCAGGCCCCGGTCGGCGATCACCCGGGTCTTCGTACGGTGTCCGAAGGGCGGTACGCCGCCGATCGCGTAGCCGGTCGTCTCCCGTACGCGATCGGCATTGGCCCGCCCGACCTTCGCCGCGCACAACTCCCGGCGCACCAGCTCCACATCGACCCGCGAGGCGCCGTCCATCAGGACCAGGACGGGCACACCGTCCGCCTCGAAGATCAGGGACTTGACGATCTGGCTCAGCTCGCAGCCGACGGCGGCAGCCGCCTCGACGGCCGTACGGGTCGCGTCGGGGAAGCCGCGTACCTCGATGTCCTTGATGCCCAGTTCGCGCAGGGCCTCGGTGAAGCGGGGGTGGGCGGTGGTTCCGGGTGTGCTCATGGCCCGCACGCTAGCGGTAGCTGTACGGGCCATGCGACCCGGTTACCGGGTGTGCGGTGCCGGTCGACGCGCGGTCAGCCCGCGCGCAGCACCTGCGCGACCAGTGGGCCCGCCGCGTCCCCGCCGTGTCCGCCGGACTCCACGACCGCGGCGGCCGCCACGTCGTCGCTGAACCCGGTGAACCAACTGTTGGACGTACCCTGCCCGTCGACCTCCGCCGACCCCGTCTTGGCCCCCTTGTCCCCGCCGACCGAGGCCATCGCCTGCGCGCCCGTGCCGCTGCTCGCGGTGACCCGCATCATGGTGCGCAGCTGCTCGGAGACGCCGCCGGGCAGCGAGCGGGGCGCCTGGGCGATCTCCCGGCCGTCGAGCGAGCGCGGGACGATGACCGGCTGCCGGAAGGTGCCGGTCTTGGCGGTGGCGGTGACGGACGCCATATTGAGGACGTTCATCTGGACCGTGCCCTGCCCGATGTACTGCGCCGCCGCCTCGCCGCCGGACGCCATCGGCACGGAGCCGTCCGCCGAGGTGACGCCGGTCTGCCAGTCGAGCCCGATGCCGAAGACCTCCTGGGCCTCCTTGGACAGCGCCGCGTCGTCCTTCGTGTCGTCGATCTGCTTGATGAAGGCGGTGTTGCAGGACCTGGCGAAGCTCTGGGTGAAGGTGCCGTTCTTGATGTCGAAGTTGTCGAGGTTGTGGAAGGTCCGGCCCTGATACATGACGTTCGCGGGGCACTCGATCGGACGGTCGGCGCCGACCAGGCCCTTCTCCAGCAGCATTGCCGCCGTCACGATCTTCATCGTGGAGCCGGGGGCCTGCTTGCCGAGCATCGCCGCGTTGAATTCGTCGTCGCGGTGGTTGGCGACGGCCCTGATCTCGCCGGTGCTCGGCTTGACCGCCACCACCGAGGAGTTCTTGTACCGCTGTACGGCCTTCTCGGCGGCCGCCTGCGTGCCCGCGTCCAGCGTGGTGAGCAGCTTGCCGGGCTTGCCCTTGGTGAGGGTGAGCAGCGAGCGTACGGGCTGGTTGATGTCCGCGCTCTCCACCGCCAGCTCGATGCCGGGCTTCCCGCCCGCCTTCGTGCCGTACTTCTCCCCCAGGGCGTCCAGGATCGGGCCGAGCGACGGGTACTTCTCCTTCGTCAGCTCGGCGCCGTTACGGTCCACCGCCTTGATCGGCGGGGCCGACGCCTCGCCCATCGTCAGGGTGTCGTCGGCCTTCAGCTTCGGGTGGATGACGGCGGGGGCCCAGTCGACCAGAGGGGCGCCGGTGGTCAGGCCGCGGACGACGGTCAGTTGGGACGCGTACGACCAGGGCTTGCTCCTGGCCTCCGCGTACGTCACCTTCGCCTTCACCGTGAACGGCACCTTCGCCCCGACCGGGGCGTCCGGTGTCAACGACACCTCGGACACGCGCGCCACCTCGCGGTAGGCCTCCAGGGCGGGCTGCGCCTGCGTGGCGTTGTTGGTGAGGTCGGCGGCGGTGCGCGCGTCGCCCTTCGACCAGGCCGCGAGGAACGCCTTCGTGGTTTTGTCGACCTCCGACGCGCTCGGCGGGCCGGTCTTCTTGGGCGCCGAGCGGGTGTTGAGGCCCGGACCGGTGTCGTTGCTCTCGCCGCTCAGCAGGGTGTAGCCGCCGTAGGCCACGCCCCCGGTCGCGACAAGAAACACCCCGCCGACTATGGCGGCCTTCGCTCCACTGCGCATGCGATGCAGTCCCCTCCCCAGGAGTCCCCTTGAACTGAACGTGTTCAAAGAAGTGTCGGAGCGTACTCTACGGGACGGCCGTGACACATGGGGTGACTGTTATCGGACCGGGATGCGCGCACCCTCACACCCAGGTGTCGAGCCACATGCGGCTGCGCCAGTCGCTCATCGGCAGGGTCTGGCCGGTGTAAATGGGCCAGAAGTAGATGAAGTTCCAGATGATGAGCAGGACGAGTACCCCCGCCCCGATCGCCCCGATCGTGCGCCGCCGTTCGTCCGAGCCCGGTGGCCCGAGCATCGCGCCGATCATCATCGCTACCGCCAGACACAGGAACGGGACGAACACGACGGCGTAGAAGAGGAAGATCGTCCGCTCCTGGTAGAAGAACCAGGGCACCCAGCCGGCCGCGATGCCGCAGGCGATCGCCCCGGCCCGCCAGTCGCGGCGGAACGCCCAGCGCCACAGCACGTACAGCACCGCGAAGCACGCCGCCCACCACAGCAGCGGGGTGCCGAGCGCCAGCACCTCGCGGGCGCACTCGTGCTTCTCGGCCGCCGAGCAGCCGTCCTTGCCGGGCTTGGGCGACTCGTAGAAGTACGAGACCGGGCGGCCCAGGACGAGCCAGCTCCACGGGTTCGACTGGTAGGTGTGACCGGACGTCAGATTGACGTGGAAGCTGTAGACCTCGGTCTCGTAGTGCCACAGGCTGCGCAGCCAGTCGGGCAGCCAGGTCCAGTTCCCGCCGCGCCCCGCGCCCGTGGCCCAGTCGCGGTAGTAGCCCTCCTTGGAGACGATCCAGCCCGTCCAGGAGGCGACGTACACCGCGAAGGTGACAACAACCGTCGAGCCGAACGCCGGCAGGATGTCGCGCCTGAGTACCGCGAGATACGGCCGCACCGCACCCGCCGTCCGCCGGCCGCCCACGTCCCACACCACCGTCAGCAGCCCGAACGCGGCCAGGATGTACAGGCCGTTCCACTTGGTGCCGAACGCCAGGCCCAGGCACACCCCGGCGGCGATCCGCCACGGCCGCAGGCCCAGGCGCAGGTTTTCCGCGACCCGGGCGTCCGGCCGCAGCACTCCCTCGTCGTCGCGTGGCAGCGCGGCGGCCAGTCGGCGCCGTGCCCAGTCCCGGTCGACGAGCAGGCAGCCGAACGCGCCGAGCACGAAGAACATCAGCACCAGGTCGAGCAGCGCCGTGCGGCTCATCACGAAGTGCAGGCCGTCGACGGCGAGCAGGGCGCCCGCCAGACACCCCAGGAACGTCGAGCGGAACAGCCGCCGCCCGATCCGGCACAGCATCAGGACCGAGATCGTGCCGAGCACACAGACCATGAAGCGCCAGCCGAACGGCGTGAATCCGAAAAGCTGTTCACCGATCCCGATGACCCACTTGCCGACCGGCGGATGCACCACATAGCCGGGGTCGTCGGGGATGGGGACGCTCGAAGGGTCGGCGAGGATCGACTTGTCGATGTCCTTGGGCCACTGGCCCTCGTACCCCTGGTTGACGAGCGCCCAGGCGTCCTTCGCGTAGTACGTCTCGTCGAATATCACCGCCTTGGGGCTGCCGAGGTGCCAGAGCCGCAGCAGCCCGGCGACGAAAGCGACCAGCAAGGGCCCGCCCCACGCCGACCACCGCACCAGCCGCGCCACGACTCCCATGGCGGCCGGCGGCACCCCGAGACCTCTCCACAGCTCGGTGCCCGGCTTGCTGTACGGCGGCACAAGTCGGTCGCTCAGGCCGACAACCTGCCTGGGCACATAGCCGAATCGGCGCAGTCGGCGCTGCCACGAGGGCGGCTGCTCTTCGGCGGCGTGGCCCTGCTGGGCTTCTGACGCGGTACTGGTCACCGCGCCATCGTAGGGAACACATCTGTGCCCGTGGTCCCTGCGTGGCCGGGAGGCCGCCGTCGTGGTGGGGAGCGGGTGCCCGGCGGCGTCCGTCAGACTGGACGGGCAGAACGTCGGTCGACCTCGGTGAGAAGGCAGCAATGACCAGCAGCGGAACCCTCGTCCTCGCAGGGACCCCCATCGGTGACGTCTCGGACGCCCCGCCCCGGCTCGCCGCCGAACTGGAGAGGGCCGATGTCATCGCCGCCGAGGACACCCGGCGGCTGCGCCGCCTCACCCAGGCGCTCGGTGTGCGCACCACGGGGCGTGTCGTGTCGTACTTCGAGGGCAACGAGACCGCGCGTACGCCCGAGCTCGTCGAGGCGCTGGAGGGCGGCTCGCGGGTGCTCCTGGTGACCGACGCGGGCATGCCGTCCGTCTCCGACCCCGGCTACCGGCTGGTCGCCGCGGCCGTCGAGAAGGACATCAAGGTCACCGCGGTGCCAGGGCCGTCCGCCGTACTGACCGCACTGGCGCTGTCCGGGCTGCCCGTCGACCGCTTCTGCTTCGAGGGCTTCCTGCCGCGCAAGGCGGGCGAGCGCCTGAGCAAGCTGCGCGAGGCCGCCGGTGAGCGCAGGACCCTGGTGTACTTCGAGGCCCCGCACCGCCTCGACGACACGCTCGCCGCGATGGCCGAGGTGTTCGGCGACGAGCGGCGGGCCGCGGTCTGCCGCGAGCTGACCAAGACGTACGAGGAAGTGAAGCGCGGGCCGCTGAAGGCGCTCGCCGAGTGGGCCGCCGACGGCGTGCGCGGCGAGATCACCGTCGTCGTCGAGGGTGCCCCCGACGCGGTGCTGGACCTGGACCCGGCCGAGCTGGTGCGCAGGGTGCAGGTGCGCGAAGAGGCGGGGGAGCGGCGCAAGGAGGCCATCGTGTCGGTCGCCGCGGAAGTGGGTCTGCCCAAGCGCGAGGTATTCGATGCCGTTGTCGCGGCAAAGAATGCGGCACGGGCGGGCTCTGCGGACGGCAAAGGACTATCGTAAAAAGCAAAGGAACAGGCCGCGTATCGGGCTCTTTTCCATGGAAGGGCCAAGACCGCTCCATATATCGACAGGACCTGATGCGCTCCCGCCCGAATGGGCATCCACTGGATCAGTGGAAAGGAGCTGGCATGAGCGAGATCGCAGACACCGCCGGCGCAGGAACCACCGTTCACGAGGCCTACGCCTTCGCCTGTATGAGGTGCGGGCACGGCTGGGAGCAGGCGTACGAGATCAAGCACCACACCGACGGTTCGGGGCGCGAGTCCGTGGTCTATACGGCCGACGGGCTGCGCGTGCCGTCACCCCTGTCCCGTCCCCTGTGCGTGAACTGCGGCGGCCATGTCGTGCGGATCATGCGCTCGGGGCAGGTCTCCTCGGTGCAGGCGGCCCAGTGGGCGCAGCCCGCGACGGCGCCGGCGGGACCCCTGGTGGTACCGGCGGGCGAGGAGCCCGAGCCGCATCACTGGCACCTGTCGGATCTGTTGCATCCCTTCCAGCACCGCAAGTGACGGCTTGCGGTGAGGTTCGGAGTGAGGCGCGGGGCGTGGTTTTCGTACGATCGTGACCATGACCCCTCAAGACGCCCCACCGCCGCTGCCCGAGCCCCTTCGGGTGGCGGTCGCCGATTCGCACACCCATCTGGACATGCAGGACGGCACGGTCGAGGAGGCGCTGGCGAAGGCCGTGTCGGTCGGCGTCACGACTGTCGTCCAGGTGGGCTGCGACGTAAAGGGCTCACGATGGGCCGTGGTGACCGCCGAGGCGTACGAGAACGTGCACGCTGCCGTTGCCCTGCACCCCAATGAAGCCCCCCGCATCGTCCACGGCGACCCCGACGGCTGGTCGCGGCAGGGCGCGCGCACCGCGGGTGGTGTAGGGGCGCTCGACGAGGCGCTCGACGACATCGACCGGCTGGCGGGCCTGCCGTACGTCAAGGCCGTCGGCGAGACCGGGCTCGACCACTTCCGTACCGGACCCGACGGAATCGCCGCCCAGCTGCTGTCCTTCCGGGCCCACATCGAGATGGCCAAACGGCACGGCAAGGCACTCGTCATCCACGATCGTGACGCGCACGCCGATGTGCTGCGGGTCCTCGACGAGGAGGGCGCCCCCGAGCGCACCGTCTTTCACTGCTACTCCGGTGACGCGGCCATGGCCGAGATCTGCGCACGCAAGGGCTACTTCATGTCCTTCGCCGGAAACGTGACGTTCAAGAACGCCCAGCCGCTGCGTGACGCGCTCGCCGTCGCACCGCTCGAACTGGTTCTCGTCGAAACCGACGCGCCGTTCCTGACCCCCGCCCCGTACCGCGGACGGCCTAACGCCCCGTATCTCATTCCGGTCACGGTGCGGGCGATGGCGGCGGTCAAGGGAGTGAAAGAGGACGTCCTGGCCACGGCAATCGCCGCCAATACGGCACGTGCGTTCGATTACTGAACCGTACGGCGGTCAATCCGGCGACACTGCGTAGCTGCGTCGCTTTGGAGAGTGACCATCGCTCCGCTAGTGTCCCGGCCCGCAGCGTCATGTGGACGGGCCGGACCTCTGGAGCGTCGTGAGCAATTCACAGGGCAGTCACCGCGCGGTGCGTGGCGGCAGCGGCCGACGTACGACGGGCAGAGCGTCGGGACCGGAGTCGGGCGGGCCCGAGGCGTGCGGGCCCGAGGAGTACGCGTCCCTGGAGATGCTGCCCTACGGCGCGCCGCTGTACGGCGCCCACGCGGCGCCCGAGCCGCAGCTGCCGCGCCAGGGCGCGATGGGCGCCCTCGTCGCCGCCCCCGCCCCCGACGCCGCTCCGGGCGCACGGCCGGGGCCGGGGCCCGGGCCCGGAGCCGGTTCGGCGGGCGACGGACGCGGAGGGGCCCGGCGGGCGGCGCGGCGGCGCAAGGGCGGCGAGCGGCCCGACACGTTCCGGCGGCTCGTCCCGCAGGCCCTGGTCGTCGCCTTCCTGGCCGGCGGCACCTCCGCGTTCATCGCCAACGACAAGGCGATCAAGCTGAGCATCGACGGCGTACCCCGGACGATGCACACCTTCGCCGACGACGTGGACGAACTGCTGGCCGACCAGGGCGTCACCGTCGGGGAGCACGACATCGTCGCGCCCGCCCCCGGCGAGGCCCTGGCCAGCGGCGACGAGATCGTCGTCCACTACGGCCGCCCGGTGACCCTCACCCTGGACGGCCAACGCCGACAGCTGTGGACCACCGCCCGCACCGTCGAGGGTGCGCTGCGCCAGCTCGGGGTGCGCGCGGAGGGCGCGTTCCTCTCCACCTCGCGCTCCTCCGCGATCGGGCGCAACGGCCTCGCGCTGGACGTCCGCACCGAGCGCTCCGTGACGTTCATGGCGGACGGACGGGAGCGCACCATCCGCACGAACGCCGCGACCGTGGGCGAGGCCCTGGCGGAGGTGGGCATCAGCCTGCACGGCCAGGACACCACCTCCGTGCCGCCCGGCACCTTCCCGCGCGACGGCCAGACGATCACCGTGATGCGGATCAAGGGCACCAAGGAGGTGCGCGAGGAGCCCATCCCCTTCACCGTCGAGCGGACCCAGGACCCCACGCTCTTCAAGGGCACCGAAGTCGTCGCGCAGGCGGGCAAGCAGGGCGCGCGCCGGGTCACGTACGCCCTGCGCACCGTCAACGGCGTCAAGCAGAAGCCCAGGAAGATCGCCGAGGAGATCGCCCGCGAGCCGGTCACCCAGCGCGTGAAGGTCGGCACCAAGGCGATGCCGACCGCCGTCGCCGGGGCGGACGGGCTCAACTGGAGCGGGCTCGCCCACTGCGAATCGGGCGGCAGGCCGAGCGCGGTCGACCCGACCGGCAACTACGGCGGCCTCTACCAGTTCGACACCCAGACCTGGCAGTCCCTCGGCGGCAGCGGGCGCGCGCAGGAGGCGAGCGCTAGCGAGCAGACGTTCCGGGCGAAGAAGCTGTACGTACAGCGCGGGTCCAGCCCTTGGCCGCACTGCGGCAGCCGCCTGTAGGGGGCGCGGTGGCCGGCGGTGGCGACGGCGGTCGGCTGCCGCGTGCGTGGCGGGGCGGGGCCGTCCGCAGGCAGAGCCCGGTGCCGGGGCCCTTTACGCTTGAGCGGTGAGCACCACTGAGCCTTCTGCGCCCCTGCCTGACTCCGCGCCCGCCCCCGGTCCCGCCCCGGTCTCCGACAACCTGCTGGGTCCCGCCGACATCCGGGAACTGGCGGCGGTGCTCGGTGTGCGCCCCACCAAGCAGCGCGGCCAGAACTTCGTCATCGACGCCAATACGGTCCGCCGGATCGTACGGACGGCCGGGGTGCGCCCGGACGACGTGGTCGTCGAGGTCGGCCCCGGCCTCGGCTCGCTGACGCTGGCCCTTCTCGAAGCGGCCGACCGGGTCGTAGCCGTCGAGATCGACGACGCGCTCGCGGGCGCCCTGCCCGCCACGATCGCGGCGCGGATGCCGGGGCGGGCCGACCGCTTCACCCTGGTCCACTCCGACGCGATGCAGGTCCACGAGCTGCCGGGGCCGCCGCCCACCGCGCTCGTGGCGAACCTTCCGTACAACATCGCGGTGCCCGTCCTGCTCACCATGCTGGAGCGCTTCCCGACCATCGAGCGGACCCTGGTCATGGTCCAGGCGGAGGTCGCGGACCGGCTCGCGGCCAAGCCGGGCAACAAGGTCTACGGCGTGCCCTCGGTGAAGGCCAACTGGTACGCGGAGGTCAAGCGGGCGGGGTCGATCGGCCGCAACGTCTTCTGGCCCGCGCCGAACGTCGACTCGGGCCTCGTCTCCCTGGTCCGCCGTACGGAGCCGATCCGGACCACCGCCACCAAGGCGGAGGTCTTCGCGGTCGTCGACGCGGCGTTCGCGCAGCGCCGCAAGACGCTGCGGGCGGCGCTCTCGGGATGGGCCGGGTCCGCGCCCGCCGCCGAGGCGGCCCTGGTCGCGGCCGGGATCTCGCCGCAGGCGCGCGGCGAGGCGCTGACGGTGGAGGAGTTCGCCCGTATCGCGGAGGCGAAGGCGTGATGCGCGAAGGCGTGGCGGGTGAAGGCGTGAGCGGTGCAGGTGCAGGTGCGAGCGTGGGCGTGGGCGGGCCGGTCACCGTGCGCGTTCCCGCGAAGGTCAACGTCCAGCTGGCGGTGGGCGGCGCGCGGCCCGACGGCTTCCACGACCTCGCCAACGTCTTCCTCGCGGTCGGCCTCTACGACGAGGTCACCGTCACGCCCTCCGACTCGCTGCGGATCACCTGCTCGGGCCCGGACGCGGCGCAGGTCCCCCTGGACGCCACGAACCTGGCGGCGCGGGCCGCGATCGCGCTGGGCGCGCGCTACGGCATCGCCCCCGACGTCCACATCCACATCGCCAAGGACATCCCCGTCGCGGGCGGCATGGCGGGCGGCAGCGCGGACGGGGCGGCGGCGCTGCTGGCCTGCGACGCGCTCTGGGGTACGGGCGCGTCCCGCACCGAACTCCTCGCGCTCTGCGCGGAGTTGGGCAGTGACGTGCCGTTCAGCCTGGTCGGCGGGGCGGCGTTGGGCACCGGCCGGGGTGAGTACCTCACCGCGCTCGATGTCGGCGGTGACTTCCACTGGGTGTTCGCGGTCGCGGACGGCGGTCTTTCGACCCCGGCGGTGTACGCCGAGTTCGACCGCCTGACCGAGGGCACCGCCGTCCCCGACCCGGTGGCTTCGACCGCCCTCCTCGACGCCCTGCGCACGGGCGACGCGACGGCGCTGGCCGGCGCCGTGACGAACGACCTCCAGCCCGCGGCGCTCTCCCTGCGCCCCTCGCTGGCCGAAACCCTGGCCGCGGGCACGGCGGCGGGGGCGCTGGCGGGTCTGGTGTCGGGGTCCGGGCCGACGACGGCGTTCCTGACGAAGGGCGCGGATTCGGCGGAGACGGTGGCGACGGCACTGCGCGAGTCGGGCACGTGCCGCACGGCGAGGGTGGCGGGGGCGCCGGCGGCGGGGGCGACGGTTCTGGCGCGGGGGGTCTGACGGGGGGTCTCATCACGCTCTGCCTGCTCGGGGTGCTCGGCCTGTCGATGGTCGGCTTCGGCGACCTGCTCGAAGGCGTACGGCGACCCTCGTGGCCATCCCCGTCAGCGCACCCTCCGCAGTCCTCATGGCCCTCGCCGGCCGGCTCCTCGTCGAGGCCGCCGGCCGAGCCCGTACCCGTACCCGTACCGAAAGGCTCTGAAAAGGCTCGGAGAAGGTCCCGCAGAGGCCGCAGCAAGGCCCCACAGAGGCCGCGGCTCAGGGACCGGCCTCCGGCGACTACGCTGGACCGTCGATCCCATTCCCTTTCCTGGAGCGCGCATCAATGGCTGTCAACCTGGTCAATGTCGAGGTAGTCAGCAAGGTGTACGGCACCCGTGCCTTGCTCGACGGCGTGTCCCTCGGCGTGTCCGAAGGGGACCGGATCGGCGTCGTGGGCCGCAACGGCGACGGCAAGACCACCCTCATCCGCATGCTCGCCAAGCTGGAAGAGGCCGACTCCGGCCGCATCACCCACATCGGCGGACTCGTCCTCGGTGTGCTGACCCAGCACGACTCGCTCGATCCCACCGCGACCGTCCGCCACGAGATCATCGGCGATCTCGCCGACCACGAGTGGGCGGGCAACGCCAAGATCCGTGACGTACTGACCGGACTCTTCGGCGGCCTCGACCTGCCCGGCTTCGGGCAGGGCCTGGACACCGTGATCGGCCCGCTCTCCGGTGGCGAGCGCCGCCGTATCGCGCTGGCCAAGCTGCTCGTCGGCGAGCCCGACGTGCTCATCCTCGACGAGCCGACGAACCATCTCGACGTCGAAGGCATCGCCTGGCTGGCGCAGCACCTGCGCACCCGCCGCTCCGCGCTCGTCTGCGTCACTCACGACCGGTGGTTCCTGGACCAGGTCTGCACCCGCATGTGGGACGTGCAGGGCGGTTCCGTCCACGAGTACGAGGGCGGCTACTCCGACTACGTCTTCGCGCGCGCCGAGCGTGAGCGCATCGCCTCGACCGAGGAGACCAAGCGCCAGAACCTGGTCCGCAAGGAGCTGGCCTGGCTGCGCCGCGGCGCCCCCGCCCGTACGTCGAAGCCGCGCTTCCGCGTCGAGGCGGCCAATGAGCTGATCGCCGACGTGCCGCCGCCCCGCGACACCTCCGCGCTGATGAAGTTCGCCAACTCGCGGCTTGGGAAGACCGTTTTCGACCTGGAGGACGTCACCGTCCAGGCGGGCCCGAAGACGCTGCTCAAGCACCTCACCTGGCAGCTCGGCCCCGGCGACCGCGTCGGCCTGGTCGGCGTGAACGGCTCGGGCAAGACCTCGCTGCTGCGGGCGCTCACCGAGGCGGCCCGCACGCTGGGCGACATCCAGCCCGTCGCCGGGAAGGTCGTCGTGGGCAAGACCGTGAAGCTCGCGTACCTCTCCCAGGAGGTCAGCGAGCTCAACCCCACGCTGCGGGTGCTGGAAGCCGTCCAGCAGGTGCGTGACCGGGTGGACCTGGGCAAGGGCCGTGAGATGACGGCGGGCCAGCTGTGCGAGCAGTTCGGCTTCACCAAGGAGAAGCAGTGGACGCCCGTCCGCGACCTGTCGGGCGGTGAGCGCCGCAGGCTGCAGATTCTGCGGCTGCTGATGGACGAGCCGAACGTACTGTTCCTCGACGAGCCGACGAACGACCTCGACATCGAGACGCTGACGCAGCTCGAAGACGTCCTCGACACCTGGCCGGGCTCGCTCATCGTGATCTCCCACGACCGGTTCTTCATCGAGCGGACGACGGACAAGGTGTACGCCCTGATGGGCGACGCCACGCTGCGCAACCTGCCGCGCGGGCTCGACGAATACCTGGAGCGCAGGCGGCAGATGATCGAGTCTGCGGTTTATGCGCCTTCTGCGGCTTCCGTGAATTCGTCCTCCGCGTCCTTGGCGTCGGTGACTGCCCCCGCCCGGAAAAAGGCGGCTTCCGAAGCCCGCGCCGCGAGCAAGGAAATGCAGAAGCTGGAGCGCCAGATGGAGAAGCTCTCCGACAAGGAGACCAAACTTCACGGCCAAATCGCCGACAACGCAACCGACTTCGAGAAGGTCGCTCTGCTCGACGCCGAACTTCGTGATCTTGCTACCACTCGTGATGAGCTGGAGACGCGTTGGATGGAACTTGCGGAAGACGCGTAACGGACACGTGCAAAAGAAATAACGAGCGCATCACGGGCCGGTCCTCCCTTGGGAACAGGGGAGGACCGGCCGGTCGTATGGAGGGGCTCAAGTGATAGAAAGAAACCCCGCTCGACTGACGTAAATTTGCGGGATCCAAGCCCGATTCGCTCCTTTCCGGGGGTATTTCACCACTGGAAACGCGGGGGAGACCGACCGGGCTGTGGACCACCCGTGTGAAGAGGTATGTGCTGATGTCTCAGCCGCCCAACCAGCCGCCGCAGGGCGGCTTCGGAGCGCCGCAGGACCCGCAGAAGGGAGCCCCGCAGCAGCCGGCCCAGCCGCCGCAGATGCCGCCGGCCCCGCCGACGCCGCCGCAGGGGCAGCCGCCCCAGCAGCAGCCGGGCTACGGGTACCCCCAGGCACCGCAGCCCCAGGCACCGCAGCCTGGTTACGGCTACCCCGCCCAGCAGCCCGGCGGTCAGCCCCAGGCCGGCCCGTACGGCCAGCCCCAGCAGCCGGGCCCGTACGGCCAGCCGCAGACCGTCCCGTACGGCCAGCAACAGAGCGGCCCCTACGGCGGCTACCCCACTCAGCAGCAGTACCCCGGCGCCCCGGCACCGGGTGGCGGCAGCCCTTTCAAGGGCAAGCCCGCGGCCATCATCGGCGCGGCCCTCGCTGCGGTACTCGTCATCGGCACCGGCGTCTACTTCGCCGTCAGCGGTGACGGCGACGGCGACAAGAAGCCCGTCGCCCAGGAGAGCCAGAAGAAGGACGACAAGCCGACCGCTGAGCCCTCCGCCGACGAGGGCGACGGCGACGGCACCGGTCGGCAGACGACCGACGACCTCAACGCCGGCCGTGAGGCCGGCGAGGCCAAGGTGCTGTGGCTGAAGACCAACGAGGTCGACATGCCGCGCGGCAGCCACAAGGCGTACGGCCCGTGGTTCACCGGGGACGTGGTGGTGCAGGCCCTCTTCAAGTCGGTCACCGCGTTCGACGTGAACACCGGTAAAAAGAAGTGGGAAGTGCCGTTCGAGAACGAAGTGTGCGCAGCCCCCAGGAACGCCACGGCAGACGGGAAGATCGTCGTAGGCGTGATGGACGGCAAGACCGACAAGGCCAAGTGCAACCAGCTGCGGCTCGTCGACCTGACCGCAGGCAAGGCGGGCTGGACGACCGAGGTCAAGAAGGAAAACCTCTTCGACGTCTCCTCCAGCGTAGAGCTGGCGATCGGCGGCAACACCGTCACGGCCAGCCGTTTGGGCGTCTCCAGCGGCTACAAGATCAGTGACGGCTCGAAGATCTTCGGCGACGAAAAGGTCAACGGCTGCGGCGCGAACTCGTTCGCGGGCGGCAGCAAGCTCATCGCGGTCGACGACTGCGGCACCGACGGCAAGTCCCAGCAGGTGCGCGAGGTCGACCCGGCGACGGGCAAGGGCAACTGGACCTTCACGGTCCCCAAGGGCTGGCAGGTCAAGCGCGTCTACTCGGTCGACCCGGTGGTGCTCTACCTGACCAACGAGGACAAGAAGGCGTGGAACATCAGCACCCTCAAGGCTGATGGCACCATCCGCTCGCAGCTGGACACCAAGGCGAAGATCGAGCCGCAGTGCGGCTGGGCGATCATGGAGGCAGCCCTGCAGGGCTGCCTCGGCACGGTCGCGGACGCCAACACGCTCTACCTCCCCACCGCGGACAAGGCGGGCGGCGAGGACGGCTTCGACCGGACGAACGACATCGTCGCCTTCAACCTGAACACCGGTAAGGAGAAGTGGCGTTCGCCGGCGGGCAAGGACCGCACGATGCTTCCGGTGCGCATGGACGGCGCCAACGTGCTGGCGTACGTCGAGCCGTCCTACGACCACGGCGGCGGCATCGCCAGCATCGGCGCCGGTGGCGGCGCGCCCAAGTTCGTACTGAAGACCCCGGAGTCGACCGCGGAGGTCGAGAACAGCTTCAGCAACCGCGGTGTCTCCTACACGGACGGCCGCCTCTTCATCACCCCGCCGAGCCTGACCGGCAGGGACGACGAGGAGGGCGAGAAGACGATGATGGTCTTCGGCAAGTGAGCGCGCCGAGCCGGTTCTGAGTCTCCCCCCGCACCCCTTTCGTCCCCGAAGGTAGATCCGCCATGACGCAGCCGCCCCAGCCACCTCCGCCGCCCAACGAGCCGCCACCCGGCGGCGGCTTCGGCGCACCCACGCCGCCGCCCGCCGAGCAGCCCGGCTACGGCTACCCGCAGACGCCGCCCGCCCAGCCGGGCTACGGCTACCCGGGTCAGCCCGGACAGCCGCCGCAGATGCCGCCGGGCCAGCCCGCGCAGCAGCCGGGGTACGGCTACCCGGGCCAGCCCGGCCAGCCGGGCCAGTACCCGACCCAGCCCGGTCAGCCCGGCCAGTACCCGACTCAGCCGGGCCCGTACGGCCAGCAGCAGCCGTACGGCCACCCGCAGGGCCCGCCCCCGCAGGGCGGTCCCGGTGACGGCGGCAAGAAGGCCAACACCATCGCGATGATCATCGGCGCGTCGGTCGTCGCCCTGGCGCTGGTCGTCGGCGGAATCGTCATCTACAACTCCAAGAGCGACGACGGCGACACGAAGAAGGAAGCCAACTCCTCAGCGGGCACGACCGGCGGCGGCGACGAGGGCGCCGACGACAAGCCCGCGCCCGACGGCGAGGGCAAGGAAAAGCCCGCGGCGAGCACCAAGTCCAAGGTGCTCTTCAAGCTGCCCGCGCCCAAGGTGACGGAATCGGTCGCGAGCATGGCCGGCTCCTGGATCACCGACAAGGCGTACGTCAAGAGCGGCCTCAAGGAGGTCGTCGCGTACGACCTGGACACGGGCGCGGAGCTGTGGACGATCCCGCTCCCGGGCGAGGTCTGCGCCGCGACCAAGCACGTCACCGCCAACAAGACGGCCATCGCCTTCGCGGGTCCGGCGGTGGCGGGCAAGAAGTACACGCCCTGCACCGAGATCGGACTGATCGACCTGACCGAAGGCAAGCTGCTGTGGCAGAAGTCGGTCAAGGACGGTGACCAGAAGGTCACCTTCAGCGAGGTCACCATCGGCGGCGGCACGGTCGCGGCCGGCGGTACCGGTGGCGGCGCGGCCTGGGACGTGGCCGGCGGCAAGCTCCTCTGGAAGCCCGTCGAGAACGTCGAGCAGTGCCGCGACGTGGGTTACGCGGGCGGCGAGGCGCTCGCCGCGGTGCGCCAGTGCGGTCCGTACGACTCGGCGGTGCTCTCCATCGAGTACCTCAACCCGAAGGACGGCAATCCGCTCGCCAAGTACAAGCTGCCGAGCGGCGTCGAGGACGCGAGCATCGTCTCCACGAAGCCGCTGGTCGCGGCGGCCGACGTCGGCGACACCGCGGGCGACGGCAGTGGCGTCACCGACTTCTTCTCGATCGACGAGAAGACCGGCAAGCTGCGCGCCAAGATCGCCGTCGACGCGGAGAAGTACGCGCCGGACTGCAAGGACACCGAGGGCTGCTCCAAGGTCGCCGTCGGCAACGGCCGGATCTATGTGCCGAGCGAGGAGCACCCGGGCGCCGGCGACGACAGCTACCGTACGAACGAGATCGTCTCGTTCGACCTCGCCACGGGCAAGATCACCGCTGACCGCATCGACGCGGGCGAGCGCTACACGATCGACCCGATCCGCATGGACGGCGGCAACCTGATCGCGTACAAGTCGGCGCCGTTCAGCAAGGGCGGTCAGGTCGTGAGCGTCAACGGTGGCTCCATGAAGCAGACCCTGCTGATGGAGAACCCGGCCAATGACGCGGTCATCAGGGTCGAGTCCACCTTCTCGCCGGACTCCGCCGAGTACCGCTACGAGGGCGGCAGGCTGTTCCTGGCGACGGTCCTGATGAGCGAACCGCGCCCCGGTGACAAGCGGTTCCTGGCGATCGGCTTCGGCACCAAGTGACGTAGCGGCATCGCAGTCGCACAACGGCCCCGGCAGTGGTACGAATTCACTGTCGGGGCTGCTTTATGCCATGTTTGACCCACAAGTAGTCCTGAATGGCGTGGAATTCGACAATCCGAGGGGCTTCTCCCGAGTAAGGGGCGCGTATCGTCGAACAAGCGTGTAGCTTGCCGGGTCAGGAGGGCCGGGGGGCCAACTCCAGGGGGATGGGGGCTTGCTCGATGGGCGTGCGGCTCATGGTGGTCGATGACCACCGCTTACTCGCCGAGGCGCTCGCCTCGGCGTTGAAGCTGCGCGGGCACCGCGTGCTCGCGGCGGCCGCGCCGACCGCGGGGGCGGCGGAACTGGTCGTCAGCAGGGCGCCCGAGGTGTGCCTGTTCGGTACGGCGTCACCAGCCGTGCCAGGGGTTTTCGACCCGATCGTGCGGATCAGACGTGAGCGCCCGCAGGTGGCGGTCGTGGTGCTCGGCCCGGTGCCGAACCCGCGGGGGATCGCCGCGGCCTTCGCCGCCGGAGCAGCCGGTTACGTACGCCACGACGAGCGGATCGAGGGTGTGGAGCGCGCCATGGCGAAGGCCAGGGCGGGTGAGGCGGCGGTGGCGCCGCAGCTGTTGCAGGGGGCGTTCGCCGAGCTGCTCAACCCGGCCGCGCAGCCGGACGACGAGGGCCAGCGGCTCCTCCAGATGCTCACCCCGCGCGAGGTCGAGGTGCTGCTGCGGGTCGCGGACGGCGAGGACACCCGGCTGATCGCCGCCGGCATGGGCATCGCGCCGAGCACCGCCCGTACGCACGTCCAGCGGGTGCTGATGAAGCTGGGAGTGGGCTCGCGCCTGGAGGCGGCGGCGCTCGCGGCGCGCACCGGGCTGCTCGACCGGGCCGTGGTGAGCGCCGGGCCCGCCGCGGCGGCGGATCCACCGCGTGAGGAGGCGCGGGACGCGGCGCACGATCTGACGCAGGACATGACGCGGGACATGGCGGCGGGGCAGGACCACATGTGACGGTCCGGCCCCACAGGCTCCTACTCGGGGGGCGGCGGCGGCGCCGTGGGGCGCAGCTTCAGCCAGATCAGGAAGAACAGCCCGAGGGCGAGCATGGCCAGGCCCGTCCACAGGTTGATGTTGATGTCCTGGGCCTTCTTGAGGTCGGCCGCGGATGGGTTGATCCCGGCGATCGTCACGATGACGCCGTAGAGCGTGAAAAGACCGCCGATGATGCGCCGGATGTCGAAGAGGCGTGCCGCGGTGGCGGACTTGCTCTCCAGTGCGGAGACTTCGCGCTGCAGGTCGGACATGGTGGGCCTCCGATCAGAAGGAGTAGGGGATGTAGCACAGGGCGGCGAGCACGATCGCGCCCCAGCCCAGCAGGGCGGGCTTGCGGTACCAGGCGTCGTCGCCCTCGGCCGGGGCCTCTTCCATGTCCGGGGACACCGTTCCGTACACCAGGCCCGCCAGTTCGGCCTCTGGCTTGGGCGCGGTGAAGAGTGTGACCACGACCATGACCACCGCGCCGGCGACGAAGCCGACGATCGCGGAGACGAAGTTGGCGCCCTGGTCGGTGGGGATGTCGATGATCCCCTGCTTGTAGATCCAAAAGTAGTTGACCATCGCGGCCGTGGTGCCCGCGAACAGGCCCCAGACACCGGACTTCATCGAGGCCCGCTTCCAGAACATACCGATGATGAAGACCACGAACATCGGGACGTTGAAGAAGGAGAACAGCGTCTGGAGGTAACTCATGATGTTGGTGAAGCTGGAGGCGATGAAGGCCGTCCCGATGGAGGCCAGCACGCCGACCGCCGTGATCAGCCGGCCGACGCGCAGGTAATAGGCGTCCTCGCGGCCCTGCTTCACGTACTTCGACCAGATGTCGTACGTGAACACGGTGTTGAACGACGAGATGTTGGCCGCCATGCCCGCCATGAAGGCGGCCAGCAGACCGGTCACCGCGATGCCCAGCACGCCGTTCGGCAGCAGCTCCTGCATGAGCAGGGGTATCGCGTCGTTGTACGTCAGGTCCGAGCCCGGGGTGCCGATCTTCGGCACGATCACCGCGGCGACCAGGCCCGGGATCATCACCAGGAAGACGATGAACATCTTCGGGAAGGCGGCGATCAGCGGGGTGCGCTTCGCGGCGGACAGGTTCTTCGCGGACAGGGCGCGCTGCACCTCGGCGAAGTTGGTGGTCCAGTAGCCGAAGGACAGCACAAACCCGAGGCCGAGCACGATGGTCAGCCAGTTCGCGCCGAGCGGGTTGGCGTCACCGATGCCCGTACCGCCCCAGGCGGTCATGAAGTTGTCGCCGTGGCTCTTCTGCAGCGAGCCGCTCAGACCGTCCCAGCCGCCGACCCGCTTCAGGCCGAGTATCGCCAGTGGGATGAGCGCGGCGAGGATCACGAAGAACTGGAGCACCTCGTTGTAGATCGCCGAGGAGAGACCGCCGATGGTGATGTACGCGAGGACGAAGAGCCCGGCGACCACGATCGCGACCCACTGCGGCCAGCCGAGCAGCGCCTCGACGACGATCGACAGGGCGTAGAGGTTCACGCCCGCGATGAGGATGGCGGCGAAGGCGAAGAGGACCGAGCTGAGCAGGTGCGCGGACTTGTCGAAGCGCTGCAGCAGGAACTCGGGTACGGAGCGGACCTTCGACCCGTAGTAGAAGGGCATCATCACCAGGCCGAGGAAGACCATGGCGGGGATGGCGCCGATCCAGTACCAGTGCACTACGGCCACGCCGTACTGCGCGCCGGTCGCAGCCATGCCCAGGATCTCGGTGGCGCCGAGGTTGGCGGCGACGAAGGCGAGGCCGGTGACCCAGGCCGGCAGTGAACGGCCCGACAGGAAGAAGTCGAGGCTTGTCTTCACACTGGCCCGTGCGGCGAATCCGATGCCGAGGACCACGGCGAAGTAGATCGCCAGGATGGTGTAGTCGAGCCCGTTGGTGGGGAGCCGAAGCCCTTCGGCCAGGTAGTGCATGGGGGGCACCTGATTCGTCGAGCGAAATGATCCAGACGGAACCTACGCCTCCCGCTACCGGAACTGAATACTTTTGGTGGTGTTCTTTGTTGGATTGTGATCGAAAGGTCCGCCCGCCGACTTCCCGCGACCCGGGGCGTCTCGCGCACCGCCGTCCGGCGCTTCCCCATGACTGAACTGTTGACTGAACTGTTGACTCATGGTTTGTTGTGTTCGGTTCTGTTGAATAAGTGCGATGAGGGGCCCCAGCGCGTGAAGAAGACGTCGACCCGGCTCGCCGACGGTCGTGAGCTGCTCTATTACGACTCCCGCGACGACACCGTGCGCGACGCGCCGGACCTGAGGCCCCTCGACCCCGTCGCCACCACCGCGCAGATCCGCCACGACCCGCTGCTCGGCGACGCGGTCGCCGTCGCCTCGCACCGGCAGGCCCGCACCTACCTCCCGCCGGCCGACGCATGCCCGCTCTGCCCGTCCCAGGACGGCCGCCTCAGCGAGATCCCGGCCGCCGACTACGACGTGGCCGTCTTCGAGAACCGCTTCCCCTCGCTGGCGGGCGACGCGGGCCGCTGCGAAGTCGTCTGCTTCACCTCCGACCACGACGCGTCCTTCGCCGACCTCACCGAGGAGCAGGCCGCCCTGGTCCTGGAGGCCTGGACCGACCGCACCGCGGAACTGGCCGAGCTCCCGCAGGTCAAGCAGGTGTTCTGTTTCGAGAACCGGGGCGCCGAGATCGGCGTCACCCTCGGCCACCCGCACGGCCAGATCTACGGCTACCCCTTCGTCACCCCGCGCACCGAGCTGATGCTGCGCTCGGCCCGCGCCCACCGGGCGAAGACCGGCCGCAACCTCTTCGACGACGTACTCGCCCACGAGCGCGCCGAAGGCACCCGGGTGGTCCTCGACGGCGAACACTGGGTGGCGTTCGTGCCGTACGCCGCGCACTGGCCCTACGAGGTGCACCTCTACCCCAAGCGGCGCGTGCCCGACCTGCGGGCGCTCGGCGACGAGGCGCGCACAGAGTTCCCACAGGTCTATCTGGAACTGTTGCGCAGGTTCGACCGGATCTTCGGCCCCGACGAGCCCCCGACGCCGTACATCTCCGCCTGGCACCAGGCGCCCTTCGGCGAACCGGGCGAGGCGGGTGAACCGGGCGAGGCGGGGCGCGGCGGATTCGCGCTCCACCTTGAGCTTTTCACCATTCGACGCACTGCGGGCAAGCTGAAGTTTCTCGCAGGTTCCGAATCAGGCATGAATGTGTTCATCAACGATGTGCCGCCGGAGACCGCGGCTGAGCGACTGCGAGAGGTAGCGAGCAAGTGAGTCAGAAGTTCTTGGTCACCGGCGGTGCGGGGTACGTCGGAAGTGTGGTCGCGGCGCATCTCCTGGAGGCGGGCCACGAGGTGACCGTCCTCGACGACCTCTCCACCGGCTTCCGCGAAGGAGTCCCGGCGGGCGCCACCTTCATCGAGGGGCGCATCCAGGACGCCGCGCGCTGGCTGGACGCCAGTTTCGACGGAGTCCTGCACTTCGCGGCGTTCTCCCAGGTCGGCGAGTCCGTCGTGGACCCCGAGAAGTACTGGACGAACAACGTCGGCGGCACCATGGCACTGCTCGCCGCGATGCGCGCGGCCGGAGTGCGCAGGCTGGTCTTCTCCTCCACCGCCGCGACCTACGGCGAACCGGTGTCCACGCCCATCACGGAGAGCGCGCCGACCGCGCCGACCAACCCGTACGGCGCGACCAAGCTCGCCGTCGACCACATGATCAGCGGCGAATGCCACGCCCACGGCCTGGCCGCGGTCTCGCTGCGCTACTTCAACGTCGCGGGCGCCTACGGGACCTGCGGCGAGCGGCACGCCCCCGAGTCGCACCTCATCCCCCTGGTACTCCAGGTCGCGCAGGGCCGCCGGGAGTCGATCGCGGTGTACGGCGACGACTACCCGACGCCCGACGGCACCTGCGTACGCGACTACATCCATGTCGCGGACCTCGCCGAGGCGCACCTGCTGGCGCTGGGCGCCACCGGGCCGGGCGAGCACCTCATCTGCAACCTCGGCAACGGCAACGGCTTCTCGGTCCGCGAGGTCGTGGAGACCGTACGCAAGGTCACCGGGCACCCGATCCCCGAGACACCGTCGCCGCGCCGGGCCGGCGACCCGGCGATCCTGGTCGCCTCCGCCGACGCCGCGCACAAAAGGCTCGGCTGGAGCCCGTCGCGCGCCGACCTCGCGGGCATCGTCGCGGACGCCTGGGCGTTCGCCCAGCGGGACCAGCGGGACCAGCGGGACCAGCGGGACCAGCGGGAGGAGACCGGTGGACATGAGTGACCGCACCCCCAGTACCGACACCGCGCACGTCACCGAGGCCTTCGTCGCGCTGTACGGCGCCCGGCCCGACGGCGTGTGGGCCGCGCCGGGGCGGGTCAACCTCATCGGCGAGTACACCGACTTCAACGGCGGCTTCGTACTGCCGCTGGCCCTGCCCCACACCGCGCTCGCCGCAGTCTCGCGGCGCGACGACGGCGTACTGCGCCTGCACTCCGCCGACATCGACGGCGGCGTCGTCCAGTTGGCCGTCGACGATCTCGCGCCGCTGACCAACACCAGCTGGGCCGCGTACCCGGCGGGCGTCGTCTGGGCGTTGCGCGAGGCGGGCCACCCGGTCACCGGCGCCGACATCCACCTCACATCCACCGTCCCCACCGGCGCGGGCCTTTCCTCGTCGGCGGCGCTGGAGGTCGTCACCGCCCTCGCCCTCAACGACCTGTACGAACTCGGCCTGACCGCACCCCAGTTGGCCGTACTCGCCCAGCGCGCCGAGAACGCCTTCGTCGGCGTGCCCTGCGGGATCATGGACCAGACGGCCGCCGCGTGCTGCACCGAGGGCCACGCCCTGCACCTGGACACCCGCGACCTCACCCAGCGTCAGGTGCCCTTCGACCTGGCCGCACACGGCCTGCAGCTGCTCGTCGTCGACACCCGCGTCAAGCACGCCCTGGGCGACGGCGCGTACGCGGAGCGCCGCACCGGCTGCGAGGCGGGCGCGCGCGCCCTGGGCGTCACCGCGCTGCGCGATGTCGCGTACGACGCGCTGCCGGACGCACTGGAGACGCTGGCCGCCTCGGCCGACGAGGCCGTCGTGCGCTACGTACGCCATGTGGTCACCGACAACCAGCGGGTGGAGCAGGTCATCGCCCTGCTTGACGCGTCAGACCCGCGCGCGGTGGGCCCGTTGCTCACCGAGGGGCACACCTCGCTCCGCGACGACCTGCGCGTCTCCTGCGCCGAACTCGACCTGGTCGTCGAGTCCGCGAACGCGGCGGGCGCGCTGGGTGCGCGGATGACGGGCGGCGGCTTCGGCGGCTCGGCCGTCGTGCTGACCGAGTCGGCCATGGCGGACACGGTCACCAAGTCGGTGCTCGCGGCCTTCGCCGCGGCCGGGCACACGGCGCCGCGGGTCTTCCCGGCGATTCCCTCGCGGGGGGCGCACCGGGTCAGCTGAGCGGCCTCCAGCCGGTCACCCCACCCAGAGGCGTCGATCTCGTTGTCTACTTCTGTCTCCCTACGCAACATGAGCCACACCCTGAACAGCTCGGGCAATCAGTTCTGCCAATTGCCTTCCCCTCCCGGCGCCCAGTCGTAGGCTGATGCACAGCACCGGTGGGGGCCGGTGCTGATCAGGGGGCGAGACGGACGGGTACGACGCCCGGGGTGGGGCACTAGTAGTCAGTGAGCGGCGGCGGCCGCACGACTGCGACGCCCATTTCTCCGGGCGCCGTACCCGCGACGGCCGTTCCCCACCGGGGGTCCGGAGCGTCGCTCCGGACGACGCAGCATGGGGGTGTCCGTGGTTCGGATCCGGGTACTGGTGGTGGACGATCACCGCATCTTCGCCGAGTCGCTCGCCGCGGCCCTCGCGGCCGAGCCCGACGTGGATGTCACGCCGGCAGGCAGCGGCCCAGCAGCGTTGCGCTGCCTGGAGCGGGCGGCGACGGAAGGCCGCAGATTCGATGTCATGCTCGTCGACGCCGATCTCGGTGCGTCGGCCGCGCCCGTCAACCGGCCCGTGCATCTGCCACCGCCCGGCGAGGACGGCCTGGTGGACGGCATCTCCCTGGTGGCGGGGGTCCGTTCGGGACAGCCCGCCGTCCGTACGGTCGTGCTCGCGGAGAAGGACGACCAGCGCCGCGCGGCGCTCGCGCTCCAGGCCGGTGCGTCGGGCTGGGTCGCCAAGGACTGCTCACTGCAGCGCCTGCTGGCCGTCATCCGCGGCGTCCTGCGCGACGAGACGCATCTGCCGCCCGCGCTGCTCACCGGCGTACTGCGCGAGCTGACCGCGGCCCGTAAGCACCGCACCGAGAGCGAGCGTCTTGTGGAGTCCCTGACCCCGCGCGAGCGCGAGGTGCTGCGCTGCATGGTGGCCGGGCTCGGCCGCAAGGCGGTCGCCGAGCGGCTCTTCCTCTCCCCGCACACCGTCCGCACGCACATGCAGAACGTGCTGGGGAAGCTGAGTGTGCACTCCACGCTGGCAGCGGTCGCGCTCGCGCGCCGCGCCGGGGTCGGGCCCGCCGACCTAGCCGGGGACGTTGTCGAACGGGGCGGTCAACTGGCGTAGCAGCCCGGCCAGTTCGCCGCGCTGCGCCCGCGAGAGCTCGCCCAGGATCGCCCGCTCCTGCGCGAGCAGCCCGGCCAGCGCCTGGTCGGCGCGGTCACGGCCCTCGGCGGTGAGCCGCACCAGCACACCGCGCCGGTCGCTCGGGTCGGGCAGCCGCTCGACGAGGCCCTTGGTGGCGAGCCGGTCGATGCGGTTGGTCATGGTGCCCGAGGTGACCAGGGTCTGGGTCAGCAACTGACCGGGCGACAGCTGATACGGGTCACCCGCGCGCCGCAGCGAGGTGAGCACGTCGAACTCCCAGGGCTCCAGACTGTGCTCGGAGAACGCGAGCCGACGCGCCCGGTCCAAGTGCCTGGCCAGCCTGCTGACACGGCTGAGCACCTCAAGTGGTTCCACGTCGAGATCGGGGCGCTCACGGCGCCACGCTGCGACCAGTCGATCGACCTCGTCCTCCATGGCGATCAGTGTAGAGGGTCTGTCGACCTCAAGTCTCTTGAGTTCAAGTATCTTGACATCAAGTTACTTTTACGGGGAGGCTGACCCGTATGACAGCACCCACCTGGGACCCTCAGCAGTACCTGCGCCACGCCGACCACCGCACCCGCCCCTTCCGCGATCTCCTCGCCCGCATCGACGCCCCGGCCACCGCCCGCATCGCCGACCTGGGCTGCGGCGCGGGCAACGTCACCGCGCTGATGGCCGGGCGCTGGCCCGAGGCCCGCATCACCGGCTACGACAGCTCCCCGCAGATGCTGGAACAGGCCCGGCAGTACGCGGGCCCGCGACTCGACTTCGCACCGGCGGACGCGGCCACCTGGGTGCCCGGGGAAACGTACGACGTGATCGTGTCCAACGCGCTCCTCCAGTGGGTGCCCGGCCACGCGGACCGCTTCGGCGTCTGGCTCGACGCCCTCACCCCCGGCGGCACCCTCGCCTTCCAGGTCCCGGGCAACTTCACCGCCCCCAGCCACACGATCCTCGCCGAGCTCTGCGAATCCCCGCGCTGGCGCCCCCTCCTGCACGGCGTCGGCGACCGCACGGCCGCCGTCCTGGAACCCGCCGAGTACCTGAGCCGGCTCACCGCTCTGGGCTGCGAGGCCGTCGACGTATGGGAGACGACGTACCTCCAGGTCCTCACGGGCCAGGACCCGGTACTCGACTGGGTCAAGGGCACGGCCCTGCGCCCGGTCCTCACGGCCCTGGCCGACGCCCCCGACGAGCGCGACGCCTTCATCACCCAGTACGCCGAAGCCCTACGCGCCGCCTACCCGCCGGGTCCGCACGGCACGGTGTTCCCGTTCCGCCGGATCTTCGCCGTGGCGAGGAGGGCGGCCTGATGCGGACGGCGGTCGACCACATCCGAATCCCCTCCGGCTCCCTCAACTTGCCTGCTTTCAGGGTGGCTTCAATGAAGCGAATCTTCGTTGACCGCGCGTCGGTAGGTGTGATGCAGTGCGTCGCAACCTCAGGGGAAGAGGCTGTGACACGCCGAGTCCCCCGCACTGACCACGGGGGACTCATCAGCAGGGGGAAGTCTTGCGTCTCTACCCGTCACGCGCCGTCAAGGCGGCGCTGACCACCTTCACCGTCATATCAGCTCTGACCATCCCGACGGCCGGTTCCGCAACCGCCGCGATGACGTCGAGCAAGGCGGGCACCACGTCCGCCGAGGTCGCCGCTGCCAGTATCGACGCGAAATGCCGGAGCCACGGCCGCAATTACGTCGTACGGAACTACCACCGAGGGCCCGCCAAGTACACGCTGCGCTGCGGCACCAGCACGTGGGGCTGGAAGCACATCAAGGCGCGTCACGGCTGGAGCAGTACGATGGACAGGAAGATCAGCGCCGCCTTCTGGTCCGGGTCCCCCAATGGCCGGGGCGGCTTCTCTACCTACACCGCCCAGTGCCCGAGTGTCGAGAAGTTCCGCACCATCATCGGTACGCCTGCTGGGCAAAATGATCTCCTCACCGCATACAAGGTCAACACTCGCGCTGCTGCCATGTGCTGAGCCGAGCCAACGGGAAAGGACAGGTGGTGTGCATGCCGACACCGGAACCCACTCCGGCCGAGCGTGCGCTGGGGCGTTCATACACCACGGGTGACGGGCAAATGGCGTTCGACATCTCTGATCTGTCCGTCGCCCATCACCCGGATCGCAGCGCGACCTTGACGTACTCGCTCACCGCGGTGCGTCCAGGCCACCCGGACGAGCGCTGGATGTTCACGCTGCCGTGGGACGACAAGTCCTTTGTCGATGTGCTCACCGCGCAGGCCCCCGACCCAGAGCGGCTCCGCCAGCTCGTGCACCTGGTGCGCGCCCTGTTGGAGGAGTGGTGGGACACCAAGCAGTACAATCGGCGGTCGGCGAGCATGGGGCGCCAGCTTCCCTGAGCCATTGCCGTTCCGCCGGGCCGGTGCGTGGCCCGGGCCAGGTCCCGGACTGCGTAACGGTGTCTTTGTCGCCTTCCTCGCCACCCTGGTCATGGCCCTCGCAAGCTGGCTGCTGTTCCGACGCAGCAAGCGGCCCTAGCAGCTCCGCCAGGCTCGGAGGGTTGGTGCACGGGTGGAGTGGGACGGCGACCTTCCCCGGCCACCGCCGCCTGTGCTTCTGGGTCCCAGTCGGCAACCGCTTCGAATTCCTGGAGCCTCTTCAGCCGTACCAGGTGACGTTGCAGACGTATGCGCACTCGTGGCGGGGCACGGCGAGGAAGCTGATGAACCCGCGCCCGCCCAAGAGATCGAACTCGCGCAGCCCGCCCTCGCGGTCGACGGGCCGGCCGACTTTCACCGAGTCGTGTCCGAGTGAGGCGAGCTCGGTGGCGAGCCGCTCGACCTCTGCCACGACACCGGGTGGCAGGCCAGAGGTGAGGTACTCGGCGCTCGGGTTGTAATCCCAGGTCCAGTCCGTCATAGCCCTGCCTCTGCCTCTGCAGCTTCCCGGATCTGGCGGATCTCGGCGATGGCGTCGGTCGGGTCCTGCTCGCCCTCGTTGACGATCCGCTCCAGTTCGCGCAGCTGAGTGGCGCGCTGCGGGTGTCGCTCGATGGCGATGAACACGGCCCAGGAGTGGACGAAGGCTCGCAGCGGGGCGAGGCTCTGCGTCTGCTGCGCGTTGGTGGTGGCCTCGAAGAGGTGCTGGGTGAGCGCGGGAATCCGGCTGGGCGCGATACGGGCGACCGCGGCGCGGAGCGCATCGGGTGTGAGCTCGGGCATGGGGATCAGCGGTCCGTACGGGCCGTCGGGCTGGGCGCTCACAGTGACCTCCGGCGGGGGTGGTTCGGTCTCCGTACGGTACCGGTACTGGCGGTACGGCCGTGTTCGTACGGTGCAGGCCACTGGGCTCACTCCGCGATGGTGAGGTCGGCCCAGACAGTGAGGCCGGTGCGGGTCTGGCGTTGCCCCCAGCGGGTGGCGAGGGCGGCGGTGATCAGCAGACCGCGTCCGCATTCCTGCTCGGGGTCGGGCTCGTCGGGTACGGCTCCCCGGCTGGCGTTGCCTTCGTCGGTGACACTGACAACGATCGTGCGCGCGGTACGGGAGAGGGCAACCGTGATGGTGTGGCTGGCGGTGTGCTCCAGCGCGTTGGCGGTGAGCTCGGCGATGATCGTTTCGAGGGCGTCGATGGTGTCTGGGGGCAGGCCCCACACCTGGGCGGTGGCGCGTACATAGAGTCTGGCGGCTCTCGCGGAGGTGAGGGTGTCGCCGGGGAGGGCGAGGAGCCCGAGTGCCTGGGGTGCGGCGGGGCAGCGGGCGAGGGTGTCGTGGGCGACCTCGATGAGGGACGGCAAGCAGTGCTCCGTACAGGATGACTCTTCGGGCTCGTACGGTTCTGGTGGGGCGAGGCGTGCGCCTCGGCTCGCGGCGATGAGGAGCGCGTCGTGGAGGGCATCGACCAACTGGGCGGCCAAAGGCCCGAGTTTGCTGTCCTCGTCGAACGCGGCACGCGCGTGAGTGAGGAGTCGTGCGGCGAGGGCGAGCTGGAGGGTTTCGACTTCGTCGGCGAGGCGGGTGAGAGGGCCGGTGCCGTCGGTGGAGAGGTAGCAGAATCGCCCGTCCTCGCCGGTCCAGGGGAGGAGTCGGTTCACCGGGCGACCTCGATTCCGTGGATACGGTGCGGGCCGACGTCGATGGCGCGGAGGCCGGTGGGGGTACGCGGTGCCATGGCGCCGCTCCTTTGTGGTGCGAGGCAAGTAGTCGCTGAGCGCTACTGCGCAAGCCTCTTGCGCATGTTCACGAGTGTGGAACTGAGAAAGGTTTCTCGGCAAGAGTCTCAGAAAGGATTCACGCGTGTGAGTGAACATGGCATATGTCGGGCCGGTTCGTGTGTGTAAAGTCCGCGCCAGAGAGGCGGTGATTGACGCATGTCCGAAGCTCGTCCGAACCTGATGCGTCGACGACTTGGTCTGGCGCTGCGTACGCTGCGCCAGCGCGCGGGCCTCAACCTCCCAGACGCTGTGGAGAGGTTGGCCCTCTCTGGTCCGTCCGCACTCAGTAAGATCGAAAACGGCAAGCAGCGCGTCCCCTCGGCTGCCCTGGACAAGTACTTTGGTGCCTATGGGGTCGAGGACGCCCAGCGCATCGAGGAGATCCGGAAGCTGGCGTCGCTCGCCTCATCGCCACGCAGGACCAATCTGTTCAACCAATATCGCGACGCAGTCCGCGACCCTTTCGCCGACTACCTCGAACTCGAAGAGCTGGCTGCACACGCGGACTGGTACGCAGCCCAGCTGATTCCCGGACTTCTCCAGACGCCCGAGTACGCGCACGCGGTTGTCGACGGAAGTGGCAAGTGGCGGACCGCGCGGGAGGTTCGCAACTTCGTTGAACTGCGCATGAAACGCCAAGAGGTCCTGCGCCGAGAGAGCCCTCTGTCCATCTGGTGTGTGTTGGATGAGGCGGTGTTGTGCAGGGAGATCGGCGGATCTCAGACCATGGCCGGGCAACTTCTTCATCTACTCGGCATCACCGAGGAGTTGCCAGGGGTGGAGATCCAGGTGCTGCCCTTCAGCGCAGGTGTACACGCAGGGATCGATGGGGCCTTCACTGTCTTCCGGTTCGATTCCGGAGATCCCCTGGCGGTGGTGGAGCCACTGACAACCTCTCTCTATCTGGAGGAGGATGTTCACGTGGGCCGCTATGACGTCGCCTTTAATCACCTACGTGCGAGGGCGCTGGACATCCCGGCGTCGCGCGACTTCATCAAAGGTCTCATCAAGGAGGAAGCTTGACCGGCAAGGCTGCTGAACTAAGCGATGCCAACTGGATAAAGAGCAGTTTCAGTTCCGGAGGAGACAACTGCGTCGAGGTGGCTGTCGTCGTTGGCGCGACGGCTGTCCGTGACTCGAAGGTCCCTCAAGGGCCAGTCCTCACCTTCGCCACTGTCGCGTTCGGTGTGTTCGTCGACAGCGTCAAGATTCACGGGCTTGACCGTGCGGTCTGATGCTGTCGCGGAAGCCCTCGTGGGTCGTCACTGGTTCGAGTTCGTACAGTCCGAGTGACGGCACTGCGCGGAGGTTGCGTTCGCCGTCGATAACGCCCGTACAGACAACGACAGGAGCTCACCTGATGAACACCGCGTCAATCGTTGCCCAGCTCGCGGCTGCGGGCTGGTTCAAGAGCAGTTACAGCGCGGCCGAAAACGAGTGCGTTGAGATGGCGCGCACTCCACAATGGGTCGGAGTCCGCGACTCAAAGGACCTGTCCGGGCCCAGCCTGATCGTGCCGACGACGGCATTCGCCGCGTTCGTCGATGGTGTGAAGGGCGACGGCGTGAACCACACCGCCTGATCCGATCGCCTTCGAACAGCACGAAGGAACAGCACAAAGCGGGCCGACCCTCGACGGGTGCGGCCCGCTTCACGTCTGGGGCTCAGCCTCGGCCCACCGGGCCCGGCCGGCGGGGCGCCCGCCCGTCAGCTCTTGCGGTGGCCTATCAGGCGCGGCTTCGACTCCAGGTTGCCCAGGCCGTGCCACGCCAGGTTCACCAGATGGGCCGCCACCTCCGCCTTCTTCGGCTTGCGGGTGTTCACCCACCACTGGCCGGTCAGCGCCACACTGCCGACTAGCGCCTGCGCGTACAACGGAGCGAGCTTCGGGTCGAAGCCGCGGGCCTTGAACTCCAGGCCCAGGATGTCCTCCACCTGCGTGGCGATGTCACTGATCAGCGAGGCGAAGGTGCCCGTCGACTGCGCCACCGGCGAATCCCGCACCAGGATGCGGAAACCGTCCGTGTACTCCTCGATGTAGTCGAGCAGCGCGAACGCCGCCTGCTCAAGCAGCTCACGCGGGTGACCGGCCGTCAGCGCGCCCGTCACGATGTCGAGCAGCCGCCGCATCTCACGGTCGACCACCACGGCGTACAGGCCCTCCTTGCCGCCGAAGTGCTCGTACACCACCGGCTTGGAGACCCCCGCCTTCGCGGCGATCTCCTCCACCGACGTGCCCTCGAAGCCCTTCTCGGCGAAGAGTGAGCGGCCGATGTCGAGCAGCTGCTCGCGGCGTTCCTTACCTGTCATGCGCACGCGGCGGGCCCGCCGGCTCGGGGGCTTGATCTTCTCGCTGTCCGTATTGCTGCCGTCGATCGCCACGTCGCCAATCATGCCGCTTCTGAGGAACTGGGTTTACGTTCCGGGGAACTGGACTTGCGCCGGGACTCGATCCGGTCGCTGCTCGGCCACCGGACGTCGTACGCCCAGCCGGCCTGTTCGAACCACCGGATCAGGCGCGCGCTCGAATCGACCTGACCCCTCATTACACCGTGCCGCGCCGACGTCGGTTCCGCATGGTGCAGGTTGTGCCAGGACTCACCGCAGGACAGCACCGCGAGCCACCACACATTGCCCGAACGGTCCCGGGACTTGAACGGCTGCTTGCCCACCGCGTGACAGATCGAGTTGATCGACCAGGTCACATGGTGCAGCAGCGCCACCCGCACCAGCGAGCCCCAGAAGAACGCCGTGAACGCGCCCCACCACGACATCGTGACCAGACCCCCGACCAGCGGCGGAATGGCGAGCGACAGCATCGTCCAGTACAGGAAGTCACGCGAGATACGGCGGATCGCCGGGTCACCGATCAGATCCGGCGCGTACTTCTGCTGCGGTGTCTGCTCCTCGTCGAACATCCAGCCGATGTGCGCCCACCACAGGCCCTTCATCAGAGCCGGCAGCGTCTCACCGAACCGCCACGGCGAATGCGGGTCACCCTCGGCGTCCGAGAACTTGTGGTGCTTGCGGTGATCGGCGACCCAGCGGACCAGCGGACCCTCCACGGCCATCGACCCCATGACCGCCAGCGCGATACGCAGCGGACGCTTCGCCTTGAAGGAGCCGTGCGTGAAGTAGCGGTGGAAGCCGATCGTGATGCCGTGGCAGCCCAGGTAGTACATGAAGACCAGCAGCCCGAGGTCGAGCCAGCTCACCCCCCACCCCCACACCAGCGGCACGGCCGCGAGCAGGGCGAGGAAGGGGACGCCGATGAAAAGAACCAGCGCCAGCTGTTCGATGCTGCGCTTGGACTCCCCGCCGCGGGTGGCGGAGGGGGCGGATGCGTCGGCTGTCGACTTCGAGGCGTCATCGAGCACGTCAGGGCCTGTCGGCATGGGATCCCCTGGGGGTGAGGGATGAAGATGAGGATGGGGAGGGTGGGATGAGCGGGAGGCTACGGTTGCGTAACCTACGGCATCGTAAGTATGGCAGCGCTTCGCCGGGCGGCAAGTGCCGCGGACAACCGGTTTGCCCCCGACACCTATCCTTGGTGTCGTCGGACAGCGTGGTCCACAAACCTCCAGTCGTGCTCAAACACTGCAAGGAGCCGCACCTGTGAGCAGTGCCGACCAGAACTCACACACCAGCCCGGAGCTGCGTGCCGACATCCGCCGTCTGGGCGATCTCCTGGGCGAGACGCTCGTCCGCCAGGAAGGCCCCGAGCTCCTTGAGCTGGTGGAGCGGGTCCGCGCCCTGACCCGCACCGACGGCGAAGCCGCCGCCGAGCTGCTCGGCGACACGGACCTGGAGACCGCCGCCCGCCTCGTGCGGGCCTTCTCCACCTACTTCCACCTCGCCAACGTCACCGAGCAGGTCCACCGCGGCCGCGAGATGCGCGCCAAGCGCGCCGTCGAGGGCGGGCTCCTCGCCCGCACCGCCGACCGGCTCAAGGACGCCGACCCCGAGCACCTGGCCACCGCCGTCAAGAACCTCAACGTCAGGCCCGTCTTCACGGCGCACCCGACCGAGGCCGCCCGCCGGTCCGTGCTCACCAAGCTGCGCCGCATCGCGGCCCTCCTCGAAACCCCCGTCATCGAGGCCGACCGGCGCCGCCACGACCTGCGGCTCGCCGAGAACATCGACCTCATCTGGCAGACCGATGAGCTGCGCGTCGTACGCCCCGAGCCCGCCGACGAGGCCCGCAACGCCATCTACTACCTCGACGAGCTGCACGCCGGCGCCGTCGGCGACGTACTGGAAGACCTCGCATCCGAGCTGGACCGGGTCGGCGTCGAGCTGCCCGCCGGGACCCGGCCGCTGACGTTCGGCACCTGGATCGGCGGCGACCGCGACGGCAACCCCAATGTGACACCCGCCGTCACCTGGGAAGTGCTGATCCTCCAGCACGAGCACGGCATCACCGACGCCCTGGAACTCATCGACTTCCTGCGCGGGCTCCTGTCGAACTCGATCCGCTACACCGGCGCCAGCGAGGAGCTCCTCACCTCCCTCCAGGCCGACCTGGAGCGCCTCCCGGAGATCAGCCCCCGCTACAAGCGCCTCAACGTCGAAGAGCCCTACCGGCTCAAGGCCACCTGCATCCGGCAGAAGCTCGTCAACACCCGCGAGCGTCTCGCCAAGGGCACCGCGCACCGCCCCGGCTGCGACTACCTCGGCACCGGCGAGCTCCTCGCCGACCTGGTCCTCATCCAGACCTCGCTGCGCGCCCACCGCGGCGGCCTCTTCGCCGACGGCCGCATGGACCGTACGATCCGCACGCTCGCCGCGTTCGGGCTCCAGCTCGCCACCATGGACGTACGCGAGCACGCGGACGCCCACCACCACGCCCTCGGGCAGCTCTTCGACCGGCTCGGCGAGGAATCCTGGCGGTACGCCGACATGCCCCGCGAGTACCGGCAGAAGCTCCTCGCCAAGGAGCTCAGGTCCCGCAGGCCGCTCGGCCCCATCCCGGCCCCGCTCGACGCCGACGGCGCCAAGACCCTCGGGGTCTTCTCCACCATCAAGGAAGCCCTCGCCAAGTTCGGCCCCGAGGTCATCGAGTCGTACATCATCTCGATGTGCCAGGGCGCCGACGACGTCTTCGCGGCAGCCGTCCTCGCCAGGGAAGCCGGCCTCATCGACCTGCACGCCGGCTGGGCCAAGATCGGCATCGTGCCGCTCCTGGAGACCACCGACGAGCTGCGCGCCGCCGACGTCATCCTCGACGAGATGCTCGCCGACCCCTCGTACCGGCGCCTGGTGTCCCTGCGCGGTGACGTGCAGGAAGTCATGCTCGGCTACTCGGACTCCTCGAAGTTCGGCGGCATCACCACCAGCCAGTGGGAGATCCACCGCGCCCAGCGCCGGCTGCGCGACGTCGCCCACCGCTACGGCGTACGCCTGCGCCTCTTCCACGGCCGCGGCGGCACCGTCGGCCGCGGCGGTGGCCCCTCGCACGACGCGATCCTCGCCCAGCCCTGGGGAACGCTCGAAGGCGAGATCAAGGTCACCGAGCAGGGCGAGGTCATCTCCGACAAGTACCTCGTGCCGTCCCTGGCCAGGGAGAACCTGGAACTGACACTCGCCGCCACCCTCCAGGCCTCCGCGCTGCACACCTCGCCGCGCCAGTCCGACGAGGCACTGGCCCGCTGGGACGCCGCCATGGACACGGTCTCCGAGGCCGCCCACACGGAGTACCGCAGGCTCGTCGAGGACCCGGACCTGCCCGCGTACTTCTTCGCGGCCACCCCCGTCGACCAGCTCGCCGACCTGCACCTGGGCTCGCGCCCCTCGCGCCGCCCGGACAGCGGCGCGGGACTCGACGGACTGCGGGCCATCCCGTGGGTCTTCGGCTGGACCCAGTCACGGCAGATCGTGCCCGGCTGGTACGGCGTCGGCTCCGGCCTCAAGGCACTGCGCGAAGCCGGCCTCGACACCGTCCTGGACGAAATGCACGAGCAGTGGCACTTCTTCCGCAACTTCCTGTCCAACGTCGAAATGACGCTGGCCAAGACGGACCTGCGTATCGCCCAGCACTACGTCGACACCCTCGTCCCCGACGAGCTCAAGCACGTCTTCGAGATGATCCGCGCCGAGCACGCGCTCACGGTGACCGAGGTCCTGCGGATCACCGGCGGACAGGAACTGCTCGACACCAACCCGGTGCTCAAGCAGACCTTCTCCGTACGTGACGCCTACCTGGACCCGATCTCCTACCTCCAGGTCTCCCTGCTCGGCCGCCAGCGCGCGGCAGCCGAACGCGGCGAGGAGCCCGACCCGCTGCTCGCACGGGCACTGCTGCTCACCGTCAACGGTGTGGCGGCGGGGCTGCGCAACACGGGCTGACCCCGGTACCGGCGCTCTTCACGACGCGGATGACGCTGCCCCGCACCCGGCTGTTCTCGGGTGCGGGGCAGCGTTGTTGTTGCGGGGGCCGCTTACAGGGACAGGAACGCCGCCCCCAGCAGCAGAGCGCCCGCCAGCGCCGTCCACCACGCGATCCGGGTCCGGCGCAGGCCGCCCGCGATCACCAGGGCCGCAAGGAGCAGCGCGCCGCCCAGCGGCACCCAGGCGAGCAGGACACCGGACGTGCCGGCCCGTACCGCCTCGGTCGTGCCGGGCTTGATCACCACCGCGAGATACGTGCCCTTCTTGGTGGCGACCGATTTCTCGATGCTCACGCGCGCGTGGTCGGTCGTGCCGCCGCCCGGCGCGTACGGGCCGGTACAGGTCTCCGCCGCGCAGGAAGCGACCCGCAGCGTGCCGTGATCGCGGCCCTTGGCGAGCATCACGTGCTGGGCGGTGCCCCAGGAGGAGCGCACCCCGGCGACAAGCAGCAGCAGGGCGATGACGGCCATCGCCCCCCGGCGGGCGTACAGGAGCACTTGCGTCCGCTTCATGGCCATGAAGCGCGATCCTTGGCCATGCAACCGCGTTGGGTCAACCTCTGGCCAGGAACTGCTCAGGAGTTGCTCAGGAGCTGCTCAGGAGTTGTACGTAGACCGAGCACGCTCAAGACCCTCGGTAACCAGACACTCCACCGCATCCGCCGCCCGGTCCACGAAGAAGTCCAGCTCCTTGCGCTCCGTCGACGAGAAGTCCTTCAGCACGAAGTCGGCGACCTGCATCCGACCCGGCGGGCGACCGATACCGAAGCGCAGCCGGTGATAGTCCGGGCCCATCGACTTGGTCATCGACTTCAGACCGTTGTGCCCGTTGTCCCCGCCGCCCAACTTCAGCCGTAGCACGCCGTAGTCGATGTCCAGCTCGTCATGGATCGCCACGATGTTCGCGGTCTCCACCTTGTAGAAATCACGCAGCGCCGCGACCGGACCACCGGAGAGATTCATGTACGACAACGGCTTCGCCAGCACCACCCGACGGCCCGCAGGACCCGGCGCACCCACCCGGCCCTCGACGACCTGGGCACGCGCCTTGTGCGCCTTGAACTTCGACCGCATCCGCTCCGCGAGCAGGTCCGCGACCATGAACCCCACATTGTGGCGGTTGGCCGCGTACTCGGGCCCCGGATTGCCCAGCCCCACGATCAGCCAGGGCTCCGCTGCGTCCGTCATCTGATCCGTCTCTCCTGGTTCCTGGTGGGGCCCAGCGGGGCCGGTACACGCCAGCCGCCGCCCCGCGCGCTGCGGCGCGGGACGGCGGCTGGCAGGTGAACAGCGAGGATCAGGCCTCGGGAGTCTCGGCGGCGGTCTCGGCCACGGTCTCTTCCTTCGGGGCCAGGATCTGGATGACAACAGCTTCCGGGTCGGTGACCAGGGTGGTGCCCTCGGGCAGCGGGACGTCCTTGGCGTGGATCGTCGCACCGGCCTCAAGGCCCGCGATGGAAACCGTGACGGAGCTCGGGATGTGCGTGGCCTCGGTCTCGACCGACAGCGTGTTCAGCACGTTCTCCAGGAGGTTGCCACCCGGGGCCAGCTCGCCCGCGGTGTGCACGGAGACGTCGACCGTGACCTTCTCGCCCAGCTTGACCGACAGCAGGTCGACGTGGGTGATGTTGCGACGGATCGCGTTGCGCTGGATCGCCTTGGGGATGACCAGCTCGGTCTTGCCGTCGACCTGGAGGCTCAGCAGCGCGTTGCTCGTCTTGAGCGCCATCATCAGCTCGTGGGCCGGCAGCGTGATGTGCAGCGGGTCGGCACCGTGGCCGTAGACGACGCCGGGAACGCGGTTGTCACGACGGGTCTGACGCGAGGCGCCCTTGCCGAACGAGTTACGGACTTCGGCGGCGATCTTGATCTCAGCCATGGCTGCACTCCTCGTAGAAGAAAAAGGTGACGCAAAGGGGGACAGTCACCCGGCCCACGAACGGCGGCCTGCTACGAAGAGCGCGTCGATAACGGATGAACTGTGTACGGGACACAGCTTCCCTCGCCGAGCAACCCGGTGAGTCTACCCGCAGTGACCAGCAGCTCCCAAGTGGATCATTGCGGGGAGAGAAAAGGTGCCCTGGCCGAGTTGGCCGGGGCACCATTTCACGACGGGGCGTGTGCAGGCGTACTAGTCGCCCTGCTCCTCGAAGAGGCTCGTCACCGAGCCGTCCTCGAAGACCTCACGCAGCGCACGCGCGATCGTCGGCGCGATCGACAGCACCGTGATCTTGTCGAGCTCCAGCTCACCCGGGGTCGGCAGCGTGTCTGTGAAGACGAACTCGCTCACCTTCGAGTTCTTCAGACGGTCCGCGGCCGGGCCCGACAGAATGCCGTGCGTGGCCGTCACGATGACGTCCTCCGCACCGTTCTCGAACAGCGCGTCCGCGGCGGCGCAGATCGTGCCACCCGTGTCGATCATGTCGTCGACCAGGACACAGACACGGCCCGCGACGTCACCCACGACCTCATGGACCGTCACCTTGTTCGCGACGTCCTTGTCACGGCGCTTGTGCACGATCGCCAGCGGCGCGTCCAGGCGGTCGCACCAGCGGTCGGCGACCCGCACGCGGCCCGCGTCCGGGGAGACGATCGTCAGCTTCTTGCGGTCCACCTTCGCGCCCACATAGTCCGCGAGGACCGGCAGCGCGAAGAGATGGTCCACCGGGCCGTCGAAGAAGCCCTGAATCTGGTCGGTGTGCAGGTCCACCGTGACGATGCGGTCCGCGCCCGCGGTCTTCATCAGGTCGGCGATCAGACGGGCCGAAATGGGCTCGCGACCACGGTGCTTCTTGTCCTGACGGGCGTAGCCGTAGGACGGGACGACCACGGTGATGCTCCGGGCCGAGGCCCGCTTCAGAGCATCGAGCATGATCAACTGCTCCATGATCCACTTGTTGATCGGAGCGGTGTGGCTCTGTATCAAGAAGCAGTCGGCGCCACGCGCCGACTCCTGGTAGCGGACGTAGATCTCACCATTGGCGAAGTCGAAAGCCTTCGTCGGCACGAGGCCGACACCCAACTGGTGCGCGACCTCCTCGGCCAGCTCGGGGTGGGCGCGGCCGGAGAAGAGCATCAGCTTCTTCTCGCCGGTCGTCTTGATCCCGGTCACAGCACTGTCTCCTCGGACGTGAATCATTGCTGCTGCGCCCGCACACCCGGAAGTTGCGGGGCGAGCCAGCCGAAAATGTGTGCACCTATCACGGTACGCCGTAGCCGACGCGCCTGTTTCCGGTCAGCTTTCGCCCTCGGTCTTCGCGGCCGCCGACTGAGCCGCCTGCGCGGCAGCACTTCCCGGACGCTTCCGGGCCACCCAACCCTCGATATTCCGCTGCTGCCCACGGGCCACCGCCAGCGAACCGGCCGGCACATCCTTCGTGATCACCGAACCCGCAGCGGTGTACGCACCGTCCCCGACCGTGACAGGCGCCACAAACATGTTGTCCGAGCCCGTCCGGCAATGAGACCCGATCGTCGTGTGGTGCTTCGCCTCACCGTCGTAATTCACAAAAACACTCGCGGCACCGATGTTCGTGAACTCACCGATCGTCGCGTCCCCGACGTACGAAAGGTGCGGCACCTTCGCACCCTCACCGATCGCGGCGTTCTTCATCTCCACATACGCCCCGGCCTTGGACCGCGCACCCAGCCGCGTCCCCGGCCGCAGATACGTATACGGACCCACCAGCGCACCCTCGCCCACCTCGGTACGGTCCGCCACGGTGTTGTTCACCCGGGCGCCCTTGCCGACCACGGTGTCCGTCAGCCGGGAGTTGGGACCCACCTCGCAACCTTCGCCGAGATGCGTCGCACCCAGCAACTGCGTACCCGGATGCACGATCGCGTCCTGGTCGAACGTCACCGTCACATCGACGAACGTCGACGCCGGATCCACCACCGTCACACCACCGAGCATCGCGCGCTCCAGCAACCGGCCGTTCAGCAGCCGACGCGCCTCGGCCAGCTGCACCCGGTTGTTGATCCCCAGAATCTCCCGGTGATCCCCGGCCACAGCGGCGCCCACCCGGTGCCCCGCCTCACGCAGAATCCCCAGGACATCCGTCAGGTACTCCTCGCCCTGACTGTTGTCCGTACGCACCTTGCCCAGCGCATCCACGAGCAACTGCCCGTCGAACGCGAACACACCCGAGTTGATCTCCCGGATGGCACGCTGCGCCTCGGACGCGTCCTTGTGCTCGACGATCCCGGTCACCGCGCCACTCGCGCCGTCCCGGATGATGCGCCCGTACCCCGTGGAATCCGGCACCTCGGCGGTCAGCACCGTCACGGCGTTGCCGTCGGCGGCGTGCGTACGCGAAAGCCCGGTCAGGGTGTCGCCGGTGAGCAGCGGAGTGTCGCCGCAGACCACGATCACGGTCCCGTCGATGCCCCCGCCGAGTTGCTCAAGCCCCATCCGCACCGCATGACCGGTGCCCTTCTGCTGCTCCTGTACTGCGGTACGTACCTCGGTGTCGATCTCGGCGAGGTGCGCGGAAACCTGCTCACGGGCGTGGCCGACGACCACGACGAGGTGCTCGGGGTCCAGTTCGCGGGAGGCGGCGACGACATGGCCGACGAGCGAGCGCCCGCTGATCTCGTGCAGGACCTTCGGGGTGGCCGACTTCATACGGGTGCCCTCACCCGCTGCGAGGACGACGACGGCTGCCGGGCGATTGGCGCTCACGGTGATGCCCTTCGGCTTCGGGTGGTGGACACCCGCAGGATACCGGGGGGTCTCATGGCCGAAACGCGCGCGGGTCCTGACCAGTGCGGTCAGGACCCGAACTCAGGCGCTCCCCTGCCAGGACTTGAACCCGGACTTAAGGCACCAAAAGCCTCAGTGCTGCCGATTACACCACAGGGGATGGTGATCCGGCTCTAATCGGACATTCCGTCAGGTCCCGGATCGGCACCCAATACTATGCCGCACCAGGCGCCCTCCATGCGACGGTAAAGATCGGCGCTTTTGGTGACGTACATGACGAGACAGCCCGGATAGGTGTCGGTGGCGTTCTTCCGGGTGGTCTTCGGGTTGCGCTTCTTGAGCGTCGCCTCCTGGAAGGCGGCGGATCGCTGTGGATGGAGCTGAGGGCCTCGCGGCGCAGCGTGATGGCCTGCTCGCGGAGGTCTTCGAAGGCGGCGTACTTGCTGAGGATTTCCGTCATGCAGGCAGCCTTGTTCGATATACGGACGGTCGGGTCGAAAGTCCTGTCGATTCAATATTTCGTGCGGACAACATGCGTTTCGGTGGTGTTCTCCCGTGATCCGTGCATGGCGCAGTCTCCGGAAAATGGGTCGCGCACGCCCGTAGGCTGGCAGGCATGACCGTAACGGGGGCAGATCAGGACGCCACGGGCATGACCGCCCGGCGCTACTGGTGGTGGGAGCGGCGACGCAGTGTCGTGCTGGATGTGGCGCTGGCGTTGGCTTCGGCGTTCGAGTGTGTGCTGGAGGGTGTGAGGTTTGCCGGGACTGCCGGGTTGCCGGTGCCGCTGGGGGTGATTTTCGGGCTGCTGGTGGGGTCGGTGCTGCTGGTGCGGCGGCGGTGGCCCATTGCTGTGGTGCTGGTGGCGATCGCGGTGACGCCGGCCGAGATGGGCTTCCTGATGGGCATCGTGTCGCTGTACACGCTGGCCGCGTCGGAGGTGCCGCGTCGGATCACGGTGGTGCTGGCCGGGATGTCCTTGACCGGGACGCTGATCGTGACGTTCGTACGGACTCGGCAGGATGTGGGGAACGCGGCGGACGGGGATTTCAGTCCGGCTTCCTGGTACGTGCCGCTGATGTCGTTGATCTTGTCGTTGGGGCTGACGGCGCCGCCGGTGCTGTTCGGGCTTTATATAGGGGCCCGGCGGCGGCTGATGGAGAGCTTGCGGGAGCGGGCGGACAGCCTGGAGCGGGAGCTGTCGCTGTTGGCCGACCGGGCGGAGGAGCGGGCCGAGTGGGCCCGTACGGAGGAGCGGACCCGGATCGCGCGGGAGATGCATGACGTGGTGGCGCACCGGGTGTCGCTGATGGTGGTGCATTCGGCCGCGTTGCAGGCGGTGGCGTTGAAGGATCCGGCGAAGGCGGTGAAGAACGCGGCGCTGGTGGGCGACATGGGCCGGCAGGCGTTGACGGAGCTGCGGGAGATGCTCGGGGTGCTGCGGTCGGGTGATTCGGTGCGGCCGGTGTCGATGGGGGTGCCGTTGGCTGCGGTCGGCGTCGCGGCGGCTGCCGCTGCTGCGGGGGCGGCGGAGGCCGGGCCGACCCTGGCGGAGCTGGAGGCGCTGGTGGGGCAGTCGCGGCAGGCCGGGATGGTGGTGGAGCTCTCGGTGGAGGGTGAGCCGGGCGACGCGTACGGGCCGCTGGTGGAGCAGACGGCGTACCGCGTGGTCCAGGAGGCGCTGACGAACGTGCACAAGCATGCGGCGGGGGCGAAGACCTGGGTGCGGTTGGCGCACCGGGGGGTGGAGGTGGCCATGCAGGTGGAGAACGGGGCGTCGGACGGTGGCACGGCGGACGCGGGGCTGCCGAGCGGCGGCAACGGTCTGGTGGGGATGCGGGAGCGGGTGACGGCGCTGGGGGGCGTGTTTGTGTCGGGGCCGACGGACGCGGGGGGTTTCCGGGTGTCGGCGGTGTTGCCCGCGGGTGTGGTGCGGGAGGGGTGAGTGGGTGGGGGTGCGTGGGCTGGTGCGGGTTGCCTGCGGCGCTGTCCCCTACCCGCCCCTTCCCGTAACTGGGGCTCCGCCCCAGACCCCGGTCCTCAAACGCCGGACGGGCTGAAATGCTGGGGCGGGGTGGGGAACGGCGCCGCAGGCGGCCCACCCGCTCAGGGGCCCGTTGGGGTCAGTCGTGGGGGCTGGGTTCCCGTGACCAGGGTGGCCAGGGCCTGGTCGACGTCGGGGCCCAGGTACCAGTCGCCGGTGTGGTCGAGGCTGTAGACGCGGCCCTCCACGTCGATCGCGATGATGGCCTGGCTGTTTCCCTCGCTGCCGAGCTCCGTGCCGAGTGGGCAGACCTCGGTGTCGAGGGCGCGGCCGAGGTCGGCGAGGGTGCGGGCGTGGTGCAGTCCTTCGAGCGGGTCGAGGTGGAAGGGGGTCGGGGCTATCTGGCGGCCCGGTCCCGGGGCGGTGAGGTGCAGGCCGCCGAATTCCGCCCAGGCCTCGACCGCGGCGGGGAACACGCTGTGCCGGTGGCCGGCCGGGGAGGTGTGGGCGCGCAGGGTGTCGGCCCAGTGTTCCGCCTGCCTTATGTCCCAGCGTCCGGGCTGCCAGCCCGCGGTGCGCAGGGCGGCGTCGACGGCGACGGGGAAGCGGGTGGTGTTGGTGTTGGGGCCCGGCATCGGTGGCTGGTCAGCCCTTCTCGGTGGGGGACGGGGTGGCTGTGGTGGCTGTGGTGGCTGTGGTGGGGTCCACCGGGCGTACGCCGAAGTGGGCGAGCATCGGTGTGCAGGAGCGGCAGGGCGGTGCGTAGCTGCCGTGCTGGGGGTCGCCGTCCTCGCTGATGCGGCGGGCGGTGAGTTTGGCGTGCTTGAGGGAGCGGCGGGCCTCACCGTGGGTGAGGGGTTTGCGTGCGGCGCGTTTGGAGCGTGCGGCCTCGGCGGCGGTGATGTGCCGGGAGACGAGGATCGCTTCGGGGCAGCGCCCGGTGAAGCGTTCGCGCTGGCCGCTGGTGAGAGTGTCGAGGAAGTCCTGGACGAGTGGGTGCAGTGCGGGCGGCTCTTCGCCCTTGCCCGCGGTGCAGGTGAGGGTGTCGGCGCCGCGCACGGAAAGGGCGGCCGCGACGGTGGGCAGGATGCCGTCGCGGCGGTGGCGGAGCCGGGGTGGGCGGGCTGTTTCGATGCTGCTCCAGCTGAGCCGTGGGTCTCCCGATGCGTGTGGTGTGGACGCGTTCGGTGCGACCGGTGTGCCTGTCTGAGCTGTGTGCATGGTGGTGCATTCCCTCCCCGTGCCCGCGGCGGTAGCCGCTGTGTCACGCCCCCGAGTTGCGGGGACAGCCTGCCAAATGTGTCCCGTGGTGTGGAAGCGGGGGCGGTGCCGTGTCGGCATCGGATGTAATTGGTGTGGTCGAAATGGGCCGATTCGGCGCTGTCCGATCACTCGGGCGTGACGGTGTGTATACGGAAGGCGAGGGGCAGGGCCGCTTGTTGCGGCACCGCATAGGCTGTGGTGAATCAGCCAGAAGCAGCAGGGGGCATTCGCCATGACGACAGGTCGGCTCGGGCAGCAAGCCGCGCCACCGAATGCGCCGTACGCCGGGCAGGTCGTGCATTTCCCGGACCCGGTCCGGGCGTCCCGCCACCCCCGGGGTGTGCGTATGGATGAGAACGGCCACCCGGATTTTTCGCATTACGCGCGTGCCGCCGCGGAGATCGCCGAGCCCCCGGAGGGCTTCGGTGTCGACGAACTGCGGCTCACTGATTATGTGTCGGCCAATGCGGCGCTGGCGGCCGAGGGGCATGAGCTGTGGGACACGATTCCGGCGGTGGCGACTCCGCACGGCTGGACCTGGCACCACGTGCCGGGTGCGCGGCGCATGGAGTTGGTGCCGGTCGAGGTGAAGGCGCTGTTGCGTCATCACGGTGGCCTGGCGACGACGGCCGTTGATCAGGAGAAGCGCGGCACGCGCCCGTTGCAGGAGACCAGGCCGGCTCATTTCGGGCTGCCGAAGGGTTCCGTTTCGGTGAGCGAGCAGCAGATCCTGGGTGTGGAGGAGGACCTCGGCTACCGGCTGCCGGGTGCCTACCGGTCGTTCCTGAAGGCGGCGGGCGGCTGCGCGCCGGTGGGTGCGGCGCTCGACGCCGAGCTCGGGCTGCTGGTGGACCAGCCGTTCTTCACGGTGCGGGACGAGGCCGCGGTCAATGACCTGGTGTACATCAACAAGTGTTTGCGTGACCACATGACCAAGGACTATCTGGGCGTCGGTTTTGTTCAGGGCGGTCTGCTGGCGGTGAAGGTCAGGGGCGATGCGGTCGGGTCGGTGTGGTTCGTCGCGTACGACGATGCGAGGGACCGCGACGGCTGGACGGTGCACGAGCGTGTGGAGCGGCTTCTGCTGCCCTGCGGTGATGACTTCGACGCCTTTCTGCAGCGACTGGCGGGCAATCCGCCGGAGTTGGAGACCGTGGCGAACCTGATGGTGGACGGCGGCTTCGCGCGTGCTGTCCCGGTGGAGGGGTGAGCGCGATGGTGACCTTCGCGCAGGCGCAGGAGCGTGCGGACGAGTGGGTCAACGGGGACGTGCCCGCGTATCAGCACCGTGAGGTGCGGGTGCGGGAGTTCGAGCTCGGCTTTGTGGTGTGGGCGGAGGACCGTGCGGATGGTCCGACGTCGGACGGTGGCAGGCAACGGCTGGTCATCGCGCGGGACAGTGGTGAGGCCACGCTGTGGCCGGGGTTGCCGGTGGGTGAGGTGATCCGCCGGTACGAGGAAGAGTACGGAGCGCCTGCCGAGATCATGGACGCGGATGAGGCTGCGGCGCCGCAGCGGATCGATCTGGAGCAGACGTCGTTCCTGCTGACTCCGCCGGAGTGGCTGCAGGACGTGGCGGACAAGCTGGGGATTCCGGATCGTCGGAGCGGGGCGCCTGCGGCGGGCGCGGCGGGTTCGTCGGGCGCCGCGGGTTTGTCGGTGGATGTGCCGGTGGATGTCCCGGTGGGTGCGGGTGGCAACGGGCCTCAGGTGGACGCTGGTTCGCAGCGGTCCGGCGGGGACTGGTCGGACTCGGTGGGCGCGGGTGCGTCGGTCGGTGTCGGTCCCGGTGTGGCCGGGCCCGTGGGGTCGCCCTCCGCGGGTGACGACTGGCCGGGCGCGGCGTCCGGGGCCGGTGCGGCCGGCGGCGTTGGTCTCAACGGGCCGAAGGGCAGGGTGGGTTCGCGACCGGCGGACGACGACTGGCCCGGTGCCGGTGGCGTAGCCGGTGGAAGCGGTGCTTCTGCTCCCAGCTCTGCCCCCAGCTCTGCTCCCAGTGGCCCCCAGGTCGCCGGGAGTTGGGGCGCGCAGGGCGGTAACGCCTCGCAGTCCGAGCGGAGTTCCGGCGGTACGTCCTGGCCGAGCGCCGGTGGTTCCGGTGGTTCCGGGGGCGATTATGAGCCCACCAGCCCCGAAGGGGTGCCCGCGTCCATGCCGGGTGTGCCCGTCGGGGCGACCCCGTGGGCCGGGATCGACACCAACTCGGATGCCGGCTCCGACGACGCTTCGGTGCCGTTGCCTTCCACGGTGTACGCGCCCATGCTCTCGGGATCCGACGAGGACGACGTCCGGCCGCCGGGTGTGCCGCCCGAGGCCAAGACTTCGCTGATGTCGGGCGGCAGCCGGCTTCCCTCGACGACGGTCACCCCGGCGCTGCCCGGGAACGGCGCCGCGCTGCCGGGCAACGCCGCCGCGCCGGGTCCGCAGCCTTCCGTGTCGCCGATGCCTCCGGCGGGTCCCGCCGGGCCCGCTCGGCCCGGTCAGGGCTCGGGGGACATCTCCGACGCCGCGACCAGCAAGGCCTCCATGCCGCCGCGTGGTGGGCGGGGGGGCGGTTCGACGACTCCGCCGCCGCCCGGCGCCCCCGGTACGCCGGGTGCGCGGCCCGGTGGGGCCCCGGCTCCTTCGGGTCCCGGTGCGCCGGGTGCGCCGGCCGGTGGGTACGTACCGACTCAGCTCGTTTCGCAGCTGGGCCCGGACGGGCCGCAGACCTCGGGCCCGCCAGGGCCGCCGTCGCCTCCCGCCGGCGGCGGTGTGCATCACGCGGCGACGATGTTCGCGGACGCGAGTCAGGGTGGCGGGATGCCGAGTGCCCCGCAGCCGCCCGGTCCGCCGTCGCCTCCGCCCGGTGGCGGTGTGCATCACGCCGCGACGATGTTCGCCGACCCGAGTCAGGGCGGTGGCATGCCCGGCTTCCCGCAGCCCTCCGGCCCCGCGGGTGCCGGTGGCCCGCACCCGCCCGGTCCTCCGGGTCCTCCGGGTGCCGGAGGTCCGCATCCCCCCGGCCCCCCTGGCGCTCCCGGGGCGGGTACGCATCAGGCGGCCACCATGTTCGCCGGGCCCGGTCAGGTGGGTCCGCCTCCGGGTGGCCCGCAGCCGCCCGGCCCGCCCGGCAGGCCCGGCGGTGGTGCGCCGCAGCCGCACACGCCGCAGCCGCCGCTGCCGCAGGGGCACATGCCGCAGCATCAGGGCGCCCAGCGGCCTCCGGCGTACGGCTATCCGCAGCAGCCCACCGGGCTGCCGACGGTCGGCCCCGGCTACCAGGCCGTGTTGCGCTACCGGGGTCAGGACGGCTCCGAGCAGCAGCTGATCCGCCGCTCCGCGCCCGGGACACCGCACCCGGAGTGGCAGATCCTGCATGAGCTGCGCGCGATGAACGTGCCGCCGCAGCAGGTGCTCGAACTGCACACCGAGCTGGAGTCGTGCGAGCTGCCCGGCGGTTACTGCGCCCGGATGATCCGGGAGACCTGGCCGCAGGTACGGATCACGAGTGTGGCGCCGTACGGCAAGGATCATTCGAGCCGTCAGCAGGGCATACAGCATCTGCTCACGCACCAGGGCGAGTTGCACCAGGTCGCGGACGGCCCGGCGCGTCCGGCGCCGCTGCGGGCGCCGCTGCCGCACCCGAGCCAGGTGATGCAGGCGCCGCCGATCCCGCCCGAGGGGGTCGCGCACGAGCTGGCCGGTGCTTTCGGTCCGCAGGGCGTGTTCCGTTTCGACCAGGGCGCGGTGTCGCGTCAGGGTGTGCCGGAGATCGTGGCGCGCACGCTCGTCTGGGCAGGGTTGCCCATCGATTTCGGGCCATTCTTCTGGGCGCAGGCGGCGCCGGGTCAGCCGGTGCCGACGCTGGCGGAGCTCGCGACGCAGCGCGGTGTGCAGCCGGCGTCCGACGCGGGTTCGTATCTGGTCATGGGCAGTGACTTCGGCCGGGCGATCTGCGTCCAGTACGGCACGGCGCACATTGTGGCCGTGCCGGTGGAGGCGGGTCCCGGTGGTCAGCCGGTGCCGCCGCAGTTCGTGAACACGGGGCTGCCGGAGTTCGCCCGTTCGCTGGCGCTGCTCGGCCGGATGTGGCGGCTGCGCTTCGGTCTCAACCCGGAGCAGGCGGGCCGCTGGACGGTGGACTTCCAGGCGCAGTTGGTGGCTCTGGACCCGGCGGCGCTCGCGTCGCCGGAGAGCTGGTGGTCGGTGCTGCTTGAGCAGATGTGGGACGGCCTGCTCTGACCGGGCGCGACGGCGTGACAGCGTGACGATGTGATGGGGGCGCTCGACCTGCGGTACGGGTCGGGCGCCTCAATCATGCTCGTATGACTCGTATGACTCGTATGAGGCGTCGTCGAATGAGCCGGCCCAAGCGGATCGCGTTGCTCGCGGACGGCGATGGGGCGACGACGGGGCGACGATGACGGTGCCGGTGGCGGGTGAGCCGGAGCTGCCCGGGGTGGGCGATGTGGTGTTGTGGGACGACGCGGCGGCCGAAAGGCTGTTCGGTGCGCTGCGCGCGGACCGGCCGATTCCGGCCTCCGGCGCTGGCTGACGCACCCTTGGACCGGTCGGGTGGGTGGACGCCGGTTTTTGCGCATTTCCCTCTGCTCCCTCTGATCCACCAGGATGAGCGTGCGCCGTACCGCGCTGTGTGTCGGAGAGGGGCTACAAGGATGAGTTCACCGGTTTCGCCGTCACCTCACGGCTTCGTCGTTGTGCGAGGGCGCGGTTACCTGCCGGAGCAGGTGGAACACCGTGCCGCCGAGCTGTCCAAGGACCGGGACGACGCGTGGGAGCGCGTCGCGCGCCTCACCGTCCTCGCCAAGGAGATGGAGGCCGGGGCAGCCGCGCTGAGCGAACGGGCGCAGGGACTGGCCCCGCAGACGTACGAGACGCTGAGCGAGCGGGCCCAGTACCTCCTGGCGGTGGTCCAGGAGGAGGACACGGAGCTGCGGGCCTCGGTGCGCGACGAGGCGCAGGCCGAGCACGAGGCCGCGGAGAGCGCGGCGCAGGCGGCCCGTGCGGCGGCGCGTGAGTACGCGGAGGCGGTACGGGCGGACGCGGAGGCCCGCGCCCAGCAGGTGCTGCTCGCGGCGCAGGAAGCGGCCGACGAGGCGCGGACCGGTGCGCGCCGGGACGCGACGCAGTGGCGCGAAGAGGCCGTCGCGACGCTGGCGAACACGCGGGAGCGCGCAGCCGCGGTGGTCGCCGCCCAGGAGAAGGACCACGCGGAGCGCTGGGAGGCGTCCGGGCACGAGGTCGCCGCCCGGGAAACCCGCCTGGAGGCCCGTCACGCGGAGCTGACCGCGCACGCCGAGGCGTCCTTGGCCGACGCGAAACGCCTGCTGGCCGATACGGAGGAGGCGTCCAGGCACGGCCAGGAGGACGCGGAGGCGCGGGGCGCGGAGCTGATCGCGCAGGCGCGGGTGCTTGAGGAGCGGGTCGTGCGGGAGACCGAGCGGATCCTGCGGGAGCACGACGAGTCCCGCGAGGAAATGCAGGCGCACATGGACCACGTACGCAGCAGCCTGGCGTCACTGACGGGCCGGTCGCCTACGGGCGGGTGAGGGGGGCGGGATCCTTCAGGGCCGGCCGCCCCCTCGCGTCGCTGCCGGCGGCAGCGCGCAGGCGGGGGTCCCGCCCGGCATGCGCTCGCGGTTGGCGGCGATGAGCCGGTACGCGCCCGGGGCGACCCAGCGCAAGGGCGCCAGCGTGAGCAGCGCTCCCGCGACGGCCCACGCGCCGCCCGCGTTGAGCAGCAGCTTGGCGACGGCCTGCGCGCCGCCGTACGTCACTCCGGCCGGGGTGACCCACAGCACTTCGTACTCGGCGCGCTCTTGAGCAACGCCCAGGGAGCCGAGGTCGGCGAACTGCCACGGGGTGGTTTCGCAGCCGGGCTTGATCCGCCGCTCGATGAACCGCACACAGGTGGTGCAGAAGGCACAGTCACCGTCATATACGAGTACAGGTCGGGTCCGCATACCCCCATGGTGGCGCACCCGTCCCCGCAGCGGCGGACCGACCCTGCCGACAACGGGGCCCGCCTGGGTCCGGCGGCTTGCACGTCTCCCACCTGCAGCGGACCCACCCGCACGGTGGGAACTTGGTAGGGGACCGGTCTATGGTCGTACCGATCCGCCATCTGTTGTGTGAGCTGTGTGAGGTGCCCCCGTGTCAGTCCCTGTTCCGGAGCCGTCTGTCGCCCACTTCGGCCTGGATGGCATGCGCCGGTTCGACATCACCGGAGGACACGGACCGCTCGTGCCCACCGCCGCGAGAGAGACTCTCGCGGCGGTGGGCGTGCCCCTGCACGTGACGCCCTACTTTCAGGCGGCAGGGCCGGGCGACGCCCTCGCCCTGGGTGTGTTCGCGTCGCATCAGGACCTCTCACGTCCGCCGAACGAACTGGAGCGTTGGCTACGGGTCGGCACAGACGGGTTGGCTCACTTGTGTGTGCGCCCCGACGGAGCCCTGCAAGCCGTGTTCTTGGGGTCCGATGAGGACGACATGTTCGTCAGCACGAGTATCACGGCCTTCAATGCCGCGCTGACAGCACTGGACAGACGCCTGCTGGTGATCGCAGCTTCACCGGCACTGTCGGTGGCTGCCGCAGCTTTCCGGGAGTTGAACGCGGAGCTGCGGCAGATCGACGCCGGAGCGTTCGCGGAGCGGGAAAGCTGGTGGCCGCGGGTCCTGGACGACGTGCGCCACACTCTCAACTTCCCTTTCTCCGCGGCGTTCGAGTACGTCGACGATGCGGGCCGGAAGCAGACGGTCACCGATGCGACCGGGCCCGGGCGGGCGCATCCGGAGGAATTGGTGTGGCAGCGGCTGGCGGGCGAGGGGGTAACGCCGGAGCAGGTGCGCAGGGTCTACTGCGAGCTGGAACCGTGCATGATGCCGGGGCACTATTGCGCGTCCTGGATGCAACACACCTTTCCGTCGGCAGAGTTCACGCACAGCTTTGACTACGGCCTCGATGCGGACTCTCGGGAGTCGGGGATGAAGGAGCTGATCATCCACACGGCTCAGCAGGCGGGCCATCAGTGACCGACACCCCTTGGGCGCGGCCCGCGCGGGGCAGAGAGCCGGCTGCTGCGGCCCTCTTGGCGTGGCTGGCGGATCCTGCTGCGCCGAGGCTGTGCGTGGTATCGGGCGGTGCGGGTTGCGGCAAATCGTCGCTGCTGGCCTGGTTGGTGCACCACGGCTCGCGTCCGGGCACCGTGGCGCATCGAACGGTGCACGCGGTTGCACCGCTGACCGGGCATCGGGTGCTCAGCGCCGTGTGGGCGCTGGCGGACCAGCTTGGTGTGCCGGTCCGGAAACTTTCGCACCTGGTCACCGCGCTTGAGCGTGACCGTCGCCGCACATTCATCGTGCTCCCGGACCTGCACGCGGCGGAAGACGCCCCGGGACTTGCCGAGTTGGTGATCGCGCTCGCGGGTGTGGAGCATGTCCGGCTGGTCGTCGAGGTGCGCAGCGGACACCCCGTACTCCGCTCGCTGGGCGCAGCCGCTCCGGCGGTGATGGATCTCGACGAGGCGCAGTGGACGGAGACCGCTCGGTACGAACCTCCGCCCGCCACGCAGGACCGTGCCCCTTCCGCGGAACTTCCCATCCCTTTGCCGGATCTGGCGGACCCGGCTGCGGTGTGTGCGGCGGACCCGGTGCGGATCGCTACTGGCTACGAGCTGGACGATTCGCCGTACGGCGGCCTGCGCGCGGCATGGCTGCGCGCAGGGCAGTCGCTCCTTCGCGACCAGCTTCCCGCCAACCGGGCACTTGTCCTGCTCACAGCGCTGGGTGACGGTGCGGACCCCCGGCTGAAGCCGACACTGGCTCAACTGGCGGGGGCCGGCGCATCGTGGGAGCTGGTCTGGGGCCGGGTGTACGGGGACATCAGCCCTCCGTGGCCCGGCCCGGTCTTCGCAGTGGCGGTGGGGAACGGGCCGTTGGAGGGGCAGATCCTGTTGTCCGATCATCAGGGTGTGCTGCGGACCGTGGCCTTGCCCGACGCTGTCCCCACCGGACGTCTTACCCAGCGCATTCCCCAGACCACGGCGCTCAGCGCCCTGCCGGACGGCACGGTCTGGGCCCTCGACAGCCAAGGGAGCCTGCATACACAGAAGCTGTCGGCCGCGCGCCCGGTGTCCGGCCTCACGGCACTCCTGGACGACGGGCCCACGCCGGTCGAACAGGCCGCCGATGCGCTCACCGCGCTCCTGGCACAGACATCGGGCACAGCGATGGCGGCCACCGAGAACCTCGCGGCCGTGGCCGATGCCACCGGCACCGTACACACCGTAACCATCGGGGCCCCCGACGCAGCCCCGCGCACGGCCCTCCTCCACGAGGGGCCCGTAACGGCCCTGGCCGCAGTCGACCTGCCCCTGGGCGAGAGCGGACCGAGCGTGCCGCTCCTGTACAGCGGCGGCGCCGACGGCCGGGTCCGGATGTGGGCACCGGAACAGGAACCGCTGACTGCTCCTGTCGCCGAACGCTCCTGCCCCGTTGTCGCGTTGAGCTGCGCGCATACGCCGGTGGGCCTGGTGCTGGCGGTCGGCTGGGCGGATGGTCTGGTCGAGTACCACCGTCTGGACGCCGGTGAAATGCGGCCCTTCCGCCCCGGACCGCCGGTCAGCGGCCTGGCCGCAACTCCTGACGGTCACCTCGTGATCGGCACGGACGAGGCGGTGTTCTGCCTGCGTCCTCGATAACACGCCACCCCGTCGCTCATGTTCGCCCGGTATCGATCGGTACCGAACGAAAGTCGGGTTGACGGCCCCTCATATGACCGTAAGGGTGACAGGACTTGATCACCGAGGGGGACGCGTCGCATGGGGAAGAACCTGCCCGATGAACTCGTGGAGGTACTTGATCTCGTCGGCGTCCAGTGGCCCAACATCGACGAGGACGAGGTACGGGACTGCGCCAAGGACTACCGCCACCTCGCCGACGGCCTCCGCGACGTCGTGAAGGAAGGCAACAACGCCTGCTCGCACCTCGTGGGCGGGCGCAGCAAAGGCGAGACCGTCACCGCCATCGACCGCCGCTGGGGCAAGCTCACCAGCAAAGACCTGGCCACCTTCGCGAAGGCGCTGGACGATCTGGGCGACGCCCTCGACGACTGTGCCGTTCTGGTCGAAGGCTGCAAGATCGCGTGCATTGCCGACCTCGGGACGGCAGCTGGCGCGGCCACCGCCGGCGTCGTCGGCATGTTCTTCACCGCCGGCGTCAGCGGGCTCCTGACTGCCGCAGCCATCGTTGCCTGCCGGATCGCGCTGCACGAAGCCATCGACTACGCGGTCGACGAGATCACGTCCATAGTGACGGACAAGATCGAAGCCAAGATACTCGGCAAGATCGAAGAGGTCTTCACCGATCACCTCGGCGCCGACGACAACCCCGCCGACTACGCCTCGGGCGGCGCGGGCATGGCACAGGACCTCGTCATCGAGTTCGACGAGTTCGACCGGGCGACGGGCGGCTACAAAGAGACCCGCGACAACTTCGACAAGAAAAAGGGCGACCACAAGGGCGGCGGCGGCAAGCGCCGCAGCTCGGTCAAGAAGGACAGCCGCTTCCACAAGCTCGCCAGTGTCATGGACAAGGCCGAGGACGCCGTCGACAAGAAGGCCGACGAGACGGTCGACATCCTCGAAAAACACGGCGGCAAGATCGACCAGAGCAAGAAGGACCACAAGAAGATCGACGAGGACGTCGAGCGGGACCTGGACCGGTGCAAGGTCAAGGACGGCGACGATGTCCCTATGTATCTTCTCAGCAAGGACGGCACCGTTCAGGAGCTTACTCCTGAGGGCAACCTCAAGCCGGTTGAGAAGAACGACAACTCCGGCATCCTTGGACTCCTTGAATCGAACGGGAAAGCTTGGCGCCCAACAACACGTGGCGAGAGTGCGGACTACCGGGTTTCTGATGAAGACAAGGGTAGGGTAAAGTCAGAAAAGGTAGACCCAAATAAAGATGAGCTTGGGCAGGCGACCCAGTTGGCCCGCTATGCGAACAATGACTATGAAACAAAGCGCAACTATGCCGCCGGGCGATATATCGACCCCGAGACCAAAAAGGAAATTACCCTGATTGGGGCCAGCGATCGAGGCATGCATTCCGAGCGCGTAATCGGTTACTCGTTGCTGCACAAGGGGAAGGGAAAGGAAGGGAAGGAAAGGGGAAGGAAGGGGGGGG
>NZ_JBDHNH010000016.1:0-143016 GCF_039766235.1 Streptomyces changchenzhani | reverse complement strand
TGGCAACACAGGACAGGGGTTGCGCTCGTTGCGGGGACTTAACCCAACATCTCACGACACGAGCTGACGACAGCCATGCACCACCTGTACACCGACCACAAGGGGGGCACCATCTCTGATGCTTTCCGGTGTATGTCAAGCCTTGGTAAGGTTCTTCGCGTTGCGTCGAATTAAGCCACATGCTCCGCTGCTTGTGCGGGCCCCCGTCAATTCCTTTGAGTTTTAGCCTTGCGGCCGTACTCCCCAGGCGGGGAACTTAATGCGTTAGCTGCGGCACCGACGACGTGGAATGTCGCCAACACCTAGTTCCCCAACGTTTACGGCGTGGACTACCAGGGTATCTAATCCTGTTCGCTCCCCACGCTTTCGCTCCTCAGCGTCAGTAATGGCCCAGAGATCCGCCTTCGCCACCGGTGTTCCTCCTGATATCTGCGCATTTCACCGCTACACCAGGAATTCCGATCTCCCCTACCACACTCTAGCCTGCCCGTATCGACTGCAGACCCGGGGTTAAGCCCCGGGCTTTCACAACCGACGTGACAAGCCGCCTACGAGCTCTTTACGCCCAATAATTCCGGACAACGCTCGCACCCTACGTATTACCGCGGCTGCTGGCACGTAGTTAGCCGGTGCTTCTTCTGCAGGTACCGTCACTTGCGCTTCTTCCCTGCTGAAAGAGGTTTACAACCCGAAGGCCGTCATCCCTCACGCGGCGTCGCTGCATCAGGCTTTCGCCCATTGTGCAATATTCCCCACTGCTGCCTCCCGTAGGAGTCTGGGCCGTGTCTCAGTCCCAGTGTGGGCCGGTCGCCCTCTCAGGCCGGCTACCCGTCGTCGCCTTGGTAGGCCATTACCCCACCAACTAGCTGATAGGCCGCGGGCTCATCCTTCACCGCCGGAGCTTTCAACTTCCCCCCATGAGGCAGGAAGTATTATCCGGTATTAGACCCCGTTTCCAGGGCTTGTCCCGAAGTGAAGGGCAGATTGCCCACGTGTTACTCACCCGTTCGCCACTAATCCACCCCGAAAGGCTTCATCGTTCGACTTGCATGTGTTAAGCACGCCGCCAGCCGTTCGTCCTGAGCCAGGATCAAACTCTCCGTGAATGTTTTCCCGTAATCGGGAGACACACACGACGAGCGGGACACCACAGCCGGAATAAGGCGTGATGTCCACAGCGTCCTCGCTAGTGTTGCCCGGCCGCACCCCCTGCCGAAGCAAAAGGGCCGTCCGGGTCTTTTCAAAGGAACCACCAACCCACCCACAAAGGATGGGCCGGGGTATCAACATTTGGCGTTGACTTTTGGCACGCTGTTGAGTTCTCAAGGAACGGACGCTTCCTTTGGTCCCTTTTCACGGGGCCCTCCGGGCGCTTCCCTTCGGTATTTCGTGTTTCCGACTCTACCAGACGCTTTCGCGTCCGATTCCCCGTCGGCGGAGTGCTTTCCAGGTTCCCGCTTTCGCGTTTCCCTTTCCGGCGATTCCGACTTTATCAGAAGCATTTCGGCCGAGCTAATCGGCTTCGTGTTTCGAATGAATTCGAGAGGCTCTCCGGGAGTCAATTCCCACGAGAGTGATATAGACACTAGCTGTTGCGGTTGAGTATGTCCAACTGCAGGCAACCGTTCGAATCTACCTCCCCACACGAACCGCGTCAACGGCTTTTGTGGGTTGACAGGACACTAGCAGGTCAGCGGGGCCTTACGCACATCACGCCGCCGTGGGGAGCTCCGCGCTTCGGTCGGCAAGTTCGATGTCTCCGTGCTCGCCTTCTCGGGTCGCACGGCCACCGAGGACATAGACGTAAAGGAGGAATGCCAGCTCGGCGACGATGCCGATGGTGATGCGTGCCCAGGTGGGCAGGCCCGACGGCGTAACAAAGCCCTCGATGACGCCCGACACGAAGAGGACCAGGGCGAGGCCGATGGCCATGCCGAGGGCTGCTCGGCCTTCCTGGGCGAGGGCGACGCGGCGCGGGCGGGGGCCGGGGTCGATCAGGGTCCAGCCGAGGCGGAGGCCGGTGCCGGCGGCGACGAAGACCGCGGTGAGTTCCAACAGGCCGTGTGGGAGGACCAGGCCGAGGAAGGTGTCGAGGCGGCCTGCCGAGGACATCAGGCCCATGCCAACGCCAAGGTTCAGCATATTGAGGAAGAGGATCCAGATGACCGGGAAGCAGAGGAAGGCACCCAGGACCAGGCACATGGCGGCGGCCTGGGCGTTGTTCGTCCAGACCTGGGCGGCGAAGGACGCCGCAGGGTGGCTGGAGTAGTAGGCCTCGTACTGGCCGCCCGGGCGGGTCATCTCGCGGAGTTCCGACGGGGCCGCGATGGCGGACTGGATCTCGGGGTGGGTGGCGATCCACCAGCCGATCATGGCGGCCACGGCCGTGGAGAGCAGCGCCGTCGGTACCCACCAGTGGCGGGTGCGGTACATCGCTGCGGGGAATCCGGCGGTGAGGAAGCGGGTCGCGTCGCGCCAGGACGCGCGGCGGGCGCCCGTCACGGTGGAGCGGGCGCGGGCCACCAGCTGAGTCAGGCGCGCGGTGAGCATGGGGTCGGGGGCGCTGGACTGGATCAGGGAGAGGTGGGTGGCCGTGCGCTGGTAGAGGGCGACGAGTTCGTCGGCCTCGGCACCGGTGAGACGGCGGCCGCGGCGCAGGAGGTGGTCCAGGCGGTCCCACTCGGCGTGGTGGGTGGTCACGAAGACGTCGAGGTCCATGGTCGGCTGCTGCTCCAGGCACTGGGTCCGTACGGTCCGTACTACGCGGCGCGCGCTGCGGGCCAGCTTGGCAGACTGAGCGTTCCAGGGAGCAGGGAAGGTCGTCGAAGGGTGGGCAATCCGTGAGTGAGCTTGTGACGGGCGATGCGGTCGTACTGGGGCTGCGTCCGGCGAAGCTGCCCAGCCGGGCACTTGCTCTGGCCATCGACATGGCAGTGGTGTGGACGGTGTATCTGCTGGTGTCGATCGGGCTGGCGCTCGCCACTGGGTCGCTGGACGAGGCAGCGGGCATGGCACTCGCTGTGGCCTCGTTCCTGCTGGTGCTTGTGGGGGCACCGATCGCGGTGGAGACGCTCACGCACGGGCAGTCGCTCGGGAAGCTGGCCTGCGGGTTGCGGGTGGTGCGCGACGACGGGGGGCCGATCCGGTTCCGGCACGCGCTGGTGCGTGGGGCGGTCGGCGTGGTGGAGATCCTGATGACGTTCGGAGTCGTCGCCTGCATCGCTTCGCTGGTGTCCGAGCGCGGGCGGCGAATCGGCGATGTGTTCGCCGGGACTCTTGTGGTGCGCGAACGCGTTGCGGCCGGTCGGATGGCCGCTGTGCCGCCTCCGCCGCCGTGGCTCGTGGGGCGGTTCACGGGACTGGATCTTTCGGGCGTGCCTGATTCGCTGTGGCTCGCGGTCCGGCAGTACCTGACGCGGATGAGGCAGCTCGATCCGCAGGTGAGCTGGTCGATGGCGGAGCGGCTGGCCGGTGATCTGGCGGCGCGTACGGGGGCGCCTGCGCCGGAGAGTGTACCGCCTGCCGCGTATTTGGCGGCAGTGGTGAACGAGCGGCAGTCGCGGGACGCGCGGAAGGCGTTCGTGGCGGCGGGGGCGGGGGCGGTCGATGTGCGGGGTGGCGCGGGCGGGACGGGTGGTGCTGGCGCGGGCGGGACGGGCGGTGCTGGTGTGGGCGGGACGGGCGGTGCTGGTGTGGGCGGGGTGGCTGGCGCTCACGACCGTGCGGCGATACCCATGGCTCCGGGCGGGCCTGTGCGTACGAGCGCTTTCGCGCCTCCGGACGCGGGACCGGGACCGGGGCCTGTGGCGAGGCCAGGATATGGAGTGAGGGCGTCCGTGGGCTTGGGAGTGGGAGCGGACCCGGATGTGGGAACGGGGGGCGAGGCTGCGCGGGTGGGCGAGGGGCCGGGGGGCGAGGCGGCGACGCCGACACCTTCTGCCACGGGGTTCGCGCCGCCTGCTTAGATCGGCTCGCGGGTGCGCGGTGTGCGGTGTTTGCGGCGTACGGCTCGGGTGTTTGCGGCCTACGCGGTGATCTGGATTCTGGATCGGTTGCCGTTGGCGGTCGACTCACTGGACGCGGGGGCGGCGGCTCAGTGGGGCGTGGGCCCGGTGGTCAACTGCCCGTGCCTCACATGCCCGGCTCGGGGAAGGCCGAAGGGGGTGTCTCAAGGTGTTCCAGTTCGATGCCCGGTGCCGAGAGGACCACGTCCCCGGCGATGTGGATGGTGTGCTGCTCGCCCGTGTCCAGGGCGCTGACCTGGTATTCGTCCACCGTCAGGGGGCCATTGTCAGTGGCGTGCGCTTCACTCTTCATCAGGGCCCAGGACTGGTCGAGGGTGCGGGGGGCGAGGACCGGGTCGGTGAAGGCGACGAGGCGGACGCGAGTGGCGGGGGAACCGGGGGTGAGGCGCAACAGACGGGTTGTGGCGATGAGGAATGCGGGGGATGTGGCGGTGAAGGCGTGCGCGGGGACGTTGCCTTCGGTGGCGTGAGTGCCGGTCGGGTCGGTGCGGACCCAGGTGACGCCTTCGAGGGCGGCGCCGCGTACTTGCCAGCTCGCGGCGTTCAGTTCGACGCGGATGGGGCGGCCCAGTTCGTCGAGGGTGAGGTCGACGGAACCGCCGTGGTCGCCGGAGGGGGTGGTGATCTGGGAGACGTAGCGCCAGCCGGAGGGGCCGGGGGCGCAGTGGAAGTGCTCTTCACCGAGGGGGGTGTGGTCGTGGGAATCGTGGAGCGAATAACGGCCGCGGGGCATGAGGTCCTTCAGAGTCCTGCAGAGGTCTGAAACGGGGCAGGCCCCCGGCACGGGGGTGCGGGGGCCTGCCTGAAACCTACTGCTGAGGTTCTGCCACTGAGGTGTGGATCAGTAGCGGTAGTGGTCAGACTTGAACGGGCCCTCAACCGGGACGCCAATGTAGGCGGCCTGCTCCGGGCGCAGGGTCGTGAGCCTGACGCCGAGGGCGTCGAGGTGGAGGCGGGCGACCTTCTCGTCGAGGTGCTTGGGCAGCACGTAGACGTCGGTCGGGTACTCCTCGGGCTTGGTGAACAGCTCGATCTGGGCCAGGGTCTGGTCCGCGAAGGAGTTGGACATCACGAACGACGGGTGGCCGGTCGCGTTGCCCAGGTTCAGCAGGCGGCCCTCGGAGAGAACGATGAGGACCTTGCCGTCGGGGAACTTCCAGGTGTGGACCTGAGGCTTGACCTCGTCCTTGACGATGCCGGGGATCGCGGCGAGGCCGGCCATGTCGATCTCGTTGTCGAAGTGGCCGATGTTCCCGACGATCGCCTGGTGCTTCATCTTGGCCATGTCGGCGGCCATGATGATGTCCTTGTTGCCGGTCGTGGTGACGAAGATGTCGGCGATGGCGACCACGTCGTCCAGCGTCGCGACCTGGTAGCCGTCCATGGCGGCCTGCAACGCGCAGATCGGGTCGATCTCCGTGATGATCACGCGGGCGCCCTGGCCGCGCAGCGACTCCGCGGAGCCCTTGCCCACGTCGCCGTAGCCGCAGACGACAGCGACCTTGCCGCCGATCAGGACGTCGGTGGCGCGGTTGATGCCGTCGATCAGCGAGTGGCGGCAGCCGTACTTGTTGTCGAACTTCGACTTCGTCACGGCGTCGTTCACATTGATCGCCGGGAACAGCAGGGCGCCGTCGCGGTGCATCTCGTACAGGCGGTGTACGCCGGTGGTGGTCTCCTCGGTGACACCGCGGATCTCGGAGGCGAGCTGGGTCCACTTCTGCGGGTTCTCGCCGAGGGTGCGGGTCAGCACGCCGAGGATGTAGCCGTACTCCTCGCTGTCCGCGGTGGCCGGGTCCGGGACTTCGCCGGCCTTCTCGAACTCGACGCCCTTGTGGACGAGGAGAGTGGCGTCGCCACCGTCGTCCAGGATCATGTTCGGGCCGCTGGTGGGGGTGTTCGGCCAGGTCAGGGCCTGCTCCGTGCACCACCAGTACTCTGCCAGGCTCTCGCCCTTCCAGGCGAAGACCGGGATGCCCTTGGGGCTCTCCGGGGTGCCCTCGGGGCCGACCGCGATGGCGGCGGCGGCGTGGTCCTGGGTGGAGAAGATGTTGCAGGAGGCCCAGCGGACCTGGGCGCCCAGGGCGACCAGGGTCTCGATGAGCACGGCCGTCTGCACGGTCATGTGCAGCGAGCCGGTGACACGGGCGCCGGCGAGCGGCTGGGTCGCGGCGTACTCCTTGCGGATCGACATCAGGCCGGGCATCTCGTGCTCGGCGAGAGTGATCTCCTTGCGCCCGAAGGCGGCAAGGGAGAGATCGGCGACCTTGAAGTCCTGGCCGGTGGCGACAGTCGTCATGCGGGCTGCTCCTCGTGGGTTGGGTCGAGGTGTGAATACGGCTGACTCTGCGGCGGCGGGCACAGGAATGCCCGAGCGCTAGCAGCGCAGTCCGTCGAAGGCCCTCTCTCCCTCGGCCGGTCCGCGGACCGCCCGACCGCCATCAGCAGCGACGTCTGGCTAGGTCACGAATCTACACCGATCGGAGCAGTGCTCCCCAGCCCGCCTGTTCAGGGCCATGGCTGGAACCAGTGTGGTCATAGTGCAGCAAGTGGGGCTTTTAGGACTTTTGTTCTTGTGTTCCATGTGTTGCACGATGCCTGTACACCGGGAACATATGCGCGACGTTGTGGAACGCAGTCGTCAGTTGTTAGGAGATCCACATGACGAGTCCGGCCGGCCCCACCGGGGGCGGAGACCTGAGCGGGCAGAAGAAGTTGAAGCTGCTCGCGGTTACCGCCTGCCCCACCGGTATCGCCCACACATACATGGCCGCGGAGAAGCTGGCGCAGGCCGCCGAGCAGCTCGGCATCGATATGAAGGTGGAGACCCAAGGTTCCATCGGGGCTGAAAACGTTCTGACTGACAACGATGTCAGAGCCGCTGACGGGATCATCATCGCGGCCGACAAGGACGTCGACTGCAGCAGGTTCGTCGGGAAGAGGGTGCTGGCCGTCGGTGTGGCGGAGGGCATCCGTCATCCCGAGCAGCTGATCGAGCAGGTGATGACCGCACCCGTGCACGGTGCGGGCGGAGGAGGCGGCTCGGCGGCGCCGCTGAGCAACAGCGGTGGCGGCGGCAAGGAGCGCAGCCTCGCGTACAAGGCGCTGATGAATGGCGTCTCGTACATGATCCCGTTCGTCGTGGTCGGCGGGCTGCTGATCGCGATCTCGCTGGCGATCGGCGGACACGCGACGCCGGAAGGTCTTGTCATCCCGAAGGATTCCTTCTGGATAGACGTCAACAACATCGGGGTCATCGGCTTCACGCTGATGGTGCCGATCCTGTCCGGTTACATCGCCTACGCGATCGGCGACCGGCCGGCGCTCGTGCCGGGCATGATCGGCGGCTGGATCGCGAACACCGGGGCGCTGTACGACTCGGAGGCGGGCGCGGGCTTCATCGGTGCGATCGTCACCGGCTTCCTGGCCGGATATCTGGTGCTGTGGATCAAGAAGGTGCCGGTTCCGAAGTTCGCCCGGCCCATCATGCCGATCATCGTGATTCCGATTGTCGCGACGACGGCGCTGGGGCTCTTCTTCATCTACGTCATCGGGAAGCCGATCTCGTGGGTCTTCACGCATCTCACCGACTGGCTCAGCGGGATGACCGGGACCAGCGCGATTCTGCTGGGCGCGATTCTTGGGCTGATGATCGCGTTCGACATGGGCGGTCCGGTCAACAAGACGGCGTTCCTGTTCGGTGCGGGGCTCATCGCCACCGGCAACCAGACCGTCATGGGTATGTGTGCCGCCGCGATTCCGGTGATGCCGCTCGGGCAGGGGCTGGCCACGCTGATCCGGCGTCGGCTGTACTCGGAGCAGGAGCGCGAGACCGGTATGGCGGCGCTCTTCATGGGCATGTTCGGCATCTCCGAAGGTGCGATTCCGTTCGCGGCGGCCCGGCCGGCGCAGGTCATTCCGGCGAACATGCTCGGTGGCGCGGTCGCCGGTGCGCTCGCCGGTCTGGCCGGCGTGGAGGATGCGGTGCCGCACGGCGGGCCGATCGTCGCTGTGCTGGGTGCGGTCGGTGGCGTACCGATGTTCTTCGTGGCCGTGGCTGCGGGAACTGTTGTCACCGCGATCACTACCAACGCGCTGATCGGCATCAAAGAGCGGGGCAAGCGCGGCGCGGGTATCGGCGCCGGGGCTGGTGCCGGTGCGATGGGGCCTGAGGCTGCTCTGGTCGGGGCTCGTGTCCCGGCCGGTGTCGGGGCCGGATCTGCTGTGAGTGGCGCGGCTGTTGGTGTCGGTGCGGCCGTACGTATCGACAGGGCGGTGTCGGTTCCCGCCGGCGCCCCTGCGTCCCCGGCTGCCCCCGCGGGCTCCGCTGAGGGCGAGGTGCTTTCCGGGTATCTCACCGGGCAGACCGTGAAGGTGCAGCTCACCTCGCAGGACAAGGAGGCGGCCATCCGCGAGATGGCCGGGATGCTGGCCGCCACCGGGAACGTCCGGGACGTGGACGAGCTGGTGCGGGTCGCGCTCGCGCGCGAGGCGCAGGGCACGACCGGGCTGGGCGAGGAGATCGCCATTCCGCATGCCAAGACCGATGCGGTGTCCGCCCCGACCGTGGGCTTCGCGCGGTCCGCGGAGGGCATCGAGTGGGGGTCGATGGACGGGACGAAGGCCAAACTGGTCTTCATGATCTCGGTGCCGGAGGCGGCAGCGGGCGACGAGCACCTGCGGATCCTCGCGCTCCTCTCGCGCAAGCTGATGGACACCGACTTCCGCGCCCGGCTGTCGGCCGCGCCGGACACGGCGGCGATCCTCGGCGTACTGGGCGAGGTTCAGTAGCTTCAGTGATAGAGCGAAAGACGCAGGAGGGCCCCCGCCGTTCAACGGCGAGGGCCCTCCTGCGCGTTGGTTGTACGACGCGTCAGTGCGCGGTGGGTGGGGTGGGCTCGCCGCCCGGGGATCTGCCCGGGTTCTCTCCCGCCGCTGCCGCCGACTCGCTGTAGATGTCCGGCTCCAGGTAGATCACGCGCGCGATCGGGACCGCTGTGCGGATGCGCTCCTCCGCCGCGTTGATCGCGTGGGCGACGTCCGCCGCCGTGTCACCGGCCTCGACCGCGATCTTGGCGGCGACCAGCAGTTCCTCGGGGCCGAGGTGGAGCGTACGCATGTGGATGACGCGGGTGACGGTGTCGCCGTCGACGATCGAGGCCTTGATCTTGTCGACCTCGTCCGTGCCCGCGGCCTCGCCGAGGAGGAGGGACTTCGTCTCGGCGGCCAGGATGATCGCGATCACGATGAGCAGGATGCCGATGCACAGGGTGCCGATGCCGTCCCAGACGCCGTTGCCGGTCGCCAGGGCGATGCTCACGCCAGCGAGCGCCAGCACCAGGCCGACCAGTGCGCCTAGGTCCTCAAGCAGGACGACGGGCAGCTCGGGGGCCTTCGCGCGGCGGACGAACTCCTTCCAAGAGAGGTCGCCGCGCGTCTGGTTGGACTCCTTGATGGCCATCCGGAAGGAGAAGGACTCCGCGATGATCGCGAAGATGAGAACGCCGACCGGCCAGTACCACATCTCGATCTCGTGCGGGTGCTTGATCTTCTCGTAGCCCTCGTAGATGGCGAACATGCCACCGACCGAGAAGAGCACGATGGATACGAGGAAGGCGTAGATGTAGCGCTCGCGCCCATAGCCGAAGGGGTGCTGGGGGGTCGCCTCGCGCTTGGCCTTCTTGCCGCCGAGCAGCAGCAGGCCTTGATTGCCCGAGTCGGCGAGCGAGTGCACGCTCTCCGCGAGCATCGAGGACGCGCCGCTGAAGAGGAACGCCACAAACTTGGCTACTGCGATCGCGAGGTTGGCGACGAGTGCCGCCACGATCGCCTTGGTTCCGCCTGACGCACTCATGGGTGCAGGTGTCCCTTCCTTGATGCCGCGGCCCTGGCGCCGCCCTACGGCGGCACATTGTTGCAGCTTGCCGGGGACAGCCGTGCGGATGATGTGTCAGGCGACCACTGTGGCGCGGAAGAGGGTCCCCGTACCGGACAATTCAACTGATTCGCGGGCGGGAACAAAAGCTGATTCCCCCGGTGTGAGGACGAGTTCGCCGGCTCGGACCCTGCCCGCCGTGCAGAGCAGGATCTGCGGGTTGGCGGCCGGCAGTGTGCGGGGCGCGGCACGCTCGGCCAGGACGTAGCGCGAGAGCCGGAATTCGTCGGTCGGGGTGTCGTAGAGCTCTTCGCCGTCGGCGGACGCCTCCGGGCGCAGGACGCCGGTGTCGGTGGCCTCGAAGCGGACGACGCGCAGGAGCTCGGGTACGTCGACGTGCTTGGGGGTCAGGCCGCAGCGCAGGACGTTGTCCGAGTTCGCCATGATCTCGACGCCCAGGCCGTTGAGGTACGCGTGCGGTACACCGGCGCCGAGGAAGAGGGCCTCTCCGGGCTGCAGTTGTACGTAGTTGAGCAGCATGGCGGCGATGACGCCCGGGTCGCCGGGGTAGTGGTGGGCGATCGAGGCGTACGGGGAGTACGCGCCACCCAGGCGCTCGGCGGAGGCTGCGGCCTCGGTGACCGTTTCGGCCATCTCGGCGCGGTCGGCGGTCAGCACGGCGGTGAGTACCTCGCGCAGTGCGGCCTCTTCCGGGTGCGCGCGCAACAGGTCGACGTACGGCTTGAGCGAGTCGACGTCGAGGGTGGCCAGGACCTCGGCGGCTTCGGCGGGCGGGCGGAAGCCGCACAGGCCGTCGAAGGGGGTGAGCGCGCAGATCAGCTCGGGCTTGTGGTTGGCGTCCTTGTAGTTGCGGTCGGGGGCGTCGATGGGGACGCCTCGGCGCTCCTCCTTCTCGTACCCCTCTTTCGCCTGGGTGAGGTTCGGGTGGACCTGGAGGGAGAGAGGGGCGCCGGCCGCGAGGAGCTTGAGCAGGAAGGGGAGGCGCGGGCCGAATTTCGCGGCGGCCTCGGCGCCCAGTTCCTGCTCCGGGTGCGCGGCGATGACGTCGGAGAGGGCTTCCTCGCCACCGGCGCCGCGGTCGATGCGCGAGGGGGCTCCGGGGTGGGCGCCCATCCACATCTCGGCCTGGGGCTCACCGGTCGGGGCGACGGCGAGCAGTTCCGGGATGGCGGTCGTGGAACCCCAGGCGTAGGGGCGCACGGTGTTCGACAGGCGGTCCATGGTGCTTTCCCTCTGGGTGGAATGGGTGGCTATGTGGTTCGGGCGGGCGGGGGTGGGGTGCGGGGGTGGGGTGACGTGCGGGTGTGGAGGTGGGGTGACGTGCGGGTGCGGCTCCGGGCTGGCGTGGTGGGCCGGGCAGGCCAGGTGGGTCGGATATGCACGGGTGTTGTGGTGCTGGTGCTGGTGCTGGTGCTGGTGCTGGTGGTGGTGGTGGTGGTCATGATCGCCCGGCGGAGGCGAGCGCGAGGTAAACAGCGGCGAAATCCGTGATGGCGAGGAGTTCTGCGAGATTCTCCAGCTCGCTGCCCTCCTCGGGTTCGAGTTCGCTGATGGCCGTGTCGTGGCTGAGGGCGAGCTCGCGTGCGGTGGGGGCGGCGCTGAGGCCGCCGGTGGGGCGGTCGCGCAGGAGCACCACGCGCGCGTGCATGGGCTGCGGCTCGTCGACGCGGTCGCGGAAGAAGTCGCCTGGGTCGGCGCCCGCGGCGAAGGCTCCGGCGAGCAGCACACCGTGGGCGGGCAGGGCCTCGGGCAGCTCCGCGCTGAGCGCGGGGCGGCCCGCCAGCTCGGCGAGCACGGCGGCGAAGCGGCGCCCCGCCGGGCCCGCGTACTGCCCCTCCGTCCAGACGAGGGGGAGCGAATCGGCCAGCTCGGAGGCGAGCATCTTCGCCGGATTGCTGTACGTCGCGATGGCCGGGCCGCAACGCTCGGCGGTACGGTCCAGGCGGTCGGCGACCAGCCGCAGGGTGTCGGGGGACGCGGTGAGCAGGCCGACACGGTCAAGGAGAACGAGGAGCGGGGTGAGGAGGGCCCAGAGTGCGCCCGGTCCTGCGGTGGCGCTCTCGTCGTACTCCTCGTACGGGGCGGTCGCCATCGGTACGGCCAGGCCGTGCACGCCGCCGATGGATTCGCTCAGCGGGGAGTTCTGCGGGGCGACGGCGACGACGGTGCAGCCGCGGCGGTACGCCTGCTCGGCGAGGAGCGCGAGGCCCGGCTCGGAGCCGTCCGTCGTGACCAGGAGCAGCAGATCGACGGAGCCCGCCCAGCCGGGAAGGGTCCAGCGCAGGGCACCCGGTGCGGGGGCGACGCCGGAGGAGTGCAGCCGGGTCACGGGGCAGGCGGCGCCCGCGAGTGCGGCGAGCAGGTCGGCCACGCCTGCGGCGGCGGTGCCGGGGCCTGCGATCAGTACGGCACGGGGGCGGCCTTCCGCCTTGATCTCGGCCAGGCCGGCCTCGGCGGCGTGCCGGGCGGCGGTACGTACCCGCGCACCCGATTCGGCCGCGCCGCGCAGCAGACCGCGGCGGTCCACCCGGGCCAGGGCCTCCGGGTCGTCCAGCAACGACTCGTCGAGCATGGGGCGGGCCTCCGATCGCCGGGCGCGGTGAGCTGCGCGCAGGGGGGTCGTTCGGGCCGGGCGTTCGGGCTGAGCGACCGGATGGTGCGCTCAGCCTTGGCGCACCGGGCGCCTGGTTCTGGGCCTTGCTGGGCTCAGGGTTCTTCTGGGTCGGATCGGGTCGGCTCTTGGCGCGGGCCTTCCCAGCTCGGCCTGCCGGGCTCGGGCCTGGTCGGCCAGGGCCTGCTGGGCTCGGTGGCGCCTCCGGGCCAGAGTTTCTGAGCTCAGGCGGGGCGGCGGGCCTCGTCGACGAGGAGGACGGGGATGCCGTCCCGGACCGGGTAGGCGAGACCGCAGTCCTTGCCGGTGCAGATCAGCTCGGGGGCGTCCGCGCTGGACGCGTCGCTGAGGGGCGCGTGACAGGCGGGGCAGGCGAGGATCTCCAGAAGGCCGGCTTCGAGCGGCATGAGGTGGGTCCCTTCGAGCATGCGGATTGGGCCACGTCAGCCTACCGCCGGGTGGGGCATGGCGCGGTCCGACGGGCGGCGGGAATCGCCAGGGTGCGGGGCGGGGGTGGCCGGAGCGCGATTTTTTTGGCCGACGCGGGGTGGTCACGGCGGTGGAGTGAGTGGCCCGATGGCGCGCGGGTGCGGTGAGGGTGCGGTGGGGCCAGGGGGCGCGGGGGCGTCTCGGCGGTGGAGGTGCTCGGTGCGGCCTCGGCGGCGGGGGTACGGGGTGCCTCGGCGGCCGAGGAGCAGGGGTGCGTCTCGGGGGTGCGGGGTGCGGGGTGCGCCCCAGCGGCAGAAGTGAGGGCCCGGCAGAGCACGGTCCCGGGCCGCGCGGCCCGGGACCGACGGTGCGGGGCGGGGCGGGGCGGGGCGCCCAAGCTGGATGGGCCGGACCAGGCCCGGCGCGGGCCCTGCGAAGCCGGGGTGCCGGGGGAGCCGGGGGTGCCGGGGTGCCGCAGGGACCACACCGTGCCGCGCCGGACCGAGCCCGGCGGCGTACGACCGTTCGAACCTGGTACGCCAGTGCTGAGGAGCGGCACGGACAGTCCGAGCCATGTCCACCGCGCCGCGTCCGCTGCACCACCGCTGCGCCATGCCCGCCGAGCCCCACCCGCCGCACCACGTCCGTCGGATCGAGCCCGGCGCATGCCCCGTGCGCGTACGGTCCCCGCGCGTATGGGTCCGTACCGTCCGTACGCGCAGGGTACGTAGGCCCCCGTCCGCACAGCGGGCGGATGGATACCGCAGCCCGACAACGCGGATACCGCACACGTCACCCGAGCCACAACAGGCCGCCCCGAGCCAAGCTCCCCGGGCCGACACCGCTGGCCGCCCCGAGCCAAGCCTCCCCCGGACGGAGGCCGACACAGCGCACCTCGCCCTGCCGGGCGCTCGCGGCGTCCGGCAGGGCGAGGTGCGCGGCGAGACGGGGGGTCAGGCGCGGATCAGGGCGAGGGCCTCGTCGCGGACCTGACACATGGTGGGCTCGTCCCGGGCTTCCACGTTGAGGCGCAGCAGCGGCTCCGTGTTGGACGGGCGGAGGTTGAACCACCAGTCCGCGGAGGCAATCGTCAGGCCGTCGAGCTCGTCGATGGTGACGCCCTCGCGGCCCTCGTACGCCGACTTCACCGCGGCCAGACGGCCCGTCTGGTCGTCCACCGTGGAGTTGATCTCGCCGGAGCCCGTGTAGCGGTCGTACTGCGCGACGAGCTCAGACAGGGTGCCGTCCTGGCCGCCCAGCGCGGCCAGCACGTGCAGGGCCGCGAGCATGCCCGTGTCGGCGTTCCAGAAATCGCGGAAGTAGTAGTGCGCGGAGTGCTCACCGCCGAAGATCGCACCCGTTTCGGCCATCTCGGCCTTGATGAAGGAGTGGCCGACGCGGGTACGGACCGGGGTGCCGCCGTTCTCCCTGACGACCTCCGGGACGGACCAGGACGTGATCAGGTTGTGGATGACCGTGCCCTTGCCCCCGTTGCGCGCGAGCTCGCGGGCGGCGACGAGCGCGGTGATCGCGGACGGGGAGATGCCCCCGCCCCGCTCGTCGACGACGAAGCAGCGGTCCGCGTCGCCGTCGAAGGCCAGGCCGAGGTCGGCGCCGGTCTCACGGACCTTCGCCTGAAGGTCGACGATGTTCTTCGGGTCGAGCGGGTTGGCCTCGTGGTTCGGGAAGGTGCCGTCCAGCTCGAAGTACATCGGGATCAGGTCGACGCGCAGGCCGGCGAAGACCGTGGGCACGGTGTGGCCGCCCATTCCGTTCCCCGCGTCCACCACGACCTTGAGGGGGCGCATCGAAGCCAGGTCGACGAGGGAGAGCAGATACGCCGCGTAATCAGTCAACGTGTCACGCTGCGTGATGGTTCCGGTCGTGGCAGCCGGAGCCGGCGGCGCACCCGCGTCGGACCACTGCTCGACCAGCGCGCGGATCTCCCCGAGGCCGGTGTCCTGGCCCACCGGGGCCGCGCCCGACCGGCACATCTTGATGCCGTTGTACTGCGCGGGGTTATGCGAGGCGGTGAACATCGCGCCCGGCAGGCCGAATTGGCCGGATGCGAAGTACAGCTGGTCGGTCGAGCAGAGGCCGATCTCCGTCACAGCGGCCCCGCGCGCCGCCGCCCCGCGCGCGAACGCGCGCGAGAGCCTCGGCGACGAGGGCCGCATGTCGTGTCCCGTGACGATCGCGTCGGCATTCGTCACCTGCACGAAGGCAGCCCCGAACAGCTCGGCCAGCGGCTCGTCCCACTGGTCGGGGACCACTCCGCGCACGTCGTACGCCTTGACGATCTGCGACAGATCTGCAGCCACGGCCAATCCTCCTGAGGTCATGCGCGGGTGTCCTGTTCGGTCACCCCAAAGCTACCCGTACGACGTTACGCAACGGTCCTACGGCAGCATCCCGCCGAGTACTGGCGTGCTTTGGCCCATGACGATCAGGCACATCACCAGCAACAGGTCCAGACTCCGCGGCAGCACCTTGCGCAGCAGGTCCCCCTCTCGGCCGGCCAGTCCGACCGCCGCGCACGCGATCGGCAGGTTCTGCGGGGAGATCAGCTTGCCCAGTACGCCGCCGGAGCTGTTGGCCGCCGCCAGCAGCTCCGGTGAGAGCCCGGACTGGTTGGCGCCCGTCACCTGGAGCGCGCCGAAGAGCGCGTTGGCGGAGGTGTCGGAGCCGGTGACGGCGACGGCGACCCCGAACCACCCCAGTTACGGGTGAGAGGAAGGCGAGTCCGGCGCCCGCCGCCGCGACGAAATGGCCGTTCGTCGCAGCTTGTCCGGACAGGTTCATGACGTACGCCAGAGCCGGCACGGACGTCACGGTGAGGATCGCGAACCGCAGCTCGGTGACATCGAGGAACGGCCGGTCGAAAGTGCGGGTCGCCCCGGTCAACAGGTCATTGACGGGTGGGATCTGCGCGATGGAGAAGATCACCATGATCACTACGCCCAGTGTGTACGGGGCGTAGGCCCGCAGCACCTCGCGCCGCGGGTCCTCCCGGTCCAGGTCCTCGCTCCGCACGCCGGTCAGTACGGTCGCCCTCACCGGCTCGTCGGCGGGCTTGCGGGCGCTCGGCACGGCCATGAGCGCCCCCGCGCCGGCCAGCGCGGCGCCGATGTCAGCGAGTTGGGCTGAAATGTTTGGTTCGCCCCGCATTGCTGACAGGAGTGCCGACTGTCAGGACTCCGGGGAGCGCAGCACCCGGAGATGGCTGCGGCGCGCGACCTCCATCGGGTCCGCCGTGCGCGCTCCGACGCCGGTCTCGGCGGCGCGGTCGCGGGGTCTGGCGGCCTCACGGACGGCGTTGGCGAGCGCTTCGAGGTCGTCGCCGCTGGGGCGGGACGGCGGGGAGCTGCCGGCGAGGCGCAGGACCTCCCAGCCGCGCGGGGCGGTCAGTCGATCCGCGTGCACGGCGCACAGGTCGTAGCAATGGGGCTCGGCGTAGGTGGCGAGGGGGCCGAGGACTGCGGTCGAGTCCGCGTAGACGTACGTCAGTGTCGCGACAGCAGGGCGGCCGCACGCGGTGCGCGAACAGCGACGTACAGGGCTCACGATGCTGGACGCTACCGCACTCTTGAGCGGGCTGCGACGACTCTCCGGGACGTCACTCCACCGTGTCGCGGCACAATCTCCGCGCAAGGTGTCTCCTGAGTAACTGCCCTGACCTGCACGGCGAGCGCATGGCACAGACAGTGACCGCTCGGCGGCAGCCGCTACTTGGGGCAAATAGCGTCAATCAGCGCGAGATTAACGGTCGCATCCGGGCGTGAAATCGAGTCCGAACTTGGCCGAAATGCTCAACAAGCGACATGGCGCACGGCGTCCCATTGCCGCAATCGAAGCGCCCCGATGAGGGCTACTCTGCGTCAGTGATGGACAGTGCCGTACCTCCCCTCCCCACCGGGCCGGGACCGCGCCGACGCGACCGCCACGGCCGTGGCATGCGTGGGCCCGTCGCCCCGCCCCAGGTGCCGCTCTCGGCCAGCCGCGCGGTGGCCTTCGGCGACCTCGTACAGGACTCCGTGGAGCGTCTGGAGCGGCGCTGGCCTCAGCTGTCCGAGGTCGATTTCGTGGTGCTCGACGTGCCACGCACCGGCGGGGACGATCCCGAGGCGTGGGCCACTGAGGCAGTGCCGCTCGGCGGAATGATGGCCGCGACGAGCAGCAACCCCGCACGGATCGTCGTCTACCGGCGTCCCGTCGAGATCCGCTCGAAGAGCCGCGACGAGCGTGCCCTGCTCGTCCACGAGATCGTCGTGGAGCAGGTCGCGGAACTGCTCGGCCTGTCACCGGAGTCGGTCGACCCGCGGTACGGACAGCAGGAATAGTCCCCCACCCCGGACGACGGGACGACCGGACGACGTACGGACGACGGGACGACCTGACGTCCGGACTGCGGGGCCGCCGGACACCGGGACGGACGCCGGGGGCTGCGGGACGACGTACGGACCGTGGAGCCGTCGTAGAGGCGATGCCGGGTTCCGTGGTGGCCTTGGGACCTTTTCGGGCCGCCACGCGTGCGTGGCGGCCCGAAAAGGTCCCAAGAAGGCCCGTGGTGATCCCCCGGAAGCCCGGGGGATCACCGGCTCAGTCGTCCAGTACCGACAGGTCCTGCTCCGCCTCCGGCACCGAGACCGTGCCCCGGTCGTCCGGCAGTGTCTGCACGGTAAACATCGGGATGCCGTCCTCGGGCAGTTCGAGCGCGCGCGAGGCGTGCACGGGCCCGCCCGACTGCGGCTCGACCGTCAGGGCGTACGAGCCCTTGAGCCCGGCCGGGACCGGCGGCTTCTTTACCGCGAGCGTCGTGCCCGCCTTGACGGTGTACGTCTCGACGACCGGCTCGCCGCCCCCGCTGCCCGCCGACGCGGTGACCTTGACCTTGGCGGCGGCGCCCGGCGCGGTCAGCGACAGCACCGAACCCTCGGCCCTGTTGTCGGCCGCCGTCGCCCGCTCGCCCACCGGGGCGGTCGCCGGGATGTACGCCACTTCCTGACTGGCGCCCTTGCCGCGCACGACGCGCAGCGCCGCGACCACCGGCGCCGTTCCCGTCGACGGGGTCAGCACCAGGGATCCGGGCTCGCCCTTGGTGACGTCCTGAAGGTCGACCGAGGAGGTCATCCCCGACTTCACGTGCAGGGTCTCGCTGCCCGCGGGGGCCAGCGAGCCGCTCGGGCCGGCCAGGCGCACCTTGAGGTCCGCGTCGTCGTCACCGGGCGCGAATACCACCAGACGCACCGATGTGGCGTCCGCCGGGATGCCGGGGAGTACGGCGGCGCTCGACGGGTCGGCGGAGGAGGCCAGCCAGTCGCTGCCGAGCTTCCCGTCCATGGCCTGGACGACGGCGCCGACGCGGCCGGAACGCGTGGTGACGTGGACCGTCACATTCTCGGCGCGGTCCGCGGTCAGGGTGGAGAGCAGCACGGGGACGCTGGACCTGGCGGGGACCGTGATCCCCTCCCCCGCCTCGGACTTGAGTGCGCCGTCCTTGCCGTACAGCTCAATGTCGGCGACCGCGGCGGTGTCGTCGGGATTGGTGAGGTGGACGTAGTCCTGCCGCGATGCGCCGGTGCTCGCGCCGGGGAACCAGAAGTTGGTGTCGGGCGCGGTGCAGCTGACGCCGAGCAGGCCGCGCGCGCTGCCCGCGGTGACCTTGGTGGTCTGCTGGGCGGTCCAGCCGGGGGCGAGCGGCCCGTCGGCCGCGCCCACGAGGGCCGGGGAGTCGGCTCCGGACGCCTCGGCGGTGGCCGGCTTGCCGGGCTCCTTCAGCGAGACGACGGGCTTGCTCTCGCGGGCCTTCCCGGAGCCCTTGTCGTCCTTCTTCCCGTCCTTGTCGTCCTTCTTGCCCTTGTTCTTGTCGTCGTCCGGGTCCGCCAGGGTGGCGGCGGTCGGGACGAGCTCGGCGGAGCCCGTCTTCCCCGCGCCGCTTCTGCCGGGCGGAGTGAACGAGGTGTACGTCGTCTCGGCGAGGTCGGACGTGCTCGGCGCGGGGCAGAGCAGGCTGGAGCGCTCGACGGGCAGCCGTGCCGGTTTCGCCGTCGCGGCCTTTTCCGTGCCGCCGTCCGGCGCGGAGACCACGGCGAAGCCGGTGACAGCGGCGAGGGCGGTGGTGACGGCGAGCAGGGAGAGAGTGCTGCGGTTCATCGGTTGGTGCTCCCGTCGGGGCGCTGCTCGTTCTCATTCTCGGCGTTGTTGTCGGCGTTGTTGTCGGCGTTGTTGTCGTGGCCTTCGGCGTAGGGCTCGTAGGGCTGCTGCTGTTGTCCGTAGCCGTACGGGTCGTACTGACCCTCCTGGTACGGCTCCGTCCGATACGGCTCCGCCTGGTACTGCTGCTCACCGCCGTGGTTCTGGCCGTCGCCGTACTGGCCCTGCGGGTACTGCCCTTCCGGGTACGGGACGCCCTGCTGCTGAGCGCCCTGGTACTGCTCGTCGCCGTACTGCTGCACCGGCTCCTGGGCGTACTGCTGCTGTTGCTGCTGTCCGTACTCGGCGTCCGTGTAGGTCTGCGCGTCCCACTCCCCGTACTGCTGCTGCGGCACCGTCCCGTAAGGGACCTCGCCGGGCTGCGGGGCGAAGGTGTCCTGCTCCTGCGGGACTTGACCCGGTACGTGGCCGTACGGGTCCGCGGCGGGCGGCACGGGGGCCTGCTCCGCTTCGTCGTCCAGGGGGGCGTGCACGGTCTCGGCCTGCGCCGCCGCGCGCAGCCTGCGCGCCCTGCGGCCCTCGCCCGCCACCGGCTCCGCGGCCACCACCTCGGGCTCCTCCTCGGGCAGGTCGTCGTCGACCTCCCGGCGGCGGCCCGGCAGCGCGAGCACCAGCAGGAGCAGGGCGAACCCCGCCTGGGTCCAGGTCCACGCCGTGTGGGCGAAGGACGACTCGTAGGTCAGGTCGAGCCGGCCACCCTCGGTGGGCAGTTCGAAGCCCTGCGCCCAGCCGTCGATGGTCTTCTTCGTCAGGACGCGCCCGTCGAGCATGGCTTGCCAGCCGTCGGCCGCGGCGTCCGCGATCCGCAGGACGCGGCCCGCTTCGCCCGCCGGGATCTTCGTATGTGCCTCGACCCGGCTCGATGCTACGGACAGCGGTTCGCCGCCCTGCTTGCCCGAGACGATGGTGGCCCGCGCGACCTGCCGGTCGACGCGCCACAGCGCACTGCCGTCCAGCTGACTCAGCCGGCTCAGGCCCGGGGTGGAGTCGAGCACCCGGCTCATCGAGCGCGGCGCCCCGTCCCGCACGAGGACGTAACGCACCGCGTACCCGCCGAGCTGGCCTGCCTGGTCGGCGCCGGAGCCCGCCACCAGGTTGGAAACGATCTTGTTGAGTTCCGGGTTGTCGCCCGCAGCCTCGGCGAGCTCCCCGTCGCCGAGACGGGCGCCGGAACCGCGGACGAGTGCGTACGGGACCTTCGCGGCCGATGTGCCGCCGAGGACCAGGGTGCGCGCCTGGTCGCGGGTGCCGCTCTCCTCCGCGACGAACGCCGGTACCTGTACCGGGTCGCGCCGTTCCAGCGGCCCGGCGGCGCCGCTGAGCATCCAGCCTGCGGCCGCGAGCAGCGGCCCCGCCGCTGCGGCGAAGGCGATCAGCACCGCGACGGGCTGGCGCCAGCCGAAGCTCTGGGTGGCGACGCGTTCGCGCGCACCGTCCGCGCCAAGCACGGTCGCACCGATCAGCGCGATGCCGTAGACCAGGGTCGCGGGTCCGGCCCAGCCTTCGTAGTTCGACAAGGCGGCGAACACGAGGGCGACGAGCGCCACGGCCCAGGCCGCGCGGACCGCGAACTGCCGCTCACCGCGCAGCAGGGCGGCCAGCGCCGCGAGGACGATGCCGATGAGCAGCAGGCCGCCCACGGCCTTCGGCCCGCCGGGGCTCGCGCCCAGCAGGTCGAGCGCGGTGGCCGTGCCCGTACCGAATTCCAGGCCCGCCTCGCGGAAGAAGCCGGCCGGTCCGGTCAGCAGGGAGAGCGACCAGGGGGCCAGCATCAGCACCGGGGTGCCGAGCGCGGCCAGGAAGCGCAGTCCGTACGCGGTGAGGTCGTCGCGGCGCAGCACCAGCACGCCGAGGCCGAGCACCAGGGCGATGGGCCACACGATCGGGGTGAAGGCCATCGCGAAGGTCAGGAGGAGCGCGTACGCCCAGACGGCGCGCCAGCTGGAACGCGCGCCCCCGGCGCGCAGACCACCCCCGGCGCGCAGACCGCTCGCGGCGACACCGCACCGTGCGATCAGCGGCAGCAGGATCGCCAGTACGGCCGTTCCGAGCCGGCCGCTCGCGAGGGCGCCGGTGGCGGCGGGCAGGAAGGCGTAGGCGATGCTCCCCCAGGCCCGCAGCAGCCGTGACTCGACGAGCGGGCGCGAGGCGAAGTAGGCGGCGAGGCCGGCCAGCGGCACCGAGCAGACCAGGAGCACGGTGAGCGCGAAACCGGTGGAGCCGAGGAAGAGGGCCGACAGGGCCGCGAGCACCCCGAGGTACGGGGGCGCCGTCTGGGTGCCGCCCGTCCCGATGGGGTGCCAGACGTCCGCGTAGCGGGACCACAGGTCGCCGACGTCCGCCGGCGCGGGCAGCAGCGCGCCGCCCGCCAGCGCGCCGCCGCCGAGGAGTCCCCGGCAGGCGATGAGCGAGACGAGCAGCAGCAGGGCGAAGAGCACCGGGCCCGGCTTGCGCACGACGCGCTTGACCCGGACGAACTGCTCGACCTCCATGAAGTCCGCGTCGTCCCCGCCGGGTCCCGATTCGACGACACCGTGCCGTGAACCGGCGTCGGCCTCCGTGCTGCTGCCGAAGCTGCCCGCGACCTGTTCGAAGGTGGCCCTGATGGTCGCGCCGGTGGGCGGGAACAGCGGGCGCAGTTCGCTCGCCTCGACGGTGCCCTTTCCGCGCCGCTTCCTGGCCGCGATGATCTTTCCGGGGCGCAGCAGTGTGCCGAAGAGTCCGGTGACCTCGTCGACCGCCTGCCCCGGCACCTTGCCCACCAGGTAGGCGAGGGTGCGCAGCAGCGTCCCGAGGACGAGGCGCAGCATGACGTACGGCAGGAGGGCGCCACGTGCGTTGACGAGCATCGTGTAGACGGCGCCCGCCTTGTCGACGCGGTGCGGTCCCGCGACCGACCGTCCGGCGCAGTCGATGGGCCGGCGCTCCCGGGCGGACGCCTCCGCGTGCCGCAGTACCGCGTCGGGCGCGACGAGGACCCGGTGGCCGGCGGCGTGCGCGCGCCAGCACAGGTCGACGTCGTCACGCATCAGCGGCAGCCTGCGGTCGAAGCCGCCGAGCTCCTCCCACACATCACGTCGGACCAGCATGCCCGCCGTGGACACAGAGAGGACCGAGCGGACCTGGTCGTGCTGGCCCTGGTCCTGCTCGCGCCGGTCGAGGCCGGTCCAGCGGCGACCGCTGTTGGCGATGGAGACGCCGACTTCGAGGAGCTGCTTGCGGTCGTACCAGCCGCGCAGTTTGGGGCCGATGATCGCGGCGTGCTGGTCGGAGTCCGCGACGCGCAGCAGTTCCGCGAGGGCGCCGGGGTCGGGCGCGCAGTCGTCGTGCAGCAGCCACAGCCACTGGACCGGCTCGCCGTGCGGAAGGTCGGGCAGGTCGTACGCGTCGTCGTGCCAAGTCCTGCTCACCGGGTCCCAGCCGCTCGGCCGCTTCAGATAGGGCAGTTCGTCAGGAGTGAGGACGGCCGCCGTGCGTACCGCCTCGTCGACGGCCGTCCCGAAGCCGGAGCGGCGTGCGAGGTGCAGCACGCGCTCGGCGCCGAAGGCGTCCGCGAGCAGTTGGGCGGAGTCGTCCGCGCTGCCGGTGTCAGCGGCGACGGCGTTCTGTACGGGGCGTTCCTGCCCCAACAGTCCGGTGAGCGCGTCGGGGAGCCAGCGGGCGCCGTCGTGGGAGACGAGCACGGCGGTGACGACATGCCGGGGGAACTCGGGCGCGGCCGCCGCGTACGGCGCCGACGTTTGGCTGTGCACGGACATCGGGGTACGGGCCCTCCGGCCGGGGTCCGGGGGTCGCCCCCCGGAAGGCTGCTGTCTGCTGTGTGGACGCCCGCGCCCCGTGGGGGCTTTGGTGCGCCTCGGACAGCGGCCCACACTAACGGCTGAGCAACACAGCGGTCCGCCGCCCGCAGACAAGACGCGGACGACGGACCGTTCATTACGTACAGGCTTGTGCGGTTCGGCACCGGTCGGTACCGGGACGCAGCGCTCGCGGAGCGGCCTTCTGTTCAGACAGCGGCCTTCTTCAGCCGCCGGCGTTCACGCTCGGACAGTCCGCCCCAGATTCCGAATCGCTCGTCGTTGGACAGCGCGTACTCAAGGCATTCGGAGCGGACCTCACAGGCGAGGCAGACCTTCTTGGCCTCCCGGGTGGAACCGCCCTTCTCGGGAAAGAAGGACTCGGGATCGGTCTGGGCGCACAACGCGCGCTCCTGCCAGCCGAGTTCCTCGTCCGCGTCCTCGACCAGCAGTTGCTGGAACAGCTCGGTCATGTGCGCCCCTCGTCTGTCTTTTGCTTCCCCGTGATCTGGCCGTTACCGATTTCGGCCGAAACGACACGAGTGAAATTACAAGTGCGCCGATCCGGGCCAGTCAAGCCAAGATCTGCTATTGGGCCCGTTATTCACTCTGCGGAACCAAGGTTATGCGGAAAGTGATCAAATCGCCAAAAACTGTGACACATGCCAAGGTCTCATTCACGACTTCCCCTTCACCAGGGAAGGATGCAGTGGCGTTGGATCTTGTTGCGATTCGTCCGCAGAAGCGACCCGGATCACAGTCCGATCACGAGACCGCAACGGCGTTTACTGGTGCGGTTGATGCGCCACATCTCCGCGCTGCCGCCTGCACAAACCTTTCTCCGCATCCTGTAACCGGATGAGGTGAAACATTACCGCCAAAACGGTCACGGGGTTGACAGGGAGTGAGCAAACATGTCTTCTTGATTTCATGCCAGAGACCGCAGCGCGCCCCCGGACCCACACACGTGGGTTCCGTTGCGCCGCCCAGTGCGCCGTCCAGGCCCGCTGTTGCTGTTCCAGCTGCTCCAGCTGTTGAAGCCTCCGCGCTCCAGCTCACTCTCCGTAATATCGCATGCGTGACACTGCGTCACCTCTGATACCTCTTCTTGCGACACCCCAGCACTCATGCCGAGGAACCCCCGCATCATGAACAGCGCCAGCAGCCGCACCCACGTCGAGAGCGACCTCCAGATCGCCGGCGACATCCTCGCCGTCCAGCACCTCCTCCAGCCCGCCCGCGAGCACCCGGCCACCGTCGCCGAGTTCGTCGGCCTGGCACGCTCCATCGCCGCCGACCGCACCCAGTGGCAGGACCTCGTCGAGTACGACGCGACGACCCGCTGGTACCACCGGCTGCGCACCGGCCCCGGTTACGAGGTCTGGCTGCTCAGTTGGGTGCCGGGACAGAGCAGCGGTCTGCACGACCACGGTCTGTCCTCCGGTGTGCTGACCGTCCTCGACGGTCAGTTGAACGAGCGCACGGAGCGGGCCCAGCGCACGCTCTCGGCGGGCGCCCAGCGCGTGTTCGCCCCCGGGTATGCCCACGAGGTCGTCAACGACTCCCTGGAGCCCGCGGTCAGCCTCCATGTGTACTTCCCCGGCCTCACCGAAATGCCGATGCACGCCGCCCGGTGCGCGCCGGCCGCCGAGGATGTCGTAGTCGCCTGACAGGCCCTCCCGCCGCCCGGCCACCACCCCGCAACGGACCGGTGCGCGGCTGACAGACTGTCCGCATGCGCATTGTGGTTCTGGCAGGCGGTATCGGCGGCGCTCGCTTCCTCCGCGGCCTCAAATCGGCCGCGCCCGACGCGGACATCACTGTCATCGGCAATACCGGCGACGACATCCATCTGTTCGGCCTGAAGGTCTGCCCCGACCTCGACACCGTGATGTACACCCTCGGCGGTGGCATCAACGAGGAGCAGGGCTGGGGGCGTACGGACGAAAGCTTCCGGGTGAAGTCGGAGCTCGCGGCGTACGGCGCCGGGCCCGAGTGGTTCGGGCTCGGCGACCGCGACTTCGCGACGCACATCGTGCGTACGCAGATGCTCGGCGCGGGCTATCCGCTGAGCGCCGTCACCGAGGCGCTGTGCGCGCGCTGGAAGCCGGGTGTGCGGCTGCTGCCGATGTCCGACGACCGGATCGAGACGCATGTCGCCGTCGATGTGGACGGCGAGCGCAAGGCCATCCACTTCCAGGAGTACTGGGTGAAGCTGCGGGCGTCCGTGGACGCCCAGGCGGTGGTGCCGGTCGGCGCGGAGCAGTCGAAGCCGGCCCCGGGGGTGCTGGACGCCATCGCCGAGGCCGACGTCATTGTCTTCCCGCCGTCCAATCCCGTGGTCAGCATCGGCACGATCCTGGCCGTGCCCGGCATCCGTGAGGCCATCGCCGAGGCGGGGGTGCCGGTCGTCGGCCTCTCCCCCATCGTCGGTGACGCTCCGGTGCGCGGCATGGCGGACAAGGTCCTGGCCGCGATCGGCGTCGAGTCGACGGCAGCGGCGGTCGCCCAGCACTACGGGTCGGGGCTGCTCGACGGCTGGCTCGTCGACACGGTGGACGCGGGTGTGGTGGACGAGGTGGAGAGCGCCGGGATCAAGTGCCGGGCCGTGCCGCTGATGATGACCGACATCGAAGCCACCGCGCAGATGGCCCGCGAGGCGCTGGCGCTGGCCGAGGAGGTACGGGCGTGAGTGCCCCGTCCGCGCCGCCGTCCTTCCGGGTGTGGGCGGTGCCCGGACTGCCCGAGGTGCAGCCGGGTGACGACCTCGCCAAGCTGATCGTGGGCGCCGGGCCCGGACTCGTCGACGGTGATGTGGTGCTGATCACCTCGAAGATCGTGAGCAAGGCCGAGGGGCGCGTGGTGCGGGCGTCCGACCGCGAGGCGGCGATCGACGCGGAGACGGTACGTGTGGTCGCGCGGCGCGGGACGCTTCGTATCGTCGAGAACCGGCAGGGCCTTGTCATGGCCGCGGCCGGGGTCGACGCCTCCAATACGCCCGCCGGGACCGTACTGCTGCTTCCCGTTGATCCGGACGCATCGGCGCGGCAGATCCGCGACGGGCTGCGGGACGCGCTGGGGGTCAGTGTCGGGGTCCTGGTGACGGACACCTTCGGGCGGCCCTGGCGCAACGGTCTGACGGATGTCGCGATCGGGGCGGCCGGGGTGCGTGTCCTCGACGATCTGCGGGGCGGGACCGACGCGCACGGCAATCCGCTCAGCGCGACGGTCGTCGCCACGGCGGACGAGCTGGCCGCGGCGGGCGACCTGGTGAAGGGCAAGGCGGAGGGGCTGCCGGTCGCGGTGGTCCGGGGGATGTCCCATGTGGTGGCCGGCTCGGGGCCCGCCGGTGCTGGTGCTTCCGACCCCGCTGCCGGTTCCGGCTGGGAGGGCGCGCGGGCGATGGTGCGCGGCGCTGCCGACGACATGTTCCGGCTCGGGACGTCGGAGGCGGTACGCGAGGCCGTGACCCTGCGGCGTACGGTGCGGGACTTCACGGACGAGCCGGTCGATGCGGCGGCGGTACGGCGTGCGGTCGCCGCGGCCGTCACGGCGCCCGCGCCGCATCACACGACGCCGTGGCGCTTCGTACTCCTGGAGTCGCAGACGTCGCGGGTCCGGCTGCTCGACGCGATGCGGGACGCGTGGATCGCGGATCTGCGGGACGACGAGAAGTCCGCGGAGTCCATCGCGAAGCGGGTGCGGCGCGGCGACTTCCTGCGCAGGGCGCCCTACCTGGTGGTTCCGTGCATGGTGATGGACGGCTCGCATGCGTACGGCGACGTACGCCGGGACACCGCGGAGCGCGAGATGTTCGTGGTCGCGGCGGGCGCCGGGGTGCAGAACTTCCTGGTCGCGCTGGCGGGTGAGCGGCTGGGGTCGGCGTGGGTCTCCTCGACGATGTTCTGCCGCGACGTGGTGCGCGATGTGCTGGGGCTGCCGGACGGGTGGGACCCCATGGGGGCGGTCGCGGTGGGCCACGCGGCGGCTCCGCCGGTCGCTCGGGCCGCGCGGGATGCGGGAGCGTTCATCGAGGTGCGGTGAGGGGGGCGCGGGCCGCGGGGGTGCGGGATTGATTCCCCTGACCCGCCCCTTCCCGAAACCGGGGCAGGCCCCGGACCCCGTGAGTGATCGTGCGGCAGGGGTGGCGCGTCCTGCGGCCGCGATGTCCTCAATCGCCGGACGGGCTTGATATGGCCGGGACTACAGCCGGGCAATGTCGTTCCTGTACACGCGGGGTGCACGGCGAGGTGGGGTGTGGCCCGACAGGAGGATCAGGCGGGCGGCCCGGTGGCGCTGGCCCTCGTACGGGCTCAGGAGCCTCAGCATCGCCTCGTCGTCCGTGCTCCGGTCGCCCGCCAGCGCGTAGCCGACCGTGCCGGGCAGGTGGAGGTCGCCGACCGTCACCGCGTCGGGGGCGCCATTGCTGCGTTGCAGCGTCTCCGCCGCCGTCCAGGGGCCGATGCCCGGGATCAGCTGGAGGCGGGCCGAGGCCGACGCGAGAGGCATGGCTGCGGCCTCCTCCAGACGGGCGGCCACGCGTACCGCGCGCAGGATCGTCGACGAGCGCTTGTTGTCGACGCCCGCGCGGTGCCAGTCCCAGGAGGGGATCAGCGCCCAGGTCCGCGGGGCGGGCATGACATGCAGCGGGACGGGGGCGGGGCCGGGCGCCGGTTCGCCGTGGGTCTGGACCAGCCGGCGCCAGGCGCGGTACGCCTCGTCGGTGGTGACCTTCTGTTCCAGGACCGACGGGATCAGGGATTCCAGGACCAGGCCGGTGCGCCCCAGCCGCAGACCGGGGCGGCGGCGCAGGCTCTCCGCGACCACCTTGTGGTGCGCGGTGAAGAGTGACGGGTCGTCCAAGGAGCCGAGGAGCGGCGGCAGTTGGGCCAGGAGCCAGTCCGCTCCCGGGCCCCATGCCGTCGCGTCCAGTACGCCGCCGGGCGAAGCCACGCGCAGGGTGCCTGGCCCCTCCGGGGTGCGGCTGGCCCGCCAGTACGCGCCGTCCGGGGTCCTGCGGAACGTCGGGTCCCAGGGGCCCCGGCGCAGCGGGCCCAGGACGAGGGCGAGGTCGCCGTCGGGCAGGGGCGTGCCGGAGCCGCCGACCCGTGTCGCGGTTTCCGTACGGGGCGGCGACACAGCGGTGCGCAGAGTTGGGAAACGGCCGGCCACGGTCCCGAGCGTAACCGCCGTCCCTGTGGTCCCGCAGGAGTCCTGGCCGGGTCTCCTCCTGGTCCGACTACCGGTCCGACGAAAAGCGGATCGCCGCGTCCGGGATCGATGCGCCGCACCACACCCGTACGCCGTCCTGGAGTTCGTTGTCGGCGCCCACCGTCGCGCCGTCGCCGACGACCGCGCCGGACAGCACCGTACGGTCGCCGATGCGCGCACCCGCGCCGATCAGTGAGTCGGAGATCACCGCGCCCGCCCCGATCACCGCGCCCGCCAGCACCGCGCTGCCGTCGATGCGCGCGCCTTCGCCGACGACCGCCCCGTCGCCCACCACCGTGCCGCCGGTCAGCTTGGCGTCGGAGGCGACGGAGGCGGTGGGCAGGACCAGCCGGTCGCCGCAGCGGCCGGGGACCGCCGGGGACGGGGCCCTGCCCAGGACCAGGTCGGCGGAGCCGCGGACGAAGGCCTGCGGCGTACCGAGGTCCAGCCAGTACGTGGAGTCGACCATGCCCTGGAGGTGGGCCCCCGAGGCGAGCAGGCCGGGGAAGGTCTCCCGTTCGACCGAGACGGGCCGGCCGGCCGGGATGGTGTCGATGACCGAGCGGCGGAAGACGTACGCGCCCGCGTTGATCTGGTCGGTGACTATTTCCTCGGGGGTCTGCGGCTTTTCGAGGAAAGCCGTCACCCGGCCCGTGGAGTCCGTCGGGACGAGGCCGAACGCCCGGGGGTCCTCGACCCGGGTGAGGTGCAGCGAGACGTCCGCGCCCGACGACCCGTGGGTGGAGACGAGGGCCTCGATGTCGAGGCCGGTGAGGATGTCTCCGTTGAAGATGAGGACCGGCTCGTCGGGCCCCGAGCGGAGCCTGGAGGCGACATTGCGGATGGCCCCGCCGGTGCCGAGGGGCTCGTCCTCGGTGACGTACTCCAGGTGCAGTCCGAGCTCGGAGCCGTCTCCGAAGTGCGGCTCGAAGACCTCCGCGAGGTACGACGTCGCCAGCACGATGTGTTCGACTCCGGCCGCCCGTGCGCGGGCCAGCAGGTGGGTGAGGAACGGGACGCCTGCCGCCGGGATCATCGGCTTGGGGGTGTGCACCGTGAGCGGACGCAGCCGGGTGCCCTTGCCCCCGACCAGGAGGATCGCTTCAGTCACCTTGTCGTCTCTGCTTCCTGCTGGGGCCGGCCGGGTACGGGCAGGCCAGTGTATGCAGACTGTTCGAACGCCCCCGGTCAGCGGCCCTGAAGGCGGGCCGATGAGCTCCGGGCCGTGCCGAGCTTGTTGTAGAGGCGGCCTCCTGGGCACTCGGTGGCGAATCCGTCCCGGTGTCCTGAGATTACGTGGAGCCTGACGTTCGCGCCCTTCTTGTACAGGTTGCCGCCGCCGGACTTCAGGGTTGTCCTGGCGCGGGGGTTGGCTCCGTGCAGACCGAGCTTCCAGGCGGTGATACGGGCGATCGCATTCACCGCGGCGGCGGGCGGGTTCGACGAGGTGTAGGTCCCGATGACGGCGATGCCCGTGCTGTTGGTGTTGAAACCGAGAGTGTGCGCCCCAAGAACCGGCTTGGCCACACCGCCTGCCCGGCCTTCGTAGATGTTTCCGCACTTGTCGACGGCGAAGTTGTAGCCGAAGTCGCGCCATCCACTGCTCTTGACGTGGTAGCGGTAAATACTGCGAAGGACTGAGCTCGCCTGCCCGCAGCTGTAGTTGTTGCCGGTCGCGCTGTGGTGCACGAAGGCGGCCTTCACCGTCTCGGTGTAGCCCAGCTTGCGCTCACGCATCCTCTCGTCGGCGCCCCACCCCTTGCGCGTGATGATGCGCGGGCGCGGGCCGATGTACGGCCTGGCGGCCACGAGTCCCGCGTCGGCCTCCGTCTCGGCCCTGGTCAGGGCCGGGAGTTCGGTGGCGAGCGAGGAGCGCCCTGCGTCGGCGGCGTCGGAAGAGCCCGCGGGCGGCGGGGCGCCGGGGTCGACCAGTTCCAGCCGCAGGCCGGCCGGCAGGGGGGCGCGGACGGCGCGCTCGGAGGGCGCGGCGTTCTCGTGCTGCGCCGGGCTCTCGTGCTGCGCCGGATTCTCGGACGGTCCCCCGCTCGCGGACTGCACGCGTACTTCGACGCCGTCGGAGGCGCCGACCCACAGGGGTGCGGTCGAGCCGCGCACCTTCCCCGAGTCGCGCTCCGCCGTACCGGGGTCGGCGGCGTGCTCGCTGTTGTGAGTCTCGACGTGCTGCCAGGCGGACCAGGTGCCCCTCCCGGCAGCCCGGGTACGGACCTGGACCGTGCCGTCCAGCTCGGCGGAGGCGTCGTCCCAGACGACACCGACCAGTGAGAACGGCTGTACGTCGCGCTCCGCCAAGCCCTGTGGAGTGGCGGCGGGGCTCGCGGACCGCTCACTGCGAGGGGCGAGTGGCGTGAGTGGCAGGGACTGGGTGGAGCCCGGCAGCGCCTCGCCGGCGGGCGCGGGGGCGGAGACTGCCGTGGCCAGCGGTGCGGAAGAGGCCACGGAGACGGACGGAAGGACCAGAGCGGCGGTGCACGCGACGCCGATCGCGGAAGCAAGGTAGGCACGCATACAACAGATCTTGGACATAGTCGTATAAGTCTGTCCATTGGGGATCTGATGGTGCGTCGGCCGAATTGGCTAACCCCAAGTGCGTGGACCCCGGGCACGGCAGTCCTCGCACCAGGGGCGCCGCGTACCCTTGCGCGGGTGAACGCCATCGATCGCACCCCCGCCGACCTGCTGCGATCCGCGCTCGCCGCGGACCCGGCCCGCCCCCTTGTCACCTTCTACGACGACGCCACCGGCGAGCGCGTCGAATTGTCCGTCGCCACCTTCGCCAATTGGGTGGCCAAGACCGCCAATCTGCTCCAGGGCGACCTCGCCGCGGCGCCCGGCGACCGGCTCGCGCTGCTGCTGCCCGCGCACTGGCAGACCGCGGTCTGGCTGCTCGCCTGTTCCTCGGTGGGCGTGGTCGTGGAGGTCGGCGGCGACCCGGCCGACGCCGACCTGGTCGTCACGGGACCCGACACGGTCGAGGAGGCGCGCGCCTGCCGCGGGGAGCGCGTCGCGCTCGCCCTGCGCCCCCTGGGCGGCCGCTTCCCGCAGCCCCCCGCCGGGTTCGCGGACTACGCCGTCGAGGTGCCGGGACAGGGCGACCGCTTCGCCCCCTTCGAAAAGGTCGACCCGGACGCCCCCGCGCTCACCGTCGTGGACCCGAGCGGGCGTACGGAACTGACGGGTGCGCAGCTGGTCGAACGGGCCCGTACGGACGCCGGGGCTCTGGGGCTCGACGGCGCGGCGGGTGCACGGCTGCTGTCAGGGCTGGCGTACGACTCCTGGCAGGGACTGTCCAGCGGCCTGTACGCGCCACTCGCCGCCGGCGGATCCGTGGTGCTGTGCCGAAACCTCGACCGGCTCTCCGACGAGGACATCGCCAAGCGCGTCGACAGTGAGCGCGTCACCAACACGGCGGTACGACAAGCCCCCTGAGGGCCACCCGTCCGGCCCACCCACTGCCGAGCCCCCGGGCCTGAGCGTCAACTCCGGTACATGATCGACGGTACGCATCGCACAACCAAGCGCGAGGTTCGGCCGTCTACCCCTGCGACCGGCGGCCGAGCGCGCCGCCGACTCCGTGAAGGATGGACGCAGACGTGACCGACAGTGCTGGCACGCCCTCCGGACCGGACACCCCGGCCGAGGACGAGGCGAAGAACGAAGCCTCCGAGGGCAGGAACGAAGAGACCGGCACGAGTACGGGCACAGGCACGGACGCGAGTGCGGACACGGGTGCGAGTGCGGACACGGACACGGGTGCGGGTGCGGACACCACCGCGGCGGCCGACGGCGCCACCGACGACCACGCCGCCGACTCCGGCACCGCGGCGAGCACCGATGCGGCTCCGGCCGCCAACCGCAAGCGCCACTGGCTGCGTTGGACCGCCATCGGCGCGTCCTTCGTCCTGCTTGTCGCGGCCGGTGTGGGCTGGTGGCTCTACAAGAAGCTCGACGGCAACATCACCACCGACACGACCGCCGCCGCGGAGCTGGAGACGTACGAGAAGGAGCGCCCCACGCCCGTCGTTCTGGACGCCCAGAACATCCTGCTCATCGGCTCCGACACCCGCTCCGGCAAGGGCAACAGCAAGTACGGCCAGGACGAGGGCAGCCAGCGCTCCGACACGACGATCCTGCTGCATCTCGCGGCGGACCGGCAGAGCGCCACGGCCGTCTCGCTCCCCCGCGATCTGATGGTGGAGATCCCCAGCTGCCGGCGGACCGACGGCACCCGCTCGGAGGAGCAATTCGCTCAGTTCAACTGGGCCTTCGAGTTCGGCGGAACGGCCTGCACGATCCGTACGGTCGAGCGGCTCACCGGCGTCCGGCTCGACCATCACATGGTGGTCGACTTCGACGGCTTCAAGGGGATGGTCGACGCGGTGGACGGCGTCGAGATCTGCCTCAGCAAGCCGATCGACGACAAGGACGCCCACCTCAAGCTCGCCAAGGGCCTCCAGACGCTCAACGGCGAGGAGGCGCTGGGCTACGTACGGGCGCGCAAGTCCATCGGCGACGGCAGTGACACCGAACGCATGGACCGCCAGCAGCAGTTCCTGGGCGCACTGGTCAACAAGGTGCAGAGCAACGGCGTACTGCTCAACCCGACGCGGCTCTACCCGGTGCTGGACGCGGCGACGAAGTCCCTGACCACCGACCCGGGCCTCGACTCGCTCAAGGATCTGTACGACCTGGTGCGCGGGATGCGGAACATCCCTACCGAAAAGGTGCAGTTCATGACGGTGCCCCGGCAGCCGTACAGCTACGACCAGAACCGCGACGAACTCGTGGAGCCGGACGCCGGGCGCCTGTTCAAGCAGTTGCGCGAGGACCAGCCCGTCTCGATCGTGCCCGAGGGGTCCGAAGAGGCGGAAACGGGAACGGACGAGTCCTCCGAAAGCGAGGAGGAGTCCGATTCCTCGTCCGACGAGAAGCCCGACGACGCGGGTGCACAGAGCCCCACCCCTACACCGACTTTCACCGGAACCAATGCGGCCACCGAGAAGTGCGAGTAAAGCCATGCCCAAGGCAGACCCGGCAACTGATGCGTATCGGACGTATTGCCCAGTTGTAAGGGGAGTGGAATTTGTCACGCACGTCGCCCGGCGCTGAACTGGGCAGATAGTGTGACGCGATCCGGTGCCTCATGCCCTCAGGTCGTGGTCGCACTGCTGGATCGAAAGACCGAGCGCCTGAGGGGAGGCGCCTCGCGTGGCTCCGACGGAGGACTCAAACAACCGTGGATGCGCAAAACCGTGGGCGGGCCGAAGAAATCGACCCCGCAGACCAGTGGGTACTCAACCCGACTACCGGTCATTACGAATTGCGACTGGACCAATCCGCTGGGCAATCATCCGGGTCTTCCGACAGCGGTTCCGCCAGTGGTACGGGCAGTCGTTCTGCCCGTAATGCCCCCAGTGGGACCGCGCCCAGGAAGACGACCCGGGACGGAACGACCGCCCCGCGACGCGAGGTTCCCGGCCAGCGCAGCCGACGGACCGGCGGCAAGGCGGGCGGTTCGCGCGGCGAAGGGTCGGGCCCGCAGACCGGGCGCCGCAAACGCAAGCCGCAGAAGACCCGCAAGAAGAAGGCACTGCTGTGGACCGGCAGCGTCATGGCGCTTGTTCTCATCGGCGGCTCGCTCGGCGCGTACCTCGTCTATCAGCACTTCAACGGAAACCTCAACACGATAGACGTCCCCGGCGCGGGCAGTGGCGGCTTCAAGAAGGACCAGGCCGTCAACGTCCTGGTGATCGGCACGGACAAGCGCACGGGGGCCGGCAACGAGGGTTACGGCGACAAGGAGAGCGTCGGCCACGCCGATACCACGATCCTCTTCCATGTCTCCAAGGACCGTACGAACGCGACCGCGCTGTCCATCCCACGCGACCTGAAGACCGACATCCCGGACTGCCCCACCAAGGTCGGCGACACCGAGAAAATCGTCCCCGGCGAGCGCGACGTCCGCTTCAACACCAGCCTTGGACAGGGGGACCGCGACCCGGGCTGCACCATGCGCACCGTCAAGGAGCTCACGGGCATCACGGTCGACCACTTCATGATGGTCGACTTCAACGCGGTCAAGACGCTCACCAGCGCCGTCGGCGGCGTCGAAGTCTGTGTCGCGAAGGACGTCGACGACCCGGACTCGCACCTCAAGCTGTCGGCGGGCAAGCACACGATCGAGGGCGAGCAGGCCCTCGCGTTCGTCCGCACACGGCACAGCTTCGGCAACGAGAGCGACCTCGACCGGATCCAGACGCAGCAGCAGTTCCTGGGCTCGATGATCCGCAAGATGAAGTCCAGCGAGACGCTCACCAGCCCCACCAAGGTGTTCGACCTGGCGAATGCGGCCACCAAGGCACTGACGGTCGACAGCGGAATCGGTGACATCGACAAGCTCCGTGCCCTCGGCGTGGAGCTCGGCAAGGTCGACCCGAAGAACATCACCTTCACCACTCTTCCGGTGAAGGACAACCCGGCGGAGACGATCAAGGCGACGGTCGTCGTCGACGAGGCCAAGGCCGATCCGCTCTTCGCGATGATGGCGTCCGACACCTCGCTGACCGAGGTGAAGCAGAAGGAGAAGGCGGCCAAGAGCAAGCAGCAGGCGCTGCTCAAGGGCCCCAGGTCGGCAGCCGATGACGTACGCGTCAGTGTCTACAACGGCGGCGGCCCCCCTGGCTCCGCCTCATCGACGCTGCTCTGGCTCCAGAACGAGATGCTCGTGACGAAGTCGAGCAACGAGAGCAACGCCCCGAACCAGCCGAAGACGACCCTGAAGTACGCCCCGAACCAGGCCGACCAGGCCCGCAGGCTCGCGGACATGATGGGTCTGCCCGCCGCGGCGATGAAGCCCGGCACGCAGGACGCCAAGGAGCTGGAGCCGATGACCCTGGTCCTCGGCGCCGACTTCAAGGAAGCGGGCACACCGATCGCACCCCCGGCAAAGGCGCCGGAAGGTATCCAGAAGGTCGGTGCCGACAAGTCGGTGTGCGCCAAGTGACCTCGGGTCAAGTGGCATCAGGTCATCCGGCCTCGGGTCATCCGGCCGTACGAAACATCTGAAGCAGCGGGGGAATCTGGTGGGGCAGAGCAGTGTGCGGGGTGATAGACCGCGACAACGCGATCGACGCGCCCGCGAACTGGGCTGGGACGACAGCCTGTACGAGGGTGGGAGCGGCCCCGGGGTCGCTGCGGGTGGCAGTGGCGACGGCGGTGACGGTAACGGTGACAGTGGTGACGGCAACGGCTCCGGCTCCGGCTCCGGCGACGACCGTGGCGGTAAGGGCCGGAGAAGCGGCCCGCCGCCTCGCAAGGGCGGCGGGAGCAGCGGCACGAAGAAGCGCGGGAAGGGCCGAATACTGCGGCTGACCGCGATCGTCCTCTCGCTGCTCATACTCGCCGTGGCCGGCGTCGGCTACCTCTACTACAACCACCTCAACAGCATTCTGAAGAAGGACGAACTCACCCTCGGCGACAAGGCCATGGCCGACCACAAGGCCAACGCCGCCGGGCAGACCCCGATGAACATCCTGCTCATCGGCTCGGACGCCCGTAACTCCGACGTGAACAAGCGGCTCGGCGGCGCCCGGGACACCTTCGACAGCCCGCCGCTCGCGGACGTACAGATGCTGGTGCACGTCTCCGCCGACCGCAGCAATATCTCGGCCGTCAGCATGCCGCGCGACACCCTGCTCAAGATGCCCAAGTGCACCGACCCGGACACCGACAAGGTCTACCCGGCGAGCACCGGGCTGATGATGACCAACGAGAGCCTCGGCCGCGGCGGCCCCGGCTGCACGGTCGCCGCCTGGTACAACCTGACCGGCATCACCATCGACCACTTTATGATGATCGACTTCGGTGGTGTGGTGTCCATGGCGGACGCCATCGGCGGCGTCCCGGTCTGTGTCACCGACAACGTCAGCTCCCGCGACAGCCAAGGCCATGGCTCGGGCCTGAAGCTCAAGAAGGGCACCACCAAGGTGCAGGGCGAGCAGGCCCTCCAGTGGCTGCGTACCCGCTACGGCTTCGAGGACGGCACCGACCTCGCACGTACTCACGCGCAGCACATGTACATGAACTCGATGGTCCGGGAGCTCAAGCAGAACACCAAGCTCAGCGACCCGAACAAGCTGCGCAAGCTGGCCGAGTCCGCCACCCGGGCGCTCACCGTCGACAAGGGCCTCGGCACGGTCAAGAAGCTGTACGACCTGGGCGAGGACCTCAAGCAGGTCCCGACCGCCCGCATCACCATGACCACCATGCCGTGGGAGTACTCCACGGTGCAGAACGGCAAGGTCGAGCCGAAGAAGGACGAGGCCGAGCAGCTGTTCCGGATGGTCCGTGAGGACACCCCGCTGGACGGCAAGGCCTCCAAGAAGCAGCAGCCGAAGGCGAAGGCGGCTTCGTCCAAGGACGAGGCCGCGCCCGCCGCGGAGATCGCCGTCATGGTGCAGAACGGCACCGGCAGCGTGACCGAGGCCCCGGTCCGGGGGCGCGCCGCGGCCGTCACCCAGATCCTCGTGGCCAAGGGCTTCACGCTGGCCAGGGCGGACACCCGGCTCAGCCCACAGGAGCGGACGACCGTCCTGTTCCCCAGCGTCGACCTGGAGGGCGACGCCCAGGCCGCGGCGAAGGCCATCGGGGTGCCGCTGACGTCGGTGCGCAAGTCCACCGACGTCTCCGGCGTCGCGCTGGTGGTGGGCGCGGACTGGCGCACCGGCAGCGTGTTCCCGAAGGCGGCGGCGAAGGCCGACGACAAGACGCCGGAGTCGGCGCGGGCACTCAATGGCGAGGACACGGGCGCCTGCATGAAGGTCGACAAGAACTTCACCTGGTAGCGCGGCCGGTAGGTATGAGGGAGGGGCCCCGGTCACGATCGTGACCGGGGCCCCTCCCTCATACCTACCGGGCTACGGCTGGGGCTCGGCCTGGCGGACCGCCGGGCGGCGGCTCGCGATGACCTTCTTCGCCAGCGCGCGCGGGCTGGTCAGGAAGCCGTACCCCCACGACATGTGCATGGTCGCCAGGGCGACGGGGATCAGCGCCCGTGCCTTCAGCGACAGGCCCTTGCCCGCCGGGAGCGAGCCGCCCACGATCGCGGCCAGGTAGCCGGCCGGGACGACGAAGCCCCACGGGGTGAGGGCGACGCCCACCACGATGCCCGCGGCGATCGCGCAGACGGCGGTCGGCGGCGCGAGGTAGCGCAGGTTGATCGAGCCTGAGTGGAAGCGGGCGACGACGTGGCGCCAGCGGCCGTACTCCTTGTACTGCTTGGCGAGCGCCTTCACCGAGGGCCGCGGCCGGTACTGGACCTTCAGCTCGGGCGAGAACCAGATCAGCCCGCCGGCCTCGCGGATCCGGAAGTTCAGCTCCCAGTCCTGGGCGCGGACGAACTCCACGTTGTAGCCGCCCTGCTGTTCGAGGGCCTCGCGCCGGAAGACCCCCAGATACACGGTCTCGGCCGGGGCGGCCTCGCCGCCCGTGTGGAACGCCGCGTTGCCGACGCCGATCTTGGAGGTCATGGCCGCGGCGACGGCTTCCTCCCAGGCGCTCTCGCCCTCGGCGTGCATGATGCCGCCGACGTTCTGGGCGCCCGTCTCCTCCAGGAGGCGGACGGCCGTCGCGATGTAGTTCGGCGAGAGCATGCCGTGGCCGTCGACCCGCACTACGATGGGGTGCCGGGAGGCCTTGATGGCGGCGTTCAGCGCGGCGGGCGTGCGGCCCGTCGGGTTCGGGACGGTGTGGACGCGAGGGTCCTCGCGCACCAGCTCGGCGGCGATCTCGTCGGTGCGGTCCGAGGACGGGCCGATCGCGATCACCACCTCCATCTCGCCGTCGTAATCCTGTTCCAGGATGTGACGGACCGAGTTGCGCAGATGCCGCTCCTCATTGAGGACCGGCATGATCACGGAGACTGCGGGGGTGGCGTTCATCGGGGGTCACGTTACCGCGAATGGGGGACACGGACGCGCGGCGGCCGGTCGGTGCGCCAGGTCGCGGATCGTATGGGCTTACGGTGCTCAAGATCCCCCCTTGCCTTCGCGGAGGTGTCTCAGTTGCCCACGTCGCCCCGCCATCGGCAGAGCCGCAGAAGCCGCAGCAGAAGGCAGGACGAACGCCCACGGTGGGCCATGCGCATGGCCACGACTCTCTCGGTCGTGGTGCTCGGCGCGGGTGGCATCGGTCACGCGGTGCTGACCGGCATGGAGAGCGGCATCGACCGGGTCGACCCGTTCCGGGACATGAAGAACCGTCCCGAGGGCAGTCACGGCACGAACATCCTGCTCGTCGGCACCGACGGCCGCGACAAGATCACGCCGGCCGAGAAGAGAAAGTACCGGCTGGGCGGCGCCCCCTGCCACTGCACCGACACGATCATGATCGTGCACATTTCCGAGGACAACGGGCGCGCGAGCATCGTGAGCCTGCCGCGGGACAGTTACGCGGAGGCCCCCGAGCACACCGACCAGTCCAGCGGTGAGCATCACAGGATGCACCCGGTGAAGATCAACGCGGCGTACGCGGAGGGCGGCCCCCAGCTCACCGTGCGGACCGTGGAGCACATGACCAAGGTGAAGATCGACCACTATCTGGAGGTCGACTTCACCAGCTTCATGAAGACCGTGGACGCGGTCGGCGGGGTGGAGATCTGCACGGTCCGCCCGCTGAAGGACTCGTACACCGGTCTCGATCTGCCCGTCGGCACCCACAAGCTGAACGGTGGCGCGGCCCTGCAGTACGTACGCTCCCGGCACATCGACGGGGCCGCCGACCTCGGCCGCATGCAGCGCCAGCAGCGCTTCCTCGCCGCGTTCATCGCCAAGGCGAGCAGCAGCGGCATTCTGCTGAACCCGGTGAAGTTCCAGCAGGTCACCGGCGCGCTGCTCGGCTCGGTGCGCGCGGACAAGGGGTTCGGCAGCCAGGAGATGCTCGCTCTGGGCCGGGCGATGAAGGGCTTCTCGCCGGCGTCCTCGGAGTTCACGTCCGTACCGATCGGGAAGATGGGCTATCCGGTCGAGGGCATCGGGTCGACCATCAAATGGGACCCGGTGAAGTCCGAGAAGCTCTTCAGGGCGCTGCGCGAGGACAAGCCGCTCGCCCCGTACCGGGTGAAGAAGCCGAAGGCGACGCTCGTCGATGTGGCGCCGCAGCAGATCCGTGTCCAGGTCTACAACGGGACGCCGACCGTGGGGATTGGCAAGAGCCTCGACAAGGCGCTGCGGGGGACCGGTTTCCGGACCACCAGGATGCCGGTCAACGCACCCCGGCTGAATCTGGCGCGCACCCTCGTCACGTACGACCCGCGCTGGGACCGCTCGGCGAAGTCGTTGCAGACGGCGCTGCCCGGGTGCGAGCTGCGCGCGGTGCCGGGGCAGGGCGGGCTGCTGAAGGCGACCGCGGGCGCCGACTTCAAGGCGAACCCGAAGCTGGTCAGGAAGGTGATGGCCGAGGACCCCTACCAGGGCGAGTTCGGGGCGGTCACCGGCGACCAGGTGGTGTGCCCGTGAGTGCGTAGGGCTTGGGCTCAGTCGTCGAAGCCGTCGGCGATGCGCTTCTCCCGCAGTTCCTTGATCGCGCGGCGCCGGGCCAGCCGGTGCGTACGCCGGATCTGGGCCTCCTGGTAGCGCCGCTTGTCGCGCTCGGACTCGGGCTGTACGGGCGGTACGGTGCGGGGCTTGCCCTCGGCGTCGACGGCCGCGAAGACCAGGTAGGCGCTGCCGACCTGCTGCGCGGGGGTCGACTCGTTCCAGCGCTCGGCCAGGACCCGTACGCCGACCTCCATCGAGGACCGGCCTGTCCAGTTGACCTGCGCCTTCACATGGACCAGGTCCCCCACCCGCACCGGCTCCAGGAAGACCATCTCGTCCATGGACGCGGTGACGGCGGGCCCGCCGGAGTGTCGGCCTGCGACGGCCCCCGCCGCGTCGTCCACCAGCTTCATGATCACGCCGCCGTGCACGGTGCCGAGCAGATTGGTGTCGTTGCCGGTCATGATGTGGCTGAGCGTGGTGCGGGACGCCGAGGTGGGCTTGCCCGGAATATCAGCTTCCGAGCGCGGGGCCTGATCTGTCATGCCCTCCACCTTATGCGCGGTCACCTTTGCATCAGCTCTGCAACAGCACTGCCCCGATTTCCCACCTGCTCTGTGAGCCAGGCGTATTTTGCCTGCACACTGGACCGTATGAGCGACTGGCCCAACGGGCGGACCAACGACCGCGGCGACCGTAACGGACGCGGCGACGCGCAGCCTGAGGGCGCGCGGGTGATGCGGCATGTGCAGCGCGGGCAGGTTCCGCAGCCGGCCGCGCCGCCGCGCGGTCCTGTTCCGCCGCAGCAGTCGCAGGGATACGACGAATACGGCCGCGGTGGCGGCGACGGCTACAACACGGGCCAGGTCTACGGCGGCGACGACGGCAGCGGTGGCTCACCGCCCCGCGGCGGGCGCGCGCCCCGCAGTGGACCGGCGCCGGACTGGAGGCGCCGTATCAAGCTCGGATCAGTGACGCTGGTCGTCGTGCTGCTCGCCGTCTCGATCGGCACGTACTTCTGGGCGGACGGCAAGCTCAAGCGCGAGGTCGACCTCTCGAAGGTCATCGAGCGCCCGGGGGCCGGCGACGGCACCAATTACCTGATCGTGGGCTCCGACAGCCGCGAGGGCATGACCGCGGACGACAAGAAGAAGCTGCACACCGGCTCCGCCGAGGGCAAGCGGACCGACTCGATGATGATCCTGCACGACGGTTCCAACGGGCCGACGCTGATCTCCCTGCCGCGCGACTCCGACGTGGAGATCCCGTCCTTCGTGGGCTCGCAGTCCGGCAAGACGTTCCCGGCGCAGGGCCGACGGGTGAAGCTGAACGCGGCGTACGCGGAGGACGGCCCCGAGCTGCTGGTGCGGACCGTCGAGCACAACACCCACCTGCGCATCGACCACTACGTGGAGATCGGCTTCGCGGGCTTCGCCGGCATCGTGGACGCGATCGGCGGCGTGGAGATCGACATCCCGAAGGCGTTCAAGGACAAGAAGTCCGGCGCCGACTTCCAGGCGGGCAAGCAGACGCTGAACGGCGAGGAGTCCCTGGCGTTCGTACGGACGCGGTACGCCTTCGCGCGCAGTGACCTGGACCGTACGAAGAACCAGCAGAAGTTCCTGGCGGCCCTGGCGAGCCAGACGGCGACGCCGAGCACCATCCTCAACCCGTTCAAGCTGTATCCGACGATGGGCGCGGGCCTGGACACCCTCATCGTCGACAAGGACATGTCCCTGTGGGACCTGGGCCAGATGTTCTTCGCGATGAAGGGCGTCACCGGCGGCGAGGGCAAGTCGATGAACATCCCGATCTCGGGCAGCAACGGCGGCAACCTGGTGTGGGACAAGGCGAAGGTCGCGCAGCTCGTGGATCAGCTGAAGAAGGACGAGAAGGTCACGGTCACCGAGAACTAGCCCGGCGGTGCGATCGAGGAGCGGGCCCGGACGGTAGACCGTCCGGGCCCGCTCCTGTTCCCGCACCCGGCCCGTGGCTCAGTGCGCGTTCTCCGTGGGCCGCAGGTCCTTCGGAATCCACGCCCAGGTCATCGCCGCCGCGCCAAGCGCGAGCGCCGCGCCGACCAGGAAGGCCGGTGTGATGGCCGTGGTGTACGCCGCCGAGACCGCGTCGAGGAGGGTCCGGCCCGTGTCGCCGCCGATGCCCTGGGCCACGTGCGCGGCCTCGCCCACCGAGTCGCGCACCGCGCCGAGCGCCGGTCCGTCCAGGGCCAGCGGCGGCAGGTTCGCCCGGTACAGGGCGGTCGCCAGGCTGCCCAGGATGGCGACGCCCAGGGCCGCGCCCAGCTCGTAGCAGGTCTCCTCGATGGCCGCGGCTCCGCCGACGTCATGGGCCGGGGTGGCGGCCATCAGGGTCACGGAGGCCACGGTGGCGGCCAGGCCGACGCCGAGTCCGAGGACCGCCAGCGCGGCGGCCATCGCCGGGTACCCGATCTCCGCGGACTGCTGGACCACCCAGGGCAGGGCGAGTCCGGCGGCCATCACGAGCAGGCCGGTGCCGAGGATGTGCCGGATGGGGAAGCGCTGCATCAGGGACGGGGTGACCATCGAGGTGACGATCAGTCCGAGCGGCGCCGGAAGCAGCCGGATGCCCGCTTCGAACGGGGTGTAGCCCTGTCCGTACTGGAACCACTGCGTGACCAGGAACAGCACCGCGCCCATGCCGACCATGCCGACCATGCCGAGGAAGATGGCGGCTGCGGCGATGCTGAAGGCGCGGTTCGCGAAGAGCCTGACCTGGAGCAGCGGGTTGTCCAGCCGGAGCTGACGGCGTACGAACACGGTCAGCGAGACGGCGGCCAGGGCCAGCAGGAGCCAGGGTAGCGGCGCGGCGAAGCCGCTCTTGCCAAGCTGCTTGATACCGCCCGCGAGGGCGAGCATGCCGACGATCGACTGTCCGACGCCCCACCAGTCCCACCGGCCGACGCGCGGAGAGCGGGACTCGGGCAGATAGCGGGCGCCCAGCGCGATCACGAGCGCGGCGACCGGCAGGTTCAGCAGGAACGCGGAGTGCCAGCCGAAGTCCTGCACGAGCAGCCCGCCGACGACAGGACCGAGCGCCATGCCGCCGCCGAGGACGGCCGCCCACACGGCGTACGCGAAGGCCCGCTCACGGGCGTCGGTGAAGACGTCGCGCAGGATCGACAGCGTGGACGGCATGATCGCCGCGCCGCCGATGCCGAGCAGTGCGCGGGCCACAATGACGTGCCAGGCCTCGGTGGAGAAGACCGCGAGGAGCGAGGCGAGCGCGAAGATCCCGAAGCCGAGCAGCAGCATCCGCTTGCGGCCCGTCCGGTCGCCCAGCGCACCGGCCGTGACCAGCAGGCCGGACAGGACCAGGGCGTAGATGTCGATGATCCACAACTGCTCGACCGAGCCCGGCCGCAGGTCGGAGACCAGGGACGGGAAGGCGACGTTGAGGATCGTGGTGTCCATCGCGATCAGCAGGAGGCTGCCCGACAGGATCGCGAGGACGATCCAGCGCCGGGGGTCCAGGCGCTGGGCCTGCCCGGCAGTGTGTCGGGCGGCGGCGAGGGGGACATGGGACTTCCGTTCCGAGACTGGTGGGATCCGAGACTGACGGGACCCGTCTGAGACATCAGCGTCTCATTGAACCGGAGAATGTCCCACTCGGTTTGGCCCGGTTGACGAGCGGTCCGAAGACAGCCCTCTGCGCTTCGCCGCGACACGAGGGAAGACGGACACCGCTCGCCCTGCCGCCCACCCAGCCCCACAGGTCGCGCACCGCACCCGTCAGGCCCAGGCTGGAGGGGAAAGGGGTTCTCTCAGGCCCCACAGCGGACTGGACGAGGAGGAACCATGACGGCGACGACGCGGAACGACGTTCCTGTCGCGATCGAAGGCGGCGGCGTGGAGCTGCGCACGCAAGAGTTCGGGGGAGACATGTCCGTCGCGTTCGTGAAGTTTCCCCAGGGCGCGGACATGGCGCCAGCCCTCAAGGGGCAGCCCGACGACCTGTGCCAATGCCCCCACTGGGGATACCTGCTCAAGGGGCGGCTGAAGATGCGGACAGCGGACGGGGAAGAGATCTACGAGGCCGGGCAGGCCTTCTACTGGGCACCCGGTCACGCCCCGGAAGCTCTCGAGGACTGCGAGTACGTCGACTTCTCACCGACGAAGGAGTTCAACGAGGTGATCGACCACATCAAGGCGCAGATGGGATGACCCGACGGCTACTGGCCGCCCACTCTCCGTCGATCCGCTCGCGCAGCAAATCAGCGTGGCTGTTGTGCCGAGCGTTCTCGTCGTCTTCCCGCGGGTCGTCCTCGAAACAGTGCAGCCCGCAGCCCCGGCTGCCCATCGCCTTCAGCAAGAAAGCGGACATCGAAATGCCCCCAAATCGGGCGCATGGATGTCCGCTTTCGCACAGAAGACGGCGGCTCTCTACGGCAGGTTTCTCGCCATGACGATCCGCTGGACCTGGTTCGTGCCTTCATAAATCTGGGTGATCTTCGCGTCGCGCATCATGCGCTCCACCGGGTAGTCGCGCGTGTAGCCGTAGCCGCCAAGCAGCTGGATCGCGTCGATGGTGATCTCCATCGCCGCGTCGGACGCGAAGCACTTCGCCGCCGCGCCGAAGAACGTCAGGTCCTCCTTGGCGCCACCGGCCGAGACACGCTCGGACTTGGCAGCCGCCGCATAGGTGAGCTGACGGGCCGCCTCCAGCTTCATGGCCATGTCCGCGAGCATGAACTGCACGCCCTGGAAGTCGCCGATCGGCTTGCCGAACTGCTTGCGCTCCTGGACGTAGCCCTTCGCGTAGTCCAGCGCGCCCTGCGCGATGCCGAGCGCCTGGGCCGCGATCGTGATGCGGGTGTGGTCCAGGGTCTTCATCGCGGTGGCGAAGCCGGTGCCCTCGTCGCCGATCATGCGGTCCGCGGGGATACGGACGTTGTCGAGGTAGACCTCGCAGGTCGGGGAGCCCTTGATGCCGAGCTTCTTCTCCGGGGCGCCGAACGAGACGCCCTCGTCGGACTTCTCCACGACGAACGCGCTGATGCCCTTGGAACGCTTCTCCGGGTCGGTGACGGCCATCACCGTGTAGTAGTCGCTGACGCCCGCGTTGGTGATCCAGCGCTTCACGCCGTTGAGGACCCAGGAGTCCCCGTCACGCACGGCCCTGGTCTTCATGCCGGCCGCGTCCGAGCCTGCGTCCGGCTCGGAGAGCGCGTACGAGAACATCGCCTCGCCCTTGGCGAGCGGGCCCAGGTACTTCTTTTTGATGTCCTCGGAGCCGGCGAGGATGACCGGGAGCGAGCCCAGCTTGTTCACGGCGGGGATCAGGGAGGACGAGGCGCAGACGCGCGCCACCTCCTCGATGACGATGACCGTCGCGAGGGCGTCCGCGCCCGCGCCGCCGTACGCCTCGGGCACGTGCACCGCATGGAGGTCGGACGTCACCAGGGCGTCCAGCGCCTCCTGCGGGAAGCGGGCCTCCTCGTCCACCTCCGCGGCGAACGGGGCGATCTTCGCCTCGGCTAGGGAGCGCACGGAGCCACGGAGCATGTCGTGCTCTTCGGACACGCGGTACAGGTCGAAATCAGGCGTACCTGCCAAGGTCTCTTCACTCCCCAAAGATGCTAACTACCGTTAAGTAACCATGATTTTAGTGGGCCCGGCCGCCCCAGGCATACGTGAGCTTGCCGACAGCCCGAAATGGGCCGGGGCAAGCCCGACTATGCTCGGGCAGCGCCCGCCCGCCCGCACCTCCCTGGAGCACCACATGGCCCTCAAAATCACCGTGATCGGCACCGGATATCTCGGCGCCACGCACGCCGCGGCCATGGCTGAGCTGGGATTCGAGGTGCTCGGCCTCGATGTGGTGCCCGAGAAGATCGAGATGCTCTCGGCCGGCAAGGTCCCGATGTACGAACCGGGGCTCGAAGACCTGCTGCGCAAGCATGTCGCGGGCATCGAGGGATCCAGCGGCCGGCTGCGCTTCACCACGTCGTGGGAAGAGGTCGGCGCGTTCGGCGACGTCCACTTCGTCTGTGTGAACACCCCGCAGAAGCACGGCGAGTACGCCTGCGACATGAGTTACGTCGACTCCGCCTTCGCCTCGCTCGCGCCCCAGCTGACCCGGCCCGCCCTGGTCGTCGGCAAGTCGACCGTCCCGGTCGGCAGCGCGGCCCGGCTCGCGGCGCTGCTCACGGAGCTGGCCCCGGTGGGCGCGGACGCGGAGCTCGCCTGGAACCCAGAGTTCCTGCGGGAGGGCTTCGCCGTGCAGGACACGCTGCATCCCGACCGGATCGTGGTGGGCGTGGAGAGCGAGCGCGCGGAGAAGACGCTGCGCGATGTCTATTCGACGCCGGTCGGGGAAGGGTCGCCGTTCGTGGTGACGGACTTCCCGACGGCCGAGCTGGTGAAGACCGCCGCGAATTCCTTCCTCGCGACCAAGATCTCGTTCATCAACGCCATGGCCGAGGTGTGCGAGGCGGCCGACGGCGACGTCGTGAAGCTGGCCGAGGCCATCGGGTACGACGAGCGGATCGGCAAGAAGTTCCTGCGGGCCGGCATCGGCTTCGGCGGCGGGTGCCTGCCCAAGGACATCCGGGCCTTCATGGCGCGCGCCGGTGAGTTGGGCGCGGACCAGGCCCTGACGTTCCTGCGCGAGGTCGACTCGATCAACATGCGGCGCCGCGGCCACATGGTCGAGCTGGCCCGCGAGGCGCTGGGCGGCGGCGGTTTCCTGGGCAAGCGGGTGGCGGTGCTCGGTGCGACGTTCAAGCCCGACTCGGACGACGTACGCGACTCACCGGCGCTCAATGTCGCCGGGCAGATCCACCTCCAGGGCGGCCAGGTCACGGTCTACGACCCCAAGGGCATGGAGAACGCCCGGCGCATCTTCCCGACCCTGGCCTACGCCCCGACCGCGATCGACGCGGTGCGCGGCGCGGATGTGGTGCTGCACCTGACGGAGTGGCGCGAGTTCCGTGAGCTGGACCCGGCGGAGCTGGGTGAGGCCGCTGCGGCGCGGCTGATCCTGGACGGGCGCAACGCGCTCGACCCCGTGGTGTGGCGCGAGGCCGGCTGGACGTACCGCGCGATGGGACGGCCGCGCGCGTAGCGGGTCCCGCATGGCCGGAAGCCCCGATCAGGCCGACCGCGCGCCGCGCCCGGTACGTGCCTGACCGTTACCGTCAAAGACGCACAACCGGTAACCAAGAATCGCACCGAGGAGGAACCATGCCCGTGGCCAAGCTGGGGAGCGTCGTCCTGGACTGTCCGGACCCGGAGGCGCTCGCGCGTTTCTACGCGGAGTTGCTCGGCGGGGAGCCCAGGACCGATTCTGAGGGGTGGGTGGATCTCGCCGGGCACGAGGGGACGCCGCTGGCGTTCCAGGAGGCGCCCGGGTTCGTACCGCCGCAGTGGCCCGCTCCCGACGGCTCGCAGCAGTTCCATCTGGACCTGACGGTCGAGGACCTGGACGCGGCGGAGGAGCGGGTCATCGCGCTCGGCGCGAAGCCGCTGGACGCCACGGACCGGGCGCGGACCTTCCGGGTCTACGCCGACCCGGCCGGGCACCCGTTCTGCCTCTGCGCCGGCTGACTGGCGCGTTCGCAGGCGGACGGGGGCCCAGGAGCCCGGCGCTACAGCCCGTCGAGCTCCTGGGCCGTGGCCTTCGACGGGGCGCGGCGGCGGCGGGCGGCGCGGGCCGTGAATTCCGCGTCCTGCATCGTGCGCGCCACATTGCCCCACGTCAGCAGGGCGATGTCGGCGTCGTCCCAGCCCCGGTCCAGGAGCTCCGCGACGACCTTCGGGTAGCAGGACGTGTCCTGCAGCCCGTCGATGTGCGGCGCGTCCGTCCCGTACATGGCGCCGAGACCCACACACTCGCGGCCCGCCACCTCCCGTACGTGATCGAGGTGGTCGGCCAGCTCGCCCACGGTTGAGCCGACCTGGTCGGGGGCGAAGCTCACCAGGCAGACGCCCTTGTCGGGTCCGAGCAGGCGCAGGACGTCGTCGGGCAGGTTCGCCGGGTGGTCGGTGAGCGCGCGGGCGCCGGACCGGGAGAAGAGCACCGGCGCCTTAGCGACGGTGAGGACCCGGTGCGTCGTACGGTCCGATGCGCCCGCCAGGTCGATGAGCATCCCGAGGCGGTTCATCTCCCGTACGACCTCCTGGCCGAAGCGGGTCAGCCCCTCCCCCTCCTGTGTCCAGCGCGTGCCCACGAACGCCAGGCTGCGCACGCCCAGCGCGTGATACGCCCGGAGTGTGCCCAGCGAGTCGCCGAGCGCGTGGCCCGAGACCGGGCCGAGCAGCGAGGCGATGCGTCCGCAGTTGCGGGCGTCGGCCATGCTGCCCGCGTCCTGCGCGAGCCGCAGGCTTTCCGGGTACGCCGCCACGAGCGACCTGACCAGGTCTATCTGTTCGAGGGTGACGCTGACGGCCCGGTCGCCTGTGTAGTTCGCCGGCACCTGCAAGGACCAGAACTGCGCGCCGACACCACCCGCCCGCAGCCGGGGAATGTCCGTGTCCAGGGTGCTCTCGCCGAGTTCGAGGTCGTGCCACGGCAGGGCCCTGAGCTTCCAGGCCAGGCCGTTGCACCCGTCGGCGACGGGGTGCTCGACGAGCAGCTCGCGGGCATGCTGCTCGACGGGCCCGACTTCGGGTCCTGGCTCGGCGGCGGGCTCCACGGGCACGTGTGTGTACTCGACCGAGGGCTCCGTGTGCACGGTGGCACACTCGTCCGGTGGTTCCGCGTGCACGGGCGTGCACTCGGGTGAGGGCGCCACGGGCGCGGTCGCGCCGCTCCCGGGCTCCGGGTCGAGTTGTCCGACCGAGGAGGAGGAAGTGGCTGAGTCGGTGTGCGGATCGTCCTGTAGATCTGCCATGACTGGGCTCCGGATTCGGCGACGGCAGTCCGGCAACCGTGACACGGGAGCGGCAGGGGTTCGCGGCGGACGGAGCGTTCGGGGGTACGCCCGCGCAACGCGAGGTACCCCCACCCCGTATACCCCGCCCCATTGTCAGCCGTCGAGCAGCCCGATCGTGGCGTTCGACGGGGCGCTGCGCGTCTGGAGGTCGCGGGCCACGTCCTCGGCATCCCGCAGCGTGCGGACCGCGTTCTGCCAGGTCAGCTTGGCGAGGTCGGCCGAAGACCAGGAGCGCCGCAGCAGCTCGGCGATCAGGTTCGGATAGCCGGAGACGTCCTCCAGGCCCGTCGGGGTGAAGGGCGTCCCGTCGTAGTCGCCGCCGATGCCGATGTGATCGACCCCGGCGACCTCACGCATCCGGTCGAGGTGGTCCGCGATCGTGGCGGGCGTGGCCATCGGGCGCGGGTGGGTGTCCTCGAAGGCGCGGTGGATCTTCATGGCCTCCGGTGTGGTCTCCAGGTGGTGGAGGCCGTGGGCGCGCATGTTCTCGTCGGCCCGCCGGGTCCACTCCCCCGCCGCGGGCAGCACGAACTTCGGCACGAACGTCGCCATCGCGATGCCGCCGTTCGCCGGCAGCAGCGCGAGTACGTCGTCGGGGATGTTGCGCGGGTGGTCGCAGACCGCGAGCGACGAGGAGTGCGAGAAGATCACCGGCGCCACCGACACGGCGAGCGCGTCGCGCATCGTCGTGGCGGCCACGTGCGAGAGGTCCACCAGCATGCCGGTGCGGTTCATCTCCCGTACGACTGCCCGGCCGAAGGCCGACAGGCCGCCGACCCCCGGCTCGTCCGTCGCCGAGTCCGCCCAGGCGATGTTGTCGTTGTGGGTGAGCGTCATGTACCGCACACCCAGGGCGTACAGGGCCCGCAGGGTGGCGAGGGAGTTGTTGATGGAGTGGCCGCCCTCGGCGCCCATCAGGGAGGCGATCCGGCCCTCGGCGCGGGCCGCTTCCATGTCCTCGGCCGTGAGGGCGCGGACCAGGTCGTCCGGGTAGCGGGCGAGGAGCTGGGTGACGACGTCGATCTGCTCCAGGGTCGCACTGACGGCGTCGTCCCCGGCCAGGTCGGAACGTACGTACACGGACCAGAACTGCGCGCCCACGCCACCGGCGCGCAGCCGGGGGATGTCGGTGTGCAGGTGCGCCTGCTGGTCGGTGGCGATGTCGCGCCGGTCGAGGTCGTAGCGGACCTGCTCGCGCAGGGCCCACGGCAGGTCGTTGTGTCCGTCGACGACGGGGTGCGCGGCGAGCAGCTCGCGGGCCGCGGCGAGGTGCTCCGCCCCGGCCGCCGGGACCGTGTCCGCAGCCGTCGGAACCGTGTCCGCAGCCGCCGGGCCCGTGTCCGCGGCGGTCACTTGCCGAAGCCGAACTTGTCCCCGGCCATGGCCTTGGCGCGCAGCCGCTTGCCCTTCTCCGTCGCCTGATCGTTCAGCTCCTGCTGGAACTCCCGCATGCGGACGAGCAGTTCGCTGTCGTGCGTGGCGAGGATACGGGCGGCCAGCAGCCCCGCGTTGCGCGCGCCGCCCACCGAAACGGTGGCGACGGGCACCCCCGCGGGCATCTGCACGATGGAAAGCAGCGAGTCCATGCCGTCGAGGTACTTCAGCGGCACCGGTACGCCGATGACCGGCAGCGGGGTGACGGAGGCCAGCATGCCCGGCAGATGGGCGGCGCCGCCGGCGCCCGCGATGATCGCCTTCAGGCCGCGGCCGTCGGCCTGCTCGCCGTACGCGATCATCTCGCGCGGCATCCGGTGCGCCGACAGGACATCGACCTCGTAGGGGATCGAAAACTCGTCGAGCGCCTTGGCGGCCTCTTCCATGACGGGCCAGTCGGAGTCCGAGCCCATCACAATGCCCACTACAGGAGTCATTCGGTGATCGTTCCTCGCAGGTAACCGGCGGCATGACGGGCGCGGTCCAGCGCGTCGTCGAGGTCGTCGCCGTAGGTATTGACGTGCCCGACCTTGCGGCCCGGCTTCACGTCCTTGCCATACATGTGGATCTTGAGCTGCGGGTCCCTGGCCATGCAGTGCAGATACGCGGAGTACATGTCCGGGAAGTCGCCGCCCAGGACGTTACACATGACCGTCCAGGGCGCACGGGGCCGCGGGTCGCCGAGCGGCAGGTCCAGGACGGCCCGGACGTGGTTGGCGAACTGCGAGGTGATCGCGCCGTCCTGGGTCCAGTGGCCGGAGTTGTGCGGGCGCATCGCGAGTTCGTTGACGAGGATGCGGCCGTCGGTCGTCTCGAAGAGCTCGACCGCCAGATGGCCGACGACATCCAGCTCCTTGGCGATGCGCAGCGCCAGCTCCTGCGCCTGACCGCCGAGGCCCTCCGGGAGACCGGGCGCCGGGGCGATCACCGTGTCGCAGACCCCGTCGACCTGGCGGGACTCCACGACGGGGTAGGACACGGCCTGACCGTGCGGGGAGCGCACGATGTTCGCCGCGAGCTCCCGTACGAAGTCGACCTTCTCCTCGGCCAGGACGGGGACACCGGCCCGGAAGGGCTCCTCGGCGTCCTTCTCGCTGCGTACGAACCAGACGCCCTTGCCGTCGTAGCCGCCCCGCACCGTCTTGAGGATCACGGGGAAGCCGTCGCCCTCCGCCGCGAAGGCCGCCGCGTCCGCCGGATCGCTCACGATCCGGTGCCGCGGGCAGGGTGCCCCGATCTCCATCAGTGTCTTGCGCATCACCCCCTTGTCCTGGGCGTGCATCAGCGCGTCGGGCCCGGGGCGGACGGGAACGCCGTCCGCCTCCAGGGCCCGCAGGTGCTCGATCGGGACATGCTCATGATCAAAAGTGATCACGTCGCAGCCGCGCGCGAAGGCGCGCAGCGTGTCCAGATCGCGGTAGTCGCCGACGACGACATCGCTGACAACCTGGGCCGCCGAGTCCTGGGGGGTGTCACTGAGGAGCTTGAATCTGATGCCGAGGGGGATGCCCGCCTCGTGGGTCATTCGGGCGAGCTGACCGCCACCGACCATGCCGACTACCGGGAACGTCACACCTCCAGGGTATCCGCAGGGCCACGGCCTCCGATCCGGCTGCTCCGCGTCACTGGCCGGGCGCCCGGTGTGACACATCGCGACCGGATCGATGGTGCGCGCAGGCATCGGCGGTGGGCGCTGGTTAGCATGGATGGACGGCCCCGGGCGGCCGGAGGACGAGCGACACCGACCGAGACACCGACCAAGACACCGACCGAGCGGGGATGGGCAATCACCATGAGCGAGCGAGGAGCACTGCGGAGGCGACTCGATCGGCTCGTCCGTGAGCTCGCCAAATTCGGTGCGGTCGGAGCCGTCGGCTTCCTGGTCAACGCGATCGTCTTCAACGTCTGTGTGCACTACTTCGACCTCGCGGTCGTACGCTCCGGGGTCATCGCCACCGCGGTCGCGATCGGCACGAACTATCTCGGCAACCGCCACTGGACGTACCGCAGCAGCGACAAGCGCGGCCGCAGCCGGGAGCTCACGCTCTTCCTGCTCTTCAGCGGCGTCGGCCTGGTCATCGAGAACGGTGTGCTGGCGCTGTCGCACTACGGCCTCGATTTCACCTCGACGCTCGCCGACAACGTCGCGAAGAACGTGATCGGCCTCGGCATCGCGACGATCTTCCGCTTCTGGTCGTACCGCACCTGGGTGTTCCGCAAGACACCCGCACAGGACGCCGTCGAGACGGCCGAGTCCTTCCTGGGCGACCAGCGGGCCACCCAGGTGGACCGCGTCACCTGATCGTCGGCTCCTGCTCATCCTTCTCGTGCGCCTTGTGGTCCTTGGAGTCGGGCGTCACCCGGCTCAGGAAGAGCGCGAACACCGGCGGCAACTGCTGGAGCATCTCCAGGCGGCCACCGTCCGCCTCCGCCAGATCGCGTGCGACGGCCAGGCCGATGCCCGTGGAGTTGCGGCCGCTGATGGACCGTTCGAAGATCCGCGCCCCGAGGTCGGCCGGTACGCCGGGGCCCTCGTCCGTCACCTCGATGACGGACTGGTTGCCGGTGATGCGGGTGCGCAGGGCGACCGTACCGCCGCCGTGCATCAGGGAGTTCTCGATCAGCGCGGCCAGCACCTGGGCGACCGCGCCGGGCGTACCGACGGCCTGCATGCACGACTTGCCCGAGTGCACGATGGCGCGGCCCGCGCTGCGGTAGGCCGGGCGCCACTCCTCGATCTGCTGCTTGATGACCTCGTCGAGGTCGAAGGCGACGGCGGAGCCGGTGCGTGGGTCGCGGGCGTTGGTGAGCAGCCGCTGCACGACGTCGGTGAGCCGCTCGACCTGCGTCAGGGCGATCGTCGCCTCCTCCTTCACTGTCTCCAGGTCGTCGGTGAGGGTGATCTCCTCAAGACGCATGGACAGTGCGGTCAGTGGCGTACGGAGCTGGTGCGAGGCGTCGGCGGCGAGCCTGCGCTCGGCGGTGAGCATCCGCCCGATCCGCTCGGCGCTGGAGTCGAGCACATCGGCGACCCGGTCCAGCTCGGGGACGCCGTAGCGCTTGTGGCGGGGGCGCTGGTCGCCGGAGCCGAGGCGCTCGGCGGTCTCGGCGAGGTCGGTGAGCGGGGACGCCAGCCGGTTCGCCTGGCGTACGGCGAGCAGCACCGCGGCGACGACCGCGAGCAGAGCCACCGCGGCGATGATCAGCAGGGTGCGGCCGACCTCACGGCTGACGGTGGAGCGGGATTCCTGGACGGTGACGGTCTCCCCGTGGTCGCCCTTGGCCCTGGCCTGGATGACTCCGCCGCCGGGACGGTCGCCGATCTCGATGGGGGCGCGGCCGGGCAGGTCGATCCGGGCGTAGCGGTCGGCGTCGATCTGCTCGGCGAGCACGGCGGGGTTGACCCGCTCCTCACCGAGGAGCTTGCTCTCGACGACGCTGATCAGGCGCAGCGCCTCGGAGTCGACGCTCTCCTGCGCGCTGTTGCTGATGGTGCGGGTCTCGACGATGACCAGGGAGACGCCGAAGACCGCGATGACGACGAGCACCACGGCGAGTGTGGAGTTGATCAGGCGACGGCGCATGGCTGTGTGTGTACGTCAGCTCTTCTCGAAGCGGAAGCCGACGCCCCGCACGGTGGCGATGTAGCGCGGGTTGGCGGCGTCGTCGCCCAGCTTCTTGCGGAGCCACGAGATGTGCATGTCGAGGGTCTTGGTCGACGACCACCAGGTGGTGTCCCAGACCTCGCGCATCAGCTGGTCGCGGGTGACGACCCGGCCGGCGTCGCGCACCAGGACCCGCAGCAGGTCGAATTCCTTGGCAGTGAGCTGGAGTTCATCGTCGCCCATCCAGGCCCGGTGCGACTCGACGTCGATCCGTACGCCGTGGGTGGCGGGCGCGGGGACGGGCTCGCTGGCGCCGCGCCGCAGGAGGGCCCGTACCCGGGCGAGCAGCTCGGCGAGCCGGAATGGCTTGGTGACGTAGTCGTCGGCGCCGGCGTCCAGGCCGACCACGGTGTCCACCTCGTCGGCGCGCGCGGTCAGCACGAGGATAGGGATGGTGTGGCCCTCGGCGCGCAGTCGGCGGGCGACCTCAAGGCCGTCCATGCCGGGCAGTCCCAGGTCGAGCACGACGAGGTCGACTCCCCCTTGGAGTCCGGCGTCGAGCGCGGCCGGGCCGTCCTCACGCACCTCGACCTCGTAGCCCTCCCGACGCAGGGCGCGGGCCAGCGGCTCCGAGATGGATGCGTCGTCCTCGGCGAGCAGTACACGGGTCATGAGGTGATGGTAGTCGTCGCGAGGTACAAGCCGTGGGTCGATCGCCGGTGGAACGTCCGTCCCTGCGGCTTCGGGATGCAATCCTGGCATCGCCCTTCGAATCAGCGCCCATGGTTCCAGTGCGGCCTGTGATCCATCTCTCAAGTCCTTCCATATGCGCCACTGTCGTGTCGTATGGTGTCGAGGCGCCTTTAGCGGTACTCGGAGGCCTTTCGGCTGTAGGCACGCCAAAGGTCTCCTTTCTGTGCGGGGTTGGCGATGCCGGCCCCGCGGTGGTGCACCACATCAATGACCTGTGGGCCGGGCCCCCTTGCGCTGCGGCGCGGCGGGTGTGGATCCCGGTGCGGGCTCAGCTCCGTACCGGTGCCGGCCGCCCCCCACCGGGCGCGTACCAGCTCACGAGGCGGACGCGTCCCGAGCGAGCAAGGATCGACCATGGCGTCCAGCCTGACGAAGGACACCCCCAGGACTCCGGGGACGGAAAAGACCTTCTTCGGCCACCCCCGCGGCCTGGCCACCCTCTTCATGACGGAGATGTGGGAGCGCTTCAGTTACTACGGCATGCGTGCGCTGCTGCCGCTGTACCTGATCGCACCCAACGGCCTGAACATGAACGCAGGCACAGCGACGGCGATCTACTCGATCTACCTCGCGCTGGTCTACCTGCTCGCCATGCCCGGCGGCTGGTTCGGCGACCGCGTCTGGGGCCCCCGCAAGACGGTGGCCATCGCGAGCTTCGTGATCGTGGCCGGTCACCTGGCGCTGGCGCTGCCCTGGGAGGGCAGCTTCTTCGCCGGTCTCGGCCTGGTGGCTGTCGGCTCGGGCATGCTGAAGTCCAACATCTCGACGATGGTGGGCCACCTTTACGACGGCCCGGACGACCCGCGCCGCGACGGTGGCTTCACCGTCTTCTACATGGGCATCAACCTGGGCGCGTTCATCGCCCCGCTGATCATCGGCACCATAGGTGAGACCGTCAGCTGGCACCTGGGCTTCGCGCTCGCCGCTGTCGGCATGGGCCTCGGACTGATCCAGTTCATGATGGGCACCCGCCACCTGAACAAGCGCAGCAGCGTCGTCCCGAAGCCGCTGACCGTCGCTGAGCGCAACAGCACGCTGGTCAAGTGCCTGATGGCCGCGGGCGTTGTCGCGGTCTTCTACCTCGGCGTCTCGTTCTTCGCCGACATCACCGACAAGTGGATCCTGGTCCCGATCGCCGTCGCGGGTCTGATCATCCCGGTGGCGGTCCTGACGCGTATCAAGCGCGACAAGGACCTCAGCGACCTTGAGCAGTCGAAGATGTCCGGCTACATATGGTTCTTCGTCGCCGCTGCCATCTTCTGGATGATCTACGACCAGGGCGGTTCGACCCTGTCGATCTTCGCCCAGTCCTCGGCCGAGAACAGCGTCTTCGGCTGGGACTTCCCGGTCTCCTGGTACCAGTCGGTCAACCCGGTCCTGATCATGGCCCTGGCCCCGGTCTTCGCCACCGTCTGGCTGGCCCTGAACCGCCGCGGCAAGGAACCGTCCACCATCGTGAAGTTCGCTTCCTCGCTGATGCTGGTCGGAGCGTCGTTCCTCGTCTTCCTGCTCCCGCTGGGCATCGCGTCCGACGGCCAGAAGGCCGCCGCGATGTGGCTGGTGGCGATCTACTTCGTGCAGACAATCGCGGAGCTGTGCCTGTCCCCGGTCGGCCTGTCGGTCACCACGAAGATGGCGCCGGTGAAGTACGCCAGCCAGATGATGGGCGTCTGGTTCCTCGCGGTCACCGCGGGCGACTGCGTCATGACACTCCTTGCGACCTACGGTGTCGGGCTCGACAGCACCGGCGTGGTCACCATGGAGGCCGTCGCCGCGCTCGGCGCCGGTGTCGCGATCTTCATGTACCGCAAGAAGGTCCAGGCGCTGATGGGCGACGTGCACTGACGTACGTCCCCGCCTGATCGCAGCATGGCCGGAAGGGCCGTCGTACCGGATGCACGGATCCGGTACGACGGCCCTTCACTCTTGCGTCAGCTCACCTGGCGCCCCGCAGCCGCCGCCACGGGGTGAAGGTGAACACCGCGCCGCCCAGCAGGATCACCGTGCCGGCGATCATGCCCAGCGCCTGCAGTCCGCCGTTGTCCGAAGCGCCCGTGTCGGCGAGGCCGCCGCCGGAGTCGGTGCCGCCACCGGACGCCGCGCCGCCCGCGCCTGTGGTGTCACCGCCGGACGCGGTGCCTCCGGAGGCGCCGCCCGGCTGGGCCGAGGTGTCGAGTTCGAGGGAGACGTTCGCCGTTCCCTTGACCGTGCACGGGATACTGATCTGCTGGCCGCCCAGGGTGACGTCGATCGTCAGGGTGCCGGGGCTGAGCGTGGACTTGCCGTCGGCGCCCGGCTTGTACGTCCCGGTCATGTCGGGCAGGTCGACGGGCTTGCCCTGCTCCAGCGGTTCCGGGTTCCCGGGGCCCGTCACGGAGACGCTGCCCTTGTCCGCGCCGCCGACGGTGATCGCCATGGACGGCTTGAGCGCGCCCGCGGGGAGCGCGGCCGGGCTGTCCATGACGCCCTTGGCCGTCTTCACGGTGAGGCCGTAACTGCCGCCTTCCTTCTTGGCGTTGATGGTCACCTTGCCGTCGATGCCCGCCGGGCCCGGCGACTTGCACGCGAAGGCGACGGCGACTTCCTTGCCCGGGAAGTCGCTCCCGCCGTCTCCACCGCCCGTTGTGCCGCCGGTGGTTGTACCGCCGGTGTCGCCGCCGGAAGCCGCGCCCCCGGTGTCGCCGCCGGTGTCACCACCCGTGTCACCGCCGGTGTCACCGCCGCCCGTGGTCGTACCGCCGGAGGTTGTGGTGCCCGTCGTGCCGCCCGACGTCGTACCGCCCGTCGTACCGCCGCCACCCTCCGAGACCTTGATGGTCGCCCCGGCCTTGACCGTTTCCTTCGGCGTGCACTTGGTGTCCGTCGAGATGGGCTTGCTGACGTTGGTGTTGTACGCATCGGGCGTCAGCGTGACCTCGCCCGCCTTCTCCAGCTTCAGCTTGCCCTTCATCTCGGGGAGGATCATCGGGCTGTTCTTGGGGATCGGCGGGTTCTGCCGCGGCCCGTCCATCGCGAGGTCGCCGCTCGCCGCGCCGCCCACCTTGATCGTGCCGGTCGGCTTGACCGTGTCCTTCCCCAGATCGAGGATGTCCGGGTTCTTGGAGGCCGCCTCGACGGTCTTCCACACCACTTCCACCTCGTCGCCGACCTTGGCCTCGGCAGGGGCGGTGATCTCCACCTTGGTCGTGCCCTGGATGGGCGGCAGGCCGGATATGGCCGGGGGTATGCACTCGGTCTTGTACGAGACTTCGGCTGCTTGCGCGGGACTCGCCACCAGCAGGATTCCCGCACCGCCGAGCATCAGCGCGACCCCTGCCGCACTCATCCTCCGTTGCGTGCTCACAAATTTCCCTTCGTTGTCGGGCTGTTCTGGGACGGTGCGGAGATCTGGGCGTGCGGCCCCGGCGTGTTGTCCGGGGTGAACCACGGCAGGACCGTGCCGGTCCCGGCCATGGAGTCGGTGGGCGGCGGCGCCGCGGGGTCACCGCGCGGCGGCCTGCGGGAAGGACCCTGCGTACGTGCCCGGGGCGGCTTCAGGCCGGGGAGCCGGACCGTGCGGTGGCGTCCCGCGCGACCTCCGGCCGTATGCGGCCGCGCCTGGTCGACGACCGCCATACCGATCCGGAACAGGGCGGCCGGCACGACCACGCACAGCAGGAGCCAGAACAGCGTGATGCCCCACGGCCGTCCGACGCCCCACGGCTGCTCGGCGAGCACCTTCGGCCCGTACTTCAGCGAGACGAGATAGTCGCCGTGCGCGCCCGCCGCCAGCTGGACGTCCAGCTTCACCTGGGCCTTTCGGCCCGGCTGGATGGTGCCGCGCCACTGGCGTTGCTCCCACTGCGGGGCGAAAACACCGTGCGAGGAACCGATGTGGAAGACCGGGTCCTTGACCGGGTCGGTGCCGAGATTGCCGACGGTGACCACGAGGGTGCGGGCGGGCGGGGCGCCGAACCAGGTGAGGAGGGAGCCCGAGCCGTCGAGGCGCGCGGCGGCGAGCACCGCGAGCCTGCCGCCCCCGCCGGGCTGCGGCAGCGGCTCGACGGGGTGGCCCGCGACCTTGAACGCGGCGTGTGCGGCAGCCCGTTCGCCGGTGACCGTCGCGACGTGCACCACGCACGGGCACGGTTCGGGCGGCTCGGACACCGGCAGCTGCTTACGGAACGCGCCCTTGGAGTCGGTGGTCACCGCGCGGCCGTCTGAGTTGGCACAGGAGTTGGTGCCGCCGATCACGCCTCGCTCGGGCGTGGCCCGGCCGCAGATCAGCATCATCAGCAGGGTGTCGGGGCGCCAGCCCGAACCGGTGACGGTGATGTCGCCGCCCTTGCCCGCCTCCTCCTTGGACAGCTTGACGACGGGCTTCCCCTCCGCCGCGACCGAACCGGCGGCGCGCGGGGACGCCGCATTCGCGGGCGCGGCAGCGTTCGCGGGCGCGACGGGCAGCATCACCAGTGCGGGCAGCATCAGTGCGGGGAACACCACCAGCGCGAGCAGGGCCGCCCAGCGGCGAGCGACCCGGTTGGGTACGCCCCGCTCGGGTACGCCCCGCTCGGGATCGGCCCGTTGGACGGTGGGCAGGGGCGCTGCGTGCCGTCGCGGACCGCCCGGTGTGTGCCGTACGGCGGTCACCTTGTCCGTAACTCCACTCACGATCGCGCTCCCGCCCTGGCCAATTGCTGTTCCGTACCGGTCTCTTCGCGGCCCGCCGCCTCGGGATCACCGTCGGCGACCCCATCGGCGTCAGCCCCTGCGTCGGCCCTGTCGGGATCCCGCCCCGGCCGCCGCCGGCGTCGTACCAGCCGGGCCGCCGCGCCGCCCGCCACCAGCAGCACAAGACCGGCTCCGGCCACCGCGGTCCACGGCACGAACGCCTTGGCCGCCGAGGCCCCGCCGCGTGCGCCGCCCGCCGCGGTCACCGTCAGCCGCACCTCGGCCCTGTCGAGCGTGGGTACGTCCGGCCACGGCTCGGTCAACTCGACCCGCCGGCCCGGCAGCAACTCCACGGGCAACGCGCGGGCGTCGCGCCGCAGCAGCTCCCCGAACAGGCCATCCGCGCGCAGCGCGAGGCGCGGGGTGAGCGTGGTGTTGCCCCGGTTGACCAGCGCGTACCGGACGATCGCACCGTCGCCCCGCTCGCCGACCGTCACGTCCTCGACAGTGAGAGCGGCCAGCGTGGGCCCGCTGACCCGCAGATGGATCCGTACGCCGACCTCGCGGCCCCCGCCCGTGACGACGATGGCGCCGGGGTGGTCGCCGGGGGTCGCACCCGGCGGCACGGTGACGGAGAAGGGGACCTCCGCGCGGGTGCGCGGCGGGATCTTCACCTGGCCCGCGGCGAGCGCGATCCACGCCCCGGTCCCGGTGGACCTCTGTTTCTCCCGTACGGCGAAGGCGCCGCCCCGCGCGTTGTACGCGTCGGCGCCGCGCAGCCGCACCGTGCGGGGCTCGCTGCCGGGGTTGGCCAGCGACACCCTGTCCTGGAGGACCGTGCCGGCCGCGCCCTCCAGATAGAAGTACGGCCTGCCCTCGCCGCGCCCGTCACCGCGCCCGCCGCTCGGCGCCGCCGTCCAGGCCGGTCCGCCGTCCGCCGTGGGTGCGGCGGGGGCGGTGGGCGCGGACAGCAGGACCGCGCCCAGCAGCATCCCGGCGACGGCGCCGAGGCGACCCGCGGGACGGGCATAGCGGCGGGCACAGCGGCGGGCGAGGTGCAGCGACGGCATGGGCGGCTCCCAGCTCCCACGAACGACGTACGGGTGGACGCACGGACTGGCGGACAGGACAGCGGGACAGGCTGCGTACGGCCGGGCTCAGCCCGTACGCTGCCGACCGCTCCTGGTCAGCCACAGCACCCCGGCCGCACCGCCGAGCAGCACCGTGCCGCCGAGCGTGCCGAGCGCCGCCGCCGAGTCCAGCGGCCCGGTCCTGGGCAGCTCACCGGACGCGGGCGGTGTGTCCTGCGACGTACCGCCCGTCGAATCGCTGCTGCCCCCGCCGCTGCCGCCCGCACCCTTGGCGTCGAGCTCCAACGCCGGCTTGGGGTTGTTGGTGGGGGTGCAGGTGGTGGTCGTACCGAGCGCCTTGATGGTCAGGACGGACGCCGTGAAGGTGACCTTGCCGCTCTTCTTCGGCGTGTACGTACCGCTCAAGTCGCTTATCTTGATGGGGGTGTTGGCCGGAATGGCCGCCGGGTTCGGCGCACCGGACACCGGTACGGTGCCGCTCTCCGCGCCGCCCAGCTTGATGACCGCGCTCGGGCTCATCGCTCCCTTGCCCAGCTCAACGGGGCTGGAGGAGACGCCCTTCTGGAAGGACATGGTGAGCTTGTAGCCACTGCCGCTCTTGACGCCCTTGATATCGATCGGGGAGACGGCTCCCTTGTTCCCGATCGGCGTTTTGCACTGGTAGTTGACGTCCACGACGTCGGCATGGGCTGCGGGGGCGGCCAGCAGCACCACCGAGCCCGCAACCGCCGCCGCCAGCGCGAGAGTTGTCCGCTTCTGGTACGACACCTCAAGTTCCCCTTATGCCGGAATTTACCTGACGACACATCAGATCGGGCGCTCAAGGTACGCCTGGGGCCTTGCCGAGGGAAGACAAAATGCACGCCGGATCGGCGTGCATTGAATTCATAACTAACCGCCGGTAACCCGTGCGGTTGCTGGGCCGATGGCCCTGGAGGGACGGCCGCGCGGGCCGGGCGCTCGCTAGGCGGGGGCTGCCAGTTCCGCCCAGACCGTCTTGCCGGGGGCCTCCGAGTGGCGTACGACGCCCCAGTCCACGCAGAGCCGCTGGACGATGAACATCCCGTGCCCGCCGGGCCGGCCGGCGCGGTGCGGGGTGCGGGGAGCCGGCTGGCCACCGCTGCGGTCGATCACTTCGAGGCGCAGCACCTTGCCGTCGGAGGAGACGCGCAGCGCCTCGGGACCCTCGGCGTGCAGGCAGGCATTGGTGACCAGCTCGGAGACGACCAGCAGGACATCCTCGGCGGCGGCCCGGCGGTCGGCGGTCGCGGCGGGGAGCCAGCCCCAGTCGTACAACGCCTGGCGGGTGAAATCACGGGCGAGCGGAACTATCCCGCTGGCACTGCTCAGCGCCAGCGAGCGCGGCTGTCCGGCGGCGGACACGGCAGAGGTGGAGCCGGGGCCGTCCGGCTCTGGGCCGAACTCGCCCGGCGGAGGATGCCGGGTGGTGCTCATCAGCGCTTCACCTCACCGATTCGCCAATTCATCAAGACTCACAAGACTCAACAGGGGTACGGCGGAGGCTTCCGGAGCCTCCGGGATTCGACAGTCAGAGATCTCCTGCCCTGCTGGGGCGTGAGAACACCCACTTTTCTCCGCGAGACACGTGACACTTGTAACTCGCTGGGTACTGCGGGCGACGGGAGAGGGGCGCAAGGCCCGTAACTCAGTCTTCCAGCGCGGCTTCGAGCGACTCGTGCACCGTAAAGACAGCCTCTGCCCCGGTGATCTCGAAGACTCTGGCCACCACCGGCTGCATCGCGGCCAAATGGACTCCCCCTCCGGCCGCTTCGGCCTTGAGGCGAGCACCGAGCAGCACATTGAGCCCGGTGGAATCACAGAAGTCGAGTGCTGAACAGTCGACGATCAGGCGCGTACGCCCGCCTTCGAGGGCGCTCTCCAGAGGCTCACGCAGCAACTCGGCGGTGTGGTGATCCAGCTCACCCGCCGGTGTAACGATCTCGCTCTGTCCTTCGGTCCGAACGGCGACCCGGAGTCGACCCCGGTTCGCGCTGCCGACCGTCCCGCGATCCATGCCCGCTCGTCTCTCTTCGCAGTCGTAGCTGATGTTGAACGTCACAGAACCCTACGCCTTCTCTACGCCGACCGGTACCCGAACACCCATACAACGTGGGCGTATTAGGACATAGCGGACTTGCAACTCCAGGTCAAGAGCGGGTAGGCCTAGTAGGGACACATCCAACACGGCCGGCTCGGAGGCGCCGCACACCCCACAAGCAGATGTATTGGCATCGGCAGCCACATGCCGAGAACGATGGAGGAGACCATGTCACCCCGGCTCGACGAACCGCGAACGCCCAGCGCGCCCCCCGCACCGTCGACTACCCCGTCCGAGCAGATCGACACAGGAACCGAGGGCCTCGAAGGGCTTCCGGACATCCCGCCGTACGCAGAGGTGGGGCCGCTGGATGCCAGGGCCCTGTCGAAGACGCTGTTCAAGCGTCTCGAATCCCTCGAAGAGGGAACGCACGACTACTCATACGTCCGCAACACCCTGGTCGAGCTGAACCTGGCCCTGGTCAAGTTCGCGGCTTCCCGGTTCCGCTCCCGCAGTGAACCGATGGAAGACATCATCCAGGTCGGCACCATCGGCCTGATCAAGGCCATCGACCGCTTCGAGCTCAGCCGCGGCGTCGAGTTCCCGACCTTCGCGATGCCGACGATCGTGGGCGAGATCAAGCGGTTCTTCCGCGACACGTCCTGGTCGGTACGCGTCCCGCGGCGCCTCCAGGAACTGCGCCTGGACCTCGCCAAGGCCGGTGACGAGCTCGCTCAGCAGCTCGACCGCTCGCCGACCGTGGCCGAGCTCGCCACGCGTCTCGGCATCACGAACGAAGAAGTCGTCGAGGGCATGGCCGCGAGCAACGCGTACACCGCGAGCTCGCTGGACGCCCAGCCCGAGGAGGACGACTCCGAGGGTGCGCTGGCGGACCGGATCGGCTACGAGGACCACGGCCTGGAGGGAATCGAGTACGTCGAGTCCCTGAAGCCGCTGATCGCGGGGCTGCCGTCGCGCGACCGCAAGATCCTCTCGCTGCGCTTCGTCGCGAACATGACGCAGTCGGAGATCGGCGAGGAACTCGGCATCTCGCAGATGCACGTGTCGCGGCTGCTGTCGCGGACGCTGAGCAAGCTGCGGAAGGGCCTGACCGTCGAGGAATGAGCACGGCTGTGTTCCTCCGGCGCGGCTGCGTCGGCTGGACGAGGGTCTGTCCCGGGGGGTATCCGGGGCAGGCCCTCGTTCATGTTCTACCCCTACCCCGCGGAACGGGGTTCATGAGGGGCGAAGGTGCCGGGGTGGGCGGGGGCAGTGCTGGGTGCTGTGCTGGGTGCCTGCGGCGCTGTCCCCGTACCCCCACCCCCCGCTCAGACCCGCCGTTCCCCGCCCCGCCACACCGCGGACACCAGCGGAACCCCCGGCCGGTAGGCCAGGTGTACGTGGGACGGCGCGTCCAGCAGCACCAGGTCCGCCCGCGCACCGGGGCTGACGCGCCCGACGTCCGTCCGCCGCAGCGCCGCCGCACCCCCCGCGGTGGCCGCCCAGACCGCCTCGTCCGGAGTCATCCCCATGTCCCGCACGGCCAGGGCGATACAGAAGGACATCGAGCTGGTGAACGACGAGCCGGGGTTGCAGTCGGTGGAGAGCGCGACAGTGGCGCCCGCGTCCAGGATGCGCCGCGCGTCGGGCCACGCGGCCCGCGTCGAGAACTCCGCTCCCGGCAGCAGCGTCGCGACGGTGGAGCTGTTCGCGAGCGCGTCGACGTCCGCGTCGGTGAGGTGCGTGCAGTGGTCGGCGGAGGCCGCGTCCAGCTCGACGGCGAGCTGGACCCCGGGACCGTACGAAAGCTGGTTGGCGTGGATGCGGGGATGCAGCCCCTTCGCCCGGCCCGCGGTCAGGATCGCCCGCGCCTGGTCGCCGTCGAAGGCGCCCTTCTCGCAGAAGACGTCGATCCATCGTGCGTGCGGCGCGCAGGCGTCGAGCATCTCGCCGGTGACCAGGGCGACGTACGCCGCCGGGTCGTCGGCGTGCTCGGGCGCCACGATGTGCGCGCCGAGGTACGTCACCTCGTCGGTGTGGGTGGCGGCGATGCGCAGGGCGCGGGCCTCGTCGGCCGTGGTCAGGCCGTAGCCGGACTTGGTTTCGAGGGTGGTCGTGCCCTGGCAGAGGGCCTCGGCGAGGTACTTCGCGACGTTGGCGCTCAGCTCCTCGTCGCTCGCGGCGCGCGTCGCGGCGACCGTGGTGCGGATGCCGCCCGCGGTGTAGGGGCGGCCCGACATACGGGCGTTGAACTCCTGGGTGCGGTCGCCCGCGAAGACCAGGTGGGAGTGGGAGTCGACGAAGCCGGGGAGCGCGGCCCGGCCGGCGGCGTCGACCGTGTTGTCAGTGGTGGGTGCTTTGCTTGTTTCACCGACCCAGGCGATGCGGTCGCCGTCGATGACGACGGCCGCGTCCTGGATCAGGCCCAGGGGGGATCCGTCACCGAGGGAGGGGTCGTTGGTGACCAGACTGGCGATGTGGGTGATGGCGGTGGTCGTCGTCATCGCGGAAGTGCTCACTTTCAGCCGTGTGCGGCGCGTACGGCGGCGATGGACTCGGCCAGAGCTGCCGGGACATCGGGGACCAGGGCGTGTACTCCGTCGCGTACGACATGGCGGCCGCCCACGATCGTGTGACGGATGTCCGCGGCCGACGCCGCGAATACGGCCGTCTCGGCGCCCAGACGGGGCAGCGGGCCCGCTGTCCTGACCGAGTCCAGCGCGATCGTGGTGAGGTCGGCGAGCGAGCCCGTCTCGATGGTGCCCGCGCCGTGCCAGCCCAGCGCCGCGTGGCCGTCGGCCGAGGCGGCGCGCAGCAGGGCCGCCGCCGTCCAGTGGCCGCGGGTGCGCGAGCGCAGGCGTTCGTTCAGCTCCATCGCGCGGGCCTCTTCGAGCAGGTCGATCACGGCGTGGCTGTCGCTGCCCAGGGACAGCGGGGAGCCCGCGCGCTGGAGGCGGGCCGCGGGGCCGATGCCGTCGGCCAGGTCGCGTTCCGTCGTGGGGCACATGCAGGTGCCGGTGGACGTCGAGCCGATGAGGGCGATGTCCTCGTCGGTGAGGTGGGTGTTGTGGACACCGGTGGTGCGCGGGCCGAGGACTCCGTGGTCGGCGAGCAGCCGGGCCGGGGTGCGGCCGTGGGCTGCCAGACAGGCGTCGTTCTCGGCGGTCTGCTCGGACAGGTGCACGTGCAGCGGTGCGTCGCGCTCCCGCGCCCACTGCGCGACGGTCGCCAGCTGGTCGGCGGGCACGGCGCGTACGGAATGGATGGCCGCGCCGATGCGGGCGTGGTCACGATCCTTGAGGAGGGAGGCGCGCTCGGCCCAGGCGGCGGCCGTGCCGTCGGAGAAGCGCTGCTGGTGCTTGTTGGGGCGTTCGCCGAAGCCGGCGGACAGATAGGCGGTGTCGAGGAGGGTGATGCGGATGCCCGCCTCGGCGGCGGCCGCGATCAGGGCCTCGCCCATCGCGTTCGGATCGTCGTAGGGCGTACCGCCGGGCGTGTGGTGGAGGTAGTGGAATTCGCCGACGGAGGTGATGCCGGCCAGCGCCATCTCGGCGTACACGGCGCGGGCGAGTGCGAAGTAGGAGTCGGGGTTGAGCCGGGACGCGACGCCGTACATCACCTCGCGCCAGGTCCAGAAGGTGCCGGAGCCGACCTGGACCGTGGAGCGCAGGGCCCGGTGGAAGGCGTGCGAGTGGGCGTTGGACAGGCCCGGCAGGGTGAGGCCCCGCAGGACCGTGGCGCCGGGCGGTGGGGCGTGCACGTCCCTGCGGACGGCGGTGATCCGTCCGTCGGTCACGTCCAGGGCGACGCCCGGCTCGACGAAGGTGTCGAGCCAGGCGTTCTCCAGCCAGTAGGTCACCTGCACGCGAGACCCTCCAGTACGTCGGCGAGCGCGACGACCCCCGCGACGCAGTCGTCCTCGGCGGCGTACTCGGCCGGGGAGTGCGAGATGCCCGTGGGGTTCCGTACGAACAGCATGGCGGTCGGGGCCGAAGCGGACAAAATACCCGCGTCGTGTCCGGCGCCGGTGCCGAGGACGGGGATGGCGCCGCCGAGCAGTTTGGCGAGCTCGTCACGCAGGGCGTGCTGGAACTCGACCACGGGGGTGAAGGACTCCCGCGTGATGCTCAGATCGATGCCGTCGCGGTCGGCGTGCTCGTGGGCCGCGGCCTCGATGCCGGCGATGACGGTGTCGAGAGTGCCCTGGTCAGCGGCGCGGGAGTCGAGCCAGCCACGGACGAGGGAGGGGATGGCGTTGACCCCGTTGGGCTCCACGGCGATCTTGCCGAAGGTCGCCAGGGCGCCCGCGAGACGGGCCTGCTGCCGGGCCGCGAGGACGGTCGCGGCGTACGAGAGCATGGGGTCGCGGCGGTCCTCCAGGCTGGTGGTGCCCGCGTGGTTGGCCTCGCCGTGGAAGTCGAACCGCCAGCGGCCGTGCGGCCAGATGGCGGAGGCGATGCCGACCGGGTCGCCGGACAGGTCCAGCGCCCTGCCCTGCTCGACGTGCAGTTCGACGAACGCGCCGATCCGGGCGAGGCGCTCCGGGTCGGGGCCGATGGTGCCCGGGTCCTGCCCGGCGCGCTCCATGGCCTCGGGGAGGCTCACGCCGTCCGCGTCGCGCAGCTCGTGCGCCTTGTCGACGGTGAGCTGCCCGGCGGCGAGCCGGGACCCGACGCAGGCGAGTCCGAACCGGGCACCTTCCTCGTCACCGAAGTTGGTGATGGCCAGCGGACGGGCGAACTCCGCCCCCCTGCGCCGGAGTTCGTCGAGGGCTGCGAAGGAGGACACGACCCCGAGCGGCCCGTCGAAGGCGCCGCCGTCCGGGACGGAGTCCAGGTGGGAGCCGGTGACCACGGCGTCCCCCGCGAGGGGGTCGCCGAGCCAGGCCCACTGATTGCCGTTGCGGTCGAGCTCGAAGCTGAGGCCGCGCGCCTCGGCCTGCGCCTTGAACCAGGCCCGGCAGTCGGTGTCGGCCGCGGTCCAGGCGAAGCGGCGGTAGCCGCCGCTGCCCCGGTGGCGGCCGATGGGCAGGAGGTCCCGCCACATCTCGTGGAAGGACGCTCCGGCGGCGTGCGCCGGGCCGGCGGGGGCGTGCGCCGGGCCGGAGGGGGCTGCGGCAGCCGGAGAGCCGGTCGGAGCGGGGCCAGCGGCCGCAGAGCCGGTCGGGGGGGCGCCCGCGGCCCGGGTGCCGGTCGGGGGGACGCTCGCGGCCGGGGTGTCGGTCCGGTCGCTGACGGGTTGGTTCTTGGTCACGCCTGGTCGCCCTCGCGCATCGGGATGCGGACGCCGCGCTCGGCGGCGACCGTCTCCGCGGTCTCGTAGCCCGCGTCGACGTGCCGGATGACACCCATGCCAGGGTCGTTCGTCAGGACGCGGCGCAGCTTCTCGCCCGCGAGCTCGGTGCCGTCGGCGACCGAGACCTGGCCGGCGTGGATGGAGCGGCCCATGCCGACGCCGCCGCCGTGGTGGATGGAGACCCAGGACGCGCCGGACGCCACATTGACCATGGCGTTCAGGAGCGGCCAGTCGGCGATCGCGTCGGAGCCGTCCTTCATCGCCTCGGTCTCGCGGTACGGCGAGGCCACCGAGCCGCAGTCGAGGTGGTCGCGGCCGATGGCGAGCGGGGCGGCAAGGGTGCCGTCGGCGACCATGTCGTTGAAGAGCGCGCCCGCCTTGTCGCGCTCGCCCTGGCCGAGCCAGCAGATCCGGGCGGGCAGGCCCTGGAACTGGACGCGCTCGCCAGCCAGCTTGATCCAGCGGTGCAGCGACGCGTTCTGCGCGGAGTCGTCCTTGGGGAAGAGCTTGAGGAGCGCCTGGTCCGTCTTGTGGATGTCCGACGCCTCGCCGGAGAGGGCCGCCCAGCGGAACGGGCCCCTGCCCTCGCAGAAGAGCGGGCGGATGTACGCGGGGACGAAGCCGGGGAAGTCGAACGCCCGGTCGTAGCCGGCCAGTCGGGCCTCGCCACGGATGGAGTTGCCGTAGTCGAAGACCTCGGCGCCCGCGTCCATGAAGCCGACCATGGCCTCGACGTGCCTGGCCATGGACTCACGGGCGCGCAGGGTGAAGTCGGCGGGCTTCTCGGCGGCGTACGACTCCATGTCGTCGAAGTCCATGCCGAGCGGCAGGTAGGCGAGCGGGTCGTGGGCAGAGGTCTGGTCGGTCACGATGTCGACCGGGGCGCCCTCGGCGAGCATCCGCGGCAGCAGCTCCGCCGCGTTGCCGAGGAGGCCGATGGAGAGCGGCTTGCGGGCGTCGCGGGCCTCGACGGCGAGCTGGAGCGCGTGCTCCAGGTTGTCGGCCTTCACGTCGAGGTAGCGGTGCTCGATGCGGCGGTCGATGGCGCGCGGGTCGACGTCGATACAGATGGCGACGCCGTCGTTCATCGTCACGGCGAGCGGCTGGGCGCCGCCCATGCCGCCCAGGCCCGCGGTCAGCGTGATGGTGCCCGCGAGGGTGCCGCCGAACCTCCTCGCGGCGACGGCGGCGAAGGTCTCGTACGTGCCCTGGAGGATGCCCTGGGTGCCGATGTAGATCCACGATCCGGCGGTCATCTGGCCGTACATGGTGAGCCCGAGCTGCTCCAGGCGGCGGAACTCCTCCCAGTTGGCCCAGTCGCCGACCAGGTTGGAGTTGGCGATGAGCACGCGCGGCGCCCACTCGTGGGTCTGCATCACGCCGACCGGACGCCCGGACTGGACGAGCATCGTCTCGTCCTGCTTCAGGGTCTTCAGCGTGCGCACCATCGCGTCGAAGGAGCGCCAGTCCCGTGCCGCCTTGCCCGTGCCGCCGTAGACGACGAGCTTGTCGGGGTGCTCGGCGACCTCGGGGTCGAGGTTGTTCTGGAGCATGCGCAGGGCGGCTTCCTGCGGCCATCCCAGGGCGCTCAGCTCCGTACCGCGCGGCGCCCGTACGGGTCGGGGTCCTGACATGGTGTGCCTCCTCGCATGACGACTATTGCATTGTCTATTCACATCCTGACCAGCTGAATAGAGCTAGTCAATACGCATGCCCCTCCGCGTCCTGTCGCGGTGGGTGGTTGGCTGGATCACATGCTTTCGGAGAACAGCCCGGACACCAGCCCCGCCGACCGGCGCGACCACGCCGTACGGGCCGCGGTCGAGCAGGGCATCACCGGCCCCGGCCACCCCATCGTGGGCCTGCTCGACATCACCGGCATCCGCACCGCCGCCACCGCGCTGCGCGCCGCCTTCGCCGAGGTGACCCCGCCCGGCACCCCGGTCCTGCACGCCTTCGCCGTGAAGGCCACACCGCTGGTCCCCGTCCTGCGGCTGCTGTACGAGCACGGGGGCATCGGCGCCGAGGTCGCGAGCCCCGGCGAGCTGGCCCTGGCCCGCGCCGCCGGCGTCCGCCCCGAGCACACCGTCCTGGACTCCCCCGCCAAGACCCCCGCAGAGCTGCGCGAGGCCCTCGCCCTGGGCATCGCGGTCAACGCGGACAACGCCCAGGAGCTCGCGCGCATCGACGCCATGACCCGCTCCGCCCCCACCACCTCCCCCATCGGCCTGCGCGTCAACGCGCAGATCGGCGGCGGCTCCATCGGCGCGCTCTCCACCGCCACGGCCACCTCGAAGTTCGGGGTGGCGCTGCGCGATCCCGGCGCCCGCGAATGGGTCGTACGCGCCTATCTGGACCGCCCCTGGATGACCCGGCTGCACACCCACTCCGGTTCGCAGGGCCTCCCGCTGGAGCTGATGGCCCGAGGTGTGGCGGAGGCGTACGCGCTCGCCGAGGAGATCAACACGGCGGCGGGCCGGCAGCAGATCGACACCGTCGACATCGGCGGCGGCCTGCCGGTGAATCTCCTGTCCGACGCCGAGACCCCGACCTTCGCGGACTACGCCCGGCTGTTGAAGCAGCAGGTGCCCGGCCTGCTCGACGGGCGCTACGGCCTGGTCACCGAGTTCGGCCGCTCGCTGCTCGCCAAGCAGGGCACCGTACTGACCCGCGTCGAGTACACGAAGACCTCCGGCGGCCGTCCCATCGCCCTCAGCCACGCGGGCGTCCAGATCGCGACGCGCACCGTCTACGACCCCGCGTCCTGGCCGCTGCGCATCGCCACGTACGACGCGAAGGGCCACCCCAAACCGGGCCCGGCCGTCGCCCAGGACGTGGCGGGACCGGCCTGTTTCGCGGGCGACCTGCTCGCGGAGAACCGTCCGCTCCCGCTCATCGAACAGGGCGATCAGGTGGCGGCACTGGACACCGGCGCGTACTACCTGGCCGCGCACTACACGTACAACAGCCTTGCCAGGCCCGGCATTTACGGCTTCACCGTCACCCCGGGCGGAGTGCGCTTCAGCCTCGTACGAGCCCCGCAGACCCTCGACGAGATCGTCGCGGAGTCCGGCGGGGCGCAGCCGGACGCGCTCCTGCGCCACCAACCCTGACGCCACCCGCACGAGGCGGCCGCACCCGGATCGCCGAGGCGTGCGCGCACGCCGAAAGACCGAGGTGTACGCGCCTGCCGAAAGCGGGCGCAGCGCACGCCAATGTCCCGCTCCAGTCACCCCGTACGACCGCAGGAGTTCCGGACTCTAGCCACCGGCGGGCAGGTTCCGCCGGGAATCACCAGAACTCTGCCTAGGCACACGCACGTTGAGTAGCGTCCTCGCTACCGCAAGGCGCCACACCTGGGGAGGGGATTTCGGCGTGCCCGGAATCGATGAGTGTCTGCTCGAAGCCATGCTGTTACCCGGCGCCCGCGGAGCCGCGGTGGTCGACTGGACCAGCGGGCTCGCGCTCGGCACGGTCGGGGACTCCCCCAACAGCGACCACGAGGTCACCGCTGCCGAAACGGCGGAGCTGGCCCGTATGGCCACCGAACATCCAGTGTTCTCCCCCGACGCGGGAGAAGGAATGCCCGTCGAGGACGTCATTGTCACCAACCGTTCCGGCTACCACCTGCTGCGCTTCGTCGAAACAGCCTTCGACAGCACGGTTTTCCTCTACCTCTGGCTCGACCGCGACCTGGGCAATCTCGCTCTCGCCCGGATCCGGCTGCGCGATCTCGCCGAACGGCTGGTCCTCGTGTGAGAACCGCAGTCTCCCCCATGCTCGTGCGCCTCGCGGAGGAGCGCGCGACCGGAGCGCTCCTCCGCGACCGCGGCACCCTGTATCTGATCGACGGTGAGGTGGTGCACGCGGAGAGCCCCGCATCACCCGGCATCGAGGTCCTCCTCATCGCCTCGGGACGCCTGCGCCCCGAGGGGTGGCGGCGGGCCATCGACGAGGCGGGCGCCAAGAGCCAGGTCGGCCGCTTCCTCGTCGACAGCGGCCAAGTGGCCGACGGGGAACTGGAGATCTGCCATCTGGGTGCGCTGTACGACGCCGCCTACTTCGCGCTCGCCCCCAGCAGCGAGCCCACCCACTTCCGCTACGGCGTGGCCCACTGGATCGGCCCCGTGCGTCCCGTACCCGCGTACGCCGTGGACCGGGAGACCTGGCGGCGCCGGGAACTGCTGCACCGGATCTGGCCGCATCAGGAGACCGACACCTCACCCGTCGTGCGGACGGCCGGGCATCTGCGCGGCACACCCGTCACCTCCAGACAGCGGACCGTTCTGGACCTCGCGGACGGCGAGCGCACTCCGCCCGACATCGCCCGCGCCCTGGGCAGGCCCGCCTTCCACACATTGATCGACATCCGCAGGCTGGCCGCGGCGGGCGTCGTCGAGGTGGCGTCCCGGACATCGATGCCGCCGGCCCGGCCGTCCGTCGCCGCCCGTGTGTCGGCGGAGTGCGCCGCCACCGACCCCGACATCGCTCTGCTGCGCCGGCTTCGCGACGCATTGGAGGCCCTGTGATCCGCGCCCTCCGACAGCGCGCCGAGAGGAGACAACTGATGTCGACGGAACCGGAAGTCCTGCAAGAACTAAGGCGGTTGAGAGCCAGGGTGCCCCAACTGACCGGCGCGCTCGCGGCCAGCACCGACGGGCTCGTACTGGCCCAGGACTGTGCGACCGCGGAGGCGGAGGGCATCGCGGCACTCACCGCGGCCGCCCTCGGGGTGTCGATACGGCTGACCGAGGCCACCGGCCAGGGGGACTTCAGAGAACTCCTGGTGCGTGGTGAGCACGGATACGTCGCCACCTACGCGGCGGGCTCCGCGGCCGTCCTCACCCTCCTCGCGGAACCACGGATCAACGTGGGCCGCCTGCACCTGGAGGCCCGCCGGTGCAGCGCACGCCTGGGCGAACTGATCGACGGCGCGCTCGATCGCCTCGACCAGCCCTGACCAACGACCAGCCCTGACCCACGACCGACCACTACCGACAGAGCACGACCGACCACTACCGGCACAGACCGATAGAGACCGACACACCCCATCTCCCACCCCGGACGGCTCACCGAAGTCCCGGAAACAGAAAGAGAAAGAGAACCACCATGGCCAAGACCGAAGTTGCACTCAAGCAGGCAATGACCGCGATCGAGGGCGCCCTGGGCGTCGCCCTCGTCGACTACACCAGCGGCATGGCCCTCGGCACCGTGGGCGGCGGCAAGGACCTGGACCTGACCGTCGCCGCCGCGGGCAACACCGACGTGGTCCGCGCCAAGGTGCGCACCATGGAGCACCTGGGCCTCAAGGACGAGATCGAGGACATCTTGATCACCCTCGGCAGCCAGTACCACCTGATCCGGCTGCTGAAGTCGCGCAGTACCGGTAGCGGTCTCTTCCTCTACCTGGCGCTGGACTCCTCACAGGCGAACCTGGCAATGGCCCGCCACCAGCTCAAGAAGATCGAAGCCGACCTGGACGTCTGAGGCCTGGAGATCTGAGGCCTGGACGTCTGAGGCCTGGAGATCTGAGGGCCGCCTGGCCCGTCAGCCGGGCCCGTCAGTGGTGTCGCCGCCGACGGGCCCGGCGCGGCGTCGCCCCGCGTTCACTCCACGAACAGACCCCGCGCCGCCGCCTTCGCGTCGAACTCCTCAAGCCGTGCCTGCGCGTCCGGCAGGTTGTCGCACATCGCCTCAAGGAGCACCCGCCCCAGCAGCATCGGCGCGCACGCGGTGTCGAAGGCGAGGCCGGTGCCGACCGCCGCCGGGATCAGCAGGTCGCTGTACCCGGCGACCGGGGCGAACGCGGAGTCGGCGACCGTGACCACGGCAAGGCCCTGGTCCCTGGCGTACGCCAGCGCTTCGAGCACCTCCTTGGGATGCCGGGGCAGGGCGAAGCACAGCAGGGCGCTCGCGCCCGCGCGGCGGGCCGCGTCGATGCGGTCGGCGAGCATCGTGCCGCCTTCGTCGAGCAGGCGTACGTCCGGGTGGACCTTGGCGGCGAAGTACGCGAAGCCACGGGCCTGCGAGGAGGCGGCGCGCAGGCCGAGCACGGGCAGCGGGCGGGACGCGGCGAGCAGCCGGCCCGCCTGTTCGACGGGGCGCGGGTCGGCGAGCAGCTCGGCGAGGTGGCGGAGGTTCTCGATCTCGGCCTGGACCGCCTGCTGGTACTCGTTGTACGTGTCCTCGCCGCCGGAGGGACCGGTCGGCGCGACCTCCCGCAGGTTCTTGCGCAGCGCCGGATAGCCGTCGAAGCCCAGCGCGACGGCGAACCGGGTGACGGACGGCTGGCTGACGCCGGCCAGCTCGGCGAGTTCGACACTCGACAGGAACGGCACATCGGCGGCCTTGCGCACCATGCAGTGCGCGATGCGCCGCTGGGTCGGGGTGAGCCGGTGCCCCTCGAAGAGCTGCTGCAGTCGTGCGGCAGGACTGTCGCTCATGCCATCCCCCTCGAAGGTCCGTTCATCCGTTAAAGGTCAGCCGCAAAAGGTCATCCGCTAAAGGTCCGCGAACTGGTCGAGCAGCGCGGCCGCCACCCTCACATCATCGGTGAGCGGGCGGTCCACGACGTCCGGTTCCAGTGCCGCGTCCGCCAGGTCGAAGGCCAGGCCGACCGGCAGACCGGGGTCGATCCGCAGGTCGCGCTGGCGCAACGCCCTTACAGCGGCGACGAGTTCGCAGCCGACGACGTGACGGTACGCGTCGCAGGCCCGCAGGGTCTGACGGGCCCCCAGGGAGGCGAAACTGGCCTGTTCCTCGACGCCGCGGGAGAGCACCGCGTGGCCGAGCGACGCGGGGGCGGAGAAGGCCCGCAGGTCGCCGAGGGCGGCCCCGGCGGCGTACTCCAGGATCATCACGCCCGAGCTGGCCGCCTCCCCGTCGGCGAGGAAGGGGGGCAGGCGGGTGAAGCCGGGCTCGTTCAGCGCGGAGAGCCCCGATGTGGACAGCCGGGCGGTCTGGGCGATGGCGAGCCTGAAGTGGTCCAGGGCGAGCGCGAGCTGGGCCATGTAGAAACCGCCGTGGTGGTACGCGGCCGGGCTGCTATTGAGCGCAGTGTCGGCCCGGATGAGCGGGTTCTCAGCGGCGGCGTTGATCTCGGCGGCGAGGGTGCGCTCCAGCAGGTCGGCGGCGTCCTGTGCGGGCCCGTGGATCTGCGGCAGACAGCGGAAGCCGTACGGGTCCTGGATGCGGCCCAGCGGCGGTGTGGGCCGCTCGGGGGCGCCGAGCAGGCGGCGCATGGTGGTGGCGACCGCGTACGATCCTGGGTGCGGCCGGGCCGCGTGCACCGGCTCGGCGTACGCCTCGTAGCTGCCGTCGACGGCGAGCAGTGAGAGCGCGCCGACGACCTGGGTCGCGGCCACCAGGCGGCGCAGCTCGTCCAGGGCGAGCGCGGACTGGCCCAGAGTGAGTGCATTGCTGCTGATCATCGCGAGGGCGTCATTGTTGTCGAGTGCCTGCGCCCGGGGCGGCGTACCGCCCTCCCAGGGGTGTTCGCCGGCGAGGGCGAGGCCGAGCTGGGAGAGGGCGGCGATGTCGCCCGTACCGACCGAGCCGTATTCGTTGACGACGGGGTACGCGCCGGATTCCAGGGCCTCGCACAGGGCGGTGACGACGGTGGGGCGCAGGCCCGCGCCGCCGGCCAGCAGCTGGTTGGCGCGGACGGCGAGCATCGCGCGGACCTCGCGGGCGGGCAGCGGGTTACCCACGGCTCCGGCGTGGCTGCGCAGCAGGCGCAGGCCGTGGTCGGCGGCGGCGCCGGTGGGCACGGTCTCCGAGCGGTTGGCGCCGACGCCGGTGGAGCGGCCGTAGACCCGGCCGGAGGCGGCGAGCTCGCGGGCGGCGTGCCAGGACTCCTCGACGCGCTTCATGGCCTCGGTGCCGGGGACGGGACGGGCGGCGCCGTGGGCGAGGCGGACGACATCACCGACGGGGAGGCTCTGACCGTCGAGGACAACGATGGCGGCCGGTTTCTGGGTGAGCTCCTCGGAGTCCACCATGTGGGACGACTTCATACACAAACGCCTCCTTTCGGACAGCTCATCTCGCCCACCGGTCGAACGTAACCAGTGATTTACCTCAGAGCATTGACATCTATTCAGATAGGCAGAACTCTGCATGACCATATACAGCCCCGGCAAGGGATGACCGATGATCAAGTTTGACGCAGTGCGCAAACGCTTCCCGATCGTCGACAAGGACAAGAAGGACCCGGAGGACGTGGCGGCGGACTGGGCGGCCGACCACAAGCTCACGAAGAGCAAGTAGGAACGCGAGCGCGAGCGCACGCCGGCGTCACCTCAGCGGCGTCACCTCAGCAGGGATCAGCGGGCCGCTCGCAGGCCGGGCTGCCCCAGGGAAAGAGGGGGGTTACCCCCACTGACCCGGCTGCGCCCGCTCCGTAGCGTAAACAGCATGGAAGCCCGCGACCCTGAGCTGCAAAAGGAACTCGACGCGACCCTGCAAGCGCGCAGGGAGCTCGGCCCGGAGTACGAGTCCGCGCTCATCGAGTCATTCCTGGAGAAGGTCGACCAGCGCCTCGACAGCGCGGTGGACCGCCGCGTCCGGCGTCAGCTGGCCGAGCAGCAGATGGTGGTCGCCCGGGGCGGCGCCAAACCGGCCCACGGGGGGCGGGGGTTCGGCGAGCGGTTCGGCTTCGGAGCGATCTCGCTGGTCCTGGCCATCCCGCTGTCGGCGATCGGCGCGGTGAACGCGGACACCCCGGGCCTGGTAATCAGCTGGATCGGCATCGTCGGGGTCAACGCGGTGCACGCGGCACGGGGCTGGCCGTGGATGCAGCGGCGGGCGCGGGAGAAGTCCGACTGGGAGGACTGACGGGGCCTGGCGGGACCCGAGCAGAATCGGGGTCCCGCCAGGTCCGCCGGAAAGCTGCCGCGGGGACCGCCGCACCCCCGGTTGCCCGGGAGTCGGGACGACGGCGGTCCCCACGAGGAACACGGTCCGGGTCGGGGCCGGATTGCGTGTCCATGGCGTCCAAGGGGTCCGGGAGCCGCTCCGTAGTCCTTGACGCCGACAACAACCAATGTGCCCGACCCGTGTTAAGCCAGTGCTGCGCGGACGTGTCGTGCTCGTACCACTTTCGCGAAGCCGGGACGCGGCCCGCCCACTGCTCGCCGCCCCGCCGACTACTGTCCCGCTAGTTGCTTTCCCGGGCCAGGAACGCCAGCAGGTCCTGCCTGCTCACCACACCCGTGGGCTTGCCCTCGACGAGCACGATCGCCGCGTCGTGGCCGCCCTTGGAGCCCAGCACCGCCATCAGGTCCTCCACGGGCTCGCCCGAGCCGACCTGCGCCAGCGGAGCGCTCATGTGCTTCTCCAGCGGGTCGCCCAGCGACGCGCGCTGCGCGAACAGGGCGTCGAGCAGCTCCCGTTCGACGACCGAACCGATGACCTCGGCGGCCATCACGTCCGGGTGTCCGGCGCCCGGCTTCACGATCGGCATCTGCGAGACGCCGTACTCGCGCAGCACCTCGATCGCCTCGCCGACGGTCTCCTCCGGGTGCATGTGCACCAGCTTGGGGATGGGGCCCTCCTTGTACTTGAGGACGTCACCCACGCTCGCCGAGGGACCGGACTCCTCCAGGAAGCCGTAGTCCGCCATCCACTCGTCGTTGAAAATTTTGCTGAGGTATCCGCGCCCACTGTCCGGCAGCAGTACGACGACCACATCGTCGGGGCCGAGCCGCTCGGCGACGCGCAGCGCGGCCACGACGGCCATCCCGCAGGAGCCGCCGACGAGCAGGCCCTCCTCCTTGGCGAGGCGCCGCGTCATCTGGAACGAGTCCTTGTCCGACACGGCGACGATCTCGTCCGTGACGGTCGCGTCGTACGCCGTCGGCCAGAAGTCCTCACCGACGCCCTCGACGAGGTACGGCCGGCCGGAGCCGCCGGAGTACACGGAGCCCTCGGGGTCCGCGCCGATGACCTGGACCCGGCCGTCGCTGACCTCCTTGAGGTAGCGCCCGGTCCCGGAGATCGTGCCGCCGGTGCCGACGCCCGTGACGAAGTGGGTGATCTTCCCCTCCGTCTGCGTCCACAGCTCGGGCCCGGTGGTCTCGTAGTGCGACCGCGGGTTGTTGGGGTTGCTGTACTGGTCGGGCTTCCAGGCGCCGGGGGTCTCCCGTACCAGGCGGTCCGAGACGTTGTAGTACGAGTCGGGGTGGCCGGGGTCGACCGCGGTCGGGCAGACCACGACCTCGGCGCCGTACGCGCGCAGCACATTGATCTTGTCTGTCGAAACCTTGTCCGGGCAGGCGAAAATGCATTTGTAGCCCTTTTGCTGCGCCACGATGGCGAGACCGACACCCGTGTTTCCACTGGTCGGTTCCACGATCGTGCCGCCGGGCTGGAGCGCGCCGCTCTCCTCCGCCGCCTCGATCATGCGCAGGGCGATCCGGTCCTTCACGGACCCGCCCGGGTTGAAGTATTCGACCTTGGCCAGGACTGTTGCCTGGATTCCGGCCGTCACAGTGTTGAGCCGCACAAGCGGGGTGTTGCCGACGAGGGTGATCATCGAGTCGTGAAATTGCACGGTCTTCTCCGGGGTCTCCGTGATGGTGCGGACCAGCGTAAGTGTCGCGGGGACCGCGCGTTCACCTTCAGGCGCGATTGAACAGCACCCGCTACCGGGCAGTAAGCAGGTGAGCGAGAGGCATCGAGGAGGTGGCTGCGACTGTGTCGAGGGCGAGGGTGGCACGACGGATCGCTGCGGGCGCGGCGTACGGAGGCGGCGGCATCGGTCTGGTGGGTGCGGCGGCGGTGGGGCTCTTCCTCGCCGAGGTCCAGCTGGCGAAGCGGTCCGTGGGCGGCAATTCGGCCCCGGTTCCGCCGCCGGGGGACGGCCTGTACGGGATGCCCCTGAGCGGGCACACCGGGCTGCCGCCGCTGCGTCTGGGCATGCTCGGCGACTCCACGGCGGCCGGCCAGGGCGTACGCCGGGCGGGCCAGACGCCGGGGGCGCTGCTCGCCTCGGGGCTCGCTGCGGTGGCGGAGCGGCCGGTGGAGCTGCGCAATGTGGCGCAGCCGGGGGCCATGTCGGACGACCTGGAGCGCCAGGTCACGGCGCTGCTGCGGGATCCGGCGCGGCGGCCCGACGTCTGCGTGATCATGATCGGCGCGAATGACGTCACGCACCGGATGCCGGCCACCCAGTCGGTTCGGCATCTGGCGTCCGCGGTGCGGCGGCTGCGGACCGTGGGCGCGGAGGTGGTGGTCGGCACCTGCCCCGACCTCGGCACGATCGAGCCGGTCTACCAGCCGTTGCGGTGGCTGGCCCGCCGGGTCTCGCGGCAGCTCGCGGCGGCGCAGACGATCGGCACGGTGGAGCAGGGCGGGCGCACGGTGTCGCTGGGCGATCTGCTCGGCCCGGAGTTCCTGGCGAACCCGCGGGAGCTGTTCGGCCCGGACAACTACCACCCGTCGGCCGAGGGATACGCGACGGCGGCGATGGCGGTGCTCCCGACCCTCTGCGCGGTGCTGGGTCTTTGGCCGGAATCGGACCGGCTGGACGCTTCGCGCGACGAGGACATGCTCCCGGTGGCGAAGGCGGCCGCGGAAGCGGCGGCGGAAGCGGGCACGGAGGTCACGGGCGCCCGAGGCCCCTGGGCCCTGCTCAAGCACCGCCGCCGCAGGCGCCTCCCCACCCTCCCGAACGCGGAACCGACCCCGACGGAGGCCCACCGGGCGTAGGAGGCGGCGGTGCGGGTGCGGGTGCGTTGCCTGCCCGCCCTCGGGTGCGGGTGCAGGCGCGTTGCCATCGCCGCCCGGGGGCGCAGCGCGGGCCGGCCCGTGCGGAGGTGCGGACACCGCCGCCGGGGCAGGAGGCCGCCGGGTGCCTGCCGCGCCGCCGGGTGCAAGGCCCCGGGGACCCGTACGGGTCCCCGGGGCCCCACACGCAGGCCCCAGGGCCTCACGTGCCCCACCCGCCCCGGTGGACGGAGTCCACCGCAGCGACCCGAAGCCGGTGAGGCCCCCAGGGGCCGATCCGTGCGAGGGTTGCACGAAAAAGCTGAGCGGGCGCTTAGAAAAGAGGCCCGCATCACATCACCCGGGACGTGCCCCGAGCCATACGTGCGGGTAACTTCCCACACAGCCCTGCCTTCTCGCCCTCATGGAGCCGTGATGCCCGAAGCCGTGATCGTTTCCGCCACCCGCTCACCCATCGGCCGCGCCTTCAAGGGCTCGCTGAAGGATCTGCGGCCGGACGACCTGACCGCCACCATCATCGAGGCCGCCCTCGCCAAGGTGCCCGAGCTCGACCCGCGCGACATCGACGACCTGATGCTCGGCTGCGGTCTGCCCGGCGGCGAGCAGGGGCACAACCTGGGCCGCATCGTCGCCGTACAGATGGGGATGGACCACCTCCCCGGCTGCACCGTCACCCGGTACTGCTCCTCCTCCCTCCAGACCTCCCGCATGGCCCTGCACGCCATCAAGGCCGGCGAGGGCGATGTCTTCATCTCCGCCGGTGTCGAGATGGTGTCGCGCAGCGTCAAGGGCTCCTCGGACGGTCTGCCGGACACCCACAACCCCCTCTTCGCCGACGCGGAGGCCCGTACCGCCGAGCGCGCCCAGCAGGAAGGCGCCGACTGGCGCGACCCCCGCGAGGACGGGCTGATGCCCGACGCGTACATCTCGATGGGCCAGACCGCCGAGAACCTGGCCCGCACCAAGGGCGTGACCCGCCAGGACATGGACGAGTTCGGTGTGCGGTCGCAGAACCTCGCCGAGGAAGCCGTCAAGAACGGCTTCTGGGAGCGGGAGATCACCCCGGTCACCACCCCCGACGGCACGGTCGTCAGCAAGGACGACGGCCCCCGCGCCGGCGTCACCCTCGAAGGCGTCCAGGGCCTCAAGCCGGTCTTCCGCCCCGACGGCCTCGTCACCGCGGGCAACTGCTGTCCGCTCAACGACGGCGCCGCCGCCCTGGTGATCATGTCCGACACCAAGGCGCGCGAGCTGGGCCTGACCCCGCTGGCCCGGATCGTCTCCACGGGCGTCTCCGGCCTCTCCCCCGAGATCATGGGGTACGGCCCCGTGGAGGCCAGCAAGCAGGCGCTGCGCCGCGCAGGCCTGGGCATCGGCGACATCGACCTCGTCGAGATCAACGAGGCCTTCGCCGCCCAGGTCATCCCGTCCTACCGGGACCTCGGCATCGACCTGGACAAGCTGAACATCAACGGTGGCGCCATCGCGGTCGGCCACCCCTTCGGCATGACCGGCGCCCGGATCACCGGCACCCTCATCAACAGCCTCCAGTTCCACGACAAGCAGTTCGGCCTGGAGACGATGTGCGTGGGTGGCGGCCAGGGCATGGCCATGGTCATCGAGCGCCTGAGCTGACCCTCGGCAGCTGACCCTTGGCAGCCGACCCACGGCAGCCGACCCACGGCGGGGCCGAGAAGCGGTGGACACGGGGGTCGAAAAGTGGCTTTCTGCAGCGCTTTCCGGCCCTCCGGCCGTCACCGTCGCGCCCTGTCCGTGACCTAATCTCCCCCAGGCTGTGACCTACCTCTCCCCCGAAGGGTATCTCCGCAGGTCACAGCCGTTTATGGACTAAACACCAGGCCCAAAGACCTGTCCAATTCGTGACGTAATGCACTGACACCGGGCACGGCTTCACGACAAGCTGATGTAGGAAGTCGGGGGATCGATTGAAACCGGGAGTAAGTCAGTGAGCGCCATGCCTCTTGCCCTACTGCTTACCGCGGCCGCTGCGACGGCCGTGGGCGCCGCTGCGCTGCACGCCGTCCACGGACTGCGCAAGCAGGTCAGCGCCCTGCGCACCGAGCTGGCGGCCTCCGCCACGCACGGCGGCGCCGGGCCCACCGTCCCGCAGCAGACCCGTGCTGCGGACACCGACGGCATACGGGTCGCTGTGGCCGAGGCGCTCGCGGAGGAACGCGAGCGCGAGCTGGCCGAGGCGCGTGCCTTCTGGGCCGCGCAGGAGTCCCGCGACGTGGCTGACGCCCCGTCGCTGCTCGGCGGTCTGTCCGGGCTCGGCGAGGACGCCCCGTTCTTCGTGCCGCGCCAGGCCGACTTCGCGGGCCTGGAGCCGTTCGACGTCTACGAGGCGCTCGAAGCCCTCGACAGCACGGACATCGTGGACGGCTTCGACGGCGCCGATGTGGAGGCCGACCCGTACCCCGAGGACTCCCCGGAGCTGGCCGCCGCCCGCCGCCGCCACCCCTCGCACCCCTCCAACCGGGTCGAGCAGAGCATCCCGGTCCAGCCAACGGCCGCCACCGGCGACCACGACCGCACCGTGTCGCGGCTGGAGGAGCTCGCGCTCTCCCGTACGGCCCTCACCGACGTACGTCCGGGACCGCTCGGCACCCTCGACGTGTACGTCTTCACGGACGGCACGACGCTGTGCATGACCCCGGGCCACCGCGAGACCGCCGAGCGTCTGGCCGAGTCGCTGCGCGGCGGCACCGCCCCGGTCCTGCTGGGCGGCTCCGGCATCTCCGGCGCGTACGCGCTGACCTTCTCCTGCGGCGAGGAGAACGTCTACATCCTCGCCGACCGGGTCATAGCGTCGATGTAACCGGCGGCCCCGGTGCCTCGCCCTATCCCAGTACTTCCGCCGTCACGGCTTCCACCAGACTCACAACCTCGTCCAGTTCCACGGACGAGGCTGTTTGCAGTGCGGTGGCCAGATCATGCCCGGCGACGGCGAGTTGGTCCGCCACCGCGAAGACCCCCGCGTCCGGCATGATCCGCGGCTCGCGTCCGGGCGACTCCAGGCGCTGGGCGCGTACAGACAATTCCCTGGCCAGCGCCAGTCCTTCGGCCGCGAATCCGCGCTGCAGGCGGCTCTGCGGGGCGGCGCGCAGCCGGTCGGCCAGTCGGTCCACGGTGGCCACCAAGGGCGTTGTATCGAGCACACCGCGACCCTACGCGCCTCCCCCGGACTGTTGCCAACAGGCGAACGCTCAGGCACGGTGGCGTGAAGGAGCACTCGTGCGAAGCGTCCGGAGGCGCCGATGTCCCAAGTTTTCTCCGAGGAGACCCACCGAAACCTGCTCTCCCGAATCCCCCATTGCACCGGTCGTGAAATCTCCGACTGGCTCCGCGCCGTAGACGACGGTCCCTCCCTCTTCCGCTTCGAGGAGAAGGTCAGCTGGCTCCGGAGTGAACACCATCTCGCCTACGGTCACGCCAAAGCGATCATCCATGAGTACGACCTGAGGCGGGCCGCCCGCAAACTTCTCTGAACCACGGCAGCGAAACACGGCAGCAAGAAGGGCCCGCAGGCAGTGCCTGCGGGCCCTTCTTCATGCCTCGATCGGCCCCGACTGCATCAGTCGGGGCCGGAACGACCGCTAGTCGTTCCCGCTGAAGATCGCGACGAGTCGCAGCATCTCCAGGTAGATCCACGCCAGGGTCATGGTGAGGCCGAAGGCCGCCAGCCAGGACTCCTCGCGCGGCGCGCCGTAGGCGATGCCGTCCTCGACCTGCTTGAAGTCCAGGGCGAGGAAGAACGCGCCGAGCAGCACACCGACGACACCGAAGAGGATGCCCATGGGCCCGCTGCGGAAGCCGAGGCCGTCACCGCCGCCGAAGACCATGAAGAGCAGGTTCACAGCGGTGAGCACCATGAAGCTGATCGCGGCGATCATCAGGTAGCGCGTGAAGCGCTGGGTGACGCGGATGATGCGGGTCTTGTACAGCACGAGCATGGTGACGAAGACCGCCATCGTGCCCAGTACTGCCTGCATCGCCGCGCCGGGGACCCACTGGTTGACGAAGTTGCTGATGGCACCGAGGAAGATGCCCTCGAAGGCCGCGTACGCCAGGATCAGCGCCGGGACCGGCTGCCTCTTGAACGCCTGGACGAGGCCGAGCACCATCGCCACGAGGGCGGCGCCGATGGCCAGGCCGAGGCCGAGGTTCATGACCCAGGCGACGGTCGCGCCGGCGACCAGGACGCCGAGCGTGATGCCCGTCCGTGCGACGACGTCGTCCATCGTCATGACGGAGCCGCGCGGCGGTGCCTGCGGAACGCCGTACTGGGTGTCCTGCTGGGCGTAAGGGTTCGTCGCGTACGGGGTCGTGGCGCCCTGGGCGTACGGGTTGCCCTGCGCCGTACCTACGGCGGGGCCCCCGGCCTGCGGCGTCGCGTTGAAGCCCGCGGTGCCGTTGTCGCGGCTGAAGCCCCGTCGCGAGAAGACCGGGTTGCTGCTCCTCATCTCACTCCTCCATAGCCACCGAGCGTGGCCTTGGGGTCAAGCGTAATGGGAAAGCAAAGCGAACACCCTAGTGCCAGGGGAGGATCTTTCCGCGATCTTGCCGCGGCCCCGGGCCACGGGTGGCCTGCGGGCGCCCCTCCGGCCGGGGACACAAAAGCGGGAGCCCGCACCCGAACGAGGTGAAAGTGCCCGGAGCCGGACTCGAACCGGCATGCCCCGAGGGGCAGCGAGGTTTAAGCTCGCCGTGTCTGCATTCCACCATCCGGGCGGGTTGTTGTGGCTCCCCATTTCGCGGGTCAGAGCCTATCCGGACGCATCCCCCGAACAGCGGAACAGCGATCCGATGTTGTCTTATTTTATTGGCGCCTGAGGGTGTGTCAGACCATGTAAAGGGCCATCGGCACATGCCGGGCGCGGTGGACGGCCGCAAGAGCCTCCGCCGGGGAATGACGGAAACTCGACTGCCCGCGCGAGCACCCCGGGCGCGGCCCGCCTCTCAGGGTTGACGTCATACCAGAGGAGGACTGACGGGCCGCGGGTCCGACTCAGGGGGGCCACGGGAACGGGCATGCGGGCTGATCCGCGGCGGCCGGTCGGCCGGGACGATGAATAAGTCCCCCAAGCGTCCCCGACAGGAGCCCCCTCGTGACCACCACCACTGCTCACCGCGCCACCGCGGTCGCCGCACGCGCCACCGAGCTGTCCAAGGTTTACGGACAGGGCGAGACCCAGGTGGTCGCGCTGGACCAGGTCACCGTCGACTTCCGACAGGGTGAGTTCACCGCGATCATGGGCCCGTCCGGCTCCGGCAAGTCCACGCTGATGCACTGCGTCGCGGGCCTCGACAGCTTCTCCTCGGGCTCCGTACGGATCGGCGACACCGAGCTGAGCACCCTGAAGGACAAGCAGCTCACGCAGCTGCGCCGGGACAAGATCGGCTTCATCTTCCAGGCGTTCAACCTGCTGCCGACGCTGAACGCGCTGGAGAACATCACGCTGCCGATGGACATCGCGGGCCGCAAGCCCGACCAGGCGTGGCTGAACACGGTCATCGAGATGGTCGGCCTGTCAGGGCGTCTCAAGCACCGCCCCACAGAGCTCTCCGGCGGTCAGCAGCAGCGTGTGGCGGTGGCCCGCGCGCTGGCCAGCCGCCCCGAGATCATGTTCGGCGACGAGCCGACCGGAAACCTGGACTCGCGCTCCGGCGCCGAGGTCCTGGGCTTCCTGCGCAATTCCGTGCGCGAGCTGGGCCAGACCGTCGTCATGGTCACCCACGACCCGGTGGCCGCCGCCTACGCGGACCGGGTGATCTTCCTGGCCGACGGCCGGATCGTCGACGAGATGCTCCACCCGGGCGCGGACGACGTCCTCGACCGGATGAAGGAGTTCGACAGCAAGGGCCGCACCAGCTGACCGACGGCTCGCAGCGCGTACGCCCCCTCCCATCCGGCCGCTCCCACTCCAGGACTGACTGACACATGTTCCGAACCGCCCTGCGCAATGTGCTCGCGCACAAGGCCAGGCTGCTGATGACCGTGCTCGCCGTAATGCTCGGCGTGTCCTTCGTCTCCGGCACCCTGGTCTTCTCCGACACCATCGGCAACGCCTTCAAGAACAAATCGGCGAAGAGCTTCGACCATGTGTCGGTCGCCATCCGCCCCGACATGGCTTCCGGCCCCTCCAGCGACGCCCAGGAGGCCAAGAAGCAGCCTGTGCTGACCGACGCTCTGCTGAAGAAGGCACAGGGCCTTCCCGGCGCCGCGTCCGTGATCGGTGACATGTCCGGCTTCACCGCGCTCGCCGACAAGAACGGCAAGCTCGTCGGCCAGGACTGGGGCACCACCGGCGCCAACTTCTACCCCGGCGCGGACGGCAAGGACGCCCGATACGCCTTCACCGCCGGGCAGGCCCCGAAGCGGGCCGGCGAGATCGCGGTGGACAGCCGCACCGCCGAGCGCACCGGCTACAAGGTCGGCGACTCCGCCCGGCTGTCGACCGACGGCCCGGTGACCAAGCAGACGATCAGCGGCATCTTCGACACCTCCAACGGCAATGTGGTGGCCGGCGGCAGCCTGGTGCTGTTCGACAACGCGACCGCGCCCAAGGTGCTCGGCAAGAGCGAGTACGACGAGATCGACATCAAGGCCGCCGCGGGCACCTCCCAGGCGGCGCTGAAGAGCGCGGCCGTGAAGATCCTGCCGAAGGACACCGAAGCGGTCACCGGCGCCACCCTGGCCGCCGACCAGGAAGAGGTGATCAACGAGCAGACCAACTCGCTGAGCCAGGCCCTGCTGTACTTCGCCGGCATCTCGCTCTTCGTCGGCATCTTCATCATCGCCAACACCTTCACCATGCTGGTGGCCCAGCGCACCAAGGAACTGGCGCTGATGCGCGCCATCGGCGCCTCGCGCCGCCAGGTGACGCGTTCCGTACTGATCGAGGCGTTCATCGTCGGCGTGATCGCCGCGGTCACGGGCTTCGCCGTCGGCATCGGCATCGCGATCGGTCTGCGCTCGGTGGTCAACGCCATCGGCGGCACGCTGCCCGACGGTCCGCTGGTCGTCGCCCCGATGACGGCCGTTGTCGCGCTGATCATCGGTGTGGTCGTGACCATGCTCGCCGCGTGGCTGCCCGGCCGCCGGGCCGCGAGGATCCCGCCGGTCGCCGCGATGAACAGCGTCCACGCGTCGCCGACCGTGCGCGGTCTGGTCGTACGCAACACCATCGGCTCGGTCATCGCCGCACTCGGCGCCGGCGCGCTCTTCATGGGCGTGTCCGTCAGCGGCCAGGATGGCATGCCATACATGGCCCTGGGCGCGGGTCTGATGCTCGTCGGCGTCATCGTGCTCACGCCGCTGCTGTCGCGGCCCTTCATCGCCGCCATGACGCCGCTCCTGAAGCCGTTCGGCGTCACGGGCAACCTGGCCAGGCAGAACTCGCTGCGCAACCCGCGTCGTACCGCCTCCACGGCCGCCGCGCTGATGATCGGCCTCACCCTCATCACGGGGATGACGGTGATCGCGATCTCCATGCAGAGCGCCATCAACAAGATGGCGACGGACTCCCTGAAGTCCGACTACACCGTCTCCATGGCGAACTACCAGCCGCTCTCCCCCACCGTGGCGAAGAAGCTGGCCGCACTCCCCGAGGTGGCCGCGAGCAGCCCGATGCGCACCGCGTACGGCGAGGTCGACGGGGAGTTCAGCAGCATCAACGGTGTTGACGAGAAGAACATCGGCAAGCTGCTCAGCCTCGACTTCGCCAGTGGCTCGCTCGACGGTCTGACCGGTGACACCACGGTCGTGGACAAGGAGACCGCCGACCAGCAGGGCCTGAAGCCGGGCGACACCACCTCGGTGAAGTTCGACGACGGCAAGTCCGTGAAGCTGAAGGTCATCGGCGTCTACGAGCCGAACGAAATGATCAACGGCTTCTTCACGCCGACCGCCGTGGTCGACCCGCACCTGGAGAAGGTCGCCGACCAGCAGGTGCTGGTGAAGATGAAGGACGGCACCTCCACCAAGGCCGAGAACGCCATCGTCAAGGCACTCGGCGAGAACCCCGCCATCAAGATCCAGGACAAGCAGGCGATCAGCGACGAGATCGGTGGCGCCATCAACCTGATGCTGTACATGCTGTACGGGCTGCTGGGGATGGCCGTTCTGATTGGCGTGCTGGGTGTCATCAACACCCTCGCGATGTCGGTCTTCGAGCGCAAGCACGAGATCGGGATGCTGCGGGCCATCGGCCTGGACCGCTCCAAGGTCAAGCAGATGGTGCGGCTGGAGTCGGTCGTCATCTCGCTCTTCGGCGCGGCGCTCGGTGTCGGCCTCGGGATCTTCCTGGGCTGGGCCGCGGGCAGCGGGATCAGCGACTCGATGAAGACGTACACCATGCAGATCCCGGTCGGCCGGATCGCGATCTTCCTGGTGGCCGCCGCGCTGGTGGGCGTGCTGGCCGCGATGTGGCCGGCGCGCAGCGCGGCCAGGCTGAACCCGCTGGCGGCGATCAAGGCCGAGTAGCCTCCGGGCGGTACGCACAGCCGAGTGGGCCGGCTCCCGTCACGGGGGCCGGCCCACTCGGCTGTGCGGGCTCAGGCCGGGCGGGACCCCGCGCCCCAGACCCTGGCGCGCAGCGGCATTCCGGAGGCTCCCCCCGCCACCGGCCGTACGGCGAGGACCTGGTTGACCCCGATCTTGTTATGTTCGAAGGACAGGGCGGACGCGGCCATGTAGAGCTTCCAGACGCGGGCCCGGCCCGGCGAGGTGGCCCGGACCGCCTGGGCCCAGTTCGCCTCCAGGTTGGCCACCCAGTGGCGCAGCGTCAGGGCGTAGTGCTCACGGATCGACTCGATGTCGCGGACCTCGAAGCCCGCCTCCTCCAGCGTCCCCGCGGTCCGGCCCACCGGCGCCAGCTCCCCGTCGGGGAAGACGTACGCGTTGATGAACTCGTCGACGTGGTACGCCGATTCGTCCGGCTCGGGGCGGCGCGCGATCTGGTGGTTGAGCAGTCGGCCGCCCGGCTTCAGCAGGGCGAAGAGGTCGTCGGCGTACGCCCGGTACTGGACCGAGCCGACGTGCTCGGCCATCCCGATCGAGGAGATCGCGTCGTACGGACCGTCCCTGACGTCCCGGTAGTCCTGCACCCGGATTTCGATGCGGTCGGTCAGGCCCTCTTCGGCGATGCGCTTGCGGGCGAACGCGGCCTGCTCGGCGGAGAGGGTGATGCCGGTGACCCGCGCGCCATACTCGCGCGCCGCGTGGATCGCCATCGAGCCCCAGCCGCAGCCCACGTCGAGCAGCCGGTCGCCCTCCTTGAGCGCCAGCTTGCGGCTGATCAGGTCGAGCTTGTCGCGCTGGGCCTCTTCGAGGGTGAGGCCCTCGTCGAAATAGGCGCACGAGTAGACCATCGAGGGGCCGAGCACCAGTGCGTAGAAATCGTTGCCCACGTCGTAGTGGTGGCTGATGGCCTCCTTGTCGCGGCGCCTGGTGTGCAGCGGGCCGCTGCGGCGGCGCACCTCCTCGCGGGGCGGGGCGGGCGGCGGCAGCAGGCCCACCAGGCCGACCAGGCCGCGGGCGGCGGCGCGCAGTTTGGGGTCGCGGACCGGGTGGACGGTGGACTTGGCGTCCTGGCCGCGCTCCCACAGCAGGTGGGCGAGGCGGTCCAGGCCCTCGTACAGATCGCCCCTGATCTCGATCTCACCGGCCACCCAGGCGCGGGCGAGGCCCAGTTCGCCCGGTTTCCAGAGCAGCCTGCGCAGGGCGCGGCGGCTGTGGATGACGAGGGTGGGGGCGTCGGGCGGGCCGGCCTCGGAGCCGTCCCAGGCCTTGATGCGGACAGGTAGTGGGGATCCGAGGAGCTCCTCGGCGAGCGCGGTCAGCCGCAGGGCGGCGTCGGCCATGGTGCACACCTCCGTGACGGTGGAGCCAGGGAATGCGGGCGAGATACATCCCAGATAACACCGCGGGGTGCCTCGCAGCATCCCGATACCGGGTAAGGGGTGGGCAAAGTGAGTGGTAATGGCAACTACCGTGGCCGGAAAAAGCCTCAGGGGCCGCCCGCACCACGGATGGCGGACGGCCCCTGAGGCCTGGAGTCACTGCGTGTACTACTGGCCCGGCGTCAGGACGCCTTGGCCTTCTCACCCTCGGCGGGCACCGTGGCCTTGACCCTGGCGGGGGCCGGGGCGGGCTTGGCAGCCTCGTAGAACTCCTCGCGGGGAGTCTGCATGGCGCCGAGCGAGACGACCTCGCGCTTGAGGAACATCGCGAGGGTCCAGTCCGCGAGGACACGGATCTTGCGGTTCCAAGTCGGTACGGCCATGCCGTGGTACCCGCGGTGCATGTACCAGGCGAGACGGCCCTTGAGCTTGATCTTCACCTTGCCGATGACGATCATCGCGACGCCCTTGTGCAGGCCGAGACCGGCGACCGCACCCTTGTTGGCGTGGCTGTAGTCCTTCTGCGGGAAGCCGCGCATCCCGGAGATGACGTTGTCGCCGAGGACCTTGGCCTGGCGCAGCGCGTGCTGGGCGTTCGGCGGGCACCAGGCGTTCTCGGCGCCGGCCTTGCGGGCGGCCATGTCCGGCACCTGGGCGTTGTCGCCCGCGGCCCAGATGTAGTCGGTGCCCTGCACCTGGAGCGTCGTCCGCGTGTCCACGTGACCGCGCGGGCCGAGCGGCAGGCCGTAGCGGGCCAACGCCGGGTTGGGCTTCACGCCGGCGGTCCACACGAGCGTGTTGGAGTCGACTTCGAGGCCGTTGTTGAGCATCACGTGACCGTCCACGCAGGAGTCCATGCCGGTCTTGAGGTAGACCTCGATGCCGCGGGACTCCAGGTGCTCCTTGCCGTACGCGCCGAGCTTGGGCCCGACCTCGGGAAGGATCTTGTCGGCCACGTCGACCAGCAGGAAGCGCATGTCCTCGCGCTTGACGTTGGTGTAGTACTTGGCCGCGTCGCGGGCCATGTCCTCCACCTCGCCGATGGTCTCGGCGCCCGCGAAGCCGCCGCCCACGAAGACAAAGGTGAGCGCCTTGCGGCGGACGTCCTCATCGGTGGTCGAGTCGGCCTTGTCGAGCTGCTCAAGGACGTGGTTGCGCAGGCCGATGGCCTCCTCGACACCCTTCATACCGATGCCCTGCTCGGCGAGGCCGGGGATCGGGAAGGTGCGTGAGACCGCGCCAAGGGCAATGATCAGGTAGTCGAAGGGCAGCTCGTAGGCCTCGCCGACGAGCGGTGCGACCGTGGCGACCTTGCGGTCCTGATCGATGGTGGTGACCCGACCGGTGAGCACCTCGGCCTTGGGCAGGACGCGTCGCAGCGGTACGACGACATGCCTCGGCGAGATGCTGCCTGCGGCGGCTTCGGGGAGGAAGGGCTGGTACGTCATGTACGAGCGCGGGTCGACGACCGTGACGGTCGCTTCCGCGTAACGCATCTTCTTGAGAATGCGTCGAGCTGCGTACAGGCCTACGTACCCACCGCCTACTACGAGGATCCTGGGACGCTCCGTGGTGCTCATGTCATCGAGTATCCACCCCTTACCGGGGGGTGGCTCGTGAGCCCCTTCACAAGCACTCCGACCACTTCTGCTACACTGCGCCGCTCACGTGGCACAGGTCATGGTCCCGCAGGGGAACCACCACACCTGACGGGACGTTGGAAACCCCCTGTGAGCTGGCGCCTCACGGTCTTCCGAGGGGTGAACCACCGGCCCTGTTCACAGGTACGCAACACGCCCGCCCCGTCCGATAAACGAGCGGCGCGCACCTGTCAGGCAACCCGCCGGGCCCCAGTCGTCCGAATGGGGGCCCGAGGGCCCCCATTCCTTGTGAAGAACTTCACGAAGTTCGCCGACGGGTGTCCCGCAGGTTGCCCCCGGGACTCCCCCAGGGCTTCCTCGGAGGTCCTTCAGAGGTCCCTCAGGGCTTCCCGAGCCGCCCTCGGCCGACCCCCCGTCAGGCGATGGACCAGCCGATCCCGTCGAGGATGTCGTGCTCGCTGACGACCACTTCCCCGGCCCCCACCCGCTCCATGATCGCGAGCAGTACGAGCGCGCCCGACGCGATGACGTCCACCCGCCCCGGGTGCATGACGGGGATCGCGGCCCGCTCCGCGTGGGTCGAGGTCAGCAGCATGCCGGTGATCTCCTTGACCCGCTCGTAGGAGATCCGCGAGTGGTGGATGGCCGACGGGTCGTACGTGTCGAGGCCCAGCGCGATGGCCGCGACCGTCGTCACCGACCCCGCGAGCCCGACCAGGGTGCGGGCATCGCCGAGCGGCACCAGTTCCTCGGCGCGGTCCAGCGCGGCCTTGATGTCGGCGCGGATCGCGGTGATCTGGCCGAGGGTGGGCGGGTCCGACGTGACCCCGTCATGGACGAGGTGGCGCTCGGTCATCCGTACGCAGCCGATGTCGACCGAGCGGGCGGCCCGCACCCGGTCGTCGCCGACGACGAACTCCGTGGAGCCGCCGCCGATGTCCACCACGAGGTACGGCTTGGGCAGGTCGGCGCGGCCCGTGAGCTCCTTGGTGGCTCCGGTGAAGGAGAGCTCGGCCTCCTGGTCGCCGGTGATCACCTCGGGCTCGACGCCCAGGATGTCGAGGACGCCGCGGACGAAGTCGTCACGGTTCTCGGCGTCGCGCGATGCGGAGGTCGCGACGAAGCGGACCTTCTCGGCGCCGTGCGCCTTGATGGCCCGCGCGTACTCCCGGCAGGCGGCGAAGGTGCGCTCCAGCGCCTCGGGGGCGAGGCGTCCGGTGCGGTCGACGTCCTGGCCGAGGCGCACGATCTGCATCCGGCGGTCGATGTCGACCAGCTCGCCGGTGGCCGGGTCGGCGTCCGCGATCAGCAGGCGGATGGAGTTCGTACCGCAGTCGATCGCCGCGACGCGGGTCATGCCTGCGCCTTGTCGGTGCAGGGCGTCACGCACGGGCCCTTGGCCCACCAGTCGGCGGGCAGCTTCGCGATGGCCTCGTCGCCGAGCGGGTTCACGCCGGGTCCGGCGGCCAGCGAGTGGCCGACCAGGACGTGCAGGCACTTCACCCGGTCCGGCATGCCGCCCGCGCTCGGGAAGCCCTCCAGGACCTCGATGAGGTCGCGGCGCCCGATGTAGTCCTCGTGGGCCGCGCGGTAGGCGGCGGCCAGCTCGGGGTCCTCGGCGAGCCGGGCCGTCATGTCCTTCATGAGGCCGTCGGCCTCCAGCGTGCCGATCGCGGACGCGGCGCGCGGGCACGTCAGGTAATACAGAGTCGGGAACGGCGTGCCGTCCTCAAGCCGCGGGGCCGTCTCGACCACGTCGGGCAGGCCGCACGGGCAGCGGTGCGCGATGGCACGCAGGCCCCGCGGCGGGCGGCCGAGCTGGAGCTTGAACGCGGCGATGTCCGCCTCGGTGGGCTCGGTGCGCGGGGTGGTCGGGGGTGCGGCTTCCATGCGGCTTTCGTGCCTTCGTGTTCGTGGTTCGCGTGCGTGGTGGTGGTGTTACGGCTGCTGGTCCGGGCGGTCGGCCTCGTCCACGCCGTCCCAGAAGTTGTCGTACCAGGGGCGGTCGGCCGCGCCGTCGTCGGTGCGGCGCTTGTCGCGCGCGTCGGGGTCGAAGACGGTGTAGCCCGTCTCCCCCGGCTTCACCAGGTGCAGGTGCTCCCGGGCGAGACGCTCGACGTACGCGTCGTCCTGAAGGCGGGCCTTCTCGTCGCGCAGTTCCTCGACCCGGCCGCCGGCCTCGCGCATCCGCTGCTGCTCCTGGGCAATCTCGCCGCGCTGCGACACGTACTGCCGCATCGGATAGGCGAGCGCCACGATCAGTGAACAGAGCACAAGCACAAGCAGCGCGGCCCGGCCGGTGAGCCGGGAGCGCCGGGCCTGGCGGCGGTTCTGGGAGCGGTAGACGCGGGCGGCGGTCTGCTCACCGAGCAGCTTGAGCCTGGTCGCGGTGGAGAACCGGTCCCGGTTCTTCCCAGCCATGGCCTCGTCTCCCCTTTACGCAGGCGTACGCACGCCCACGCACGGACGTCCCCGGACACGGTACGGGACCGAGTGCGGGGACGTACGTACGACAGGGCGGTCGGCCCCGGATACTGCCTACTGCCTGCTCTCTACTGCCTACGCGGTGCGGAAGCGCGGGAACGCGCTGCGGCCTGCGTAGACCGCGGCGTCGTCGAGGATCTCCTCGATGCGCAGCAGCTGGTTGTACTTGGCGACACGGTCCGAACGGGCCGGGGCTCCGGTCTTGATCTGGCCGCAGTTCACCGCGACCGCGAGGTCGGCGATGGTGACGTCCTCGGTCTCGCCGGAGCGGTGGCTCATCATGCACTTGAAGCCGCTGCGCTGGGCCAGCTCGACGGCGTCCAGCGTCTCGGTGAGCGAGCCGATCTGGTTGACCTTGACGAGGAGCGCGTTGGCCGAGCCCTCGTCGATGCCGCGCGCGATGCGCTCCGGGTTGGTGACGAAGAGGTCGTCGCCGACGATCTGGACCTTGGAGCCCAGCTTGTCGGTGAGGACCTTCCAGCCCGCCCAGTCGTCCTCGTACAGCGGGTCCTCGATGGAGACCATCGGGTACGCGGCGACGAGCTCCTCGTAGTACTCGGTCATCTCGGCGGCCGAGCGGGACTTGCCCTCGAACTCGTACTTGCCGTCCTTGTAGAACTCGGAGGCGGCGACGTCGAGCGCGAGCGCGATCTGCTCGCCGGGGATGTAACCGGCCTGCGTGATGGCCTCAAGGATGAGGTCGAGCGCGGCGCGGTTGGACTCCAGGTTCGGGGCGAAGCCGCCCTCGTCGCCGAGGCCGGTGGACAGACCCTTGGTCTTCAGCACCTTCTTGAGGGTGTGGTAGACCTCGGCGCCCCAGCGCAGCGCCTCCGAGAAGGACTCCGCGCCGATCGGCGCGATCATGAACTCCTGAATGTCCACGTTGGAGTCAGCGTGCGACCCACCGTTGAGGATGTTCATCATCGGGACGGGCAGCAGGTGCGCGTTCGGACCGCCGAGGTAGCGGAAGAGCGGCAGGTCGGACGCCTCGGAAGCGGCGTGCGCGACGGCGAGCGAGACACCGAGGATGGCGTTCGCGCCGAGCGAGCCCTTGTTCTCGGTGGCGTCCAGGTCGAACATGGCCTGGTCGATCAGGCGCTGCTCGGTGGCGTCGTAGCCGACGAGCTCCGGGCCGATCTGCTCGATGACGGCGAGGACTGCCTTCTCGACGCCCTTGCCGTGGTACCGGTTCGGGTCACCGTCGCGAAGTTCGATGGCCTCGAACGCACCGGTGGAAGCACCGGAAGGAACAGCAGCACGACCGGTGCTGCCGTCGTCGAGGCCGACCTCGACCTCGACCGTGGGATTGCCTCGGGAGTCCAGGATTTCCCGGGCTACGACGACGTCGATGGACGGCACGAGAGCATCTCCTTATGGGGTGTGACGCTAGGGGTGCAGGGTCACTTTGGCCTTGCGACAAGAGCCTAACCGGCCCGGGGGCATCGGCCAGCCGATCGCCCGTTCCCTGGGACAAGAACGCGCACTTGTCAGGGCAAATAATGACGAAACCCCGGCCCGGCGCGTACGGGGGAGAACGCGCCGGGCCGGGGTGGTTCTGTGGGGCGAGCCTCTCAGCCGCTCAGCTGCTCAGCTTCGAGCTCACTTGAGGTGCAGCTGCTGGCCCGGGTAGATGACATCGGCGTCGGTGACGATGTCCTTGTTCAGCTCGAAGACCTTGGCCCAGCCGCCCTTGACCTTCTCGGCCTTGGCGATCTTGCCGAGGGTGTCGCCGGACTTGACCTTGTACTCGCCGTCGCCCTTCTTGATCGGGGCGGCGGCCTTGGTCTCGGCCTTCGGCGCGGTGCGGACCTCGCTGCGCGAGGCGGGCTGCTCGGCCTGGCGCGGGGCGGCCTGCTCCTGCTGCGGCTCGGCCTGCTTCTGCGAGCCGGAGGTGTCGACGTTCGGGTCCACACCGTCGTTGGTGAGGCCACCGGCGCCGGCGCAGGCCCAGGCGCCCGGGCCCTGGATGTCGAGAAGACGCTCGGCAGCGGCGATCTGCTGGCTCTTGGAGGCCTGGGCGGCGCTCGCGGCGTACTGCGTACCGCCCGCGGCGGCCCAGCTGGACGGCGAGAACTGCAGGCCGCCCGAGTAACCGTTGCCGGTGTCGATGGACCAGTTGCCGCCGGACTCGCACTGGGCGACGGCGTCCCACGTCTCGACGGAGGCCGCCGAGGCAGAGGTCGCACCCAGCAGCGGGGCGGCGATGACAGCGCCGCTGACGCCGGCGAGCGCGGCAACGCGGGTGGCCTTGGACGGGCGACGGTGCTTGGCCTTGCTGGAAAACAGCATGTGACATCTCCTCACCGACGCCTACGAGGTGAGCTGTCGGGTTCGGGCCAAGTGAGTGCCCGGCTGCACGTACTGGTGCGCAGCTTTACCCCTAGCCGGTTCCGGTTCGTCTCTCGACGGCCGGGCCCGGCGCTTACCTGGGTCCCCCGCTCCTGCCTACGGCGCTTTACGCGTCGGTTCCCCCCGACCGACGGCAGGATTCGGCGTGACGGTCGACGGGGCCCGCGGTGGCGAGCGGTCCGACCGTAAACACACGACTCCCTGATGTCCAAAGGCGAACATCAGGGAGATACCGCCCTTACCTGCTTCTACGGCAAGGGCATCCGTGCAGGTCAGAGGTGACGCGAGGAGGGCTCCTCGGTGGAACACACCAGTTGGGGCAAAGAGACCCTTGTCTCACCAGCTCCAAACTGGGACATTCAACCGCGAACTACCCCTACTTCGCGGTCAGATCGAGGCTCTGGCCAGGGCGGATGAGGTCCGCGTCGGAGCCGACAACGTTCTCGTTCGCCTCGTAGATCGCCGACCAGCCGCCGGACACGTCGTGCGTGTCGGCGATGGTCCAGAGGCTGTCACCGGACTGGACGACGTACTCGCCGTCCGCGTCACGTACCGATCCGTCACCTCGTGAGGCATGACGGCCTGATTCGCGAGATTCATCCGTATTTCCGGTGGACGCTTCGGCGCTCTTGCCGGGCTCGGCGGCCTTGCCGCCGCGGTGCTTGCCCTGGGTAGCGCCCTCGTCGGCGGTGGGCGTCGCGGACTTCTCCGCGGGCGTACGAGGGGTCTGGGAGGGCGTCTCGGACGCGGGGGGCTCGGTCGGGTCGGCAGGCTTGGCGGAGTCGTCCGCCTCCGGCTTCGCCGATCCTTCCGCCGATCCTTCCGCCGATCCCTCTGTTCCCTCGGACTCGTCGGCCTTGGTCGAGTCGGGCGCCTCGGACGGCGTCGGCGCGGTGGTCGCCCCGTCGCCCGGCGCGGCGTTGTCGCCCTTCGCCAGGCCCGAGATCACCGAGCAGCTGGGCCAGGCCTGCGGACCCTGGTCGGCGAACACCTTCTCCGCGACCTGGATCTGCTGCGAGCGGCTGGCGAGGTCGGCGCGCGGCGCGTACGCCGTACCGCCGAAGTCCTTCCAGGTGTCCTGCGAGAACTGGAGCCCGCCGTAGTACCCGTTGCCGAGGTCGGCGCTCCACATGCCGCCGCTCTCGCATTCGGCGACCCGGTCCCAGGTGGCCGCCTCGGCCGCGCCTGCGCTGGTGGCGCCGAGCAGTGGGATGGCGATGGCGGAGCCGGCGACTCCCACCGCTACAACGAGGGCCGGAGCCTGACGCGGGCGGCGATGCCGGCCGTTCGCGGAGAGCATGCAGTTGCCTTTCGAGTGACGGCTGAGATGACGGTGAACGTAGCCGTACTCGAACGTTTGTTACAAGTCGATGCAGCAGAGATCACGTGAAGGTCTCAACATTGACGTTCCGTCACTCCCGTTTCATCCCGAACTCGACCGGAAGCGTGCGCAGTCCGCGCATGATGAGTCCCCCACGCCACCGCAAATCATCATGATCCACCGCAAGCTGTAGGTCAGGAAGGCGCCGCAGCAGCGTCGCGAGAGCCGTCTGCCCCTCCAGCCGCGCGAGCGGCGCGCCGAGGCAGTAGTGGATGCCGTGCCCGTACCCGAGGTGCTGGTTGTCGGTCCGTGAGAGGTCCAGCGTGTCCGGGTCGCTGAACCGCTCCGGGTCGCGGTCGGCGGCTGCGAGCACGACCAGTACGGGGTCGCCCGCGGCGATGTCCTCGCCGCCCAGCGTCAGCGCCTCGGTGGCGTACCGCCAGGTCGCGAGCTCCACCGGGCCGTCGTAGCGCAGGAGTTCCTCGACGCCGGTGGCAAGGAGCTCCGTATCGCCCTCGGCCAGGGCGCGCTGGAGCCGCTCGCGCTGAACGGGATTGCGCAGCAGCGCGTATACACCGTTGCCAATGAGGTTGACCGTCGTCTCGAAGCCCGCGAAGAGGAGGATGAAGGCCATCGCCGCGACCTCGTTCTCCGTCAGATGCTCACCGTGGTCACTCGCCCGGATCAGACCCGAGATCAGGTCGTCGCCCGGTTCTTCCCTTTTACGGTGGATCAGTTCGGCCAGGTAGTTACGCATCTTCTTCACCGACCGTGCGACGCCGCCGCGCGGGCCGCCACCGTGCCGGATCATCATCCCGGCCCAGTCGCGGAAGTCGTCCTGGTCCTCGCGCGGCACACCGAGCAGGTCGCAGATCGCATAGATGGGGAGCGGGAAGGCGAAGTCGTGGATGAGGTCGGCCTCACCCTTCTCCACGAAGGCGTCGATGAGCTGGTCCGTCAGCTCCTGCACGCGCGGCGCGAACGCGGCCACCGTGCGCGGTGTGAACGCCTTCGCCACCAGCCGCCGCAGCCGGGTGTGGTCCGGCGGGTCGATGTTCAGCAGATGCGTCATCAGGTCGGCCTTGCGCTCTCCGGGGATGCCGGTCTTCCCCTTGGAGTGCGCGGACCCGGTGTGGTTGGCCGGGTTCTTGGAGAGCCGCTGGTCGGCGAGCGCGTGGCGCGCGTCGGCGTACCGCGTCACCAGCCAGGCCTCGACCCCGCTGGGCAGCGTCGTGCGGTGCACGGGGGCGTGCTCGCGCAGCCAGGCGTAGGCGGGGTACGGGTCGGTGGCGAACTCCCAGGTGAAGAGTTCGGGCGCGGACGCGGGGAGGTTCTGCTGGTGCGGCACGCCGTCGACCGTATCGGGCGCGCGACGCAGGTCCGACCCGGGCGCCACTCGGGCCCCGCGGCTGCCCGAACTGGGCGCCATACGGACCCTGCGCGGGCCCGACCCGGGCGCCACCCGGACCCCGCGCCGCCCCGGCCCCGCGTGGGACCGGGGGCGGGTCGAGTCCCTACTCGGCCGCGCGGATCGCGTCCCAGTACGTGCGGGCCGCGGCGCGCAGGGCGGCTTCCGGGTCGGTGCCGGCTGCCTCTGCTCGTACCGCCATGGCCAGCAGCTCGTATCCGATGCCCTCGCCCTTCGGGAGCGCGATGTCCAGGCCCGCCTGGCGTACTCGTGAGGACAGCTTCGCCGCCAGGGCCAGGCCCGGCTGGCCGAGGGGGACGCCGTCGGTGATCGAGTCGCGCTGCTTCTCCTCCGCCTTCGTGCGGAACCAGTGCTCCTTCACGTCCTCGGGGGTCTCGGCGGTCTCGTCGCCGAAGACATGCGGGTGGCGGTGGATGAGCTTGTCGATGAGGGTCGCCGCGACATCGTCGATCGAGAAGGGCTCGTCCTCTTCCGCCGGGCCGCCCTCCTGCGCGATGCGGGCGTGGAAGACGACCTGGAGCAGTACGTCGCCGAGCTCCTCGCGCAGCTCGTCGCGGTCGCCGTCCTCGATCGCCTCGACCAGCTCGTACGCCTCCTCAATGCCGTACTTCGCGAGGCCCTTGTGGGTCTGCTGGGACGACCACGGGCAGGCGACACGGATCTGGTCCATGACCTGGACCAGATCGAGGAGGCGGGCGCCGGGGAGGTCGTACGAGCCGGGGAGCAGCTCCAGGTCGGGCATCTGGATGCGACCGGACCCGGCCAGCCGGGAGATGCCGTCGGTCAGCGCCTGGTCGCCCTCGCCGGAGGGCAGCACCACGACGGTCCGGCCGCCCGCGCACGCGTCGACCAGCTCCTGCGCGGTGGGCGTCAGGTGCTCGACGGTGACTCCCGCCTCGCGCAGATACGGCAGCTGCGGGTGGCCCGCGTCGGCGCACAGCACCCGGTCGGCGGCGTGCAGCGTCTGCCAGGCGGGCCAGGACAGCAGTCCGGGCGCGACGCGGTGGCTGGCGGTGAGAAGGACGATGCGGCCGGGGGCGACGGCGGGTGGTGGTGTCTCGGTGGTCACCCGTCGAAACTACCTCGACCCTATGACAGTCCCCCTACGCGCCCGGCTGCTGGCCTTCAGGGGGCGCTGCGGCTTTTTCCTTGGTGACCTGGGTGATCCACGGGGCCTTGTAGTCGCCGAGTTGCATCTTCTTGTCGTCCCAGGTGCCGTAGCGCGGGTTGACGTCGATGTTCAGCGCCTTGGACGCGGCGACGAAGGCGGCATTCACCTTCTGCTGGCCCTCGGGGGTGTTGCCCGCGCCGATCGCCGCGGCGAGCTTGCCCACCAGGACGTCCCTGCGGATGGCGTCGTCGATCTGGTCCGGGGCGATGCCGCGCTGCTGGAGGTACGTCGCGGCGAGCTGCTCCGCGCCGCCCGACTGCTGCGCCGCGCTCGCGCGGGCCGCCTGGATCTCCTTGCGGGTCACGCCCGTGCCCGCGTCGTCCGCGGCGCGCTGCACGATCTGGTCGACGATCAGGTCGTAGAGCTTGGCGCGGCCGAGCTGACCGGTCGTGCCGATGAGCTGGGCGGACTGCGGGGACGTCTGCTGGGCCTTGCGTACGTCCTTGACCTGCGACTGGAGCGCGGAGACGTCGATGCGGTCACCGCCGACGACGGCTGCCGCCCCAGGGTGCGCCTCATTGCCGCAGGCGGCGAGGAACGGCGCCGCGACCAGCAGTGCGGCGGAGACGGAGAGCGCGGTGCGACGGCGGCGGTGCAAAGGGGGCCTCCCGGCGGTGATCGTGCGGCAGTGCAACGAACGACCTTGCGATGATCGATGTTAGGCAGTCGGAGTGGTCCGGGCCACTGATTCGCCCAACGATTCGCTCGTGTTCGTGGATGCGCTGTTCTGCGTTGTGCCGCTGAGCATGATCGTGCGGGAGAGAACGAAGGTGATCGGGATCGCGGCGGACGCGGCGATCAGTGGGGCGTACGTGCTGCCGTAGTGCAGGACGTCCACCAGAAGGTAGACGCCGCTGGTGGTGATCACGAAGTTCGCCGCGTTGGTGAGCGGGAACAGCAGGAACTTCCGCCAGGTGGGCCGGGTGTTGTACGTGAAGCGGCAGTTGAGGAAGAACGAGCCCGTCATGCTGATCCCGAAGGCGACGACGTGCGCGACGACGTACGGCAGCCACGGCAGGAGCAGCAGGTAGCACCCGTAGTACGTACCGGTGTTGATCACTCCCACCAGGGCGAACCTGATCAGCTGGCGGATTACCGGCGCGCGGGTCGCCTCCTGCGGAGTCGTCGGGGGGCGGGTCATCGGTGGACGAGCTCCCTGTTCTGCGGCTGCGAGGCACCGCCGGGTGCGCCGTCAATATTGGTTTCCTGCACCAGGAAATGCGGGCGGCGCTTCACCTCGTAATAGATGCGCCCGACATATTCGCCGACAACTCCGATCATCATCATCTGCACTCCGGCGAGCGCGGTGAGGGCGACCAGGAGTGTCACATAGCCGGGGGTTTCCACGCCGTTCACGAGGGTGACACCGACAATCCATGTCGAGTACGCCATGGCGATGGTGAGGAGCACGATGCCGAGATAGAGCGCGGCCCGCAGTGGTTTGTCATTGAAGGAGAGCAGACCGTCGAGGCCGTAGTTGAGCAGTTTCGAGAAGCTCCATTTCGAGCGACCCTCCTCGCGCACGGCATTCTCGTACTCGAAGGTGACCGTGGTGAATCCGACCCAGGCGAAGAGGCCCTTGGAGAAACGGTTGTACTCGGTGAGTTCGAGTACGGCGTCGACACTGCGGCGCGAGAGCATGCGGAAGTCACCGACGCCGTCGACCAGCTCGACGTCGACCAGGCGATTGATGAGCCGGTAGTACGCACGAGCGGTCAGCGTACGCGTGACCCGGTCGCCCTTTCTGGTCCGGCGGGCTATCACCTGGTCGAAGCCCTGCTCGTGCAGGGCCACCATGCGGCGGACCAGCTCGGGCGGGTGCTGGAGGTCGGCGTCCATGATGACGACCGTGTCGCCCGACGCGCTGCGCAGGCCCGCCAGCATGGCCGCCTCCTTGCCGAAGTTGCGGCTGAAGGAGACATAGCGGGTGCGTGGATCGGACCGGGCGATCTCCTGAAGGATCGCGAGCGTACGGTCCTTGCTCCCGTCGTCGACATAGAGCATCTCGATGGGGTGGCCGAGATCGCCGAGTTCCTTGGTGACATGCTCGTGGAAGCGGCCGATGATCTCCTCTTCGTTGAAGCACGGAACGACAATTGAGATGAGCACGGCTCTCCCCGGATCGAAGCAGTCAGGGACTGACAACTCCCCGCAGGTGGCGGGTATCGGGAATTCGAATGAAATGCAGGCGACCGCCGAGTGAACTCGACGGCATTTGTGGGGATTTCCGCCGCGCCGATGTCGGGCCGATGTCACGGAGATCTCTTCTTCCGTCGCATGCTGGCCTATTCGGTATCGCACACAGCAGAAGGTTGTCCATGCCGATCGTGCAAGCGTTCAGAATCCGGGCCGCGGCGCTCGCCGCGCTGATCACCGTGGTCGCCGTGTGCGCCGGTGACGCCGTCGCCCGCAGCTTTCCCTTCGGACCGCGCACCCGCAGCGTCAATGACCTCGGCAATCAGTTTGTGCCGTTCCACGCACACCTGTGGGACCTGCTGCACGGACGCGCGGACGGCGGGGCCCTGCTGAACTGGCAGTCCGGGTACGGGACCAGCTTCCTGGCCGACATCGGTACGTATGTCAGCAGCCCATTCGCCCTGCTGGTCGGGGTCTTCCCGAGGGACGAGATCGACCTGGCGGTGTATGTGATCACCGTCCTGAAGATGGCGGTGGCCGCCGCCGCCATGACCGTGCTGCTGCTCGCGCTGCGCGAGGGCGGCAGCAGGTGGTGGGTCGCGGGTGTGCTGGGGGCGTCGTACGCGCTGTGCGGCTGGGCGGTCGCCGAGGCGATCTACAACCCGATGTGGATGGACGGCCTGATCGCCTTCCCGCTGCTGTGCCTGGTCGGCGAGTGGGCGCGTACGGGCCGCCATCGTGTCCTGGGCCCGGTGCTCGTGGCCCTGGCGTGGGTCGCGAACTTCTACACGGCGTACATGGCGACGCTGGGGGCCGCGCTGGTCCTGGTGCTGCGGCTGCTCGCCGAGGAGGGGTCGGCGGCCGGGGCGCGGGTACGGGCCCTGCGTCGGGCCGCCTGCGCCACCCTGCTCGGCATCGGTCTTGCCGCGCCCGTCCTGGCCGTCGTCTTTCTCGGGTCGACCCATGCCTATCCGGGCTGGGCGCGGGAGTTCACGCCCTCCGGGTGGGCCGATGTGTTCGCCCGGCTGCTCCCTGCGACGTACAGCTTCTTCACGCCCGCCGTGTTCGTCGGCACCGGCGCGCTGCTGCTCGCCTGCACCCTGGTGTTCAACCGGGCCGCGCCGCGCCGCGAGCGGCGGGCCTGGACGCTGCTCGCGGGGGCCGTCGCGGTGTCCATGCAGTGGGGGCCGACCCATCTGGTGTGGCACGTCTTCGCGACACCCAACGGCAGCCCGTACCGGCAGACCTTTGTGCTCGCCGGGATCCTGGTGATCGCCGGGTGGGTATCGGTCTCGTACGGCTGGCCGGGTCGCCGTGCGCTGCTCGGTGGCGGCGGGGTGCTGGTACTGGCCGCGCTGGGCGCGGTGACCAGCGAGCACCTGACCGCCTGGACGTACCCACTGTTCGTGGGCGGGCTCCTGGCGGCCGGCGGCGCGGTGCTGCTCGCGGCGCGGGCCGACCTGCGGGGGCGCCGGATCCTCGGGGTGGCCGCCGCCGTGCTGCTCGTGGGGGCGACGGTGGGGCAGGCCGCCGCGACCACGGCGTACTCCGACCGGCAGCGGCTCGGACGGCTCGACGACTACGCGCCGTGGGGCGAGCGGCAGCGGCTGCAGGCACGGGCGGTGGAGGGGGCGAACGAGTGGCCCGCGTTCCGGACCGAGACCGGGCGTGAACAGAGCACAGGCAACGACCCGTTGGTCGTCGGCGGCCAAGGCGCGTCGTACTACAGCAGCCACACGCCCGACGTCCTCACCCGCACACTCGCCGCGCTCGGCGGAGGCTGGATGTCGGGCGGGCGCGCGGTGCAGAGCCTCGACAACCCGGTGACCGACGCCGTGTTCTCCGTCGGCGCGCGGGTGCACATGCCGCGCGACCCGCACCGGGGCCGTGCACGGCCCGACGACCGCGCGGTGACGGTGACCCGCGCGCCCGCGCCGCCCCTGGTCACCGTGCGCCCGCCCGGCCGCCCACCGCGCTTCGGCGCCTCGCCGTTCCGTAACCAGGAAGCGCTGCTCGGCGCTTCCGTCTATACGCTGCCGCCCACCAGGCAGACCTCAGGGACCTTGCGGGCCGCGTGCCCGGCGGGCAACGAGGTCTTCCTGTGGGCGCCCGACTTCCTCGGGACGGCCCGGCTCGGGACGGCCCGGCTCGGGACGGGTCCGGAGAGCGACCTGCGGGGCGGGCAGCCGGCGCGGCGCGCGGCGATGCAGCCGCTGGGGAAGGCACCCGCCGACGGCCGCGTCGAGATTGCCCTGAAGGCGCCGGCGAAGGATCCGGCGGCCACCGTCGCGGACCTGCCTGCGGGGAGCGTCGGCTGTCTGGACCGGGAGCGGCTGAACTCCGCCGTGGCCGCGCTCACCGCGAGCGGCGCGAGCTCCGTCCGGGTCTCCGACAGCGGTGTACGGGCCGAACTGCCGCCCGGCACCCGGGGAACCGCCGTCTTCGCCATGCCCCGTATCGCGGGCTGGAGTTGCTCCGTGAACGGCTCGGCCACCCGCCCCGCCGACTCCTACCTGGGGCTCGTCGCCGCGCCCTTGGACGGCCGGGCCACCTCACTGGTCTGCGACTTCAGCCCGCCGGGCCTGCGCATCGGCGGGTACGCGGGCGGCTTCTCCCTGCTCGTGCTCGTCGTGGTGGGCGCCTTCCCCCGGGTACTGGCCCGGATCCGTTCGCGTCGCCGCAACAACGACGACACCCACTCTTCATCCGAGGACCATCGGCCCTTCGCTCGCACGACATGAGCTCCGGCGTACGGTCGGCCGCCTGCCCCCCGTACCCAGGACCGAGGCCAGAGGCGAATCCCCATGCCATCTCTACTGAGCAACCGGCTGACGAAGTGGGCCCTGCGCCCCGTCGCCGCGCTTGTGGACCAGCGCATCACCCGCACCACTTCAAAGCTGCGCGGCGATCTCGAAGCAACCCGCAAGGACCTGGCCGAGCTGCGGCGCAAGCAGTACGGGCTCGGCATGCTGCTCGACCGCACCGGGCGCGGCCAGCACCGGATGCCGACGCCCGACCAGATCGACGCGCTCGTACGCGAGGTGGACACCACGACGGGCGCGGACGAGCGGGCCCGCCGCAATGTCACCGTCGCCTACCGCAATGTGGTGGCCCTGGAGGCGCTGGGCGTGGGCCGGATGGCGGGCGGCACCTCCAATGTGTGCGGCAAGCTGGCCACCATTCCGCTGCTCGCGCCGAGGGACGACGACAACACGCTCGATGTGCTGGAAATCGGCACGCTGCACGGCCTGTTCGCCGCCGCGCTGATGCGCATGCTGCACCGGACCGGCATCGAGGCACGGCTGACGATCGTCGACCCGCTCGCCGGCACCCAGTTGCAGCCCGGGACCACCGACTACGAGGAGCCGACGGGCACCCCGGTGCGGGAGGACGTCGTACGGGCCAACTTGGCGCTCGGCGGCGGCCGTTCGGGTGCGGAGGCGCGAATCCGGCAGGGCTTCTCCGGGGATCCCGAGGTGCGCTCCGAGATCTCCGACCGCAAGTACGGCGTGATCGTGGTGGACGGCGACCACTCCTTCGAAGGGGTGCTGGCCGACCTGGAGTGGGCCGAGCTGATCGCCGCGCCCGGCGGGATCGTGGTCCTCGACGACTACGGCGACGGGCGCTGGCCCGGGGTCAAGGACGCGTTCGACAAGCATGTGGCGGGCGGCAGCAGGCTCACGATGGTGGGCCGGGTCGCCACGTCCGCGTTCCTGCGGGCGGGCTGAGCCCTTCGTCCGGGGCTCAGGCCCCGCGCATCTGCCGGTGCCGGTCGAGGGAGCGCCGCACCTCGGTCGGCAGCGGGTGGTACGCGCCGTACACCCGCTCCGCGTCGTACAGCAGGGACTGCAACTGGCCGTGCGCCGCCGTGTGATCTCCCATCGCGAGCAGCAGGTGCGCGATGCGGTTGCGGAGCTCGAAGGCGCGGGCGGTCGTGTCGACCGTGCCGGGCGCGCCGGTCGCGCCGGCCCCGTACTGGTTCTCGTAGTACGGCAGGAGGCTGCGGTACTCCGCGAGGGCCGCGGCAGGTTCACCTAGCTGCTCCAGGCACTGCGCGGCGTCGTAGCGGAACTGGAGCGCCTGCGGGTCGCCTGGCCCCGCGTCGGCGGCCCGGTCGTCGGCGAGGCGCCGCAGCTCGGGCAGGGCGCGGCGGTACTGCCCGTCGTCGAGCAGCGTCGCCGCGTACTGCTTGCGCAGGATGCGTACGACCGGGGAGCGCTCACCGTGCTGCGCGGCGGCGACCGGCAGGATCCCGCCGAGGATGTCCACGGCCTGGGTGATCCGCCCCTCGCCGAGGAGCTGCTTGACCTCGTCGACGGCGCTCGCGATGTCCGGCTGCGCCGGGGTGGGGGTGGGCTGGGCGGCGGGCGGCGCGGTGACCCGGTCGGGCCAGGGGGCGTGCGGGCGCAGGAAGGGGCGGGTCGGGTCGAGCGGGCGCGCCGGCACGGCCTGGGCGGGCGCGGGCAGGAGGGGGACGAGCGACTCGTAGACCTCCTGGGCGGAGGCCGGCCGGTGCTGTGGGTCCTTGGCGAGCAGGCGCAGGACGAGCGCTTCGAGCGGCTGCGGGATCTCGGGACGCAGTTGGCGTACAGGGAGCGGCGGCTCGTACAGATGGCGGTGCAGCACGCCGAGGACGGTCGATCCCGCGAACGGCACATTGCCGCTGAGCAGTTCGTGCAGCACCACACCCAGTGCGTAGAGGTCGGTGTACGGGCCGACGGCGCCGCCCATGGCCTGCTCGGGCGCCATGTAGGCGGGGCTGCCGATGGGTGATCCGGTGTGGGTGAGGCGGGTGGTGTCGGTGTCGATGACGGAGGCGACGCCGAGGTCGAGGACGGTGAGCGTGCCGTCGGGCTTCACCATGACGTTGCGCGGCTTGAGGTCGCGGTGGACGATCGGCACCGCGTGCACGGCGGAGAGCACGGCACACAGCTGGGCGGCGACCGCGACGGCCCACGGCCAGGGGTACGGGTTGTGCGCGGCGATGTGGTCGGCGAGGTCGGATCCGTCGACGTACTGCATGACGAGGTAGAGGTCGTCGCTGTCGCTGCCCGCGTCGTGGACGGTGACCAGGCCCGGGTGGTCGACCTGGGCGGTGACGCGGCACTCGCGCACGAAGCGGCGGCGCATGTCCTCGGCCGCGGTGGCGGCGGCCATCCGGTCGGGGCGCAGCAGCTTCACGGCGACGCGGCGGTCGAGGCGCTGGTCGTACGCCGTCCAGACCTGGCCCATGCCGCCCTGGCCGAGGATGGTGGCGAGCTCGTAACGCCCGGCGATGATCCGCCCGTTCACCGGCCGTCACCGTCGCGGCTGCTGCTGCTGCCTGGGTCGCTGTTGCCACCGTTGCCGTTGCCGCTGCCGCTGTCCTTGCGGAGGTAGTCGCTGAGCTCGTCGAGCTCGGCACGGACCTGGTCGAGGCGCGGGGAGTGCGGGTGCGGGGTCGGTGTCGGTGTCGGTGTCGCCGGGTAGCCGTACGAAGGCTGCCCGGGGACCGGCGTGTTCACGTACGGGTTCAGGGGCGGGCCCGGGTTGTGGGTCTGGTTCGGGACCTGGTTCGGGAGGTGGTTCGAGACCTGGTTCGGGTACGCGCCGTACTGCGGGACCGTGTTGCTGTACGGGCCGTACGGGCCTGGGGCCCCGAGGGCCTGCGGACGCTGGTGGTGCCGGATGTCGAACACCAGGAAGTACACAGCGCTCGCCATGCCGAGCAGCAGCACAAGGACCACGGCGACATCGGTCCTGGGGTCCTTCACGGGCAGCGAACCGGCCACACCGAAGGCGATGAGGGACACGGGGAGACTCCCCCAGGCGAGCACCCAGTCGAACCCCTTGCCGCGCAGGAGCGCGATCCTGAACAGCGGCACGCAGGACAGCAGGCCGCAACTCAGCGCCCCGCAGAGGGTGAACAACACCCGCAGGCCGATGACGACACCCTCGTTACGGGCGGGCGGCGCGGCGCCGGAGCCGTGCATGGCTGCTCCTGGAAGACCTGGTGGGACGGGAACGGGGACGTGAGGGGAACGCGAACCGGACACGGGCCCGGACCTGGACGACGAAGCGCGAGCGAACGCACTACGAGCGTATACACCGACACCGACAACGGGCCCTGGGTTGTACGGAACCGATGTGGCTCAGCTCACTGTCGGCCCGATCGGGACGTACGCGTCGCGACACGCGCCACAGGCCCTCAGAGGCCGACCGGCGCCTCGGTGGGTCCGCCGCCCGCGGGCAGCCGCTCGTCGGGGCAGCCCGAAAGCACCCGCTTCATGGCGTCCCGCTCGGCGCCGGTCACCCACAGCTCGTACTTCTTCTTCACCGCGACCTGCCGGGCCACATACGTGCAGCGGTACGCCTTGTTGCCGGGCAGCCAGGTCGCCGTATCGCCGTCGCTCTTGCGGCGGTTGGCGGAGGAGTCGACGGCCAGCAGGTTCAGCGGGTCGTTGGCGAACGCGACGCGCTTGCTCCGGTCCCACTGCTGGGCGCCCTTCTGCCAGGCGTCGGAGAGCGCGACGAGGTGGTCGATGTCGACCTTGCTGCGCCCGCGCACGTACTCCACGCGCCGCCCGGTGTACGGGTCGTCCGTGAGCGTGCCGGACACGACCTCGCAGTCCCCGCCCCTGACCCCGGCCTTGAAGCGCTCGCCGGTGAGATCCCGCTTCAGTATGTCGTCGCGGGTACCGCACCCGTTGTCGTCGGCGTCGGCCCAGGCCCGGCCGAACTCCTCGCGCTCGTAACCGGTCTTGGGTGCCCGCCCCTTGACGGTGAGCTTCTGCGCGGCGGCCGGCGCGGACCCGGGTTTGCCCGCCGGTCCTGCGCCCTGACCGCTCGACCCGCCGCTCCCGTCACCGACGCCACCCACCCCGCCCTCGGTGCAGCCGGTGACGGCCAGGGCGGCGGTGAGCAACGCGACGGGAGCGGCTTTTCTGAGCGTACGTATCAAGGCGGGCCGTCCTGACGGAGGGGGTGGCTGGCTCCCAGGATCCTACGGGCGGTCACTTCTCCTACCGGGCAGGTCACGTTCAGACAGCGACGAGGTCGAACTTCCGGCCGAGCGTCGCCGCATACGCGTCGAGGTCTGTGGGGTCGGAGGTGACCACTGTGTCCGTGTGATGCAGAACCGCGGTCAGGACGACCAGTGCATCGACCGCGTCCGGCCGCTTCTTCGGCGGCAGGTCGGCCTGGCCCAGCATCCATCCCACGCGGCGGTAGTCGTTCTCGGTGTAGTCCAGGGACACCTGGCACTGCTTGAGGAACTCGGCCAGGGCGTACTGTCGGGCCCCGCCCCGCCACACCTGCGCCAGCACCGGACCGGGAACCACGGGCGTGACCCCGGTGGCCCGCCATGCCCGGTGAAGATACCGGAGCTTCGCACTGCCGCGCTCCAAGGCGATCATCGCACCGCTGTCGTAGACGACGTAAGCCGTCATGCGGAGCGCCGCATTTTGCCGAAGAATCGCTCCAGCACGGCGTCCGCCTCCGCCTTCTCCCCCGGCGTCAACGGCTCGGGCTCGGGCCAGATCGCCGCGTCGGCAGCCGCGTAGGCCGCATTGGTCGCCGCATCGGCGTCGCGGAACGTCTTCGTTATGGCTTCGTCCTGCTCGACCGAGGCGATCACCCGGGCCTCGATGTACGCGGACAACGTGACACCGGCGCGCTCGGCCGCCCGGCGAAGCCTGTCGGCGTCCGCCGGGTCGATGGTGAATGTCACGCGTGTCTTCGCCATGGTCCGAAGGTAACACGACGTATGAACATGTGCCATTGTCCCTGTTCCGGCGTCACGACCCCAGAATCGTGGTGAGGAACTCCCCCGTCCAGCGCAGCAGTTCGCGGCCCACCACCGGCTTGCCGCCCATCGTGGCCGGCGCCGGGCGCGGGACCATGATCTGGCGGGTGGCGGGCTTCATGATCGTTCGCGGGTGCAGGCGCTTGAGGCGCAGCTCCTGGGATTCGCGCAGCTCCACCGGGCCGAAGCGGATGTTGCTGCCCGCGAGGGTGATGTCCGAGACGCCGCAGGCGCGGGCCAGCATGCGCAGTCCGGCCACCAGGAGCAGGTTCTCGACGGGCTCGGGGAGTTTGCCGTAGCGGTCGGTCAGCTCCTCGCGTACCGCCTTGATGTCCTCCTCCGAGTTGGCGGCGGCGATCGAACGGTAGGCCTGGAGGCGCAGGCGCTCGCCCGGGGCGTAGTCGTGCGGGACATGCGCGTCCACCGGGAGCTCGATCTTGACCTCAAGCGGCGGCTCCTCCTGCTCGCCGCCCTCGACCGCGGCCCGGTAGTCGGCGACGGCCTCGCCGACCATGCGGATGTACAGGTCGAAGCCGACGCCCGCGATGTGGCCGGACTGCTCGCCGCCCAGCAGGTTGCCCGCGCCGCGGATCTCCAGGTCCTTCATCGCGACGTACATACCGGCGCCCATCTCGGTGTGCTGGGCGATCGTCGCGAGGCGCTCGTGGGCGGTCTCGGTGAGGGGCTTCTCCGGCGGGTACAGGAAGTACGCGTAACCGCGCTCGCGGCCCCGGCCGACGCGGCCGCGCAGCTGGTGGAGCTGGGACAGGCCGAAGTTGTCGCCGCGCTCGACGATCAGGGTGTTGGCGTTGGAGATGTCGATGCCCGATTCGACGATCGTCGTGGAGACGAGGACGTCGAACTTCTTCTCCCAGAAGTCGACGACGACCTGCTCCAGCGCGCTCTCGCCCATCTGCCCGTGCGCCGTGGCGATGCGCGCCTCCGGGACGATCTCGCGCAGCTTGGCCGCGGCCCGGTCGATCGACTCGACGCGGTTGTGAATGTAGAAGACCTGGCCCTCGCGCAGCAGTTCACGCCGTACGGCGGCGCCGATCTGCTTCTGCTCGTACGGTCCCACGAAGGTGAGGACGGGGTGCCGCTCCTCCGGCGGGGTGGTGATCGTCGACATCTCGCGGATGCCGGTGACCGCCATTTCGAGCGTGCGGGGGATGGGCGTGGCGGACATCGTCAGGACGTCGACGTTGGCGCGGAGCTTCTTCAGCTGCTCCTTGTGCTCCACGCCGAAGCGCTGCTCCTCGTCGACGATGACCAGGCCCAGGTCCTTGAACTTGGTCTCCGAGGAGAACAGCCGGTGCGTGCCGATCACCAGGTCGACCGAGCCCTCCCTGAGACCCTCCAGGGTTGCCTTCGCCTCCGCGTCCGACTGGAAGCGGCTGAGGGCCTTCACCACGACGGGGAACTGCGCGTACCGCTCGGCGAACGTCCCGATGTGCTGCTGCACCAGGAGCGTCGTCGGGACCAGGACCGCGACCTGCTTTCCGTCCTGGACGGCCTTGAACGCGGCGCGGACCGCGATCTCCGTCTTGCCGTAGCCGACGTCGCCGCAGATCAGGCGGTCCATGGGGATGGATTTCTCCATGTCCTCCTTCACCTCGGCGATGGTGGTCAGCTGGTCGGGCGTCTCGACGTACGGGAAGGCGTCCTCCAGCTCGCGCTGCCACGGGGTGTCGGGGCCGAAGGTGTGGCCGGGGGCCGCCATGCGCGCCGAGTAGAGCTTGATCAGGTCGGCGGCGATCTCCTTGACGGCCTTCTTGGCGCGCGCCTTGGTCTTCGTCCAGTCCGCGCCGCCGAGGCGGTGCAGGGTCGGGGCCTCGCCGCCGACGTACTTGGTGACCTGCTCCAGCTGGTCGGTGGGGATGTAGAGCCGGTCGCCGGGCTGGCCGCGCTTCGCGGGGGCGTACTCGACGAGGAGGTATTCGCGGGTGGCGCCCTGAACCGTGCGCTGCACCATCTCGACGTAACGGCCGACGCCGTGCTGCTCGTGGACGATGTAGTCGTCGGCCTGCAGGGTCAGCGGGTCGATGCTCTTGCGGCGGCGGGCCGGCATCCGGCCCAGCTCCTTGCTGGCGGTGCGCTGGCCGGTGAGGTCCGTCTCGGTGAGGACGGCCAGCTTGAGGCCGGGGTCGACGAAGCCGTAGTCGATCATGCCGCAGGAGACATGCACGACGGACGGGGTGACCTCGGTCAGCTCCGCGTCGAGGCGGGCGGCGATGCCTTCGCCGCCGAGGACCTCCACGGTCCGGGCGGCGGGGCCGTGCCCCTCCGTCACATAGACCGCGCGCCAGCCGTCGGCCAGCCAGCCCTTGGTGTCGGCGAGCGCGCGGGCGGTGTCGCCGCGGTAGGTCTCGGGGGCGTGCATGCCCAGCTTGATCGTGTCGTCCGACAGCTCCTCGTCGGCGGCGAACGGCGCGAGGGACCACCACATCATCTCCAGCTCGCGCGCCCGGTCCCGGACATCGGCGATCCCCCGCAGCGACGCCGCGTCGACGTCGATCGGGGCGTCGCCGCCGCCCGCGGTGGCCGCCCACGACGCCTGGAGGAACTCCTGCGAGGTCGCCACCAGGTCGGCCGCCCTGGTCCTGACCCGCTCGGGGTCGCAGACCACGGCCATCGAGCCCCTGGGCAGGACGTCGATCAGCAGCTCCATGTCGTCGACGAGGACCGGCGCGAGGGACTCCATGCCCTCGACCGCGATGCCCTCGGCGATCTTGCCGAGCAGCTCACCCAGCTCCGGGTGGGCCTCGGCGAGGGCCGCCGCCCTCTCCCGTACGTCGTCGGTCAGCAGCAGCTCGCGGCAGGGCGGCGCCCACAGCCCGTGCTCGGCTACTTCGAGGGAGCGCTGGTCGGCCACCTTGAAGTAGCGGATCTCCTCGATGTCGTCGCCCCAGAACTCCACCCTCAGGGGGTGCTCCTCGGTCGGCGGGAACACGTCGAGGATGCCGCCGCGAACCGCGAACTCGCCGCGCTTCTCGACCAGTTCGACCCGGGAGTACGCCGCCGCCGCGAGCGCCTCGGTGACCTCGCCCAGATCCGCGCTCGCCCCGGAGCGCAAGGACACGGGAACCAGGTCGCCAAGCCCCTTGACCTGCGGCTGGAGCACCGACCGCACGGGCGCCACGACCACGCTGATCGGGCCCGCCGACGGGTCGTCCTCGATGGGGTGCGCGAGGCGCCGCAGCACCGCGAGGCGGCGGCCCACCGTGTCGCTGCGCGGCGAGAGCCGCTCGTGCGGCAGCGTCTCCCACGACGGGTACTCCACGACGCCGTCCTCCGGCAGCAGCGTGCGCAGCGCCGCCGCCAGGTCCTCGGCCTCCCGGCCGGTCGCGGTCACGGCGAGCACGGTCCGGCCCGTGTCGCGGGCGAGCGCGGCCACCGCGAAGGGGCGGGCGCCGGGCGGGCCGACGAGGTCGACGTGCATGCGGTTGCCGTCGGTGGCGGCCTTCACCGCTTCGGCGAGCGCCGGGTCTCTTACAACGGCGTCCAGCAGACCGTGCAGGCTCATGAAGGGTTTCCGTCCGGGGTGACAGCAGTGGGGTGGGATGGAGTGCGTGGAGTGGGATGGGGTGGAGTGGAGTGGCTGTGGGGTGGCAGTGACTGGGCGGGCAACGCGAAGGGCCCGACACGTCTCACGGGCCGGGGCGGATTCCAGCGTACGACTCCCCTACGACACTCGCGCCCGCATTGCCCACCACGAAGATCGGCCGGGCACTCCCCAGGGGGGCGCGGGCCCTTGGGCACGCCCCGGACCTGCCTGCCCTCAGGGGCTACCCGCGGTACGCCCGCAGCTCACACATATTTGACGCCGTCGCCGTCTCAAAACCGATGACCACGGCCTATTCTTTGCCCTACTGCTCCGGCAGCGTGGCCGAACCCGGGCGACCCTCGTCGGGCAGCGCTGCCCGAGGACCAAGCAGCGGGGGCACACTTGGCTCACAACGAGATGTCTGTATTCGGCGTGTCCGAGACCGAAGAAGAGATCTACCGGCATTTTCTGCGGAATCCCGACACACCCGCCGACGACATCCACCTGCGGCTGCACACCGATCCCGATGCCGTCCTGAGCTGCCTCGGCCGGCTGCGCGATCTTAGCCTGCTGCACCCCACGGGCCCGGACGGGCTGATCTCCCCGGCCAACCCCGAGGTGGCGCTCGCCCGGCTGGTCGACGTACGGCTGCACGAGCTCCACCAGGAGCTCCAGCTCGTCACCCGGTCCCGGCACGTGGTGGACGGGCTGCGGGCCGAGCAGGAGGCGCGGCTGCCGCCGCCGCAGGGGGTCGAGCAGTTGGAGGGGCTGAGCGCGGTCCGTAACCGGATCGACGACCTGGCCTTCTTCGCCCGCGACGAGATCCTGAATGTGGAGCCCTACACCAAGCTGTCGCCCGAGAACATCGCTCGCTCACGGCCGCTGGACATGCGATGTCTCCAGCGGGGCGTGCGCATCCGCAATGTTGTCGTCCGTGCGGCTCTCCAGGACCCGGCGACCGCGGACTACCTGCGGGAGCTGGTCTCCTGCGGGGCGGGCATCAGGGTGGCGGAGGACACCTCGGAGCGGCTGCTGGTGTACGACCGCAGGATCGCGCTCGTACCGCTGGACCCGGAGGACACCTCGCGCGGCGCGCTGCTCGCGCACGAGGGTGGCCTGGTCACCAACATCATTGCCCTCTTCGAGAAGATCTGGGAGGGGGCCGAGGACCTCGAACAGGCAGTGGGCCGCGACACGGCGACTTCGGCGACACGGCTGTCGACCATCGAACAGCGGGTGCTCCGGTCGATGTGCTCGGTCGGCAAGGACGAGGCGGGCGCCCGGGACCTGGGGGTGTCGGTACGTACCTACCGGCGCCACGTCGCCGACCTGATGCAGGCGCTCGGCGCCGCGAGCCGGGCGCACGCGGCGCTGCTGGCGCGCGAACGCGGGTGGGTCTGAGGGGCCCGGCCCGCCGTCCCGAAGCCGTCCCGGCCCGCCTTCCCGAAGCCCGGCCCGCCTTCCCGAAGACCTCCTCGGAGTCAGTCCTCCTCGGACCAGCCGCGCAGTGCCGGGTCCGCGAGGACCCGCGACAGCACGCGGTACACCGCGCCGCGATCCGTGGATCCGACGAGACCGACCCGCAGCCGGATCCGGTCGTGGCCGATCTCGGGGGTGCAGGACCAGTGCGCCGGCACCAGCCCGAGCAGCCGCAGCACCGTGGTGGCTCCGGCCGGGGCCGCGCTGTCGCGGCGGACCGTGACGACGTCGACATACTCGGTGGCCCCTTCGAGTCCGGCCGGTGCTCCGGGTGTGTCGAGTCGATCGCCGTAGGTGCAGCGGGACCTCATCGGGTGGCCTCCTCGGGGGCATCCAGTGTGAGCAGTGCGGCACCGGTCAGCGCCGCTATGCCGGTGGGCAGGGCCGTACGGATGTCCGGGGCGAATTCGGGCGAGTGGTTGGGCACCACCGGGGCGCCGCCGTCCCGGGCGGCCCGCCACTGCCCGGCGCCGGTCACGCCGAGCATCCAGTAGGCCAGCGGGACGCCCTGCGCGCCGAACAGCGGGAAGTCCTCGGTGGCGGTGGTCGCGGGACAGTGCGTCACCCGGTGGGGCCCGAACAGTCCCACGTGGACGCGGCGCACGGCCTCGGTCGCCGCCGCGTCGGGCACCAGCACCGGTGAGCGCGAGGTGACGATGAACTCCGGGTCCTTCGGGCAGCCCGACGCGGCGCACTCGGCCCGTACGATCCGTTCGGCCGCCGCCGTCGCCCGGTCCAGCGCCGCGTCGGAGAAGGCCCGTACGGACAGGCCCAGTTGGGCGTCGTCCGGGATCACATTGCCGCGCTCGCCGGCGCGCAGCGAACCGACCGTCAGCACCACCTGCTCGGCCGGCGCGGTCTCGCGGGACACCACGGACTGGAGCCGCAGCACGGTCGCGGCGGCCGTCAGCACGGGGTCGACGGTCAGATGCGGGGTGCCCGCGTGGCCGCCGCGCCCGTGGATGATCACGTCGAGCGCGGTACTGGCGGCCATCAGCGGGCCGAGGCCGTGGGCGACCGTTCCGGCGGGCAGCGGCGCGGCGTGCTGGGCGAGGACCACGTCGGGGGTGCCGAAGCGCTCGTACAGCCCGTCGGCGAGCATGGCCGCGGCGCCTTCGAGGGTCTCCTCGGCGGGCTGCCCGACGACCAGGACGGTGCCCCGCCAGGTGTCGCGGGTGCGCGACAGTTCGGCGAGCGCCCCGGCGGCGGCGGCCATGTGCAGATCGTGGCCGCAGGCGTGCATGACGCCGGGGGCGGTGCTCGCGTACGGCAGCCCGGTGCGCTCGGCGACGGGCAGCGCGTCCAGTTCGGCGCGCAGCATGACGGTGGGTCCCGGGCCGTTGCGCAGGACGCCGACGAGGCCGTGGCCGCCGCCGACGCCGTGGGTGACGACGGCGTCGTGGCGCTCAAGCCAGTCGGCGAGGCGCCCGGCGGTGCGCTGCTCGCAGCCGGAGAGTTCGGGGTGGGCGTGCAGATCGAGGTAGAACTCGACGGCGGACCGCAGGGCGGCCCGTGGAAGGTCGGGCGTCATTCCCCTCACCTCTCTTCCTTCGCTTCTCTCTTCGCGAGCGTGCGGGGCGGGTGCTTCACGGCTCCGTCGTTCCGCTGTCACGAGGTGTCAGTGGGGTGACAGCGAAAGCAGGGCCGATCTGACAGCGGGCACCACTGGAATGGGGCCATCGCAAGGGAGCAGCACCGGAGAAGCCGGTGGGCCCCGGTGACGCAAGGGAGAATCCCATGGCCCCGAAGAGCGCCCTCGCCACTCTCGCCGACGAGATCCTGGAGCTTGAGTCGGAGACCTTCGAGATCTCCGACTACTCGGACGCCGTGGAGGTCGTGCTCGCCGGTTCGACGTCCTCATCCTCGACGTCGACCTGTTCCAGCACCACCAGCACCACCTCCTGCAGCGCCTGAGCAGGACATCACCGCTTCGGTCAACAGCCTCTTCCCGGCGGGACACCCGCCGGGAAGAGGCTGTCGGCCGTGGTGACGCGCCCGAAGGCGCGCTCACAGGAACGCGCACAAGGGCCCCCCTCACGGGAACGGATGCGGGACGGCCTTGATGTCGCCCGGCGCCAGGTCGTCCGTACGCCGCCCGGCCGACCGCAGCGCGGTCCGCAACCGGGGCATCAGCAGGGCCCGTTGCCGGGTCCAGCCGAAGTCCAGCGGCAGCAGACCGGGCACGGTCGTGCTGACGGTGTGCAGTCCCATCCGGTGCTGCTCGGGTGTCGTCTGGTCGACGGCGATGACGTCGTACCCGGCGCGCACCAGTTCGTCGCGCAGCAGCCGCAGGTCGTCCAGGAGGTCACCGGTGCGCGGCCGGACCGTCTCCCAGTCGGCGAAGGTCTCCGCGAGCGGCAGCACCGCCGCGGGCTCCAGGTATTCACGGGCGTGCTCGGTCATCGACGGCAGCCCGTAGAGCTGGGCGTGGTCCTTGAGGTGCAGGACCTTGCTGAAGTCCCTTGCCATGCCTTCGAGTTCGCTGTGCCGGTCGGCGACCTGGTAGGGCAGGTGGGGGATGTACGTGAGCACTTCGCAGAGCGCGGCCTCGACGGTGCCCTCCGGGTCGAAGCCCGCGGCGGCGCTGAAGGACAGCGTGCCGTAGCCGCCGTCGCGGCGGACCGCGAGGGCGGTGACGACGGGCACCGCGATGTCCATCCGGGTATCGAAGGCGTGCACGTCGTACCCGTGCAGGGCGGCCCGGTCGAGCATGGTGCGGGTGGCGGTCCCCCGGCAGGAGCCCAGGTCGATCTCGGTGAGCGGGGCCCTGCCGTACCAAGCGAGCAGGAACGCGTCGCGCTCGACGAGTTCGAGCAGGCCGTAGAGGATCGCTTCCTCCGAACTGGCGCCGGTGGCGCAGCCGTTGGAGCACTCGAAGACGAAGTTGTCGGCGTCGACCCCGGCGCTGTAGTGCGCGAGCCGGGCGGGCACCAGGATCGGCCGGGAGTCGCGCAGCGAGTGGCCCCACACCCAGGGGATGTCCCGGTCGGGGTCGAAGGGGCTGACGAGGTGGTCGCTCGCGTAGGTGTCGGGCGCGTAGAAGCCGCAGTCGGCCGGGTTCAGGGCGTGCGTCCCGGCGGCGAGCAGGCCGTTGTACGGGGCGACGACCGGTGAGGTGCCGCGTCTGCGGTGCGTGCCGGCGTACCGCTCCAGGCCCTCCAGGAAGGCGAGTGTGCGGCTGGTGGCGTAGCTGTTGGCCTGCCCGCTCCAGGTGACGTCGTTGAGCCCGGCGTAGCCGCGTACGAAGTGGGTGCCTGCCACCGGCGCCGTGGTGGTCGACGCGGGGTTGATCCAGGTGTCCGAACCGAGCGCGCCACAGACCGGGTTGGCCAGCGCGGCGGTCGGCAGGGGGTAGGAGTCCAGGGTGCGCAGCCGGTAGCTGTCCGGGTCCGGCTTGGGGGCCGGGCCCAGGTGCATCCGGGCGGCCTCCGCGGTGTCGGGCACGTCCCGCACGCAGGCGGGGCACAGCGGTTCGGGCAGCAGCGGGAACGTCGCGGTGGCGAGGGTACCGAGGTCGACGCGGGTGACCTGCGGCAGTTCGCGGTCGGCGGGCGCGCCGGTGTCGGGTGCGCCGCGCAGGCCGGTGATCGTCGCGCGGTACGCGGCCCAGACCGCGTCCACGGCGTAGCCGGTGAGTACGGGCCAGTGCGCGGCGCCGTGCGGCTCGTGCCCCAGCTCCAGCGCCTCGCGCTCGGAGCGGCTGCGCAGCCGCTGCCAGCGCATGGCCAGGCACTGGCCGCAGGCGGAGTCCGCCCCGCCCCAGGGGCCGATGAGGACGGCGCGGGCGGTGAGCTGGACGTTGGCGCCGGGGCGGGCGTCGGCGTACGGGTCCGGGTGGCCGAAGCCGAGCACGTCGGCGGCGCCGAGCGGGAGGACGACGGGGCCGGGGATGCCGTGGCCGTCGCGCAACGCGGCGTGGCGGGCGGTGAGTTCACGCTGGAGCAGGGCGCGGCCCGCCTCCAGTGGCGCTTCGGCCAGTACCCCCGTCGGGGGCGCGCCGGTTCGTACCGCGGTCGTCATGACTTGTCGCTCCAGCGGAAGGTCCTGAGCGCGACGGCGCCGAAGACGAGGGCGAAGGCGGCGAGCACCCCGCACGCGAAGGCGATGTCACCGGTGGAGCCGTCGCCGGTGAGGGCGGCGGAGATACCGTCGTTGAGGTAGCGCAGCGGGAGCGCCTGGGAGAGGGTCTGCATCCAGTCGGGCATCGCGTCGAGCGGGAAGAAGGAGCCGGACAGGAACGCCATGGGCAGCATCAGGCAGTTGGCGACGGCGGCGACGGCCTCGGGGGTCTTCGCGTACGAGCCGACGATCACGCCGATCGCCAGGAAACCGGTGATGCCGAGGACGAGTACGGGCAGGGCCAGCGGCCAACTGCTCGCCAGTTCCAGGCCGAACGACGGCAGCAGCGCGACGGCGACGAAGAGTACGGCCTGTACCGCGCCGATGCCCAGCGCCAGCACATAGCGGGAGGCCAGCACCGACGACACCCGCGTCGGTGTCATCCGGATCAGCCGCAGAATGTCGTCGCGCCGCCACTGCATGAGGACAAAGCCGACGCCGAAGACGGCTGCGTTGCCGATGCCCCAGGACAGCACGCCGGGGGCGATGTAGTTGATGTACGGCTTGCCGCTCTGCTCGACGGTCTGCCCGTGGAAGATCAGGCCGAAGACGACCAGGAAGAGCAGAGGGAAGGCGAAGGTGAAGAAGAGGGTGGTCTTGTCGCGGGTGTAGGCCCGGTATCCGGCCTGGCTCAGCGCGGCGTATGCGCTCATGAGGGTGTCTCCGTATCCGCTGGTGCGGTGGGTGCGTGGGGGGCAGTTGGGGGCAGTTGGGGGAAGGCTTACGGCTGGTCGATGCCGGAGCCCGTCAGTTCGAGGTAGACGTCTTCGAGGCTCGCGGTGCGTGTCTGTACGCCCTGGAGCCCGGCGATCGCGTCGACCCCGGCCAGTACCCGCCCCGAGTCGAGGGTCTCCAGGACGATCGTGTCGCCGTCCTGCGTGGCCCGGTCGACGCCGGCGATGGCCTGCGCGTCGGCGAGGGTGAGCCGCTGGGCGGGGACCAGCAGGCGGGTGACGGGGCTGCCCGCCGCGATGAGGCGGCCGGGGCTGTCGAGGGCGGTGATCGCGCCGTCGACCATGATGGCGACCCGGTCGCAGAGCGCCTCGGCCTCGTCGAGGTGGTGGGTGGTGTAGACGATGGTGCGGCCCGCGCCCTTGAGCTCGCGGAGCACCTGCCACAGGGCGCGGCGGGCCTGCGGGTCGAGGGCGGCGGTCGGCTCGTCGAGGAAGATCAGCTCCGGCTCGTGGACGAGCGCGGAGGCGATGGCCAGGCGCTGGCGCTGCCCGCCGGACAGGTCGTCGATCCTTTTGTCGCCCTGCCCGGTGAGGCCGACGGAGGCCAGGGCGCGATCGGCCGCATCGCGGTCGCTCCGGTAGAGGGCGGCCATGGTGCGCAGGTGCTCGCGGGCCGTCAGCCGGACGAAGAACGCCGATGTCTGGGTCTGTACGCCGAGGCGCGGCAGCAGGGCCACATTGCGGGGCCAGGGGCTGGTGCCGAGGATCGAGACGGTCCCGGAGTCCGCTTTTCGCTGCCCCTCCATGATCTCGACGAGGGTCGTTTTGCCGGCGCCGTTGGGGCCGAGCAGCCCGAAGAACTCGCCGCGCGCGACGGTGAGCGACACCCCGTTGACCGCGTGGGTGGTTCCGTACCGCTTGTGTACGTCGTCGAGGACGACGGCCGGGCCGTCCTGGGGGGTGGTGGGGGTGGTGGTCATGGGGATCTCCGTCGGTTGATCGGGCGTGCGGTCAGGCGGTCGGGTCGCCGGGCGGTCAGGCAAGGCGGTCGGGCGGTCAGGTCGTCAGGAGGTGGTGGACGGCTGCCGCGAGAGCCGCGACGAGCAGGCCGAGGACCAGCAGGGAGCCGAGTCCGTAGGCGGTGTAGGCGCGGCGGGCCCGCCGGGGGTAGCCGGCCGCGGCCGGGTCGCGGCGGAGTGCCAGCCGTAGGTAGGCGCCGCTGGACGCGGCGAGTTCGGTGCTGCCCAGCGCCTGACTGACGATCTTGTAGCCGTCGAGTGGGGGGAACGGGACGAGCATCGCGACGGCCTGCACGCTGCCCAGGAGCAGCAGGCCGGCCAGCGCGTCGTGGGTGGCGTCGTCGAGCGGGGCCAGCAGCCACAGCGCGAAGAACGGCAGCAGGAAGAGCAGATTCATTGCCGCACCAGCCACCGCGGTCGCAATCCGATGCCAACGGGTGCGCAGGTAAAGGTAGTTGTCGACCGTGCAATACATGATCACCACCGGCAGCCGCCAGCGCAGACCGATCTCGGCGACATGGCCGCCGTAGTGCCGGGCGACGACGCCGTGCGCCAGCTCGTGCAGGGCGGTGCTCACCCACAGCAGGGTCGCCGCGGCCATCAACAGAACCGGGTTGCCGAACAACTCCCAAGTGGCGGTGAGGAGTTCGCCGATGCGCAGCGCGAGCACACTCTCCATGGCGACGACCAGGGCGAGCAGCGGCACCATCCACCACGGCGAGAGCAGGAACCCGAGGGCGCGGTGCAGCCGCCCGGTGGTCGCGTCCGCGTCGGCGACCAGCCGGAACGTGCCGCGCAGCAGCCCCCGCGGCGGCTCCGCGGCGTCCGCCGCCGGGTCGGGGGCCGGCCTCGGCGATCCGGCGAGCAGGCCACGGGTCCCGAGCAGCTTCAGGATCTGCTGCCAGTTGGCGTCGGCGAGCCTGCGCCCGTACTCCTGCGCGTACTCCTCGCCGATGTCCTCCAGGCTGCGCGTTCCGTCCATCCGCGCGATGAGGAAGTGCTCCTTGCCGCCGACCTTGAAGGACTGCCCGCTGTCGGTGTTCTTGATCAGGTGCACGGTCGTGGCGCCGTGCAGCAGCACGTCGCTGATCAGCACCCGGGGCCGCAGCTCGGGGCGGTAGCGCGAGGGAGCGGGCGGGGTGCTCACGCGGGCTCCCGCAGCGCCCGGCCCAGCACGTGCGAGAGGTACGCCTCGTCGCGGATGGTCACATGCAGCCGGTTGTTGGTCATGTGCATGTACGGGGAGAGCAGCAGCGGCAGTGACACGGCCGGATCGGTGATCTGCTCGTCGCGCTCGCCGTCCCAGGACCGGAACACCAGGTCGCCGTTGGCCGTCAAGGTGCGTGCGCGGTCGCGCAGTTCGGCGCAGTGCTCGGCCCAGCCCGCCAGGAACGCGGGCAGCGGCCCCGGCTCGCTGCTGCCGACCGCATCGCGGATGCGGGCGAACCTCCCGGCCAGGTCGGCGGCCATCGAAGCGTAGTTGCGGTCGTACTCCTCGTTGCCGATGAAGTTGGTGCCGGGGAAGGCCCGGTGCCAGAACTCGTAATAGCTGTCGAGGTAGTCGCCCAGCTCCTGCACCCCCGGCAGGAACGTCCCGGAGATGACCATCATCAGCTGGGCGGAGGTGCCGAGCAGCACCGTGCGCAGATGCAGGTTCTTGGTGCGCAGGGCGTCGATGACCAGGTCGCTGGAGTGCCGGAAGTGCCACTCGGCGAGCTCGATGCCGGCCGGGCCGCCGTACTTGCCGAACTCCGGTTCGTACGCCTCCGTACTGCGCGAATTGTTGGTCCGCAGGTTCATGCGGCCCTGGTCGTCGAGGTAGTGGCCGCGCTCGCTGCCTGGGAACTCGATCTCGAAGAGCGTGTTGTAGAAGTCGTTGAGGAAACCGGAGTCGACCTCGTAGAGCGCGGGGCGCTCGGCGAGGAACGCGTCGACGGCCTCCTCGGTGCGGCGGCGCACCTCGGCCTCGGCGGCCGGGGACGAAGGCTTCATGCGCAGCCGTACGTGCGGGCCCTCCAGCCAGTAGTTCATGAAGAAGTACCCGGCGAGCAGCCCCTCGTCCTCCAGCTCGGCCACCAGGGGTCGGATGCACTGGATGAGCAGGGGGCGCGGGTTGGCGGCGTAGAAGACGTGGGTGGCCTGCCAGGCGCCCGTGCGGGTTCCGGCGGGGGCGGGGGCGGTCATGATGCGTTCCTCCATCGGCTGGGTACGACGGTCATCAGCTGGATACGACGGTTTCCACGGCCAGTTCGGCGACATGGCGGCCCCGCCCTGACACGGCGTGCAGGCCGTCCTCGTCGGGCAGCATTTCCCGGAACACCACGCGGGCCTGCGCGGTTTTGAGCAGCGACTCGAACGCCGACAGGGACAGGGCGCTGTCGAAGTCCAGGTACTGCGGCTTGGCGCCGGTCGCGCCGCGCGCCCCACTGTCGGAGACGGTCGCGAAAACCCGGTCGGGCAGCCGGTGGGCGCGCCGGAAGCGGTGCCAGCCCAGAAACCAGTCCTCGTCGGATGTGCCGGGCGCGGCCAGCGGCAGTACGGAGGCGGGGGCGCTCCAGCTGCGGCGGCTGAGGACAACGCTGCCGTAGCGCACCCTGGGCCGCCCAGTCACGCCGCCCACCGGCTCGCTCTCCGGCACGCCGCCCCACACATTGAGCGGGGCCATCGAGGTGGGCGAGAGCAGCAGCAGGGTGCGGGGCAGCTCCGGGAGGGCGAGCGGCACCAGATAACCGAGGTAGACGGGGACGACTTCGCGGCCGAGGCGGGTGGAGCGCAGCACCAGACGGTCGGCCGCCGCGTCGTGCTCGATGTACAGGTCGTCGAGGTGCAGGCCGAACGCGTCGGGCAGGGTGCCCGTTTCGCCGGGGCAGACGATCTCGTACTCGGTGAGCCGCCCGTGCAGATTGAGGTTGCTGGTGACGGGACCGCCGGTGACTTCGGCGAAGACGGCGCCCTCGGGTTCGATGCCGGCGGAGCCTGCCATCAGCCGCTCCTCGATGCCGTCGAAGCAGTGCGTGAAGCGGCTGAAGGGGAAGGACAGGCCGCCGTAGGACCGGTTGAGTACGACAAGCGGGTCCTCGGCGCGGGCGGCGAGCTGCACGTGGTGGCTCATGGGGGCGAACCCGGGTGCCACGGTGGCGAGTTCACTGGCCACGTCGGCGACGAAGGCGTCGTCAACGACCAGTTCGCCGCTGCCCTGCGCCGCGTCCCACAGTGCCCGCATCCGTGCGACGAAGGTCTGCCGGGCGGTGTCGAGGGCCTTGAGCTGGGGCAGGCCCAGCCAGTTCACCTCGGGTACGTACTGTCCTTCGGCGTCGAAGGCGGTGCGCCCGGCGGTGAACGTCATGTACTGGTCGAAGAAGTCCTCGTGGAAGTCGTGGACGAGCTTCAGCAGGTCGTCGCAGCGCCCGCCCTGCCGGTACCGGGCGAGGAAGAACCCCTTGAACGTGACGCGCTGCGGCAGGGTCAGGTCGAACGCGGGGAGGATCTGCTCCACCGCGCTCAGCGGCCCGGCGGCCAGCTCCGTCCACGCGTCGAGGTCCAGGCGCGTCTCACGGGCCGCCGCCGCGTCCTCGTACAGGACCGTCTGCGGCACCCTGGCGCGTTCGGCGCCCAACTCCTCCTGGATGGTGCGCAGTCCGGTGCGCAGCTCGTCGAGCAGCTCGCGCCGGGCGGGCGGGTCGGCGGCCGCGAACCGGTCGATGCAGGAGACCGGTCCTTCGAGGCGCACCGCCAACCGGTCCGCCCACGGGCGCCGAAGGCCGCGCAGCGACTCCTGGAACGCGCGCAGCGGATCGGTGTCGTGCACCCCGGTCCGCAGGCAGGGCACCTGGACCATGCCGAGGTCGAGGAGTGCCTGGAGGTACTGGGCGCTCTCCTCCCCGTCGGCGTGCTGGTCGGCGGCGAGCCACTCGGACAGCTCCCCGTAGCGCAGCGTCCCGCGCGTCTCGAAGAGGCCGAGCAGCCGCTCCAGGGTGCCGCTGCGGCGCAGGAAGAACAGCCGGTCCTTGACCGCGTCGAAGGTGACGGCGTGGTCGTCGTCGCCCGTGGTGACCCAGCGGCGTACATACCGCACCCGGTCGTCGTCCCGGCCCCACCCGGAGGCGAGCGCGACGGGCAGGTCTGCGCGGCGGACGGGGTCGGCGATCACGCACTCGGCGAGCCGGCCCAAAGCGACGACGTTCAGGCGCAGATGGCTGGTCCACTCGTCGTCGACCGCCACCTCAAGACCGACGCCCTCCGCGTCCTCGGTGAACTCGCCGAGCGCGACCCCGGTGAACGTCGAGAACGGGCTGGTCTTGCAAACCGTCCGGTACAGGTACGAAAGCAGTGAGCGTTCGATCTTGCGCTGCTTCTTGTCGGGCCGCGTGTGCGGCGCGGCATCTCCCTTGCGTACGAAGGCGTCGATCTGCGCGTCCAGCGTCGGCGAGGCCAGCAGCAGCCCCTTGCGCAGCCGCTCCTCCCCCGCGAGGCGGCGCAGCGCGGCGCGGCTGCGCCCGGTCTCGTCGGCGAGCAGCGCGGCGCCGTCACCCTTGCGCTCCTCCAGCCGGCGGCGGCCCTTCAGCCAGTGGGCGAGCGCCGTACCCGCCGCCGGGTCGAGGCCGCCGACCAGGGTGACGGCGGCCTCGCCGTCCTGCGGCAGGCGGTTGTTGAACACCTCGCGGCGCAGCTTGAGCAGCCCGCGCCGCACCGCCTCGTCGGTGTTGTCCCCGATCAGGCCGTGCAGCAGATCGCCGATCTCCTCACCCGCTGCGGTCAACTGCGCTGCTTCGTCGAGCACTTCGTCGGCCCAGCGGCGGGCGCCGGGGCAGCGCAGGCCGTACACGCTCTCCATCGGCAGCCCGGCGGCGCGGAGCATGAACGCGGCGCGCGGTGCGCGGGGTTGAGGGGATCGGGACATGTCCGTGGCGCCTCTTCCGTTGCTCACGTTGCTCATCAGGCGATCTCGTAGCGGAAGTCGGCGGGGGCGGGCCGTTCGTTGCCGATCATCATGATCAGCAGCGGTGCCTCGCCGGTCTTTTCGAGGCCGAGTTCCTCGATGTACGAGATGTTGTCGAAGCCCAGCGCGACCCCGCAGCCGAGATCCAGCGCGGAGCAGGCGGTGTACAGGGACTGGGCGGCGGCGCCGATGGTGGCGTTGACCAGGCGATATCCCCGGTCGCCGACGGCTTCCAGTACGGCGGTGGTACGGACCGTGGGCACCAGGACCGCGCCGGCCTGCTCCAGGTTGTAGTTGGACAGGAAGTAGTTCTTCTGGAGGAACTCGCCGGGCCTGCCCTCCTTCACCAGCCGCAGCGAGCGCGCCTGCGGGTCGTACTCGTACGAGCCCGGGGCCAGCCCTTCGACATGGTTGACGAAGGCGTACAGCTTGGCCAGCGCGACGCCGTGCGAGTCGCCGCCGATCTTCGAACCGGACGCGGCGGCGGCCAGCGCGGCGGCCAACTGCGCCCCGGTGACGGGCCGCTGGGCATCGAAGCGGCCGAAGCTGCTGCGGCGTCGGCGCAGTGCGGTGCGTACATCGGTGTCGAGCGGCTGCGCGGCGGGCAGCGGCGCCTCGACGCGGTCGGGGTCGACGGGCAGCGCGGCGGCGGCGGCGAGGGCGCCGGGTGCGGGGCGCCGGGGGGCGCGGTGCGCGGTGGCGGCCTGCATCTTGAGCAGCGAGTCGAAGGTGAGCACGGTACGAGACCGCTCAACGTCCGTGTGCTGGACGGAGGTTGCTCCAACGGCGGCGGTCGCCGCCGACTCCCCCTCCCACTTGAGCGGCACCACGGCGAAGATGCCTTCCTCCTCGCCGCGCACACCAAGCAGCCGCGCCAGCCGCTCCTCGTCGAACCACAGCGCCGGTTCGACGGCCAGGCCGCGGGCCTTCGCCCACATGCGCCAGGTCTGCACGGCGGCGCCCACGTCCATGCTCACGGCGTGGAAGGAGAAGCTGTTGTACTTGAAGGCGTTCTGCCAGTACTTGACGCCGAGGACCAGGTACTGGTCGGTCGTCGCACCCGGCGCGTCCTCGCCGAGCGCCGCCCGCACCTCGCCCGAGACGTCCCCGGTGAGCAGCCGCTGCATGGTGTGGTGGCGGGTCGAGTAGTAGTGCACACCGGGCGGTACGGGCCCGCTCGCCCCGGACACCCAGTACACGCTGACGGGGTAGAGGCCGCCGCCGGATGCCGAGCCGCGCGACCAGTTGGCGAGTGGGTAGAAGGGCAGCGCGCTCAGGTCGGTATTGGCCTGGATGCCGAGCCGGCGGCCGGTCAGCCCGTACGAGTCGCGGAGCATCCCCGAGAGGGAGCGCAGGTCGAACGGGCCGTCACCGCCCGGGATTTCGGCGAGGCCGCGGTCCAGGTCGGCGTCGGCCGGGTACTCCGAGTCCGGCAGCGGCATGCTGTCGACGCCGGGGTAGAACTTGGCCTTGCGCGGGCTGTCCGTCCAGTTCGGTACATGGTCGGCGGGTTCCATCGGGACCCGGCCGCGCCGCATGATCGCGGCGGCGTATTCATGGGCGTATCCCATGGCGGACTCCTCGGTCACTCGATCGCTCGGTCAATCGGTCGCTGGGTCGCTGGGTCGCTGGGTCGCTCGGTCGCTCGGTCACGGGAAGGGGTGAGGTGCGGGGTTGAGGTCGGAGGCGACGAGATCGCGCTCGCGCAGCCCGGCCTCGCGCAGCGCGGTACGCAACCGGGGCATTTCCAGGGCGCGCTGCCGGGTCCAGCCGAAGTCGATCGGCAACAGCCCCGGCACGATCACGCTGACCGTCGTCAGGCCCAGGGCCCGCTGTTCGGGCATGGTCTGGTCGACGACGATCACGTCGAAGCCCTTCGCGGTGACCGCGTCCACGCAGCGCGTCAGGTCGTCGCGCAGGTCGCCGGAAACGGGCGGCACGGAGCCGTTCCCGTACAGCTCGGCCATCGGGATCTTCGGCGGCCTCGGCGCGCCGGGCTCCCCGATCAGGAAGTGCGCGTGGTCGCCCATTTCGGGGATGCCGTACGACAGCGGGTGGTCGTGCAGTGCCGCGACTTTCGCGAAGTCCTGGGCCATGGCCCGCAGCCGCTTCTCGTCGCGCTCGGTGCGGCCCTGGAGGTTGACGGCGTCGGTGGCGATCTCGCAGAGCGCTCCGGCCAGCGCGGACTCGGCGTCGAGACCGGCGCCCGCGCCGAAGCACATCCGCCCAGGACCGCCGTCGGGCCGTACCGCCACGCCGGTGACGACGGGGATGGGGAAGGAGATCCGGGTGTCGAAGAAGCGGGCCTCGTAGCCGTACATCTCCAGCCGCTCGACCATCTGCCGGGTGGCGGGCCGGGTGCTGGTGCGTGGGTCGAGCTCGGGCAGGGCGGCCTGCCCGTACCAGGTGAGGAGGAAGGCGTCGCGCTCGACGACCTCCATGAGGCCGAAGTAGACGGCCTCCTCCAGACAGCCGCCGGACGCGCAGCCGTTGGAACTCTCCTGTACGAAACGGTTCTCCAGGCCGGGTGCGTGGTAATACGTCAGCACCTCGGGGACCAGGACCGGCTTGTTGTGGAGCAGCGAGTACCCCCACACCCAGGGGATCTCGCGGTCCGGGGTGAAGGGGGTGACGCGCGGGTTGGCCCGGTGGAACGCCTCGGAGTACAGCCCGCACTCGCGCGGGTCGAGCGCCCGCTCGCCCCGCCCGCGAAGCCCGTCCAGGGACTCGCGCACCCCGGCCTGCTTGGCGCGGGCGCGCATCCCGGCGTACCGCTCAAGCCCTTCCAGTACGCCGATGCGCACGCTCTGCGCGAAGGTGTCGGCGTGCCCGCCCCAGAAGGTCTCGCGGAGGTAGTCCCCGGACCGCATGGAGAAGCAGCCGATGGTGGCGGAGGTGGACAGCGAGGAGACATCCTGGACGACGGAGGACCCCAGCGACCCGCACACGGGGTTGGCGTACGGCTCGATGGGCAGCTCGTACGCGCCGATGTCACGGACCCGGAAGGTCCCGGGCCGGTGCTTGGGGGCGGGCCGGAAGTCGAGAACGGCGGCCTCGGCGGTGTCCTCCTGCGGGTGGCCACAGCGGGGGCACTCGGGGTCGGGCACGAGCGGATAGTGCCGGACGGCGAGGGTCTGAAGATCCACCAGATGCACGGCGGAGAACGCCCCACCACGCGGCCCGGCCCCACCGACCCGGGCAGCAACCAGCCCGGCAATCGCGTCACCCCCGAAGGGAGTGACGTACGGCGAGGCCGCAACGGCATCGGTCCCGCCCCCGAGCTCAAGCGCCTCCCGCAGAGCGATGGACCGCACGGCCTGCCAACGCCGCTCAAGACACAACCCACAGGCCTGCCCGGATCCGCCGTCGCGCCCGGGTCCGGGGAAGGGCCCGACGACGGCATGCCGCCCGTAGAACCGAACGGGAACGACGGAACTGCCCAAGTCGCCGAGCCCGTAAGGCAGACCCGGACCGGCGGACGCCACCACCAGCCCGTCCGGCGTTTGAGGACACGCCCGCAGGGCGTCCCGGGGCGCCGGGGCCCCGCCGCCGGCTTCGCCCAACCCACCCGGCCCAACCGCCACCTCCAGCCCGTCCGGCGTTTGAGGACCACGCCCGGAGGGCGTCCGGGGGCCCGGGGGCACGCCCCCGGTTTCGGGAAGGGGCGGGGAGGGGAGCAGCGCCGCAGGCGACCCGAACGCGTTGCGCACCCCCAGCGCCGCAACCTCCACCCGCACACCCGCACCGTGCGCAACGAGCCCACGCCGAACCAGCGCACCCAGCTCCGCGCAGGACCGCTCCAACGGCGAGGCAGCCACGGAAGCGACGGCCGCACTGGCCGCACCAGACGTACCAGCCACACCAACCGCGTCACCGGACATCCGCACCGTCACCCCCCGCCGCCCCCACAGTGAGCAGCACCCGAGCCGTACTGATCCCGCCGGCCGGCAGATCCGCCGGGGTCGTGGGGACGTAGAGCACATCCCGCCCGGCCTCCCGCAGCCGCTCAAGCACCGCGTCGAACGTCGTGGCCGCCGCATCCGCGCCCACCGCCGCTCCGGTCACCGCGATCGTCCCGGCGGCGAGGTCCCGCACCAGCGGATCACCCTCGTCGACGGCGGCGAAAGCATCGGCCACACCCCCGGAAGCCGCACCCGCGCCGCCCTCGGCCGCCAACTGCACCTGCCCCAGCAGATCCCGCAGCGCGGCACACGCGGCGGCCCGGCGCGACAGCTCGCCGGCGACGGCCCAGCGCCCGCCTGTCTCCCGCGCCAGCACCACCCGCGCCGATGAGCGCGTCTCCTCGCCGAGGTCGAGCAGCTCCACCTCGATGTCCAGATTGGCAGCGGACTTCAGCAGGAAGACCAGCTCGGGGTCCGCGCCCCCACCCCCATCGGCGGTGGCGACCACCGAGACCCGCGCACTCCCCCGCACCGCCCGCAGCACCGCATCATGCGCCAGCACGGACAACAGCCCACGCCCTGCCGCCTCCTGTGGCGTACCCCCCGCACCCGCGCCCGCGCTCGTCGCCAGGTGCAGCCGGTCACGGTTGAACGCCCCGAAGGTACGCACCGCCGCTGCGGGCACCCGTACCGGCTCCTTGGTGAGCAGCGAGGTCGCGGTGATCCAGGCACCAACATCCCCCACAGCCACTCCCGTGCCGCCCCCCGTGGTCAGCGCGTCGGGCCCCAGCGCCAACACATTTCCCGCAGAGGGGAGTTCAATGACCGGCGGCACCACATGCTCGACATACGTCTCGGCCGCCGCATACAGCGCCCGCATCCGCGCCCCCGCCAGGTGGTGCACGTCGAACGCCGCGATCCTGCGCCGCACCCCGTGCCCGAGCGCCACCTCGACCCGGCTGATCTTCAGCGGGGTCTGGGTGAGCTCCTCGTCGTCGTAACGGATGAAGATCCCGGTGTACGGGCGGACCAGCGCGGTACTGATCCGGTTCAGGTCCGCCACCAGGGCCTCCGCCTCGCGGGCGGTGTCGATGGTGGGGACGGCCGGCAGCGCGAGCCCGCCGGGCAGTGCGTCGGCGACCGGCCCGGCGACCCGCGCGCAGTGCCCGCAACGCGGATGGGCCCGCACCGGCTCCGCCCTGACGTCAAGCGACTCCAGGTCCTGGATGAGCACCTGTTGGTGTGTCTCGGCGGGCAGCGCACCGGTCGTGATGCGGAAGATCTCGTACCCGAGCAGGTTGCCCGTCATGGCCGCGAGCGGCCCCGACAGCGGCCCGTCGACCGTCTCGGACTGCACAACGGCGCCACCGGCGACCTCGCTCCAGATCTCCGCAGCCGCACCGGCGTCGACGTTGCCGCCGAGCCGCAGCACCGCGCAGGACCAACAGCCGGTGGAACCCTCGGTGGAGAGCGGCCCGGTGACGGCGCGGTTGCCGAACGTCCAGGACGGGATGAGGGTCTTGCCTACGGGCACCCCTTCCGTCAGCAGCCGGTGAGTACGGACGGCGGCGCCCGCGCCGGTCACGACCACGACGTCGTACCCGGCGAGAGCGGCCCAGTCCGCATCCGGATCGATGCCGTCGATCCGCACGGTGCAACCGTCCGCCGCCAACTCAGCTGCTTCCGCGGCCACTTCGGCGAGATCGCCCAAGCCCGCGACGGCGATGTGCCCACTGCCGTTACGAATCAGGCTCAGCGCACACCAGTTGGCGACCGCGTCGCCGCCGAGCACCGCGACCTTCGTGTCCCTGAAGCGCCGGAAGCGCGCGGGCGCTCCGTCGACGTAGTGGTCGACGTAGGCGATCTGCGCGGCGAAGCGACGGGCCACCCCCTCGGCCTGCGCACCGCCCGCGACCGCCTCGGCCTCTTCCGCCTCTTGCGCCTCGGGTATGTCGCGGGCGAACCCGCGCTCGTACAGCGTCTTGACCAGCTCCGCCGCCATCGCCCGCTGCGCCGGACCGAAGCCCTGGACGATGTCGGCGAGCCGGTGCTGTCCCGACAGGTGCGGGACGACCAGGGACGCGAAGCGGTACGCGGTGCGGCCCGTCAGATGGAAGCCGCCGTCGGCGTTGTGGAAGAGCACCCCGCCCGGGGTCTCGGTGAACAGCACGTCCCGGCGGATGCGCGGCCGGGTCCCGGCGAGCGCATCGACGGCCTCATTCACTACACCCTCAGCCACTGCACCTTCAGCCATCCGAAGTCACACCTTCTCTGTCGGTTGATCGGTCTGCGTCGGTCTCTGGTCCTGCTGGTCCTGCTGCGCCGGGGCTTCGTCAGTCAGCGCGTCGTCAACCGGCGCGTCGTCAACCGCGGCTCCGCCGAGGCCAGTTCTGCGCGCATACACCCGAAGCAGCTCGTGCATCCGATACGGGCCCGGCGGTCCCTCTTCGAGGAGTCCCGCGTCGGCCAGCCGCTCCAGGACGTCCTCGGCCTCGGCCGGGTCCATCCCCAGCGCCGGGGCGCTCTCCTCGGCCCCGAACGACCCCCCGGGCAGCGCTCCGACCCGCAGGAACGCCCTGGACAGCCGGCGGTCGAGCCGGCCGAGGGCGCCGCCGAGGACGCCCCCCACCGACATCCGGGGGGAGTCGGCCAGGGACAGCCGGGCGAGCGGATCACCGGCCAGCCAGCCCACGCCGTCGGCCAGCCGCAGCCCCGGGCGGGTCAGCAGACGGGCCGTCATGATGCGCAGGGCGAGCGGGAAGTGGCCGCAGGCGGCGGCCAGTTCACGGGCCGCCTCCGGCTCCGCCGCCACCCGCTCGGCACCGAGCACGGCGAGGAGCAGCCCGTACGACTCCTCCTCGTCGAAGGTGGAGAGCCGGTGCACCCATCCGCCGTGGGTCGCGATCAGCCCGGCCAGGCCCATCCGGCTGGTGATGACGGCGGCGCCGCCGCCCGGCCCGGCGGGCAGCAGCTGACGGACCTGGTCGGCGTCGACGACGTCGTCCAGGACGAGCAGCGCCCGTTCGCCGGGGCGCCGGCCCCGCAGCGCGGCGGCCACTTCGGCTGCGGCATCGGCGGAGCTGCGCGGCGCGCCGTCCGGATCGACCATGCGCACCAGCAGCCGGCCGGCCGGGTAACTGTCGCGCACCAGGTGGGCGACGTGCTGGGCGAGCGCGGACTTGCCGATGCCCGGCGCCCCGGACACCAGGACGGTCATCGGCTCACCGCCGTCGCCGCCTCCGCCCCCGCCCGCACCGTCCGCGTGGGCGGTGAGCCGGGCCACCATGGCGGCGACCTCCGCCGTGCGGCCGGTGAAGGAAGGCACCGCGGGCACGGGCACCACCAGCGCGAATCCGTCCCGTACGCCGGCCGACTGCTCGTGTTGCCGGGCGTGCGGCGGCGTGCGCTCGCCGCTCGCGGGGCCCATGTCCTCGCCCCGCAGGATGGCAAGTTCGAGCTTCTGGAGGGTCGGTGAGGGGTCGACCCCCAGCTCGTCGAGCAGATACTCCTTGACGCGCCGGTACTCGGCGAGCGCCTCCGCCTGCCGGCCCGTCCGGTACAGCGCCTCGATCAACTGCTCGTGGAACCGCTCGTATCCGGGGAACGTGCGCGTCACACTCCACAGTTCGACGAGGGCTTCGCCGCAGCGTCCGAGCCCGAGCTCCAGATCGCAGACGCGTTCCACGGTCCGCAGCCGTTCCTCGGCCAGCCGGGGCACCTCGTCCCGGTGCAGCACGTCGGAGCGGACATTGGCCAGGACCGGCCCCTGCCAGAGCGACAGCGCGTCCTTGAGTGTGCGGAGCTCCGACGCCGGGTCGTGCGCCGATTCGGCGGCGCAGCCCACCTGTTGACGGAATCCGATGAGGTCGAGGGTCCTGGCGTCGGCGGTGATCCGGTAGCCGCCGGGCACCGCCTCGACGGGAGTCTCGGTCACGCCGTGCTTGGTGAAGAGCCGCCGCAGCCGCAGCACACAGGTCTGCAGGGCCGCCTTCGCGGTGGCCGGCTGCTCCTCGCCCCACATGGCCCGCTGCAAGTACTCGGCGGACACCACGGCGTTGGCGTGCAGGAGCAGCACGGCCAGCAGGATCGTCGGCTTGGAGGGCTGCAGTACGACGGTGTCGGTGCCGTCCGTGATGCTCAGCGGTCCAAGAAGCTGAAACCGCATCGCGGCTGCCTACTGCCAGCCGTTGACCAGCTTGCACACCTGAACGGCGGCCGTGGGCAATGGCAGTTCGGCGGCGACGGCCTCCCAGCCCCGACAGAAGGACTCGACGGCCTGCGGGGGAATGTGGCTCGGCGCGCTGTGGGAGAGGTGCTGCGACTGCGGCGTGGGGGGTTCGGGGGAGGACGCAGCCGCAGCACCGGCCGAGAGGGAAACAGCGGCCACGGCCAGCCCGAGGGCGACAGTGGCACGGGTCCAGCCTGTGGATGCCTTCGAAAGCGAACGACCAAGCATGTTTCCCCCTGGATAGCTCTGTCTCACCGGATGGCTTCCGGTGACCTCGACGATGTCAGTGGGGTGCGTGGGATAGCAGGGAGAACGGTGTCAGCTTGCTGCACAGGGCACGGCAGCATCGTGCACCGACGGTGTACGGACCCGCGCGCCCGACGCCCCCCGCCCCCGGCGCCGCACCGCCCCCGCACCCGCACCCGCCGCCACGGCAGCAGCACGGCGGCACGACATCACAGCCGGACAGCCACGGCACGACGGTCACAGCCGCACACAGCCGCACACAGCAAGGGGGTGCCCGGCGGAGAGATCCGCCGGACACCCCTTGCGGCCCGGCGCCGGGACCTCCCCTGTGCACCCCGGATCCGGGCCCTCGACCGCACTGCCCTCCCGCGCCCCGCCCCGCCCCGCCACATACGGCGCGGCGTGAGGCGGCGCGGGGCCACCTCCCGCTACTCGGTGGCGATGGCGTTCAGTACGTTCATCCGGCCCGCCCGGAACGCCGGAACCAGGGCCGCGAACAGCCCCACGAAGGCCGAGGCAACAAAGACCCCGATGATCGTCGGCCACGGGATCTCCAGGATCCCGAGTCCCTCCAGGGCCAGCAGCTTCTGTGCCGACGTACCCCAGCCCATACCGAGCCCGAGGCCGAGCAGTGCGCCGAAGAGCGCGATGACCACCGACTCCAGGCGGATCATGCGGCGCAGCTGCCTGCGTGAGAGGCCGATGGCCCGCATCAGGCCGATCTCCCTGGTCCGCTCGACGACCGACAGGGCGAGGGTGTTCACCACACCGAGGATCGCGACGACGATCGCGAGGCCGAGGAGTCCGTAGACGATGTTGAGCAGCTGGCCGATCTGGTCCTTGAGGTCCTGCTTGAAGTCGGTCTGGTTCTGCACCAGGTACTGCGGGTACTTCGACAGCGCGTCCTTGAGGCCCGCGTACGCGGCCTTCTCCTTGCCGTCCACGGCCTTCGCGAACATGATCTGGTTCTTCGGCATTTTCTCGGCCGGCAGATACTTCGCCACGGTCGTGATGTTGGTGTACATCGCGCCCTTGTCGACATTCACGTCGTCCGAGGTGATCGCCGCGATCCGCAGCTTCGCGCTCTTGCCGCCGGTGAAGGCGACCGTCATCTCGTCGCCGACCTTGATGCCGTGCTGCTTGGCGTAGTCGTCACCGACCGACATGGCGTCCTTGCCGTACGCCGCGGTCAGTTCACCGCCGACGGTCTCGCGCCGCAGGTCCTCGGCGTACGTCGGGTCGGCGGCGGCCAGTTCCTCCTCCTCCACCTTGCCGTCGGGCGAAGTCAGCTTGGCCTTGACCGACTTGTAGTTGGTGACGTGCTCGATGCCGGGGGCCGCCCGCAGTGCCTTTTCGGCGTCGGGGACGATCGGCTGCGGGGTCTTGGCCTGGACGATGAAGTCCGCGCCGACCGACTTGTCAAGCTCGTCGGTGGCCGAGGCGACCATCGATGACCCGACGACCGACAGGCACGCCACCAGGGCGAGGCCGATCATCAGGGCCGCGCCGGTCGCTCCCGTACGCCGCGGATTGCGCAGGGCGTTGCGCTCGGCCATCCGCCCCACGGGGCCGAACATCCGCAGGACGACCGCGCCGAGCGCCCGGACCACGACGCCCGCGAGCAGTGGGCCGATGACGATGAAGCCGATGAGGGTGAGGACCACTCCGCCGCCGAGGAACAGTGAGCCCTCGCTCGCCTTGTCGGCCTGCGTCGTCAGGTACAGCAGCGCGCCGCCGGCGCCGGTCAGGAGCAGGCCGAGTGCGGCCCGTATCCGGCCCGCCCTGCCGTCCACCGGGGTCCCGACGTCGCGCAGCGCGGCCATCGGGGAGACCGTGCCGGCCCGGCGGGCCGGGACGTAGGCGGCGACGACGGTGACGATGATGCCGAGCGCGAGCCCGATGGCCGGGGTTGTCCAGGCCACGGTCAGGTCCTTGGTGGACAGTTCCATGCCCAGGGAGCCCATGAGCTTCATCAGTCCGACGGCGAGGCCGACACCCGCGCCGATGCCCAGGATCGAGCCGACGATGCCGAGCAGTAGCGCCTCCACCAGGACGGACCGGTTGATCTGCTTGCGGCTGGAGCCCAGCGCCCGCATCAGGCCGATCTCGCGGGTGCGCTGGGTGACCAGCATCGAGAAGGTGTTGACGATCAGGAAGATGCCGACGAGGAAGGCGATTCCGGCGAAGCCGAGCATCGCGTACTTCATCACGTCGAGGACGGAGCCGATCTCCTCGCGCCCGGAGTCCGCGGACTCCTTCGCGGTCTGGAGCTTGTACGTCCCGTCGAGCGCGCCCGCGACCTGCTGCTTCAACTGCGTGTCGCTGAAGCCCTGTTGGGCGGTGACGGCGATATGGCTGAAGGTGTCCGGCTTGCCGAGCAGCTTCCGCTGCGCGGTCGCGGTGTCGAAGAAGACGACGGCCGCGCCCGGGTTGGTCACCTTGAAGGAGGCGATGCCGGTGATCTTCGCTTTGATGTCGCCGGTGACGGCGATGGTGCGCAGCTCGTCACCGAGCTTGAGGCCGTGTTTGTCGGCGGTGTCGGAGTCGACCATGACCTCGGTGGGTCCGCGCGCGGCGTGCCCGGAGGTGATCTCCATGGACTTGAGGTCGCTCTTCGTCCAGTTGCCGGCGATCGTGGGGGCGCCGCTTTCAGAGCCCATGTTCTTGTTGTCGCTGTCGACGACGGTCACGGACATGCTGGAGACGGCACCTTCGGCGGACCGTACGCCGTCGGTCTTCGCCACCTGCCGGACGACGGAAGCGGGCAGCGACTCCGGCTTGCCGGTCTGCGGAGTGTCGTCGTCACCGGCCGCCTTGGGGGTGACCGTGACATCGGCCGCGGTGGCGGCGAAGAGCTTGTCGAAGGTGGTGTTCATGGTGTCGGTGAAGACGAGCGTGCCGGACACGAACGCCACCGAGAGCAGGACCGCGACGGCGGAGAGCGCCATGCGTCCCTTGTGCGCGACGAAGTTGCGCAGAGAGCTCCTGAGTACGGTCATGACGTCCGCCCGCGTGCGTCGAAGTCCTTCATGCGGTCGAGGACCTGGTCGGCCGTCGGGGCGAACATCTCGTCGACGATGCGGCCGTCCGCGAGATACAGCACCCGGTCCGCGTACGACGCGGCGACCGGGTCGTGGGTGACCATCACGATGGTCTGCGACAGCTCGTCGACGGACCGGCGCAGGAAGCTCAACACCTCTGCTCCGGCACGGGAGTCGAGGTTCCCGGTCGGCTCGTCCCCGAAGATGATCTCGGGCCGCGCGGCGAGCGCCCTGGCGACCGCGACGCGCTGCTGCTGGCCGCCGGAAAGCTCGGTCGGCCGGTGCCGGAGGCGGTCCGCGAGACCGACGGTCTCCACCACCTGATTGAGCCACGCGGCGTCCGGCTTGCGGCCCGCGATGTCCATCGGCAGTGTGATGTTCTCCAGGGCGTTGAGCGTCGGCAGCAGGTTGAACGCCTGGAAGATGAAGCCGATTCGGTCCCTGCGCAGCTGGGTGAGCTTCTTGTCCTTGAGCCCGGTGATCTCGGTCTCGTCGAGGAAGATCTCGCCCGATGTGACGGTGTCGAGGCCGGCCAGGCAGTGCATCAGCGTGGACTTGCCGGAGCCGGACGGGCCCATGATCGCGGTGAACTGCCCGCGGGCAATGTCCACATCGACATGGTCGAGCGCCACGACGCGGGTCTCCCCGGACCCGTACGCCTTCACGACCTGTCGCGCCCTCGCGGCAACGGCCGTACGCCCTCCAGTGCCCCCGTGCCTGGGAATGGTCATGGCCGTTGTCACGGTAAATCTCCTATGTCGCTTGGCAATTGAACGTCGAAAAGGTTGGTTCTCGGGTTGGACGTCGAAGGTTGGTTCTCGTCGATTCTGTTGACCGGAGACCCCGCGCACACTGGTGCGCATCTCCGTATCCACCCGGGGGACAACCCCACCCCCGAGGTGCGGCAGCCCGTATCAAGGCCGTAAGACCAAGTTAAAGAAAAGCGCCGTTCGGCTCGTCCTCCGCCGGGACGAACACCCGCTGGCCAGAAGTAGGGAGATCTCCCTAGGGGATCTCCACCCTCGGACGGAGGAGTACTCCGGGTCGACTACACCCTCCCCCTGCGTGAGCTGCGGATGAGAAGGTGACGGAACCAAATGCGTGCACAGTGAAGGGATCTTGGTGGGCGGCGCGGGCGGCAACACAGGGAGTACGGGAAGTACGGGCTCAGGACGTACGGGAAGTACGGGCCCGGCGTCTGCGGCAGGCACAAGCCGCGCGGGCGGTGGCGGCGCCGAGGGGACGGACGGCAGCGGCGCGATACCCGGGGGCCCGCCACCCACGCCCGCCCCTCCCGTCCCCGCCGCTACCGTCCCCGCTCCCCCGGCCGTCCGGCGCGGCCCGGTCGTCGCCGCGCTCATGCTCGGCATGGCCCTGGCGGCCCTGGACGGCACGATCGTGTCCACCGCCGTGCCCCAGATCGTCGGCGACCTCGGCGGGTTCGCCATCTTCTCCTGGCTGTTCGCGGGTTATCTGCTCGCGGTGACGGTCACTCTCCCGGTGTACGGAAAGCTCTCCGACACCTTCGGCCGCAAGCCGGTCCTGCTCGCCGGAATCGTCCTCTTCCTCGTCGGCTCTCTCCTGTGCGCCTTCGCCTGGAACATGGAGAGCCTGATCGCCTTCCGCATCGTCCAGGGCCTCGGCGGCGGAGCCATCCAAGGCACGGTCCAGACGGTCGCCGCCGACCTCTACCCCCTGAAGGAACGCCCCAAGATCCAGGCGAAGTTGTCAACGGTCTGGGCGGTGTCGGCCGTCGCGGGCCCGGCAGTCGGCGGGCTGCTCGCCTCGTACGCCGACTGGCGCTGGATCTTCCTCATCAACCTGCCGGTGGGCGCAGTCGCGCTGTGGCTGATCGCCCGCCACTTCCACGAACCGGCCCGTACGAAGTCCCCCGCGGCCACCGGCCGCCCCCGCATCGACTGGGCGGGCGCGCTCGGCGTGTTCGCCTGCGGCGGCCTGCTGCTCTTCGCCCTCGTCCAGGGCGGCGTCGCCTGGCCTTGGCTCTCCGCGCCCTCCCTGGCCCTCTTCGGCGGCAGCGCGCTCCTGGCCGCGGCCACCGTCGTCATCGAGCGCCGCGCCGCCGAACCGATCATCCCGGGCTGGGTGTGGCGCAGGCGCACGATCGCCGCCGTCAATCTCGCGCTGGGCGCGCTGGGCCTCCTGATGGTCGCCCCGACGGTCTTCCTGCCCACGTACGCCCAAGCAGTACTGCAACTCGACCCGATAGCCGCCGGCTTCGTCCTGTCGATCATGACGCTGAGCTGGCCCGTGTCGGCGGCGCTGAGCCAGCACGCGTACAACCGCATCGGCTTCCGACTGACGGCGATCATCGGCATCGGCTGCGCGGCGCTGATCCTGCTCGCCTTCCCGCTGCTGCCGTTCCCCGGCTCGGCGTGGCAGCCCGCCCTGATCATGCTGCTGCTCGGCGGAGCGCTCGGCCTCTTCCAACTCCCCCTCATCGTCGGCGTCCAGTCGACGGTCGGCTGGTCGGAGCGCGGCACGACCACCGCGTCCGTCCTCTTCTGCCGCCAGGTCGGCCAGTCGGTCGGCGCCGCACTGTTCGGCGCCGTCGCCAACGCCACCCTCGCGTCCAGACTCGCGGACGCCCCCGAGGCGATACGCGACGGACTGCCCGGCGACCTCGACTCCGTATCCCACGCGTTGGGCGACCCCGGCCGGCTCACCGCGGAAGCGGCCGACTATCTGCGCCGAGCGGTCGACGCCGCCGTCGACTACGTCTATATCGGCGCGGCCTGCGCGGCCGTCCTGGCGCTGCTCGCGCTGATATTCGTCGCCCCGCGCCGCTTCCCCGTCATCACCGAACCGGAAGATCCCGCGCTGCTCAAGTGATATGGCCCACAGGGAAATCGCAGAACTCGTGAGCAACCGTCACCGAATGACCGCTTTGCCCATCCCTCACGTAAGCACCACACACCTGCTACCGAAAAATGTGGCTTCCCTCGGCTCTTATTCCCCCCTTACTCTTCGGCAAAGTCGCGCATCGAAGAGGTCCTCCCACGGCGACGACTCGTCTTTAGTCTTTTCGCTTGTTTCTTTCGGACCCAGAAAAAGGTCACCTGTGAGATTCCGCCGTATTCTCGCCACTGCTGCCGTGGCCGCAGTGACGACGCCGCTCGCTCTGCTCTCCGTAGGCCCGGCGTTCGCCGACGCCAAGCCGGCCACGCAGGAGCAGTCGAGCAGGCCCAGCATCAAGCACCTCATACAGGCTGCCGACGAGGCGCAGAAGGCGTACGACGTCACCGTCAAGGCCGTGCAGGACGCCTCGGACGCGATAGACACCCTCGACACCGACGCCTCGCCGCTCTACGTCGCGCAGAAGGCCGCCGCGAAGGAGGCCGCCGAGGCCGCCACCGCGAAGACCGCTGCCGACACCGCGGTCACCGAGGCGAAGACCGCGCTCGACGCGCTCCCGGCGGACGCCACCGAGGAGCAGAAGGCCGCTGCGGCGAAGGCCGTCACCGACGCCGAGGCGGTCGCCAAGACCGCCGCCGAGACGAAGACCACCGCAGACACCAAGGCCGAGACGGCCCGCAAGGCGCTCGAAGACGCCAGGGTCGCCGCGTTCAAGACACTCGGCGTGGCGCAGAAGGCCGAGAAGAGCGCCCTCGCCGTCAAGAAGGCCGCCGACAAGGCGCTCGCCGACGCACTGGACGAAGAAGAAGAGGACAACGAGGGCGACGGCGAGTGCGTCCTGGACTCCGACTTCACCACCGTCGTGACGGGCCTGCCCGGCACGGTGGTCGCCGGTAACTGGGTCAACTTCAAACTCCGCCTGGCCAACGGCACCGACAAGACGATGGACGAGGTCTACCCCTTCGCGAGCGTCCACGCGACGGACAAAAAGGGCACCAAGGACCTCGGTCACCTGCTGAAGTTCCAGTGGTCCACCGCGACCTCCAAGACCTGGCAGAACGTCGACGTCGAGAACTACATCGACCGCATCACCCCGCTGAAGGCCGGAGCGCACAGCGACATCAAGCTGCGCCTCAAGGTCGACGCGAAGGCCCCGGCGGGCCAGGGCGTCGCCTTCGTCGCCGGTGACTACTGGAACGACGACGAGACGTGCGGCGGGACTCCGGACCTGACCACGTACAAGTTCAAGATCGCAGCCGCGGGCACCAAGCCCGGCCCGGTCACACCCGCCAAGCCCGGCAAGGCCTCCAAGCCCCCGGTCGCGTCCCCGTCACCGCAGGGCACCTCGTCCCCGCAGCCGGTGAGCGGCGCACTCGCCACGACCGGCTCCAACTCGGCCGTCCCGCAGATCGCCCTCGCGGGCGCCGCGGCCGTAGTGGTCGGCGCCGGCGCGGTGTTCGTCGTACGCCGCCGCAAGTCCGACTCCGCGGCGTAGCAACACCAGCCGCACCCGCACCACGGAGGGGCCCGCATCCACGCCGGATGCGGGCCCTTCGGGCTGTCGTGGAGCCGACGGGGGCCGCATGTATTGCGCGGGCAGTACGTTGGGCCGGTGCAGATCAGCGCCCGCGAACTGAACCAGCAAACGGCCACGGTCCTCAGCCACGTAGAGCGGGGCGAGACGGTCGTGATCACGCCAACCGCCCCCGCGACGGAGACTCAGCGACCGGCCGTCCCCCCACCACACCCTTCTCCCACAGCTCGCCCAGCGAGTACTCCTCCAGCCACTCCCGCAGCGCCTCGCGGTCCGGCCGCCGCAGCGCCGTCGCGCCGTCCTCCCACTCCACCACCACCAGCTCGTCCAACGAGAACTGGTTGAGCAGCGTCACCGACTGCGGCGCGATGACCACCTGACTGCGCGCACTCGCCGAGCGCAACAGGTCCGCGAGCTGCACCACCGCATACGGGTGCAGCCCCAACTCCGTTTCGTCCAGCGTCAGAAGCGCAGGCGGATCCGGTTGCAGTAGAAGCACGCACAGGCAGATGTATCTCAGCGTGCCGTCGGACAGTGCCTCTGCGGGGAAGACCGCGTCCACCCCCTCCTGCATCCATCGCAGCTGAATCTTTCCGCCCGGCTCCTCGGCCAGCAGGAAGTCCCGGAAGAACGGCGCCACCGTCCGCACGGCCCGCACCATCCGCCGGTACGCCTTGGGCTCCCCCTCGCGCAGTCGCAACAGAAGAGCAGCCAGGTTCCTCGCGTCCGGACGCAGCGCCTCATTGTCGGCGGTGAACCCGAGCTGCTTGACCGGTGCGCCGATGCCCATGTCCTGGAAATGGAAGACCCGGCAACCGCCCAGAATCCCGCACATGGGCCCTGGCAGCTGCGATTCCTTGAGCCCCTGCGCAAGCCCCTCGGGAGACGGCCCCCACTTCTCCTCGGCGAAGATGAGCTAGTGCGTTGGCCACGAACGTTCGCCGGGTCTGGCGACACGCTGATCGATGTTTAGGGTGCTGGGGTCGGTCGGCTTCACTCTGGATGCAACGTAGTTGTTGTTGAGGATGAGTGAGGTCGCAGATGGCAGAGCCGGTCAGGGCGCGACGGTTGACTGATCAAGAGGGGCAGAGGCTGCAGCAGATCGTTCGGCGGGGCCGCCACGAGTCCGTGCGGGTGCGTCGGGCACTGATCATCATGGCGTCGGCGTCGGGGACCACCGTGACGGCGATCGCGCAGTTGGTCGCCGCGCACGAGGACACAGTCCGGGACGTGATCCACGCGTTCAACGAGGAGGGCCTGGCCGCGCTGGACCCTCGGTGGGCGGGAGGCCGTCCCCGCCTGATCAGCGATGACGAACGCGAGTTCATCATCGCGACGGCCCGGACCCGCCCGGTCACGCTGGGACGTCCCTTCACGCACTGGAGCCTTCGCAAGCTCACCGACTACCTGGCCCGCAACCGGGTGAGGACGGTGAAGATCGGCCGGGAACGGCTGCGGCAGATCTTGCGCGAGAACGGGATCTCCTTCCAGCGGACCCGCACCTGGAAGGAGTCCAAGGATCCCGACAAGGACACCAAACTCGACCGCATCGAGCACGTGACCAGTCGTTTCCCGGACCGGTGTTTCGCCTTCGACCAGTTCGGCCCGCTGTCGATCCGCCCCTGCCACGGCTCCGGCTGGGCCCAGGAGAAGAAACCGGACCGGCTGCCGGCCACCTATCACCGCACCCACGGCATCCGGTACTTCCACGGCTGCTATTCCCTGGGCGACGACCAGCTGTGGGGAGTGACCCGCCGCCGCAAGGGCGGTGACCACAGCCTCTCGGCGCTGAAGTCGATCCGGGCCGCTCGCCCCGACGGCGCCCCTGTCTACGTGATCATGGACAACCTGTCGGCGAACAAGACCCCGACCATCCGGACCTGGGCGAAGAAGAACAAGGTCGAGTTGTGCCTGACGCCGACGAGCGCGTCGTGGGCCAACCGATCGAGGCGCAGTT
>NZ_JBDHNH010000015.1:0-148307 GCF_039766235.1 Streptomyces changchenzhani | reverse complement strand
AGGCCAATGTCATCAATGACAATCAAATCGGCCCGGCAGATCCGGGCGACGGTCCGTGCGGTGGACCCGTCGACCTTCGACTTGCCGATCGCGGTGCTCAGCGTCTCCAGGGTGAACCAGGACACCCGCATGTCCTTCTCGATCGCGGCCTGGGCCAGGCCCTCGGTGAAGTGGCTCTTGCCCGTCCCCGACGGGCCGGCGATCACCAAGTTCTCGGCGCGGCCGATCCATTCCAGGGTGGTGAGGGAATTCTGGGTGGGTTCGGGGATGGTGGAGTCCTCGGCCCGCCAGGAGCCCAGGGTCTTGCCGGTGGGGAAGTTCGCCGAGTGGCGCCGCAGGCGCCGGGTGGCCGCGTCGCGGCCGGTGACCTCCTCGGCTATCAGCAGCCGCAGCACCTCGGCAGGGTCCCAGCGTTGAGCTCGGGCGGTGGCCAGAACGTCCGGGGCCGCCTTGCGCATATAGGGCAGACGCATGCGGCGCATGAGCTTGTCGAGTTCCTCGGGGATCGCGGGCGGGTTGGGAAAGCTCATGGGGGTGCCGTTCTCTTATGAGACGTTCGGTCAGGATTCGCTGGTGGGTGATGTGTTGGGTCAGCGGCCCAGGGCCTGCCAGCCACTGGTTCCGTTCTGGACGGAGTGGGCTTCGTCCGCGCGGACGACCTCTCCGGCGGGCTTGCTGTCGGCGATGTGTCCCAGGATCGAGAGCAAGTCGTCGTCGGCGAAGCGCCCGGCTGTGGCCGCCAGCCCCAGGGCCTGGTCGACTCTGTCGTTGCCCAGGACGGCGGCCAGCTCGACCGCGCGGGCCATCTTGGCGCGGATGCGGGTGGCGCCGGCGGGTCCGGCTTCCTTGAGCCAGCGCCCGGCTCCGGGGCCGATGCCCACGAACGCGATCTCCGCTTCCGAGCGGGGCCGCAGCCTCGGCTGGTGGATGCTGCGTCCGTCGGGATGGTCGGGGTAGTGCTCGTCGATGATCTGCGGAACACCCGGGGTGGAGAGCTCGTGGCGCCAAATCTCCGAGAGATCACCGGAGTTGGTGCGGGCGGTGATGGACAGTTCCTCGCCGACCACCCGGCACCACACCCTCGCGCCGGTATATCCCGGCGGGGTCGAGTAGCGCACCGAGTTGAAGCTGATAGTGCGGTCCGAGCCGACCAGCCGTTCCTCGCCCAGCGCGAGCGCGAGCGGCTCGATGGGCAGGACGTGCAGCGTGGTGCGTTCGACGTCCAGACGGTCCGCAGGTATCTGCCCAGTCGCCCGGTGGCGGCGCGAGTTCACCGCATCGCACCAGGTCAGGCAGGCATCGGCGAGCTCGGAGAAGGTGTCGTAAGCGGCCAGCAGGTTCGCATCTGTGGGCACCAGGTCGGCTTTCGCGATACGAACCGTCGCTTCCGCGCCGCCCTTCGATTCGGGGTCGTAGGGCACGCAACTGACCACTTGGCAGCCGTAATGCCGGCCCGCGGCGACCATCTGCGGATGACGTACCGGGATCCCGGCGATGTGCTCGACGGTCACCGTCTTCGCGTTGTCGGTCAGCACGTAGGTCGGCGCCCCGCCGATCCGCCTGAGCGTGGTGTCCAGGCAGGCCACCAGCGTGCCCAACGTGCAGTCCCAGACCGGGATCACGACCCGAAACCGCGACCAGGACAGCCACGCGCAGAACAACCAGGTCCGACGCCGTCGATGCGCGGACCCTCGCCCCAGTCGAACTGGAGCCACCGGCCCGGCTCGGGAATCCACGGCCGGTACGTGCGGCGCTTGCCCGCCTTCCACGCGCTCTTCGCCGCGTTCACCGCCCGCCGCGTCGAGCGTTCGCTGCCCCGGTAGCCCATCTTCACGAGCTTCTCGTGCACCACATCGGCTCGGATCGTCGCCTTCGACTGCTCGACCCACTCCTCGACCTTCTCCCCGAACGCGTCGATCATCTTCGGCCGCGGCTCTCGCTCATAGGGATTGCGCCCGCCGTTGCGGGCCTCGACATACCTCTTGACCGTCTTCGGGTCGTGCCCCGTCAAGGTCGCCGCCGACCAGACCGTCCCGGTCAGGTCGTACGCCTCAAGGATTTCCATAATCTCCGTGTCAGACTTCGTCACAGGACCTCTCCGGCCGGTAGCTGATGCGTGCAAACACCAGCAAACGGGCGGAGGGGTCTCCTCCAGTTAAGGAAGTGATCAGGAACACCACTGGTCAGACGGCCATCCACCTGGACTTCCGGTGGCCATCAGCCTGGACTCGGCTGGCCGCACATCTGGACTTTGCCACGGCCGCCGTCAGCCTGTGCGGTTCCGGCGGCCCCGGCGGCCTGAGGCAACCCGCGCTGCTCGGCCTATTGACTCGCAGTCACCTCGAGCAGGTTCTTACTACGGCATGGCCTGCTCAAGGCCGCAGTTTCATGAGTTCCGGGTGAGCGGGGGACTGAAGAAACAGTTCGGCAGGGGATCTTGTCGGCTTCAGGCCGCGGCGACCTCGAGCTCAGGCGTTTGTGGCCAAAGTTTGGTGAATGTCTCTATTTCCAGACATTTAATCACTCAGTGTCATGTGGGCAGAGTCATTCCCGCCTACGTTGGGCGTGTGCCGGCCGGGGGGTATCTCCGGCCTCACGAACCGGAAGGCGTACCTCATGCGCATCTCGCGTACCACTGCCACCGTCCGAACCCTCCTGATCAGTGCGGTCGCCGTGGCCGGCCTCGCCACCCCAACCGTGGCTTCCGCGACGGCTCGTGCCGACGCGGGCAGTTCCCGGGCCCACATCAGCCTGGGCTTTCTCGGCGTCCCCGGTGGTAACGGCGCCAACGGTGTGGGGAGCGACGGCGGCATCGGTGGCCTGGGCGGCACCGGTGGAGCGGCCGGTGCGGACGGCAATGGCGGTAGCGGAGGTGCCGGGGGCAACGGCGACGGCGTTGGAAGCACCGGTGGCGCGGGCGGTGCGGGCGGGGCCGGCGGGGCCAACGGCAACGGTGGTGCGGGCGGTGCCGGAGGCGCGGCCAACCAGGGTGGCACCGGCGGCAAAGGCGGTGTGGGCGGTGTAGGTGATGCCGGTACCGGCATCGCCGGCGGCCAGGGCGGCGCGGGGGGCGCGTCCACGGCCGGTGGCACCTACAAGGGTGGCGCGGGTGGCGCGGGTGGCGCCGCGAGCCCGGTGTGTCCCGGCAAGCCCGGCGGTGACGGGACCGCCGCCACGTTGACCTCGGATGGCGTCACCGGTGCCACGGGCGCTGCCGGACATACCACTCTCCCCTGCTGAACAGCACCGGGTGAGGATCCGGGCCTGTACCCGGCATGGCCTCTGAAGTCCCCTTCGCGGGGCGTCGCACCACGCGATCGCTGATCACCGAAGACTGACCGATGACGCGCGGTGAGCAGAGCTCAGACGAGTCGCCCGGCTGGGTTTCCCAGCCGGGCGGCTTACGTCGTGCCGGGAGGCGGGCGTGTGCGGGTTCCCGGTCAGAGTGCTTCGTCGATGAGTTCGTAGCCGCAGTTTCCGTTGAGTGTGGCCCCGGCGACCGCAACACCGACTCATGGCGCTGCGGCGCGATCAGTGAAACACCATGAGCATTCGACCCCTGACCTGCTAAAACATCAGATCAAGTGGGAGTGTGGTGCGTGTTGCGCCCGCGTTGCATTTCCGTGTTGCGGTGGTGGCTTCGGGTATGAGCCGCCGACGGTACGCAGTCCCGTGGCTTCTTCCTCGCCGTGCTGTCCCTTTGGCTGGGCCGCCTGCGGTTGCCCGACGCGGATCCGGTCGCTGTCAGCGGGGGAGCTCGGCGCGGATGGTTTTGCCGTAGCCGGGACCGGGGGTGATGGTCAGGCGCTCTGTTAGACGGCGGATCATGTGCCAGTCGAAGCCGCCGGTGCCGCCGTTGAGGTCGGGGGTGCGCTCGCGGGGGTGTACCGGACTGGGGTCGCTGACCGCGGCGGTCACTGTGCCGGGGCCGGCGGAGAGTTTCAGGGTGTAGTGGCCGCTGCCGTGGCGCAGGGCGTTGGTGACGAGCTCGGAGACCACCAGGACGAGAGTGTCCGCCATGTCCGGGCCGGGCGCCGGGTTGAGGCCGTCGGTGAAGGCGCGGGCGGCCTGACGGGCCTGGTGGATGCCGGCCGGGCTGTCGCCCCGGACCACGGTCGCTACGGGGGGGCGTCGAGGTCATGCTGAGCGTGCTGTTCATACGTGTACACCCCGCCTGTGATCGGTTGTACCGCTTGTGCCGTGACACCCCACCTGCCCGGTCCGAGGCCCCTCACACCTCTCGATGGGGGTGCTCCGTTGCAGTTTTCAAGCGACGTGGACCGCAGGACTTCACTGTCAGTCCTCACAGGAAACCTGTCACAGCGGAAGTAGACATCCATGCGCTGCTGTGGTTAAGGTTTCTCTCGTAGCCCAGAGAGACCGCAGGGCCTGGCAGAGAGAACTGCCGGGCAGCAGTACACGTAGTTGCAGTGCGCAGGACGGTGCGGTGGTGGAGTTCCGAAGCCAGAGCGGTTGCAGGACGGTGACGGGACTGACGACCGGACCGGGCGGCCCGCAGTGATCAGGGGCCGCCGCGAGCAGTACCGCAGCACAAGTGCAGTCGGCAGTACCAGTGGTACCTCGGTAAATGGCGTCAGACTGCGGCGCGCGTACCGGGAAGTTCGGCAGTGGGGTTCCAAGCCAGAGCAGACGCAGGACGGGCGACGGGGCTGGCTGCCGAAGAGTGACGCTTCCTCAGGTCACCAGCAGGTCGGTGCGGCGGTGGAGTTCCGAAGCCAGAGCGGTTGCAGGACGGTGACGGGACTGACGACCGCACCGGGCGGCCCGCAGTGATCAGGGGCCGCTGTGAGCAGTACCGCAAGAGCGGTACTGGTGAGTGAAGTACGCAGTACCCAGCAGTGAAGTGAAGTGAGCAGCACCTCGGTGAAGGCGTCGGCTGCGGCGCGCGTATCGGGAGGTTCGGCAGCGGGGTTCTAAGCCAGAGCAGACGCAGGATGGGCGGCGGGGCTGGCTGCCGGAGGGTGACGCTTCATCAGGTCACCGGTAGTTCGCATCACCAGTAGTGCAAGAGCAGTACGCAGTACCCGCACATAGTTGATTCAGAGGGAAGAGCGGAGGAGTTGAGGCGCCATCAGGATCGCCCGGGACGGAAGTCTTGAGCCCGGGTACCGCAGGACATCGATAGGCAGGTGGTCTCCGGTCACGCAATTCGCGATCCCCGTACCCCCGCCCGCTTCTTGGGCGGCCGCGCGGACACAGTAGGCCGGCGCAGTTGAAGGGCCGGCAGATGGTGTAGCAGTTCCTTCGGGGCCCCGGTGCCATTGGCGCCGGGGCCCCTCCAGCGTGTTCCGCAACGAGGTGAGATGACAGCAGACGATTCCTTCGGCCGTCTCGATGACGACGACTATCCCGCTTACACGATGGGCCGGGCCGCCGAAATACTGGGTACCACCCCCGCCTTCCTCCGTACCATCGGCGAAGCCCGCGTCATCACCCCACTGCGCTCCCCGGGCGGCCACCGCCGCTACTCCCGCTACCAGCTGAAGATCGCCGGTCGTGTCCGTGAGCTCGTCGACCGGGGGACCACGGTGGAAGCGGCCTGCCGCATCGTCATCCTCGAGGACCAGCTCGACGAAGCCATGCGCATCAACGAAGAACTCCGCGGCACGCCCTCCGCCTCGCGCCGCAAGGCTGACGCCTGACAGGGCCGTTCCCCGCCCAACGATTACCCACTTCGTGAGAGCGGCTCGCTGCGGGATGGCCAGGTTGGCCCGCCTCGCCATGATGTGCCTCCTGCGCCCAGCCTCACTGACTCCCTCGCCCGCGTGGCGAGACAGCACGAGACCCCAGGAATCAGCCATGACATCCCGGGGTCTCTGTGCACTTCACTTGACTATCAGTTCAACGACCAACCGCCTCCGGTGTCACACCCTGTCCGTGGAGCAGCACGTGGTCGGTGTGGCGCTGGAGCTCGTGGAGGAAGCGGCGGGTGGCGGCCCGGAGTTTCGGGCGGGGCCGGTGGCGGGGTTCGAGGTGGAGGGGCTGCTGAACGAGGACCGGATCGGGGATGCGGTCGATGTGCTGGTGTGGGACGCGCCGGGCCACTGGCCGTCCTTGCAGCGCGGGTCGCTGGTCCTGGCACTGGTGTGGGAGATCGCCGCCCTGGTCGGATACGCGGCGGAACTGTCCTCCGCCCAGGCGCGGCCCCCTGAGTTGCTGTGGCAGGCGGCCGGCACCGGACACCTGTGTGCCGGTGTGCGTGTCCCCGTACCCGGGCCGGAGGTGCTGGTGTGGGCCTCGGTCGACAGGAAGGAATTCGAGGGGCGGCCCCTGTTCTCCCAGGCCGTGCACCTCGGTGCGTGGGGATGGTCCCTCGACTGGCAGAGCACGGACGGCACCCCCGTGCTCTACAAAGGCGGCCGCGGGCCGAGCAGGACGGCCGCGCGGTGGCGGGCCGAACAGGCCGTGCAGGATCTCCTCGCCGCCCCGTACCGGGCCAGGAGCCCCGTGAGCGACGACTGGCTCCTCCCACCGCCCTGAACACCCCACCCGCATGAACAGCCGTGCCGGGCCCTCCACACGCGGCCAACCGTGACGGTCGGCCGCGTGTGGATGACGTGGCTGTTCGTCGCTCGTGTCAGCACCAGGTCGTTGGGGCTACACCGCTGACAACCAGCTGCCAAACCTCCACTGCAACTCCCCCGCAGACCATCAGCACCCGCACCGGCCAAGGAGACCCCGCGTGACGACCGACGGCACCGATCAGAGGACCCACATGACGAGCGCGCGCAGCGATGCCGAGATCCGGGTGGAGGTCCGCCGGGAGGTCACCGGCCTGACGTACGAGCAGCTGGGCGAGCTGATCGCCACCGATGAGCCCGATCCTGCGGTCCCGGCGGACTCTGCGGAGCTGCACATGGCGGCGGTGCGGATGACGGAACTGAAGCGGATCCGAAATCTGGTGGTCCACCAGGTCTTCGAAGGTGGGTACACGCCTGCCGGCGATCCGCAGGAGCGCGGGCAGGGGCACCGCGCGTCCGGCGGGGTACGGCCGCCCGAGCAGCGGGGGCTGTACGAGGTCCTGTCGCGGTGCACTGTCCCGGAGCACCCCGGAGCCTCGGAAGTGACCACCCGGGCCGTGGCCGACTCGGTCGAAGAGGCCGCGGTGAAGGTGCGCCGCGCGAATCGGGGCAACCTCTACGGCCCCACGGGCCTGTACCGGATCGTGGAGGCCTTCGAGGACACCCCCTCGAACTCCGCTCGGCACATGCTGGACGCGTTCTCGCAGACCGCCGCCGAGATCGGGAGCGCCGCGGCAGCCGTGGTCGGCAGTTACGAACCCGCGCCCGAAGCGAGCGACCTGTTCGAGGTGCTCACCGACTTCTTCCACCGCACTGTCGTATACCCCTGGCGCCTCGCTCACCCCGGCGACCGGGGCGACGGCAGCACCCCCCAGCACCAGCGCGGCGGCGACTACGGCCGGTCCCTGGCCCGTCTCCTCCTTGCCCATCTGGAAGCGCTGGACACGCCGCTGGCCACCGCTGCGCCCGGTGTGAGCGCGCTACCGGAGCACGACGCGGACGCCTACGGGCAAGAGCTGGCCCGCATCAGCCAACACCAGAGCGAGGCCACGGCCGCGCGGTTGACCGTGTTCCAGGCCCTGGCCGCTGCCGGGATCGGAGACGAGCAGGCGGATCAGCTCGTGTCGCAGCTGGAGGCCGGGGCGGTGGCCGGGGCCCACACCTGGATCTCCGAGAGCAGCGCCCCGCACGGGTGCGAGGAGCGGTTCGAGGACGGGTGGCACGCCGGTGTCTGCGACGTCGCCAGCTACCTGCTGCAGATCGCCGACCGCACCGCCAGCGCCGAACGCGGGCGCGCCGCCTCCAGCGCCATGCTCCTCACCCACCTCCGCCAACCGGCCCCACCCGCCCCGGAGAAGGCTCCGGCGGAGGAACCGCCGGCCCCGGCCCCGGCCGCGGTGCTGGACGCGAAGGACGTCCTGGCGGCGGCGGAACGCTTCCCGTGGGCCCTGGCCGCGCCCGGCGAGCGCCATTGGCCGGACGGTACGTTCCTGGACGTCGCGCTGAGCACGGTGCCCGCCGAGGAACGCGAGGGGTACATCGAGCGCCTGGAGGCGTTCGTGGAGCAGCACCGCCCGCGTCTGGAGGAGATGCTGCGCACGCACGGGCCGGGCAGCAGGCCCGCCTCGCGCGGCCGGTACGCGCTGATCGGACAGCCCGAGACCCTGGTCATCGTGGAGCGGATGGAGAGCGCCCCGTTCCTCCTGCGCGGCCAGTGGGAGAAGGACCAGGAGATCATCCTGCTGGACGACCTCGAGTTCGTATGGGGGCCGCGCATCCGCCTCAGCCGCTGAACCTCCGGACCGACGGGAACGAGCAGCGGGCGGAACGAGCAGCGGGGCCGGCAGCGTGTTCCTGTCCGGCCCCGCCGCTGTGTGGTCAGCCGAAGTCGAGCGTGTCCGGGGGCGGCGTCGACGGGCGCGGCGTGGGGGCTCGTTGCCCTGCTGGGCGGCCTCCCAGCGTGCGATCAGCGCTTCCTTCCAGCCTGGCACCAGAGGCCAGGAGACGCCCCATTCAGCAAGCTGGGCACGCCTCCAGCCTCCCTTCTCTGTGCGGGCGGCGTTGATCTCTTCAGGTGATGGCAGTACAGGCATGTGAGATCAACGAACGGCAGGGCGTAGGTGTCACCCGCCAGCGTCGGTTTCATCGCCCGGGCCAGCGGCATCGCACCCCCGGGGTCTACACGCACTCCAGTTTGGTGCCGTGGGCCCGGACACCGTGACATCGCACTGGAGTGCGTGTAGACCCCGGGGGCCTTGGGCCGCGCCCCCCTGCGGGCGTGAGGCGGACTAGGCGGTGGCGGGTCGTCAGCGCGGGTTCAGGGCGCGCCGGGCCGCGTTGATGGCGTTGTGGGCGTCGGCCCCGTACACGGCGGATTCCTGGAGTGTCTTCCAGGTCCGCAGGTAGAGGGCGAGGGTGTCGGCGTCGGTCGAGCCAGAGTTCCGCGTGCCAGGTCTCGGGTGACGACCTGGCGGTCGTCGTAGATCCAGAAGCCCAGGCCGGGCGGGACCTTGCGGGACGCGGTGAGGGGCACGATGCCGAGTTCGACGCGATGTGCGAGTCGAAGATCGAGAAGTCTTCGTCCGGGAGGTTGACCCGCGCGGCGTCCGCGCGCCACATATTGCGGACGTCCTCGCCCAGGGCGGCGTTCTTCTCGCCGTGCGCGAGCAGGTACCTAACCGCCGGTGCCGGAGCAGACCACCACGCCGTACTCGGTCTGTCTGGCCGTTGCCGCAGAGCGCTTCGGGTTGGCGCCACTCGCGTATTTCGAGACCGCCGAAGTGTGGGGCCCGTGAGCCGGGCACGGATCTCAGGGCAGCTGGAAGGACCGCTGCGGGCTGCTGTGTTCACCGGCGGGCGTGGCGGCGGTGTGTGGGCGAGCGGCGGTGCTGCGCGGCGGGCCGTGGGGTGAAAAGGCGTTCTTCGTAACGGCCCAGGGCAAGAATGACGCCGAGGAAAACAGCAGGAAGCAGGACTGCTAGCGCGGCCACGGCGGGGCCTCCCCAAACGGACGTCAGGACAGCGCGCCGGCAGCAGTACCGGCGGCGTCGAGGACATCGGGCAGAGGCAGTACCAGGGCCACGGCGAGTTCGGCCAGCTCTGCTTCCGTGGGGTGGACGGGGCCATGCGCCCCGTCCTGGGCGAAAACCCGGATGCGTGGAGTACGGATTCCCGTGCGCTCGGCGAGTGCCTGAGCGGTCAGATGACGGCGGCGCATGCTCTGCTGCAGCAACTGCGAAAGGTCAGCCATCCCATTCTCCTGCCCGGCCCACGCACACTCAGACATTCTCGAACAGCTCAGTCCGCTCCGGCACACTGAAGCTGCCGGAATAGCGGTGGGTGACCGTTCAAGATGCGCGAGCACCCTGGCACTGATTCGCTGGCCGGGTCCTCTCCCCACACTTCCAGGAGTGATCATGAGTGTTGCAGGCGAATCCGGCGGGCGTGCCCAGCAGATGCGTGCCAAGGCGCAGGAACTGACGGACGCGGCGGAGCGTGCCACCGACCCCGAGGAGCGCAAGCGGCTGACGGACAAGGCCCGCCGTCTGCAGGAGGAGAGCAAGCAGCAGGAGGGCGGCATGGGCGGCCAGGGCATGGACCCCATGTATTAACCGCGGCGCGTAAGCACGCTGGTGGCCTCCCGCACCCCGACAGGACCCAGGAGGCCACCAGCGTGAACGCCGGCTGGAACACGGCGATGAGCAGGAAACCGAAGAGGATCTGCACGCCGGTCTGGGCCACCCGCAGCTCTTGCACGAGGTCGGCCCACATCCGGTCCGCGCGCTCCTCCGAGGTCTCCTCACGCCCGTGCCGCTGAACGGGAAGAGCTGGGGTGCTGTCTCGGTGACCCCCGGTTTGCCGGGCCATGGCCACTCCCGCGCCGTCCGGGTGGGTTGGCCGGACTGGTGGGGCACAGGCATCGACCGGCCGGGTCCGGCAGCCTCGGTGTGGCCGGGCAGACGTCCGAGGCTGCTGGCCACGGCGTGCGCGGGGGCGAGGGGTGCCATCGCACCACGCCGGTCTATCGGCCCGGCCACGGGGCGGGGCCGGCCAGGTGTGTCCATTGGTGGTCACGCTGGCCGGGGACCACACGTCCGGCCGCAACCCACTGTGCGGCCAGGGCCGTGTAGTTCGGCTCGAAATCGAGTGAGCGGGCCGATTCCTCGGGGCCCTCGATCCCCGGCACGTGCCGCAAGGTGATGCCGGGCTAACGGCTCAGCGCCGGTTCGGTCACCCCCGGACGCCGCGTCGCTCGCGCAGCGCGGCACGGGCCTGGGAGTCGTCGATCAGGAGCGAGAACTCCTCGAAGGCGATGCGCCGAATACCTTCCGTGGTGACGGGCTCGCCGGTGCTGCTGCGAGCGTGGGCCAACTCGGCGGCACCCAGGGCCAGCAGCCGTTCCCGGTCTGCGTCGTCGTAGCCCTCACCGGAGAGGGCGGCCAGGACTTGACGCCAGATCCCCGAACTCATCGCTTCCCCTCCCGGGACGTGGAAATGGACGCCTGCCAGCGGGCCGGCCCGTCCTCGCCGTCATGGCCAGCAGGCCATCGGCCGGGAACGCCGCACTGCCCAAAAAACAGTGTCCCGGCCCAAGCCTGCTGAAACGTGCGGCAGCACAGGGCCGGAACGGCTATGGGGGAAGGTCAGTCGCAGGAGAGCGCTTCGAGAAGGTCACCGACCTGGGGGTCGGGCAGGGCCCGGGCGACATCAGCCTGGGCGACCATGCCGATGAGGTCGGCTTGCAGCATATCGATGGCTCACCGCAAGCCGGTCGTCGGCCGCGTCTGGTGCTCGAATCCATGTCGGCAGAGAGCTACCCGCTGGAGCTCAGAACTTCGGGCCCGAGCGCAGATGGTCAACTCCGGCGAGTGCAGGCCGGTGCCGGAACTGCCTGCCTGCCGGGGCTGCAAACAGAGCTATCAGCCCCTCAGACCCAACCCCTGGTGCTCGGACCACTGCTTCGACCAGGAAATCTCCAGGCGATCGGAGCGACAGGAATGCCGGTCCTGCGGAACCTCAATGACCCACCTGAGGTTGAGCTCCACTCGCAAGTGGTGCTCGAACACATGCCGGCAGAGGGCACTCCGCTGGCGATGGGAGCTCCGCGACCGCGCATCGCGAGTCGACGTCGACCTAACTTCACTGGCACCAACTACGTAGTGGCCCATCTTCAGTGACATAAAAAGAAGATCCGCCAACTTGAAGTCGCTGGTCGGAGGGCTTCCGTGCTGTCCGTTCGGGGTGCTCGCGCTGGTCGCGGGCGGCAGTCTGAGCTGTAGATCGTCTGGCAGGGCGGTTTCGCCGGTTCCTGCCCGCCGCTACCGGTGCGCCTTCTACGATCCGGGCCATGGTGGATCCCGAAACGCTGGAACGGATCGCCGCGCGCCGCGCGGAGCTGGACGTGCTCGAAGAACAGCTGGTCAAGCAGCTTCAGGAGGTACGAGCCGAGCGGGACGAACTCGCCGTCGCGCTACGGGTCCTGGAACGGCTGAGCGAGCGGATCACCCAGGAGCATGCTGCGGCCGCACCCGTATCCGCCCAGGTGGGCGGCCGGACAGTGTGGATGATCCCCGGCCGTGAGCCGGGCCTTCAGGAGGCGGCGCTGCCGCCGGAGTACCAGCGCATCCTGACCGTCGTACGCACAGCCGCAGGCCCGGTCACGGTCCGCCACGTCGGCGAGGAGCTGGGAGTGGAGGTCACGGTGAAGGGCAAGCTGGAGCCGCTGCGCGGGAAGCTGAGGAAACTGTCCGACCGCGGCTGGCTGCACAAACGCCCCGACGGGAAGTTCAGCGTCCGCCCGTGACCCGCCGTGATGCCGGCCGACCCTGGCCCCGCAGCCAGGCCGTAACTGCGATGCCCCCGGCGGCCGTTGAGATTGTGTGAGCAAAAACAAAGAGCACGCCGAGAGCACCGTTTCCCTTGTCTACCAGTGCCGCCTGTCGCTGTCCACACGGACCGTCAACCACCTCGCCGACCTGCTCAGGCGCCATCTGAAGGCGATACGTTCCCGTTGGCGGGCCCGAACGCCCGGCAAGATCGCGGTGATCGTCCTTGCCGTGCTCCGGCACGATCAGCGTCTCGCGGACATGGCCGGAGGCAACGACCTCTCCGCCACCACCATCCGGCGCTGGCGCGACGAGCTGATCGGCCTGCTCGCCGGGCAGGCCCCGCGCCTGGACCGCGCCCTGAAGAAGATCGCGAAGCGGGGCGGCGAGGTCGTCCTGGTCGACGGCACCCTCATCCCCACCCAGCGACGCACCGGGAGGGCGAACCGCCCGAACTACTCTGGCAAACACCACCGCCACGGCCTACACTTCCTCGCCCTCACCGACGAGAAGGGCCGCCTGATCTGGATCTCGGCCGCCCGGCCCGGCCGCACCCACGACATCACCGCCGCCCGCCGCGACCACCTCCTGGCCCACCTCCGCACCGCCGGCCTCGGCGCCCTGGCCGACCTCGGCTTCCTCGGACTGGACGACGATCCGGACGACCCCGTGGTCGTCACCGGCTTCAAAGCCACCCGCGCCCGCAAGCTCAACAGCGGCCAGAAGGAGGCCAACCGGGTCCTGGCCGCCGGACGCGCCCCCGTCGAACACGGCTTCGCCCACCTCAAGAACTGGCGCACGCTCACCAAGCTCCGCACCGACCCCGCCCGCGCCACCCACCTCCTACGCGCCCTGCTCGTCCTCACGAACATCGAGGTCCACCGGTGACAAACGATCTACAGCTCAGCCTGCCGCCCGCGACCAGCGCGAGCACCCCGAACGGACAGCACGGAAGCCCTCCGACCAGCGACTTCAAGTTGGCGGATCTTCAAAGCTGTTGGTCCAACTTCGGTGGCAAGCCGCCCATCTTCGCTGTCACAGGTCACAGGCTCCTCTTCACGGCGGCCTGCCGCCAGGGCGTACGGGAGCGCCGGCGGGAGTCCGTCGCCCGGCGGTGCCTCGTCCTGCCGCGGTGCAACGCACGGCCCGGCACTCGGGATCGTAGGTCGCCTGCGCAGCTCAGGGGCGCGTTGCGGCTCTGTGTTGCAGTGCGCGTTGCACTATCACAGACCCCCTTAACCGCGGTCTGTCGGCAAATCGCATCACTGGTCAAGGGGGCCCGTTTTGGCCCTTGACCAGTAGGTCTGTCCGAATCTCTTCGTCGGTGGGACGTGCTGGTTCGTCGACGGAGCTCCTGGACGGCGCGTAGAGCGGCCGTTCGGACCCTGCCCGCCCGCGTGGGACAGCAGGAAGGCCCCCAGTGGCCCTGTAGGGGCTCCTGGGGGCCTTCCTAGGTGGGTTACGCCTCTACGTACGCGACCACGATGACGGATCTCAGAGCTGTCACGTAGTAGATGACGGTGACGTCTTCGAGCTCGTCGTCGTATCGCCACAGCTCAGGATCCGATCCGGGGATCTCCTGGCCCATCGTCGGGTCGACGGAGAGCGCGGCCAGGGCGCGGTCGAGGGCGTGGACTTCGGTTTCGGAGAGCTTGTTGATCTGGACGATCGCGGCGTCAGTGAAGCCGACTTTGGCGCGTCGGGCGCCGTGCTTGGCCATCAGGCGACGTGGCCGCGCTGGCTGGCGAGTTCGGCAAGGCGTCGGTCGCGGACCACTTCCCACGGGGTGGTGGTCTCCGGGGCGGGCAGGCCGTTGGTGGCGACGTCCTCAAGGAAGGCCGCGAGCTCGTTCGCGTTGGACTGCTGGCGGGCGGCGTAGGCACGGAGCGCGTCTGCGCCCTTCGCGGTGACCGGCTGGCGGTCGGGTGCCGGCTGCTGCTCGTGGTCGCTCATGGTGGGCTCCTGGCGGTGTGTGGCGTCGTGCCCACGGTAGCGGCGGGCCGGGGCCGGGCGCTGCCCCTCCACCGCGTCGGTACGGCGCATCTGGCCATCCGGCCCGTCGTGCCCACGGTAGCGGCGGGCCGGGGCCGGGCGCTGCCCCTCCACCGCGTCGGTACGGCGCATCTGGCCATCCGGCGGGAGGGCTCAGGGGCCCAGCTCGTCATGCCGCAGCGGGCGCCGGCATCGGGTCCGACTTCGCCAGACACCTCTGCAGGGAAGTAGTCGGCGCTCGATACTCCGCTAAATCACGGCGCTGACCTGGTGTTTCATACGTTCCGAAGACTCAGCCCGATGCGACCCAGGGCGCGACTTAGGGCGCGACCTGGAGCGCGACTCAGGGTGCGACCTAGGTGTACTGACCCGTGAGGTTGGGGACGCGGCCGGCCGGTGGTTGGCCCTTGAGTGCGGTGTGTCCGATGGGTCACGGAACCCTGCGCCTTGAGCCTCTCGACCCGCTGAACCGCGGGCCGAGAGAGCAGCGCCGGGCTTACGACCTCGGGGGCGACGGCGCGGGGGCTCCCGGCGTCATGCGACTCCGCCTCCGGCGTTGTCGTCGGTCGACGACGCTCCGCGTCGCCTCCCTCCTCCGCCTTGGACGCGAAGCCGCATGACGCCGCGCGCTGATCCACGCTCCATTGCCCCCGAGGTCGTTACGGGGTGGCGCCGAGGTGATCCCAGTTGGTCCAGTTCCCGTTCCGGTCGTGGCCGCGGTACCAGCGCGCTCCGTCGTTGCCTACGACGTGGATGATGAAGTCGTAGGCGGGCAGGTCGTATTGGAGAAAGACTTTGCTTTGCGCCAGTCCGCCCATGGATATCCATGGGCCCCAACTCCCGGACGAGTTGGGCCAGCGCGTCCACACCGCCCGGTCCAGGCCGATGATGAATTCCTGCCGCCTGCCATCGCTCAGCTTCGCGGTGGTGACCCCGTACTCGCAAATGTAGATGCCACCGCCGCGCTTGCACTCACTCGCATGGGCCGGTGCGGCCATGACGCCCACACTGGCAAGGACTGCGACCGCGACCAACGCGGATTTGATCTTGTTCATGGGCACGATTGTGCGGCACTTCGCTCACGCGGCACTGACGTTTGGCTGACGTCCCAGAACAAGGGCTTCCCGCTGAGCGAGCCAACCCTCCAGCGAGGGAACGACATGACCCATCAGGTACGCCCTAGGCCGCGACCTAGGGTGCGACCCGCCTGCCGGTGGGCAGATCGGCGTATCCGCTGCCCGTTGGAGGAGCCGAGCGAGGTGCAGCTCCGGGACGACGTCGAGCGCCAGGACGTGACCGGGGACCAAGGTCGACGGGAACCTCGGGTCGACTTCACCGAACCGCCAGAGGGTGCCGTAGAGAAGTAGTCGGTGCCGGGAAGACCCCTTGTTCCAGCGGGTGACCAGCAGGTTCCTCCCTTCGTCGAGGAAGGTTGAGGCGCCTTGTAGAGCGCCCCCCGAGGCGCCCTGGCCAGCCGCGCCCGGGAAGGGCGCAGGCTCTGCCCTCCGCAAGGTCCTGTCGGCGATGAGCTGTACCGGGTGGGGACCGCGGTGGACGTCGGTACGGGCCCAACTTCTCCAGACCCCTCTGTAGGGAAGTAGTCGGCGTGCTGAGCCCCCCTTGCGAGCCCGCTGAGCTGCGGTTTCGGTGCCGCTCTGCGAGGGCTGGAGGCAAGTTGAAAGGCAAGTTGCAGGGCAACCTCGATCAGGTGGTTGCGGGGGGGCTCGGTCGCCCGTCCTCCCCGCGGAGAGTTCTGGGCGGGAGCACGCGCATAGGGCGGGCCCCGGGATTGATTTGTGACTGAGCGCTTCATTTGGCCAGTTGAGCGCCCCATGCCTCAGTCCCTCACGACGTGATCCATCGTGACGCGCAGGCGCCTCACGGTGACGCATGCCGTCACGGCCGTTCGGAAGCGTCACCCCCTGCTGTGGCGAGCCGCTTCCTCGCCCTCCAGGCCCGTGTACGGCATCGCTTCGAGCAGTACACCGAGTCGGACCGCTTGCGCACCGGGACGTGCCGCATACACATCGGGCATCGGCTGTGGGTGTACAAGTTGACCGCGGCCATGCCGAGGGTCTCCAGGCTTTGGTGCACCGCCAGGGCGTAGACCGTGGCCTGTCGGTGTGCCCGTCGCCAGTGCTTCGACCGGCACACGGTGTTGCAGTACCGGCGGTTCGGCCCCGCGTCCCGGGGCAACAGACTGCGGCACTCCGCGCAGTAGCGGGGCGGCTTCCTGGTCACCCTCCCAGCGTGGCGCCGCCCGGGGTCGACGGGAAGGGCGCACTCACGAGGTGCACCCCATCCATTCGACGGATGTGCCGGGACGCGCTAGTTGGAACCGTATGGGTGTGGTGACCTGGCGGTTCGAGCCTCGCGGGACACGCTGGTTGGAACCAAATGGCCAGGCTTCTTGGAACCTGCGGTGAATTGCCATTCATGCGGGAACCAGTGTCGATGGACCTGTTCGAGACGCGCGGGTGAAGCCGCCTCATCCGGCGGCTGATGACTGCCGTGCACATCACCAGGGCACTACGCCGGTGTCGTCGAAGAACTGGCCGGTGGGGCCGTCGTCGGGCAGGGTCGCGAGTTTGATGGCGATCGCCGCGCCCTGTTCGGGGGTGCGCACGCCGCGGAAGCCGTTGAGGTCGGTCGCGACGTAGCCGGGGCAGCCGGCGTTGATCAGGATGTTCGTGCCGTTCAGCTCCCGGGCGTACTGGAGGGTGACAGCGTTCAGGAACGTTTTCGACGGCGCGTACGCCACAGCCACCGGACCCGTCGTCTGCTCAGCAGCGGTTCCTGACTGCCGGGTGAGGGAGCCGACACTGCTGGACATGTTCACGATCCGCGGTGAGGCGGAGCGGTGCAGCAGCGGCATCATCGCGTTGGTGACGCGGATGACGCCGATCACGTTGGTCTCCACGACCGTCCGGATGGTGGCGGGATCGACCCGGGTGGGCTCCTGCGGCATGCCGCCGGTGATGCCGGCGTTGTTGACGAGCACGTCGAGGCGCCCGGCCTGTGCCTCGATCAGCCGTGCGGCGGCGGTCGCGCTCGCGTCGTCGGTCACGTCCAGTGGTACGCCGAACGCGTCGACGCCAGCTGCCCGCAGTCTCTCCACTGCGGCCTTACGGCGCTGATCGTCGCGGGCGCCGACGCCGACGCTCCAGCCGAGGGCGCCCAGGCCCGCGGCGATCTCGTAGCCGATTCCCTTGTTCGCGCCGGTGACCAGCGCAATCGTTCGTTCAGTCATAGGGACCATGCTGCCCTCGGGCCCCGGCGGGGGTCCAACACCGATTGGGTGGGCAGCGATACCTTCAGAGTATGGATCTGAAGTAGCGTGGCCGTATGGAGACCCGGGAACTGCGATACTTCGTCGCTGTCGCTGAAGAGCTGCACTTCGGGCGTGCCGCGCAGCGGCTCGGGATCGCGCAGCCGCCTTTGTCACGGGCGATTCAGCAGCTCGAACGCCGGCTCGGGGCAGTGTTGTTTGATCGGACCAGCCGCACTGTCACGCTGACCGAGGCCGGCTCGGTGCTGTTGGTCGAGGGCCGGGTGGCTCTCGAGGCGGTCGACGCTGCGGAGCGACGGACCCGCCGTGCCGCCCTTTCCGTGACCGGCCGTCCCGGCCTGGTCCTGGTCACGAAGGCCAGCGCGTCCAGCGAACTGCTGGCGAAGCTGCTCGGCGCGTACGCTGCCGAACCCGGCGCGGTCCCCGTCGAGGTCATCCTGTGCGGCCCGGCCGAGCAGGCACGACTCCTGCGCGAGGGCCGGGCCGATGTCGCGCTGCTGCACCGGCCGTTCGACTCGACGGCCGGGTTCCACACCGAAGAGCTCAGCGCGGAGGGCCAGGTTGCGGTCCTGCCGGCCGGGCATCCGCTCACCGTCCGGGCCCATGTGCACATGGCCGACATCACCGGGCTGCCGGGCCTGCCCCTGCCACGCTGGCCCGATCCCGACGGCACCTACCCGCCCGGCCCCGGCCCGCAGGTCCGTGACCACGCACAGTTGTTGCAGCTCGTCGCGCTCGGCCGTGCTTGCGCGGTCTCACCGGAGTCGTGCCGAGCTCAACTGCACGGTGACCTCGCCGCCGTGCCCGTGCTGGACGCGCCGACAGTCACCACCGTGATCGCCTGGCCATCGCACAGCCGGTCCAGAGCCGTCGCCGACCTTGTCCGGACTGCGACATATCTCTAGCCAGTAGTTCCCACATGCCTGGCCAGGTTCCACCTGTCGTGTCCCGGCTCAACGGACCACAAAGGCGAGCAACACTCAAGCGGCCAAGCCAAACGCTCACTGGCCAAATGAAGCGCTCAGTGTGCGACACGAGGTCGCACCAGGTAAGTAAGGACAGTCGTATGAAGGGAAGTTGAGGAGGCTGGACTTCGGGCCAGTGTCCAGGGCCCGTCCCCGCGCTCCCATGCGTCGCTGGTAACGGCGGGGTGTGAAGCGGAGCGTTCAAGCCCGAGAGCGTCCCGGCCATCGGGGTGCAACAGGTGAGGGGAAGGCTGGACGGGCGAACGAAAGTGAACCCTCGATGATGCCTCGTGATTTTAAGACCGCGTCGATGGCGTGTTGGCGGCGGTCACAGGACCCGGTGCTGGAAGGCACCAAGCGACCTCCGGGTAACTGAGCTCGGAGGGAGGACACCGCTGGTTCCGGGGTAGAGGGGGCGCCCACCCCAGCCGCGTCTTACTGGTGCGGAACGTGGAAACCCCGACGGGGTCCAAGCCACCCGGCTTGGTAGGCCAACCGTAAGGAAGGCTGAACTCCCCGGTGGGAGAAGGAAGATCCAAGAAGCGAAGGCCGGCGGGCCGAAAGGCCAGAGGAAACCGGGAGATCGGGACCTTCACCCGCTCTCGTATAACTCGCCGGATACGGGCCCTGGTGGCCCGGCCCGAAAGGGCGCCCACGTGGATCAGGTGAGCCTTTGAAGTCACCACTGCAAGGAAGCCGGAACCGAGGGACAAGTTAGACACCGGAGGCGAACATGAAGATCACGACACCTGTCGTGACGTTCTCGCCTGCGGTGAACGGACCCGAGGACGATTTACTCGACTGGCACGGCATCGACTGGGCCACCTGCGAGGAGAACGTACGGCGGCTGAGGCAGAGGATCTTCAAGGCGACGCAGGACGGGGACCTGAAGAAGGTCCGCAACTTGCAGAAGCTCATGCTGCGAAGCCGCAGCAACACGTTGATCAGCGTGAAGCGGGTGACGCAGCAGAGCAGTGGTCGCATGACCGCTGGCATCGACGGGGAACGGGCCCTCACGCCGAAGGCGAGAGGCACCTTGGCTGCCGAGATCCATCGGTCGTCGAAGCCCTGGAAGGCCAGGCCGGTCAAGCGAGTGTTCATCCCGAAGAGCAACGGGAAACAGCGACCGCTCGGCATCCCGGTCATCCGTGACCGGGTCCTCCAGGCCCGCGTGAAGAACGCGCTGGAACCCGAGTGGGAAGCGCGGTTCGAGCCGAGGTCTTACGGCTTCCGGCCCGGCCGCAGCTGCCAGGACGCGATATCCGCGATCTTCTGGACGGTGAAGGGCAAGAACCCGAAGCGTCTGTGGGTCCTGGACGCGGACCTGTCGGCGGCGTTCGACCGCATCGACCACACCCACCTCATGACCATGCTCGGCCAGTTCCCCGCCAGGGATCTGATCGTGGGATGGCTGAAGGCGGGCGTGATCGACCGCGGCCGGTTTGCACCGACCGAGGAGGGGACTCCTCAAGGCGGTGTGATCAGCCCGCTGTTGCTGAACGTTGCTCTGCACGGACTGGAACAGGCCGCAGGGTGCCAATACACGGTGCGGGCCGGGCGTGAGCCCGGCGCGATGCCGGGCACTCCGGTGCTGGTGAGGTATGCCGATGACTTCGTCGTGCTCTGTCACGACGAAGAACAGGTGCACCAGGTCAGGGCCCGGCTGGAGGACTGGCTGGAGCCGAGGGGGCTTCGCTTCAACGAGGAGAAGACCCAGGTCGTCCACCTCGATAAGGGATTCGACTTCCTCGGTTTCACCGTCCGCCGCACGGGCGGAAAGCTGATCATCAAGCCGAGCACAGCAGCCTGCGCGAGGCTCCGGGCGCGACTACGAACCGAGGTGAAGACCCTGCACGGGTCCAATGCCGAGGCCGTGTTGCGCAGGCTGATCCCGATCGTTCGCGGTTGGGCGGCCTACTACCGGGCGGTGGCATCCACGACGACGTTCTCGTCGCTGGATCACTACATGTGGCGGCTGACCTTCAAATGGGCCAGACGGCGTCACCGCAACAAGTCGAGTCACTGGGTCGTGGACCGGTACTTCGGCAGGTTCCACCCGTCCCGGCGAGACCGGTGGGTGTTCGGCGACCGCAACAGCGGCGCCTTCCTCATCAAGTTCGCCTGGACCGGCATCGTCCGCCACCAGCTCGTCAAGGGCGGAGCGTCCCCGGACGACCCCGCTCTGACCGAGTACTGGCGGAACCGCCGCCGCAGGAAAGCGCCACCGCCGATGGACAAGACGAGTCTTCTCCTGGCGGTCCGGCAGCAGGGGCTCTGTCCTCTCTGCAAGCAGGCGCTGATCGCCGGAGCCGAGTACGAACCGGACAGTCCACGCGAGTGGATCAACTGGTTCGCGGCCTCGAAGAAGATGCTCCACAAGCATCACTTCACCTACCGGCGAGACGGCGGCACGGACGAGCGGACCAACCTTCGCCTCGTGCACTCCGAATGCCACCGCCAGCATCACGCTGGCGACAGCGAAAGGACCACATAACCCTGCTGACCTGCGAAACCCATGGGGCTTGCTTGAGCCGGATGCGGTGAAAGTCGCACGTCCGGTTCTGAGGGGGCCGGGTCACGGCAACGTGATCCGGCTACCCGACCACATTGAGCCGAAGCTCAGTAGTTGTCACCGGCAGAGCCGGATGAGCTGGCGCATGAGACCGGTCGAAGCAGGCTGGTTGTCACCAATGAGGCAGCCGGTTTGTCACAGATGCTCATTCGGCAGCCTTTCTGTCACCAATAGCGAAGATCGAAAGTGCCTGAGAGAACCGTGGGTCAGGAGCTGGTGGTGCCCGGGTACCAGGGCTGTTTCAAAGTCCTTTGAGCTTGGTGTAGTTGCTGGTCATGGCGTGATTCCGAGGGCGTCGAGGGGGCGAGTGAAGGGCTCGTAGGACATGTCGCGCAGTCCGGCGGCGATGTTGGAGTGGCCGGCCTGGCGGAGGGTGTTGATGGCGAGGCTGCGCAGGGTGGCCATGTTCTCCGGGCCATGCCCGGTGTGGATCTTGGAGGCGTCTTCAGCGAAGGTGGTGTCGCGGACGTAGTGGAGCCGGTTTTCAATCACCCAGTGGGACCGGATGAGCCTCGCGATTCTCTCCGGTGACGCTTCCTTGCTGGTCAGATCGGTGATGACGTAGACACTCTCGCGGGTCTGCTTCCTGGTCCGGATGTTGGTGCGGTGCCGGGTGATCTTCGCGACCTGGGCGGCGTGCGGGAAGTCGAGGTCGTCGACGGTCAGGGCCTGGACCACACGTGTTTCCTTGCGGCCGTGTCCCTGGGTGCGGTCGTAGAACTTCGCGGTGGCCTGCTGCCAGGGCAGGGCGCGAAGGCGCTCGTAGAGGGTGGGCTGGTTCCTTTTCACGGTGAACGCGTAGTGGGCCTTCCTGGTCTCGACCAGGAACGTCGCGTGGTCGCGCTGGGTGTGCAGGGCATCGGCCGTCACCACCACGCCGCTCAGGTCGAACGGCGCCAACAGGGCGCCAAAGCAAGTGATTTCGTTCGTCTTGTCGGGGACGCGCAACTGCGTGACGGTGCGGCCGTCACCGGTCATGGCCGCGAGCAGGTGCGCGGCCGACGTGGCGTTGCGGCGGGAGCCGCGGGCGCTCTTGCCGTCCGCGGCCACCGACTCCGCCCCGGCCGGATCGCAACCCGTCAGGTCGGCCAGACCGCCAGGGCAGACAGCGGCGATGATGCGCCGGATCGTCGCCGCGCTCGGCGCGAGCCGCACGTTCAGCGAAGTCAGCAGGCGTGCGCCGAGCCGGGCCAGGGCATCCTGTGGAGCATTCCGCGCCCACTGGCCGATCGCCGCGTATGAGCGAGCCCCCGCCACCACAGCAGATGCGGCGATCAGCAACACGCTCACGAACGAGTGGCGTCGGCCTCGGCGATGTCGCGGATCCGGCAGCCTGACCAGCCGGTCCGCCAGGTTCAGCCCCGATACCGCCTTCGGCGGCACGGACTTCACGAGGCAGACGGTGGCAGACTGACGACACATCGAAGCTCCGGTTCTGGGCGACGACTTGGCAAGGTCATCGCTCCACAACGGGAGCTTCGTTGCGTTCGTAGCGGGCCACCCGAGCATCGTCACCCCGCCGTGACCAGCACACGCACTTGATCAACAGACTTTGAAACAGCCCTGGCCCGGGTACCGGTTCGGCGCCTGTAGTCGTTTGGCGATCTCATGGAAGACGAAGAAGTCCGGGATTCCGCCCACCGGCGTGCTGATCAGCAGCCCCTTTTCGTCCCTGACGTGGAACCCGACGCTTCCGTTCACCAGCGTGACCCGCTCGATCCGGCTCCAGGGCACGGCCCTGCCGCGCGCCTCCACGGCTTCCCGGCTCAGCTTGATCCCGGCGAATTCCAGGGTCTCGCCCCGACGGATCGCGGCGAGCTCCCCGGGCAACTTCGCTTCGGTCACAGCCTGCTGGACGGCGGGGCCCCATTCCTTCGCGTGGGTGACGGCGTCCGAGGGCAGTAGTTCCGAGCCGTCGGTACGGGTCAGCGGATAATCGTGCGTCGTCCTGATGTACCTGCCTTCGACGTAGTGGGCGACGTTCGACTGGTACACGGTGATGGTGTCCCAGCCGTGGGCGGCGGCCTTCCCCGCCTTGTTGACGATGATCAGCCCGTGCTCGAACATGTGAAGCTGCGCGTACCGCGAGGTGTACCGCGCGGCCTGCCGCTGCAGGGATACGAACCACCACCCGAACGCCAACGCTCCAGGCACGCTGATGATGGTCAGGAGCGTGCCCCCGGGGCCGATCCCGAGCACGGCCAGGAGCAAACAGAAGATGGTGAAGAAGGCCAGACCCACCCGGTCGCCGAGCCTGGACCCGGCCGCGCCATAGCCTCCCCGGTGGTTGCCGAGCTTCTCCCGTTCGGCCGTCGCGCGGACCTCTTGCGACACGGGCACCGTGCCAGGACTCCAGAGTCGGCCGCGGGGCGCGCTCTCGTGCGGTTCGACGGCGAGCGCGAGGACCCGCGCGCCCGGCGGCACGGAACTACCCCGGACCATTCGCCATTCCTGCCCGGAAGCCACGTCCTTCGCGGTGGCGTGGGCGATTCCGTTGTGGTCGGCCTCGCAGGTCACTTTGATCTGCGGCACCCGGCCCCCGGCGGTCCGCAGACCGGCCAACTCGATGACGCCCAGTTGTTTGTTCTCCGCGGCCACGGGATTCATGCCCTGCCAGAGCCGGATGACGGGGGGCCGGCCGTCGGCGGGTATCTTGCCGGTCAGCGTGAACATCTCGTCGCGCCGCGTCCCGAGCTGGTGGGACCGCCGGACCATCGGCGTCATGACACCTCGCTGCGTCTCGACGCCGAGGTCCAGGGCGACGGCGTCGGCCAGGAGGATGTCCCTCCTGACCCCCTTGAGCAGGCCCGCCTGGAGCACCGCACCGGCCGCGGCGAGTCCGTCGGCGTCCGCGCTGCGGGTCGGTTCCTTGCCTCCGGTCAGCTCACGCAGCAGGTCCACGAAGGCGGGCATCCGCGTCGCGCCACCGATGAGGACGACCTGGTCGATGTCGCCGAGGGCCAGGCCGGAGTCCTTGAGCAACCCGCGGAGCAGCACCTCGCACCGCTTCAGGGGGCCACGCATCAACTGCCCTAACCGGTCCCGGGTCAGACGTTCGTGCAGGTGCACCGGGCCTTCGGCCGTAACGGCGGCGTAGGCCAGCTCGACCGTGCTCTCCGAGGCCGAGGAGAGGTCGATCCTCGCCTGCTCGGCAGCCTCGCGCAGCCGCGCCGCCGCCGTTTCGTCGCGGGTGAGGTCGATGCCGTGCAGGCTGTTGAACCGTGCCGCCAACTCGTCGGCCACGGCTCGGTCCCAGTCGTCCCCGCCCAGGTTGTCGTCGCCGCAGACGGCCTTGACCACGGCACCGATGACTCCGCCCGCCCCGTCGATCTCCAGCAGGGACGCGTCGAAGGAACCGGCTCCACACCGGACCACCAGCACCGTCTGGTCGCGCCCGCCGTTGCCCACGGCATGGCCCAGGCCCGCGAGGGACGACTCGCTGACCACACGCAGGACGTTGAACCCGGCGAGCCGGCCGGCCTCCCGGGTCTCCTCCCGCTGTGCCTCGCCGAAGGACGCCGGGACGGTGATTACCGCATCGGTGAGCTCTTCGCCCACGGACGCCTCGGCGTCCCGCTTGAGCTTCCGCAGCAGGAGGACCGTGATCCGCTGCGCCGTATACGACTCCCCGTCGATACGGATCGCCCAGTCGGTGCCCGTGCGCCGTCGGACCGCGCGCACGGTTCGACCCGCATTGGTGACCGTCTGGCGCCGGGCTGCCTCACCGACGAGCACCTCGCCCTCCGCTGTGAACGCGACGACGGACGGAGTGGCCCGGGAGCCTTCGACGTTGGTGACGACGCGGGGCCTGCCCTCCTCCAGTACAGCAACAACGGAGTTGGCCGTTCCCAGGTCTATGCCCACCACACGAGCCATCGCAGTCCCCCGCCATCCGCCATCCGCCATCGGTAGCTCGGACAGCTTAGGGATCACGGGGCACAGGGGGAGGTCGAACCCGGGATTTGTGGGACACCACGCCGAGGATCTGGTGACAACAAGCCTGCCTTTGTGACATCTATCGTGCTTTGGCTCACACATGATTCCGGGGACCCGCCCTATTCGCGCCTACTCAGATGTTGAAATCCATTCGGTCGATGTCTGTGAAGTTGATTTCCGTGAAGGCGTTGTTTCCTCCGCCTTCTTGGATGTACTCGGTCTGGAGGTATTCGCGGATGATGCGCATTGCCTCTTGTTCGTCTCCGTCTTCGAGTGCCTGCCAGAGTGGAGTGGCGTAGGCGGGCGGGAGGGTTTCAGCGATGTTCCGCATTCGCCCGTCGGGTGTCTTCCTGCCGGATTTCGAGTTGGTGTATCAGATCTTCGCGCGGGCCGACATCCGTACCGGGGAGTTCTTGACTTCCTGGATGACCTTCTTCTGGAGCCGGGGCTTCGCGCTTGCGCGGACCTCGTTCTCCAGCTTCTGCGCGATGTGCTTGGGCGGGTTCTTCCGCTTGCCGCTGAGGGGTGAAGGCGCAAGGCGTCTACACCCTGGCCCGTGAGGTGGAGGCCGAGGAGTTGAGCTGCGGAGGCCACGTTCGCCGATGTCGTAGCGGCGTTGGCGTGCTGCGTGGACTTCGCGGCCGCAGTAGCGGAGTCACCTGCATGCTCCGCCGCTTCGTCAGCGGACTTGGCGGCGTTGTTGGCGTGCGTCGCAGCCGACCTGGCAGCGTCACGCGCCTCCCCCGCGGCGATGGCCGCTTTACGGGAGAGTGCCTCGGCGGCTGCGGCGACCCCAACCCCTCGACGACGAACCGCACGAAAGCGTGGACCAGCACCACCGCGCCCACCACAAGCGCCGCACCGCCGAACACCCGTACCACCAAAGCCCAGTTACAGGCGTGCCAGCCCGTCAGCCACCACGGCACCAGCCCGGCAACCGTCCCGGGCGCAAGCGCCATGAACGCCGAACTCCCCGCAGCCGCAGCACCTTTACGCATATCGCCAGCATGGGCGCGACACGGCAAGGTGTACGCCTCCACGTCGATACCGGGGAGGCTCCCCCGCCGCCCTATTACCCGGCCCGCGTTCCCGCGGAACACACTCCACGGTCAGCCGGCAACGGCTTCGATGAGGGAGAACGGTGCGGCCTCCGCGAGCGGGGTCACCGAGGCGAGGGACACACCCGCGCGGTGGCACACTTCCTCGAAATCCCTGCGGGTGCGCTCTCGGCCGCCCATGTTCACCAGCATGTTGAGGTCGCTCAGATAGGTGACTTCACCGGCGGCGGCGTGGGCTTCGGCGTGTACGTCGACGACTTCGGGAAGCACGGGCTCCACGATCAGGATCCGACCGCCGGGCGGCAGCGCCTCGCGGCAGTGGCTCAGGATCGTGACCGCCTGTTCGTCCGACCAGTCGTGCAGGACGCTCTTCATCAGGTAGAGGTCCGAGCCCTCGGGGACCGAACGGAAGAAGTCCCCGGCAATTGGAGAGCAGCGGTCCGTGAGGCCGTGCTGCTGGAGCGTCTTCGGCGCCTCGGCCAGACCCTCCGCCGTGTCGTAGACGACACCTGCGAGACTCGGATGCGCGTCGAGCACACCTGCCAGGAGGGTTCCGTCTCCGCCTCCGACGTCCGTGACCGAGGTGAACCGGCCGAAGTCGAAGGCGTACGGCAGTGCGGCGGCGGTTCCTGCGCTGGCTTGGCTCATCGCCACGTTGAACGCCGCGGAAAGTTCGGGGTGTTGGGCCAGGTGGCTGAAGAAGTCCGTGCCGAAGACCGCATCGAATGCGACGTCGCCGGTGCGGATGCTGCCGTCCAGGTGCTCCCAGGCGCGTATCGCCACCGGGTCGGTGAACACCCGCACAAAGGACGTGAGCGAGCCGGGGCGGCGGGGGTCGAGGAGCGAGCCCGCGGGAGTTACCGAGAAGAGGCCGGGGGTGTGTTCCCTCAGGAGGCCGAGGCTGGACAGGGCACGCAGCAGCCGGTTCATGGGCGGGGACTCGGCTCCGGCATCGGCGGCGACTTCATCGGCTCGACGCGGTGTGTCGCCGATCAGCTCGATCACCCTCAACCGCACTGCCGCACGTAGGGTTTGCGCGGCCATGCTGCCGAAGGCGAGCCGGACGATCAGACCGCGGGCGTCTGCTGCTTGGGCATCGGTGGTCGTCACAGGTGTCTTCCTTCTGTCGCGTGATGGGCAGGTACGAACCGGCGTGGGTGACCGCGCGAGTGGCCGGTCGCCTCGGTGTTCCCACGCGCTAACCGGACGTCGTCCGGGAGGCCAGGGCACCTGGCGTGCACCCGGCGAAGGCCAGCACGTCACGATGGAGGTGGGGTTGGTCGACGTATCCGCTCGCCAGGGCGACGTCGGCGACGTTCTCACCCGCGAGGAGTGCCCGGGCGGCATGGTCGAAGCGGACCAGCATGGCGGCGCGCTTGGGGGTGAGGCCGATCTGCGTGCTGAACCTGGACCACAGCCGCTTGCGGCTCCATCCGCAGGATGCGGCGAGTTCACCGACCCGTACCCGGCCACGACGGGCCACGATGTGGTCCCAGGCGGCCGCGACCTCAGGTGCAACGGACGGCGCCCGCGCAGCCCGCCCGAGGAGGAACTCGTCCATCAGCCTGAGGCGTTCCTGCCACGTCGTGGCCTCGGTCAGTTGCTCGCGCAGGCGCCACTCGTGCCGCCCCCACAGGGCTTCGAGGCTGATGACGGACCGATCCAGCTCCCGTGGGGAGACGCCCAACAGGGCAAAGGCGGCCGGGGGCGACAAGCGCATTTCGACGCACTCGACGCGCTCGCCACGGATCCGTGCCGGACCAGGCGACAACGCGGCAACGAAGCTCCGAAGCCGCTGCTGCCCGGTCGCGCCCTCAACCGTGAACGGGTCGTCCCCGAGCCCAATGACGACGACCACAGCAGGCTGAGGAAGCGGCCGCTTGTCCAGCCCGACCGCGATACGGTCGCGGAACCCTGCCATCCGGACGCCGCCGAGGGACAGGCCGCCGAGGGGGCGGGCGACCTCCCAGCCGTGATCGGCGTCGAGATCCAAGGGGGCGAACCCCGCTTCGTAGCTGCGCATGCCTCAACAGTCGCCGACTTCCGCGGCCCTGTCTTGGATAAAAGTTCCGTCGGTACGCACCGACGGAGGGTGCGTTTCTTCTGGAGGGACCGCGCAGTCGAGCAGCACGGATGTGGCCAGTTCTTCGAGGTCGGCATGGTCACTCTCGGCGGTCTGTCGCAGCTCCGAGACCCTGAACAGGGGTTTTTCGTCCCTCAAGAAGAAACGCACCCGGCAGCGTTTCAGTGCGGGAAGTGGTGTTGCAGTCGGCGGCGCCGGGCTCGGTGGAAGCTCTGCGGCCCTGGGACCGGCGCTGACAGACTCGGGTGCGTCGTGATCACCGAACGCCGACGGAGGATGCGTTGAGCCAGCAGGAACAGCCCTGCCAGCCACCGGAGAAGAGCCACAGGTGATCGTCGGCGAGCGCGAGGGCGTCGGCGGTGAGGGGGCCGTCCGCGTACCGAGCGCGGTGAGGGCGTCGCGGTCGGTGCTGGCCGGGAGGCCGGAAGGTTTCAAGTCCAGTGAGACGGTCGTGACGCTATGAGGTTTGTGGTGCGGGTTCGCGGCGCTTGGCCGGGTCGTTGATCCAGGCCGTTTGGGGTATTGCGGGTGGTCGGGGGCGGCGGCCGAAGCGTTCGGGGTGGCGGGTGTATGCCTCGGCGAGGGTGATGGCCCGCTGGTCGCGGACCTCGTCGGCGGTCCCGAAGTGGACGCTGGCGGGTGTGTGCCAGCCGATGCCCGAGTGCCGGTGTTCGTGGTTGCAGTACGCGATGAAGGCGTCGAACCATTCGCGGGCGTGGGCCAGTGAATCGAACCGTTCGGGGTAGTCGGCAATGCCGCGTAGTTAAGCCGTTCCGGCTCCCGTCAAACCGCACCGGCGGATGGATTCGCACAGACCCAGTCCGGTGCCAGTTCGTAGGTGTTGCGCGCTACTTTGTGCAGGATGCCCTCCTTGGTCCAGTCGCGGAGTTGCGTCCACAAGCTTCTGATGTTCGAACAGGAAATGCCCTCGGCGATCTCGCGGGACTGCCAGATCCGGTACGGATCGGTGCGCAGGAGCCGCAGCAGGAGCGCACGGCGGCCGGGAGCACGCGGAGCAGGTGGCGCAGTCAGCGACCCCAGCCCGGCACACCCCCGCGAGCGCACCCCCGACCTGGCGGCGGCAGCGGCGGATTCGGCTGGCACATGATCCGCCGCCTCACCCACCACCTCACCATCACCCCCGGCCCCGGCGGCAAAACCATCCACGCCCAACTCCCCCGCTGACAGCAACCGGACCCGCGTCGCGCTACCGCAGGACGGCCCAGTCGAAGGACAGCACGGCGAGGAAGAAGCTACGGGACCGTGTTCCGCCGTCAGCCCATACCGAAAGCCGCCACTGCAACACAGAAGTGCAACGTAGGCGCAACACGCGCCCCGCTCCCCCTTGATCCGATGTTTTAGCTGGTCAGGGTCGAATGCCCACCGGCGTTTCACTGACCGCGTTGCAGCGCCAGGGACCGGTGTCACGCCCACCGGGGCCACGCTCAGCGGAAGCTGCGGCTACGAACTCACCGGCGAAGTCGCCGCCGGTGCGAAGGGGATCGTCATGCACTTCTCCCAGGCCGCCCAAGCCCCGGTGCAGCGTCAGGCCCTGCCCGTGGCAACGGCCGCGCGGGACTCCTGAGTCATCAAGGCCACTGAGCCGCGCTGGACAGGGGCCGGGCCCGGCTCGCCCCACACCTTGTGCAGCACGGCACACATCCGCTCATTCATCGCGTCGTGGAGGACGGCTTGGTGCTCCTGGCCCACCTTCCGGGTTGCTCGGTGGTCGTTACCGGCGGGCGGTGGGCTCGTTGGAGCCGTCGTGGATGCTGCGGACGACGGAGCGCCGGTGGTCTTCGCCCGGCTGGCAGGTGCCTACTGGCTGGACCGGGAGAGCGATGACTGCCCGTGGTGCCGCGCGCTCCTGGCGGCGGGAGACCAGGAGGCGGCCGTGCCGGCGGGTAATGCTGTCCGCGCGGCCCGCGATGCCGTATCGGCATTCTCCCAGCGGGCCAGGGCAGTGATGCTGCCGGTCGCGGTGACCACCGTGGTGTCCGCGCTGCTCGCAGTCGTGCTCGCCTGAAGCGATGGCGGTCTTCCCCTGTGGGCGCGCGGGTAGGTCAATTGCCCCCTCTCGTTCGTGTTCAGGCCCGCACGGCCGTGCGGGCCTGAACAACACCAGGACCCTTTCGCTGACGTCCGCTGTTCCCGTTGTTCCACCGGTCGGCACGGAGTGGCTCGCCCTGGTTGCTTCGTCCGGGCAGGGGCCGTCTGCGGGAGCGGGGAGGGCCTGCGGTGGGAGTGGTCAGACGCAGATGCTGCCGGCGCAGATGTTGAGGTTGACGGGCAGGACGGTGATGCCGAACTTCTGGAGGTAGGTGGTGATGGTGGTGTTCTCCAGGTTCAGCAGCTGGACGGTGACCGGGAGGTTGACGCTGTTGTCCGCGACGTTCGCCAGGGCGACCTGAAGGTCGTTGAGCTGGGTGCCGTTGAGGATGTTGAGGTCGCCGACGTTGACGGTGGTGCCGTTGAGGACATTGTTGACGGTGATCAGGCCGGAGCAGTTGACGGTGTGGTCGGGGCCGCCGCCCTGGTTGGAACACGTGTAGTTGTGCGGGCTGGTGGCGGTCTGCTGCTGTGCTCCGGCCGGGGCGGCGACTCCTGCTGCGAGTACTGCGGCGAGACCGGTAGCGGCGGCGAGTCGCGCAAGCTTGGACATCGTCTTCTCCTCTGGTTGTCCGCACAGCGAAAATCCGGGGCGGGGAGCCCGCCGGATTTCGGCCTTGGGTTTCGCTCCGCAATTCTTGGCCAGACGCTTCTGCTTCCCAAGGTGCTATTCAGCTGGATAGCATTCTCGCCGACTGGGCAAGTGCCGACGTCACGTTTTTACTGGTCATGCCATACAAGAAGTTTTGGTGGCCCTCGATCCGCGATGCCCGATTTTCAGCCGCAGTCAGCGGCACTGCCCTTTCACGGGGTGGGGAATCGGCAGGTGAGGCCCCGCGGCTGGCAGGCAAAGGATGGACCGAAGTAGGCCATGCTTGACAGGTGAAGCACGTCCTGAATAAGGCACCTGTATGGGGAAATTTTATGTTGCCTGCGACAACTGTCCAATGAAAAACAGTAGAAGGCTTCACATATGAGAGCCTGGCCGGCGGTGTTTGAGCAGGGAAGTACGTGCGTGCCCAGCTCCGAGGCATGGGGCGCCGGGGGCCGGGGGCCGGGAGCGGAATCCGGTCGGAGCCCCGCGGCGCGACGACTTCGGCTTTGATCCGTTACTGCTTGCTTGTTCCCGCGTTGAAGCACTGTGTAGGCCGCGTCCTGCGACCGACCTTTCATCTTGTAAGGAGAACTGATGTTGCGTATCGCGAAGGCAGCCGCCGTCATCGCCGGCACTGGTGCCCTCATGACCGGCGGAGCCGGTATGGCTACCGCTGACGCCGGAGCGCAGGGTGTCGCCACACACTCACCCGGTGTCCTTTCGGGCAACCTCGTCCAGGTGCCCATCCACATCCCGGTCAACATCTGTGGCAACACCGTCAACGTGGTCGGCCTGCTCAACCCCGCGTTCGGCAACACCTGCATCAACGGCTCGAGCCACGGCAAGCACCACGGTGGCTACGGCAGCTGATCCCTGCGGACACCACTGCGGCCTCCCCCTCTCACGCCCGGGGGAGGCCGCAGTGGTGTCCGGTCCGCCAGACACTTCGCCGCCGTCGCCGCGTCCGAGGACTCCAGCCTGGTGCTCCGCGCAGCCTTCGCTGTCGGCCTGGCCGCCGACGAAGTGCGTGCCGTTCAGCCAGAGCGGGTGTGGGACGCTCGCGACGTCGCGCACGTCCCAGTTCCTTGCTACCAGCCGCGCGTCGTACCAGCTCAGCGAGTGGGAGCAGCAGCGGGTGGAGCGACTTTCACGCGGGAAACAGTGACCACCCGCCCCCGGCAACGAGGACCAGGAGCAGGAGTACCAGCGGATCCGTACGCGGCGCGACGGCCGGAAGCGGGGACGGCTGGAGAACGTCGGGCTGCTGCTGTGGCGGACATGAGCGGGTTCCCTCCGGTGGATGGCTACCGGGCCCTCCGGTAGCCGGGATGCGGAGTGCTGAGCGCGAGGGTTAGCCGCGCAACCCCTGGTGCTCCGGCGGGCGTTCTTTGAGTGCGTTGTGAGCCGGGGTCTCGTTCGGCCTGCTTGGGGGTGCGGGTGGTGTGGGGGCGTGGTCGGCTCTGGTGGGAAGCCGTGCCGTGGCTTGCCACGTGACGGGCAGTGCTCTCGTGTCGCCTGTCGCGTGGCTGCGGGCCCGTTCGTCGGTCGGGGCTCCGGTTCTGGTTCTGCCCTGTGTGGGCTCGTCCCCTTTAGGTGTCAGGAGTTCGATCTATGAGGCTTCTTCGTACAACCGCCGTGTCCCTGGCCGCTTCGGCCGTGATGGTCGTCGGTGGGCTGTCGATGGCGCCGTCGGCCGCCGCCGCCGATCCCGTTCCCCCCAGCGCCGCCGCCTGTGTGGGCCTGCTCAAGGACGCGGCCACCGCGGCCGCGGCCCTCGCGGCCGCCAACGTCACTGCGGCGGCCAGCATGGCCGCCGCCCTGGTCATCGCCGCCAACCCGGCCGCCGCCCAGGCCACGGCAGCGGAAGCCCTCAAGGCCCAGAAGACGGCCAACGACGCGGCCGCCGCCGCCCTCAAAACCGCAGCCGCCGCAGCCGGCTGCAAGCTGCCGGCTCCTGTCCCGCCGCTCCCCACACCCTGACGCCCCCCAGGAGCACGACACCGCGCATCACACGACGCTCCGTATGAGATCGGCCCCGCCCCGTGCGCTCGGACGCGCTGCGGGGTAGCTCCCGGCACCCATACGTTCCCGCAGCCGGCAACGGTTTGCTTTGCCGCGGATGCCAGCCCGGGCACACCCCCGCCATGAGAGCCGGTGAACCGGCTCTCATGGCGGGAAGCAGGGCGCCGTCGTCACGCCCCTGAGTGTGAGTGCACCATGTGTCCTTGCGGCGCGATGGGGTGGGGCGCCTGGTGGGGCAAGGTCACGGTGTTCCGTTGGCGCCGTTCGCGCAGGGGCTGCCGGCACCGAAGGTCCCGCCGATGCCGCCGGTCCCGCCTTGGAAGAGCAGGCCCCCGGTGGCGTTGCCGCCGGCGCCGCCGATACCGCAGGTGCCATCAGCGCTCGCACCCGACTTCACACCGCCGTTGCCGCCGATGCCTCCGTTGCCGCCCGAGTTGGCCATACCTCCGGAGCTCACACCACCGGCCCCGCCGATGCCCGCGGCACCACCCGGGTAAGCGCCGCCCGAGCTGCCGTTGCCGCCGTTTCCGGCATTACCGCCCTTGCCGCCGTTACCGGAGGCGTTGATGCCGCCGGCGCCGCCGTTGCCGCCTGTGCCACCGCCGTGGCCGATGCCGCCTTTGCCAGCGTTGCCGCCCGCGCCGCCGGTGGATCCACCGACGCCACCCAGGCCCCCCTTGCCGCCGGCTCCGGCGCTGGCACCGGAGTTACCGCCGGGGCCACCGGTGCCGCCCGCAGCGACCTGGGTGCCCGCACCACCAGCACCGCCCGCACCGCCCGCACCGTTAAGGCCGCCGGTGGCACCGGTGCCACCGTTGCCACCCGCCGCACCGCTGGGGCCGCCATTGCCGCCGACAGCACCCGCTCCACCGGAGCCGCCGCCGAGGCCGGCCCCGCCGTTGCCGCCCGCACCTCCGGCCCCGCCCAGCACACCGTTACCGCCGGGACCGCCCGCACCGCCGGCGCAGTTCCCGGTCCCGGTCGCGGCGCCGCCCGCGGTGCCGGGGAACCCGGCGGGGTGGGCAGCGGTGCCGTTGGCGCCCGCGACGCCCGCGGTGCCCGCGGTGCAGGCCAGGGCCGAGGCCCCGGCAGGAGCACCGAGGAAAAGCGCAGCCCCGGCGAAGAGGGTCGGGAGGGCGAGGAGAGCGGCGGTCTGTTTCCTGTTCATGACGGGGGTTTCCTCTGTCTCAGGTGAAGCGAGGGTCGATCCGAAGCGCGAAATCCGGTGGACACGGCACCTAAAAGGAATAATTTCGCTCGAACACTTTTCCGTGCCGCATGCACGGCAGTTCGCCAAGGCAGTCCGCGAAACTCCGCACAGTTACATGGGACACGCATGTCCCGATATTTGTAATGGTACGAGGAGTGCGATCTTCATCAATATTTGCCCGGTGGGGTGGCACTGCATCTGCGGGAGGAGAACTCCCTCGAATAAAATGTTTCCCTTAGGGTCGTTGGTTTGACCGCCAAGCACCGATGAGAAGTCGCCATTTCTCAAATTTCTGGATCCATAGGCGATGAGCTCCGGGTTCTGCCAGGTCGCGGAGGCCGGAAGGCACTTCTGACCACCCGGCGTCCGGGGCCCGTTGGGCGCGCCGGCGCAGCGCCGGGGCAGGTAGGGCTGGGTGGCGACGGCACATTGCGTCGATTGTGCGTCTTTCCTTGTTTGAACCGAGAAGGCAGAATCCAAGGATTTTCGACATTTGCGGCCCCCCGTCGTCGACGGGAAGTTGCAGACCTACGCAATCCCGCCGGAAAATACCGACGGCGAGGGCCGTTGCCGGGCGACCCGCTGAAACCGCGATCGGAGACCTTGCTGGTGTCATGGGCGGTGCTCCGATCGTTGTGCGCCGGCCGTCTGCGTCGGGCGGCCGGCCAGTGAGTATGCGCTGCGACGGCGGCGACAAGGTCCTGGGTCTGGGTCTGGCCCATTCCGATCATGACCTGGTGGTGTTCCTCGAAACTGCCGGTGTGTCTGATCCGGACGCGGTGATGGATGATCCCCGGCGGGTGGAGTGGCGCGGCGGCTGTCCGCATGAGTGGGACGCGGCGTAGCGCACCGTAGCGGCCTGGGTGTGCGGGCCCTGGTGTGCGGGCCCTGGTGTGCGGGGCCCGCACGCTGGGCAAGAACGGTGCTTGTGGTGCCGCGTAGCTCTTACGGTGGAATCCGGTCGGCTTTCGGCCTGAGCCCGCCCGGCCCGGCGCACGTTGTTATAAGAGAAGCAACGGGCGATTGAAGGGAGTTCATCGTGTCGGAGGAAGCCTTACCACCAAGTTGTGCGACCTGGGCGGCGAAAGACACGGTCGACGCCCGGACGCGGGCCCTGTGGGCCAAGGGAAACGACTCAACCCGTTGGGCGCGGTGCGGTGACACCTGGGACGTCATGGTCATCGCACCGATCGGCCTGGGCCTGGACGCCCTGGACAAGATGGGCGCCGACGTACACCTGGGATACCCGGTCCTGGCCGACCACATCAGCGACCGGCTCTACGTCATGGTGCCCGCCGGCACAGGCCACACCGCCCAGGGACGGAGCATGCGGGTGCTCTCCCGAAACCAGCAACTGCTCCTGCCCTGCACCCCGCACGGCACCGCCGCCGCGCACTGGATCAGCGCCCCACGCGACAACACCCCACCCCTGCTCCAGGCAGACACAGTCGCCCTCGCGCTGCGCCAGCTCGGCCAACGGCAGGTGGCTGAACCGTTCCGGGTGTGAACGAGGCTCGAAGTGGGGCTACTGCTGCGGACGAGTCCGGGTGGGCGAGCGGCGTCGTGGTGTCCTACGGGACGGTCCACCAGTGGACGCGCAGGTTCGGCCCGGGCTACCCGGCGAAGCCCAGCGCCATCCCGGCGATCAAGCCGCCCAAGGCCCTGCTATTCCCGCGTTCCTTCGCGTCACAGTTCGCAGGCGCACCGCTACGCAACCCGCCGCTCTGGTTCTTCGTCTTCCTCGTCAGGCAGCTTCACATCACCGACCGCGATGTTGACTTCGATGACCTCCAGGCCGGTCATCCGCTCGATGGCAGTGATCACGTTCTCGCGTATGTCGCCCGCCACCTCGATGATGGAGACGCCGTACTCGACGACGATCTCCAGACCGACCACCGTCTGGACCTCACCGACCTCGACCTTCACCCCGCTGGTAACGGACTTGCCGCCCACGCCGGGAACGCGTTCGCGCATGGCCCCCATGCCGCGGGCGAACCCGCCGCCCATCGCATGGACCCCGGGCACATCCCGGGCCGCCATTCCGGCGATCTTCGCCACCACACCATCGGCGATCGTCGTACGGCCACGCGAACCCGGATCGCTTCCGTGTCCCGCGCCGAGGGATTTCGCGCCGCGCCCGCCCACGGACAGGGTGGTCTCGGTCTGACTGGTCTGTCCGGTATCGGTCATCGCCGGTCATCCCTTCCGAGGAGACAGCAGGGAGCGTGCCGCGCCCTGTCTCCACACTAAACGCGACGGCCTGATACCGCTGCGGGGAAACAGCACGCGAGCGATCCGGTGCGCTCGGCGAGTGCCTGAGGGGTCAGATGACGGCGGCGCACGGTCTGCTGCAGCAAGTGCGGAAGGTCAGCCATCCCATTCTCCTCCCCGGCCCACGCACACTCAGACGTCCTCGAACAGCTCCGTCCGCTCCGGCACTGAAGCTGCCGGAATAGGGGTGGGTGAGCGTTCAAGATGCGCGAGCGCCCTGGCACTGATTCGCTGGCCGGGTCCTCTCCCCCACACTTCCAGGAGTGATCATGAGTGCTGCAGGCGAATCCGGCGGGCGTGCCCAGCAGATGCGTGCCAAGGCGCAGGAACTGAACGACGCGGCGGAGCGTGCCACCGACCCGCAGGAGCGCAAGCGGCTGACGGACAAGGCCCGCCGTCTGCAGGAGGAGAGCAAGCAGCAGGAGGGCGGCATGGGCGGCCAGGGCATGGACCCCATGTATTAACCCCGGCAAGTATGCAAGCTGGTCGCCTCCCGCACCTCGACAGGGCCCAGGAGGCCACCAGCCACGCGCAGGGACCTCGAAACCCCTCCCTCGCCGTACGCCGCTACGCCCTCACCGGCGACCGCCGCGCCCTGGAAGGCACCCGGCTCTGACGACCGGCACCGCCCACCGGGTGAATACGGCGTCGCGTGCGTGACCCGACCGGCGCCGGCTCGGTTACCCGGTGGCGTGCATGCAATCCGCCCCACGGATGCGCGCCCCGTGGGGCCCTGACCCGCCCGGCCAGGGCCCCACCCCTCCGGTACGCCGCTCCGGTACACCACGCCCAACGGGTGGCGTGGGCACGACCGGCAGAGCTCCGGTGCGCCAGCGGCGGAGGAAAAACCGAAGATGCCGTTCCCCTTGCGCCACGCCTCCGCTTCCGCCTGCGCCTGCGCCTCCTCAGCCGCCCCTTCCTCAGCCTCCCGGCGCTCGCGCTCCTTGGCGGAACTGCACACGGCGCAGTCGCTGCCCAGCGATACGGACTACCAGCCGTCCGCTGTACAGACCCGGAACTGGGCGTGCCAATGCCCGGAGCTCGGCAACAGGGTCCGCCTCCGAGCTTCTGGAGGTCATCAGCATGCCCGTTTAGGCCAGGTTCAGGCTTCCGGTGGTCAACTCCATGGCGCTCCCGGCGAGGGGCGGCGGAACAGGGGGCGCGGCGAGGCGCACCTATGCCGGGTCTGGGTCTGTGACAGTCACCTGGCGTTTGGTGAACCGGTGCCACCAGTGGCGGCGCCTGGGATGCACTGCGCGGCCCAGCCGGAGGCCGATCAGCAGGTAACCGATGAGGGCACCCGTGGTGTTGAGCAGAACATCATCGATGTCGAAGGCGCGCCCGGTGATGAGGGCGCCTTGGACGAGTTCGACGAGGATCATCACGAGAGCGGTGGCCGCCGCTACGCGGACCAGTCCTCGCGTTCGGGGTACCAGTACCGGCAGCAGCACACCGAACGGTATCCCCATCACGATATTGCCGCCGAGCTGCTTGACGGTGTCAGGGGCCATGGGCTGCGCGAGATAAGCACGGATCGAGTCCCCAGGGCGCAGGTTACTGTGCGTCAACGGCACGGATGCTGCCGAGGATTGCAGAGTCAGCCGGGCCAGAACCACCGCAAAGACGACCGTCCCCGCGAAGGCCAGCATCATCGCCAGCACCCGGCCGAGCGTCGACAGGGGAGGTTTTCCGGGAACCGGCTCCCCAGGATTCTTCGCGGTCTTTTCACGCAGGACTATCCGCGCCATCACGAGCTCCCAGCCAGGGTTGGTTTGCTTGGACGTTCCGATACCCGCGTTGTGGAGCGGCGCGTTTCGCGGCGGTTCACGCAGGGACCGTACGTGTCCGTATAGGTCGGCTCGCCCAGGAGACGGTGGGCGAGCATGCGGCGCAACAGCGCGTCGTCGGGCACCTCAGCTACCGTGGCGGACATTTGACCACCGGCGGATAAGTCTGGATTGTGTCATGGCCAGGTTCGCTGGTGCGACGCCCGGGTGGTTTTGGTCTTTGCTGTTGGCGACCCCAGCCGGCGGCCCAGCGGGACGGGATCACGACCGGCTCGTGCACGCGTGAGGATGGCGCAAAGTCGCTGCCGCCTTCGACCACAGATCCGTCACCGCAGTTCAGAGAGCGACAAGCAGAACCTGACGGGCTGGACTTGCGCTCGGCGGCACCGGGCCCGCGCAGATGAACATAGTTCCTGCCGTCCCTGGGGCAGCTATTTGATCTTCGCGGCGATGGTCTGGACGAACTCAGGGAGCACATTGTCCCGCCAGACCCAAGGTGCTGGGGCCGGCATGCCCTCGAAAGTCACGGTGGTCTGCCCGCCAACGCTGAACAGCAGCGGGCCTTTGCGACAGTGCCAACTGCCTTCGCGGAGCCCGGCAATGACACAGTGATCCGCGCCCTTCGCACCCTGGTTGGTATTGGTTGCCGGCTCGACGCGATCGGCGTAGCTGACAATCAACTTGGGGTCGGCCACGGCCTCGATGCGGAACCAGAAATGGGTAGCGCTGTAGGTCTCGCCCGGAAGGCGCATGCTGTAGAGGCACTGGCCGGACGCGGACCTGTCACTCCCTTTATACGCAGAGTCCGCAGCGAAGTCCTTGATCGACAGGGCGTAAACCGGGCGGCTCTCCTGTTCGATGTCCTTGACGCCAGGGAAGATCGCCTTGATCTCCTCCTCGTCCACGAACCAGCACGCGTCCGGCCACTGATCCGCGTCCAGGATTGCCCCGCCCTTAAGCACAGGAAGGCTGAGAGGCGCACCTCGGGGGGCGGCCTTGCCTATCGCAACATCATCCTCGGACGACACGCTTGTCACGTTTGTGCTGACCAGGAGCATCAGCAGGACGACACTTGAGATCACCAGGATGCCCACCAGGGTCAGCAACGTGGCTCTGTTCTTCAGCATGGCGGCCGATTCTCCCCGCGGAACGAGCTGATTGTCGACCGCTTCACGCGCCGTGGTGGTAAAGCCTTTGCAACCTGACGGTGGGCGGACCCTGCCGGTACCGCGCCGTCGCCCAGTGGTCCGGTGCCGCCCCCGCGGGCGCCGCTTCCACCGGTGGCCGGCGCATCGACGACAGCACCCCCGACCGGTTCGAGCGCCGCCTGGACGAACTGCGTCACCTTGACGATGAGCTGGGCTCCGGGGAGGTCTACGACGCCGCCCGCACCGAACTACGCCTGATCCTCAGCGCGCTCAAGGACGCCTCCTACAGCGAGCGCGTCGGGCGCCGTCTGTTCGGGGCCGCGGCCGAGGCATCGAGGTCGGCGGGCTGGACGGCGTACGACAGCGGACAGATCGCCGCAGCCGAACGCCACTACGTCACCGCCATGCGGGCCGCCGCGAGCGCGGACGACCCGGTCGTCGGCGCCAACACGCTCGCGTTCTGGGCCATCCAGCAGTACTCCACCGGCAACCCGCGCGGCGCGATCGACCTCGTCGAAGCAGCACTCACCCAGGCGCCACGGATCGGCTCAGCGCGCATGACCGCCATGCTCCACGCCCGTGCCTGCCGGGCCCACGCCCGCGCCGGTGACACCCGTGCCGCCGACCGGTCCGCCAACGCCGCCATGGATACCTACGGACACGCGGGGCCCGATGGAAGCGGATCCGGCCTGCGTCTACTGGTTCAACCTCGGCGAAACCCACCAGCTCCTGGGCAGCTCCGCCCTCAACCTCGGCAACCCCCGCCAGGCCCTCAAGCACTTTAGGAACGCCTCCACCGCCCACCACAGCGAGGGCGAGGCGTACGACGGCGACGCCTTCCCGCGCGGACACGCCATCTACCTCGCACGCCTCGCCGAAGCCCATCTCGCCCTGGGCGACATCGACGCCGCCGTCGACACCGCCCACACCGCCGTCGCCCGCATGGGCGGCGTCACCTCCGCACGCGGCACCAGCACCCTCAACGACCTCCGGCAAAAACTCGGACGCCGCCGCGGCGTACCCGTCGTCGCCGACTTCCTCAACTACACCGCCGACACAGCGTGAGCATCACAAGCGGCCGGTCGTCCCGCGCGGTCGTGGGTCGTCAGCGCGGGTTCAGGGTGCGCCTGGCGGCGTTGATGACGTGGTGGGCGTCGGCCCCGTACACGGCGGATTCCTGAAGGGTGTTCCAGACGCGCAGGTAGGTGGCAACGCTGTCCGCGTCGTCGATCCAGAGTTCTGCGTGCCAGTCTTCGACGATGGCCAGGCGTTCGTCGTAGATCCAGAAGCTGTTGCCGGGGAAGATCTTCAGCGAGGCGCTGAACGGGATGATCCCGAGTTCGACGGTGTCCAGGCCGATGGCCCCCGCCAGATGATGGAGCTGGGATGCGAGTACGGACGGGGGGCAGACCAGAGAGCGCAGTGCGCCCTCCCACATCATGATCCGGTACTTCCTGCCTCGCTGGTACAGACCCTCCTGGCGCTGGATCCGGGCGCGTACCGCGTCCTCGGTGTCGCGGGGGGAGCGCATGAGTTCGCAGTGGCGGGCGAAGACGTGGCGGGCGTAGTCCGGGATCTGGAGCATGCCGGGGATGAGGCAGTTCTCCCAGATGGTGAGGACCTCCGTCCGCTCCCCCTGGGCCGCTGCCGCGTCCTGCACCGTCTTGTGCCCTGCCGACAGTTGGCGGCGCCATGAGCGGATGTGCGACTCGAAGCCTCTGAGCCTGGCCAGGAGTTCGTCGTACGTCTCGGGCTGCCCGGTCCCCTGTGCCCACGCCCGGAGATCCTCGGAGGTCGCGGTTTGCCGGCCGTTTTCCAGCTTGCTGACCTTGACCTTGGACCACCCGGTGCCGAGGCGGGTCGCGAGTTGCGTACCGGTGAGCCGGCCCTCAGGGGCGGTGAGCCGCAGTTCCCGGAGCCGGAGTCCGAGATCCTCACGCGCCTGCTGATAGTCCGTGCTCACCGGTACTCACCTGCTCTACTCCCCCGCTGCCATCCGTGCCACGAACTGCGGGTACGGGAGGGCATAGTGCATGGCGGCGTCACGCAGACGGTTGTACTGGTTGACCCGTGCGGGCTCCGAGATCAGCTCCACACCCGTCAGGTTCTCCGCCTCGTCCCAGAGGCACAGGGCGACGATGTGTGAGTCGAAGATCCAGAAGTCTTCGTCGGGCAGGTTGTGGCGCTCCGCGTCCTCGCGCCACATGTTCCGCACTTCTTCGCCCAGCTGGGCGTTGTGGTCGGCGTGCGCGAGGAGGTAGCGCTGTCCCTCGGTCGGCGGGTTGTCGACGATGCGCACGCGCGCGACACTCACGCCGTCTGCGGTCTTGGCGCTGATGGTGCGCGCCCACGGTGAGGCCATGTCCCACGTCGGCGTCTCGCCCCGCACGAACTGCTTGTAGGTGCTGGTCGCCCTGTCGACGGCGTAGCCGCGGGCCACCTCCAGGTGCCATGCGCTGTGCCGGAAGTTCTCGAACATCCGCGCGAACTCTTCGGGGGTGAGGATGCGCGGCTCTTCCTCGCGCTCCTTCGGTCCGAAGTCGATCAGGGTGTTGCGCGGGATGACGACCGGGATCTCGTCTTCGTCGATGTGCTGCAGCTGGGCAAGCGCCTCAGGGTCGGTGAGCCGCGGCCCGTGCACGATGATCTCGCCCGTGTCCAGGTCCTCATGCACCGCGGGGCAGGAACCCCCGCCGCTTCCCGTGCCGTTGAAGCGCAGTCGTCGCGCCATGATCAGTTCCTTTCGTCGAGGACTGATCCATCCAGCATCACCGAGGCCAGCACTCTCCGTACGGACCTTGACAGACCCTCATGGATAACATCGCGCAACTCCGTCAGGGGGTCAAGAAACTTCGAGAAACTCCCCTGGCGCTCCACAACATGCCGTCCATAGCGTCGAATTCATGGCTACTGAACACGACCGCGATGCGATCGACCCGTACACCGCGACCGAGACCCTGCGCGAGGCGCTCACAGCGGCCGGCATCGTGCTCCCATCCCTGGGCACCGACGGCGCATCGCCCTACCTGGACCTCGTCACTCTGGGGAACATCCGGGCCGACGTGGCCCTGAAGCTCGCCGACACACTGCGCCGAGGGTGCGCATGACCCAGCAGCCGCCCCCGGACACCGGCGCCCTGGTCCCCGACACCGCCTCGCCCGCACTGCGGCTCATCGGCCTCGGGCGGGTGCGCTCCGACGTCGCCGCCCGCCTCGCCCAAGCAATCCAGACAGGAGTCCGCACGTGAACGGAAACCAGAAGCCGGCCACGACACTCAGCCACGGCGAACTGCCCTACCCGCGCGGAACCCTCGTGAAGGACACGGTCTCGGAGCGGACCGGTCTGCTCACGGGCGTCCTCGAGGAGCGGCTCAAGAAGTCCTGCAACCTGGTCAGCCGTCAGGCGTTCATGGTGCCGGAAGGCGGCGGCATCGAATGGGACGCACCGCTGGATCGCGTCCGGCCCGTGGAGCCCGGAGACACCGCGTAGGCCCGGCCCGGCGGTGAGCTGCCTGCCCTTCTGGTCCGTCCGGGTGATCAGGGGCCGCGACTGCGGTGCCCGGGAGCGCGGCCCCTCTAGCGTGCGGCCATGGAACACACCCCGATGCCCGAGCCGTTGCGGCGGGCGATCCACCATCTGGTCTCCGAAGGCGTGCAGAACTGCCAGGAGGTGCTGCGATACACCGAGCCCGACCAGGCGCACACCTGGAAGCGGATGACGCTGTACCGGGCCACCGACGCGGCGGACACCATGGACATGGTGGCCATGCTGATCGCCGCGTACTGCGAGCGCACCGGCATGGCATCCCACACGTTGCAGAGCTACCTCCAGGTCGGGCAGCAGGCGATCCGTGCTCACGGCACGGACGAGGAAGACCGTTCGCACGTGACGGGCCTGATGGGCGAGGCGATCCCGTACGAGGCGATGCGGGCGTCGACGAACCGGATGCGGCACCACCGGGGCCAGAGCCAGGCCGAGCAGGCGCAGCGGCCCGAGGACGACCCGGGCAAGCTGTTCACCGAGGCGTGCCTGCACGGGCTGAAGGCGAAGCTGTGCGACGACGTCGACTCGCTGGACAGCTACCTGCCTCCGCAGGTGGCCGCGATGGCCCGCAAGGTGGCCGAAGCTCTCGAAGTGCCGGAGCTGGCCGCGACGTAACGCCGGGGCGGGCGCGGTCGTTGGACAGCGCGGACCCAACCGGGCCCCGGGGATGTCATGGCTGATCCCCCCGGGGCCCGTGGTGTGTCCGACTCCGGACGGGAAGCCCCGGTGCGTCAGATGATGAGAGCTGCGACGGAGGAGCAAGGTTGATCATTTTTGATACGAACGCGGTGAATCTCTTGTCGGCCGAGGGCCCGGTGGCCGACATCGTCCGGAAGCTGAGGGCCTCGGGGCGCCACAGGGTGGCAGTGCCGTGGATGGTGATGGAAGAGATGGCCGCGCACCAGGCGCAGCTTTACCCGGTGAAGCACCAGTCGGCTGTACGCGTGCTGGAGAAACTGAACGACGAACTTCCTTGGGAGTTGAAGAGCTCGCTGGAGCCGCTCGATACAGAGCGTCTCCTGGACCACTGGCGGAGCACCTACCGGAAGATCTTCGAGGTGATCGAGACAAGTGGTGACGCAGCGCGGCGGGCACTGTCTCGCGAGACGATGGGGCTTAAGCCGGCCAAGCCCCGTCAGCCCGGCAAGGAGGAGAGTCCTAAGGGAGCCCGGGATGTCGCCATCTGGTTCTCCATCCTGGAGTTCCTTAAGAACAATCCCGAAGAGCAGATCCACTTCGTCACGAACAACTCCACTGACTTCGGGGACGGGAACACCTACCCGTACCCGCTGGACGAGGACGTGCGCGGCCTGGAGAGCCGGCTCAAGCGGCTCACGGACTTCGCGCAGGTTGTCTCGGAGTTCACCGAGGAAGTGTCCGGACAGGACGCGAAGGACGCCGCCACCGAGCTCCTGCGGTCACAGCCCGTACGGGCGCGGGTTGCTCAGACGGCAATGGAGCTTCTCAGCTCTCCTATCGGCTTCGAGGGTCTGGGTGCTGCTGGGGCCCCGGAGTCATGGTGTGCGTGGGCGGGCCCTCCCGCGACGGAGCTGCTCAGCGTCGATGGCGTCACGGGGCACAGGATCGAGGAGGATGTCTGGTACACGGCCAACGCACAGTGGCTGCTGTATGGCATTGCTGGTGACAGTGACTGCTCGGAGGCCCGCTACATCGCGTGCACGTGGAAGATGAAGGTTCTCTTCTCCTCCGGCGAGGCCGAGGACCCCACGGTGCTGGAGACAGCCGACCCGTCTCTGCCGGACACCGACAACACGGAGTGCGCCGAAATCCTGCAGCGCCTCAAGCGCCGGGTGCAGGCCGCGTCCCGGCGCGCCGTACGGGATGTGCTGGGTGCCACCTCGTCGGCCGAAGAAGCGGTGGCCCAGCACCTCTCGGTGTCCTTGCCGACGCTGGGTGCCGCTGCTCTGGTAAGACACAACTTGATCGCTGAACAAATCGCTGCGTCCATGCCGAAGTACAGCACCGGCCTCAGCGACATCATCAAAAACGTCGGCCTCGCACAACAAACAGCCCTCGGGATCCACGGACTGAACCTGACCGCAGGCGGCATCGGCAGCATGCTCCCGCGCAACCCGATTGCCGAACAGATCGCTGCGTCTATCTACGGCACTAGCCTCAGCAACTTCGTCAAGAGCGCCGGCCTCGCACAACAAGCAGCCTGCGCCCTGCCCGCATTCGACTCAGGGATCGGCAAAGTGATCTCAGGCAATCTGGGCATCGGCATGCTCCCGGCCAACTTGCGCGCCCTTGCCGCGGCCTCCCAGTACGCCGCGGACCCGGTTGATGAACAAGACGAGGATGATGAGGACGACGGCGAGCAGCCGCCGCTGCCAGGCATCGACGACGCCGAAGACCTCGCCCAAGACGACGACGCTCAGGGCGACGCTCAGGGCACGGACGGAGCCGGTCAAAGCTGAGGGTTAGTAGTGGTGCGTGTCGCCGGGATCACGCCATCCCCCGACGCCGCGCACCACGCGATCGGCCCCGAGTTGCTCCACCTCGAAGTCGCGGCGCCCGGACAGCAAGTCAGCTCGGCGGTGATGCTTGGGCGACGTGGCTGCGGCTCCCGGCGAGCGGGCGTCGTTGCACCCCACGCGGCGCCGCCCGAGCCCAGCACGTCGCCGGGTCAGGCGCTGCTCACCGAGACGGCCGCACGGAATTCCTGCGTCATCAAGGCGACCGAGCCGTGCTGCACGGGCACCGGCCCCGGTTCACCCCACACCTTGTGCAGCGCGGCTCGCATCCGGTCGTTCATGGCATCGTTGATCACGGTGCTGTGTTCCTCGGGCACCTCGCGCACGTCCTGGACGACGACCATGGTGCCGTGACGGGTGCCGATCATCCCGATCGTGGTGACCTTCCAGCCGAGTTGCCGGGCCGCTTTGCGCATCGCGGCCCGGATCAGTTCCACCCCGCCCAATCCGACGGCTTCCTCGTCATCCAGGTTCACCTGGTACGAGCCGCCGTATCCGCCGGCGCCTTCCGGGCAGTTGCGGCGCAGCAGGGGCACGAGGGCTTCGGCCATGGCGGCGCAGCGCGGGTCCTTCGCGTACGAGGCGATCGTCAGCTCCTTTCCGGGATGGTGAGGTGTGGCCACAGCAGCTTGAGGTCGCGGGCGACCCGCTCGGCCAGGACGTCGGGGTCGTTGGCGGTCCACTGGTGGGCTGTCCCGATGGCGTCGGGGGCCTTCGTCCTGGAGGTGCTCTTGCCGGGGAACGAGCCGGACTCCGCGCGGGCGGTGAAGGTCGCCGGGCCCGGCGGACGGGGCAGGAAGAGCAGCGGGTGGTGCGAGGTGAAATCGAAGTGGCCGAGGCCGGCTGCGGGCTCTTCGTCGAAGAGCTGCGGCTCGGTCCACAGTCCGACGGTGACGACGATCCAGGTGTGCGGCCGGTCCGGGTCGCTGCACAGCCACAGGTCGAACGTGCCGACTAGGAGGTCCTCCTCCCACTTCCAGACCTTCGCCCGCGGATCAGGTGCATCGGCCCCCTCCCGGCGCAGCGGCATCAGGGCGCGCTCGAACGGGGCGATCAGATCGTCGTAGGCGGCCCGCATGGCCATGCTGTGGCGTGGCGATACGTCAACTCGCGGTCCGGCGTGATCTCCCACTTCAACCCGTCGGGAAGCTGCGTGCTCAGGTACTGGCGCAGCGGGCCAATGACCAGCGGCAGGCCGCCCCTTCCGAGTCGGGCATGCTCCGCTGCGGGCAGGCGGACCCACCAGGCGTAGTACGGCGTTTCGTCGTCGCAGGAGTCGTAGTCGACACAGTGGTCATACACGCAGCCCAGCGAGGCGGCCAGCTCCGTCATCGCCTCCCGGGTCCCCTCGTCCAGGTCCGGATCCTCGCCCGCGAGATGCGAGGGGTCTTGGACCTCCAGGCGCCACACCACCCACTCGAAGTCCTTGAAGTCCCTCACGCGCCCGGTGTGACCCCTGCTGTGCCCGGCCAACGTCCCGCTCCCCTGCTTCGCCCTGCTTCGACAGTCCAGTACATCAAGGCCCATGGGGTGGGCGAGAACGTTCGCAGACACCCGGCCCGGACGAGCGGCGCACAGGGTCGGCCGACCCCGGGTTCAGCCGGCGTGAGGGTCGTATCCGAGGCTCTCCGCCGGGCCGACTCCCGTTCTCACGTACGTACGTAGCCATGGAGGTAGGCGTCCGGTTCAAGTCGGAAGGGGTGCCTACCGGTAGGGGCTCCAGCGGCCGAAGCGGGCCATCAGCTTCCGTGCGGCGTCCTCGTTCAGTCCGAGGGCGGTAGCGGCCTGTCCGGGGGTCGCATCCTGGCGGGCGTCGTGGGCCGGCCAGTACGCGGCCTCCACGGCCGTCGCCTCCAGGCGGCGGGCCGCCCGCAGGGCCGCCAGCGGCGAGGTCTTCGCCAACTTCTCCATCTCTTCCTGGAGATGAGTCAGCAGAGAGGTGACCGTCTCCGGTAGCGGGATGGCCGACTGCCCCACCTCGATGGTGTGCGCGTCCCAGTCCAGCGTGCACGTGCTCGCCGTACCTCCGCCCGCGTCGGCCAGATCCCGGTCACCGATCGCCTCCCAGTCCAGCATCCGCTCAGGGCCCATCCAGCCACAAGAACACACGGCGCGCAGAGCGGCAGCCCGCGGCCCGTGAAAGTCACGACCGTCATAGACGCTCCACTCCGACACCGACTGCCCACCCCCACCGGAACTCATCGCGAAGAACACCGGAGACGGGACAGCACCATCGCTCAGGAGCACGCCGACCGCTCCGTGAGAAGCACCGAACTCCTCATAGTTCTGTCTTGAGTGGAATAGGTCGATCGATGACATCGGCGATCTCCCGCGGAGCACGGGCGGCCGACACGATCGCCGGGACCATCGCGAGGAGGGCGAGCACCGCCAGACCGGCCCCCACCCAGAGCGGAGCCCTGAGCCCAAGGACGTTGATCCCGAGGCCGCCAATCCAGGAGCCGATCACGACACCGAGGGTGATGAAAGAGGAGTGCGCGGTGTTGACAAGCGAGCCGGCGTTACCCGCCCGCTGCACACGCGTGATCGTGGCCGGGTTGAGAGTGATTCCTACGAGGCCGATCCCAACCATCGCGATGATCGCTGCCGCGGGATTTTCGGCGAAGACAGCGAAGCCAACGAGGAACGCTACATTGAGGAGCAGACCGGCGACGATCACCGAGATCGTGTGCGACTGCGCCAGCCGACCGACGATGATGTTGCCGACGACGGTCGCAGCCCCGTACGCGAGCAGCAGCAACGGGACGATCGACTGAGAGAAGCCCGTGATGTCGGTGAGGATCGGGGCGAAGTAGGAGAACGCGGCGAAGGTCGCTCCGATGATGAGCGTCGACGTCGCCATGACGAACCACAGTCGAGGATCCCGGAATACCCCAAGCTCCGCACGAAGGCCACTCGAGCTCTCCGGGGTAAGACGAGGGAGCGCCAGCAGGGTCGTGGCAGCGATGACCACGGTCAAGACGGCGATCGCGACGAAGGCCATCCGCCAGCCGAACTGGCCGCCAATGAGTGTTGACAGCGGCAGGCCGAGCGCCGTGCCGAGCATGAGGCCCTGCAGCGCGAGGCTCGTCGCGCGGCCGCGCAGCTCGGGCGTAGTGATCTGGGCAACGGCGGACAGCGCGACCCCGAAGAACGCCCCAGACGCAGCTCCTGTGACGAGCCGCCCGACGAGCATCGTGCTGTAGGAGGTCGACAGCGCCGCGAGTGCGTTGCCGATGAAGAAGATGATGAAGAGGACGAGCAGTGCATTCTTCGTCGGCAAGCGCAGCACAGCGATGGTGAGGGGCGGACCGCCGAGCGCCATCGCTAGAGCGAAGGCGGTGATGAGATAGCCGATCTGCGGGATGCTGGCACCGAGATCACTCGACATCTGCGGCATCAGACCGCCGACGAGGAGTTCGCTGCAAACCATCACGAAGATGCCGAGCGTCATCAGATATACGGACTTGGGCATGAGTTGGTCCTTCTCGACGCGAGGGTGGGCCCTCTTCTTTGAAAGATTCACAAGGCAACCGTTCTGTACTTCAGTATCAAAAACGTGGACAGGCTGATGCCCTGACCGCCGACGGGGCGCTCAGCCGATCAGGGTTGCGATCCCGGCCAACGCCACCCGGTGCAGGGTTGCCGGATCCACGCCGACCTGCCCCATGACCCGCAGCCCATTCACCACGGTCACGAACAGCAGGGCGCCCTCGCCGGGGTCAATGTCGGCGGGGACGCTGCCGTCAATCTGGCCGGCCCGGATGGCCCCTTCGAGAAGACTTAGACGCTCGCGCAGGTCGCGGTCGAGGATGCGGGCGATCCGCTCATCGCGATTGCGCAGGTCCGGGTTCATCGTGGTGTGCACCACCATGCACCCCGCCCCGTGACCATGTTCGTGAGCGGCGTGCTCCTCGTCGACGACCGCTTCCAACACCGCGCGCAAACGCTCGACGCCGGCGAGATCGGCGTCAGTGAGGACTACGGCCTGGCGCTCGCGGAATGTCACCGCGTAGCGGTCCAGCGCCCGGATAAAGAGCTCTTCCTTCGAGGTGAAGGCGTTGTACAGGCTGCCGCGCTGTACCCCGGTTGCTTCGCAGAGTTGCTCGGTCGACGTGTCGGCAAACCCGTGCACCCGGAACTCTGCTGCCGAGATGTCCAGTACCGCGGACTCGTCGAAGGATCGTGGCCTACCCATGCCTTCAACCTTAGCGGTTATGTACTTGAGTATCAAAAACAGGGTTGGGGCCCCCTCACACCTGGCCAAGGGGCGAGAGTAGAGGCACAGATCGCGCTGCGGAGTCTCCACGATCGGCCAGGACGACCCGCGCTCAAGTGACTCATCCAGTCGGACTGAGCACCCAAGTCTCCGAGTGCCCCAATGCCACCAACGTCATGACCCGCAACAGCTAGCCCGCCTCGGTGACCCGCAGCCGCTGCTGGACTTCATCGACCGCGCCCTGGCCGACGACGACACCGCGGAGGCCGCGAACCTCAACTACTGGGCACTGTGGCTGGGGGCGTTGCCGCTGCCGCAGCCGGACGACGCCTTCATGCGGGACCGGGACCTGTCGGGCTGGGATCCGGTGACCCTGCTGCGGGGCCTGGCCCGCGGGCTGCACCTGGCACCCGGCTACGTCGACCTGTACGCGCACTCGCTGTGGGCGCTGCTGACGGCTTTCCCGTGGCTGCCGCAGGCCGCCGGGCCGCTCGCGGGGCCGCTGCGCGAGCAGGCCGGCCAACTCCTGGACGGGGCGCTGGATGCCGTCCTGTCCAGTGACGAGTCGGTACCCGCGCCAGCGCGGCCGTAGCCCGGCTCCATCCATCCATAACTGGACGCCGGACGTCAAAGCTCGCTCTCCGATGTGAGCAAGGGCGTACAGGCACATCCGGCATCGTCCCTGCTGCAGTGGCAGGTTCCGTCCGCAGCGCGCGCACGCGCCGACCTGGTGGTGGGCCTGCTTGAAGCGCTGGCACGGCAGGCACAGCCGGGCTCCGTCGGCCTTCCACGCCAGGCAGTGGGTGCAACTGGAGGCCAGTGCGACCATCTGGCGGGCTAGCCGCATGATCTCAGCCCGCTCCGCTTGTGGTCCGAGCCCGGCGCGGTCGAGGACTTCCGCTATCAGCGCCGGTCGGCGCGGCAGTCGAAGGATGGCGTCGAGGCCGACTCGGCGGGTCCCGGGAGGACGTGCGGTCAGAGCGTGGAGGCAGTCGGACAGGAGGCCGATGTCGCGGACCCACGGACCCCGCGCCTCCGCCGTCGCGTCGATGGCCGCCCGGACGGCCTCCATGTCCCGGGAGTAGCCGGCGGTCGTGAAGTCTCTTGCGGACATCCTTCCCTGCCTCACCACAAGGAGGGACGTCTGCCCGGGGATCGGCGGTGGGAACGAAGCAGCCTGTACTTCCTTTCGCTGCCGCTGCTGGATTCGCTCCAGTTGCCGCTGGTACACACGAGGCTGGCCGGCCGTTGACCGCAGCACCGCTGGGAGGATCAAGGACAGTTGCAGAGGCCGCGGTCGATCCGCCTTGGGCGGGCCCATTTCCCCCGAGGCGATGCGGCACTCCAGCGCACACAGGCGGCACATCCCGTGCTGGTCGAGGGTGACCTCCCTCGGCCATCTGCAGTGGCGGCACCGTCCGACACCGTGGTTCGCGGGGTGCCAGTCAGTGCACGGCTGGCACACGCCCCGGGGGCGTACCGTGCCCCAGGCGCCGCATCTCCGACACGATGCAGGTCCCTGTTCCGCCCACCTCTCCCACTGCTCTCGAAAGCCCATGGCCGTGGTCTAGTTCGGCGGAAGCGACTTGCGGCCGGAGCCGCCGGGGCGGGGGACCGGCCGTGCCGCCTCGGACCCAGGCATGCCGCTCGCGGCCGCGCGAGGTGCCTCGTCCCGTACTGCGCGATGGGACTCCGGCTCCTCCTGCATCAGGTCCGCCACCGTGCAGTCGAGCGCCGCACAGATCATGTCCAGGTCCTCCAGCCGCACGGTCACCGGCTGGCTGCCCCACAGCGCAGCGACCTTGCTCAGCGACGGGGTGAATCCGACCTCCCGGAACGCCGCGAGCAATTGAACCGGCCGCCAGATGTCCCGTTGGGCAGCGACCATCCGCAAGTTCCACTTCACCTCTATGCCCTTCCCCTCAGCCGCTGAACAGCCCGGCGCGACGCTTCCAGGCTCGCCTTCTCAGGGTCAGCGCGAACGGACGAAAGGTACCCGACTGTGGTCGTTGCCCAGCGATGGCCAAGGATTTGCTGTACGTCCCACAACGGCATGCCGTCCTCGTAGTGGTGCGTGGCGCAGGCATGCCTGAGCAGATGGGGGAATAGATACGTGACCGGGCCCCTCAGGTAGAGCTTCGAGGCTTCCCGCAGTGCGCGTCGAAACGCGTCCGGGCCCACCGGCGGGGCGATGGGAACGTTCAAAGCCGCCACCCCGCTGGGAAGCCGCTCGGATGGGAAGAGCGGGGCACCCGGGTCGCTCGGGTCGTCAGTGAACTCTCCGCGGATCTCCTCGAGATACCACCACAGCAGATCCCGGCCCTCTTGGAACATGTACGCCTGCCGCTCCCGCGGACCGGATCGCCGCGCACCCTTGCCCTGCACGACGAACCGCCCCCACTGCCCCAACTCCCAGTGAATGTCGCCGATCCGCACACCGCACAGCTCCGCCGCGCGCACCCCCGAGATGTACGTGAGCTTCGACATCACGTAGTCGCGGCAGGCCACCGGATACTTCCGCGCCATCGGCAGCTCGCTGCGCCACGCCGCGAAGAACTCTTTCACGGCCCGCTTCGACGGCGGGATTCTCAGGCCGAAGTCACCACGGTGAACAGGACGGTTGTACGGATCGACCGGCGACTCAACGGCCGCGCCGAACCGCCGGGCGATCTCGCCGGCGTACCGCTGCTCCAGAAAGTGGTAGTACCCGTCGATCTTCTGCAGCTTGCCCCGCAGTGTGGTCGACGCACGCTTGCCGACCCCAGCGAAGTGCTGGTCCAGGTGTCGGGGCGTGATCTGCCACGGCAGAAGTTTGTAGAAGTCGCAGAGCTCGACGACTGGCTGTACCTGTCGGTGCAGGGTCGTCGGCGCCAGACCCGCTACGTCCCGGGCCCAGATGTACTCCATCAAGGTGTCCTGGAAGAACGCGTCCGCCTCGCCATCAGTGATTGTCGCGGCAGCCCGGCGCTGCCGGGTGACAACGTCCGCCAGACCGGTCCCTGCAGGAGGCAGTACGGGCTCTGTTGGGACCTCCTCCGGAGCCGGAGGGTGTACCAGCGTGAGCCAGCGACTTCCAGAATCTGCCACGGACAAGGAAATTACAGCAACTACTCGCAAAATATAAGAGTTACAGCTGAAATCCCACGCCATCGAGTGAGGTCAGGTTCCACGCCGCTACCTGCTGAAATGGGTAATCGCGCCAGCTCAGACGGCGAAGGAACCTGTCGGGACTCCACTACGGTAGCGCTGGTGCCACTCGGTCATCAGGTTGGAGGACCAGGCGCCGAACTTGCGGCTGTCGGAGGCGCATGCGGTGCCGGTGCCCCACCACATCTCGTCCCGGACGGCGAAGGTGGCGTTCACCAGCTTCCGCAGGGCCGCGCGCATGTTGGCGCGGTTGACGAACAGGTGCCGCACCCGCCGCAGCATCGCCTCCGACTCGCCGTGCTTGCCGGTCACCGCGACCCGCTTGATACCCATGTTCGTGCCCAGTCCGAACAGGACCAGCAGCAGGCGGCGGCGCAGCACGTCCTTCGACAGCATCTCTCTGGTGGCGACCGAGGTGAACTCGGCGATGAAGTCCGTGTCGAACTCGGCGTACTTCAGGATGTCCAGCAGGTCGATGGTGCCCCAGCGCCGCTCGATCTCGCCCTTGATCGCCACCAGGCTCTCCGGCTCCTCCTGCTTCGCCCGGGGGGAGACCCTGATCCACGGCTCGCCGTGCTTCTTGACGATTGCCACCCCGCCCGTCGTGCCCTCCGCGAGAGCCTGCTCGAAGCGGTCCAGCGAGGTGCGGAGCTTGCCTTGCAGGGCGGAGATGAACTCCCCGGCGTCCTGCGGTTGGCCCAGCGCGGCGTAGTGCACGTCCCGGTTGTCCTCGAAGTCCGCCGGCAGGTCGTCCTCCGGGTTGCGCCACCGGTTCGCCCCCACCACCCAGATCTCCCGGCGCCGCACCGCGTCCCGCAAAGCGACCAGCACGCACAGCTCGTACGGGATGCGCTCGATGCGGCCCTTGTCGTCCACCACCGCCGCCCGCCAGTGCTCGGGCACCACCCCCACCAGCGGCACGCTCTCCGCCGGATCGAAGAACGCGCCCTTCTTCAGCGGCTGGTCCAGGTAGCGCTGAAGCAGGTCGATCGCGTCCATCACCGGCCGGTACGCGGTGTTGTTGCACTTCAGCTCCAGCGAGCCCAGCAACGGCGAGAGCATCCGCCGCCAGTGCGCCGAGTACGACGACCGCAGCACCGTGCGGACCCGGGCCTTGTAGCGGGCCTCGTTCGCCGCGGCCTCCGCCGCCAGCGCCTTCAACGTCTTCTCCCCGCCGACCACCGGATAGATCACCCGCCGCACCGTGCCGGACGGCTCGGACAGCGCCGCCTCCGCGACCCGCAGCAGCATGCCCTCCTTGCCCCGGATCTTCTTCAGCTCGGCGTTCAGCTCCTTGTCGACCTTCCGCTCCGCCCGGGTGTTGATCTTCAGCACGAGCTGGATGAACAGGTCCACCAGCGAGTCAGTGATCTCCGTCTGCCGCACATGACACAGCGCAGCCAGCAGCGTCAGCCGCCGCGGCGGCTTCATCCGCTCCAGGTTCGCCGGATACTCCTTCGACGCCCGCGCCCGCCACACGTCCACCAGCTTCTCCGACACGTCCGCGAACAAGTCCGCAGGCAACTCCAACCGCCGCACCCGCTGAAGCTTGTTCACCTCCGCCAGCAGGCTCTCCAGCCCCGGCGCCCCCGGGTCGGCCTTCAGCTCGGCGAAATGCGACCGCCCGCCACCCGCCACCGCACCCTCACCGTCCGCTCCCTCGCCGGTCTCGTCCCCGCTGCTGGCGACCAGGTCCTCCAGGCGCGAACGGGTCGCGTGCGAGAGCCGCTCCACCCTGCTGCGGCAGAACTATGCATCGAAGTCCTTGACCGCCTTGCCCACCAGCCGCCCGACCCGCCCCGGGGCCGGCGGCTCGATGTGGTCGTTACGACACCGGGCCACCACCGCCGCCGCCAGCCGATCCCGCGACAACTCCACCGGACACAACTCAGCGGCCAGCCACTCGGCCAGCCGCTCCTGGTCCTCCTCGGTGTTCGCCCGGAACCCGTACGCCTCCCGGATCTCCTTGCGATGCCGCTTGATCCGGTCGCCCTGCCAGTCGTAGTCCGCCCACGCACCCGCGGGAACCTTCACCTGCTGGGCCACGTACTCCACTGCCGCCGCGGGCATCTCCTTGGCGGACTCCGGGAACCGGGCCTCCACCTCGAAAAACTTGAGCAACAACGCGAAGCCCAACCGGGTCGCCCCCGATTTGTTCCGCACCTTCTTCATGTCGTCTTCGAGCAGCGTCCAGACCTCGATCAGGTCTTCCGGCTCCCAGTCCTGCCGCACCCGTGCTCCCTCGCCCAACCAGTTGGATCACCACAGCGTGGCGAGGCGGAACCGGAGCGAAGATCAGAAGACCACAACTGTTGCCTGACGGTTACTCAGCGCTACGCGCCACCTGGCGGTAGCTATACGAGAACAGGGCCGTCCTCACCCCGCTGTGCGACCAGATCGGCGAGACCCTCGACAACGGACTCGCCGCCCGCCGCTACGCCCTGTCCGGAGACCGCCGCGCCCTCCACGGTGTCCTCGGACACTGAACATGGATTGCTTGCCAGCGAAGATGGACCACCTGTCGCAGCCCGTGAACCAGAGGCTCTCAAGAACCCATGAGTGATCTCTTGACCGCCTCGCTCAGTTCCGCTCTCAGCGGCCTAATCCTCGTTCGCCACCACTCGGCGCGCTTAGCTGGCGCGACATGCGCCGCGAGGCTTTGGCCCTTCCAGGAGGGCAGATCTCCCTCACCTCTCGGGATGGTGCGTACGGCTCGGGCGACGCCCCCTCCCGCACACGAAAGGCGGCGCAGGGCCCTCGGCACCGCAGGTCCCTGCGAGGTGCGCGGCGCACATTTGCACGGGTTTGCGCATCTCTGTGGCGAATGAACCGTTAGAAAACTGCGGAAGGACTGACCTTCTACGCCTCAGAGAACGGGATGGGCCATGACTGTTGACGAGACGCTGAGCTGCACCTGCGATGCGGTTGTCTGCCAGGGGCCGGCGCTGATGGCGGCTGACTTCCAGTACCGACACGAGCTCCCCAGCACCACGAAGGTGGAGAAGCGGCGTCGGTCGGATGAGGCCGGCACGGTGCTGCAGATCCTCATCCGGCTGGTCAGCCGGCTCGCAGGTGACGTCCCCGTGGTCCTGGACGTCGCCGCTGAGGCAGACGAGTTGGACATCGAGCGGGCAGACCTTCAGGAGAGGCTCATGTGGCTCGTTGACCGTGAGTACCTGGCGCTTGACGGTCACGTCGACGGTGTGGCCCGTCTGTGGGTCAACCCGGCGGTGGCCTTCTTGCCGCGCACGACAGATCCACGTGTCGCCGCGGCAAGGCATCGGTTCCCGTACATCGTGACTGACGAGGAGGGGATGGCGGCTGACCCGCCGTTCCACGTTGCCGAGTACGACAAGGAGGGCTGGGAGCGCGTCTACGAGGACAACCGGGAGCAGATCGAGGACCCTCCGCGCTTCTCGTTCGGCTGCCCGTCCCACCACAACACGGGCCCATATCCGCTGGCGTGAGCAATCCCGGAAAGCATCGGCCTGAGAGCTAGCCTGCGGCCCGGACGGCCCGCAGGGGCTGTGGCTGGCGCTTGGGGGCCCTGTCTCGTACAGCGGTGCGCTGATCACGGGCAGCTCGCCGGCCCTAATGAGCTCGGCAGCATCGTTCATCGCTTCCTCCAGTTCCTCCTGGGTGTCGTAGGAGGCAATGTACGGGTGGAGGTTGTACGTGCGGTACTTACGCGTTCGGCCCTCGGGGGGGGGGTGCCCCTATGGGTTTGGTCAAGCTGATGGGGCGGGTTGGGGGTCGTAGAAGGTGCCGTCGCGGAGCATCGCGAAGAGGACGTCGGCTCGTCGTCTTGCGAGGCAGAGGAGGGCTTGGGTGTGGTGCTTGCCCTGGCTGATTTTCTTGTCGTAGTAGGTGCGGGAGGCCGGGTCGGCGAGGGCTGCGAACGCCGAGAGGAAGAAGGCCCGTTTGAGTTGCTTGTTTCCGCGTCGGGACGGTTGTTCGCCGCAGATCGAGGAGCCCGAGCTGCGGGTCGTCGGGGCGAGGCCGGCGTAGGCGGCGAGGTGGGCGGCGGAAGGGAAGCTGGATCCGTCGCCGACGTCGATGAGGATGCGGGCTCCGGTCCTGACGCCGATCCCCGGCATGGACGTCAGGACCTTGGAAAGAGGGTGGTCCTCCAGCAGTTCCTCGATCCGGGCGGCAAGGAGCTTTCGCTGGTCAAGCACCGCCTGGAGCGAGCCGGCAAGGCTGGGAACGATCAATTCGGCAGCGTCCGTGCCCGGGACGACGACAGTCTGCTCGTCCAGAGCCGTGAAGATGTCCTCGACGAGGCGCTCGGCCATCCGCGGTGCCTTCGGACGTATCAGCGTGATCAGTCGACGTCGTCCGGCCTTGCGGATCTGGGCCGGGGAACCGAACTGGCCAAGGAGCTTGAGCACAGCCGGGTGCTGAACTCGCGGGCCCAGGACCCGTTCCAGCGACGGGTGAATCTGTGTGAGCAGGCCGCGGAGCCGGTTGCTGATCCGCGTCGCTTCGCCGGCCAGGTCGTCGTCGAATCCGACGATCATCTCCAGCTCGGCGATGGTCTCGTCCTCGAGATCGACCGAGCGGAGCGTGTGCGGCATGACGCGGGCCGCGTCCGCGATGACGAACGCGTCGCGGGCATCGGTCTTGGCCTCGCCCGGATAGAGATCGGCGATCCGCCGCATCGTCAGTCCCGGCAGATAGGCCACCGGGCAGCCCATGTCCCGGGCCACCGCCAGCGGCAAAGCACCGATCGAGGCCGGCTGGTCCACGACTACCAGCACGGTCCCGTGCTTGGCCTGCAGTTTCCCGAAGACCTCGCGGAGCCTGGGTTCGCTGTTGGGCAGCCGTTTGTCGAAGGCCTTCTTCCCGGCCGGCGTGACGGCGGTGGCGTGGTGTTCGCCCTTGCCGACGTCCAGGCCGAGGAAAGCGCCGATGCCGCTGATGTCGATCACGTGCGTCCTCCGGTCGTCCCAATCGCCCGGCCGTCCCACGGCACCGATCGCCACATCCACATTACGAAGAGCCTCCCGACCTGCGAAAAGGCCGGTGGTCATGCCCCTAATCAGCGGTCTGTCGATGCCTCCGGAGCCGGTGACACCACCCCCCAAGACATGCGATCGACAGGGGGAGAAAGTCATGCCAACTCCGGAGGCCGGGCGCCCCATTGCGGGGCAACCAAAACGGTAATGGGGGGGAATGTCAGCGACCCCGTGATCGACGCAGCGAGCACAATCCAGCGGTGGACTGCCGAGGGCCTGGACCGTATCGGCGTTCCCCTTGTGGCCGCCGCGCTCGGACTGCTGCTCATCGCTGCCGTGTCCATTCACCGCCACAAGACGCGCCAGGAGGCTTCCGGCACCGACGAGGAGCCCGGCCCTCCAGGCCATGAGCGACGCACTTGATGCCGCTCTCCAGGGGGTTGGGAGCGGGCCCGGTCCTGTGAGTGTCATCGGCACAGCCCGTCACGCCTCATGCCCTGCGGAGTCGAGCGGGATGGGGGAGGCCGACTTGCGCTTCCCGCGGGTCGGGGTCCATCGGGTGCGCCGCAGCGCCCAGCCGGTGAGTACGGCGGCCGCCGCGATGGCGTACGCGGTGGTCCCCACGGTGCGCCAATCGTCGAACGCCCGTCCTGTGACGTAGGTCGCGGCCCCCGCCATCGCGATGCCCAGCCACTCCCAGCGACCGTCCAGTGCGACCAGGGCGACGAGCAGCAGCGCGTACCAGGAGTAGCCCGGCGTCAGCAGCAGGAACGCCGTGCCGGTGACCAGCAGGGCGCCGGCCCAGGGACGCTCCCGATCGCCGTGCCGCAGGACATGCCACACGACAGCCAGCATCCCGACGGCCACGGCGGGCAGGACCCAGGAGTCGGGCAGGACCAGGCGCAGCAGCGCGTACCGGTTGCTACTGGAGGGGGTGTCGTCGTAGCCCTCCTCCTTGACGTAGCCGCCGAGGTAGCCGAAGACCGAGCCCTTGGACAGCAGCTCGTACGGCAGATAGACGACGGCCACCACCGCGGCGGCGGGGAGCAGTACGGCCGCCGCGTCCCGGACCCGCCGCACCCCCGAGAGCGCGCCGGGCAGCACCAGGGCGGGCAGCAGTTTGGTCGCGACGGCCGCGCCCAGCAGGGCGCCGCCCGTGATCCGGCGCCGGGCCACGACACCGAGCGCCACGACGGCCAGGAGCACGCCGAGCACATCGGCATGTGCGTTGTTCACCGCCTCGACGGGCACGGCCGGGCACCAGGCCCAGTAGGCGGCCCACCGCACAATGCCGCGCCGGCGCAGCACCAGCAGCAGGGCGGCGGTGACGCTGAGCGAGAGCAGCGCCCCGCCGATTTGGAGTGGTTTGTGCCTGGCGCCGTCCGGGGCGAGGGCATGGACGAGGAGGAAGTAGGTCTCGGCGACGGACGGGTAGATGGTGTGGACCTGCGGGCGGTTGATGCGGGTGCAGTGCGTGTGACCGGCGGGCGCGGGGATCCACGCCCGGTCCGGATGCGCGCACGCGGCGCCGGTGGGGAAGAGCCAGCTGTCGCGAAGCCGGGTCAGTTCCGGGTCGGCCGGCGCGTGGTCGTACGGGGAGATGCCGGCCGCCTGCACCCGGCCGTCCCAGGCGTAGCGGTAGGAGTCGGTGCTGGTGCGCGGGGGAGCCGCCAGGCCCGTGGCGGCCACCGCGATGCCGCCCGCGAGCACCAGCGCCACAGCGTGCCGGACGGGCACCTTCCGCAGCGAACATACCGCGGCGGCGAACAGCAGCCAGCACGCCACGTACCACCAGGACAGCCAGGCCGGATCCAAGTGGTAGCCGTCCTTGCGGACGGCTACGACGAGGAAGGCGGTCTGAGCGGCCAGCAGGATTCCGGTGTGGAATGTACGTCCGTTGGTCACCGGTTGGCAGCCGTCGTTTCTCTTGAGCCGATGGTGTGATGCCCGCATAGCAGGCGGGGACGCGGTACGAAGCCGGCGGTCATTGCGGCCTGGCCTGTATCAGCAGGGCCAGGCTCGTGGCGAAGCGGGTGTGCGGGGCCTGGGCCGCCACCGCCCGCGCGTCAGCGGCGGTGTCGACGTCCCGCAGCACCGGCAGGTCCCGCACCGTCAGCCCGGCCTCGGTCAGCCGCTGGCGTTGCAGGGCACCGGTGTCGGGGACGTCCATCGGTACCCCGCGCAGCAGTGCGGGATCGGGTTCGGCGAGTCCCAGCGCCCAGAAGCCGCCGTCCAGTGCCGGGCCGAACCATGCGTCGCAGCCCTGCCAGGCGTCCTCGGCCAGCGCGGGCGCCAGGACAGCGGGGGTGACCTGCGGGGTGTCCATACCAATCAGTACGACCGGACCCGTGCACACCCCGAATGCCGCGGCCAGCCGTTCATCCAGCCGGCCCTGCCCCTGCGGCACGACCTCGATGCCGGGCGGCAGCCAGGGTCCAGGTGTGCCGTCGAGGACCAGCACCCGCCGCTCGGCGGGGGCCGCGAGCATTGCTTGCAGGGAGTCGGTGAGCATCGCCTGGGCCAGGAGCGCCGCCTCCTGGGGCGTGTACGGCGGGGTAAGGCGGGTCTTCACCCGCCCGGGCACCGGTTCCTTGGCAAGGATGAGCATCGTGGTCACTGCGCATCCTCCCCACCGGATGCCGGGACGGGCAGCGGCGGCTGCGAGAGCACGGTGCGCATGTCGTGCACCGCGTGCCAGGTACCCCGCCAGGTCCCGGTGACCTTCGACTTCCCGGCCCGCGGCAGATACGGGACATCGACTTCGCTGACCCGCCAGCCCGCGTCGGCCGCGCGCAGGACCATCTGGAGCGGGTAGCCGCTGCGCCGGTCAGTGAGGTGGAGGCCGACCAGCGGCTCACGCCGGGCGGCACGCATGGGCCCCAGATCGTGCAGCCGCAGCCCAGTGCGCCGGCGCACTATCTGGGACAGGGCCAGGTTTCCGGCCCGAGCGTGAAGAGGCCAGGTGCCGTGCCCTTGCGGTCGGCGTCGGCCCAGTACCAGATCGGCCTTCCCGCCTGCCACCTCCCGTACGAAGGCGGGAAGCAGCCCGGGGTCCAGGGAGGCGTCGCAGTCGCAGAAGCAGACGAACTCGGCTTCCGCCGAGAGCAGCCCCGCCTGGCAGGCGGGGCCGAAGCCACGTTCCGGTTGGGAGACGACCGTGGCGCCGTGCGCGGAGGCGATCTCGCCGGAACCGTCGCTGGAGCCGTTGTCGACGACGATCGCGCGCCAGCCGGGCGGGATGCGCTCCAGCACCCAGGGCAGGGCGCGGGCTTCGTCCAGGCACGGCAAGACGACGTCCACCGTCGTCGCATCCGGGTCGCTCACCCCCTCACCGTACTCACCCAATCCCCATATCCAGGGCTTTCTGGGCAGTTCGGGATCAGCGGGGTGCGTGTCCGGCGATTCTGCTCACGGCATCGGACCAGTCGACCGGCAGAGTACTGCGGGGCACAGTCCAGGTGACGAACACCGGATCGCGCAGCCGGAGGTGGAAGTCCCTCATGGTTCGCTCGTGCGGCAGGGCTTCCACGAACGAGTCCAGCGCCTCCTGGTCACGCCAGGCCGAGAGCGTCCAGAAGGTCTTGGCGAACGGCTCGGCCCGCAGGGACAGGCCCAAAGCCCCGTCGGCCGCCATGACCTGACGCCGAATGGCCTGGGCTGCGGCGATGAAACGTGGAATGTCCCAGGCGCGGCGCAGGAGCAGGCGCGAACCCAAAACCAGAACCTCGTCCGGAAGTGACTCCGCTGTGCCGGCTGCGGCCGCGGTGGCGGTCCAAGGCGAGGTCGGCATCCCGGTCCCTCCTCATCAACGGTCGGCCTGGTCTGATCCCCGAGCCATCCCAGCGTGACCCGCTGCCGCTCTGGCCGCAACGTGAACGGGGCGTCCCGCTGACACGAGCCAAGGCGCCCCGGACAACAGCTGCCGCGGAGGAGAAGGCAGCGGTGGTCAACGACCGGTGGTGAGTACACGGCGCCGGTCGTGGCATTTCGAGATCACCCTCCGCGCAGTCCGCTGCGGGCGAACTCCGTCATCCCCTCGGCGAGGCCGACCTCTGCCCGCCAGCCCAGCTCACCGGTCAGGCGGCGCGAGGACGCCGTGATGTGCCGTACGTCCCCCAGCCGGTACTCGCCCGTGACCACGGGTTGTGGACCGCCGTGCGCCAGGGCCAGTGCCGTGGCCATCTCCCCGACCGTGTGCGGTTCCCCGCTCCCGGTGTTGAACACTGTCAGCACACCCGGCTCCCGCTCCCGGCCCGCGAGCGCCTCCAGCGCCACCACGTTCGCCGCGGCCACGTCCCGGACATGTACGAAGTCCCGCCGCTGCCCGCCGTCCTCGAAGACCCTCGGCGCCTCGCCCCGGGCGAGCGCCGACCGGAAGAAGGACGCCACACCCGCGTACAGGGTGTCGCGCGGCATCCCCGGCCCGTACACGTTGTGATAGCGCAGCGACACGGCCCGCCCGCCGGTCGCCCGCGCCCACGCGGCTGTCAGATGCTCCTGGGCGATTTTGGTTGAGGCGTACACATTGCGCGGATCGGCCGGCGCGTCCTCATCCACCAGACCGGGCACCAGCTCGCCGCCGCAGCCGGGGCATCGGGGCTCGAAACGCCCGGCATCGAGATCCGCTGCCGCGCGTGGCCCGGGGTGCACGGGCCCGTGCCGGGGGCAGTCGTAGCGGCCTTCCCCGTACACGACCATCGATCCCGCGAGCACCAGCCGGCAGACCCCGGTCTCCGCCATCGTGGCCAGCAGCACGGCAGTCCCGAAGTCGTTGCAGCTCACATAGGCGGGCGCGTCGGCGAAGTCCTTGCCCAGGCCCACCATGGCCGCCTGATGACAGACCGCGTCCACGCCGTGCAGCGCCCGGGCGAGCACGACCCGGTCCCGTACATCCGCATGGATCCAGTCCGCAGCCGCGTCGGGTGGCTGTGGAGCGGTCGGATGGGCCGAGGGCAGCAGAGCGTCGAGTACGACGGATTCATGGCCGCGGGCGGCGAGCGCAGTGACGACGTGCGAGCCGATGAAGCCAGCGCCCCCGGTGACAAGTACACGCATGACCGTGAACGCTAGGCGCTGCGACTCCCTGCCGTCCGGTCGCGCGCCGGGAGGTCACCGGTTCCCGGAAGTGTTGCCGACTGACGCCCTGCCGTTCGCGCATCGCAAGACCCTGCGGCTTGCCGTGTCCGGGGGAGCGTGAGTGGATGGAGGTACGGCAGATGATCCTCACGTTCTCGGAGCATGATCAGAGGTCGTTCGCATGACCGCTACCAACCGGTCCTCGCCCCCCGGCCTGGAGCCACTGGGCTCGTCCCGCCTCTCCCGCGTGCTCCTGGCCGTATGCCGGGTCACGGTCGGCCTGCTGTGGATCCAGAACCTTTCCTGGAAGCACCCGCCGGGCTTCGGGAACAAGTCCGACCCTCCTCAGGACCTGTACGCCTGGACCCTCAAAGGGGTCGACAACGAGGTCTTCGCCCCATGGGCGTGGCTGGTCGAGCACGTGATCATCCCCAATTTCGCGGTGTTCGCCTGGGGCGCCTTCGCGATCGAGGCATGCCTGGGCGCGTTCCTCCTGGTGGGCCTGGCAACCCGCCTCTGGGCGCTGGTCGGGCTGGCCCAGACGACCGCCATCACGTTCTCCGTCTTGAACACTCCGAACGAGTGGTTCTGGTCGTACTTCCTGATGTATGCCGTGCACCTGGCACTGCTGGCCACCGCTGCGGGACGCGCCTACGGCGTGGACGGCGCCCTGCGCCCGGTGTGGCGCCAACGCGGTGGCCGGCTGTCGCGGGTGCTGCTCGCGGCATCGTGAACCAAGGAAGGGATTCCCATGCAGACTCCGCGATCCGCCATCGGCCGGACGGCCGCCGGCCTGGGCGTGGGCGCTGCGGCGAGCAGCGTCCTGGCCATCGCCGACGGCCCGCCGTGGGGGATCGTCTCGCTGGGCGGGACAGGGACGCTGGTGCTGCTGCTCCTGGCCGCCGGCGCCGTGACGGCGGGGCTCTTGGCGGTGCGGTCGCTGATCGTCCTGGCCGGGGCGGGTTTCCTGGCGGCCGCCGTCCTGCAGCTGGTGCAGATCGGCTGGACCGGTGCGAACCTGCTCGGGGGCGACGGTTCCACCGTGGCCCTGCTGCTCGGTTTCGCCGTGGGCCTGCTCGCCCTCGGCCTCACCACAGCACCCGACGACCGTGATGCCCCCACTTCCTCCACGGGAAGGCACGATCCCGCATGAACGTCGACAGTCTGTTGCAGCCCGTCCTGGCCACCGTCACGGAACACGCGCCGGCCGTTGACACGGACGGCCGGTTCCCCGAAGAAGCGGTCGCAGCTCTGGGCGCGTCCGGCCTGCTGGGTCTGACACTGCCCGAGCCAGACGGCGGGCTGGGAGCCGGCCCGGAAGAGTTCGCCCACGTCACGGCCGAGCTGGCGGGCGTCTGCGGATCGACGGCCATGGTCTACCTGATGCACATCAGTGGTGCCATGACGGTACTGGCCGCGGCACCGCCGGGGATGCCGGACCTGCCGGGCGACCTGGCCACGGGCAGGGCACTGGCCACGCTGGCGTTCAGCGAACCCGGCTCCCGCTCGCACTTCTGGGCGCCGATCTCCCAGGCCAAACGCAATGGCGGCCAGGAGGCGCAGTTCACCGCGGAGAAGAGCTGGGTGACATCCGCCGGACACGCACAGATGTACATCACATCCGTGCTCTCCGCCGACGAGGCGGGCACCGTCGACCTGTACGCCATCGAAGCAGACGCCCCGGGCGTAGCCGTCACCGGCACGTTCCACGGTCTGGGCCTACGCGGCAACGCCTCCGCTCCCATGCGATTCGACATGACAGTCCCCGACACCCTGCGCCTCGGAGCTTCCGGCAGCGGGCTCACCCTGATGACCGAGACGGTCATGCCCTGGTTCAACCTCGGCAACGCCGCCGTCTCCCTCGGCCTGGCACGTGCCGCCCTGAACGCAGCCGTGCGCCACACCAGCGGCGCCACCCTCCAGCACACCGGCCAGAGGCTCGCCGAGCTGCCCACCATCCGCGCCCGCCTGGCCCGCATGTCGCTCCAGCTGGAAGCCGCACACGCCTACCTGCGTGCCGCGGCGGCCAGCATCGCCGCACCCGAAGAGCAGACCCCGCTGTACGTCCTCGGGGTCAAGGCGCTGGCCAACGACACCGCCCTGACCGTCACCGACGACGCCATGCGGGTCTGCGGCGGCGCCGCGTTCTCCCAGCACCTGGCCATCGAACGGTTCTTCCGCGACGCCCGCGCCGGCCACGTCATGGCCCCCACCGCCGACGTCTTGTACGACTTCTACGGCAAGGCCATCACCGGCCAGCCGGTATTCGGCTGAACCGGACGCCCACCCGGCGCACCCGGCAAGGAGGACCTCATGGAACCGCTGGTCGTCGGCGCGGTGGCCTACACCCCCAACGTGGTGCCCATCTGGGAAGGCATCCGCGACTACTACCGCACCGCCCCCGTCGAGATGGACTTCGTTCTCTTCTCCAACTACGGCCGCCAGGTCGACGCACTGCTGGCCGGGACCATCGACATCGCCTGGAACACCAACCTTGCCTGGGTGCGAACCGTCCTCCAGAGCGGCGAGCGGGCCCGGGCGCTGGCCATGCGCGACACCGACCTCACCTTCCGCAGCCACCTCGTCTGCCGCGCCGGGGCCGGACTGCGCGGCCCCGCCGACCTCAGAGGCCGACGTCTCGCCCTCGGCAGCCGCGACTCCGCACAGGCCGCGATCCTGCCCCTGCACTACCTGCGCCGCGAAGGCATCACCAACGGCGACGTGGAACTCCTGCGCATCGACAGCGACCTGGGAAAGCACGGCGACACCGGCCGCAGCGAACTGGACGCCATCCGGGCCGTCCTAGACGGCGACGCCGACGCCGCCGCGATCGGCAATTCCACCTGGGAATCCATCGGCCGGGACGAACTCATGCCCGACGCCCTCGAAGCGTTCTGGACCAGCCCCGCCTACTGCCACTGCAACTTCACCGCACTCGACACCCTCGACCCCACCCGCGCCGACGCCTGGACCACGCACCTGCTCGCCATGGACTGGAACAACCCCGAACACCGGCGGATCCTCGAACTGGAAGGCCTCACACGGTGGGTACGACCGCAGCTCGACGGTTACGCCGACCTCTTCCAGGCGGTCGAGGAACAACAGATCGCGGCCCGGTGGTGACCATGGTGATCCTTGAGCTGCTCGAGAAGGTCTCCGCAACCGCCGACGGAGATACGATCACGCTGCCCGTCGCCTCACCCGGCGACGCGGAACTGGCCGCCGCCTGGTGCGCCCGTACCGGCAACACACTCGTGGCTGCCGACGACACCAGCATCACCATCCGCCGCGGGCGCCCGCCCGACCCCATGGCAGCCCTGCCCGAAGACCGCCGTCCCGGGGCACGCCTGTGGCTCTACACCAACTTCGACTGCAACCTCGCCTGCGACTACTGCTGCGCCCGATCCTCACCACAAACAGAGCGGCGAGCCCTGGGCGTGGACCGCGTCCAGCAGATCGCGAAGGCCGCCCCTAAAGCCGGAGTCCTGGAGATCCTGCTCACCGGCGGTGAACCGTTCATCCTGCCCGACCTCGACCAGATCGTCGCCGCATGCACCGCCGCGCTGCCCACCACCCTCCTCACCAACGGCATGCTCTTCCGCGGACGACGGCTCCAGATCCTCCAGGCGATGCCCCGCGAACGGCTCACCCTGCAGATCAGCCTCGACTCCGCCACCCCCGACCTGCACGACTCCCACCGCGGCAAAGGCACCTGGGCCAAAGCCGTCGCCGGCATCCGCACCGCCCTCGGAGAGGGCTTCACCGTGCGGGTGGCCGCCACCCTCACCACCGACGACCGACACGAGGAGAGTCAACTGCGATCCTTCCTGGATTCGCTCGGCATCGCCCGCGAGAACCAGGTGGTCCGCCCCCTCGCCCATGAGGGCGCCGCCGACGAGGGCCTGGAACTCACCGTCCAGACCCTGATCCCGGAAGTGACCATCACCGCCGATGGCGTCTACTGGCACCCCGTGGGAGCCGACAACGAAGAACAGCTCGTCACCCGCCACATCTTCCCCCTCGACACCGCCATCGAGCTCGTACGAGAGCAGTACCGTTCCTACCGGAACACGGCGGACTCCGCCGCCCGCACCTTCCCCTGCGCATGAGTCAACGAGCCACAGGAGATGGCCCCCTGCTCATCGCCGCAGCACGGCACAGGTCCGGGCACGTTCCGGGACAAGGGGTCCCAGGAACGGACCAGGAAACCGGTGTTGCTGTCAGATCGCCAGGAAGGACTTGATGCACCTGGTGCGGTGGATGCCGTCGCTGAAGCAGTCCGTCGAGCAGATCCCCGAGGACTCTCCGGGCTGGGGCTTCACCATGTTCGAGCGGCGGGCCGAGGGCATGGCGGTGATGGGCGTCGCCCTGGCGGCGGACTGGCCCGCCTGGTCAGAGAAGCAGGCGCGGGCCGCGCGTCTGCTGTGCGCCGAGTACGACTACGACCTCCGCCGGCGCGGCGAGGACCTTCTGCCGTACTACATCCCGGCGCCGGAGAAGCCGAACAAGCTCCGCCTGGTGTGCGGACAGTGCTGCAACGACGGCATGGACGAGATGGGGCGCCTGGCCGCGCTCGCCGGGCGGCTGTCATGACCGGCTCCGAGCAGGGCGAACGTACCCCGGACACCATCCTGATCTCCGAGCTGATCGGTCTGCTGAGCGCCGCCGAGCACTACATCACTGCCGGCGACGACGCCCGCCTCCACTACCTCGACAAGCGTGCCAGCCTGTTCCACCGCCTCGTCGACGCCACCGGTGACGAGGCCTCGCGCTACCTCGCCCAGGACGCTGAGGACCGGGCCCGCGACGCCCGCGCGGCCGCGGAGGCGATGGCTGCCGACGCGGTGATCCCCGGCCCGCGCCCCGCACCGTGTGAGGCACAACGGGACTGGCCATGGGCGGTGAGAAGGATCAAGAGCGTGTGCGTCCGTGGGGACGCTGGAGGCGTCCCGGGCAACGTGCGTGAACGGCAGCGGCACAGCTACCGGGCTCTTGGCCACGGTCGGGTCCGCTGCTGGGGTCGGGTACCGGCTCCACCCGGATCGGGGGGAGAACCAGGAAGCCGGTACCCGGAGCGGGCCCCGTGAAGGGGCCCGGATGTTCATGACTACAGGACATGAGCCGCTGGCCTGGGGATTGGGGCCGGAGTGTCCAGGGAGCTGTCCCTGGACACCCCACCGCCCCCACGATGGCTCGTCCCGTCAGGGGCCGAGGAGTACGGTGATGAGTTTGCGGGCCGCTGTTTTGGTCAGCCGCCCCAGCGCCGTCTGCGCCTTCTCACCGGTGTCGCGCGGTGCGACACCGGTGCCCTTGACTGCATTGTTGAACGCGGTGTCGAACCGGTCGGGCCCGGCCTTGGCGACGAGGGTGTCCAGGTACTTCAGCTGAGCGGGGGTCGATGCTGTTGCGGGAGTCATTGGCGAGCGGGTCGGGCTGGTTGATGTACCGGTCGTACATCGGGTGTCCCGGTGTACGACTTCCAGGGCCTTCTTCAGGCCGCGGTCGGTCTCATGCTCGGTGACGCCGGCGATCTCGCCGACGGCGCGGACGAGGCCCTGGCCCACGATGAGTGCCTGGCACTAAAATCGCCGCCCAGAGCGGCGAAGCGGCCCGCCGACTTCCCGTCGGCGGGCCGCTTGCCTTCATTCGCCTGTCAGGCCTTGTCGAGTGCCGCGGCACCGAAGGAAACGTTGAAGCGGTCGCACCAGATGCTCACGCTCGTGTACTGGGAGAGGTCCACACCGGTGGGAAGGACGTAGTTCTGGTCGCCCTTGTTGCCCTTGAGCTTGCCCAGGCTGACGTACTTGCCGTCGTCGAAGACCTCCCAGCCCGCCTTGCCCTCCTTCACCGGGGCGTCGGTCAGCCACACGTGCAGGTCCGGGCCGTTGCTGGTGTCGAGATTCTCCAGCCGCAGCGTGTGCGAACCATCCGCCAGGCGGACAATCTTCACCGTGCCCGTCGTGGTGTGCTCATGACTGATCAGCTGTCCCGTTGCGACGGCCTGCGGGACCGCAGGCGCTGCCGGCGTTGCCGAGCTCGCACCGGGCGGGGTCGACACGGCCGGGGCGGTGGCGGTCACGGAGGGCAGGGCCTCTTGCACCGTCTCGTCCTGCCACAGCTTCCAGGGCTGAAACAGATACATGCCCACGCCGATCACGGCGACCGCGACCACCGCGATAGCGTGAACGACCGGCCTGCTTGCTATTCGTCCGCGCGCCATAAAATTGCCCCCCACTCGATCCGATTCCCGCCTGAGACTAGACGGCTTCCACCACCGGCGTGAGCCCTGATCCAGATCCCGGACAGGCCCCGGAAATTGCAGCGGATGCAACAACACAGGGCACAGGTAGAGCGCCGAGCGGACCAAGGCGAACGACTGAGACGCGCGGTGATCGACGGAACTCGGGCCGCGCAGAATGCTGGATTGGCTCCCGAACGCTCGTGATTCAGCAGCGAACCCACACGTCTGAGGCGATAATTTGGCGAGATGCCCCTCGGGTTCCCGTAGCTTCCCCTTCGAGATTCGGCGAACCCGTCGGCTTCGGGCCCCGGCGTGATGATTTATTGGCATGTGGAGCGGAAATCGGTCTGCATCTACAGCCAGCTCAAGTCCTGTTCGGCCTCCGAGGTCGCCTCGATGATCGAGGGCGTGCTGCGGCACTGCACCGACATGGAAGTGGACCGGCAGTACACCGACACCCACGGCGCCTCCATCGTCGGGTTCGCCTTCGCGCACATGCTCGACTTCAAGCTGATGCCCCGGCTGAAGAACATCGGCTCGGCGAAGCTGTACCGGCCGGCGGCCGGCCAGGACGACAACTGGCCGAACCTGGGCCCGGTGCTCTCCACCAAGACGATCGACTGGGACCTAATCGCCCAGCAGTACGACCAGATCGTGAAGTACACCACCGCCCTGCGCCTGGGCACCGCCGAGGCCGAGCAGGTCCTGCGCCGGTTCACCCGTGGAGGGCCGAAGCACCCGACGTACCGGGCGATCGAAGAGCTGGGCCGGGCGGTGCGGACCTCGTTCGTCTGTGACTACCTGGCCGACGTCGAGATGCGCCAGGAGATCCACGAGGGGTTGCAGGTGGTCGAGAACTGGAACTCCGCGAACAAGGACCTCTTCTACGGCAAGGACGGCGACCTGGCCGGTGCGGACAAGGAGTCCCAGGAGGTCAGCATGCTCGCGCTGCACCTGCTCCAGTCCGCGCTGGTGCACGTCAACACGCTGCTGATGCAGGAGGTCTTGGCCGATACGAAGTGGGCGGACAAGCTCACCGACGCGGACCGCAGGGCGCTGTCGCCGCTGTTCTGGACCCATGTGAATCCTGGGCCGCTACCTGTTCAACATCAAGGCCAGCGCGCCAGGCCAGGGCCTGCGCCCCTTCCGGGACCCGGACGCCGCCGAGGACGACGAGAGCGACTGACCGCGTCCCGAACGGCTCGACAGTGGCCGAGGGGCCTGATAATGCCTGGCAGTCGACAGCTGCCTCAGAAGCCGAAGGAGTTGTGCGGTTCGGGGTCGATGCGGAACAGCCGGGTTAGCTGCGCGATCGCGCCGTCGGCGTGCGGAGTGATGCGACCCGCGTACATCAGATCATGTGCCGACATGCCGCCGAGGTAGAGCGAACTGAGCGCCGAGATTGTGATGGTCAAATCCGCCTGCTGGTCGGTGGCAACGCATGCCACCGACGTACCGCCTGTGCGGAGAAGCCATGTCCGGTTGTTCGCCGGGCACGTTTGGTCGTCATCGATGGTGAACGCCACCTCCCCGACCGTGTCGTACGAGCGTTGCGTCAGGGCGCGAGGGACGTCGAGAAGGCGTGCCCACAAGTTGTCGGACTGCCGGGTGATGCGCATCGCTCGCGGGTTCGCAAGCATCCACCGCAGTGGTTCGTCGCGCGGGCGGCCGGGCGCCACGATGGTCCTGGTGAGGTCGAAGTCGACCAACAAGCTCCACAGTGCGCGATACGCCGTCGGGTTCGTCGCCTCCAGCGCCTCAACAACGAGTGTCCCCGCGTTGACGGCTGTCGAGGACCACGGCAGTCGGAAGTTGGCGATGCCGTCTACCTCGCCGTGCTGGTCGCGGTGGGCGAGATACCGCAGCGGTCCGTTCGTGCCGTCCGCAGTGTCGGACAGGCTGTCCCAGTGCCCGGGCAGGGGGGTGAGCTCACCGGTACGGTGTGCACGCACCTCCGCGTGCACCACAGGCCAGAACTGCTTCGCCTGCGCGGCGTCGACCAGCTCCAGCGAACCCGGGTCGGGCGCTGCCGGAAGGAAGGCAGCTTCGTGACGGTCCAGCTCCCACCGCGCGCGGAAGGTCGCCGGCGAGAACCCGAATCGGCCGTAGATGCTGCCCTCGCTGGCGCTGAGCATCGCCAACGGCTCGCCTCGGTCCAAGGCGGCGTCGAACATGGCCTGCATCATCCGCCGCAGGTAACCGCGTCGGCGGTGTGTAGCGATCACCCCGGTAGAAGTAACACCGGCTATCTTGACCGTGCCCCCGCCAGGAACCGTCACGTCGAAGGAGATGGCGGCCGATGCGCCGACGCACGCGCCGTCTGCGAAGGTCGCGATCGGGTGGAAGGACTCGTCCTTGACGTCAGCTTCTGCCCACTCCGCTAGCTGCTCGGCGGTCGCCGGAGTGCGCCGCGGGGGCCACGGCTCCGGACCACCGTGCCACGCGGCATCAGCTGGCTCCCACTGCGGCAACCCGTTCGCGAAGGGCAGCGCCCGGTAGTACGCGTTCATCTCATCTCGTTGCGGCGGGCGCACCTGAGTAGCCATGGCGGACAGTAGATCCACAACCATCGTCTACGGACAACCGATTACTTGATCGCCGAGCTACCAACCTTCAAGAAACCTTCGTTTTCTGAAGATGGCTTTGAGAGACCGCCTGGACTCTGCAGGGCCTTCAAAAAACCCTTCAAAAACCTGGGTCATTCAGTAACCCCGAACCACCGTTTTCTGACATGATCCGGGGCCATGACCGCTCTCGAACCGGCCGAACCGGGCCTCCTCGTCGCCGAACCACTCGTCCGCACCGAGATCAAGATCGGGTACGCGCGAGTCTCGACCAGCGGGCAGAAGCTGGAGCGGCAGCTCGACGCGCTGGCCACCGCCGGGTGCCGGAAGATCTTCGCGGACAAGAAGTCCGGCAAAAACGCGCTCCGCCCCGAACTGAAGGCGTGCCACGCCTTCCTCGACCCTGGGGACACCCTCGTCGTCCCGAGTCTGGACCGCTACGGCCGCAGCCTTCAGGACCTCATCAACATGGTCGCCGAACTACGCGAGCGCGGGATCGGCTTCACCTCGCTGCACGAGAACCTGGACACCACCACCCCCGGCGGCCGGCTCGTCTTCCACGTCTTCGCCGCGCTCGCCGAGTTCATCCGCGAACTCATCGTCATCGGCACCAACGAGGGCCTGGCCGCCGCCCGCGAGCGCGGCCGGGTCGGCGGGCGCGGCCGGGTCGGCGGGCGCCCGAGCGTCGCCACCGAGGAAGTCATCCGCGCCGCTCGCGATCTACTGCCCGACCCCGGTCGCTCGATCACCTCCATCGCCAAGCTGCTGGGCGTCTCCCCGGGCACCCTCTACAACCACATCCCGGACCTGCGCGAGCTGCGCGCTGGCGTCGTGCCCCGTCAGCTCGAAGCGCGGACGAGGTAGGCCAACTCCAGCAAGATCAATCTCAGCGGCACTTTCTGTACCGCAACTACTCACACCCGCAGACCCCCGCGAGTTCGCGGAAACTGAAGGTTCTTCAGCATGAACCCGAGGGCGTTCGGACCTGATCCTGGGGATGGACCCGTGGGTTCATGGTCAACTCACGGGGCTCTCTCGGCGGCCTGCTCCAGTAGCGCCCGCGCCGAGTCCGCGTAACGCATCGCGGTCTTCTCGTCGAGCCCGAACACCTCTGCGAGGTGGAGAGGATCGGGCCCGTGGGTCAGGGCCTCTTCGAGTTGCCGGTCGACGCGGAGCCGTTCCAGTGTCGCGTCCTGTCCGCGCATTGAGGAACTGATCCAGTGGTTGCTGGCGCGGTTGGTCTTGGTGGCGGTCTGGTTATTGATCAGCAGGTGGAGATTCGCCGTGTTCGGCCACCGGCTTCGCCGGTGCTCCAGCCAGTCCAGCAGCAGTTTCAGGGTGAGGTCATCGAGCGGGCGGACGCGTCCGGCGATGGTCAGTCGGCGGTTGCCGAGGTCGACGTCGTCGAGTATGAGCATGCCGATCTGGGCGACCCGGGCGGCATGGACGGCCGCGAGGGCGAGGATGAGCCGCGTCGCCGGTGTGGTGGCCGCCGCGACGGAGCGGTCGACCTGGGCGGGGACGAGCGGTTGCAGCAGGGCGTACTCGTACTGTCCGACCTTGATCCGACTGGTCGGGTTGCGGAAGATCAGCCCATTGCGCTTGGCCCAGATGAACAGCGAGCGCAGGGCCACCAGTTGGTCATGTCGCTGGTGGCCGTGCAGTGTCTTGACGTAGGTGAGGACGTCGTCGCGGGTCACTTCCCGTAGGTGGTCGTAGCGGTTCGACCACTCCAGCAGGGCCGGACGGACTCGGTTGAGGTAGAGCCAAACCGTTCCTTCCCGTCGTGGCAGGCTGCGGGGGCCGCCGTCGTGCAGGACGCGGGTCCAGCGCTCGGCTTCCGAGCGGATGCCGGGTGCGAGACCCTCCAGACGCTCGGCGAGCCAGCCCTCGAAGGAGGGCTCGCTGTCGTCCTCGAAGATTCCCATTTCCTCCAGAACCGTGACGACGTGGCCGAACCGCAGGTCCAGGGCCCGCAGCGGAGCGAAGAGCTCTGTGTGCCGGATGACGTCGTCCTCGACGTAGCCGGTGAGGACGAGGGCCAGGCCGCGGTTGACGGCGAAACGGATGCCGCGTCCCCAGCCACGGGCCTCGGCGAGCTGGTGGACGAGGTATTTCGCCCAGGCCAGCCACGGGTTGGCCAGGTCGGCGTCGGCTGGGGCGAGGCGGCCGTAGTCACGCGGGACCTGTCCGAACAGCGGCAGCTGTCTCCAGTCGGCATTCGGCCGCCAGGCCGGCGCGGGCGGCGGCTTCCGGACGGCTCCACGCCCTCCTCCGCGTCGCGCGACGGCGGGTGCAGATCCTCTGCGGTAGTGCAAGCCCATGAAGAACAGTTGGTGGTGCCGGACGGCGTTGAGCCGGTCTCTCACGTCGGCTTCGACCGGCGGCCGACCGACAGTGGTCTTGGCGTGGAGCCGGGCCTGGCACCAGCACAGACGGCAGTAACCCCACTTCAGTGGCTGGGTGCGGCGGCAGCCGACGCAGACGGCCGTCGCGTGGCTGCGGCCGAACATGTAGCAGGCAGGGCAGAGCCGTCCGCTGAAGTCGCCCCAGGCCAGGCAACCGTCGCAGGAGTCGGTCGGTTTGCAGTAGCCCTTCGGATATCGGCTCATGCAGGCGGCAGCGACCGGCCGTCGCGGCGCTTGGGTACCACCGCCGGAGCCAGTCCGGCGGCGCCGACAGCGGTCTGGGCGACGTCCTTCTCGCCGGGGCGGTTAACCTTCTGCGGTTCCGGGATCAGCAGGTCGCCGATCTCGCAGCCGAGCACGACACAGATGACGTCCAGGTCCTCCAGCTTGAGGGAGACGGGCTGCCCGGACCACAGCCCGGACATCTTCCCGGCCGAGATCGCCAATCCGTGCTCGGCCAGGCTCCGCTGGAGCTCAGACGCCTTCCAGACCCCTTTGTTCGCGGCGGTCAGCCGCAGGTTCCACCTCATCAGACCAATCCTTCCAGCCGCTTCGCGGCCCGTTCCATCCCGGCGACCCAGGCGTCCTCGACCCGGGTCTGCTGGACGTGGATGTATCGCATCGTGGTGGCGATCCATGAGTGTCCCAAAACCTCCTGGATTGCGAGCAAGTCCAGCCCGTTTCCGTAGAGTTGGGACGCGCAGAAATGTCGCAGGACGTGCGGTGTCAGCTTCTTGCCCCACCCAGGCAGGTGCACTTTGGCCGCGTCCTTGAGCCCCTTGCGCAGGGCGTCGTCGCCCACCCGACGCGAGGACCCGTCGGCGTTCTTGCGTTCGGAGGGAAACAGTGGGGCGCCGGGGCGGGTGTGGTCGTCGTCGAACTGGCCCCAGACGTCCTCGATGAACCACCGAAGTGTCCGGTCGGCGCCGTTGATCAGCGGCACCATCCGCTCGCGCGGACCCGATCCGCGGGCGCCCTTGCCGTGGCGGACGTGGAGCTTGCCGAAGCGGCCCAGGTCCCACTTGATGTCCGCCAGGTCGAGCCCACATGCCTCGCTCACTCGCAGGCCGACCTGGGACAGCAGCTTCGAGGCGGTGTAGTTCCTGGCGGTAGGGGCGAACTTGCGGCAGGTGGCCAGCTCACCGCCCCAGCCGGTGAAGAGCGTTCCGACCTCCGGCTCGCTCGGTGGAATCCGCAGCTGGGCATCCTTCGCGCCGCGCGGCTTGTTCATCTCGTCGATCGGGCACTCGACGACCCGGCCGGTCATCCGGTGCAGCTCGACCTTGTGCCGCAGCTCCAGAAACATGAAGTACGTGGTCAGCGCCTGCGACCGGGCCAACCGGGTGCCGCTCGGCGAGACGCGCAACACCTTCCCGAAGTACGCGTCGGCATCAGCCGGCTCCATATCCCACAGCGGTCTGCCGAACCAGGACCTGATCTGGTCCAGGTGTCCGACGTCCCCGCGGATCGTGCCGTCCGCCAAGCCCGCCGAGGCCCGCGCAAGAACGAACCCGGACAGCACGTCGGTCTCGAACCGCTCCAGCTCCTCCGCCGACGCGGGCGCCCAGTGCTCACGCAGATCCCGTACAACTGCCAGCGCCGCCAACCCGAGCCCCCTCACCTTCGGCCCGACTGCGGATCGGTCGGACCCAGTGAGAACGCTTCAAGATTCCTGAAGTTACGTCACAGAGTCGAAGAGCACCCGAAGGGGGAACAACCACCTGGCCACGGGCACGGGGACTCACGGGGGCTCAGGGGAACTCGCGGGATGTCGCACACCCCTGCCCACGCTGTAACGCTCGGCCAGGTTCACCCTGCCGCTCGCGCTCCGGCGCCGTCGCCGGGACCTACCACACCGGCCGCTTCACCAAGGTGCCCCGGCTCGCGAAACTCCTCCGCGTGCCAACACCCGCCGACCGCGGCCCCGGCCAGCCGTGGCGGCCCGGCACCCCGGCGCCCGCGCCCGTCGACCCGGACACCCCGAGCGCGGACATCCGCATCGGATATGCCCGATGCTCGACCCTCACCCAAGAACTCCAGACACAGCTCGACGCGCTCGCCGCCAAGCACATCCCCCGCGACAAGATCTTCGCCGAGAAGATCAGCACCCGGGTCCGGGTCCGCCCGCAGTTCGAGGCAGCTCTCGCCGCCGCCCGGGAGATCAAGGCTCACGCCCCGCACTGCCGGGTGATCTTCACGGTGTACGAGATGAAGCGCCTGACGCGATGCCGCAGAGCTGACAGCCCTGGCCGATCACCTCACCGCCCACGGCCTGGTGCTGGAAATGCTCGCCGGACCTCTACAGGGGATGTACGACCCCAGCGGTCCGGGACGCCTGCTGTTCGGGTTCTTCGCGGCGATGGCCGAGACCGAGCGCGAGAACATCCGCGAGGCCACCCTCGAAGGACTCGACACCGCGGCCCGCAAGGGCAACCACGGCGGCCGGCCCCCGGTCATCACCGACGACATGCTGCACACCGTGCTCCGCCGCCGCGCGAACGGCGAGACTGTCGAGGACATCCAGCCTGACCTGCTCATCCCCGCCGGCCGCCGCAAGGGACAGAGCCCCAGCCTCTCCAGCATTTACCGGGCGCTGGCCGAGCACGAGAAGACCCGGGCGTACCCAGAGGTCGTGGAGGCGGCGCACGCCGACTTCGCCGCCCTCCAGCAGCGCGACCGCAGCCCCAAGTAGTTACTCAGCGCTACACGCCATCTGGCGGTAGCTATACGAGAACAGGGCCAGGACGTCGGCCGCGGCGGTGTCGGAGAGGTAGGCCGGGGCGACTTCGAGCATCAGCTCTCCGAGCTGGTGGGTGGTGGCGGCGAGGTCGTCGACGACGCGGCGCAGCTCGGTGAGCGCGGGATCCACCGGCGGAGCGGCGGTCAGCGGGGGCGGTGCGGTGCGGACGTCGCGGACGGCCTGGCGGACCACGGCGCGCACGGTGGGCTCATCGAGCACCTGGAGGCCGCTGTTGGCGAGCGTGGCGAGGCGGCGGGTGATCAGCTCCGCGACGTCGCCGGTACGGCCGGAGACGGCGATCAGGGCGCGTTGGGACAGGCCGTAGTCGAGCGCGGCCGCGGCGACCGGGTCGCTGTCTCGCGTGCGAGACGTCCCGGGGCCGGCTGCGACGGCGTCGTGGATCGCGGCCAGGGCGCGGGCGACATCGAGCAGCCGGTACGCCTGGGCGCGGCTGATGCCGAACTCCGCGCCGCAGTACGACTCCCACGAGCCGAAGCCCAGGGGGAGCCAGACGCGGGCGGCGTGCGCGGCGCGGACCCGGGCGGCGAGCACCGCGACCGTACGCCGGATGTCAGCCATCGCCTCGCGCAGCCCGGCCGTCACCTCCCGGGCCTGCGCCGTGGTCAGCGACGGCCGCGCCGGATCGACGGCGTGCTCCTGGTCCTCGTTGTCCTCGCCCACGACTCCATCGTCCTCCGGAACGGAGGACGCCACCAGGGCGTGACCGCGAACCGATGAGCCCGCGTCAGGGCTCTGCTGACCAGCAGTTCACCGGATCGAGGGACGGGCGTACTGGATGCTGACGGATGCGAGGGTGACAATGCATCGCCGGGCTGAACCTCACAGACTCATAGCCTTACAGGTCAGCGCGTTCACCTGGGGAAACAGCATGTGAACCTCATACCTGGCAGGTGACTGAGGGGTATCAGTACCGCCCTACGATCCGCGTCATGAACAACGAGACCGACGTGGCCCAAGTAGATCCGCGGCAGTTGCCGGCTGACAGCTTCACCGACTCCGACCTGGTCAGGATCGAGCTGGTGCACTCGGCCGTATCCAACGCACGCCGCCTCAGCGACTACGCGCAGATGGTGAGCGAGGACCAGGCGCAGGCGGGCGATTACGTGCGTCTGGCGCGGGTCCACTCTGCGAATGACACCTTGATCGAGGGGGCGGTGGTTGCCGAGCGGGTCCGCGGAACGAGTTGGGAGATCCTCGCAGAGGCTCTTGGGGTGACCCCTGAAGAGGCTCAGGGGCAGTGGGGCCGCCCGGAAACAAGGTGGCGTCGCAAGACCCCTGTCACCAGCGTCTACCGCAAGGACCCTGGGTACTACGCGGCAGAGGCCGACGAGTACACCACCACGGGCACCCCGCGGCGGATCGGTCCCCCCAATGGCCGACCGTTGTCCGCTTCCCTGGACGCGGCCTCTCACCTCACCGGTCGGGATGTCGTTGCAGCGGATCAGGCGTTCGCGGGCGCTCCCGTCTGCGCGCACTGTTCCCGCTGACCCCTGCCTCCTGATGGACGCTTTCAGTGGCGCCTTCGGCCGTGGCCCGGCAGGCCGGCCGGGATCGCATACACGCTGGAACCGCCGCTGCTGGGAACCGGTTTGGCCCGCCACCCTTGGGCCGGAGCGGGAGGCACCACGCGCAGGAGTCCGTCTACGACCGGACGGGGAGCGTTCGACGTAGTGAGCGGCTCTCCGGACAGCAGGCAGCGCGTCCCCTCCGGAGCGAGGTGCTGGGCGAGCGTGTCCTTGCGGGTGACCCGGGCCCACGTTCCGCATGCGCACTCGTAGCTGTTCGCCAGCTCTTTCCCGGTCACGACCACTGCGCCGGACTTCGGGCAGATTCCGGGACGGTTGGGCGCCGGATGCTCGTAGAGGTGACCGTTGCGCAGGCTCGCTTTGGTCGGTACACCGCACTCGGGGCAGACGACCAGCTTCGTCGGTGCAAGAGGACGTCTCGGCATATCGTCGCCTTCCGCTCGGGGCCGCTCTTTGGCATCACCATCAACTCAATGCCGGGCAGGCGCTGTTGGTTTCTCCCCTTCCCGGCTGCCTTCCACACCTGAGTGCATGCGCATCGGCGGTGGCAGTCTCACCCCCGCGCACTTCACAAACCTCCACCACCCGTGCGTGAAGGAGCAAGGCGATGCCCGTGGAGCTCACGCCCGACGATGCGTACGACGACGCGAGCGACACCTTGCGGGTCGGGAGGCATGACCTTGAGCGGCTGCTGCTGGAGTTCCGTGAGCTGCTGAGGAAGCGGGAGCCGGACAGCTGGAGCCACATGGAGGACTACGACCTGTCCTTCGAGCGCCTGGCCGACGCCGCCACCGATGCCAGGCTGGGTGCGCGCTTGTAGGGCCCTGACCTCCGGATGCGCTGCACGACCACCGAGACCATCTACGAGTGGCCGGAGGGCGCACCGTACGACGGCGGGACACCGGTCACGCGGAACGTGCGGGGCTACGGCTCCCACGCCACCGCTGATGACGACGAAAACCGGCTCATGTCGCTGTGCGGCTTCAGTTGGGCGGAGGGGGAAGGCCGGCGGGTGAGCGGTGAGCGGCTTGCCGGACTGCCGTGAGTGCCGGCGCGAGGTTCAGCTCGGTGCCGAACGTCCCCGAGACGGCTGGTGAGCGTCCACGATGCGCGTTCGTACCCTGCTCTTGGAGGGATCAGGCTGTGGGATCGCGCTCAACCCACAGAGATTGTCCGCCGACCAGGCTGGTTGCTGTCTCTGCGGGCTGGAGGGTCGTCGACCCGGCGAGCCGCAGCGAGGTGGTGGTCAGCGCTGCGACGACGCGTTCGGCCAGGGCCTGGCGCTCGGGCTCCCCCGGGAGAACTCCGGGAGTGAAGGAGAGCCACACCCGGCCGTCGCCGCCGCCTGAGACCCGCACGGCCTCTTCCGGGCCGCAGGGAATCCGGGCGCCAGTGAGCGCCTGGGCGACCGTGGCGCGCAACCGGGCGGTGTTCCGCTTGTCGACCTCATGTGCGGCCAGGTAAATCGCGAGGGCCAGTTCGCCGGCGGCTTCCTCGACTGCGCCGACGTCGATCCGGTAGGGGCCCATGGTGACGGTGTCGGCCCGCGGGTCGTAGGCGAAGCCCCAGAAATGCCGGGCCACGTCACGGGGCGTGTCGCCGGCCTTGATCCGCCTCTGCTGCGGGCCGATGCCCTTCCCCCGGGACCAGTCCTCGAAGTGGGTGAGGCCATCGCGCATGTGCTTGATGCCGGGCAGCGCGGCCTCGAACCGCTCGCGCGCCTGCTCCAGGGCCTGCCCTGCTGCCGGATCGATGCCGAGATCGGCCAGGGCGATCTGCTCCAACTTCTCCGCCATCAGCAACTGGCGCAGAGCGATGCACAGCTGCCGCGCGTCGATCTGCCGCGAGTCGAAGCACGGGCCACCGTTGTCATCGTCGCCGGCGCGGATCCGCCGGACCGCCAGGGCGGCCGTGCGCTGCCACCACTGCGCCTCGGAAACGGCTATGGCGTAGGGATTGTCCGCTGGTGACCAGTCGTTGGCCACGGTCTCGCTCATGCCCGACATCATGACCGCCCCGGCGGTCTCGTGCGCAGGCATTACCGGCAGGTCGCGGCGGAGCGGTAGCGAAGCGCCGTGAATCCCTGCCGTGTCGTTCAGGAGAGATCTTGGTCTGGATGCCAAGACCTCTCCTGCTCTTGTCCGCGTCTCCTACGGGATCACCGTGAAGATCAGACCCTCTCGGTGGCACCTTCGACGGGTGGGGGAGGCCGGCCGACCGCCGACGTGCTCTTGGTCAAGACCTGTCGGCGTAGGTCAAGGCCACGAAGATGAAACCGCCCAACCCGAGTGCAGCCAGAGCTCCTGTGCTTATGGCCTCGTAGTACGAGACCCCCTCCATCGTTCGACGGAGGATGCCCGCGAAGCATCCGCCGATGATCGCGATCAGCACTGTGATCACGGCTTCCGTCTTCCTGTTCCTCGGCGACTCGTGCCCGGACCCCGAGAATTGCGGACTGTTCTGCGCTGCCGTCATGGCTCGCTCTGCCTTCGTCAGCCCGCCTGTGAAGGATGACCTGTCGGGTTCGGGCTGACGAATGCCCGGCCGCTGACACGGCTTCACCCCAAGGGTGGCTCGTTCGGTCGTGGCGTGACCGTTCCGGCGACCCGTCTTGCCTGGATCCTCCACTCCTGCCGATCCACTCCTGTCGACGGAGCATCCGGGCAGCGGCAGGATTCGGCGTCCGCTCAGATAGCCCCGCCGCCTGTGACGGGGGCTTGTCGTGGAAGAGATCGTGACGCAAGCCACCCCACAAGTCCCAACGAAACCGAACGTTTGTGAGGCTCCTCACCTTTGACCCGTTCGGGTTATGAAGCGATCAATTCCCCCTCTTCGGAACGCGCTTGACGCGCCGTTAGGTGTGGAGTCGTGAAAGCGGCGCGTACGCGAGCGGTGAGTTCGCGCAGCCGGTCGTCGCCTACGCCCTACTGCTGGGCGTGGAAGAGGCCCCGGTGTCTGCAGCAGTAGACAGTCGGGTTCGGCGAGCGCGGGATCCGCCGGCGGTTCGGCGTGCGGCGGCGCGGACGGCCTGGCGGACCACGGCGCGCACGGTGGGCTCATCGAGGGCCGTCAGGCCGCTGTGGGCGAGCGCGGCGAGTCGGCGGGTGATCACACCTCCGCCACGGTGTCCGTGCGGCCGGAGACGGTGATCAGGGCCCGCTGGGAGAGCCCGTAGTCGAGCGCGGCCGCGGCGACCGGGTCGATGTCTCGTGCGAGACGTCCCGGGGCCGGCGGCGACCGCGTCGCAGATCACGGCCAGGGCGCGGGCGACATCGAGGAGCCGGTACGCCTGGGGTGCTCGCCCATGACTCCATCGTCCTGCGCGCCGCCGCACCCGACCAGGGCGTACGGAAGCCCGGCCGCGAGCTCCGTCTCACAGGCTCATAGCTCAGCGCGTCTACCTGGGGAAACGTGCTGTGAGGCTCACAATCTCCGCGTCGTCGGGGAGGTCCAGGTGCGGCTTACGCGGTGCTGGGAGCAGCGGGTGCGGGCCGCCGGGCAGCAGTCCGCGGTGCTGGAGGACCTGGGCGCGCCCGCGGCACCAGGGGTTGCAGAACTTGCGGGGCCGGCCGGTGGACTCGGGCAGGAGCTGGATGCAGACCGGGCAATGGCCGGGCCCGGCTACCGGGGCCAGGTACTGGAGCAGCCGTCGCACGCGGTCGGTCTCCTCCTGGGTGGCGAAGTACCGGGCGTCGGCCTGGCCGCGGCAGCCGGTGAGCAGTGCGGCGAACACCTGGCGCAGTTCGGTGAGGTCGCGGCGGCAGGCACCCAGCAGGGCGAGGAAGTCGTCGACGGGCCAGGAGGCGAGGACTCCGGAGCGGGTCAGGTAGAGGCCGACGCTGTCGATCCGGTACTGGTCGGCGGCGTCGAGCAGGAGGTAGCCGGTCAGCTGCCAGGCGGTGCGTTGGGACATTTCCGCCAGTGGGTGGCGGGTGCTCTTGAAGTCGAGTAGCAGGCCGTCGACGGTGAGGTCGGCATCGGCGGTGATGCGGGCGCCGGCGAACGTCGGGCCACCGGTGCAGTCCTCGGGGCGCGTGCGGGCTCGCAGGTCCTCCAGCGGGCCGGTGGTGGCGAGGTAGAGCTGGTGGACGACGTCGTCCACCAGGTCGCGGTGCGGGAGCTTCAGGAGGCGGTCGAGGGTGAAGCCGTCCGGGTGCTGCAGCGCGGTGATGGACAGCGGGGTGTGAGCGAACCCGAAGGGGTTGCGGGCCATCACCTGGTACCAGGCTGCGGCGATGAGCAGGCGGGCCAGGTCCTCCTCTTCGTCGTGGGCGCGGTCCATCGGCATCTCGCGGTTGTCGAGGTTCAGCCGGAGGGTGGTCTCCGTCAGGCGCGCGGCGAGTTCGTTGCCGACCGCGCGCATCCGCAGGCCCGCCCCGCGGCCGCCGATCTGGCCGGTACACGCGATCCCTTTCAGGGAGGCGTCGTCGACGGGCGAGGCTGCGGTGAAGGCCAGGCGCAGCCGCTGGTCGATCGCCGTGCCGACGGTCCCGGCCTCGGTGGCGACACCGGGCGGCGGGAGCAGGATCTGATCGGCGCGGTGCTGGGCGCGGTAGTTGATACGCAGACGGCTGGCACCGGCTGACAGTTCGCGGTCCATGAACCGGCGCAGGGGGGTGTGGGGGCTACGCAGCCCATCGACCAGGGACAAGACGGATCACCGCCGTTCGTCGGGCGCCGCCAGGGCGCACAGATGTCATGGATCCGACGCTAGGGACGAGCGCTGACAACGTGTCACCCACACGAGGGAAATGCCGGTGCCCCACACGGGAACGTTCCCCCGAACGGGTGACGGAAGGCCGCGGGCGCTGCCGCTGGGTGGCGGTGGATTTGTTCGGTCGCCGGGCGCTGTGGGAGATGCGTCTTTCGTAGTCCCGCACGTTTCTGCGGGCTCTCATGACCCACGAGATTGCCCGTTCCACTCCCCACCACTTGGCCAGGACGGCGAAGCCGTCCTGGCCAAGTGGTGGGGCACCGTCTTGAGGGGCAGGCCCAGGAAGGAGTGGGCCCGGCTACTCAGGCTCTGGTGCAGCAGGTGTCGGCCGGGGCAGCGCGGCCTCGGAGCTGCGGTGAAGGCGATGACTTCGCGGGGCGCGGGTACTTCCTACTGAGAAGCCCCGCCGAGTTGGCGGGGCTGACTGATTGGGCAATAGTGCAGTGTTATCGCACAGGGAATGAACTAGGGATAGCTGCGGGACAAAGGGCCGATTCACTGACAGTGACTGAACTGTCACTCGTTTTAAGAACGGCGGTCTCAGAGTTAACGGTCACATTGAAAGTCGTATGAACATTGGTGATCGTTGTCGGCCGGGCAGACGCCTCCAGGGGCACCACCAAGGGCAGAAGAAGCATAGCGAATTCCAGAGCCAGACCAAGGCCAGCCATGTCAGCTGTAGTTGTATGCATGTGTGCTCCTATGGAGCCGACCGGCGACTCCTTGTTGCTGTGAAGTGCAGAAACGCCGCACTAGATGCTTCTCCCTACCAGCGTGGGGGCCTACTGAACCTTCTAGATCACAAATACGGTCGGGGTGTTTCTGACGTGCGTACTCCCTCACGTCAGAGGAATACCCACCCATCAACATCGGAAAGCGGCCGCTTGTATCGTCGAAGTGCTCAACACCTGTCAAGGGCCGCCCCATGACGCGCGCGCCGGGCATAAGTTACGCAGTACGCCCTCATTTCGAGCAGAAGAAAGCCCTACCTCGGTTGAGAGGCAGGGCTATGCGTCCGGTCGGGTGCCAGGGATCGGATCAGTGGCTTGTCCGGGTAGGTCTGAACCTCTCCGAAAGCGTTGCCACGTGGTGATTACCCGAGCCAGACGATATTCAGGACGGTCAGGCGCCGTAGCGGCCTGTTCACCCAGTACGTGAGGGACAGCTGGCCGACGGATGCGTAGCGCACGTCTTCGCCTTCGGGGTCGTCAGCGTTCCACTGGCCATAGGCCCACGGGCCGCCGGCGGCGGCGTCCAGGACGTCCCACACGGTGTCTTTGAGGTGCCCGGGCAGGGTGTCGAGGACATTCGCGGCCGGTGCGGAGAAGCGGACCGCGTACGGCGCTCCGGTCACCGGCGCCGTACCCGCAGCTGGGCCATGTCGATGAACTCACTGTCGTCGTAGCCGGAGGCGACGAACGCATCGACCGCCGGAGCGTGGGCAAGGCGGCCCTGCCACTCCTGAACGACCGCGTACAGCCCGCCGAGAGAGAACGACTGGCGGGACTCCTCCAAGGCCTGCGCCCACTCCCGCTCGAAGGCCGGCACCCACCGCTCCGCGCGCCGGTCGGCACGCAGCTGAGCGAGGAGTTCGGCCGGAGCCCCGGGTGCGGGGGCCTGCGGGGCGAGGGGGGCGTGGTCGGGCTGCGCGCTCATCGGCTGGTCCTCCCGGCGGGTCGTCACCTCACGGTACGTGTGGCATGTAGTGACGGGGACGGACATGCAGTGATCCTTTCTGCAGGGGGTGTAGGTCGACGTCGTAGCCCGGGCGCAGTCCTCAGTCCGACTGGGAAGGAGGATCGTCGCCATCAGGATCCAGCCCGTGGGACTGGTGGTCGGCGGGGTTGTAGCGGGTGAGACGGATGGGCTGGTTGGTCCGCATGAGCGGGCGCGGTCCGTAGGGACAGCTCAAGTCCGTCATCTGTGGGGTGGGACCCCATGACCTGCAACGGTGGTGACTCGAGCATGACGGGGCCGACCTGGATGTTCTGGCCGAGGATCTCCACCGGGTAGTCCGGGACGGGGCCGGTTGCTCGGATAAAGCCTTGGGTTTCGACGAGTTCGCGGATCGACGGAATGTCGTCGGCGGTAGTCGTGGCGGTCAAGTTGGCCTCGGCTTCTGCGGTGCCACCGGTGAGAAGCGTGTAGGCCGTGCGGATGGCCGTTCTGTCGGCGACCGGGATGTTGACCGGCACCTCGAACGTGGTCACAGCCAGCCTCTCAATCGCCACCAACTGCTCCAGCAGTTCGATCAGCGTGTGCCTTACGTGCTGGTCGACTCCCTCAGCTACCGGCATAGGCAAGGACTCGGTCACCGGCTGGCCGGCGAGCATTACCTGCAGAGTGTGGTGAGGCTGCAGCGCGGCCGCGAAACGGAGGAGCTCAAGAGCAGCCCCAGGGCGCAGCCGGTCAACGATGTCGTACTTCAGTTTGACCTTGAGCGCGCCGGTGCTGCGGTTTATCCGCAGTTGGCATTCGTATGACCCGGTGGCATCAGTGCCACTCAGGACGCTTCCGCTGGTCCCCATGCGGAGCGCCGTCATCTGCAGCCCGAGTACCGCGACGCGCTGTCCCTTCCCGTCCGCGACCAGTAGTTGCACGGTGTGGTCGGCAGGGACCTGGTGTCCGGATACCCGCAGTCTCATCCCGGCGCCGAGCCTTCCGTGGGAAAAGCCCAAGACCGCAGGGCCGTTCAACCGGAGATCCGCGATGTGCTCGCCCGGCACGTCTACCGGGTCGCCGAAGGCGATGGCCCGTTCCCAGGCCCGGGCGGTTTCCTGCGCTTCGGGAGTGTCCGCGAACGCCACCCAGAAGCCTGCTGGCCTGTCCTGTACCGCGCCGGGATAGGCGGGCAGCATCTCCACCGAGCTCTCTGCCCCCGGTCCTGCGGTCAGTTTGAACTGGTAGTGCGGTTCCAGTTCCACCAACCGGTCGATCATGCCGCGCATCCGCCGCAGGGCTTCACCGGTGTCGGCGATGGGGCCTTGCTCGGGTAACAGCTTTCGCAGCAGTTCCTCAGTCTCTGCCATCGCGTTGGCGAAGTAGAACCTGTGGACCTGCGGATGCTCGGTCAACCGCGTCTCGATCCATGTGGCACCACGCCACTCCAGCTTGAACGTGTACTGCTCACGCAGCCGGTCGAACCACTGCAACTCCCCCGGCGTCGGATCCATAGGAACGACCAGGTCCCAGGTAACGGGACCCAGCCTGGCCGCCCGCGCAAGCGAGGACTCCACCTGATCCCTGCGCCCGCCCGTCATACGGCCGATGAACGACTTCACCTCCCAGACGTGCAGGCCCTCGGAGGAGGTGAACTGCGCATCCCGCCCGCCATCACCACCGGCACCGTCGATCCTCTGGACGTCGGGGTGTATCCGGCTCAGCAGGACCACGATGCCCTTCTCGAAGGCCTTGGGGTCATCAGGCCAGGTGACCTCGTTCATTTTGCCGCCCTCCGACTCAAGTCTCAGTAATCCAGGTCGAGGTAATCAATGTCATTGATAGCGACGTCCGAGAGCCCGGCAGCACGGCCACCGCCGTCCTGGAAATAGATTTCTTTAAACCCCTCAGCGATGATCCCGCGCATCTCCTGGTCGCTGGCCCCAGTGTCGCGGGCGTCGAACAGGCGCTGCGCGTACGCTGCGGGGAGCCGGACAGTGAGGCGGCGGAAGCGGCCGTCGTCGGTCGATCCGGCCGACGACGTGTAGCCGAACCGGGCCCTGGTCTCCACCGTGATCCCGCTGGCGGCGGCCTGCTTATGCCGACGCTTACGCACCTGCGGCTGCCAGCGGGAGCGCACCGCGTCGTCGATCTTCGCGGCGACGTCGGCGCGGGCGTGCTTGCGGGCGCCGCGCCGATAGCGGTTGACGGAGTCGGCGGTGACCCCCAGCTCCGCGGCGACGGCCTTCGCGCTGCCCATCTGCTTGAGCAGGTAGCCGATCTGGCCCTTCAGCGTCTTGGGCGGCTGGCGGGTGAACGTCTCCCGGTCAGCACGCTCGATCGCGTCGTCGATCTCCCCCACGGCTCTACTCCCCTTCGTCCATGACAGCGTCGCCGCGTGGCCTACCTGATCGCGGTCGCCTGGGACCACACCGCTTGCCACTGGCCGTCGGTGTTCTCGTAGGTGTCGGTGTGCCAGTAGCTCGCGCGGGGTACCCGGCGATGCCCGAAGATCACCTCAAGCGTGGCCTGATAGCGGATGGCGGCGGCGTTCCCGTGGACGCGGACGTCGATGGGGCCGGGCTCCCATTCCACGTAGTCGATGTCTCCGCTGGCGATCGCTTGGAGGTATGCGTCTTTGGACAGCGCATGGCCGACGGGGGTGACGAGCTGGAATTCCGGTGCGTGCAGCTCGGAAGCGGAGCCGACGTCACCCGCGACGAGCGCGCGGAGCCGCGCCCGCTCGACCTCGCGGATCTGCTCGGCGATCGCACCGCCGGCCGGGACGGCTGCTGTCTGTGCCATGGGGTTTCCACTCCTGTGGGTCATAAAGGTGGGCGCAGGGCGCGGGACACCTCGGGCGGGCGGGGACCGGTTCTTGGAGCACCCTCTGTGCCTTGCTGGACGGAGTGGCAGCTTCCATCGATTTGGACTTGTTGACGCTGAGAGTACATTGCGTCAGAGTGGTCGGCATGGCGGACGACCGAACGGAACACATCCTCGATGCCGCACTGACCGCCTTCTGTCAGTACGGCTACGGCAAGACCACCATGCAGGACGTGGCCCGAGCAGCCGGGATGTCCCGGGCCGCTCTGTACCTGCATTTCCCCAGCAAGGAAGAGCTCTTCCGGGCAGGGTCCCGCCGGGCGCACTCCCGCGCGCTCGGCGAAGTGGACACGGCTCTCGCCGAGCGGGGCGACGTGTTGTCGCGAGTCGATGCCGCGATGGCCGCCTACTTCGGAGGACTCCTGGCGCAGATCTCGTCGAGCGTGCACGGCGGGGAAGTCCTCGACGCGAGTCTCGACGTCGCCGGGGACATCGCCGGCGAGGCCCATGCCGCTCTGGTCACCCGGCTCGCCTCCGCGCTGCATGCCGCCGAGGCATCGGGAGAAGTGCAGTTCTCGACCTCCGACGCGAACGCCGAGGACATCGCGCTTCTTCTCCTCGCGGTCGCGGACGGGCTGAAGAAGACGAGCACGGACCTGGGGCCGCGGCAGGAGCGGAAGGCATTGTTCCTCCGCCTGGTGCACGCGGGAATCGCACCCCTGCGCCACCCGTCCTCAGAAGGCAACGCCCCGTGCTGACGTCCCCGCACTGACCGCGCCCGTACCCCACACCCCAGGAGCCCACCATGGCGCGGCGGGAGGGGCGGGCGCGGGTGGGTCTGGGTAGGTTCCGGCCGCTGGGCACGGCATCCGCCCGCTCGAACGAGTGAGCGTCACCGCCGTCAGAACAGGGACGGTTTCTTGGCTGGTCAGGCCGTTAGGCTGCGCAGCGATGTGTCCTGCCATGCCCGTTTCCCCGCCCAGGCCCGGCCCGGCATGCGCCGACACGCTGGCACCGGCCATGCGCGCGAGCGGTGCGGGCGACCCGCATGCCTTCGCGATCCTGTACACCGCGCTGTTCCCGGCGGTGTGCGCCGCCATCGTGCGGGTGCTGCGCGACGCGGCGCAGGCCGAGGAGGTCGCCCAGGAGGTGATAGTAGAAGTGTGGAGCACCAGCTCCCGCTTCCGTGCCGGCCGCGGCACCGTCGATGCCTGGGTGATGTCCATCGCCCGGCACCGCGCGCTGGACCGGGTGCGGACGGTGACGCAGGCCGCGCGCCGCGATGTGACCCGGGTGCGGCTGGACACTGTGCCGGCCTTCGACAGTGTGGCGGAGCAAGTCCTGGACCGTCTGGAGGCCGACGAGGTGCTCAGAGGTCTGGCGCATCTGAGCGCGCTGCAGTGCCAGGCCCTGACCCTGGTCTACCTCCACGGCGCCACCCACGCCCAGGGCGCACAGCACCTGGGCGTTCCCCTCGGCACCTTCAAGACCCGCGTACGCGACGCCCTGCGCCAGCTGCGCCGCGACCTCAACCGCGGACCTGGCGCCGACCCCGCCCAGGTGGCGGGACCGCGCCACGTACGGGGCGCCCCGTCCACAACCGCCCCGGCCCCGCCGCAGTGAACGCCCCGATCCCCAGACCTCGGCAAAACGCCCAGTCGACCACAGACCTGCCGTCTTCCGCGATCCAGCCTGACTCCGTGTTAGCTGACTGCTGGGCCTGTCGCGTGTGTCCCGAGCCGGCGCCCGGGTGCGCGACGGAAGGCGGATTCAGTCACGACCCTGTTGTGTGGCTGGATCCGGTGCAATGCTGTGACTGCGGTGATCCTCTTGCCCCCAGGCAGAGGCCCCCACCCTGGCCCCGCCCGTGTGCTTGCACCTGGGCGGGGCCGCGCCGTTCCCTCCCGGCCTCCCTACGGGAGGGCCCGACGCGTGCCGACGGCGGTCCCGTGCTCGGTCTGCTCGATGGGCTTCGTCTCGTCAGCATGATCGCCGCGCTGTCTCCCCTTGGCCCGGCGGCACCGCTGAGTCCGCTGGGTACCTGAGGCGTCCGTCGGCCTCTATTGCAGAACACCCGCAACGAGGCCCGCTTACCGAGGCCGCCGGGGCCACCGGCCGTCGGCCCCGGGTGCGAGCTCGCCGGCGGGGTGGCCTCCCTGACAGTGTCGTAGGAGAACACCAGCTGTTCCCAGCTCGCGCACCACCGGGGCATGCCTGATCGGTGGTGGAGGCCGTTCTAGATGTGCGGGTGCTGGGTGTAGTAGTCACCGATCTGGTCGCGGTAGACGGGATCGGCGGTGTGCTTGTCCTTGTCGAACTCCGGGGCGTCCTTGATCTGGTCCTTGGTCCGCGCGACGTAGACCTTCTCCTCCTGGTGGTCGACGCTGGCGATGGTGCCGGCGGGCAGCAGGACATGCTTCCCGAAGATCCACACGCCGGTGTCGACGACCAGGTACGAGGAGCCGACGTCTTCGGAGTGCTTGTCGACCTTGCCGATGTGGCCGTCGGTGGCTTCGACCTTGTATCCGGTCAGGTTGGCGCCCTCCTGACGGCCGGAGGAGGGCCCGTAACTCCAGATGCTTTCGCTCATCGCGTGGTCCTTTCGTAACGTCGGCGCCGCCGACGTCGAGGGAGAGCTGGAACGTCACCGTGCGGTGGCCGCCCGGCGGGCGGCCACCGGGCATGACTTCCCCCTAAAGAGCACCAATAACACACCTATTCGGCCATTTCGTAGAGGAGTCGCCAGACATGCACCATTTTCCGCAAAGGCCCCTCAGGGTGCGCGGAGATGAGCGGCGGCGCCCCCTCGCACCCCGGCCGAATGCCAGCGGGACCATCAGGCTCCGGGCCACGCAGGCCCGCGTAGCCCCGGTGCTACCTGTCGCTCCACGTTTCGGGACCGCCCCGCGCCACTCCACCACGGTGGGATCGCGCAGCGACGCCCGCCCAGCGGCCAGACCAGCCAGACGCAAGAACTCGACCAGGTCATCGGGCACCACGGCCCGACCGACGAGTTCGCCATCCACGGTCACTCGACGGTCACCGTCCAGCAGCGGATGAACCACTACACGTGCTTGCTGATCCATCCCCCCACCATCGCAGTGCCGCCCTGTCCGCGCACACCACGCCGGGGCCAGCACGGGCGCAGCCGGGACACTGCAGTACCCGATGGCCTGTCTGCGCCTGCCGAGCTCCAGCGTCACCGCCGCACGGCGGCATCAGCCGAGCGTCTCCGAAGCTGCGCGCGGTAGGGCCCGTTTCATTGCCGACTGTCAGGGAGTGAGGTCCAGGACGCGGACGGGCTCGCCGACCCAGCGGCTCGGCGCGGTAGTGGCGATGATCGCTCCGTCGGGACGGTCCGCGGTGGGCTGCGCCGCGTACTGACTGTGCGCCGCGGCCCAGGTGTTCTGGTGCGCGAGGGCCAGGGCCGCAGTCAGGTCCAGGTCCAGGACTGTGATGCCGGGCAGCGCAGCCAGGTGCTCGGCGGTGCCGGGCCGGGCGCGATCGGCTTCGACGAGGGCACATGCCGGGGCGTACAGGAACCAGCCCGGTTCACCGTGGGCCCGGTGGATCAGGCGGGAGGCAAGGACGTTGCCCTGGCCTGCCGCGGCCATCGCGGTGTCGTCCAGGACGATGTGCATGGCATCGCTCACCGTGCGGTCACCTGCGCCAGGCGCCGGTCCAGCTCACTGTCCAAGCTCTGCCGCTCAGTCTCGCTCGGCGCGTAGCCGTTCCAGTCCTTCAGGGCAGCCAGAGCCCGCTCGGCCCGCTCGGCCCGCTCGGCCGGGGTGAGCAGGGTCTCGGCCAGGCGGGCCAGATAGGCGCGCAACGACAGACCCTCCGCAGCCGCTATCGCAGCGAGCCGGTCCTTGGCTTCCTCAGGGATACGGACATTGGCATCGGACATCGACGTACTCCTTCCCACCCAAGCAGGGTACGGGTACGTACCCGTATACGTCGAGTGCGGAATTTCTGCTCGCCCTTGTGACAAAGAGGTGTGTGCCGTCGCGCGCTTCCTGAGAAACCACATCGGCGGCTGACACATGGAGCAGCGCGGCCGTAAGCCGCCTCGCCCACCTGCGCGCGGCGCGGAACGCCGGCCGCGCGTCAGTCGGTTCGCTTGGGTTTGCGAGGTGTCCGAACGACTGGCAGCCCGCCGATGTCCCTGGTGCGCCCCGTGCCTCGCTGCACAGGTTTCGGAACGGGATCCTTGGCCTTGCCGGACTTGTGGCGGCGCTGCTTCCCGCCGACAGCGGGCTCACGGTAGCTAGTGCCGCATCAGACAAGGTTCGCCTCGTAGTTGGGGACGTGGTTCACGGCCTGAGTCTGTCGATGTCTGCCAGAATCGGCGGATGCTGAGCATCGGAACCATCGTGATGGGGGCCGCCGATGTGCGGCGGGCAGCGGAGTTCTGGAGTCGCGCACTGGGATACGTCCCTCGCGATGGTGAGGTGAAGGACGACTGGGCGGTACTGGTGCCGGCCGACGGCTCTGGTGCCGCACTGGCCCTCGACCTCAGTACGACGCCCGTGCAGGAACACCCGAGAATCCACCTCGACCTCTATGCCGGCGATGCCGCTGATCAGGAGGCCGAAGTGGCGCGACTGATCTCTCTGGGTGCTGAACGCGTCGACTGGGAATTTTATCCGGACGACGCCGACTTCACCGTGCTCGCCGATCCCGAGGGGAACCGCTTCTGCGTCATCGACACCAGTCACAGCTGACGGAAACAGGAGCTCGGATGGCAGAACGCGTACGGGTTCGGGTGCGTGAGATCGATGATGACGTGGGTCGGCGGCTGTTGCGGATTATCCGCAGGGGCTCCGGGTCGGTGGTGACCTGGCGGCGGGCTCAGATGGTCCTGTTGTCCGCGCAGGGCATGCCGGTGGTGAGGATCGCCGAGGTGTCGTTCACCAGCGACGACCGGGTCCGGGACGTGATCCACAACTTCAACGCCGACGGCTTCGAATCGCTGTATCCGAAGTACTCCGGTGGCCGGCCGAAGACGTTCACGCTGCCCGAGCGGCGTGAGATCAAGAAGATCGCCAAGTCCAGGCCGACCGAGCACGACCTGCCGTTCTCGACCTGGAGCCTGACCAAGCTGGCGGACTTCCTCGTCGCCGAGGGGGTGGTCGACGACATCAGCCACGAGGGCCTGCGCATCCTGCTCCGCGAGGAAAGCGTCTCCTTTCAACGCCTGAAGACCTGGAAGACCTCCCGCGATCCGGACTCGACAACGGCTCCTCCCACCGGGGGAAGAAGGCCATCGACCGTCTCACCGAGGCGTTTCCGAACGCGATCATGGTTCACACCCCCGTCCACGCCTCTTGGACCAACCAGATCGAGATCGTCTTCTCCATCGTCCAGCGCAAGGTCGTCTCACCCAACGACTTCACGGACCTGACCCAGGTCCGGGACCGGCTCCGAGCATTCGAAGACCGCTACAACGCCACGGCACAGCCATTCCACTGGAGGTTCACCACCTCCGACCTGGACGATCTGCTGGCCCGGCTCGACCGACACACACCCGCCGACCGACAAGAAGAATCCTCCGTCGCCCTGGCAGCCTGATCAACCCCCGAAGGACTTCCGGAGCCGACCACTTAGCCCGAGGTGATGCTCCAGCAGGCCGGGGCCGGCCACCCGGCGGATCTCGGGCACCCTCGGGCAGTCCGTACGGCGTTGGCCCGCCAGGCCCGGACTGCTCCCATCGCCGGCGAACTCGACGCCGAGCCAGGTCTCCCCTGTCGCCATGGGCACCACCTCTCGTTGCCACGGCAGCGCCCATGGCACCCGTCAATGCCAATGAAGTGCACTTGCGCATAGTGTGCAATAAGAGCCGTGATAGCGGAGTCAGGGAGACTCGGCGCGGAGTCCGGACGTAGTGGCTGTCCGTAGCGAAGAGGCGGTGGACTGGAGGCCAGTGGGCCAGCAGCCAGTTGACGACAGCCACCGCCAGGACGACGGCCAGGGCCCCAGCCACGAGGATCCCGATCAGCCGGTCATCCGCACGCTGTCGCCGTTTGCCCGGCCTTCGGGTACGTCGACGCACTGGCGGGCGCCTGGTCGGCGCCCGCCGTTTGCGGGCGTGGGGGCTCATCGGTTGGCCTGCGTGACGCCGCCCGCGAGCTGTCCCAAGACGTTCAGGATTCCCTGGCCCACCGGCGTGGGAGCGAGTAGGACCCCCAGCGCCAGGACGATGACCACGGTCATCTTCTCGTCGAAACGGCTGCGGGAATGGGTGCGCCGGCGTAGACGCAAGACGACGATGACTGCGAGCAGCACCGCCACGTTGATGGTCAGCAACCCTCAGACCTCCCCCACAACCGGCCATCACCACGCGGGGTAGGCAGTGCGCTACCCGCAGCCTTCTTGTGTAGCCGGGCGTCAGTGATGTGGGAGGCGGGTTGCCCGTGAATGGCACAAAGCCATCAGGCCTGGCCGAATCCCGCGCCGCGCGGCCGGACTACCAGTCAGCGATGTGCACGGTCACGTACAAGTTTCCGGGCGCGCCGCCGTGCTTCCCTGGACCACCGAGCTCTCGGATCCGGATCTTCTGTCCGTCCTTGACGCCCGCGGGGATGCGGACTTGGTAGGTGTGCTGCTCGCGGACGACTCGGCCCTCTCCTGTGCATGCTGTGCAGGCCCGCGCCGCGTTCTTCTCTTCCCTGGTAGCGCAGGCGGGGCATGCCTTGTGGGTGGTGAGGCGGATCGGAATGATCGCGCCGTCGGTGGCTTCGTACGGACGAAGGCAGACTTCGGAAGCGATGTCCGGGCCGCGGCTGGGCGGTGCGTCTCCGAAGTGACGGTCGCTGGTCTCTTTCAGGAGGTCGTAGACCTCTTCGGCACTGGTCGGCCGATGTGCCGGGTCCTTGGCGAGGAGGCAGCTGACCAGCTGTTCCAGCTCCATTGGGGCGTCCGGGCGCAGGGTGCGCAGCGGCGCGGGTTGCTCATTGAGGTGCTGGTTGACCAGGTGCCAGGACGTGCCGGTGAAGGGTCGCTGTCCGGTGACCATCTCGTAGAGCACGCAGCCGAGCGAGTACAGGTCGGAGCGGTGGTCGAAGGTGCCGGACAGTGCCTCGGGCGCCATGTAGGCCGGGGTACCGATCAGGATGCCGGTGGTGGTGATGTCGTGCCGGGCGTCGCTGCCCTTGGTGATGCCGAAGTCGACCACCGACGCTGCACCACTGGACCGCACGACAATGTTGGACGGCTTGATGTCCCGGTGGGTCAGGCCCGCCTCATGTGCGGCGTCCAGGGCGTCGGCGACACAGGCCGCTGTGTACAAGGCCATCGGCAAGGGCAGTCGTCCGGCTTCCAGGACGGCGCTCAAGGACTTGCCGGGAAGCAGCCGCATCACCAGGTAGGCGTACAACTGCCCGTCGTGCAGCGCGGATCCGAAGTCGTGCACGGTGACGATGCGCGGATGGGACAGACCGCCGGCCACTGCGGCCTCGCGGGCGAACCGGGCCACCTGCCGGTCGCTGTCGGCGTTGCCGTCGCCAGTGAGGATCTTGACCGCCACCTGCCGGTCGACCTTGGGGTCGTGCGCCTTCCAGACTCGCCCGAACCCGCCCGCACCGATTGGTTCGATCAGCCGGTAGCGGCCGTCCAGCACGGTCCCTTCCTGCACGACTCCCCCTTCTCGGTACGCACCGCGACGCACGGTGTACCAGGCGTGTACCCGTCACGCTACGCCGCAGGAACCACTTACGGCTGGTGATGTTGATCGGCCGTCACGTGCGGGTTAAGCCGTGGTGCGCAGCGGGATCGACGGTGGCGGGACCAGGGCAGCCGTTCCGGCCTGCCGGGAGGCACGTTCCGTGCGGGCCCGGCGCAGGGCGGCCGCCTCGGTGGCGGCGGCTTCGCGGCGGTGCTGGACGCGGGCGGCATCGATCGGGGCCGGCGCATCCTCGACAGCAGCCTCCGGCTTTGGGAACGCCCTCCGGCTGAGCTCGCGCATCGCCCGGGTCTGACGCCCAACAGCCCCCGTTATCCCCGGGTCCAGCGCACCACCGCACGCCCTCGCAGCCGTTGACGCCAAACTCGTCAACGACCGCCCGGCCGGGGCGGAGCTGGCCGGTGCCGGCCGCGACCGGCACCTCTCCCCCGAGACGATCGCCGCCATTGAGGCGAGCGTCGCGGCCTCCACGCGTATCCGATTCGGGTACGGACTCCAGTCAGATGTGCCGTTCGGCCCATACGGCGATGAGGCTGACGGCAGTAGTACCGGCGCCGTAGCAGGCGCCGCGCAGCATGAGTCCGCTGGCGGCGCGTCGGCGGGCGGAAGCCCAGCGCAGCAGGCGGCCGATGGACGAGGCGGTGGTCTTGCGCCGGCGGCGGTGGGCGGAGTTATGGTGCATGGTGGATGTCCTCTTCTCTAGGGGGCGTTGTGTGAGGAGTCCTTCCGACTGGTGGCCTAGGAACCGGGGTCGGGGCAGGGCTCCTTGCTTCTTTTTCTCGGGGGTCAGCGGCGGGTGACGTTGTGGAGCAGGTCGGCCAGGCGCCGGTCGGGGCGGCTGACGATGATGCAGGGCTCGCCCTGCTCCGCCAGGCGGTCGACCTCCCTGGCCAGACTGCCGGTGGGTGGCCCGGCCGGTGAGCATCCGCAGTCGCGTGCGTAGCGGGCGAACGCTTCCAGGCCGATGAGGAACGCTTCGTCGGGCGGGGCTGTTTCGCCTTCGCTGTGGGGTGTTGGGTGGGTGACCTGGTGGCGCCAGTGCTGGGCTTCTTTGTTCTCGCCCAGGGCGAGGTGGTGCAGGTGCAGGCAGTACGCGGCGAGGCGGTGGCCGGCGCCGGCGGCGAGCTGCCACCAGAACTGTGCGCTCTCCCGGTGTTCGGTCAGGTAGAGCAGGCACGCGAAGACGGCGGCGCCTTCTTCGTCGAGCTGCTCCTCGGTGACCGGCGGGGCCGCGGCCGGGTCGTTGGCGATCCGGTCGACGTGCGCGGCGGCGCCGGGGCCGTTGAGGATCCACCGGGAGACCAGGGTGAGGCGCTCGCAGGCTTGGGCGGCGCGGGCGACGTCGCGGGGCGGTGCGCTCTGCGCTGCGTCGGCCGCCAGCCGGCGCAGCGCGTCCCCGACGTCGAAGGCGGTTGCGGAGGCGGTGGGTACGGCTGCGTCGGCTAGAAGGTCGTCGATGGTTGAGGTCACTGCCTTGCCCCCTTCTTGTTCTTGGTCCTGCTCGCATTGGAGGGCAGTCCCAGCTGTACGCGCAGCCGCTCCTTGCCCTTGCGCCCGTGGTAGTCGACCGTGCGGACGTCCAGGCCCATGAACCGGGCGATGTGTTTGGTCTCGTAGCCCATGAGGTGGCGCAGCACGATCACGTGGAACTGCCGGGTCGGCAGCTGGGTGATCGCCTCGTACAGGCCGGTGGTGCTCTCCGCGATCTCCAGTTCGGTCCTGATCGCGCGCAGGGTCCGGGCTATCGGACCGTTGATGACGAAGGAGGGCTCGCGGGCCTCTGCCTTCAGCCGCCCGGTGACATGGCGGTGCAGGACTGAGGTTCCCCCGGTGTGCGGGAGGTGCTGATCAGCTGGTCAGGATGGGTTGACGTGGTTTCAGGTTCGCTTGTTCGGTCGTCGCCTGGTTGGCGTAGTGCTTCTCCTCGAACTCGATGGGACTGAGGTAGCCGAGGCGTTTCTGGATGCGTCGGCTGTTGTAGAAGCCGTCGATGTACTCGAACAGCGCGAGGTTGGCCTCGGCCCGGGTGACGAAGACGCGTCCGCGCACGCACTCGGTCTTGATCAGCATCCACAGATTCTCCGCGAGGGCGTTGTCGTAGCTGTCGCCCACGGACCCCATCGACCCCTCAATACCCGCACGTACCAGCCGTGTTGTGAGCTTGATGGACGTGTATTGACAGCCGTGGTCGGCGTGATGGATCAAGGTGCCGGGCACGGGCTCGCGGCTGGCCAGGGCGTACTCGAGGCAGGACAGGACCAGGTCGGCGTCCGCGCGGGCGGAGGTCTCCCAGGCCACCACCCGGCGGGAGAAGGCGTCGCGGATCGCGGAGAGCCACAGCGGTCCCTCACCCGTGGGGATCATGGTGAGGTCGGTGACCCACAGCCGGTTCGGCACGGGAGCGGTGAAGTCCCGCTGCACCAGGTCCGGGGCGAGCGTGGCCGTCGGGTCGCGGCGGGTGAAGCCCTTGCCCGTGCGGCGTGGGCTGAGGCCCGCCAGATCGGCCTCGCGCATCAATCGCTCGACCCGCTTGCGGCCGATGGCCACGCCCTCGCGCTTGAGCACGGCATGCACGCGGGGCGAGCCGTAGATCCCGCCGGAGTCGGCATGGATCTCCTCGATCTTGGTCGTCAACTCCGCGTCACGGCGGCGGCGTTCACACGGCTCCTTCTCCTGCCGGCGCCAGCGGTAGTAGGTGGACGAGGGGACGTGCAGTTCCCGGAGTACGGGCTCGACACCGAGGTCACTGCGTTCGCTGAGGAACGTCAGTACCTGCGCCGGGTCGTGTCGAGTTCCTGGGCGAAAAAAGCCGAGGCCGTGCGCAGGATCTCGTTCGCCCGGCGCAGTTCCTTCACCTCCCGCCGCAGCTGGCCCAGCTCGTCCTTCTCCTCGGTGGTCAGCCGGTCGTCGCGCTCGCCGCGGTCGGCCTCGGCCTGGCGGATCCAGCCGCGCAGTGCCTCCGGGTGGACCCCCAGCTCAATGGCCAGGCGCTTGATCTGGGGCTTCGGCTCGGCGGTGCGATACATCCGCACCGCACGCTCACGCAACTCCAGCGGATATTTCCTCGGAGCGGCCATGGTCAGAGTTCCTCTCATGAGAACCATCTGACCCGCTGTCATCGCCCTCCGCATCTCGGGGGAACCTCAGACCGCCAGTGCCTGCTGCTCCAGGTCTCCGGCCTGGAGCAGCAGGTCCCAGCCAGCGAGGATCTCCAGGAAGACACGGTGGACACTGTCCTCGGCCGCGTGACGGGTACCCAGGTGGATCTCGGCGAAGGCGTGGAAGAACTCCTGGTGCCCGAGAAAGAAGGCTTCGTAGTCCAGCGGCAGCATCAGCGGCGCGGCGACCGGACTGCTGTGCTGAGGCGAGACGTCACCGAGGACGTCGTCGTCGTTCACTCGGACCGCCGAAGTGCACTGCTCATCGAGGGTTCCTGTTCCTTCAGAGGCACAGCACTGTGCCTGGCGGGGGGAGCCGGTCGGCTCTCAGGACCCACGATGCCGAGATCAAGGTCCCCACACTCACGCCGGGGCCAGAAAAAATCACCGGGTGATCACGCGCGGGGACTGTAAGTAATATTGAAACTCGAACAAGCTTCTAAAGGCACAGCTCAAGCGGGGGTAACGCCGGTGCCGTACACATCAGTTCACAGCCTCACCCTCTGAAGTGATAGATATCACAAGGTAGTTGCGTAAAATCGAAGACCTGGTGAACACCTCTGGTCACCCGCGGGGCAGGGCCGTCTCCCCCCGCTCGAACGGGTGAGATCCACCCGGCCGCTCTGCATTCACCCCACACATGTGCACACCGGCCGCGCCGCCGCCGCCGACGCCCGCGAGACGCGACGTCTCCGGCGGTGGAAACCCCGCATCATGCTCCCCCGTCGACGCAACGCGCCCCTGCCGACGCAGGGGTGGCACGGCATTGGACACGGCCGGCCTCGGCGCCGCTTCGATCTCTCTCCCGCTCAGCTTCTTTCGGGGGCCGGGTCCTGGCCTCACCACCGGATTCACTCGTGCGGGTAGTGGTCGCGCCGCCGGCGAACCGGCCCGGGGAGAGCCGACGTCACTTAACGCATGGAGCACGCTGACGAGCAACACGTTTCCGAGCCCGGCCTGGTGATGCTCGACATCACCGCCGCCGATGAGGCGACCGCCCACGCCGTGATGGCGAGCCTGGAGCAGTGGTGGGCCACCTCCGGCATCACACCCGTGCGGCGCGAGCCCGGCACACCGGGCGTCAGCGCCCGCGTGTACGCGGACATCCGACGCCCACCCGACCAGCGCGGCGTTGAGGGACCGTTTACCCGGTACGACTGATCCCCCCAGGCGGGTGACCACCTGCCGTTGCACCACAAATACCGGCCCAACTGCGGCTATCCAGGCCGCATGCTCAAGACAACAGGACGCGCCCTGGCCGGCGCCGCACTCGCCCTGCTTCCCATGATCGGTGCCGCACCTGTTCAGGCGGCGGAGAACATCCGCCTCCCCCTCACAGAAGCCGTCGACGCCCTCGCAAAGGCCACCGAATCCCGGAACGGCTACGCACGCGACGCCTTCAAGCACTGGATCGACGCCGACAAGGACCAGTGCTCCACCCGCTCCGAGGTCCTCAGAAGCTGTTGCTAAAAGGGTCTTGAGGGTTGCGTTTCCGCTGGTCAGGTATGAAGTGGGCTGAGCGCGGAAGGGTTCGGGCGTCATGATTGTCCGAGCGTGGAGGTGCGGGGATGCCGTCGGTGAAAGGGCTGTTCGAGGAGCGGGAACGTGCGGCGAGGCAGCGGGTGGAACTGCTGCGCGAGGAGGCCGAGCGGGTCCTGGCCGCGCTGCGGGAGGCCGAGACGTTCTGGGAACGGAAGGTCGTCGCGTTGGAAGAGCTCGATGACGCCTTGAGCGTGGACCACGGGTCCGTGGCGGTCGAGGTGGGAGGGGAGTCGCGGCCCGACCCGTCGGTGACGGTGTCGGGTTCGATGGTGCCGCAATGGCGGGCGGACCTGTCGGCCTCCGCGCTCCCGCCGGACTATCAGCGCATCATCGGTGTTCTGGTCGGCCGGGAGGCCGGCGGGGCGGATGGTGACCGGTCGATGATCTGCAGGGAGATCGCCGGTGGGCTGGGCCTGGAGTTGGTGCCGGCGAAGGTGGAGGGGGTGCGGTCGAAGGCGAAGAAGATGGTGGCCCGTGGATGGCTGACCGAGGTGCGGGCGGGACGGTTCACGCTCGCGGACGGCCAGCGAGGCGACGGCTCATGACCATGGTCATCGACCACAGGATCATCGCTTCGGCGCTGACGGTCGTGGTCTCGAAGTCGCGGGCCAGACGGCGCGAGCGCATCAGCCAGCCGAAAGACCGTTCCACCACCCAGCGGCGGGGAAGGATCTTGAAGCCCTTGGTGTCGTCACTGCGCTTGACGACCTCCAGCACGATGTTCAGCGCCTTCGCCGCACCGGCGAGGACAGGGCCGGTATAGCCGCCGTCGGCCCAGATGAGACGGAGCCGGTGAAATCTCTTGCTCAGGAAGGGCAGGAGGGCCTGGAACGCGTCACGGTCACCGATGTCAGCAGGGGCGACGTGGACGCTCAGCAGCAGACCCAGGACGTCGGTCACAATGTGCCGACGCCTCCCGTTGATCTTCTTGTTTCCGTCGTAACCCCGTGAGGCGGCCGGAACGTTGGCGGCGGCCTTCACCGACTGTGAGTCCACGATTCCCGCGCTCGGCTCCACGTTCCTGCCCGCCCGCGCCCTCACCTGCTCGCGCAGCCGGTCGTGGAACTCCGCGATCAACCCCTGCTCCCGCCACCGGCGGAAGAACGCGTACACCCGCTCCCAGCAGGGGAAGTCTGCGGGCATCGCCCGCCACTTGACACCGTTGTCGACGACGTAGCGCACCGCGTCGACCATCTGCCGGTGGCAATAAGACTCCGGCCGGCCCGCCTGCTTGCCCAGCCACGCCGGGACCGGCAGCAACGGGCGCACCCGCGCCCACTCCGCGTCCGTCATGTCCGTCGGGTACCGACGCTCACGGCCGGGCTGATCGGCCGCGTTTCCGTACACGTGCGCGAGACAGTCACACGACCGCGCCGAACCACTGGCCACCGGCCCCATCGATGCGGTGAACTGGAACAACAGGGCCTCCTGGAAACGGTGATCTCGACAACCACTCGCTTCCAAGAGGCCCTGCTTTCATGCCCCGCCCCATGAAGATCACCTATCCGGGATCGACGCGAGGAACATCAGATCGACCGCCAGGCCACATGATCGATTGAACTACGGCTTCTCATCAACGAATCCCGCACCGCACCAGCCATCGCACCCGGGTGCAAGGTGAGCTCGGGGACATGGTTCTCCTACTACGACGGCCTCACCCTGACCGACCCCAAAACGCTGGACATCGACCACATGGTGCCGCTCGCCGAAGCCTGGGACTCCGGCGCCTCGCAGTGGTCACCCGCGCGGCGGCAGGACTACGCCAACGACCTCGGCTCCGCACGCAGCCTGGTCGCCGTCACCGCCCGGACCAACCGGTCCAAGGCCGACCAGGACCCGGCCCAGTGGCTGCCGCCCCTCGCCGACGCCCGCTGCACGTACGCCACCGACTGGGTCTCCACCAAGCTCCGCTGGCAACTGACCATCGACCCAGCCGAACAGCAGGCCCTCCAGGCCCTCGCCCAGGGATGCGGCCAGGAAACAGTCGAGTACCAGCCCGCCCCGTAGACGAACACCACCGGTACGACCGGCCAGAGGGGCCAGCCGTCCGTCGGCGGGCGGCTGGGGCGGATCATGCTTCACCGGGCCTGGATCGCAGCCGTCGGCTCTTCATCAGCCTGGCGCTGCTGGGCACGGGCGGCCAGCGGTGGGCAGAAGCAGGGAGAGTGAAATGACGCACCGGGAGGTGACGTGGCGCGGGGAGCAGTTCTCCCAAGGGTTCTTCGGAGTGGCCACCTTGGGACCATCCCCGCGTGCGCGGGGAGCAGGCCCGTGTCGGGCGTGCCGCGTACCCCCGCGTGGGACCATCCCCGCGTGCGCGGGGAGCAGGCCCGTGTCGGGCGTGCCGCGTACCCCCGCGTGGGACCATCCCCGCGTGCGCGGGGAGCAGGCCCGTGTCGGGCGTGCCGCGTACCCCCGCGTGGGACCATCCCCGCGTGCGCGGGGAGCAGTGGACGGTGAGCCGACCGTACGAGTCCTTCGCGGGACCATCCCCGCGTGCGCGGGGAGCAGAACGGCCTGGACTACCTGAACCACCTGTGGAAGGGACCATCCCCGCGTGCGCGGGGAGCAGCTCGGTCCGACGTGTTGGGAATGCCTGGGTGTGGGACCATCCCCGCGTGCGCGGGGAGCAGATGGTGGACGAGAACGCTGCTCTGATCAGGGCGGGACCATCCCCGCGTGCGCGGGGAGCAGGCTTGCTGACCTGCGGGTTCTGGATGGCGGTGCCGTGCATTCGAGCACCTTCACTGAATCCGGCATTTCCTTCATAAGGCGCATTTCTGCGACTGGGGGCATCGAAGGCGTTGTCGATCTGTGGGCACAGGCAGGGCCGTCATGGTTCTCATTCGTTGGTGGCTTGATGGTCGCATGGTCGGCGGTTACGGGCTGAAACCGGCGATCGCCTGACGTGAGCTCAGGGGATGCAATTTGATGCTCACGTGATGAATGAGTGTGCAGGTCGACGGCGACTCGCCAGCGAGGCATTGTCGCCGACTGCCCGAACGGTGTGGGCCAAGTACGAGCGCGCGGATGACGGTTGGCTGCCGCTGTGGCGGCATATGGCCGACAGTGCCGCCGTCGCCGGTCTGCTGTGGGACCGGTGGCTGCCGGACCGGGTGCGGCAGATCGTTTCCGCTCCGCTGCCCAGTGGGACCGAGGACAGCCGGCGTCTGGCGGTGTGGCTAGCGGGAGTTCACGACATCGGAAAGGCGACTCCGGCGTTCGCCTGCCAGGTCGATACGCTCGCCGACCGCATGCGCCGCGCTGGGCTTGAGATGGCGACGCAGCGGCAGATGGGCCCGGACCGCCGGCTGGCTCCGCACGCTCTGGCCGGGCAACTGCTGCTCCAGGAGTGGCTCGAGGAGACTCACGGGTGGCCGGGACGGGTGACTTCGCAGTTCGCGGTCGTCGTGGGCGGGCATCACGGGGCTCCGCCGGACTATCCGCAGGTTCATGACCTCGATATGCATCCTGGTTTCCTGCGTACCGAGGGGCCGTCCGAGAAGGCGTGGCAGCAGGTGCAGCGGGAGCTGCTGGAGGCGTGCGCCGAGGATTTCGGTGTGCGTGAGCGGCTCGCCGACTGGTGTGGGGTGAAGTTGCCGCAGACCGTGCAGGTGCTGCTGTCGGCGCTGGTGATCATGGCTGACTGGATCGCCAGCAACAGGGACTTCTTCCCCTACTTCCCCGACGACGTCTCCCGTACGGAGGAGGAGAGAGTGGAGGCTGGCTGGGCCGCTCTCGATCTTCCGGAGCCGTGGTGCCCTGAGGTGCCGCAGGTGTCAGTGCAGGACTTGTTCGCCTCCCGGTTCACGCTGCCAGCCGGAGCGCGGCCGCGTCCCGTGCAGGAGGCGGTCGTGCGTATGGCCCGGGAGATGGCCGTTCCGGGTCTGGTGATCGTCGAGGCGCCGATGGGCGAGGGGAAGACGGAGGCCGCCCTCGCCGCGGCCGAGGTCCTGGCCGCGCGCGCCGGAGCGGGCGGGGTGTTCTTCGCGCTGCCGACCATGGCGACCGGGAATGCGATGTTCTCCCGGATCCGTGACTGGCTTGGCCGCCTTCCCGCCGAGGAGGGCGAGCGGCTGACGGTGCGGCTGGCGCACTCCAAAGCGGCGTTGAACGAGGATTTCTCCGCGCTGAAAGCCGGCGCCTGGCGGCGCCCCACCGCGGTGGACCAGGGCGGTGAGGGCCAGATGCCGGTGCCCGGTGGCGGGGAACGGTCCTCCCCCGCGGAACTGATCGCTCATCAGTGGCTGGATGGGCGGAAGAAGGCCATGCTGTCGTCGTTCGTCGTCGGGACGATCGACCAGCTGCTGTTCGCCGGACTGAAGAGCCGCCACCTTGCCCTGCGGCACCTGGCGCTGGCGGGCAAGGTCGTCGTGATCGACGAGGCGCACGCCTACGACACGTACATGAACGCCTACCTGGATCGGGTGCTGTCCTGGCTCGGGGAGTACCGGGTGCCGGTTGTCGTGCTCTCGGCGACGCTGCCGGCCGGCCGGCGCCGGGAACTGGCGGCCGCCTACGCCGGGTCCGGGCCCGGGGACGCGGACTTCGCCGCGGTGGAGAAGGCGGACGGTTACCCGCTGCTGACCGCGGTCTCCCCCGGTCACCCGCCGGTCCAGGAGGCCCCCCTGGCGTCCGGGCGCGGCTGCCTCGTACGCCTCGAAGCACTGGAGGACGACCTGGGCGCGCTCGCCGACCGGCTGGAGAGCGAACTGGTCGACGGCGGGTGCGCCCTGGTCGTCCGGAACACGGTCGCCCGCGTCCTTGAGACGGCGAAAGCACTGCGGGAGCGTTTCGGCCCGACGGATGTCACCGTCGCACATGCCCGGTTCATCGACCTGGACCGGGCGAAGAAGGACGCCGACCTGATCCGCCGCTTCGGGCCCTCATCCGCTACCAGGCCCGCCCGGCACATCGTGGTGGCCAGCCAGGTCGCCGAGCAGTCACTGGACGTCGACTTCGACCTGCTGATCACCGACCTGGCGCCCGTCGACCTCGTCCTGCAGCGCATGGGCCGACTCCACCGCCATCCACGTGCCGACCGGCCGGAGCGGCTGCGTACCGCGCGTTGCCTGCTGACGGGAGTCGACTGGAGGGGCGAGTCGCCTCCGAAGCCGGTACGCGGCTCGGAACTCGTCTACGGCCGCTACCCGTTGCTGCGCTCGCTTGCTGCCCTCGCACCGTACCTACCCGGCACGGTCTGTGCGGCAGGAGCGCCGGCGAAACAGGCGCCCGCCGTGCGGCTTCCGCAGGACATCAGCCCGCTCGTCCAGCAGGCCTACGGCGACGCGGACGAGAGCCCGCAGGGCTGGGCGCAGGAATGGGACGAGGCCCGGGAAGCGCACCACCGGGCCCTGGCCGACAAGGAGATGCGCGCAAACACCTTCCGCCTGGCCGCGGCGGGAAAAGCCGGGCGCTCTCTTATCGGCTGGCTGGGCGGCGGGGCAGGGGACGCCGATGACACCCGCGCCGGACGGGCGCAGGTCCGCGACAGCCAGGAGAGCCTGGAAGTGATCGTCGTGCAGCGACTCGCGGACGGAACGCTGACGACGGTCGACTGGGTAGGCGGCGGGCGCGGCGGGCTGCCCCTGCCGCAGGACGCGGTGCCCGCACCGCGCGCGGCGAAGGCCGCAGCCGCCTGCGGGCTGAGACTGCCCCTGCAGCTGTCGCAGCCACGGATCATCGACCAGGTCATCGCCGAACTCGAAGCGTTCTGCGTCCCCGCCTGGCAGAGCAACGAGAGCCCCTGGCTCGCCGGTGAGCTGATTCTCCCGGTTCAGGCCGATTGTCAGACCCAACTGGCAGGCTACGCAATCCAGTACAGCTACGAAGAGGGACTCGAGGTACGGCGTGAGGGATGACCCTGCACCGGCGACGGACCACCCCGAGAAAGAGGCGTCCTTCGATCTGACCGACCGGCCGTGGCTGCCCGTTCTGCTCCTGGACGGCACCGAGACGGAGTTATCCCTGCGCGAGGTGTTCGCGCAAGCCCGGGAGATCCGCCGTCTCGCCGGCGACGTCCCCACACAGGACTTCGCCCTGCTGCGCCTGCTCCTCGCGATCCTCCACGACGCCCTGGACGGGCCGCGGGACCTCGATGACTGGGCTGAACTGTGGGAGGGGGACGAGCCGTTCAGTACGGTGCCCGGCTACCTCGACCAGCACCGGGAGCGCTTCGACCTCCTCCACCCCGTGCAGCCCTTCTTCCAGGTGGCCGATCTGCGCACCGCCAAGGACGAAGTGTTTGGGCTGAACCGGATCGTCGCCGACGTCCCCAACGGCCACCCGTTCTTCACCACCCGCTTCCCCGGCGTCGAGAAGCTGTCGCTCGCGGAGGCCGCACGCTGGGTGGTCCACGCCCACGCCTACGACACCTCGGGCATCAAAACCGGAGTCCAAGGCGACCCTCGGGTCAAGGGCGGGAAGGCATACCCCCAGGGCGTGGGGTGGGCCGGGAACCTCGGCGGCATCACCGCCGAAGGCGCCGATCTGCGCGAGACGCTCCTGCTCAACCTCATCGCCGCGGACAGCCGGAGTGCGGACGGCCCGGGGGCCGACCTGCCGGCCTGGCGGCGCCCCCCGTGCGGACCGGGTGCCGCGGACACCGCCGGCCGGCCCGCCGGGGTCCGGGACCTGTACACCTGGCAGTCGCGCCGGATCCGCCTCCACCACGATGCGGCATCCGTCCACGGGGTGGTCCTCACCTACGGCGACCCGCTCGCCCAGCAGAACATGCAGGAGAGCGAGCCCATGACGGGCTGGCGGCGCAGCGCCGCGCAGGAGAAGAAGCTGGGCCGGCCGCTGGTCTACATGCCCCGAGAGCACGACCCGTCCCGTTCGGCCTGGCGCGGCCTGGAAGCGCTGATCGCTCCGCGCGACCAGAGCACGGCTGCGGCCGGCGACGCCCCGTCGGCGGTGCGGCCCGCAGTCGTCGTCTGGCTGGCGCGGCTGACCACCGAGCGGGTGCTGCCGAAGCAGACCCTGATCCGCCTCCGGACGTGCGGAGCGGTCTACGGAACCCAGCAGTCCGTCATCGATGAGATCACCGAGGACGCGCTCGCCATGGCGGTCGTGCTGCTCGGTGAAAGCGACCAGCGGCTGGCCCAGGAGGCGATCGACGCGGTCGCTGACGCGGAGCGGGCGGTGACCGCGCTGGGCGACCTCGCCACCGACCTCACCCACGCCGCCGGTGGCGAATCCGATTCCGGGCGCAGCACGGCCCGCCACTGCGGGTTCGCCGCGCTCGACGGGCCCTACCGGAACTGGCTGGCGGCCCTGCACCCCGGCGTCAACGCCCACGAGCGGCGCGTCGCCTGGCAGCGCACCGCCCGGCGGGAGAGCAGCTGCCTCGCCGAGGAACAGCTGGCCGGCGCCGGCGAAGCCGCCTGGGAAGGCCGGGTCGTCGACCAGGCGAAGGGCCAGGCGTGGCTGAACACGGCGTCCGCGGAACTGTGGTTCCGCTTCCGGCTCAAGCGGTGCCTCCCCCTGGCATACGAATCGGCGACCGCCGACGGCTCCGGTCCCAGCCCGTCGGGGACCAAGACGCCGGAGACCTCCGAGACGGCAGCAATCACCCCGCCCCCGACGACCGATGTCTTGCCCGGTCCCGAATCTCCGAAGGTGCCCGCATGACCACCGCACCCACCGGGCGCCGCACATCCGCGGTGCCTGCCCCACGAACAGCCCACACGGCCCCGGTCACCGAGGTGGTCCGCACCGAGATCAGCCGCCTGCAGCACGGGTACCTGAACGACCGCTCCGACGCGATTGGTGCCCTCGCACGGCTGCGCCGCGGCGCCGGCAAGGACGCCGCGACGATCCCGGACCTGTGGGGCCTGCTCGACACCGGATTGCTCTACGCGACGCCAGGCGTCCGGCACGACGAGGCCGAAGCAGCCGTGTTCACCGCGCTGACTCTCTACGCCCTGCACCAGCAGTCACGAGGCACCGCCATGCACCACACCGGCGGAGACGAACTCGGCACGGCGGTACGGCGGCTGATGCCCCCCGGCGAATTCGACGAGCCCGTCCGCAAGCGCTTCGTCCGGGCAGGCAGCGCACCGACCCTGCCCGTCCTCGCCGCCCGGCTGCGCGAACTCGTCCCGCTGCTGCGCGGCCAGGACCGCAGCCTCGACTACGCGCTGCTCGCCGAGCAGCTCTACATCTGGCAGCGGCCCGGCGGCCGCGACGAGGTGCGCCGCGCGTGGGGCCGCTCCTTCCACGCCTACCGCCCGCCCAAGAGCACTGACGACTCCTCGCGCACTCCCGCTCAGACCGACCCGAAGGACGCCCCGTGACCAGCCGCATCATTCTCGACGTACACGCTCTGCAAAATGTCCCGCCGAGCAATGTCAACCGCGACGACACCGGGGCGCCCAAGACGGCCGTCTACGGAGGGACGGTCCGGGCCCGGGTCTCCAGCCAGGCGTGGAAGCGCGCCACCCGGCAGACGTTCCAGGACCTGCTGCCCGCCAGTGAACTGGGAGTGCGCACCAAGCGCGTGGCCGAACTCCTCGCCCCGCGCATCACCGCGCTCGCACCGGCCATCGACGGCCCCCAGGCATGGGCCCTGGCCGCCGAGGTCCTGTTCAACGCCACCGGCTCCAAGATCGAACCGCCCCAGCGCAAAGCAGTCGCGGCCAAGAAAAACGGGGAGCCCGCCCCCGCACCGGAATCCTCCTACCTGATGTTCCTCAGCGCGCGCCAGCTCGACGCCCTGGCGGAACTCGCGGTCAAGGGCGCCGACGACGAGACGTTCTTCAAAAACAAGGACAACAAGGCCCGGGCCAAGCAACTCGCCAACACCAAGCACTCCGTCGACATCGCACTCTTCGGCCGGATGGTCGCCGACACCGCGGACATCAACGTCGACGCCGCCGCGCAGGTCGCCCACGCGCTGAGCGTGCACCGCGTGGAGAACGAGTCGGATTACTTCACAGCCGTCGATGACCACAACTCCGACGCCGAACCGGGCGCCGGAATGATCGGGACGGTCGACTTCAACTCCGCAACCCTCTACCGGTACGCCGCCCTCGACGTCGACCTGCTCGAGCGCAACCTCGGCAAAGGCCCCGACGAGAACCAGAGCCCGGCCACTCCCGTCCGCAGGGCAGTGGAGGCGTTCCTCTCCGGTTTCATCTCCTCCCTGCCCACAGGAAAAATCAACACCTTCGGCAACCACACCCTCCCCGACGCCGTCATCGTCAAGCTCCGCTCTTCACGCCCCGTCAGCTTCGTCACCGCCTTCGAAAAGCCCGTAACCGCGGACAACGACGGCGGCCACATGGAAGCCGCCTGCACCCGCCTGGCCGACTACATCCCCGCCATCGAAGAGGCCTACGGCGACGAAACCACCACCGACACCTGGGTACTACAGGTCGGCCCCGCCACCCATAAACTCTCCGGACTCGGCACCGAGGTAACCAAACTGACCCAGCTGGTCGAAGCCGCCGGCGCCGCCGTCGCCACCCGCCTGGAGCAGCGCGGATGAGCGTGCTCACCCTGCAACTGGCCGGCCCCCTGCAGTCATGGGGCACCTCATCCCGCTTCGCCAGCCGCCGCACCACCGAAAACGCCCCCACCAAAAGCGGCGTCATCGGGCTGCTCGCCGCAGCCCAGGGCCTCGAGCGCAACGCCGACCTGAGCGCTCTGACCGCCCTGCGCTTCGGCGTACGCATCGACCAGCCCGGCACCCAACTGCGGGACTTCCACACCGCCCACCACAGCGACACCACCGCCGCCATGCCCCTGTCGGAACGCTACTACCTGGCCGACGCCGTCTTCGTCGCCGCCGTCAGCGGCGACCACCACCTGCTCACCGCACTCCACACCGCCCTGCGCACCCCCGCATACCTGCCCTTCCTGGGACGCCGCTCCTGCCCGCCCTCCCGGCCCCTCGAACTCACCGTCCACGACGGAGCCGAACTCGAAGACGCCCTGCGCACCGAGCCATGGCGGGCCTCCCACTGGTACCAGCAGCGCCGGCACGACGCGAAGGTCACCCTCACCACCTTGACCGAACCCTCCCCCTCCCCCTCCCCCTCCCCCTCCCCCGCCACCGCCACCGCCACAGCCACAGCCTCCTCCATTGGAGGCGGCGCTGCCGCGGACACCCTGCGCGACCAGCCGCTGAGCTTCGACCCCCGCCACCGCAGGTACGCCCTGCGCACGGTGCACACCTCCACCGTCAGCGTGCCCAACCCCTGCGCCCGGCCCCACCGGGAGCGACCCGCCCACGACCCCGTCAGCCACCTGGAAAGCGCCTGATGTACCTCACCCGCTTCCGCGTCAACACCGCACGCGCACAGTCCCGCCGACTGCTGTCCTCACCCCAAACCACGCACGCCGCCGTCATGTCGTCCTTCCCCGACCTGCTGCCCACCGCCACCGACACCCCGCGTGTCCTGTGGCGTCTCGACCGGGCCGCCACCGCACAAGTACACCTCTTCGTCGCCTCACCCACCCGCCCCGACCTGACCCACCTCGTCGAACAGACCGGCTGGCCCGCAGCGGCCACCGAGCAGGCCCGGGGATGGACCACCTACGACTACGCGCCGTTCCTCGCCCGCCTCGACAAAGGTGGCACCTGGAACTTCCGCCTCACGGCCAACCCCGTCCACAGCATCCGCAACCAGGAAGGCGTCCCCACCAAGCGCACCGCCCACCTCACCCCACGCCATCAACTGGGCTGGCTCCTCCAGCGCCAGGAGGCCGGCGGATTCCGCATCCACGAGAAACCCGCCGACAAGCAGCACACCGAATTCGGCGACACCCACCAGGTGACGGTCAGCGACAAGCGGGCACTCGACTTCGCCAAGCGCGGCGAGAAGGGACGAGTGACCATCACGACCGTCACCTACGACGGCCGCCTGGAAGTCACCGACCCCCACGCCCTGCGCCGGCTGCTCACCGCAGGCTTGGGCAAGGCCAAGGCGTACGGGTGCGGGCTTATGACCCTCGCACCCTCGGGCGAGCACCTTTCGGGTAAGCAATGACGGAAACCGTCGGCCGCAGAGCGGCGAGCAGTCCACGCGAGCTGACACGCGTCGCGGACCGCTTCTCCTTCACCTACCTCGAACGCTGCACCGTCCACCGGGACGCCAACGCCATCACCGCCCAGGACGCCGACGGCACCACCCACATCCCCGCGGCCGCCATCGGCACCCTCCTGCTGGGCCCCGGCACCCGAATCACGCATCAGGCCATGAGCGTCCTCGGCGAATGCGGCGCCGCCGTGGCCTGGGTCGGAGAACACGCCGTGCGCTTCTACGCCAGTGGCCGCGCCCTCACCCGTTCCTCCGCCCTGGCCGAGGCCCAGGCAAGCGCCTGGGCCAACCGGCGCACCCGCCTGGACGTGGCCCGTGCGATGTACCGCCTGCGCTTCCCCGACGAAGACACCGCCGGCCTGACCCGCCACGAACTCCTCGGACGTGAGGGCACCCGCGTCAAGGACTGCTACCGCGCACAGTCCACACGCACCGGGGTCCAATGGAAAAAACGCCAGTACGCACCCGGCGACTTCACCTCCGGCGACCCCGTCAACCAAGCCATCACCGCGGCCGCCCAGTGCATGTACGGCATCGCCCACACCGTCGTTGCCGCGCTCGGCTGCTCACCGGCACTCGGATTCGTCCACTCCGGCCACGAACTGTCCTTCGTCCTGGACATCGCCGACCTCTACAAGACGGAGATCGGTATCCCTCTCGCCTTCGACATTGCAGCGGAATCCGACGAGGACCCGGGCCCGCGCACCCGCCGCGCCCTGCGCGACCGCATCCACCAGCTCGGTCTCCTGGACCGCTGCGTCTCCGACATCAAGGGACTCCTGCTGCCGCCCGGCGCCGACCCTGAAACCGCCATCGTGGACAGCGACATAGACCACGTCACTCTGCAGTCCGACCATGACCAGCAGGTGCCCTCCGGTACAAACTACGGTGACGAGACCGGCTGGTGACCGTCATCGTTCTCACCAACTGTCCGGCAGGGCTGAGAGGCTTCCTCACCCGCTGGCTGCTGGAGATCTCCCCCGGCGTCTTCATCGGTGATCCGTCCGCCCGCATCCGGGACATCCTGTGGGACGAAGTCCGCCAGTATGCCGACCAGGGCCGAGCACTCCTCGCCCACACCACCAACACCGAGCAGGGCTACACCTTCCGAACCCACGATCACAAATGGGACCCCATCGACCATGACGGCCTCACCCTCCATCCACCGCCCCGCCCCTAAACCAGCCCAAGCACCGGCAGAACCGCCCCGGGGATGGAGCAAGGCGTCGAAGCGTCGGAGATTCGGCAATCGATGAACATCAAAATGGGGCCTATGAGACGAATGCCGGATTCAAAGGAAGTACTCGAAAAAGCTACATCGCCGACTGAAACCCGCAGGTCGGCAAGTGTGCTCCCCGCGCCCGCGGGGGTGATCCCCGTGCGGGTCGGCTCTGCCTCCCTCGGGTCGCGTGCTCCCCGCGCCCGCGGGGGTGATCCGAGGTGATCGAACAGGGGGCAGGCACAAAGGGGGTGCTCCCCGCGCCCGCGGGGGTGATCCCGGAGTCACCGGGGCCGGGCTCGTCGTCGGCCTGTGCTCCCCGCGCCCGCGGGGGTGATCCCGCCGTGGCCCGCTTCGTGAGCGGTCGCCAGATGTGCTCCCCGCGCCCGCGGGGGTGATCCCAAGGTCAAATCGACAATGGATTCCGGCGTGTAGTGCTCCCCGCGCCCGCGGGGGTGATCCCGTCCTGCCCGGCAGCGTCTCGATCGAGCGACTGTGCTCCCCGCGCCCGCGGGGGTGATCCCGCGGGGGCATTCCCTGCCATGCGCGCAGCGCAGTGCTCCCCGCGCCCGCGGGGGTGATCCCGCGTCCACCGCGCCGGTCCGCGTGTACCAAGAGTGCTCCCCGCGCCCGCGGGGGTGATCCTCTCCCCTACACTCGACAGCAGACCTTGCGTGGGTGCTCCCCGCGCCCGCGGGGGTGATCCCGCTGTGGCGGGACAGGGGAAGGGTCTCGTACGGTGCTCCCCGCGCCCGCGGGGGTGATCCTTGCGGCCGGACCGGCTCGACGGCCGTCTCGTGGTGCTCCCCGCGCCCGCGGGGGTGATCCCATCGTCGTGCCCTTGCAGACGCCGCCACCCGGGTGCTCCCCGCGCCCGCGGGGGTGATCCCACGTCGGCCCACCCTGTGGATTGAGGACGGTCGTGCTCCCCGCGCCCGCGGGGGTGATCCCTGAGAAGCGGTCCAGCATCTCCACCTGGGCTTGTGCTCCCCGCGCCCGCGGGGGTGATCCCGGTCCTGGTGGCCGGGTTTTGGGGCGGGGTGAGTGCTCCCCGCGCCCGCGGGGGTGATCCCTGCGCAAGCGCTGCGGGCTCAGCTCCCCCACGGTGCTCCCCGCGCCCGCGGGGGTGATCCCCACAGGACGACGCCGCGCGAGCGGCCCAGGCTGTGCTCCCCGCGCCCGCGGGGGTGATCCCCGTTGCGTCCGTGGGGTGACCGGAGGTAGGACGTGCTCCCCGCGCCCGCGGGGGTGATCCCACGCCAGTACAAAGCGCAGTACAGAACACACCGTGCTCCCCGCGCCCGCGGGGGTGATCCCGCCGATCACCTTGTCTCTAGCCCCGCAAAGGCGTGCTCCCCGCGCCCGCGGGGGTGATCCCGTCGAACAAGCCGCGGGCGACACTGACCTGCTGTGCTCCCCGCGCCCGCGGGGGTGATCCCAGCGACGAACGCCGCGCGCAGCGCGTCGCCGAGTGCTCCCCGCGCCCGCGGGGGTGATCCCCAGTCCGTGCAGCCATACCAACGCATCGTTCAGTGCTCCCCGCGCCCGCGGGGGTGATCCCGAGCGGCGCCTCCGGGCGGGCGACGCGACGGTGTGCTCCCCGCGCCCGCGGGGGTGATCCCGGCGACGCGACCGCGATGCACGAGCTGGCCAAGTGCTCCCCGCGCCCGCGGGGGTGATCCCGAGCGCGGCAAGAAGGAGCCGAAGCGCGTCGGCGTGCTCCCCGCGCCCGCGGGGATGATCCCCCGAGCTCGGCCACGATGTCCTCGGCAGGGCTGTGCTCCCCGCGCCCGCGGGGATGATCCCGTGGGTGCGAGCCTCCGCGACAGTGGAGGGCCGTGCTCCCCGCGCCCGCGGGGATGGTCCCGTGGATCAGATGCTGTCAGCCATCGAGGACTTGTGCTCCCCGCGCCCGCGGGGATGGTCGCTGGCGACCGCAGAGGACTGGGGAACCGTAGGCCTGCTCCCCGCGTGCGTGGGGATTGCCGACGTACAGGTGAACGTGCACCACCAGCAGAGCAGTACCGGGGTGGTGCTGAGATCCGGACGTACGCGCCGTGGCCGATACCCGGCAGGCCGGGGCCAGTCCCACGGCATGGTCGTGTGCGTGGTTGCCGTGGACCATTCCTCTGCCGTGCCCGGGGGCGGACCGCTACCGTGGGGGGCATGGCCCGGGAAATTCGTATTGAGATCAGCGACGAGGCATTCGAGCAGTTGCAGCGCGCCGCTGCGGCGAAGCATGTGGCCGCGGAGGCCTACGCCGGGCAGGTCCTGGACGCCGACCTGACCAGGATCCGCTTCGCGGAAGGCGCCCGGTCCTTCGTCAGCGAGCATGCCGAGGGCTTCGCTGAGCGCTTCGGCGGCCCAGCCGGCCACAGCGCAGACGCTGCCTGATCGCGCACTCCATGTTTCTCCAGATCGATCTGCCCTGGCTTCTCGACATCGCGCACCAGGAGCTCCCAGGGGACCCCGAGGTGGTGGACTGGGGCGCGCTCGAGGCTGCCCGGGCCCGGCACGGTTTCCGTGTGCTTGACACCCCCGTGTATGACCAGGCCCACCACCGGGCCGCCGCACTGTTGCAGCAGTTGGTGCGCGTGCCCGCGTTGGAACACTCCAACGAACTGCTCGCCGCTACGGTCGCAGGCGCCTACCTGCACGCCTCCGGGTATCAGGTCAGCGTGACGACCAAAGAGGCCACTGACCTCGTCGCGCAGGTCGCCGCCGGGCGAGTCGATGTGCGCGAGATCGCAGCCTCCCTCAAGGAGTGGACTCGCTGACACACGAACCGCATGGCTTCCACCCCCGGCCGCGGCGAAGTTGGCGGTCGGCCCCATGCCAGTCACTGCTCCCCCCGCCCGCGGGGATGGTCCCGGGGTCTACCGCGCCATCGCCCTGCTCAAGGCGTGCTCCCCGCGCCCGCGGGGATGGTCCCAAGGCCGACGTCTACGCCGCGACGCGCGGCTCCTGCTCCCCGCGCCCGCGGGGATGGTCCCCCGGCTTCGGTGAGCATCCGCACCGCGGTCTCCTGCTCCCTGCGCCCGCGGGGATGGTCCCACGAAGCCCCGTAACGCCGGGCGCGCCAAGGCCTGCAAATACCACTGGGCTCCCACAGGAAGGGGCGACCGGGCAAGTGTCCGCACATCGCGCGGTACGCGGCTAGCCTTGGCCGTTAGGCGAGCGCGAGAATGCGGCCTCAACCTTATGGTCCCTTTGTCGCCCTCGGCGGAAGTACTCAGAAACCGTGTGCTGATTGCAAATCCGCAGCAGCTCCCGGCCTCTGCTCCCCGCACATGCGGGGATGACCCCATCACTGAAGGCAGTGGCACTGCCAGTGCGAAATGCTCCCCGCGCTCGCGGGGATGGTCCCAACTCCGCCAGGCGCTGCTGCTCCTCGGCCACGTGCTCCCCGCGCTCGCGGGGATGGTCCCAACCCCTCCGGGGAAGCCCTGGCAGGCTGTAAGAGTGCGGTTCGCGCTGGGATGCCGGTTTTGGTATCGCTCAATGGGGTGACGCTGGAGCATTGGCGCCGGTCGGGCGTTCGGGGTTCGCTTGGGTTGTGGGATGAGTGGTCGCAAGCCGTACCCGAGTGATCTCACCGACGAGCAGTGGAAGTTGATCGAGCCCGTGATCAGCGCCTGGAAGGCCGAGCATCCCTCGGCCACCGGCCATCAGGGTGAATACGCGATGCGGGAGATCGTCAACACGATCCTCTACCAGAACCGCACCGGCTGTCAGTGGGAGTATCTGCCGCACGATCTGCCGCCGAAGAGTGCGACGTTCTACTACTTCGCCGCCTGGCGTGACGACGGCACCGACCAGAGCGTTCACGACCTCCTGCGCTGGCAGCTGCGCGAGAGCCGGAAGCGATTAGCCGACCCGAGTCTGGTGGTCCTGGACACCCAGAGCATCCACGCGGCTGTCGGCGTCCCGGCCGACACGACGGGCAAGGACGCTGCGAAGAAGGTGCCGGGCAGGAAGAGATGCCTGGCCGTGGACGTGTTGGGCCTGGTCGTTGAGGCTGCCGTCCTGCCGGCGTCCGCGCACGACAACGCTGCCGGCATCGCCCTGCTGAACGGTGTGGCCGCGCAGACCGACACGGTGGTCAAGGCCCTGGTCGGCCAGGGCTCAAGAAGAGCGTCGTCGACCACGGCAGGACTCTCGGCATCGATGTCGAGATCGTCGAGCGCAACCCGGCCCAGAAGGGCTTCGTCCCGCAGGCCAAGCGGTGGATCGTGGAACAGACGAACGGGATCTTGATGTTCTACCGCCGTCTCGTGCGTGACTACGAACACCGGCTCGCCTCCTCCCGCTCGCGGGTTTTCTGGGCGATGACGTCGGTCATGGCCCGCCGCCTCACCGGCATCACCCTCCCCTCCTGGAGGACCGCGTGAGCGACATCCCCCAGGTCGAGGCCGTACTGGCCTACGTCGAGGCCCGCGAGAACGAAGTCTGCGAGCAGGCCGGACGGCTCCGGGACCAGATCGCCGAACTCACCGCCCACCTACGCGAGTTCGACACCGAGAGCGAGAATCTGCAGATCACTCGCAAGACCCTCCTCAACATCCCCGCACCCGCACCGGTCGACGATCCACCCCACGCAGAGGTACCGGAACACCCCGCCTACCAGCAGATCCTCACCGCCCTCGCCGACGCCGGCGGTCCGATGCGGGCCCGCGACATCTGCGAGGCCCTCGACCTGCCGATACTGCCGAAGAACACCGAGGGCATCCGGTCCAAACTCAAACGCCTGGTCACCCGCGGCATCCTCACCGAGCCCGAGCCCGGCCTGTTCGCCCAACCCCGCCCCTGAAACACCCGCCCACCCCACCGAGCAGGGCACCTCACCCAGACCTCATCGCGAATCGGGCCTCACGGCGCGAACCGCACTCTCAGTGCCCAGGCTACGGCTCTGGGCCACCACCGGCAGGCGCGATCCGCAGTGCTTGCGGCGCTGTCCCAGCTGGAGCGGTGCCCTGATCCGGCAGTGCGGGCCTATTTGCTGTCGCAGGTGACGGCGGCCGTGGCAAAGTCCAGATGTGCGGCCAGCCGAGTCCAGGCTGATGGCCACCGGAAGTCCAGGTGGATGGCCGTCTGACCAGTGGTGTTCCTGATCACTTCCTTAACTGGAGGAGACCCCTCCGCCCGTTTGCTGGTGTTTGCACGCATCAGCTACCGGCCGGAGAGGTCCTGTGACGAAGTCTGACACGGAGATTATGGAAATCCTTGAGGCGTACGACCTGACCGGGACGGTCTGGTCGGCGGCGACCTTGACGGGGCACGACCCGAAGACGGTCAAGAGGTATGTCGAGGCCCGCAACGGCGGGCGCAATCCCTATGAGCGAGAGCCGCGGCCGAAGATGATCGACGCGTTCGGGGAGAAGGTCGAGGAGTGGGTCGAGCAGTCGAAGGCGACGATCCGAGCCGATGTGGTGCACGAGAAGCTCGTGAAGATGGGCTACCGGGGCAGCGAACGCTCGACGCGGCGGGCGGTGAACGCGGCGAAGAGCGCGTGGAAGGCGGGCAAGCGCCGCACGTACCGGCCGTGGATTCCCGAGCCGGGCCGGTGGCTCCAGTTCGACTGGGGCGAGGGTCCGCGCATCGACGGCCGTCGGACCTGGTTGTTCTGCGCGTGGCTGTCCTGGTCGCGGTTTCGGGTCGTGATCCCGGTCTGGGACTGCACGTTGGGCACGCTGGTGGCCTGCCTGGACACCACGCTCAGGCGGATCGGCGGGGCGCCGACCTACGTGCTGACCGACAACGCGAAGACGGTGACCGTCGAGCACATCGCCGGGATCCCGGTACGTCATCCGCAGATGGTCGCCGCGGGCCGGCATTACGGCTGCCAAGTGGTCAGTTGCGTGCCCTACGACCCCGAATCGAAGGGCGGCGCGGAAGCGACGGTTCGTATCGCGAAAGCCGACCTGGTGCCCACAGATGCGAACCTGCTGGCCGCTTACGACACCTTCTCCGAGCTCGCCGATGCCTGCCTGACCTGGTGCGATGCGGTGAACTCGCGCCGCCACCGGGCGACTGGGCAGATACCTGCGGACCGTCTGGACGTCGAACGCACCACGCTGCACGTCCTGCCCATCGAGCCGCTCGCGCTCGCGCTGGGCGAGGAACGGCTGGTCGGCTCGGACCGCACTATCAGCTTCAACTCGGTGCGCTACTCGACCCCGCCGGGATATACCGGCGCGAGGGTGTGGTGCCGGGTGGTCGGCGAGGAACTGTCCATCACCGCCCGCACCAACTCCGGTGATCTCTCGGAGATTTGGCGCCACGAGCTCTCCACCCCGGGTGTTCCGCAGATCATCGACGAGCACTACCCCGACCATCCCGACGGACGCAGCATCCACCAGCCGAGGCTGCGGCCCCGCTCGGAAGCGGAGATCGCGTTCGTGGGCATCGGCCCCGGAGCCGGGCGCTGGCTCAAGGAAGCCGGACCCGCCGGCGCCACCCGCATCCGCGCCAAGATGGCCCGCGCGGTCGAGCTGGCCGCCGTCCTGGGCAACGACAGAGTCGACCAGGCCCTGGGGCTGGCGGCCACAGCCGGGCGCTTCGCCGACGACGACTTGCTCTCGATCCTGGGACACATCGCCGACAGCAAGCCCGCCGGAGAGGTCGTCCGCGCGGACGAAGCCCACTCCGTCCAGAACGGAACCAGTGGCTGGCAGGCCCTGGGCCGCTGACCCAACACATCACCCACCAGCGAATCCTGACCGAACGTCTCATAAGAGAACGGCACCCCCATGAGCTTTCCCAACCCGCCCGCGATCCCCGAGGAACTCGACAAGCTCATGCGCCGCATGCGTCTGCCCTATATGCGCAAGGCGGCCCCGGACGTTCTGGCCACCGCCCGAGCTCAACGCTGGGACCCTGCCGAGGTGCTGCGGCTGCTGATAGCCGAGGAGGTCACCGGCCGCGACGCGGCCACCCGGCGCCTGCGGCGCCACTCGGCGAACTTCCCCACCGGCAAGACCCTGGGCTCCTGGCGGGCCGAGGACTCCACCATCCCCGAACCCACCCAGAATTCCCTCACCACCCTGGAATGGATCGGCCGCGCCGAGAACTTGGTGATCGCCGGCCCGTCGGGGACGGGCAAGAGCCACTTCACCGAGGGCCTGGCCCAGGCCGCGATCGAGAAGGACATGCGGGTGTCCTGGTTCACCCTGGAGACGCTGAGCACCGCGATCGGCAAGTCGAAGGTCGACGGGTCCACCGCACGGACCGTCGCCCGGATCTGCCGGGCCGATTTGATTGTCATTGATGACATTGGCCTGCTTCCAGTCGGCGAGGACGCCGCCGAGGCGTTCTACCGGATCATCGATGCCGCCTATGAGCGCCGTTCTATCGCGGTGACCAGCAACATTCATCCCTCGGGCTTCGACACGATCATGCCGAAGACTCTCGCGGGCGCGAGCACCGATCGCCTCATGCATCACGCTCACCTCGTGACCACCTCCGGCGACTCACATCGCCTCGCTGAGGCCCTCGCCGGGAAGGGAGTGGTCCCCTTGAACTGACCCCCCACCCCAGGAACACCACTGGCCACACGCCTGGGTTTCTGATGGCCACCAGCCTGGGCCTCCAACGGCCACCTACCTGGGCATCTCAATGACCGTTGACAGCTGAGAAGATGCGTGCGGAGGTGGCGGCGGTCCTCGCGCCGATGGGCTTGCGCCTGTCGGTGGAGAAGACAGCGATCACCCACATCGATGAGGGTCTGGACTTCCTCGGGTGGCGTCTCCAGCGTCATCGCAAGCGGGGAACCCAGAGGCACTACGTCTATCTCTACCCCTCCAAGAAGGCCCTCCAGGCCGTGAAGGAGAAGGTCAAGGCGTTGTGCAGACAGGACACGAACCTGCCGTTGGCAGTCGTGCTGCACCAGCTCAACCCGGTGCTGCGGGGCTGGACGGCGTACTTCCGGCACGGCGTGTCGTCTGCGACCTTCCAGTACCTGTCGGCCTTCACCTGGCGACAGGTCTTCGGATGGCTGCGGCGCAAATACCGCCGGACCAACTGGAAGACCTTGCGCCGTCGTTACTGTGTGGGCCGATGGTGGCCCGCCGATGGCGAGGTGGTCTTGTTCAAGGCCGCGAAGGTGCGGACCAACCGCTACCTGTATCGCGGAACCAAGATCCCCTCACCGTGGCCCAGCGGGACCGCGCGCGAAGCGGTTGCCTGAGAGGGCTTGTGGAGAGCCGGATGCCTGGAAATCGGGCACGTCCGGTTCGGGAGGCGGGCCGGGGAAACCCACCGACGGCAACGTCGGCCGGGCGCCCCGGTCCGACCTCACCAGCTCGCCGAACACGCCGGCCACTCCACCCCCGACGGTCTGCAGCACCTACTCTCCCGCGCCCGCTGGAACCCCGACGACATCCGCGATGACCTGCAGACCTACGTCGCCGAACACCTCGGCCGCCCCGACGGAGTACTGATCCTCGACGACACTGGATTCTTGAAAAAGGGCACCACCTCCGCCGGCGTCCAGCGGCAATACTCCGGCACCTCCGGCCGCACCGAGAACTGCCAGATCGGCGTCTTCGCCGCCTACGCCAGCACGGCCGGCCGCGCCTTGGTGGACCGGGAGCTCTACCTGCCCAAGTCCTGGACCGACGAACCGGACCGCTGCCGCGCGGCCAAGGTCCCCGAAGAGCGGGAGTTCGCCACCAAGAACACCCTGGCGGCGACGATCGTCCGCAGGGCGCTGTCCTCGCCGCTGCCGATCGCCTGGGTGACGGCGGACGCCGCTTATGGACAGGACAACCGCTTCCGCCGGATGCTGGAAGCATCCGGCGTCGGCTACGTCCTGGCCGTCCCCAAGTCCCAGTTCTCCCTGGCCGGCCCACGCATCGACATGGTCTTCGACCAGGCCCCCGACCAGGCGTGGGAACGCCGTTCCTGCGGGGCGGGCGCGAAGGGGCAGCGCGAGTACGACTGGGCAGCCGTCCAGTTGCGCCCGGTGGCCGAGTACGACCACCAGGACGGTGTGTTGATCCGTCGACGGTGGGCGCTGGCACGGCGCAGCGTGAGCCGGCCGGACGAGATCGCCTACTACCTCGGCTACGCACCGCTGGATGTCGGAGCGGACGAGCTGGTGCGCGTCGCCGGTGCCCGGTGGGCGATCGAGGAGTGCTTCCAGGCGGCGAAGAACGAATGCGGCCTGGACGAGTACGAGGTCCGCCGCTACGTCGGCTGGTACCGACACATCACCCTCGCCATGCTCGCCCACGCCTTCCTCGCCGTGATGAGCGCGCAAGCAGCCGAAAAGGGGGACCCACCAGTGAGGATGCCGAGGTCATCGCGCTCACTGTGGCAGAAGTGCGGCGACTCCTGGCAGCTCACGCACCCCGAGACCCCCGCGCCCGCATTCACGCGCTGAGTTGGTCGCGTTGGCGCCGCCGACGCCAAGCGGTGGCCCGCCGCTGCCACTACCGCCGCCGTGGGCACTCCTTCGAGGGGCCCGCGGGCAGAAGCCGTCCATGACAGCGCCCTGCCCGCTACAATCCCACCGCTCCACGTTTCCCCAGGTCAAGCCACGAAGTACTGCTGGAGTACTAGCTGGGTTATCGCTCGCTTTCAGAACGGTCGGGGCCGTTGAGGTGGGCGGTGTCGTTGAGGTAGGCGAGGACCCAGTACTGGTTTCCGTACGGGTCGTGGTGGTGCTCGAAGAGGGTCAGGCCGGCGTGGTGGGTTCCGAGGTCTGTGTGCGCACTCGTCTCGGTGGGGACCTGGAGGAGGAGGTGGTAGGCGGCGTGGATGGTTTCGCCGTGGGCGGCGAGCAGAACGTGCCGGCCTTCGTAGCGTTGCAGGAGGGTGGCCAGGTGGCCGGTCGCTCTGGTGAGGTAGTTGTTCCAGGTGTCTGATCCAGGCGCGTAGGGCCGGTCGGGATGAGTTCGCGGGGCCCCTTGGAAGGCGTCCTCGACATCGTGCCAGAGCATGCCGTCGGCTTGGCCGTGGTGGGGGCCGTCGAGCCCGGGGTCGGTGGCCAGGGGCAAGCCGAGGGCGTCGGCGAGGATCTGGCCGCTCTCCTGCAGGCGAAGGCGGGGGCCGGAATGCAGGGCATCGAATGCGGGACCGGCGCGCTGCTGGTCGGCGAGTCGGGCGGCCAGCAGTTCGATCTGCCAGCGTCCGTGGTCGGTGAGCCCGGTGCAGGTCTTGGGGCCGCCGACGCGGCCGTCGACGTTGCACCGGGCTTGTCCGTGGCGGGCGATGGTCAGCCGCGTGGTGATGGTCATGGTGATTGCGTCACGGCAGGGTGGCGGCGAGCTTGTCGGCGGTACGCAGGGTGAGTGCGGCCAGGGTGAGGGTGGGGTTGGCGGTGCTGCCGGTGGGGAAGACGGATGGACCGACGACCCACAGGTTGGTGTGGGCGTGGGAGAGTCCGTCCGCGTTGACCACGGAGGTGGCCCGGTCGGTTCCCATGCGGGTGGTGCCCATGGGGTGGCCGGCGCCGTTGTACTTCAGCGTCGGCTGCATGGGTTCGATTTCCTCGGCGCCGGCGGTGTCCTCCATGTGCTGCCAGATACGGCGGGCGACGGAGTGGCCGTAGGCGAGGGCACGCTTGGAGTAGTCGTCGATCTTGTAGGCGATTTTGGGGCGTGGGATGTCGAGGCCGTCCCTCTCGTCCGAGAGGGTTACCCGGTTGGCGGGGTCGGGGAGCTGTTCGGTGGAGTAGCCGATGCGCAGCATGCGGGTGACCCGCTCGGCGAGCTGGTGCTGCAGCTCTGTGCCGTAGTGCTTGAGCTTCTTGGTGGCCGGGTCCCACATCAGCTTGTCGACTGCCGAGCCCGGGGATTCGAAACGGCCCCATCCGTCGTTGCCGATCGTCATGCGGAACGCGCCGGTGGTGCGCCGCCACGGCCCGTCGCGGAACGTTTCGATACTGAGTGTCGACTGCGGGCCGCGGAAGGGGAAGACGGGCTGCCCGAACAAGCCGACGACCTCCTCGGCGAGATGGTCCATGAGGTTGCGGCCGACCTGGTCGCTGCGGTTTTCCAGCTTCGAGATCAGCCACAGCTTCGGGGTCTCGATCGCGTTCATGGCCAACACGACATGCATGCCGTTGACCTGCTCCTCGGCCTGCTCGGTGGTGGTCCAGTCCCTAAAGACGACAGTGGGCGAGGCATTGCCCGGCCGCGGCACCAGGCGGGTGACAGTGCAGCCGGTACGGACCTGGACGTCGAGTTCGTCGCGGGCCCGACGGACATGGACGGAGGCGTCGTACTTCGCGCCGGACGGGCAGATCGGGATGCAACTGGAGTTGCCCTGACAAGCACTGCGCCCCTGGTACTCCTGAGAGTTGCGGGCCTGCGGGGTGGTGAGCACGGTGACCGGGATGCCGTCGATCGGCTCGATATCGGCAAGGGCTGTGCGTACGAGTTCGTCGCCGTAGCTGGCGGCGATGCCCGGCATCGGATAGTCCGTGCTGCGCGGGGTGAGCGCCTCCCACTCATACCGGTTTCCCGCCACACCGAGTTCGGCCTCGGCCTGGGCGTAGTACGGCTCCAGGTCGGCGTAAGTGAACGGCCAGTCCACGGCGATGTCGTATCGGCTCTTGAGCTCGAAGTCGGTGGGCAGGAACCGGGGGGTGTTGCCCCGCCAGGCCCAGGTGCTCCCGCCGACCATCCGCTGGATGCCGCTCTTGAACAGATCCGGGCCGCTCTCCACGTAGTACCGGTTCATGGCGACCGGATCACCGGTGCCGTCCGAGGAGGGCGCGTAGCCGAGCTTGTTGTTGGGCAACGCAGCGTACGGGGAGGGCACGTTCTTGCTCGGCGAAACCTGGTAGGCGTCGACGAACGCCTCACGCTGGTCGTCGTCGATCTCGTTGTCGCCGGCGTCCAGGAGCAGGATCCGCGCCTGCGGCTTGGCCGCCTTGATCCGGCAGGCACACAGCGCCCCGGCGACTCCGGCGCCGATGATGACGACGTCATAGGTGGTGTCCATCAGGTCTCCTTGGCTCAGGGGTGCTGGGTCCAGTAGCCGTAGCCGCCCGGGACCGGGGCTGCGGAGATGGGGTGGGCGTCGATGACCTTCCAGACCAGCCCGGCCCGGTAGCGCGCGGGGGTGTCCGGCGCGTCCTGCGTGTTGTCGGGGCGGGTGAACTGCGCCGTGTACCAGATGGCAAGCGTCTCCCGGGCAGCCCTGGCGAGCTTCGGGTCGGCGTTGACGGCGGCGAAAAGCGCCGCACCGGGATCGGCCTGGCCGACGGCCGTGCGGTAGGCGTCGATGAGACGGTCCAGGTCGGCGGGGAAGTGGCGGGCCAGGCGCTCGCGGTGCGCGCCGGCCGTCGCCGGGTCCAGCGGGAACTCGCCGGTGAGCAGCTCGGAGAGGGCGCGGAAGTCTGCGACGTGGGTCATGGCGGGTGCCTCCTGCTCAGTTCTCTTCGAAGACGAGGTCCTCGGAGGGGCGAGTCATGCGCACTTTGGTGCCGACGACCTTGACCACCGCGTCCAAGCCGGTGGTGAACTGGCCGGTGGACAGAACGAAGAAGCGGTCCTCTTCCTGGGCGAGGTAGGCCGGGAACCCGGCCAGGTTCGAGGAGCCGAGATTCAGATAGTCCACCAGCCGCCGGAACAGCTTGGGGAAGATCACCACGTTGTCTGTGAGGGAGGACATGCCCGTGACGGTCGCCCCCTTGATGGTCACGTCATCGGGCCACAGCCCCTTGCCGGGGGCTGCCTGGGCGTCGTGGACCGCGGCGGTCAGCTCGTTGCGCAGGTCGAAGAAGAGGGTGCGGTAGTACAGCGGATAGGCCAGACCGGTTGAGATCAGGTGATGGTTGACCGTGGTCCGCAGCATGGGGGCGTCCACGAAGATCTGCGTGCCGCTCGTGCCTGGGTGCGTGCCCCGGCCTGCCAGGGCAATGCACCGGCCGCCGATGTCCGCGCTGCGGGTCAGGATCCAGCCCGGCACGCTCGCGGGAGTGGTCTCGGTGACCGTCTCGTTGGACGGGCGCACAATGTTGGTGAATCCGAGCCAGGTCAGCAGCTCGTCCCTGGCCGCATGCGCGAAGGTCAGCGGCTGGTGGACCTCCGGGCCGGTCTGGGAGTAGTGGGTCTCCAGCGTGTCGATGGCCTCGAGGCGGAGCTTGGCGCGGCCTGCATCGTTGCGCTTGACCTTGTGAGGACCGCCCACGAGATCCCACTCGTCGGTGTTATCGGGTCGGAAGTGGACGGTGTCCCCGTCCGGCTGAGTGTTGGTGATTTCGTACGAGCCCTTGATCAGCAGCATCGGCATGGCGGGGTGACTCCCTTGGGACGGGGCGCGGGCACCGAGAAGACATCACTTAACGTCACCGTAAGGGCATCCAGCCCCACGGAGCGTGAAGCCACGCTGAGGTCGGCAACGCGACGGCAGCCGGTATCCGGCGGCTGGTGCGCGAAGCTGACGCGGTGAGGAGAGCGGCAGCTGGCCCGGCGGTGTGGAGCCAGCCTGCAGGGCCGGGGCGGCCAGCCGGTCAGGCGCAGGAGGAGTCCGGTAGCGCCGCGCCGCTTGAACCACCACAGCGCAGTCCCTGTGAGCGAATAGAGCGGCGCCCAGAAGCAGCCCAGCCCTGCCATCCCAGGTGGCTGACACCATCCGCACCGCTCTCACCCAGGGCTGGACGCCCGAGAGCCCCTGCTCGCCCTTCCACCTCGACCAGTCAGCGGGGTTCGTCTCGTCCCACTGACGCACCCCGCACTCAAGGACTCACCGACAGGTGATCGGTGAGTCCTTCTGCTTTCCGCTCCCCACATTCCCCAGTTGGTCCACTTCGTGGACCAACTGGGACGAAGAGCGAAATTGAGGAAATTTCGGGCTCTGACCGGAGTTCCGTGAATCGCCAGGTCAGCGAGGGACTGCGGGAACGATTCGGCAGGGGATCTGTCGGTCATGGGGGTCTGCTCGCTGGAAGATGTGCTGTTCCCGAAGATCGATGTGCGGTTGGAGCGGGTCGCGTTCACCGCGGAGGCGCTGGTGGTGTCGGCCTCCGCGTGCAGCCCCGCGCCTCGTTGTCCGGGCTGCCGGTCAAGAGCCCGTCGAGTGCATTCCTCGTATGAGCGTGGTCTGGCCGAACGCCCCCTTACCGGGACTAAGTTGCAGGTCAGACTCCGAGTGCGACGTTTCTTCTGCGACCAGTCCTCCTGCGAGCGGAAGACGTTCGTCGAGCAGGTCAGCGGGCTGAGCGAACGGTATCGGCGATCCAGTCTCGGCACGAAGGAGTGGCTGCGGGCGGTCGCCGTCGAACTGGGAAGCCGGGTCGGCGAACGTCTCTGCCGGCAGGCCGCAGCAAGCTGCTCGAACTCCTCGAAGCACCGCTCGTGCCCGACAGGTCGCCGCGGGTGTTGGGCGTCGACGAGTTCGCCTTCCGCAAGGGCTGCACCTACGGAACGGTCCTGGTCGACGTCGAGGCCGGGCGAGTCGTAGACGTACTGCCCGACCGGACGTCAAAGACGTTCGCCGACTGGCTCCGTGCCCATCCCGGCGTCGAGATCGTCTGCCGCGACCGGGCCACCGCTTACACCCGTGCGGTCAAGGAGGCCGCCCCGCACGCCCTGGAAATCGCCGATCGCTGGCACCTGCTGCAGAACCTGTCCGTGCGGTCGAGAAGACGTGCCACCAGCACCGCGACTGCCTGCGCAAACACATCGAAGATGAGGCGCCCGCGCCACCGGAGCCACCACCGATGGACCTGCCACCACCGAGCCTTCCCCCGACCCAAATCATCGAACGCACCCGTCACCGGCACGAAGACGTCCGCCGACTCGTCGATGCCGGCTGGACCATCAGCGCCATCGGCCGGCGACTGAACCTGGACCGCAGAACCATGCGCCGGCTCCGCGATACCGACCTCGACGTGATGCTCGCTTCCGCCCGCGAACGGTGCCCGGCCGGCGTGCTGGAGCCGTTCAAGCCGTATCTCAACGCCCGCTTCACCGAGGCATCGGGCCAGGTCAGCGGGAGCCGTCTGTTCCTGGAGATTCACGAACGCGGCTACCGGGGAAGCCGCCAGGTAGTCCGCAAGCATCTCACCGCCTTGCGCGCGGGCACCGCCGAACCGATCCGGGCCGACATCCCCAGCCCCCGCAAGATCACCTCGTGGATCATGCGGCCCCGCGAGTCCCTCACCGACAGCCAGGACGAGCGGCTGCTCGAAGTCCGGCTCGCCTGCCCGGACATCACGCGGGCCTGTGACCTCGCGCGTTCCTTCGCCGATCTGGTCCGCAACCAGCGTGGGCACCTGCTGCACGACTGGATCCGCCAGGCCGAACAAGACGCCCCCAAGCCCATGAGCGGCTTCGCCGGGTTCCTCCGACGCGACCTCGACGCCGTCACCGCCGGACTCACCCTCTCCTGGAGCTCAGGCGTCGTCGAAGGCCACGTGAACAGGGTCAAAACGCTCAAGCTCCGCCGACACAACCGCGATCTGACCACCATCAAGGTCGGGCAGCAGCTGATCGTCGCCAAGTCGGCGCCGATGGCGGCCTGACGAGAGTTTCGGCGGCGGTTGCGGCCCAATCGCCGCCGTCTGCTCACGCTTTCATGGCGCGTAGAAGCTCTCAGCAGACAAAGTCAGGCGAGTTTGCCCAGAAGGTAAGGAACGACCAGGTCTGCGCGCCGACAATGCCGTCGACCGTAATCGCGGCGCACTTCTGGAATCTCTTAGTCGCGGCGTCGGTGACCGGACCGAAGGATCCGTCCTCGAGCAGCCTGTCCCCTTGCATCGACAGGTTGAGGTAGCACTGCGCCTGCTTGACCGCCTCCCCCGACGAACCACGTTTGAGCGTCGGGCGGCTGGTGGTGAAGTTGCACGGTTGTTGACTTCCCGTGGTGGTCATCACGAGGCTCCTTTCCTGTGTGAACGCAGTCATGCAACGATGGACTTGATCGCGGCATGGCAATGAAGCGCCCGGCGGCAGGTCATGAGCCTGTTGACGAAGGCATGTTGCCGCGGGCACTCGTTCTGGCCCTCTCAGAGAAGCACAGGACCGCACACGCCGCACGGCAAGGTGTTCCGTCGGGGGTGTGGCCGGGGTGTGCCACGCTCCGGCTGGTCGAGCCGTGTGCATGTGTCACGCGGCCGGGGCTTGTGGATCGCGGCTGGTTCTACCCGGCGCGGCATTTCGGCCCTCCAACAGAATTCAGTACGGCCTGAGCCTGATTGTCGACGAATCTGGTGAAGAGTGGCTGGGCATAGCCGAAAATGACAGCCCAGGCGATGATCTGGGCCGACGAGTCGAGAGCACTCAGGCCGGGAATGAACTCCCCGCGCATGAGGAGCAGCCCGAGCGGGGCAGTGAGCGCGCCGGTCGGAAGTTTCAGCAACGCCAGTGTGACGGGAACGTTGTATGGAGTTGAGGTACCCCGGATCCGCCGCGGCGACAGCGGCGGCCACGAGCCCGATGAACTCGACGACGGGGTGCTCGACTACCTGGCGCCTGGTGAAGTGCTGGAGACTGTCGACCGGCTGGCCGCCCGAGGCTTCGTCGAATGGGTCGGCGACAGGGGCGTGCGCGTCAACTCCTTGGCGGCATGCGTCATTGAGCGCCGCGAGCTGCCCGCCCGTTTCCTCATGCAGTGGAACGCGGACAAAGCCTCCTCGGAGGGAGCCCCGATGCCGGGACCACCTGTTGCGGTGCCCGCCACGTCCCAGTCCTGACGAGGTCAGCACGGGTTCGAGCCGGGCACCACTGCGGTGACGTGAGCGTCAGGGGGAGTCCAGGGCGGCAACAGCCTCCTTCGGCGCATCCATGCGCTTCTCCACGAAAGCCCACCCGCCGTCGGGCGCTGAGTACAGGGTGCCGGGTGGGACCGTCAGCCACACCGAGCCGTCATCAGCAACGAGCAACAGCCCCTGGGCGTGCAGGGAGTGCAGCGATTCAACGGCTTCGTCCTCGCTGATTTCCTGGGCAGCGGCCGCCTCGACGGCCGTGCCGGACAGACGCGCCAGCGACTCCCGATGCCGGGCGCACCCACGGGGATCTGCTGGCCGTAGATCTCTGCGTACGCGAGGAGAGTCCTCATCATGTCGGCCTCACCGGACTCGGGACCGAGATAGGCCACAACCAAGTCGAGCGGGCTGGCACCGTTCATACCCTGGGGGCGCAGTCGGCCGGGCCCAGTCACGGTAGAAGGTACCGGGCGGGTTGAGGTCGACAGCGTCGCCGGCTTGCGCGGGGTGCGCTTGGGACGCGGACCGATCCGCTCGGCGGCCGCAGTCCGGCGGGCGGCCTCCCGGGCCCGCCGCTATGCGGGGTTATGTCGTTTACGTGCCATGTCCTGCGTAACCGGCGACCGCCTCTAGCCTGAGCGCATGGCCTTGAGCACCGATGAACGCTCCCTGCTGACACTGATCACCAAGTCCCCCGAGCCGGTAGGTGATGTCCGACTTTTTCCACGAGCTGAGTCGCCGGCTCCCGGCATGAACGAACACCATCCCAGCCACGAAGAGTGGCTCCTGCGCCAAATCGAATGGCACAGCGTCTCTGTCGAGCTGTGGCAGCGGGACCTCGTCCGCGTCGTCGTCCCGGCCAACGGGGAACGCGGCGACATGGTCGAACCCACCGAGGCCGGCCGCGCCGCCCTGGCCGCCTACTGACCTTTTCGGGTTGGCTTCGGGTGGTGACGTCTGGTGATCCCTGCGGTATGCCGGTGTTTTGCGGCATACGGGTGGTGGGCAAAGACCTTCCCAACCGCCGCTTTGGGCGGACTGCCCAGATATGTGATCACGTTCTGTGCCGGCCACTTCACAGAGCCTCTTGATTCCTTGCGCGCTGCCTACATATATTCCTCAGCGCGGTCATCATGATCGTGTTCATGCTCGGGGAGAGCTGTGCGGGTGCCGTGACCACGGCGTGGGGGGAATTGTGCTGTCGGCTGTGTCTGCGCGCGTGCGTGTGCTGGTTGTCCTGCTGGTGTTGTCCGTAATCGCGGGCAGTGGCTGGTTGACCGATGTACCGGTCATTCAGACAGCCACAGCAGCCGAGGCCGTAGGGGGCCACGGACCGCAGCCGGCGCCCCGCCAGGACCCGATGTCACTCAAGGAGCGGCGGGAGCAGACCAAGCCCGGCTCCGGTGCGACACGCTCGCGCGGTCTGCCCGCGACGACGAGCCCTCCGGCTACGCGGGCGCAGTTGGATGCGCTGGAGAAGAACCGGCTGCAGAAACTTGCGATCGGTCCGGGGCTGAAGAGCGCGGCGGCGGGCGCTGCCGCCTCGTATACCAGTGGCGCGCTGTGGCAGGTCACGCACGACCCGTTCGGCGGCGTCGCGGCACAGCAGGGCGGGTTCCTGGAGACGTTGGGCAATTACATCGGCCCTGCTGTTCCGGGTGAGCCGCTGCAGGTGTCGGCTGCGATCTGGCAGACGGGGGGCGCCGATGATGAGGTGCATCCGGTCAAGGTCACCTGGCAGATTGATGATTACTGTGCCGGGGCGCCGGACAAGGATTTGGACTTCGGCCAGACCGTGTCGGCTCCGACGCTGAACACGAACCGTGAGTTCCCGGTCGTCAATGCCACGATCACACTGCCGAGCACCACGTGCACCGCGGCGGAGCCGAAGTACTTCGTTTACGCCTGTACGCAGGTGGTGGACGACCCGGCCGATACCCGCAAGTGCGGTTCGTACAACGCGTTTGTCATCGTGCCGAGCCTGCCCGAGGGGCCGGCCGGTGGTGGCTACTGCGGGGATGCGAGCGGGGCGCCGCGTACGGATGTGATGCGTGCCGATCCGGTCAACACCGCTACCGGGGCGTTCACCGAGTGCTTCACCGACACCCAGGTGCCCGCCCCCGGCGTGCCTTTGGACGTCAAGCGCACCTACAGCTCCGGCCTGGCGGAGAGTGGGGCACTGGGCAAGGGATGGCGCCTGCCGTGGGAGGTTGCCCTGGCTGTCCAGCCGGGCGGCAATGTGGTGCTGCACGGTGAAGGGGGCGCGCAGCACGCCTATACGAAGAAGAGCGACGGCTCCTTCGTCACGCCGGGTTGGGCGCGTTCGAAGCTGGCCGCCGACGGCTCGGGGTATCGCGTCACGACGGCCGATCACCGGGTGTACGCGTTCAACGGTTCGGGGCGGCTGACGTCGCTGAAGGACCGTACGGGACAGGGCCTGGCCTTCACCTATACCGACTCCAGGCCCACTGGGATCACCGATGCCGCCGGGCGTGCTGCCTCGCTCTCCTACACCGGGGAGCGGCTGGACAAGCTGACGCTGGCCGACGGCCGGTTCATCGGCTACGACTACACCGACGGGCGGCTCACCACCGTCACCGCGGTGGACGGGGCCAAGGAGAAGTACGGGTACGATGCCGCCGGGCGGCTGGAGAAGGTCACCGACGCCCGGGACAAGCCCAAGGCGACCAATGGGTACGACGCCCAGGGGCGGGTGACGTCCCAGAGCGACGCGCTGGGCAACACGACCACGTTCGCGTACACCACGACCGGGCTGTTCGACCAGGTTGACGCCACCGCTCCGGACGGTGGGGTGTGGACGGACCTCTATTACAAGAATGTCCTGTTCTGAGGTTCCCCCGGTGTGCGGGAGGTGCTGATCAGCTGGTCAGGATGGGTTGACGTGGTTTCAGGTTCGCTTGTTCGGTCGTCGCCTGGTTGGCGTAGTGCTTCTCCTCGAACTCGATGGGACTGAGGTAGCCGAGGCGTTTCTGGATGCGTCGGCTGTTGTAGAAGCCGTCGATGTACTCGAACAGCGCGAGGTTGGCCTCGGCCCGGGTGACGAAGACGCGTCCGCGCACGCACTCGGTCTTGATCAGCATCCACAGATTCTCCGCGAGGGCGTTGTCGTAGCTGTCGCCCACGGACCCCATCGACCCCTCAATACCCGCACGTACCAGCCGTGTTGTGAGCTTGATGGACGTGTATTGACAGCCGTGGTCGGCGTGATGGATCAAGGTGCCGGGCACGGGCTCGCGGCTGGCCAGGGCGTACTCGAGGCAGGACAGGACCAGGTCGGCGTCCGCGCGGGCGGAGGTCTCCCAGGCCACCACCCGGCGGGAGAAGGCGTCGCGGATCGCGGAGAGCCACAGCGGTCCCTCACCCGTGGGGATCATGGTGAGGTCGGTGACCCACAGCCGGTTCGGCACGGGAGCGGTGAAGTCCCGCTGCACCAGGTCCGGGGCGAGCGTGGCCGTCGGGTCGCGGCGGGTGAAGCCCTTGCCCGTGCGGCGTGGGCTGAGGCCCGCCAGATCGGCCTCGCGCATCAATCGCTCGACCCGCTTGCGGCCGATGGCCACGCCCTCGCGCTTGAGCACGGCATGCACGCGGGGCGAGCCGTAGATCCCGCCGGAGTCGGCATGGATCTCCTCGATCTTGGTCGTCAACTCCGCGTCACGGCGGCGGCGTTCACACGGCTCCTTCTCCTGCCGGCGCCAGCGGTAGTAGGTGGACGAGGGGACGTGCAGTTCCCGGAGTACGGGCTCGACACCGAGGTCACTGCGTTCGCTGAGGAACGTCAGTACCTGCGCCGGGTCGTGTCGAGTTCCTGGGCGAAAAAAGCCGAGGCCGTGCGCAGGATCTCGTTCGCCCGGCGCAGTTCCTTCACCTCCCGCCGCAGCTGGCCCAGCTCGTCCTTCTCCTCGGTGGTCAGCCGGTCGTCGCGCTCGCCGCGGTCGGCCTCGGCCTGGCGGATCCAGCCGCGCAGTGCCTCCGGGTGGACCCCCAGCTCAATGGCCAGGCGCTTGATCTGGGGCTTCGGCTCGGCGGTGCGATACATCCGCACCGCACGCTCACGCAACTCCAGCGGATATTTCCTCGGAGCGGCCATGGTCAGAGTTCCTCTCATGAGAACCATCTGACCCGCTGTCATCGCCCTCCGCATCTCGGGGGAACCTCAGTTCAGCCAGCTCGACCCGTTCGGCAACCCGAGCTCGTACCGCTACGACCAGCGGTTCAACCGCACCGGTGCGCTCGATGCGGAGAAGCGGCTGACGACGTGGGACTACAACGCTGTCGGGCAGCTGACCGCTCGCAAGACCGGTGCGTCCGACGAGTCGTGGACGTATGACGCGGCGGGCAATGTCGCCACGCACACCGGCGGCGAGTCGGACAAGACCATTCTCGGGTACAACGCCAAGAATCAGCTGACCTCGGTCAAGGACCCGCTGGGCAAGACATCGATCTTCAGCTACTTCCCGGACACGGGACTGCTGGAGAGCGCCACCTCGGCGGGGGGCAAGACCACCCGTTATGGGTACGACACCGCCGGGAACCAGACGTCGATCACCACGGCGGAAGGCAAGAAGACCACCTTCACCCACTACGCCGCCGGGCAGGTGAAGACCGCCACCGAGCCGCGCGGCAACGCCGCCGGTGCGGACCCGGCGAAATTCACCACCGCCTTCACCTACGACGCGGCCGACCGGCCCAAGACGGTCAAGGACGCGCGGGGCAACAGCACCACCTACGACTACGACCTGGCGGGCAACCTGGCCCAGGTCACCGACGCCAAGACCCGCATCACCCGCTACGACTACGACGACGCCGGACGTCTGAGCGTGGTGACGGACCCGGCGGGCAAGACCATGGTCACCGGCTACGACAAGGCCGGCCGGACCGCATCGGTCACCGACCGGACCGGGGCCAAGACCACCTACGGCTACGACAAGGCCGGCAACCGCGTGGAGACGGTGACCGCCCGCGGCAACGCTCCCGGCGCCACCAAGGCTGCCTACACCTGGAAGACCGTCCCCGACAAGGTCGGCAGCCCCAAGACGGTCACCGACCCGCTGGGCAAGACCAGCAAGTTCGGCTATGACGCGGACAACCGCCCCACCTCCACGACCAATCCGCTCGGCCACACCCGCACCGTCGCCTACGACGACAACGGCAACGTCACCCAGGCCAACGACGGCCTGAACCAGATCACAGCGCAGCTGGTCTACGACAAGAACGGCCGGCTGATCTCCTCGGCCAGCCAGAACAATTACAAGACCACCTACGAGTACGACGACGACGGCAACCTGACCGCACAGGTCTCCCCGCTCACCGAGCGCACCACCTTCGGATACGACGGCGACGGCCTGCGCACCTCCATGGTCGATCCGCGCGGCAACGTCACCGGTGCGGATGCGGCCAAGTACACCTGGACCTACGGCTACAACGAGGCCGGCCACGCCACCTCGGTCACCGACCCGCTGGGCAACAAGCGCACCACCGGCTACGACGCCGCGGGCAACGCCGACACCTCCACCGACGCACGCGGCAAGAAGACCCTCTACGGCTACGACGAGCTGGACCGCGTCAACAAGGTCACCGGTCCGGACGGGGCCGTCACGGCCTACGGCTACGACACGGCCGGATACCTGACGACCAAGACCGATGCGAACAAGAACGTCACCACCTACGGGAACGACGCCGAAGGCAGAGTGACCTCCACCAAGGACCCGCTGGCGCGCACGGTCACCTCGCAGTACGACCCCGAGGGGCACCAGGGCAAGGTCACCAACGCGCGCGGGCAGAGCGTCACGCTCACCACCGACGCCCGCGGCCTGCCCACCAAGGTCGCCTACTCGGACGGCACGCCGGCCACCAGCGTGAAGTACGACGACGCCTCACGCCCCGTCGAAGCCACCGACGCGACCGGCACCCGGACCCTGAACTACCACGACGACAACCAGCTCGCCACGGTCACTTCGCCCGGTGCCACCAAGCCGTTCAAGTACAACTACAACACCGACGGCAGCCTGGAATACCGCTACGACCCGCAGGGCGGCTCGGTCTTCTATAAGTACGACAAGAACGGCCGGGTCTCGAGCCAGCGGTTCAACTCCAAGACCGTCGCCTACGGCTACGATGCGGCCGGCAACCCGACCGGCACGACCCTGCCGACCACCACGGCCCGCAGCGAGAGCCGCACCTACGACACCGCCGGACGCCTGGCCTCGGTCACCACCCCCTCGGGCACCAACGCCCTGACGCTGGATGCCGACGGCCGCGTGATCGCGGACAAGAAGGGCAGCGGCTTTCCCACCCGCTACGCCTACGACGACGCCGGACGTGTCGCCCGCAACTGCACCGACACGACGGCGACCTCCTGCCTGACCGGCACCACCGGCAGCACCTACAAGTACGACCCGGTCGGCAATATCAAGACCTCTGCCACCGGCGCCACCACCACCACGAACACCTACGACGCTGCCGACCAGCTCAAGCAGAGCGTCACCGGCACCACCACCACCGCCTTCGGCTACGACGCGGATGGCAACCAGACCAAGGACGGCAGCGACACCTACGTCTTTGACCCGGCCGGACGGGTCAAGTCGGCCACCATCGGCGCCAACGCCTACACCTTCCTCAACGACGCCGACGGCAACCGCACCACCACCAAGAAGAACGGTGCTCTGGACCGCACCACCCGTTGGGACAGCAACAACCAGTTGCCCCTGATCGCCGCGGACAGCAACGGCGCCGGCACCCTCCTGGGCCAGTACCAGTACGGCCCGGACGGCGCACCGCAGTCCATGGGCCGCTCGGCCACCGCCGACTTCTACTTCACCCACGACCAGCAAAGCTCCGTCCAGGGCGTCTACGACACCACCGGCACCGAGAACTACCGCTACAGCTACAGCCCCTGGGGCAAAGCCACCGGCACCGCAGGCACCGGCACCAAACAGACCAGCCCCTTCGGCTTCACCGGCCAGAGCACCGACCCCAGCCTCCCCGACCGGCTACTCCTGCGCGCCCGCAGCTACGACACCGCGCAAGGCCGCTTCACCAGCACCGACCCCATTCCCGCCGGGGCCGGCAACCTCAATCAGGCGCCCTACAACTACGCCGACAACGACCCGGTCAACCTCTCCGACCCCTCCGGCCTGTGCCCGCTGTGCATCAGCGCCGCAGTCGGCGGCGTCCTCGGCGGGATCATTGGCGGAGCCACCTACGCCCTCACCCACGAAGGCGACTTCCAATGGGGCGACTTCGCCGCCTCCACCGGCAAAGGCGCACTCATCGGCGTCGGCGCCGGCCTCCTCGCCCCCGTAGGCGGCGGATTCGCCGCCTCCCTCGGCCTCTCCGGCGGCCGCGCCCTGGCCACCGCCGCCACTGTCAACGCCGGCATCGGCATGGGCTACACCTGGGGCGTCAACACCGTCCAATGCCAACCCACCACCCCCTTCGACCTCCTACTCGGCGGACTCGGAGGCGGCCTGGGCACCCTCATCGGCCCCGCCTGGAACGGACTCAAGGGGCTATTCGCTGGTGCTCCTGGTGCAGCCAGGCCCGGTGGACTGACCCTGGACTTCCCCCCATACGGCCCCTCAGTCCGGGGGCCAGCGAGCGCCAAGAAGGGGCCGAATGTCTTGGAGACAAGCACGGCACCGCCCGGTTGGACGCATGCAGGTCAGCTCAAGCAGGCGGAGAGCATGCTGGAGGGCTACGCCCTGAAGAACTACAGCTCGAAGCACTCCGGCCGCACGTACGTAGGCGGCTACAATACCCAAACCGGCGAGATAGCAATCGGCTCTTCCGGCGGCAAGTTCCCGGGCGTCTCTTACTGCGCCGAAGGCAACGTCTGCTACGCCCTGGGCGGAGACGCGACGAAGATTAGATTCACCAACGCCTACACCGTTAAAAAAGGGGAGGGCGCGAATCTGATCGTCAAGAAAAAGCCAGTTTGCGTCAACTGCCAGGCCGATTACCCTAGCCCATTCCAGTTCCAGCCGGGCGTCCAACATGACAGCCCCGGCCCCTGGGACGCACAGAACTACTAGCGGGCGGCGCACATGAACATGGTTCAGATTGAGATTTCCCGACACGACTGGGCCAGCATGTGGTGCGGCTGCCGCAGAACGGCAGAGCACATTCCGCACGACTTCCTGGCGGCGCTTGCAGGCCCGCCACCGGAAGACGCAGGTGCCGGCTGGGCCGACAGTCACGCATACGTACAGTCGAATCTCATGCAACCTGCCGTAGCCACGGCGTCAATCGCTATGGCGGCGCTCGCCGATGGCGCACCAGTGGAGCACCGGCATCATCTCTTGGCCGTACTGCAGGTACTTTCCACTGGCGAGCAGGACGATATTGCAGACGAATGCCTGAAGGTCGTCCAGGGAGGAACCTGGATCCTCTACGAAGAGATCGTCTCCGGCCGATCCATCGTGGCAGCGGCATACGCATATGAACTGCTTGATCTCCTCGAAGACGAGGCTGACCGTCTCAAGAGCGTCCAGAGAGCAGCCCGCGAGAACCTCCCTACCTACCTGCGCTGAAAGTTCAACACCCGCCCATGGGCTGCCCCGGCCAAGTGTCCGCACCAGCCAAGCGACCAGTGCCCGAATCGGAAATGCTGCCGGAATGGTAATGGAACTCGTCCAGATCGAGATCTCGCGCCATAGCTGGCGGACAACGGAATGTGGTTGCGGCAAAAACGCCGATCACATTCCGCACGATTTTTTGGCAGCCTTAGAAGAGGCGCCACCATCGCGCACAGGAATGGGCTGGGCAGATAACCACGCCTACGTTCAGTCCAACTTGATGGAAACGGCCGTGGCCACAGCCTCGGTAGTCACCGCTGCACTCGCGGATCCCGACGTCCCCTTGGAGTGGCGGTGGCACCTCCTCGGTGTGCTCAACAACCTTGCGTACGGGGATCAGGAAAGCATCGCAGAGGAGTGCCAGAACGTCATCCGAGGCAGCACGTGGATCCTCTACGAAGAGATCACCTCGGGACGGTCGAAACCTGCGGCCGGGTACGCCTACGATCTCCTGACGGCCTACCCGGAGGAGGAAAGTAGATTGCGCAGCTTCCAGCAGGAAATGCGCGCCAATCTGCCAGAAGACCTGCAGCCGAAATAGTATCCGGTCCCCTACTACGGCTTCGGTCGCTTGCGGAGCTGACCTGCTATTGAGCCGAAACTGGTGGGTTGCCTACTGAATCGTGTAGCGGACGTGCCGGGCGTGGAAGTAGCCGGAGACGATGTGGGGTTGGTGCTGTCGGCGGTGCAGGAAGCGTCGTGTCTCGCGGGCGAGATCGTCGGTCGAGGTGGTGCGGGCGGCGTGGACGTGGTGTTTCAGGTCGGCGTTCAGCAGCTCGTCGGGGTTGAGTTCGGGGCTGTAACCCGGCATGAGGTGCAGTTCGATCCGGTCGGTGTTCGCCGCGAGCCACCGTTTGACGGCCTTGCTGCGGTGTACGGGGTGCCGGTCGACGATGACGTGGACCTTGCGCCGGGCCTGCGTGGCGAGGCGGTCGAGGAAGGCACAGAACACCTTCGCGGTGAACTTCTCCGGGAAGACGGTGAACCACAGGGCGCCCCGTGAGGCGACCGCCGACATGATGTTGACCTTGAAGCGGCGGCCGTTGACCCGCACCAGCGGGGTGTGTCCGGCCGGGGCCCAGGAGCGTCCGGGCGGGGCGGTGTCCGAGCGCAGTCCGCACTGGTCGGCCCAGACCAGCTCGGCCTTCTCCTTCCGGGTCCGCGCGGCGATCGCCGGGTACTCGTCCTCCAGCCAGGCCCGTACCTGTTCGTCCTGCTGCCGGTAGGAACGGCGTGCGGGACGCTGTGGCGTGAAGCCGTGCCGGCGCAGCCACTTGCCCACCCCCTGTTCCGTCATCGAGACCCCGCATACCAGCCGGATCAAGACCCGGACCGAGGCGCGGGTCCACATCACCCCGCTCTGCCCCAGATCGGCCGGGGTGTAGTCACGCATCGCCTGCAACACCGCACCGCGAGCGGAGTCGTCGATCAACTCGCCCCTGCCCGCCCTGGATTCACGCTCGGGTGCCAGCAACGCCTGCCTGCCGCCGGACTTGAACGCCCGCCACCAGGTGCCCACCGACCGCTCGGCAACACCGAACACCTCCGCGGCCTGGCCGTACGTCGCCACCCGCCCCGACTCCAACGCGGCCACCACCCGCAGCCGCAGATCCTCCTGCGCCCCAGGCGACAGCCGCCGCATGTCCCCACCCTCGATCACACCCGACCAACGACCAGGCAACCAATCAGTTTCGGCTCAATAGGCCCGGTAGCGACGACATCACCCGCATCGCCGTTCGCACCCCCACCACCCGCCCCACCAACCGCAGGACCGCTGACGGGCCTTGGCGCCGTAGTTAGCCATCACCAATGTCGGCGCCACCTCCCCCGCCCCCGCTCACACAGGTTCGCGATCAGCTCACCCACCAGCCGCCGCGTCCACAACTGCCCCACCAGTCCCACCTCGCACGGCCGGTGATCGAGAACCGCCTGCCGCACCGCCGCCTGCCCGGCCTCCGGCAGCATCTGGTGCACCCCCACTGGGCGGCCCTTCGTCCGGGCCAGCAACGCCTCCCGGCCCCCGGCCCACCTCTTCGCCCGCCACTTGTCCACCGCCTTCAACGACACCCCGAACACCGCCGCCACGTCCCCACGGTCCCGGCCCGCCCTCAGCGCGGCCGCCGCCCGCAGCCGCAACGCCTCCTGCGCCGACGTCAACAAATGCCGCGCATCCCCCACCAGTTCACTCACAGACAGCTCAACGACCCAGAATCACAACCGTTTCGGATCAATACGGCGAGTCGGGTACTCCTACAGGATATGTTTTCCATAATTTCGCGGATCTGTTGCAGAACGGTTACAGCCCAACCCGTGTCCGAAAGTGAATTGCGGGCGGCATCGGAGAAATATGGTCGGCTGTTACGTGCCACGAACAACGGCAATGAAAACAGGACTTCGCAGGTATCCGACCGACTGCTCTCTGCATCCGAACGCGGAGGTTTTTCGATGTCCGTCTCAAGGACCGGCTCCCGTAAGGCCCAACAGGCTCAGCGCCATGTTCGCCGCGCCGCCAGATTCCGGCTCTCCCGCGCCTTCCTGCTCCTCTTCCTCCTGACCGTAGGCACGTCGGCCGGCCCCGTGTCGCCCGCCGACGCGGCCGCGCCATACGGCGTCCGGGCGTTGGCCGTGGCCGCTTCCAAGGAGGGCGCCCCCTACGCCCGCGGCGCGACAGGACCCAAACGGTTCGACTGTTCGGGCCTGACGCTCTATTCCTTCCGGAAAGCCGGCAGAAGGCTTCCCCGTACCGCCAAGCAGCAATACGAGCACACCTCGCACATTTCCCGGCGAAACCGCACGCCCGGCGATCTGGTGTTTTTCCCCAAAGGGTCGACCATGACACACGTAGGCATCTACGCCGGCGACGACAAGATCTGGCACGCCCCCCGCCCGGGTGCCCGCGTACGGCTGGAACAGATCTGGAGCGGGAACATCCGCTACGGGCGTGCCTCTTGACCTCGCGGGCAGGCCCGGCGGCAGTACTGGCGCCACCCGACGAGCCCCTGCCCGCCCCTCTCCCGGCCGGGCGAGGGCACCTGCCGGGAGTGCGCCGTAGCAGAGGTCCTGGGCTGGCTCTGACGCCGGCTCGGCAAGATCGATCAGTCGTGCGTCCGCTGCCCATCTGGGGCTTGCCGGCACCGTGACAGGGATCTCGGAGAGCCGAGTGGAGCAAGCCGGGCTGCGGCCCGGCCGAGGGACTGGTCGGATCGGCGTCATGAAAGACCAGCCCCGTGCCGCCCCCTCATCGCCTACGTCCACCAGGGCAGTCTCCCCGGGCGCCGTGGCGGTGAGCCAGTCGGCGGCTTCGGCGTCGGTCAGGTTCGGCACGGTCCGGTCAGCCCAGGTCGGTGGTGCCGGAAGCGGCGCGGGGCCGGTTGCGTGCCCAGCGCTTGAGGTCGCCGACGCGGTAGAGGAGTTCGGCGCCGCGCTTGTCGGTGGAGCCGGGGAATTCCGGGTCGTTGGCGCGGGCGAAGCGCAGCGCGGCGAGGGTGATGTCCGGCAGGTGGTGTTCGTGGGCCTGGCGGAGCCCCACCGCCTGGTCGTCGTCCACGGGCGGGTTCGCCGGCGGCGTCGCCGTAGTGGCGCGGGCCGCGCTGTCACCCGGGTCGGCAGCCGGGGGCGTGAGGCTCCAGGCGTCGGCGAGCAAGTCGACGTCGGCGGCCGGTGTCGTATCGGGGGCTGCCGTGGAGGCGACGGCCGGAGTGGTGTTGCTCCAGGCTTCGGTGAGGACGTCGACGGGCGGCGTGGCGGGTGCGGTCGCCTTCTGCAGGGTGGTGCCGGTCTTGCCGCCTGAGTGGACGCCGGACATCGCCCACTCGCGGGCTTCCGCGTTCGACAAGTTCAGCACCTGCGTCTCGCGGGCGCGGCCGCGGGTGACGACTTGGACACGGCCGTCGTGCTCGGACGGCATCGGGATGGGACTGACTTCGGGGACCAGCATCCGCCAGGCGTTGAGGGTGTAGCGGACCAGGATCCGGGTGGCGAAGTTCTCGCGCATCTCCGGGCCGCCGATGGCGCGGGCGGTGCCGGACTGCGCGACCAGGAGCACGTGCAGGCGGACCTGGCGGCCCATGAACAGGATCTCGGCGAGCGCGTCGATGGCCGGGGACTCCTTGGGGTCGCCGCTCTCCCGGGTCTTCGCCCAGTACCGCTTGAGCTGCGTCATGGTGGCGTTGACCTCTTCGAGGAGGATCACCACCCTGGGTCCGACGCGCCAGGGCTCCCTGTCGAGGACGTCGTCGTCCAGCTGCTCAGCAAGGCGGATCCGGTGCCGGCCTTCCAGAGCGAGGCCGACCAGGGCGTCGTGGATCTCGGCGATGTCCCGGCAGTAGGTGACGCCGGGCACGCCGCGTGCCCAGGAGTGGGAGATCCGCTTGAAGTCCAGAACGAACGCGAGCGCTCCGTTGTGGATGAACCGGCAGGTGATGCAGCGCAGGATGGTCGACTTGCCGCCGCCGCTGCCCGCGGCGATCAGGACGTGCGGCGAGTCGGCGTCCAGGTCGACGGAGACCTTCTTCTTCGCGGCTCCGAGCCCGATCAGCGGCGCGGACTCAGGCATCTTTGCCAGAATCTCGCGCACCCCGGGGTCGGACAGACGCAGCATCTTCGGCGGTGCCTGGCGCTTTTTGACGATGACGTGCGTGTCCCTGCCCGCGCGGCGCCAGGTGAAGGAGACGTTTTCCAGGGCGAGTTTCTTGGCGATGAGGTCGGCCACCAGGTCCTCGCTGAACCGCAGGTGCCTCGGAACATCGATGCGTATCTGGGCGTCGTCGTCGGAGAAGTTGCGCGGGACGTGGAGGTAGCGGCGCGGGTCGGTCAGCTCCGAGATGCCCAGCGGCACGGCGAGCGCCTGGTGCAGCGGCACCACCCACTCACGCATCAACTCGCGCCGCCTGCGCGTGCAGAGCGCGTACGCGAGGCCGCCGACAGCCACAGTGGAGGCCGCGGTCCAGTATTGGCTTATGGCGTCCGGGCCGACTCTCCAGGATGTGCTCGCATGTTCGGGCTCCTGCCGCGAACTCGGCACCGGTGCGTGCCGTCATCACCCGGAAGAACGCCCGACCATCCGGGGACTGACTGCTGGTCGTCCAGCGATAGCCGGTTCCCTCCTTCATTCCTCTCTTGCAAGGGAACGGCGTATGAGCATGTTGATGTCCCGTACGGGCAAGGTCTGCGGGGTGGCGGCCTGTGGTCTGCTGGCCCCGGTCCTGCTGGCCGGCGCACCGGCGGGAGCCCAGGAGGCGCCCGCACAGGCGGCCGCAGCGCCGTCGGTGGACTGGACGATGGACTTGAGCACGCTGACGCTCTTCGACATCCAGGGCAAGATCGACACCGACCTGTGCGCGGACGTGTACGGCAAGGTCACGGTGGAACAAGGCAGCGAGAAGCACACCGTGTGGCAGCGCCCGCGCAACAAGACCCTCCAGGTCTGCGAGGAGAACCGGCCGCTGGGCGACGGCGAGCAGTCCGGCCGCGAGAGCCTCAACCGCAAGGTCCACTACTCCTCCAAGGCCGGCGACACCCGCCCGTGGAAGAGACGAGCGAGGCGATCGTCGGCGCGTTCACCGGCTCCCTGGCCGCTCCCCGCACGCTGCTGCTCGGCAGATACGACGCCGAAGGCCGCCTCCAGTACGTGGGCCGCACCACCACCCTCGCCCAGACGGCAGGTGTGGCGGTCGCCGACCGGCTTTCTGTGAGGCGGCACGGTCATCCGTGGACAGGATGGTCGTTCTCCGCGGGGTGGGGCAGCCGGGAGAAGCTGGCCGTCACGCTGGTGGACCCCGAGCTGGTGGTGGAAGTCGGCGTCGACGTCGCCCGCGACGCCTCCGGCCACTGGCACCACCCCGCACGCTGGCACCGGCCCCGCCCCGACCTCTCCCCCGTCGACGTCCCCCGCCTGACGCCGCAGCGCTGACACGGGCTGGGCTGCGCGGCGGCCCCGGCCGGCGCGCCGCCCGTTGAGCGGCGCCTCGATCCCCGGCCGCCGCCGCACCGCCCAGCCCGCCCCGCTCCTCAACTCCAGCCAAAACCTGGGAGCAAGCGTCCGCAACGGGGATGTCAGCGGCCCGACCACACCCAAACCGCGTGGTGACCTGCACGAACCCGGAAGCGGCCTGCAAGGCGGCGCAACCGTAGGCGCAACAGATGGCACACCCGTTGCCGCAACAGATGGCGCAACACTTGTCGCGATCTGGCTCCGGACGGCCTCAAGCGGCCCGACGCGGGGCTGCCGGGGCGTGTTCCTCCGCTGCTCCTTGTCCACCGCCCGGGACGGCCTGGAGCAGCTCCCGTGCGCCGGCCGCAGGTCCTCCCCCGGCCCGGCGGCGGTATCCCTCGAATGGGCGCCCGCGCGGTCGTTCGATGGTGGAAGGGCGGTGTTCCCAGCCAGGGTGCGTGCTGGGAACACCGCCGTTCACTGCTGATCTACGAGGTCAGCAGGGCCGGATGTAGTACACGGGTGTCCACGACGCGGTGCCGGAGCCCTTGGCGACGTGCGACCAGCGCTCGGTGCCGTTCGAGTTGTAGAACCGTGCCCGGGTGCCCCAGCTCTGGTTGTTGTTGAACGTGCCGTCGCCGGCACCACCGAAGCTGTAGTAACCACAGTAGTAGTAGTCGTAGTTGTTGCCGTAGCCGTCCCTGATGCACAGGTGGCCAGAGGCGCACGGCAGGAGTGCGCTGTTCGAGGGTGCGGCCAGGTCGCGGGCCGGCTGCTGGCCCGGGGCGGCGAGGGTCAGAGAGCCGCCGCCGATCGCGAGCTTGTTCGCGGAAACCTGGCGTGCTTCCGAATGCTTGGCCAGGTAGCTGTCGACTTGCTGCTGAAGCTGGGCCGCCTGCGGGCTGGTCAGCCCCGCGTCGAGCGCCTGCGCCGTGTAGGGCGACGGCTGGGACTCGGGCGCGGCCGACGCGCTGCCGGTCAGGACCGGGCCCGCGACCAGTGCCACAATCGCGGTCATCATCACCATGAACTTACGCACTAACACGCTTGTTCCCCTTTTGATTTGGGCGCTCCGGGGGCCACTCACCTGAAGGTGGTCTTGGAGACGCAGGCCCCATCGTGGTGGGCTCATGCCCCTGGCATGAAGGCAGGAATGAGCCGCCTCTGGCTCTCCTACGGGTACCTCACCCATGGTTCAGCCTCATACGCCTCAGCGGTTTCCACTTGCGGCACCTGCTCACCGATATGGGGACGCCCCACGCCGGCTGGAGGACCGCACTGTGTGCGTCCCCCGCCTGCGATTCACCGGCCCCTGGCTGTTCCCCTGGAGAGCCGGACCGAAGGGCATGGCCCGATGCGGAGGTTGCGAGATGCTGCCCACGGTGATGTCCCACTGTCGACGGACAGCAGGAAGCGGCCGAGCTCGCGGGCAGCGGAGAGGAACGGCTCAAGGATGCCGAAGTCGATGAGCTGCTGGCGATCGCGGTGGAAGGATTCCGCTGTCCGGGAGTAACACGTGACCATGTTCAGGCACCGGGTCCGCAGGAGATCACGGATCACCGCCTCGACCTCGTCGGACAGATACTCGCAGCCACGCCCCCGCTGGAACGACGGGAGACCAGGTCCGAGACGGCACCGTCGCCTTCGCTCCAGCGCCGCAGCAGCGCTCGGTAAGGTGCCGGGCCTTCGGTCCGCGCCGGGGGGTGATTGCTGTGGCCCAGACGATCGGTAGTGTGCTGCACGACCGCTTCGACGAGCTGATGACCGAGTCGCTGAAGCTCGTGCAGGTGATGACGCGCTGCCAGTTGGCGGTGGCCCAGCACCCCGGTTGCCGGGCGCCTATGCGGATCAGGGCCTCGGACACACACCATCCATCTCGCTCCCGCCGCCCTGAGCCAGGCGCAGACCAAAGCGGCAGTCCGCACTCTGAGGTTCCCCCGGTGTGCGGGAGGTGCTGATCAGCTGGTCAGGATGGGTTGACGTGGTTTCAGGTTCGCTTGTTCGGTCGTCGCCTGGTTGGCGTAGTGCTTCTCCTCGAACTCGATGGGACTGAGGTAGCCGAGGCGTTTCTGGATGCGTCGGCTGTTGTAGAAGCCGTCGATGTACTCGAACAGCGCGAGGTTGGCCTCGGCCCGGGTGACGAAGACGCGTCCGCGCACGCACTCGGTCTTGATCAGCATCCACAGATTCTCCGCGAGGGCGTTGTCGTAGCTGTCGCCCACGGACCCCATCGACCCCTCAATACCCGCACGTACCAGCCGTGTTGTGAGCTTGATGGACGTGTATTGACAGCCGTGGTCGGCGTGATGGATCAAGGTGCCGGGCACGGGCTCGCGGCTGGCCAGGGCGTACTCGAGGCAGGACAGGACCAGGTCGGCGTCCGCGCGGGCGGAGGTCTCCCAGGCCACCACCCGGCGGGAGAAGGCGTCGCGGATCGCGGAGAGCCCACAGCGGTCCCTCACCCGTGGGGATCATGGTGAGGTCGGTGACCCACAGCCGGTTCGGCACGGGAGCGGTGAAGTCCCGCTGCACCAGGTCCGGGGCGAGCGTGGCCGTCGGGTCGCGGCGGGTGAAGCCCTTGCCCGTGCGGCGTGGGCTGAGGCCCGCCAGATCGGCCTCGCGCATCAATCGCTCGACCCGCTTGCGGCCGATGGCCACGCCCTCGCGCTTGAGCACGGCATGCACGCGGGGCGAGCCGTAGATCCCGCCGGAGTCGGCATGGATCTCCTCGATCTTGGTCGTCAACTCCGCGTCACGGCGGCGGCGTTCACACGGCTCCTTCTCCTGCCGGCGCCAGCGGTAGTAGGTGGACGAGGGGACGTGCAGTTCCCGGAGTACGGGCTCGACACCGAGGTCACTGCGTTCGCTGAGGAACGTCAGTACCTGCGCCGGGTCGTGTCGAGTTCCTGGGCGAAAAAAGCCGAGGCCGTGCGCAGGATCTCGTTCGCCCGGCGCAGTTCCTTCACCTCCCGCCGCAGCTGGCCCAGCTCGTCCTTCTCCTCGGTGGTCAGCCGGTCGTCGCGCTCGCCGCGGTCGGCCTCGGCCTGGCGGATCCAGCCGCGCAGTGCCTCCGGGTGGACCCCCAGCTCAATGGCCAGGCGCTTGATCTGGGGCTTCGGCTCGGCGGTGCGATACATCCGCACCGCACGCTCACGCAACTCCAGCGGATATTTCCTCGGAGCGGCCATGGTCAGAGTTCCTCTCATGAGAACCATCTGACCCGCTGTCATCGCCCTCCGCATCTCGGGGGAACCTCAGGGTGCCGGTCGACGATGACGTGGACCTTGCGCCGGGCCTGCGTGGCGAGGCGGTCGAGGAAGGCACAGAACACCTTCGCGGTGAACTTCTCCGGGAAGACGGTGAACCACAGGGCGCCCCGTGAGGCGACCGCCGACATGATGTTGACCTTGAAGCGGCGGCCGTTGACCCGCACCAGCGGGGTGTGTCCGGCCGGGGCCCAGGAGCGTCCGGGCGGGGCGGTGTCCGAGCGCAGTCCGCACTGGTCGGCCCAGACCAGCTCGGCCTTCTCCTTCCGGGTCCGCGCGGCGATCGCCGGGTACTCGTCCTCCAGCCAGGCCCGTACCTGTTCGTCCTGCTGCCGGTAGGAACGGCGTGCGGGACGCTGTGGCGTGAAGCCGTGCCGGCGCAGCCACTTGCCCACCCCCTGTTCCGTCATCGAGACCCCGCATACCAGCCGGATCAAGACCCGGACCGAGGCGCGGGTCCACATCACCCCGCTCTGCCCCAGATCGGCCGGGGTGTAGTCACGCATCGCCTGCAACACCGCACCGCGAGCGGAGTCGTCGATCAACTCGCCCCTGCCCGCCCTGGATTCACGCTCGGGTGCCAGCAACGCCTGCCTGCCGCCGGACTTGAACGCCCGCCACCAGGTGCCCACCGACCGCTCGGCAACACCGAACACCTCCGCGGCCTGGCCGTACGTCGCCACCCGCCCCGACTCCAACGCGGCCACCACCCGCAGCCGCAGATCCTCCTGCGCCCCAGGCGACAGCCGCCGCATGTCCCCACCCTCGATCACACCCGACCAACGACCAGGCAACCAATCAGTTTCGGCTCAATAACCGTGGCACGTCCCGCATGAATATCCTGATGACAACGCTCGCAGACCACAAGGGTCTTACGCTTCCGCATGGCCATCATCCGTACCCATACGGGCCGTTCCGACTGACCCGGGCGGTTTAGATCCGCGAGCTTGCGGACGTGATGAACTTGCAGTCCTTCCAGTCCCTCGCACATCTCGCACTGTCCAGCCAAGAGCCGATGGATCAGCTCGTTGCGTTTAGTGACCGCCATAGTCGGCTTGATGTCGGCGATGATGGCAGTACGTTTGCGCTTGAGAGGAATCCCGCCGAAACGGGCTACCAGTGGCTTTCTGCCGTTGTCGCGCTGCACGACGGCCTCACAGCACGTTCGAGGACCGTCAGGGGTTTCGATGACCGTTTTATACTTACGAGCCATCTTGTTGACGGTCGACTTGTGCTTTGCAGCCAGGGTTTTGAGTAAGGAGACCTCCATAACCCGTCGCAGTCGTCCCAGGCGGTGAACATTCTGGGCCAGCAGATAATACTGGATAAACCCGCGATACTCGGCTCCGTATCGTGCGACGATCGTGTAGTCCTGATCGTGCATCAACAGGCCGCGATGAGTGGGCTTCCCTTTGCGCGTGTAGCTCGTACATCGATTCCGGATTACGGTCCCGGGTACGAACAGGCCGACCCTGCCGTTGGCAGACCTCTTTCCAGAGGTAATTTTAGTATCGGCGTGCAGGACCTTGATTTCGTATCCGAGGAATCTCGCAGCCTGGCTGGCTGCGTGAGTGATCAGGGTCTTGGATTGTGAAAGTTCTAGCCTGAGTTCTTCACGCAGGAACGATTGAATCCGCGCCTTGATCTCCTCGGCCTCACGTTTGGGACCCGCGAA
>NZ_JBDHNH010000014.1:0-148424 GCF_039766235.1 Streptomyces changchenzhani | reverse complement strand
GATCAAGACCCGGGCGAAGATGGGTCCGGAGTTCACGAAAATGCAGGCCCTCGTGAAGAGCGAAGGCCTGCACACCGTGTGCCAGGAGGCCGGCTGTCCGAACATTTACGAATGCTGGGAGGACCGCGAGGCGACCTTCCTCATCGGTGGCGACCAGTGCACCCGACGCTGCGACTTCTGCCAGATCGACACGGGCAAGCCCGACGCCCTCGACCTGGACGAGCCGCGCCGCGTGGGCGAGTCCGTCGTCACGATGGACCTGAACTACGCCACCATCACCGGCGTCGCACGCGACGACCTTGAGGACGGCGGTTCCTGGCTGTACGCCGAGACGGTGCGCCGGATCCACGCGATGACCGCGGAGCGCGCCGAGGGCCAGACCAAGGTCGAGCTGCTGATCCCCGACTTCAACGCGGTGCCCGAGCAGCTGGCCGAGGTCTTCTCGTCGCGTCCCGAGGTACTCGGGCACAACGTCGAGACGGTGCCGCGCATCTTCAAGCGGATCCGTCCCGCCTTCCGTTACGAGCGCTCCCTCGAAGTGATCACCAGGGCCCGCGAGGCCGGTCTGATCACCAAGTCCAACCTCATCCTGGGCATGGGCGAGGAGCGCTCCGAGGTCACCCAGGCACTTAAGGACCTGCACAACGCGGGTTGCGAGCTCATCACGATCACCCAGTACCTGCGCCCCACCCCGCGGCACCACCCCGTCGAGCGCTGGGTGAAGCCGCACGAGTTCGTGGAGCTTCAGCAGGAGGCCGAGGACATCGGCTACTCGGGTGTCATGTCCGGCCCGTTGGTCCGTTCCTCGTACCGCGCGGGCAGGCTGTTCAAGCAGGCGATGGAGCGACGCGGCGAAGTGGCCGCCACCCCGGCTGTGTGAATCCGGGCACAAGCAATTACTGGCCAGTAATGGCCGAGATGACGCGGCTCGCACGGTCCCCGCAGGTGGGGGGCGCGTACGGGCCGCGTCAACGTTTGCGCCCGGCGCATCAAGGTTTCATCCGTGTTTGACCGGCCGGTCATGCGCTGGTAACACCAATCAGTGACCCTAGGTTTACGCACAGCTGCACTTCCGCACGCGTCCGTTCCTTAAGTCACCCGCTCCGAGAGGGACACCCACCATGCAGGCCGCGACGCCCGTACGCGCCACCGCCATCCCGTCCGTCACCGATGCTCTCCGCGCCGTCGAGTCGCTGCTGATGGGCAGCCCGCAGCGCACCGCACGCAGGAACGCCTGGACTTCCGTGCTTGAGGACCGCCGCAGGGCCAAGGACAGGGTCGAGGCGCAGCACGTACTTGAGGCCGTGGCTAGCCGAAGTTCGTAGGCAACGTAAACTTCCCGGCATGGCGAGGAAGGAAAGCGCAGACAACGCGGACACTGCGACCCCAGGGCGACTCAAGCAGATTGCCCTGACCTACAAGATGACCCGGCGAGCCGACTCGAAGGTCGGTCTTGTCGTCGCGGGTGTGGGAATCGTCACCTTCGGTGTGTTCCTCGCCATCGGCTTCTTGATCGATCACCCGGTCTATCTGGGCATCCTCGGTTTCCTGCTGGCATTCCTCGCGATGGCGATCATCTTCGGACGCCGCGCAGAGCGAGCTGCCTTCGGACAGATGGAGGGCCAGCCGGGCGCTGCGGCCGCTGTGCTGGAAAACGTGGGCCGTGGCTGGACGACGACTCCGGCGATTGCGATGAACCGCAGCCAGGACGTCGTGCACCGGGCCATCGGCAAGGCCGGCATCGTGCTGGTGGCCGAGGGCAACCCGAACCGGCTCAAGACCCTGCTGGCGGCCGAGAAGAAGAAGATGGCGCGCATCGTCGTGGACGTACCGGTCCACGACATCATGGTGGGCAACGGCGAGGGCCAGGTGCCGCTGAAGAAGCTGCGCACCACAATGCTCAAGCTCCCGCGCGTACTGAGCGGACCCCAGGTGACGGCGGCGAGCGACCGGCTGCGGGCGATGGGCGACTTGATGTCGAACATGCCGCTGCCGAAGGGGCCCGTGCCCGGACGTGGCATGCGGGGACCGCGACAGTAACTACATCCATCCACATGACAAGGGCGGCTCGGACCATGAGGTCCGGGCCGCCTTTCACTGCGCTCTCTCAGATCGCTGCGTTCCCTCAGATCCGGACCTGCACCGCGCGGGCGAGACGGTCGTGCAGGCCACGGCCGTCGCGGTCCCAGACCAGGGCCGGGATGACGAGGCAGAGCAGCACGCTCCGCACCACGACCCAGCCGAAGCCGAGCCGGCCGCCGCCCTCGCGCAGGACGCGCAGGCCGAAGAGCCGCTTGCCCGGTGTGGAGCCGACCGTGCCCACCGTCAGAACGTGCAGGACGAGGAAGATGCCCAGCGCCCAGTTGCCCGCCGCCTGCTGGTCGCCCCGGGCGAAAAGCCCGTACGCGATGACCAGGCACAGCACCCAGTCGACGAAGAGGGCGCCGAAGCGCCGCCCGAGCGGGGCGATCGATCCCGGCCCGTTTTCCGGCAGACCGAGCCGCTTGCCCCGGTATCCGAAGTCGACGCCCATCTCCTCGGCCGCCGCGCGCGGCCCCGAGAGCCACGATCCGATTACTTGCCTGTTGTCCACCCGTCCACGGTACTGCGCGCGGTTTCGTGACCTGCCGGTCGGGCCCTTCCGCACCCAGTCCGGTTAACTTGGGCGAAACAAATGGGTCATGCTGGAGAAATCCTGGCTACCTATGGTCAGGTCCAGCGTGTGCCACCGCACTGGCTGCACGAACAGCTGCAACCCCACCCCGCCCCGGGTGGGAGTAGGAGGAGTTGGATGTTCCAGAACGCCGCCGACTGTAAGAAGTACATCGCGGACGAGGACGTCAAGTTTGTCGATGTCCGCTTCTGCGACCTGCCGGGCGTGATGCAGCACTTCACGATTCCTGCTCAGGCATTCGACCCGGACGCGGAGCTGGCCTTCGACGGTTCCTCGATCCGCGGCTTCCAGGCCATCCACGAGTCCGACATGGCCCTCCGGGCCGACCTGTCCACGGCGCGCGTCGACGCGTTCCGCAAGGACAAGACGATCAACATCAACTTCTTCATCCACGACCCGATCACGGGTGAGCAGTACAGCCGCGACCCGCGCAACATCGCCAAGAAGGCCGAGGCCTACCTCGCCTCCACCGGCTTCGCGGACACCGCGTACTTCGGCCCCGAGGCCGAGTTCTACGTGTTCGACAGCGTGCGCTTCCAGACCTCGGCGAACGAGTCCTTCTACCACATCGACTCCGAGGCAGGCGCCTGGAACACCGGTGCGGTGGACAACAACCGTGGCTACAAGGTCCGCTACAAGGGCGGGTACTTCCCGACCCCGCCGGTCGACCACTTCGCCGACCTCCGTGCCGAGATCTCCCTGGAGCTGGACAGGAACGGCCTCCAGGTCGAGCGCCAGCACCACGAGGTGGGCACCGCCGGCCAGGCCGAGATCAACTACAAGTTCAACACGCTGCTCGCCGCGGCCGACGACCTGATGCTCTTCAAGTACGTCGTGAAGAACGTCGCCTGGCGCAACGGCAAGACCGCGACCTTCATGCCGAAGCCGATCTTCGGCGACAACGGCTCGGGCATGCACGTCCACCAGTCCCTGTGGCAGAACGGCATCCCGCTCTTCTACGACGAGCAGGGCTACGCGGGCCTCTCGGACATGGCGCGCTACTACATCGGCGGCATCCTGAAGCACGCCCCTTCGCTGCTCGCCTTCACCAACCCGACGGTGAACTCGTACCACCGCCTGGTCCCCGGCTTCGAGGCCCCGGTCAACATGGTCTACTCGCAGCGCAACCGCTCGGCCGCGATGCGTATCCCGATCACGGGCTCGAACCCGAAGGCCAAGCGCGTCGAGTTCCGCGCGCCCGACCCGTCCTCGAACCCGTACCTGGCGTTCTCGGCGCTGCTGATGGCCGGCCTGGACGGCGTAAAGAACAAGATCGAGCCGCCGGAGCCGATCGACAAGGACCTCTACGAGCTGGCCCCCGAGGAGCACGCGGGCGTCCAGCAGGTCCCGACCTCGCTCCCGGCCGTCCTTGACGCCCTTGAGGCGGACCACGAGTACCTGCTGGCCGGCGGTGTCTTCACCCCCGACCTGATCGAGACGTGGATCGACTTCAAGCGCACGCACGAGATCGCCCCGATCCAGCTGCGACCGCACCCGCACGAGTTCGAGCTGTACTTCGACATCTAAATCGTCGCCGTACTGTCGGCCGAGGGCCGTCCCCCCGCGAAACGCGGGGGGACGGCCCTCGGCCGTTTCTACGGTCCTACGGCGCCAGCAGCTCCCGCAGTTCCGCCACCGCCTCCCCGAGCCGGTCGGCGAAGGTGAGCATCTGGGCTGCCACCGGCTTCGGTGTGCTCAGGTAGAGGTTGAAGCGGTCCGGCAGCAGGACGTAGGCGATGCCGATGCACTTGGTGCTCGTCGCGCCGAAGCCGAAGTACTGGATGTTGGCGGACGGGGCCGAGCTGGTGCTCAGGTAGTCGTCTCGCATCTTCAACCAGCCGGGGGTGCGGTAGAGGGCTGGCTGTTCCGATACGCCGAGGTCCGTGCCGCGGCGGCGCTGGATCAGCTCCAGTTCCCACAGGTGCTGCTCGGGGGCCTGGCCGATCTGGCACTCCTTCGCGCGCGTTACGTGCTGCTCCGCGGCGGCGCGGAACGCCGTGCGGCGGGTCTGCGGGTCCGCTGTCGGGTCTTCCATCGTTGTGACGAAGCGTTGTGCCTCGGGTGTCACGACCCGCATCGCCTCGGTCCGGCCGTTGCGGTACTGGCGGGTGGCGATCGACTCGTACGTGGCGCCCAGGTGGCCCTTGGCACGCTGGTGGGCCAGTTGGTAGGCGAGCTGGACGAAGGCGTCCGGGGAGACGCCCAGTGCCTTGATGGTGTTCGCGCCGAAGTCCTCGAAGGAGACGGTGCTGGTCGCGGTGGCCTCGCCGTACGCCGCGAACGCGTCCGCCGCGGAGTGGATTTGGGCGCGGAGTGCGGAGTCCAGGTCGAAGGTGAGCGGGTGCGGTGTCGGCGGGCCCTGGGTGCGGGCTCCGGACTGCTCGGCGTGCTTCTCGGGCGAAGTGGTGAGCAGCGCGTCGACGAAGCTGAGGATGGTGGTGCCGTCCAGCTCGCAGTGTTCGACGTTGATGCCCGCCCGGCCGTCGGCGAAGACGATCAGGGACACGGCCTTGTCGAACCAGCGGTTGCCCCGGTCGCCGTACAGCAGCTGGTCGCAGGTGTCCTGGGTGTCCGCCGGGGCGAAGTCCTCCAGGCAGACGCAGAACAGGGCCGTCTCGATGTCGTCCAGCGCCTGGGCGTTGCGCGGATCGCGGGCGCGCAGAGTGTCCCGGGTCGCCGCCCACTGTGCGCGGGCCATGGTGGTGAGGTGGCCCACCGAGGTGTCGGGGGCGGGCGGTTCGGCGCCGGCCTTCATGACGGCGTGCAGGCCCGCCCGGAGGTCGTCCAGGCTGTGCGGGACGCCGTCCGGGCCGAGCGCGTCGAGACGGAACATGCCGCCCCGGAAGAACACCACGATGTGCCGGGCCGTGGACGGGCCGGGCCACTGCTCGGTATACGGACTGCGTACGGTGTCCAGTTCGGCGCCGGGGATCCGGGTGGCGGAGAACAGGAATTTGTTCTGCACCATCGACTGGGGCCGTCCGCGCTGCATCACCGGCGCGATGAGTTCCTCGTCGAGCTGCCGCTTGTAGTTGACGGCCCCCGCGATGAGCCCGGCGGCCCGCTCCACCTGCGGCCGGCCGGTGTCCTGGAACAGGAAGAAGAAGTTGGCGTTGAGCGCGATCCGGTCCCGGCGGCCCAGGTAGCGGTACGGCCAGAAGGTGTCGAGCCAGCTGTGCACGCCCGGGGTCGCGTCGTACTCCTCCAGCGCCGCGTGCAGAGCCCGGCCGGGGCCTTCGGGCCGTAGGAACGCGGTCACCTCCGCCTCGGTCTCCGCCCGCTCGTCCGCCGTCAGCAGCGGCGCGGACCAGGCGAGGAACCTCTCGCAGCTCACATCGAGTGTGGGCAGCGGTACGCGCGGCAGGTTGTCCTCCTGGGAGAAGGTGCGGGAGGCCTGGGATACCTGGGATGAAGTCTCCGTGGCCGGCGCTTTCTGGCTGGTGTTCACTTGTGCTCTCGATTCAGGTCATGGGGTGCTGAGGTTCCGTACGGCCGGGAGAGGTAGAGCTGTGCGTAGAGCCAGCCTTCCGCCTCCAGGCCCCGTGCATCCACTCCGGCGGCCGACATCTTGTCCAGTACGAGCGCCTGTTCCTGCGGGGAGGCGAACCGGCGCTGCTTGAAGACCTCGTCGACGCGGGTGGTCCGGTATCCGAGTGCGGTCAACTCGCTTTCGACGGCGTCGAAAGGGAACATCCGCAGGACGAAATGCGCCATCCAGGGCCGCCGTTCGCCCTGCGCCTGGACGACACGGGTGAGGGTCCGCTCGGTCACGTAACCCAGGCAGCCAGTGGAGATGATCAGGTCCGTCCCGGCGAGCTGGGAGCGCTGCTGCGGGGTCGGCTCGTGGCCCTCCAGGTCGGCGTGGACCGCGTCGTCCAGGAACCCGGCCTCGCGCGCGTAGGCCAGCGCGCTGCCGGAGGTGTCCAGGCCGACGAAGCGGATGCCGTGCGCGGGCCTGCGGGAGCGGGACAGCTCCTGGTCGCGGGCCAGCACGACGCCGCGGGTGCGCGGGTCGGCCCCGGTGTCCGGGCCGCCCTCGTCGCCGCAGTAGCGCGTGTAGAGCTCGTCCATGGTCGCGTCGTACTTCAGCAGGGCCGCGTTGATCCCGTACGAGCAGCCGATGTCCAGCACCTGCGGTACCGCGACGCGCCTGGACTCGCGGTACTCCTTTATGAGCTTGGCGAAGTAGGGCTTGGCCTGTTGGGGAATGCAGTAGCCGAGCGGGCGCAGCACGCTGAAGTAGGCGCGCGGGTCGGGCTGGGTGTAGATGTGGTCGAGCGAAACTTTTCCGGTCGTGTCGAAACGCACAGGGGTTGCTCCTCCGTGGATCGCAGGACGTGAATCGCAGGACATGGATCCCGAGACGTGTCGCGAGACGTGCATCGCGGTGTGGAAATCGTCCGGACCGCCTACGAAGACTGCGCGCTCTCGCCGCTCGCTAATCCAGCAGTCGGTCTCCGCGGACCGCCCGGCCCTCCCCGGCCAGGTGTTCGGGCAGTGCCCGGCCGAAAAGTTGTCTGGTGCGTGCCACGCTCCCGATGATGCCGGGGCGCTCGCTGTAAGCGAATATCGCGGAGTGGCGGGCGACTTCGCCCCGTACGGGGCTCACCCGGTGCAGCGCGTAGCGGCCCTTGAAGAGCTGTAGGTCACCGGGTTGCAGGGGGAGTCGTCTCGTCAGCCGCTCGCCCTTGCCTTCGAGTACGTCCCGGACGTCGCCGAAGCGTTCGTTGTGCGCGGACCTGATGTTCGGGCAGTACTCGAAGATGCCGCCGGCCTGCGCCTGTTGGGTCAGCATGCTCACGGTGAACTCGTTGGTGTCGAAGTGCCAGGGGTGCTCCATTCCAGGCTCGACGACGTTGAGCACCAGTCCGGAGAGCGGGTCGGCCAGCTCGTGCAGTCGCGGCAGTCCGAAGCAGCGGGCGATGAAGCGCTGGAAGACCTGATCGCCGTAGAGCCTGCTGATCAGGGAGTCGGTGGGGATACGGTCCCGCGCGACGAACGCGTTGCCCCGCTGGAAGGTTCTGCGGCCGGGGTGGTCCTCGGGCAGCGCCGAGTCCACCGCGATGTTGTAGACGTTGACCGTCTCCACGTCGAAGTGCGCCCTGGGGGCGATGTCCGAGCACTCCCGGCTCAGGGTCTCCCGGAGCGAGGGCCGGATGAAGTCCGGGAGCACCGTGCAGCCGAGAGTCGACAGTTCGTGCCGGGCGCGGGAGATCACGGCCTCTCCGTCGGCACTGTCGGTCTCCGACAGGGGGTACCGGGCCGTGTCTACCAGCTGGTCCAGCGGTGGGGCTTCCGAGGTGCTCATTCGATCCTTCGATCCTTCCGCAAGCCGCGAGCCGCAAGTCTACTGGTTAGTAACCTAGTTGAAGCTTTGATCGCGCCGCCAGACCGCTCGTGGAAGAAGCTCGCAGAAGGAGCTCGTGGCAGGAGTGGGAAACGGTCGGTCGGGGCCCGTTGGCCGTTCTGCGGGCGGTCCACGGGCAAGCGCGGCGTCGATACGCGTCAGGGGCTCGCCCCCTCAGGGGCACTTGCCGTGGAAGATCTTCTCGTGGGTGCGGTACAGCCGCAGGGGCTTCTTCGGTGCCGGCCGGGCCGCGCGGCCCGGCCGGTGCCTGGATTGCGGTCAGCGGCCGTAGCGGATCAGGGCCCGGACCATGCGGCAGGTGATGTCGGACGGCGGATGGATCCCTATGCGCTCCGCGGTCGCTCGTATCGTGTGGTTGTCGGCATGCGCCGGGTGGTAGACGCCCGTGTCGAGTAGGGCTATGGCCAGGCGCATGGCCTTGAGGCGGCGGTTGTGGGAGACGTACCACTCGCGGGGCCGGCCCGCGGGCAGAGGCTTCTTCGGCAAGGGCTGCTCGAACTGCAGCGGAAGGGTCATCGTCGTCATAGCGGCAACGGCCATCGGCAACCTCCTGGCGCGGTGGTGGAACCCTTGGGGACTGACTCCATTTTACGACCTACCACTGACAATCGGCCCTGGCCAGGCGGTCTTTGCGGGGTGGGCTGCCGTACCGTTGGCGGTATGGAGATCTGGATCAATCCCGCGTGTTCGAAGTGCCGCGGCGCGGTGGATCTGCTCGATGCGCAGGGCGCCGAGTACACCGTCCGCCGCTACCTCGACGACCCGCCGTCGCCGGACGAGATCCGTGCGGTGCTCGGCCGGCTCGGGCTCGAACCGTGGGACATCACGCGTACGGGCGAGGCGGACGCGAAGGCGCTCGGCCTGAAGGACTGGCCCCGCGAGGCGGGTTCGCGCGACCGCTGGATCACGGCGCTGGCCGAGCACCCCCGGCTGATCCAGCGGCCGATCATCACCGCGGACGACGGGACGGCCGTGGTGGGGCGCACGGACGAGGCCGTACGGGACGCGATGTCACGCTGACCGCTTGGCGGGCGCCGCGGTCAGGCGGCGCGGCCGGGGGCCCTGGCGGGGAGATCGGCCGGGAGCCCGGCCCGGGGACCCCGCCGGGGAGGCCGGCCAGGGAGCTCGTTCACGAAGCTCGTTCAGGAGACGCGTTCAGGAAGCTCATTCTTGTCATAGCTATGAATTTGCGGGCCCGCGCGACCCGTCACCTGGTGCATTTCCGTGTACGAATCGTCGGCCAATGGGTCAATCGCCACGGCTCATTGGCGCCTCTGGTGTGGAAGTTGTTGATGTGGCGGCTGAGACGAACCTGTCTCCGGTCCGTACGTCATGGCACACCGCCCCCCGAGGACAGGAGTCGCACGTGTCGCGCAAGAAGACCCTCAGCCGGAAGAAGAAGGTCGCCCTGCTGCTGGGCGCCGCCGCACTGGTCGGCGGCACCGCCGTGGTCATGACGGGCACCAGTCAGGCCTCGGTGGCCTGCGACGGGCTGACGACCGCGCTGGCCAACAACGAGAAGTTCATCGCCGGGCAGCGTGCCAATCCCGATGCCCAGTCGGAGGCGCGGATCGCCAACCGCGAGGCGGTCATCAAGCAGATCAACGTCCAGCAGGAGGCGTCCGGTTGCGAGGTCGGCGGCGGGGGAGACGGCGGTGCGGAAGCCGCGCAGCCACCGGCCGAAGCGCAGCCGCCCGCAGAGGAGCAGCCGCCCGCCGAGGGTGGCGGTGACGCCGGGGACGAGGCCGGTGGCGGTGATGATCAGGCCGGGGGTGGCGGCGAGGTCGTGTGTGCCGGATCGACCGTGACGCTCTCCGGTGAGGCCGGCGCCCCTGCCGCGTCCAGCAACGAGTTCCCCGTGGGGACCCAGCTGAAAGTCACCAACCTGGACAACAACAAGGCCACGACGGTGGAGGTCACAGCGACGTCCGGCAGCTGCGCCCTGCTGAACAACGCCGCGTTCGAGCAGGTCCGCGAGGCCGGCAAGTTCCTGATCCGCAACGCCCGCATCGAGCGCGTGGGCTGACCCGGGAGCAACGTACCGCTCCCGGTTTGACGCGCCCTGCCTCACAAGCGCTCGCAGCCTCACGAGCAGTCGAAGCGGTACGCACTCGGTCTGTCGGAACAGTGCAAGCACTCGAATATGTAGATCCCGCCCATGTCCCCCAGCATCAGGCCGGGTGCGCACTGCACCGCCATCCGCTCCTCGTAGGGCAGGTCGAGGACCGTACCCGCCTTGGGCCGGTCCTCCTCGGGCAGCCAGCTCCGCCAGGACGCGCCGTCGAACTCCACACTGCCCACGGTCAGCAGATGCTCCATGCGCCGGTCGCACCCCGCGCAGTCGGGCCAGTCCGCCTCCTGCGTCCAGTCCGGGTAGCCACCCGTCTTGATGCCGCCGGCCACGGACAGGTGGTGCTGGTACGCCCAACCGGTCCGGCCCTCCAACTGGTCGAAGCGCTCGCGCAGCGCCTCGGACAGCTCGGGCGGCAGGTCCCAGCTCGGATATTCGGTGATCCGCTCGGGGTGCACCACACACGCATCGGGCACATGGTCGTCCGGCGCGCCGACCGGCCTGGGCGCGTCCAGCACCGCCAACGTGTCCACCGCCGATGAGCGCCACCGGAGCCGGGGGCGCGGCGCGTACTGCGGCTCGTGCTCGAACGGGCACCACAGCACCTGGAGCACATCGCTGCCAGCCGGATACGGCAGGTCCGGCACATCGGCGGCGTACAGCTGGAGGACCGGCACCAGCGGCACCGGCTCGGACTCCGGAGTGTCGAAGGCGACCGGCAGATGCTCCTCGTCGCAGCGCGGCCAGGCCTCGTCCTCGGGCCACAACAGGGGGCCGCCCACCGAGCTGTCCCTGATCCCCGGGTCGCCCGCCCGGGGATGCAGCCGCACCGCGTCCCGGCGCAGCGCGGCCAGCTCGGGAAAGAACGCTTCGATGTCGACGGGACGTGGTGGTGTGGTGCGCGTCATCGCGGCCTCCGGACAGTCTCGAACACTGATCGAAGAGTAAGCGCGGGCTCTGACAACGTCCCACTCAGCGGCCCAGTTGTGCCTCCGCATCGGCGAGAATCTCCGTGACCCGCAGCCCGAAGTGCACGTCGCACGGGTGCGCTTCCCCGGTGCGTATGCCGTGCAGCAGCGCGTCGACGGCCGCGCCGAAAGCCCCTACGCCGTCGCCCCACGCAGGGAGTTCGGCCACCCCTGGCTCGCCCCGCAGCTCGATGCCCGCGCCGCCGGCGCCCAGCGCGGCTGCCGGGGCGCTCAGGCTCAGCGTCGCCGAGCTCGACGCCCCGGACGCGTGCCCCAGTACAAGATGGACGGTGTCTCCGGGGCCCGGCGCCGCGGTCACCGCCGTGACATCGCCGAGCACCGACAGCAGCACGGACAGCACATGCGGCCCCACGTCCCACAGCGCGCCCTTCTGACCGCGCCACGGCGAGGCGGCGTACGGGCTGTTCGAATCCGCCGAGAAGAGCGACCCGAGCCACCGGGCGTGGGCCGTGAACCAGCCGTTCAGGGCGGCCTGTTCGCCGATCCAGCCCGCCGTGTCCGTCGCGAAGCGCAGCGTGAAGAAGACCACGCTCGACACCCCCGCCTTGTCCACCGCCTCGGTGACCTCGCGGGCCCCCGCCACGGTCGTCGCGACCGGCTTGTCAAGCAGTACATGGCAGCCGGCGGCTGCGGCCCGGACGACCAGCGGCGCCTGGACATCGGGCGGCAGGGCGAGGGCGACGGCGTCGCACGCGGCGAAGAGCGCGTCGGGGTCGTCGTACGCGGTGACTCCGTGCGCGGCGGCGAGCTCACCGGCGGCCTCGGGCCTGCGGCCCCACACCCCCACGAACTCGACGTCCGGGTGCGCCGCCAGCGCGGGCGCCTGGGTGCGGGCCGCCCAGGGGCCCGTGCCGAGGAGTCCGATGCGCGGCCTGATCAACGATTCGCTCATGCCAGCCAGTCTGCCTGCCCGCGTGTCCGGCGTCGAAAACGCGGCGGCACGCCCCGCAGCGACCGGTGGTCGGGTCGATCCGGATCGACCCGACTCGATCCGACGACCTGCGAACCAGCACGGTCCACAGAGCTCTTTCCGTATACGACGTCCCCGGGTTCGACGTGCGGCGGCCGACGCCCGGCGTGCCCACGTGGACCACGCCTGTAACGCAGGGTTCACAGTCGGGCAACGGCCGGGAAATCGCGGGTTGCGAAGCTGCACCCACAAACGTCGGTACCCGTAACACCCCAAAGGATGGCGTCCGTGACCTTCAAGGCCGAGTACATCTGGATCGACGGCACCGAACCGACCGCCAAGCTTCGCTCGAAGACGAAGATAATGGCAGGCTCGGCCGCAGCCCTCGACGAGCTGCCCATCTGGGGCTTCGACGGGTCCAGCACCAACCAGGCCGTGGGTCACGCGTCCGACCGCGTGCTCAAGCCCGTCTTCTCCTGCCCGGACCCGATCCGCAGCCCCGAAAACGGCGATGTGCTCGTCATGTGCGAGGTCCTGAACATCGACATGACGCCGCACGAGTCGAACACGCGTGCGCTACTGCGTCCGGTCGCCGAGCAGTTCGCCGGGCAGGAGCCGATCTTCGGCATCGAGCAGGAGTACACCTTCTTCGACGGCGACCGCCCGCTCGGCTTCCCGGTGGGCGGCTTCCCGGCCGCGCAGGGCGGTTACTACTGCGGGGTCGGCTCCGACGAGATCTTCGGGCGCGAGATCGTCGAAAAGCACCTCGACCACTGTCTCACCGCGGGCCTCGCGATCTCCGGCATCAACGCCGAGGTCATGCCCGGACAGTGGGAGTTCCAGGTCGGCCCGGTGCCCCCGCTGGACGTCGCCGACCAGCTGTGGATCGCCCGCTGGCTGCTGTACCGCACGGCCGAGGACTTCAACGTCTCCGCGACGCTCGACCCGAAGCCGGTGAAGGGCGACTGGAACGGCGCGGGCGCGCACACCAACTTCTCGACGAAGGCGATGCGCGAGGGGTACGACGCGATCATCACCGCCTGCGAGTCGCTGGGCGAGGGCTCGAAGCCGATGGACCACGTCAAGCACTACGGCGCGGGCATCGACGACCGGCTGACCGGGCTGCACGAGACCGCCCCGTGGAACGAGTACAGCTACGGCGTCTCCGACCGCGGCGCCTCGGTCCGTATCCCGTGGCAGGTCGAGCAGGACAAGAAGGGCTACATCGAGGACCGCCGCCCGAACGCGAACGTCGACCCGTACGTCGTGACGCGGCTGGTAGTCGACACCTGCTGCACCGCGCTGGAGAAGGCGGACCAGCTCTGATCAGGGCCCACAGAATGGAGGGGGCGCCCGCCCGGTCGGCGGGCGCCCCCTCCATGCTCCCTGTCCCCCGCTGTGCTGCCGGGCACCTTCTCTGCTGCCAGCGCCGTTCATCTGCTTCAATGGACCCCATGGCCAGCTTCCAGAACACCGCGACAGGTCGCAGCGACCTTGAGCCTTTCTGGCCCTCCCGTCAGCATCACGACTTCGACCGAGTGTGTTGTCGCGCGACAAACGCGCAGGCCCTCTAAAGCCGCTCAACACCGGCCTTCGGTCCGCGCGCACGACGTAGTACGTCCCTCGACGACTCCTCCGCGCGAAAGAGCTGACCTCTCATGGCGAATCCCCGTACCTTCTCCGCTGCGACCGCCACCGCTCCCTCCGTCAATCAGCGCCTGGCCAGGCCCCCGGTCCCCGTCGGCCGTCACCGGCTGAGGGCGGTCGAACGGGACGAGGTGGTCCGTGCCGACCGGCCCTTCGATGTCGCGGACTTCCTGCCGCCCGGCGCCACTTGGCTGCCCGCACCCCAGCACACGCTGCCCACCCTGCCGGGCCGGCCCCCGATGATCGGCTACCTGGTGCTCGTACCGGCCGATCAGTACTCCGTCCCCGGTCGGATTCCCGGCGCCGGGCCTCTTCCCGGTTCCGGCCAGGAAGAGACCGCCCTCCCCGGGCCCGTGCGGATCGACGGGGTCGACCGCACCGCCGCCGTGGACGGGCAGCCGATGGATCTGACGTACCTCGAATTCGAGCTGCTCGCCCATCTGGTGGCGCACCCCCACCGGGTGCACACCCGCGACCAGTTGGTGACCACGGTGTGGGGCTACGGGCATGTGGGCGACGGCCGGACCGTCGACGTCCACGTCGCGCGGCTGCGTCGCAAGCTGGGCGCGGAGCACCGGCGCACGATCCAGACAGTGCGCCGGGTCGGTTACAAGTACGCCCCGTAAAGAACCGCTGTAAGGAACGGGGGGCTGTACGTGCGCATACGCGTACGTACAGCCCCCCGCGGCTTCCCCGTAGGTCAGGCCGCGCGGGCCCGCGCGCGGGACACCAGGCCCAGCACCCCGTCAACGACCAGGAACACCAGCAGGCTGATGCCGAGCAGCGGCACGAACCAGCCCGCCAGCGCGGTGACCGCGGCCAGCGGCAGCAGCGCCGTGACCGGCACCTTCCGCCAGGCGCCGCGCGGCATCGGGCGGCCCGCGCCGAGCCTGCGCTCCTTGGTCGGCCTGCGCAGCCACCACATCCGGTAGCCCCAGACGATCATCAGGATCAACGAGAGCGCGAGGGCTGCCAGGGCGAGCTGGTTGGCCAGGCCCAGGAAGACGCCCGTGTGGGCGTCGATGCCGAAGCGGGTCAGTTTGGCGAGCATCGGGTAGTCGGCGAAGCGCACCTCGTCGATCACCAGGCCATCGGCCGGGTCGACGGCGACCGAGTCGAGATGGACGGGGAAGTTGGTGTCCGTCTCCTTGACGACGTAACCGCTGCCCTCGGTCGGCAGAATCACCGACAGCTGCCCGTCCACGCCCGCCTGGCGCGCCGCCGCCAGCGCGTTGTCGATGCCTACGTCCATCCCCTTCATGCCCTTGTGCTCGCCGCCGCCTTCGTGGCCCTCGTGCTCGCCGCCGTCGGCCTCGCCGCCTTCGGTGAGCGCCGCCGAGACGACCGGGGTCGCGCCGCCGAGCTGGTCCTGCACCGCGCCGATGTTCTCGCCCGCGTACCGCGACCAGGTCAGTCCGGTCGCCGAGAGCAGTACGAGCCCGATCACCGCCCACAGTCCGACCGAGCCGTGCCAGGACAGGGTTTTGCGCCGCCCGGTCGCGCCGCGCTCGGGCACAAGGAGCCCACGGGCCCCGCCGCGCTGCGAGCGCCTGCGTCCGAGCCACAGGAGCAGGCCGCCCAGCGCGACCACCCACAGCCAGCTGGCGGCCAGTTCGCTGTAGTGGCGGCCGAAGTCGCCCAAGTGCAGATCGCGGTGGAGTTCGTCGAGCCAGGTCCGCAGCGGCAGGGCGCCCGAGCTGCCGTAGCTGGCCAGCTCCCCGCGTACCTCCGCGGTGTACGGGTTGACGAAGACCGCGAGCGACTTGCCCTCCTCGACCTCGGGCGTCGTCATCAGCACCCGGGTCGTCGCGCCCTCCTCCGAGGACGGCCAGACGGCGGTCACCGTGCCCTTGGGGTGGGCGACGCGGGCGGCTTCGAGCTGCTCGCCGAGCGGCAGGGAACGTTCGCCGACCGGTACTTGGAGCTCATGGCTGTAGAGGAACTTCTCCGCCTGGAAGGAGAGCGAGTAGAGCAGCCCGCTGGCGGCGGCGACCAGCAGGAGGGGGGCTATCAGCAGGCCCGCGTAGAAGTGCATGCGCAGGACGAGGGGGCGCAACGCGCTCCAGGTGGTCCGGCGTTCGGTGGTCGGCGCGGGGGCGGTGTCCGCCCCCTGTACCGGCTGCACGGGATCGTCAATGGCCATGAGTGTCCTCGGAATCGTCGAAAGGTGGCAAGGGGAAGCGGCCCCCTGGTCACGCGGTCGGACAGACTCGCGATCGGACAGTGAGGGGTGCGGGGGCCGTGGCGCGGGGTACGGGCGCCCGCGGCGGCCCGCGCCGCGACAGGGTGTGCGCGAGGACGGCTCCATGGCCGTGACGGCGCGGCGCACGACGCCCCCGAGGCCGTAGTACGGACCCGGGCAGTCCGGGGACCCGTACGCCGGCGAGCAGCAGCCGCAGCGGGGTGAAGGCGAGCGTTCCGAGGGCGTACGCCAGCCGAAAGAGGGCGGCTTCGCCACGGGCCAGCCACAGGCCGCAGATCAGCGCGGCGGCGAGGTGGGCTGCGGTCATCGACAGCGAGGACCCGGACGCCTGGGTGAGGGCCGCGGCCGTCGCCCCATGGTCCGTGGCCGCCTGGTCCATGGCCGCCTGGTGCGGGGCGGGCATGCTGCGGTGGCCGCCCGAGCCCTGCGCCGTGCCGTAGATCAGGTGCAGTGCTCCCTGTACGGCGAGGAGCCCGCCGCCGATGGCCGGGATTCCGCGCTGACGGTGTCCTGCGGCCCAGGCGATGCCTGCCGTGATCGCGAAGGCGGCCAGCAGCCCCGGAACCGGAACTTCATGCCCGGATGTGAACGAATGCCCCATCGCCGCCGCCATGACGCAGACCGCCGCGAAAAGTGCGGCTCGCAGGGCGCGCATCGGCGACCGGGAGTCCGTCATGGTCCGCACATGCTGCCATCCCCGAGCCGCCTGTGGGGGCATAGGTGCAGGACACAGGCGTGCCGGTGCAGGCAAGCGGTGGAAGTGCGGGGGTACGTCAGTGTTTTCTACTGTTTCCACCGTCTGCGTGCTGCGCTGAGGAAGGCTCCGGTGGACGGCTCCGGTGGACGGCTCCGGGGTGCGATCGGTGGGGTCTTCGAGCCGCTGCCGTACGCATGCCCGAGCTAAAGTGGCGCAACAGGTCGCGACTGCCGCACCTGCACCGAGCTACCGCGGATATGGAGCCATCCCTTGCGCGTCGTCCTGGCCGAAGATCTCTTCCTGCTCCGCGACGGCCTGGTGCGCATGCTGGAAGCCTTCGACTTCGAGATCCTGGCCGCCGTGGAGACCGGGCCCGAACTGGCCCGCGCCCTGGCCGAGTTGGAGCCTGATGTCGCGGTGGTCGACGTCCGGCTGCCGCCGTAACACACGGACGAGGGGCTCCAGTGCGCCCTGGAAGCGCGCCGGGCGCGGCCGGGGCTCCCGGTGCTGGTGCTGTCCCAGCACGTGGAGCAGTTGTACGCGCGCGAGCTGCTGGCCGACGGCAACGGCGGCATCGGATACCTGCTCAAGGACCGGGTCTTCGACGCGGAGCAGTTCATCGACGCGGTACGGCGGGTGGCGGCCGGCGGCACGGCGATGGATCCGCAGGTGATCTCCCAGCTGCTGTCACGGCGGGCCCAGGACAAGCCGCTGGGCGGCCTCACCCCTCGCGAGCGTGAGGTCATGGAACTGGTGGCGCAGGGGCGGTCCAACGCGGCCATCGCGGGGCAGCTCTTCGTCACGGAGCGGGCGGTGGCGAAGCACACGTCGAACATCTTCGACTGGCTGAATACCGCGCCACCTACGCCCCGCCCAGCCAACCCACCGCGTCCAGGCGGAAGTTGGCCGGGGTCACCATCTCGCGCAGGTCCGCTTCGAGCGCGGCCACCCGGTCCGCCCCCAGCCTCTCGGCCCACTCCGCCCGCAGCCGGTCGAAGATCGCGGCCGACCGCCGCAGCACGTCGACGCCGCGCGGCGTGAGCCGGACCAGTTTGCGGCGGCCGTCCTGCGGGTCGTCGACGCGCTCGACATAGCCGAGGCCCTCCAGCCGCTCGACCGTCTTGCCCGCGGCCTGCTTGGAGACACCCAGACGCCGCCCCACCTCGCCCGCCGTCGCGCCGTCGCGGCCGACCGCCTGCAGGGCGAAGCCGTGCGCGGGACGGACCTCGGGGTGGCCCTGCTCGGCCAGCTCGGTATGCAACTGGTCGATGAGCGTGCGGAATCCGGCGAACAGGAGCAGGGGCAGCTCGTAGCCGTCACCGTCGCCGTCAGCCATTGCGGAACTCGACAACTTGCTTTACCTTTTCGTCAATCACGTTGACCACTTTACCCGAGAGGACCACCTTGCCCGAGACCCGCTTCCCCGACCACACTCCGGAGACCGCCCCGCCCGCCTCCCGCCGCTCCATGGCGGCGACCACCGAGCGCCTGGGCTACCTACCCGCTCCCGTCGCCCGCCTCGCCACCTCCCCACAGCTGCTCGACGGCTTCCTCAGGCTCAGCGCGATGTTCGAGTCGACCACACTGGACCCGCTCGCCCGTGAGGTCGTTGTCCTCGCCGTCGCGACCCGCAACGACTGTCACGTCTGCGTCGCGATGCACACCGCGAAGCTGACCGCACTGGGCGCGGATCCCGGCCTGATCGAGGCCGCGCGCACTCAGCGACCGCTGGGCGACGAACGCCTCGAAGCGGTACGCCTGTTCACCCTGGAGGTCATCGCGACGGCGGGCGCGGTCGGCGACGTACCCCTGCACGCCTTCCTGGAGCACGGGCACACCCGGCAGAACGCGCTGGAGGTGGTCATGGGCATCGGCGTCTACACCATGTCGACCCTGGCCAACCGGTTGACCGACGCCCCTCTCGACCCACAACTCGCCCCTTTCGCATGGGAGAAGCAGCACTGATCCACGTACCCGCACATCCGCCCCATTTGCGAATGGAGATTTCTACGAATTCAGAAGAGGTTTGAACAGCCTGAGAACGGCATCCGTATGGGACGGAGCGCTTCTCCCCCTGCCGGGACCCCCATACACCCACCGGCATCGAAGCAGAGGAGTTCCATGCGACGCGCATCGAGAAAACGTTCCAAACTGGCGAACAGGGCGATTGCCGCCTCGGCCGCTTTGATTCTGGGCGGGGGTGGACTGCTTGCGGTCAACGTCTATGCCTCCGCAGGAGAAGGTCACTCCGGCTGGAAATCCGGCCAATCACGCCAATCCGGTCAGATCAAGAACGCCGCCCAGCAAATGTCGACCATCGACTGTCCGGAGGTTGTCAACGGCCTGCCCCAGGTACCCCGTTCGGTCCGCAAGGAGGTCGACCGGGAGCTCGCTGCCATCGACTCCCAGATCACGGACGCGTACCGGAAGTTCGCCGATTCGAAGCAGCAGATCGCCCAGGATCCGAACTACGCACAGAACACGGTTCTCGGACCGCTGAAGAGCAAGCGGGCGGCTTCCATCAAGCGGATCGCCAGCACGCTCGACCGCAAAAAAGTCCGTCCCCAGAACCTCGAAGGTCTCGCGCCGTGCGCGCTGCGCCCCGATGACAACGCGCCGAAGGGCGACGAGAACCAGGGCGACGCCGGCCAGGACAATGGCGGCCAGGGCGACGGAAACCAGGACGATGGCCAGAACGGCGGCCAGGAAAACGGTCAGGACGGCGGCCAGAACGGCGACAACGCCGGGCAGGGCGACGGCGGGCAGGAAAACGGCGGCAACGGCGGGCAGGCTGGAAACGGCCCCAACGACGGTGACTTCGTCGACATCCAGTCCGTACAGCCGAACGTCCAGCCTCCGCAGCAGCAGGGCGGCGCCTCGGACGGTGAATTCGCCACCGATTGCGGTGTGAATGAAAACAAGAAGCTCAATTCGGACAACGTCATCGCTGCACCTGGTGTGAGCAACGGCGCGCACCATATGCACGATTACGTCGGCAATCAGGCCAATGACGCGTTCGCCAGCGATGACGACTTCGCCAACGGCGACACGACCTGCCAGAACCAGGGCGACAAGTCGACGTACTACTGGCCCGTGCTGCGTCTGCAGAACGGCCAGGACGAGGCCGACGCGAACGTCGACGGCGGCGGCAAGGACAGCAACGTCGGCGAGATCCAGCAGCCCTCCGAGGTCGAGCTGAAATTCGTCGGCAGCCCGGTCGGTGAGGTCGTCGCAATGCCGCGTTTCCTGCGCATCATCACCGGTGACGCCAAGGCGTTCACCAACGGTGACGCCAACGCCAACGCCTCTTGGAGCTGCACCGGCTTCGAGGACAGGCAGCTCAAGGACAAGTACCCGATCTGCCCCGACGGCAGCCAGGTCGTCCGTACCTTCAACTTCCAGAGTTGCTGGGACGGGCAGAACACCGACAGCGCCAACCACCGCACCCATGTGGCATTCGCGGATGACAACGGCGCCTGCGCCAATGGCTTCCAGGCCATTCCGCAGCTGACCCAGCGGATCGTGTACGACGTCCCGCCGGGCCCCGGCTTCGCGGTTGACTCCTTCCCGGAGCAGCTGCACAAGCCGGGCACCGACCACGGCGACTTCATCAACGTCTTCGACGAGGGCCTGATGGAAGAGGTGGTCTCCTGCATCAACGAGGGCCGGCAGTGCAACTAGCGCGCACCAGCCACTAGCGCGCACCAGCCACGAAAACTGATGAACGGCCCCGGGCTCGAAGCCCGGGGCCGTTCCTCCCTCAACCTGCGCGGTCAGCTCCCGGGGTGACCCGAGTGGTCTTCCTTCTTGTTCCCCCCACCACCACCGTCACCGGAGTGGTGCGAGGAGGTCTCCACTTCCCCACCGAGCTGGCCGCGCAGCGCTGTGACCACCTTCTGGTCGCCCACCGCGACCCACTTCCTGCCGACCAGGTAGTTGCCGCCGTAGTTCTTGGCCTCGTTGATCCATTCGCGCTGTCCGCGATCGGTGTCGAAGGTGGCCAGCACATAACGGCCGTCACCCGTCTTGCAGTTGGCCTGGCGCAGCTCATCCGCATCCGTCTGGATGTTCGGCTTGCACTCCACCTTTTCAGCCAGCTGCTCCAGGCTGCCCTTGGCTGTCTCGGGCACGGGCTTCCCGCCGTCGTCACCCGAGCCGCAGCCCGTGACGACAAGGGCCAGAACGGCCAGGGCGGAAGCGGTCGCTGCGGTACGTCGGGGTTGATTGCGCATCCCCCCATCGTGCCGTCTTCGGCCATTCAGTGGGGCGCGAAGTGCTACATCGCACGCCCCATTGCTGCGCCCCGACGCCGTCACCGACATGCGCTCCGTACGGACCTGTCGCCGCCCCCCGCACACCCGTCACCGATCGTCGATCACCGGTCACAGGACGGGCCCAACGTGCGGGTGGGGAGGGCACGTTCGGGAGTCGGTGCGTCTCGCGAGGTGACCATCCGACGATTCGCTCGTTCTGTTGAACGTGCGCCCACAGGATGTCATCAACCGCCCTGCTTCCGAGCCCATCGATGTCGAGCAGGCCGAGGCCGCGCTCGTCGAACACTATCCGCGGCTCGTGCGGCTGGCGTACCTGGTGCTGCCGCCGCACCTGGGCCGCAACCGCCGGGTGCTCACCGCGCACGCGCTCGCTCAGCGCTCGCTGCCGCGCCGCCGGACCACGGGTTCCGCCGCAGTCCCGCCGCCGCGGCGCCGCGAGGGCGGCCCGGTCGATCCGGGGTACGCGTATCTGCGCGGGCAGGTGCTGCGCCAGGCCCTGGAGGCCGGGCTGCCGCTGCGCCGCCGGGCCTGGCCCAAGCGGTCCCAGCTGCCGCCGCTGCTGCCGCAGGTGTGGGGGCTGCGACTGTTCCCGCGCTCCGGCGGAGCCGATGAACTCGCCCTGGACCAAAGGCTTTCGGCGCTCTCCGGGCCCGGCCGCGCCGCGTACGTACTGCGTGGCCTTGAGCGGCTGCCCGACCCGGAGGTGACGCGGACGCTCACCGCCGCCGGGGTCGCCGACCCGGGCGCCGCGCTCGCCGAGGCGGACGGGGTCGACGCCTCCGACGCGGCGGGCGCCGAGAGCGCGGCTGCGCTGCTGAAGTCCCCGGAGTTCGACCCGTGTTCCCTCCAGGCCAGGCCGACCGACCTGATGCGGCGCAGACAGCACGCGAAGGCCACGCTCGCCGCGACGGCCGCCGTCGTGGTGTGCGGCGCGCTGCTTGGGCTGCCGGGCGAGGGCTGGGGCCCGGACGGCGCCGCCGCGCCCGCGTACGCCCGCAATCCGGCGGTGGAGCAGGCCCTGGACCCGGCGAAGACGGTCCGGGTCGCCCCGGCGGTGTGGAAGCAGTCGTCCCGCAGCGACTTCTCCGTGTGGCCCACCCGCGGCAACCGGGCCGACGACCGCGCCCTGCTGCGCCGCGCCCTTGCCGTCTGGGCCAGGCCCGGCCCCTCCGTGCAGGCGTCCGCGACCCCCGGCACCCCGGTCGGCCCCCCGATGGGCGCGCCCCAGCTGCTCTTCGCGGGCGACGTCGACAAGCTGCGGGTCGTGCTGCTGTACGACGGCCTGCGTATCGTCCGGTACGCGGAGCCCCGGGAGTCCACGACGGGCGCGGCGCTCGACTTCGCGCGCGTCGACAGCGCGGACGCGGCCGCCGCGAACGCCCTGGTGGTCGGCCGCACCGACGACAACGTCCGGTACCTGACGGCGCCCTGGGTGCGCAAGGCGTCCGTACGGGACCTGCTCGTCCCGGCCGGGAACCCGGTGGCGCTGGCGCGCACCCCGGACGGCGTGACCGACCCGGTGCTCAGCCCCGCGCAGGCGCGCGACTGCCGGTCCTGGGACGCCCTGGAGCTGCGGGACGACGTGGGGGCGCGGCTGATGACCGACCTCGGCGAGCTGACCCCGGCCCGGCTGACGTCGGGCCCGCCGTCGGCGCCGCGCGATGTGTCGGGGCCGGTCGAGCGGGCACGCTGGGCCCGGACGGCGTGTCTGCTGCCGACGGTGCGGTCGCACGGGGTGCGCAGCGTGAACTCCTGGGCGTTCGCCGAGCAGACCCTGCCCGAGGGCAACGGCAGGGCGAACTGGCTCTGTACGCGGGCCGAGACGTGGCGTGGGCCCGGCAGCCGGGTCCTCGCGCAGTTCCAGGCGCCGTCCGCGAAACCGGAGGTGCCGGGTGCGGTCGCCGCGCGCGCCGAGCACTCGCCCGCGTGCGGGCAGCGGGATCCGCGGGTCCTGGCGGGCGTGCTGTGGAAGTCGCGGGGCGGCAACTGGTACGTCCTGGCGGCCGGCAGTAAGCAGTTCGCCTCGATCACCACCTCGGGCGGGGTGGAGGGCACGGGCCGGGGCAATCTGCTCGCGGTGCGGGCGAAGGCGGGGGCGCAGGCGGAGCTGGACGGGCGGCTGGCGGACGGGACGCGGGTGGGGGCGCTGCGGTAGGTGGGGCCGGTGGTGGGCGGGGGCTGCGGGGCTGTTCCCCTACCCGCCCCTTCCCACAACTGGGGCTCCGCCCCAGACCCCGTGTCCTCAAACGCCGGACGGGCTGAAAATGCAAAGCCCGCCGCACCAAAAAATGCCATGCACACACCTGTTGCCCACCACCTACCCGTCAGTACATTGACGTCATGTCTAATACGCAGGGGCCGGCCCCGGTCGTGTCGGAGTGGGCTCCCCTCAAGGCCCGCAACGTCTCCTTCGACTGGGACGCCACCCCGCTCCACTGGCTCCCCGGCGACCCGGCCACCACCCACACCATCAATGTGTTGCACCTGCTGCTCCCGGCGGGCGAGCGCTGGTTCGTGCACGTCTACCAGCAGGTCCTGCCGTACATCCGCGACGAGCGGCTGCGCGAGGACGTCATCGGCTTCATCGGCCAGGAGGCCATGCACTCCCAGGCCCACGACGACGTACTGCCGCACCTGAAGAAGCTCGGCCTCGACCCGACGCCGTACACCGCGCAGGTCGACTGGCTCTTCGAGAAGCTGCTCGGCGACCGCACGCTGCCGCCGGGCAGGGCCCGCGAGTGGTGGCTGATGGAGCGGGTCGCGACCATCGCGGCGATCGAGCACTACACCGCGTTCCTCGGCGACTGGGTGCTCAACGCCGAGGAACTGGACCGGCGCGGCGCCGATCCGACGATGCTCGATCTGCTGCGCTGGCACGGCGCGGAGGAGGTCGAACACCGGTCCGTCGCCTTCGAGGTGTTCATGCACGTCGACGGCGGCTACCGGCGGCGGGCCAGGACCTGGGCGACCGCGTTCACCGCGCTGGCCTTCCTGTGGCAGCGCGGCATGCGGTTCTTCATGGCGAACGACCCGACGATCCTCGACGGGAAGGCCACCTTCCGGGACTTCCTGCGCGGCGGACGCCAGGGCGTGCTGCCGACCACCGGCGCGGTGATCCGCTCGGTGCCGCGCTACCTCAGCCGTACCTACCACCCCTCCCAGGAGGGCAGCACCGCCCAGGCCGTGGCATACCTCGCGAGCTCCCCCGCCGCGACCGCCGCCGAGACGACCACCTCCGGAGGCTCCTGACATGCCCCGTGTCCGCACGCTCGTTGTCGCCGCCGGCGTCGCACTGCTCGCCCGGCGCGCCCTGAGCCGCCGCATAGCCCGCTCGCCACTGTGGCCGCTGCCCGCCCTGGAAACCCCGGTGTCGGGCGCCCGCGCCACCCCCGCGCTGCGGCCCTCCACCGTCAGAATGCTGGTCGCGGGGCGCAGCGAACCGGCCGAAGGGGTCGTCGAGTTGCAGCTGGAGGCGCTCGACACGGGTGACCTGCCCGCCTGGCAGCCCGGCGCGCATGTCGATCTGGTGCTGCCGTCCGGCCAGGTGCGCCAGTACTCGCTGTGCGGCGACCCGGCCGACCGCAGTACGTACACCCTGGCGACGCGCCTCATCGCGGACGGCAGGGGCGGTTCGCGGGAGGTCCACGAGCAGATCCACGAGGGCACGGAGCTCGAAGTCCGCGGCCCGCGCAACCGCTTCGCGCTGGTCCCGGCCCCCGCCTACGTCTTTGTCGCGGGCGGCATCGGCATCACCCCCGTCCTGCCGATGCTGCGGGCCGCGGAGTCGGCGGGCGCCGAGTGGCGGCTGCTGTACGGGGGCCGCACCCGCGCCTCGATGCCCTACCTCGAAGAGATCGAGAAGCTGGCGGGCCCCGGACGCGCCCTGGTGGTGGCCGAGGACGAGGACGGGCTGCCCGACCTGCCGGAGTTCCTCGCGGGCGCGCCGCTGGGCGCCGCCGTCTACTGCTGCGGCCCCGAACCTCTGATGGCCGCGGTCAGCGCCAGCCTCCCGGCCGGAAACACCCTGCACCTGGAGCGCTTCGCCCCCGGCGCCGCCGCCGGTGCGGGCGGCACCTTCGAGCTCGAACTGCGGCGCAGTGGACGCACGTTGAGCGTGACGCCCGGCACCACGGTGCTCGCCGCGGTCCGCACGGAGCTGCGAGACGTCTCGTACTCCTGCGAGCAGGGTTTCTGCGGCACCTGCCAACAGCGCGTCCTGGAGGGCGAGATCGATCATCGCGACGAGTTGCTGACCGATGCGGAGCGCGACGACTCGATGCTGATCTGCGTTTCGCGGGCCCGTGGGGAGCGGCTGGTCCTCGATCTGTAGGAGGCAGCCGCGATCCCGGCGGTTACGCTGTTCGTATGACGACCGGGGTACGCCGCAGAATGGGCGTCGAGGAGCGCAGGCAGCAGCTGATCAGCGTCGCGCTGGAGCTGTTCAGCCACCGCTCGCCCGACGAGGTGTCGATCGACGAGATAGCGGCCGCCGCGGGCATTTCGCGACCGCTCGTCTATCACTACTTCCCCGGCAAGCAGAGCCTGTACGAGGCCGCGCTGCGGCGGGCCGCCGACGAGTTGGCCACCCGGTTCGTCGAGCCGCGCGAAGGGCCCCTCGGGGCACGGCTGTTGCGGGTCATGGGGCGCTTCTTCGACTTCGTCGACGAGCACGGTCCCGGCTTCTCCGCGCTGATGCGCGGCGGACCCGCCGTCGGTTCCTCCACGACGAACGCGATGATCGACGAGGTGCGTCAGGCGGCGTACGAGCAGATCCTCTCGCACCTCGACGTCAGTGGTGAACCGCCGGCCCGCCTCGCGATGGTCGTACGGTCCTGGGTCTCGCTCGCGGAGTCGACGGCGCTGATCTGGCTGGACGGGCGGCGGATTCCGCGCGGCGAGCTGGAGTTGCAGCTGGTGCACGACTTCGCGGCGCTGGCCGCGGTGAGCGCCGCGTACAACGACGAGATGGCGGGGATCGTGCTGGGGATCTTCGTGGACGAGCCGGCCGACGGTCCTTTCGGGGCTCTCGCCGCCCGGCTCCTCGCACTGGCGCCACAGGTGCCCGCTCAACGCGTGGCGTCGCCGTAGAGGACTCAGCGCTTGGCGTCGCCGTAGAGGACGGTGACGTCCTTGAAGCCGAGCGAGTGCAGCAGGCCCTGGAGCATGGCTGTGGTGTTCTTCTCGGCGCGTGCGGTCAGTTCGCTGTCCTTGGCGGCCTTACCGATGTGCTGGGCGGCGAGGCGGTTGACGGCGCGCTCGTCGGCGGGGTTGTCGGAGAAGAAGTCACCGAGCCGGTCGAGCAGCCCGCGCTGCTTGGACACGGCGTACGAACGCTCCGCGTCCATCGCGGGCTTGCCCAGTTGGGCGTGCGGCAGTCGGAGCGTCGCCTCGGTGCGCTCCTTGTTGACGGTGACCTGGCGGTCGCCGACCTTGCCGAGGTCGACGTATGCGCCGACCGTGCCCGCGCCGACGTAGAGCGTCCGTGAACCGCGGATCGAGTCGGGGAGGAACTTGGCGTCCTTCTCCAGGTCGACGACGACCTGGAAGTTGCCGGACGTCGCCTCGTAGCGGCTCATGTCCTGGATGGACTTCAGGAGGGTGGGCCCGGTGCGGTCGTGTGTCTCCTCGCCGAAGATGTCGTCCAGCCTCGGCAGCAGGTCGAGCCTGCTGCCGAAAAGGACCAGCACCACCAACACCACGAGCACCCCGGGCACTTTGATCCACCACGGGATGCGGGCGCGCGGCCGGCCCTGCTTCACCTGCTGGTCGGTGAGAGTCATGCGATACGGATTCCCCCGGACCGCGCGGTTACGCGTTTCGGCGGCCTGGGGCCTGCTGTCGGGGCGGCTCAGCGCTTGCGGTAGGACGGCTCCAGGTCGCGCACCTCGACGGAGGTGTACAGGTCCACGCCGTCGGCGGGCTTGACGTACGACGACCGGTCCAGCCGTCCCGTTGTCGGACTTTCCCGATCTGCCCAACGAGAGTGGGCTTTCGGTGATATTAATCGTGATCCGTAGCGGTCATGAGTGACGCTGGTGAGGGGGCGGGGTATGGCGAGCGGAGTACCCATCACGGTTCAGGTGGGCAGCACATCACTACAGATCGAGACGACAGCGTTAGCCGGAACACAGGCGACGTCGCGGCTGTCGGACGCCTCGCGGCAAACCAGTGATGCGTTCGCCCGCGCTCAGCAGGCCATCGTGGATATCGCGGCCTCGACCGTGGAGATCATCGAGCAGGCCCAGCGACGGGCCGTGCGCCCGGACACCGTGGAGGTCGAGTTCGGGCTGAAGTTCTCCGCCGGTGGCTCCTTGCTGATGGCCAGCGCCTCGGGCGAGGCGACGCTCCAGGTACGGCTCACCTACACCGGCCGCTCCGGCTCCTCGGCAGACGGCACCCCAGCACCTTGACCGCTCGCGGCGACTGGGCCGAAGCAGCGACGGCCGCTGGGTTCAACGCGATGCGCCGGTCGGGGGCTCTCGGGCGGGTGCTCGTTGACGACGGGGCGCCGGTCGGAACGTGTTTCCAGGTCGCACCGGGGGTCGTCGTCACGGCCTGGCATGTGCTCGCCGATCTGGGGTGCGCCGAGATCGGTGCCACCGTAACCATCGACACCTTCCACGGTTCGGCGGCGCCGGCCGAAGTCGTCGCTGTGGGGCCACTGTGGGATCTCGCCGTCATGCGCCGTTCGGAGCCGCTGCCAGGTACGGTTCCGGGGCTGGTGCCCACGCAGACGGTCGACCTCCTCACGGAGGTCTTGATCACCGGTGTTCCGACGGTGGACGACCCGGGACACGACTACCTGTTCCTGGACGCGCCCGGCATCTGGCAGGGCGGTACCGTCCGCGACACTCACATCAGCCTCGGCCGCCTGACCAGCTCCTCCGTGGTCCCCGGGATGAGCGGCGCACCCGTGCTCCGCAGAAGCGACAACGCGGTGCTCGGTGTCGTGACGTCCCGTTACAACAGTGCAGACGGCTGGTTGCGCGACTCGGTGTGGGTGGCGCGGACAGAGGACCTCATCCATCTGCTCACCGGCGTGCGCGGTATCGACGTACGAGCCAAGTTCCTCGTCAGGGAGGAGCTTTCGGTCGTGCTGGCGGTGACGGACGAGCAGCCGTCCGGCGCGGCCGGGCCCCTACCGGCCGGGGACATGTCCGAGCGGGGCTCGCAGACTGCCGGCCTGCGGGAGGCGGCTCTGGAGGCCGCCCGAGCGCTCATCGGACTCGACGGGTCCTGCCTCGGCTCGGTCGGCCCGATCGACATGGCACAGGTGCTGCTCCACCGCTTGGGGAGCCGCGAGGCGTTCGACCAGGACATGCTGCGCGGACTGGGGGCCCGGCTTCGCCAGCGAGGGCTCGACCCCCGCGTCCTGCTTCCCGCGGCGCCGGGACACGAAGAAGCCCGCCGCCGCTGGCTGGCGCCACTCGCGACGGACACGGCGCCGATGCTGGTGACCGAGGAGATACCGCCGTCGGCGCTGCTCACCACACTGGTAGACATCATCGCTGGCGAACTGCCCGGCCTGCTCTTCTCCGACGTGTCGGAGACCTGCCGCCGCTACCTCGCCACCGCGTTCGCGGGCGCCACCTCCTTATCCCTGCCGGGCTTCCTGTCGGCGCTCGTCAGCCACCTCCCGCCACTGCGGGCGGGAACCGAGATCGCCCCATGGTCCGCCGACGTCGGCCTGTCGGCGGAAGGCACCGATCAGGCCCCGTCCGACGGCGAGCCCGCCGAGCACAATCCGACGCCGAGCACCTCCGCGCACGGCGGTCGGGGCCCGGCCGCAAGCGCGCGCCATGCCTTGGGTGAAGCGGCGGCTCAGCTCACGCGTTTGCCCGACCCCGATCCTCTGGTCGCCGGGCGGGAGGCCGTCATCGACCATGCCGTCCGGGCCATCAGCACCTCGATAACGAAGCGGAACCGCGCGACCGCCTTCTTCTCGGGGCAGCCCGGGGTGGGCACGTCCACCGTGGCCGTCGAGGTGGCCCGGCACCTTGCCCCGCAGTTTCCCGACGGGGTGTTCCACATCGATCTGTTCGGTCTGATCCCAGGATCGCGCCGGGACGCCAGAACGATCACCCGGCTGATCTCAGAAGCACTGGGCCTGATCGACGGCAGGCCGGCGCTGGACGACGCGGGACTGTTCGCCCGGCTTACCACCGACCTGGCCGAGCGGCGGGTGCTGCTCATCCTGGACAACGCGCTCGACGCACAGCATGTCGCCCCGCTCGCAAGAGCCGCGGCGGGGTGCTGTGTCATCGTCACCTCGCGCGACCGTGTGCAGGGGTTCGCCGACCCCGGATTGGTGTTCACCGTCGCCCCGCTGGACCGGGTGGACTCCATCGAGGTCTTCGCCCGGTGCGGCGAAGGACGCGACGATGATCGGGCACTGCTGAACCGTCTCGCGGACCTCTGCGACGACGTGCCGCTGGCCCTGCGCATGGTGGGCGCCCGGCTGAACAGCTCCCCCGGCCTGGACCTGCGGTACCTGATCCAGCTCCTCGAAGAGGAGACCACGCGTCTCGACTACATGGAAACCGGGGATCGCGCGGTACGCGTCGCGCTCCAGCTGAGTTACGACGCGCTCGACGACCCCGCGAAGCGGGTCTTCCGACTGCTCACCGCCGCGCCCGGTTCGGCGAGCAGCGCGCCGGAACTCGGCCACTGCGTCGACGAGCCGTCCTACACCCAGGAGCTGCTGCTCAACCGGTTGGCAGACCGGAGTCTGGCGCGCAACGAGGTGGTCCGCACCGCCGACGGTCCGATGCTGGCCACCTTCTTCCTCTTTGACCTGCCTCGACTCTTTGCCAAGGAAAGGCTGACCAAGGAGGAGCCGGCAACCACCGTTCTGGACTTCCGGAACAGGTCTACGGCCTTCCTGAGCCGCCGGCTCCGGGAGATGACGGGGTACGCGGCGGACGCCCAGATCTCCGCGGAACTCGACCCCGCCCGTTTCGAGGCCGCGCTGCACATGGCCGAGGAGTATGGATGGCTCGATACTGCCACCCAACTCGCCATCGACCTTCATGTGTTGTGCCTCGGACGCGGTGAAGTGGACGCCATCGAGGCCATCAATGGGATCAGGGCCTCCCTCCATCTGCGCAACGGCGACCCCGCGCAAGCGGCAAAGGCATTCCTGGAAAGCGCCGAGAGCCTGATGTCGAAAAAGGCGTTCGGTCCGGCGAGGACCGCTGCCAGGGAGTCGATGCGGATCGCCGAGTCGCACGGCCTGCGCGTGCCCCTCGCGCACGCTCAGTTCCGGCTGAGCCTGATCCTGTGGGAACTGGGCCAGTCCACACAGTCGTTGAAGGCCGGCGCGGACGCCGCGCAGACGCTCATCGAACTCGGCCAGGAAGCGGCGGCACTTCCCGTCGCCATCAACAACAGCAAGACGGCGCTCCTCGCCGACGATGTGACGAAGGCCCTCTTCTGGGGACGGAAGGCCTCGGAGCTGGCCGAGCGCTGGGGTGATGGGGAACACCGGGCGATGGCCTCCGAAGTCACGAGCAGGGCCGCCGCCGGCGCGGGCGACCTCAGGGAAGCGATCGCCCAGGCCAGGCGCAGCGCGTCGTGGTGGGAGGAGGTCGAGGCGTGGGAGAACGCGGCGATCAGCTGTGAGAATGCCGCCCACTACGCGTCGAGGGCCGAGGACCTCACGACCGGCGCGGAGCTCCTCAACGTCGCCGTCGCCCATCTGGAGCGCGGCGAGCGGTCCGCCAAAGCGGCGACGGATCTCGGTGACCTGAGTGCCCTCCAGTTCCGGGTCGGTTCGTACACGCAGGCGTGTTTCGCCCTGGACCGGGCACTGCGGCTGCCGACGGCGGAGGATCCGGCGACGCCCGCCCTTCTGCCGGTGGAGCTCCAGGTACGCCGTGCCGCCGTTGTCCTCTTCGCGCCGGAGCTGGCCGAGGCGGCCGCCGCCCCGCTACCCGCACCAGCCGGCGCGCAGGGGAAAGCAACAGGGAAGTCCGACGCCGAAGTCAGCCGCGTCAACGGCGTACTCCAGCGCCACAAGGCCGGGGAGCTCGCCTTGGCCGACGCACTCCGGCTGGTCGAGGGCTTCCTGGCCACGGACATCAGAAACCGCCCCGCGCCGGCCGAGCCGTGGTTGTACACGAGCATGGGCGCAGTCGGCACGCCCCGGGAGGCATTGGACTAGGCCCAACGCCGTGACTCTGTCGCCGACCTCGTGATTTTCGGGGACCGGCCGGGCTCTTCCGCTCCAACGGTGCGATCGGTCCCCGCATGCAGGCCAGCGCCGACTCCCGCGGCTCGCTCCGCGAGAGCCGATGCACGAACCTGTTGTGCAACTCGCCCAGACCCGCCGCCCATGCCCTGACATCCTCAAGCCCCCCACCCATGACCAGCACAACGACTGGCCAGACAACCAGTCATCACAAAGACCGTTGCAGCACTAAGGACGGGAAAAGACCGCGACCGTCCGGCCCGGGACCGTGAACGTACCCGAACTGCTGCTGTACGACGCTCCCTTGACAGCTTCGTCCGCGCCTCGCGCCTGCACCGGGTGCAGCCCGTACGCCGTGCCTGCGAGCGCGTCGATCTTCTGGGTCCTTGCGGCCGGTGTCGCGTTGAAGACCACGACGAGGTCCCCGACGCGCATGGTGATGACGCCGGGTGTCTCGTCCTTGCCGGACAGCGGGAAGGCGAGTGCGGACTGCACCTGGTCCGTGGAGGTGTGGCTGAAGGCCTTCTCCGTCGTACGGATCCTGAGCAGGTCGCGATAGGCGGCGGACGCGCCGTTGATCTCCGGGCAGCCGGGCGTCAGGCCCGGTGCCGTCAACAGGAACTTCGCGAAAGGCCACTTGTCCTTGTTGTCGGCGGCCGGGGGCAGCCCGCGCCCGAAGCCATTGCCGTCGCGGCAGTCCCAGTGGATCGCGTTGAACCAGTCGCCGCTGTCGTAGGAGTTGCGGTCCAGGGACTTCGACCGCAGCAGGTCGGTGCCCGACTGGGAGAGCGCCGGGCCCTGCGAGAGGGCCGCCGTGGCCATCGCGAGGACCTGCATACGAGCCCGTTCGGCGGCCGGTGTCTTCGCGGGCAGCTTGAACGCGAGGGCGTCGTACAGCGTCTCGTTGTCGTGCGCGTCGGCGTACGCGAGGGCGTCGCCCGGGGCCGCCGCGTACCCGGCGGGGGCGCCGTTGTAGTCGACGTCGGAGCCCTTGACCGTGCGGCCCGCGCTGTCGGTGAAGGTGTAGGCGGCGAGGTTGCCGGTCAGGCCGACCTTGATGAGGTCCTGGTAGTGCAGCAGCCTGGCCTTCTGCTCGGCCTCGGTGCCGTTGGCGGGTGACGCGTTGGGGTCGGTGTAAAGGCCGGAGGCGAAGCCCTGCACGCCCGGGTCCTCGTCGAAGGGGCCGCCGCCGCGTACCGCGTCGCGCGCGCGGTCGGAGAAGGTGGCGATTCCGGTACCGGCCATGTTCTTCTGGCTGGCCTGCTCGAAGCGGGCGTCGTCGGCGATCTCGCCGAAGTTCCAGCCCTCCCCGTACAGGATGATCTTCTTGCCGTCGACGCCGTCGCGCTCCGGGGTCAGCGCGTCGAGTGCCTTGCGGACGGCCAGGATGTTGGCCTTCGGGTGGTGGCCCATGAGGTCGAAACGGAAGCCGTCGACCTTGTACTCACGGGCCCAGGTGACGATCGAGTCGACCACCAGCTTGCCCATCATGGCGTTCTCGGGCGCGGTGTTGGCGCAGCAGGTGGAGGTGGCCACGGTGCCGTCGGCGAGCAGCCGCTGGTAGTAGCCGGGGACGATCCTGTCGAGGACCGACTTGTCGGCCTGTCCGGACGCGACGGTGTGGTTGTAGACGACGTCCATGACGGTGCGCAGCCCGGAACCGTTGATGCCCTGGACCATCTGCCGGAACTCGACCGTGCGCCGGGTCCCTTCGGGATCACTGGCGTAAGAGCCCTCGGGGACGGTGTAGTGCAGCGGGTCGTAACCCCAGTTGTACGCGTCCCTGGCGGCGGTTTTCGTGACGCACGCCTGCTGCTCCTCGGAGTCGGGGGCGTAGCGGGGCAGGTCGCACGCGGGGCGCTGCTGGTCGGACTTCTTCTCGGGGATGGTGCCGATGTCGAAGACAGGCAGCAGATGGACGTACGACGTGCCGGATGCGGCCAGTTCGCCGAGGTGCTTCATGCCCTTCGAGCCACGGTCGGTGAAGGCCAGGTACTCACCGGGGTGGCGGGCGCTGCTGTCGGCGACGGAGAAGTCCCGGACGTGCAGCTCCTGGATCTGCGTGTCACGCAGAGGGGTCGCGGCCGGTTTCTTCAGCGTGGCCCAGCCCTTGGGCGCGAGCTTCGGGTCGGTGAGGTCGACGACCAGGGAACGGGCCGAGTCGGTGGTGAGCGCGGTCGAGTAGGGGTCGGTGACCTTGTTGGTGACGACCTTCTGGACGCTGGGCGCCCAGACCTTCACAACGTAGCGGTACGGCTTGCCCGTCCAGCTTCTGCGGCCGGTGACCGACCAGGTGCCGGAGGTGTCGTCGCGCTTCATCCGGACCGATCTGCCGTCGAGTTCCAGCGCTACGGACTGCGCGGTGGGGGCCCAGACGGAAAGCGTGGGCCTGCCCTTGCGGTCGAAGACCGGGCCGAGCGACGCCTTGGTCGCGGCGGCGCTGTAGGTGGCGTCGAGCACGCCCTGCGTCTGGACGCCGGTGGCGGACAGGAGTGCGCCGTTGGCGGCGCGCTGGGTGGCGATCAGCTGGCCGCGCAGCGACTCGCGGACCCTGTCCCGGTCGCGCGGGTCGACGGTGAACGCCGGATAGTCCTTGAGGTGCGGGTACTTGGCCTTCTGCGCGTCGGTGAGCGCGGCCGGGCCGAGCCGCAGCCACTGCCCCTCGTCCGAGAGCGCGCCGTCGACGACCGAGATGCCGCCCTTGGGGGCGTACACCAGCTGCTGGCTGGTGGCGTCGGTGGCCTTGACCTTCCAGACGACGGTGTCGCTGTCGATCCACTGCGCCTCGGCCTTGCCCAGGTCCAGCGAGGGGGCCGCGCCCGTCTGCGGCAGCAGGTACTTCGGTTGCCCGGCGAGCATCCAGACCTCGTGCCCGTTCGTCGCCAGGTCAAGCGACTGGTCGGTGGGGAGGTCCTTCTCGTCGCCCTTGTGCAGGATGTAGCTGAGGCTGCTCGCGCCTGCGGCGAGCGGCACCTCGTAGGTCACGCCGTACGCGTCCTTCTTCACCGGCATGAGCGGCTTGGCCCAGTCGGTGGGGTCCTTGGCGCCGGCCCAGGTGTGCAGTCCCCAGCCCTCGTAGTCACCGTCGGCGCGCTGATAGTGCAGGACGGCCTTGGTCTTGTCCTGCGGCGGGTAGGCGCCCTCGGGGGCCTTGTTGGCCTGTCCGTCCTTGCCCTGCTCGATCCAGACCTCGCCGGTGGCGCCGAGGTCGACGGTGCGCTGCGGGCCGTCCGCCGTGCCGTTCTTCTCGACGGTGTACGGGAAGGACGCGGCGCCGTCGGCGAGCTTGATCCAGGCGAACGCGCCGTACTCGTCGCGGCCGGTGAAGGCGCCGCTGCGGTCGCCGGACTTGAGCTGCCAGCCGTCGTAGTCGCCGTCGGCGCGCTTGTAGTGGACGACGGCGTACGTGCGCTCGACGGCCGTGGGGCGGTCGGGCGCGGGGGCCGCGCCCGCCGTCGTCGACGCGAGCGCGCTCGCGGTGCGTCCCTTGCTGTCCACCACAACTGCCTTGTACCGCAATGCCGTTCCGGCACTCACCTCGCGGTCCAGGAATTGGGTGACCTTGTACGGGGCGTGGTCGGCGGAGCCGAGCGTGCGCCACTTGCCGTTGCCCACCTGGGCGGCGAAGACGACACGGTTCAGCTGCCCGCCGCCGGTGTCCGCGGCGATCTCGACGGTGCCGGTTGCGCCGGCGGCCGGGGCCTTGAGGGTGACGGTGGGTGCGGCGGCCGGCGGGGCCAGGGGCTTGTCGGCGCGCAGGACGACGCTGGACAGGGCGGGCACGGTGACCTCGACGGTGCGGTCGGCGTCACTGCGCACAGTGCTGGAACCGCCGTACAGCGTGCGGAAGTTCATACCCGCCGAGGCGGTGGGAACCGAGACCGTTCTGGCTGCTGTGCCGTTGTTCGTGGCGACCAGGTACTCGTGCTTGCGCTTGGCGTCCGTACGCGAGAAGGCGTACACGCCACCCTGCGCGTACCGCTGCTCCTGTACGCCGTCGCGCAGCGCCGGGTGGTCCTTGGTGAGCTTCGAGAGTGCGGCGATCGACCGGTAGAGGGGGTGCGTGGTGTCGTAGGCGTCGCTCGCGTGGGTGCGGTCCGTACCGAGCTGGTCGTCGTCGAGGTAGTCCGCGGTCTTCGACGCGAACATTGTCTGACGGGCGTCCTTGTCGCCGCCCGCGCCCGTGAAGCCCTGCTCGTCGCCGTAGTAGACGACGGGGTTGCCGCGGGCGAGGAACATCAGCTCGTTGGCGAGCCGGGCGCGCTTCAGCAGCTCGGCGTCGTCGGCCTTCGGGTTGTCCTGCTTGAGGAAGGTACCGATGCGGCCCATGTCGTGGTTGCCGGTGAAGGACACCTGCTCGTAGGCGTTGGCCTTGTCGGTGGTGTAGCGGTAGTCCGCGCCGAAAACCGCTGCCAGCTTCTCGGCCGCCGCGCCCTGGGAGGCGTACGCGCGCGTCGCGTCCTGGAGCGGGAAGTCGAGCGTCGAGTCGAGGCGGCCCCGGGTGACGTACGGGGAGGTGATCGCCGGGTCCGCCGAGTAGACCTCGCCGAACATGAAGAAGTCGTCGCGCCCCCGCTTCTCGGCGTAACTGTCGAGCGCGGTGGCCCACTGGGTCCAGAAGTCCAGGTCGACGTGTTTGACGGTGTCGATGCGGAAGCCGTCGATGTCGAAGTCGCGGACCCACTTCTGGTAGATCTCCGCCATGCCGCGTACGACCTCGGGGCGCTCGGTCCACAGGTCGTCGAGGCCGGAGAAGTCGCCGTACTCGGAGCTCTCGCCCGCGAAGGTCGAGTCACCCCGGTTGTGGTACATCGTCGGGTCGTTGAGCCAGGCCGGGACCTTCTCGTCCCGCGTCGCGGGCGGCGTGGTCGGCGTGTACGGGAAGGAGTCGGCGTCGGTCCTCGCGACGCCCTCGCGGTCGTCGAAGGGCCGTCCGGTCCTGTCCAGGTACGGGTAGGCGCCCTTGGGCCGGTAGCCGTACTTCTTCTCGGCGTAGTCGACCGTGTCCGCGGTGTGGTTGGTGATGACGTCGAAGAAGACCTTCATGCCCTTGTCGTGGGCCTTGTCGATCAGCTTCTCCAGGTCGGCGTTGGTGCCGAAATGCGGGTCGACCTGGGTGAAGTCGGTGATCCAGTAGCCGTGGTAGCCGGCCGAGGCGTTCTGCCCCTCGCCCTGCACGGGCTTGTTCTTGAAGATCGGCGCCATCCAGATGGAGGTGGTGCCGAGCTCCTTGATGTAGTCCAGCTTGCTGGTGAGACCCTTGAGGTCACCGCCCTGGTAGAAGCCCTTGTCGGACGGGTCGAAGCCGGTCTTCAGGCGTGACCCGGTGAGCCCGCCCCTGTCGTTGGCCGTGTCGCCGTTCGCGAACCGGTCGGGCAGGACGAAGTAGAACTGCTCGCGGTTCAGGTCGTGCCGGGCCGGCTCGGCCGCGAGCTTCGCGTCGGACGGCGGGGCGGGCGTCGGCTTCGGCCTGGCGGCCGCGGCCGGGACGGCGGGCGCGAGCGCGGCGCACAGGGCCACGCTGACGACACCGATGGCCGCTCTTCGCAGGGGCGGGCGTATCACTGGGGTTCCCTTCAGGGGGTGCAGGTACGGGCGTCGGCGTGCAGCGCGACAGCCGTGTTGGCGCCGAGGGACGCGGTGAACCGGCCGGAGCCGTCCACGTTCACACCCCTGCCGCTCTGGACGTCGCAGTAGGTGCCTGCGGGCAGCGAGGTCTGGAAGGTGCGGTTGAGCGCCGAGCCCTCATGGTTGATGGCGACGTACGCCTTGCTGCCACGGCCGAAGGCGATCTGATCGCCGCCGTTGTCCCACCAGTTGGTGACGGACTGCCCTCGGGCGGCGTTACGGAAGGCCACCATGGAAGAGATCTCCCGCCAGTTGTGCTGGCACTTCCAGCCGTCGCTGTAACAGGCGTTCACCGTGCCGCCGTTGGGCGGTCCGGCGTCCCGGTCGGAGAACTCATAGCCCGAGTGCACGTCCGGTGAGCCGTAGGGCCAGGCCAGCATGAAGACGTTGGCCAGGGTGTAGTTGGCGCCGTCCTTGTAGCTGAGGGTGTCGCCGCCGCGCTCGGTGTCGTGGTTGTCGACGAAGACGGCGGACTTGCCGCTCTCCATGAAGCCCCAGCCCTCGCCGTAATTCTTGAGGTAGGCGAGGTTCTCGTTGTTGAAGACCTGCTTGAGGCTGCGGGCGTAGCGGAACTCCTGGACATCACCGGTGCCGAGGTACTCGGCGGGCGAGACGGCCTCGCCGCCGCCGAAGATCGCCTCCTGCTTCCAGTAGGCGCCGGGGTTGCTCAACTTCCCCTTGATGGCGGCCAGATCACCGGCGGGGATGTGCTTGGCGCCGTCGATCCGGAAGCCATCGACGCCCAGCGACGACAGATCGTTGAGGTACGCGGCGATCCTGCCGCGGACGTACTCCTCGCCCGTGTCGAGGTCCGCGAGGCCGACGAGTTCGCAGTTCTGGACGTTGCCGCGGTCGCCGTAGTTGGTGATGTGCGACCGGCAGTCGTCCAGGTCGGCGCCCGAATAGATCCCCGGGTAGGTGTACTTCTGGTACGAGGAGCCGCCGGTGCCCGTTCCGTCGCCAGCCGCCATGTGGTTGATCACGGCGTCGGCGACGACCTTGACGCCGGCGGCGTGGCAGGTGTCGACCATGTTCTTGAACGCGGCGCGGTCGCCGAGCCGCCCGGCGATCTTGTAGCTGACGGGCTGGTACGACGTCCACCACTGGCCGCCCTGGATGTGCTCCTGGGGCGGCGACGCCTGGACGTAGCCGTATCCGGCCGGGCCCAGGGTGTCCGTACAGGCCTTCGCCACCGAGGCGAACTTCCACTCGAACATGACGGCGGTGACGTCCTTGACGCCGGGCGGGGCCGCCTGCGCGGAGCCTGCGGGGACGACGAGGGCGGCGGCGCCGGCGGTGAGAGCGAGCGCGGTGGACAGGAGTCTGCGAGCCATGGGGTGTTCCTCCTGCATGGGGGGAGGTGCGGGTGGCGGGTGTCGGTGGGCCTCGCGTGGCAACGCGCCCTGCCCTCAAGACTCCTGAATGTTCTTGCTGCAAGAAATGAAAAGCTTGCCGCGGAGCAGACCGTACGAGCCCTCACCAGCGGGGTCAACCCTCTGGACACGGTCCGCTAACCCCCCGGAAATCTCCGGGATTTCTTGCTGCAAGGTCTTTCGCAAGCAATTGCGGCCCTGTTACGTTCTTCTCGACTCCGGCTCGGCCGGCCGGGGGTCCCGGCACGCCCGGGTCCCACGCGCCCGACCGGCCGGGCCGGGCCGACAGGGAGACCCCGGGGCCAAGAAACACCCCGCCGCCCAGCCTGGGCGGGCGCCGGGGGCTCCCTGCGGGTGACGACGCCTGCGGCGGGCTTGTCCCCTACCCGCCCCTTCCCGAAGTCCTCAAACGCCGGACGGGCTGAAGTGAGCAGGGTTTTCAGCCCGTCCGGCGTTTGAGGACACGCCCGAAGGGCGTCCGGGGGTCTGGGGGCTTGCCCCCAGTTTCGGGAAGGGGCGGGTAGGGGACAAGCGCCGCAGGCAACCCGCACCCACGCACCGGCCCGCACCCCGCCCCCTCAACGCCCCCGCACCTGCGCAGTAGACCCCCGCACCACCAGCTCCGGCTGGAACACATACTCCGTGCGCTGCACCGGACTCCCCCCGATCTCCTCCAGCAGCGCTCCCACCGCCGCCGTCGCCATCGCCTGCACCGGCTGTCGCACCGTGGTCATCGGCGGGTCGGTGAAGGCGATCAGCTGCGAGTCGTCGAAGCCCACCACCGACACATCACCCGGCACCTCAAGACCGCGCCCCCGCGCGGCCCGCACCACCCCGAGCGCCATCATGTCGCTGCCGCAGACAATGCCCGTGCACCCCCGGTCGAGCAGCGCCCCCGCCGCGACCTGCCCGCCCTCGACGCTGAACAGCGTGTGCTGCACGGCGGGTTCGGCCTCGTCGCGCGAACGCCCGAGCACAGCGGCGAGCGCTTCGACGAAGCCCTCCCGCTTACGACGCGAGGGCACGTACCGCCGCGGCCCGAGCGCGAGCCCGATCCGCTCGTGGCCAAGCTCGGCGAGGTGCCCGACCGCCATCCGCATCGCCGCGTGGTCGTCGGGCGACACGAAGGGCGCGCTGATCGCCCCGTTGAAGCCGTTGATGAGGACGAACGGCACACCCCGCGCCGCCAGCGCCGCATACCGCGCGGGGTCCGCCGACAGGTCCGCGTGCAGCCCGGACAGGAAGACGATGCCGCCCACCCCGCGCTCCACGAGCTGCTCGACCAGCTCGTCCTCCGTCGCCCCACCGGGCAGCTGGGTGCACAGCACGGGCGTGTAGCCGTGCCCGGCGAGGACCTGTTCGATGACCTGCGCGAAGGCCGGGAAGATCGGGTTGGTCAGCTCGGGCGTGACCAGCCCGATCAGGCCCGCACTGCGCCGCCGCAGCCGTACGGGCCGCTCGTAGCCCAGTACGTCGAGCGCCGCCAGCACTCGCTGGCGTGTGGTGTCGGCGACGCCCGGCTTGCCGTTCAGGACCCGGCTGACGGTGGCCTCGCTGACGGAGGCCTGCGCCGCGATGTGCACCAGCCGCGGGGAGGCGGGGCCGCCCCGCGGCGCGGGAACGGTCACACCGCCCACCACACGGCAGTGTCGGCGGGCAGCTCGAAGTCGCCCTCACCCGGGGCGACTTCGCCACTGGCGAGCAGCATGCGGCCGGGCGCGGGCAGAGTGACGGGCGCCCGCGTCGTATTGACCGTGCAGACAAACCCGTCACGGGCGAAGGCCAGCACCCCATCGGGCGCGGCCAGCCACTCCACCGCGGTCCCGGCACCCAGGCCCGGATGCTCGCGGCGCACGGCCAGCGCGCGGCGGTACAGCTCCAGCGTCGATTCCGGGTCGCCGCTCTGCGTCTCGACGCTCAGCGCGCCCCAGCCCTCGGGCTGCGGCAGCCAGCTGCCGCCCGTGCCGAAGCCGTACGAGGGCCCTGCGGCCGTCCACGGGATCGGCACCCGGCAGCCGTCGCGGAAGCCGTCCTGGCCCTCGGCCCGGAAGAAGGACGGGTCCTGGCGGGCCTCGTCGGGCAGGTCGGTGACGTCCGGCAGGCCGAGCTCCTCGCCCTGGTAGACGTACGCCGAACCGGGGAGCGCCAGCATGAGCACGGTCGCGGCGCGGGCCCGGCGCAGGCCGAGTTCGCGGTCGCCGGCCTCGCGGAGCTGGGTGCCGAGGCCGGGCGGGTTGGCGAAGCGCGTGGTGTGGCGGGTGACGTCGTGGTTGGACAGCACCCAGGTCGCGGGGGCGCCGACGGGGTGCATCGCGGCGAGCGAGGTAGTGATGACCTCGCGCAGCGCGACCGCGTCCCAAGCGGTCCCCAGGTACTGGAAGTTGAAGGCCTGGTGCATCTCGTCGGGGCGTACGTAGTTGGCCGTGCGCTCCACGGTCGGCGTCCACGCCTCGGCGACGGCGATGCGCTCGCCCGGGTACTCGTCGAGGATCTGCCGCCAGGAACGGTAGATCTCGTGGACACCGTCCTGGTCGAAGAACGGCATCACGTCATTGCCGAGCAGCTTGAGCTGGTCGTGCGCGCCCAGGTCGGGCAGCCCTTCGGCCTTGACCAGGCCGTGGGCGACGTCGACGCGGAAACCGTCGACGCCCATGTCCAGCCAGAACCGCAGGATCGAGCGGAACTCGTCGGCGACGGCGGGGTGTTCCCAGTTGAAGTCGGGCTGCTCGGGGGCGAAGAGGTGCAGATACCAGTCGCCGGGCGTGCCGTCCGGGTTGACCGTCCTGGTCCAGGCGGGGCCGCCGAAGATGGACTCCCAGTCGTTGGGGGCCAGTTCACCGCTCACACCCTTTCCGGGAAGGAAGTGGTAGCGGTCGCGCAGCGCGGATCCGGGGCCCTCCTCGATGGCCCGCTTGAACCACTCGTGCTGGTCCGAGGAGTGGTTGGGCACCAGGTCGACGATGATGCGCAGGCCCAGCTCGTGGGCGTCGCGGATCAGCGCGTCGGCGTCCAGGAGCGTGCCGAACATCGGGTCGATGGCTCGGTAGTCGGCGACGTCGTACCCGGCGTCGGCCTGCGGCGACGCGTAGAAGGGGCTGAGCCAGACGGCGTCGACGCCGAGCTCCTTGAGGTACGGGAGCCGTCCGCGTACCCCTTCGAGGTCGCCCATGCCGTCACCGTTGCCGTCGGCAAAACTGCGCGGATAGACCTGGTAGATCACCGCGTCCCGCCACCAGCCGGTGCGCCGGTCGCCAGTGGTGGGGGCGCTGGTGGGAGCAGCGAGGTGCTGGGTCATGTCGTCCCTGGTTGTGAGGCGTGGGGGCGGCTCGGGCCGGTCGGGTCCGGAGCCGCCGCAGGAGTGCTTAGGGGGTGTCAGGACTTCGTCGCTCCGGCGGTCAGTCCGGACACGAGGTGGCGCTGGGCGAGCGCGAAGATCACCGCGGCGGGTACCGCGACGATCACGGCTGCCGCGGTGAGCGAACCCCAGTCGCTGGTGTACTGGTTGACGAAGGTCTGCAGGCCGCCGGCGAGGGTGAGGTTCTCCTCGCCCGTCATGAACGCGGAAGCATAGGCGACTTCGGCCCAGCCTGTGATGAAGCTGTAGAAGCCCGTCACCACCAGACCCGGCTTGGCGAGCGGCAGGATCAGCCGCCAGAAGACACCGAAGGGGTTGAGTCCGTCGACCCGGCCCGCTTCGTCGATCTCCACCGGGACGGTGTCGAAGTACCCCTTCATCATCCAGGAGCAGAACGGCACGGCGATCGTCAGATAGGTGACGACCAGGCCGACGGGCTGGTTGAGCAGACCGAGGTCGGCCATCAGGTTGTACAGCGGCACGATCAGCACCGCGACGGGGAACATCTGGGTGATCAGCAGCAGCCACATCAGGGGCCGCATGCCGGGGAACCTGAAGCGGCTGACGGCGTAGCCGGTGGTGGCGGAGATGAAGACGGCGAGCACGGTGGTCATGCCGACGACCAGCACGGAGTTGCCGAACCAGCTGAGGAACTCGGTGTCGTTGACGACGTGGTCGTAGTTGCTGAGGGTGAAGTCCTTCACCAGGTCGGTGGAGAACGCCTCGTCCTTGGGCTTGAACGAGGTGACCAGCAGCCACAGCGGCGGGAAGACCGCGACGACGGTGGCGATGAGCAGGGTCGCGTGCAGGCCGAAGGAGGCCAGTCGGCTGCGCTCGCCCCGGTTGTGGCCCTTTTTGCGCGTGTTGCGCATGGCCGACTTGTTCGCGGTGTTGGTCACCACACTTCTCCCTGCTTGCGGAGCGCACGGCGGTAGACCACCGCGAAGAGCGACAGGAGCAGCAGAATCAGCACGCCCCAGGCCGCGGAATTGGCGAAGTCGCGTGGGCTGACGACGAAGGACAGCCGGTACGCGTAGGTCACGAGGATCTCGGTGGAGTCCCCCGGGCCGCCCCTGGTGAGCAGATAGATCACCGGGAACATGTTGAACGTCCAGATACTGCTGAGCAGGACCACGGTGCTGCTGACGGCGCGCAGCCCCGGCAGGGTGATGTGGCGGAAGCGCTGCCAGGGGCTCGCGCCGTCGATCTCCGCGGCCTCGTACAGCTCACCGGGGATGGACTGGAGCCCGCCGAGCATGGCGACCAGCATGAACGGCACACCGAGCCATACGTTCACCGCGATCACGGAGAACTTCGCCCAGGTCGGGTCGTTCAGCCACGGCACGGCGTCGATGCCGCCGCCGGACAGCAGCGAGTTGAGCAGGCCCTTCTTCTCGTTGAAGAGCAGCCGCCAGGTGAAGACGGAGATGAACGCCGGTACGGCCCAGGGCAGGATCAGCGAGATCCGGTAGAAGGAGCGCCCGGCCATCTTGCGGTTGAGCATGTTGGCCAGGGTCAGGCCGAGTGCGAAGGTGACGGTGACGCAGCAGACCGTCCAGATGACGGTCCAGCTGAGCCGGTCCCAGAACACCCCGTCCTGGAGGATGGCCGTGAAGTTGTCGAGACCGACGGACTCGTACGTCGCCGGGATGTGGTTGACGCCGATGGAGCGCTCGACGTTCGCCTCGTTGGCGTTCGTCGTCGACAGGTAGATACCGCGCGCCAGCGGATAGCCGATGATCACGCCGATCACGATCACCACGGGGGCGATCATGCTCCAGGCGTACCAGTGGGTGGACAGCGACCTGCGCAGCCGCCCGGGTGTCTTGTCGGTCCCGCGGCCACGGCCGCGGGCGCTGTGTGCGCCCGCGGCCGTGGCTGCCGACCGGCCGGTCTCGACAGCCATGGATCGGTCAGCCTCTCCCGTGAATTACTTGTAGCCCTTGAGCAGCTTGCGGTAGGCGTCGCCGACGCCCTTCGCACCCTGCTCGGGGGTGGCCTTGCCGCTGAGGACCTTGCCCATTTCCAGCCGGATGGGCTCGAAGAGCGCGTTGGCCTCGGGGATCCAGGGCCGCTGCACGGACTTCTCGACGGCGGGGAGGAAGAACTGCACCATCTGGTTGTTCTCGACGGTCGGCGCCGAGTAGACGGAGGTGCGGGTCGGCAGCAGGCTGAGCTTCTCGGTGGTCTGCTGCTGGACCTTGGCGGAGCTCATGTACTTGATGAACTCGTAGCTGGCGTCGAGGTTGCCCGACCCGGCGTAGGCGGCGAGGTTCCAGCCGCCCTGCGGGGAGGCCTGGCGTGCGGTGCCGGCCGGGACCGCTGCGACGCCGAGGTTGTCCTCGTCGTCCTTGAACTGCTTGCCGGCGAGAGCGCCCTCGATGGACCAGGGTCCGTCGAGCATCATCGCGACGTCGCCGTCCTTGAACGCGTTCAGCTGGTTGTTGTACCCGTCGCTGGCGTCGGTGACGGCCGCCTTGGAGTCGACCAGGTCCTTCATCACCTCGAACGCCGCGGCGCCCTCGGCGTCGTCGACGAGGATCTCCTTCGACTTGGTGTCGAGGAGGTCGCCACCCTCGCCGTAGAGGTAGGGGAGGTAGAAGTACGGGTCGTCGCCGCGCAGGTACAGGCCGGTCTTGCCGCTCTTCGACCGGACCTTCTTCGCGGCTTCCTTCACGTCGGCGAAGGACGCGGGGACGTCCACACCGGCTGCCTTGAGCATCTTCTTGTTGTAGAAGAGCGCGAGGCTGTCGATGGTCTGCGGGGCGGCGTACGTCTTGCCCTTGAACTTGGTGCTGGCCGCCGCCTGCTTCAGGTAGTCCGCCTCCTTGTCGAGCGCGGAGGTGCCGTCCAGCGGGGCGAGGTAGCCGAGGTTGGCGAAGTCCGCGACCCAGGCGACCTCGGTGCGCATCACGTCGGGGGCGCCGGAGTTGCCGCCGGCGGCGTTCTTGAACTTGGCGTTGGCCTCACCGAAGGGCACGCTGACGTACTTGACGTCGACCTTCTTGTGCTCCTTCTCGAAGCTCTCGGCGATCGCCTTGTACGTCGCCTTCTCGGCGTCGTTCGAGGTGTCCCAGAAGGTGACCGTGCCGGAGAGCTCTCCGCCGGAGCTCTTCTTGCCGCCCTCGTTGTCGCTGTCCCCGCCGCACGCTGTCGCCGCCAGTGCCAGGGCCGAGACCAGCGCGGTGGCCGCTATGCCACGCCGCATGTGAACTCCTTCAACAGATGCCCGAGATGACAGATGCCGGGTGCAGCTCCTGCCGACCGCTCCCTTGCGGCGCCGGGTCGTCGAGGAACGTAACAAGGATGAAAGAAGTCCGAAAGACCTTGCGAAGATTTTCCGCAAGAGCAGCCGATCGTTACATCCACGTGTCCTCAAGGTTGCCGTATTACCCCTTGCCAGGCAGGCTGCACAAGGGTTGATGACCTTGCTGCCGACTCTGAAAGCACTACCGCAAGGACTTGCAGGACTGTTACTTTCGGAGGGCGCCAGCGTTGATCTGGTAGTTGCAGATCCATCCGCCCGCACGAGAGGGACCCCAACATGTCGCAGGAGCTCACGACCCCGCAGACCACACCGCGCGGCTGGTGGCGCGACGCCGTCATCTATCAGGTGTACGTGCGGTCCTTCGCCGACAGCAATGGCGACGGCATCGGAGATCTGCGCGGAATCCGCGAGCGTCTGCCGTACGTCGCACAGCTGGGCGCCGACGCGGTGTGGCTCACGCCCTTCTACGCCTCCCCGCAGGCGGACGGCGGCTACGACGTAGCCGACTACCGCGCCGTCGACCCGCTCTTCGGCAGCCTCGACGACGCCCGCGAGCTGATCAACGCGGCGCACACGCTGGACCTGCGCGTAATCACCGACATCGTCCCGAACCACACCTCCGACCAGCACGTCTGGTTCCGGGCGGCGCTCGCGGACCCGCAGGGGGGACCGGCCCGCGGGCGCTACCACTTCCGCCCCGGCCGGGGCGCGGGCGGCGAACTGCCGCCCAACGACTGGGAGTCCGTCTTCGGCGGGCCCGCCTGGACCCGCACCGCCGACGGCGACTGGTACCTGCACCTGTTCGCACCCGAGCAGCCCGACCTCAACTGGGAGAATCCCGAGGTCCACGAGGAGTTCGACTCGATCCTGCGCTTCTGGCTGGACCTGGGCGTGGACGGATTCCGTATCGACGTGGCCCACGGCATGGTCAAGGCCGCCGGCCTGCCCGACATCGGCGCCCGCGAGCAGGCGAGGATGATCGGCTCGCAGGTCCTGCCGTTCTTCGACCAGGACGGTGTGCACGACATCCACCGCGGCTGGCGCAAGCTCCTGGACTCGTACGACGGTGAGCGCATCGGCGTCGCGGAGGCCTGGGCCCCCTCCCCCGAGCGGCTCGCGCTGTACGTACGCCCCGACGAGCTGCATCAGGCCTTCAACTTCCAGTTCCTCAACTGTCCTTGGGACGCGTCGGCGATGCACGCGGTCATCGACGCCTCGCTCGCCGCGACCGGCTCCGTCGGCGCCCCCACCACCTGGGTGCTGTCCAACCACGACGTGGCCCGCCATGTCACCCGCTACGGCGGCGACCACCACCCGCTGGGCCTGCGCCGCGCCCGCGCCGCCGCGCTGCTGATGCTGGCGCTGCCCGGGTCGACGTACATCTACCAGGGCGAGGAGCTCGGCCTGCCCGAGGTCACCGATCTGCCCGACGCGGTCCGCCAGGACCCGTCGTTCTTCCGCAGCGACGGGCAGGAGGGCCTGCGCGACGGGTGCCGGGTCCCGCTCCCCTGGTCCGGCGACCAGGCCCCGTACGGCTTCGGTTCGGGCGGCAGTTGGCTCCCGCAGCCCGACAGCTTCAAGGGGCTGACCGTCGAGGCCCAGACCGGCGACCCCCGCTCCACTCTGGAGCTCTACCGCTCGGCGCTCGCCCTGCGCCGCGAGCTGCCGGGTCTGGGCGACGGCCCGATGAGCTGGCTGCCGGCCACGGACGGCGTGCTGGTCGTGGGCAGGCCCGGCGTCGTCTGCACGCTCAACACCACCGGCGATACGGTCGAAGTGCCCACCCCGGGAAGGCTCCTGATCGCCTCCGTGGCACCCGCCGTTTCCGGTGCCACGACTGCCCTATCGGCTGATTCCTGCGCATGGTGGGCAATCTGACATGCGACCGGTACAGTCCATTCCCATGACCGCACGGCTTGCCGACATCGCAGCTCAGGCGGGGGTCAGTGAAGCGACGGTCAGCCGCGTGCTCAACGGCAAGCCGGGGGTTGCCTCGGCCACCCGTGAATCCGTACTTGCCGCACTAGACGTCCTCGGATACGAGCGCCCCGTCCGGTTGCGCAGGCGCAGCGCCGGGCTGGTCGGCCTGATAACCCCCGAGCTCGAAAACCCGATCTTCCCGGCCCTGGCCCAGGTCATCGGCCAGGCCCTGACCCGCCAGGGCTACACCCCGGTCCTCGCCACCCAGACGCCCGGCGGCTCCACCGAGGACGAGCTCACCGAGATGCTCGTCGACCGCGGTGTCTCCGGCATCATCTTCGTCTCGGGTCTGCACGCGGACACCACGGCCGACATGCAGCGTTACGAGCAGCTGCGCGCCCAGGGTGTCCCCTTCGTCCTCGTCAACGGTTTCTCGCCCAAGGTCCAGGCGCCGTTCATCTCGCCCGACGACCGGGCCGCGATGCGGCTGGCCGTGACGCACCTGGTGGCCCTGGGGCACACCAGGATCGGTCTTGCCGTCGGCCCCAAGCGGTTCGTCCCAGTGCTGCGCAAGATCGAGGGCTTCCGGGCCGGCATGCAGGAGCAGCTCGGTCTGGCATCGGAGGAGACGGAGGAGCTGATCCAGCACTCCCTGTACACCCTGGAGGGCGGCCAGGCGGCTGCCTCGGCCCTTATCGAGCGGGGCTGCACCGCGGTGGTGTGCGCCAGCGACATGATGGCGCTCGGTGCGATCCGGGCCGCCCGCCGGCTGGGTCTCGACGTACCGCGTGATGTCTCCGTCGTGGGCTTCGACGATTCACCCCTGATAGCGTTCACCGACCCGCCACTGACGACCATCCGCCAGCCGGTGACGGCGATGGGACAGGCCTCGGTGCGGGCGCTCCTCGAAGAGGTCGGCGGGACGCCTGCGCCGCACAGCGAATTTGTCTTCATGCCGGAATTGGTCGTACGCGGTTCAACAGCTTCGGGGCCCCGGTCGTAAAAATCCCCAGGGATCCCTAGGGACTCCTACAGCCTGTCTAGTCCTTGAGCCGTAGAGCATGCGTGCGAGATCCGACCGGGGGATGATCGGTCTGGGGATGCACATCTGGCAAACTCTCTCCACATGGGTGACGTGACCGTGAAGACTCTGGAAGGCCGTACGGCCACCGCTCCCGCACCCGAACGGGAGGCGGAGCGGAAGCGGCCGTCGGCGCGGCGCACCGTGCTGACGGGGCTGAGGAGACTGCGTTCGCCCGGCCGTCCCCGGATCTGGTTCGAGGTCCTGCTGATCGCGGTGAGTTACTGGACGTACTCGCTGATCCGCAATGCCGTGCCGGAGCAGAAGGCCGCGGCGCTGCGCAACGCGGACTGGATCTGGCAGGCCGAGAAATCGCTCGGCATCGCCTTCGAGCAGTCGGTCAACCACGCCGTGGATTCGGTGACATGGCTGATCGTGTCGATGAACTACTACTACGCGACACTGCACTTCGTGGTGACCATCGGCGTCCTGGTCTGGCTCTTCCGCAGCCATCCCGGCCGTTACGCCGCGACCCGCACGGTGCTTTTCGCGACTACGGGGGTCGCCCTGCTCGGTTACTTCCTGTATCCGCTGGCGCCGCCCCGGCTGATGAACGGGCAGAACTTCATCGACACGGTCCTGGTGCACCACACCTGGGGCTCCATGGCGTCGGGCGACCTCAAGCACATGTCCAACCAGTACGCCGCGATGCCCTCGATGCACATCGGCTGGTCGCTCTGGTGCGGCCTGACGATCTTCGCGCTGGCCGCCGCGCCGTGGGCGAAGATCCTCGGTCTGCTCTACCCGACGGCCACCCTCGTGGTGATCGTCGCGACCGCCAACCACTTCTGGCTGGACGCGGTGGGTGGCATGCTCTGCCTGTCCTTCGGCCTCGCCGTCAGCTACGCCTGGTACGGCGCGCTGCCGCACCGGCTGCCCAAACTGGTCGACGACGAGCGGCCCCGCCCGCGCCGCAGCCTGCGCAGCCGCCTCCGGGTCTGATCCCGCGCACGGCCGTGGGAAGATTCCTCCTGGGGCGGCAGCGAGCCGCCCCAGCGGAGAGGCGTCATCACATGGCAGCGGGATTCTCGGACTGGAAAGTCAACAAGCAGTACTCGGAGAGCGACCGCGTCGCCTACCGGGGCAAGCAGTACCGCTGCGTGGCGCCGCACAAGTCGAACTCCGCGAACAACCCGAAGACGGCCGTCACCCTGTGGAAGAAGGACACCCCCTAGCCAGGTGGCCCGGCCGCGCCCTACTGCGCCCTACCCGCCGTAGAACAGCTCCTCCATGACACCCCGGGCCCTGCGCGTCGTACGCCGGTAGTCGTCCAGCATGTCCCCGACGTGCCCGGGCTCGTACCCCAGGTAGCGCCCCATCGCGCCCAGTTCCTTGCCGTCCGAGGGGAATGTGTCGCCGGCCCGGCCGCGCACCAGCATCACCGCGTTGCGCACCCGCGTCGCCAGCACCCACGCCTCGTCGAGTACCGACGCGTCCTCCGTCGAGATGAGCTCCGCCGCGTGCGCGGCGGCCAGCGCGTCACGGGTCCGGGTGGTGCGCAGGCCCGGCTCGACCCACCCGTGCCGCATCTGCAGCAGCTGCACCGTCCACTCCACGTCGGACAGGCCGCCCCGGCCCAGCTTCGCGTGCAGCGTCGGGTCGGCGCCGCGCGGCATGCGCTCCGACTCCATCCGGGCCTTGAGCCGCCGGATCTCGCGCACCGCGTCCTCGCCGAGGCCCTCCACCGGGTACCGCATCGGGTCGACGAGGTCGATGAAGCGGGCACCGAGTTCCGCGTCGCCCGCCATCGGCACGGCGCGCAGCAGCGCCTGGCTCTCCCAGACCAGCGACCAGCGCCGGTAGTACGCCTTGTACGACTTCAGGGTCCGCACCATCGGCCCGCTCTTGCCCTCCGGGCGCAGATCCGCGTCGATCATCAACGGCGGGTCGGACGTGGGCAGTTGGAGCAGCCGGCGCATCTCGGCGACGACCGTGTTGGCGGCCTGCGCCGCTTCCTGCTCGTCGGCGCCCTCGCGCGGCTCGTGGACGAACAGGACGTCCGCGTCGGAGCCGTAGCCCAGCTCGTGGCCACCGAACCGCCCCATCCCGATGACCGCGAACTTCGTCGGCAGGGTGTCCCCCCACTGCTCGCGCACCGCGGCCCGCAGCGCGCCGGACAGGGTGGCCGCGTTCAGGTCGGTCAGCGCGTTGCCGACCCGGTCGACGAGCGCGCCGGGGTCGGACTCGGCGGGGCTCTCCTCCGTGCCGTACGAGCCGATGAGGTCACCCGCCGCCGTACGGAACAGCTCGCGGCGCCGCACCCCGCGCGCCACGGCGACCGCGGCCTGCGCACCGTCCGCGCGCCCCACGGCGGCCAGCACCTCCTGCTCCAAGGGGGCCCTGCCGCGCGGCTTCAGCCCCTCCGGGTCGCCGAGCAGGGCCACCGCCTCCGGGGCCCGCAGCAGCAGGTCGGGGGCGAGCCGCCCGGCGGACAGCACCCGCGCCAGGTTCTCGGCGGCGGCGCCCTCGTCCCGCAGCAGCCGCAGGTACCAGGGCGTCTTGCCGAGCGCGTCGGACACTTTGCGGAAGCCGAGGAGGCCCGCATCCGGGTCGGCGGAGTCCGCGAACCAGCCGAGCAGCACCGGCAGCAGGGTCCGCTGGATCGCGGCCTTGCGGGTCACGCCCGACGACAGGGCCTCCAGGTGGCGCAGGGCGCCCACCGGGTCGGCGTACCCCAGCGCTTCGAGCCGCTGCCCGGCGGCCTTGGGGCTGAGCCGGATCTCGCCGGGCGCGAGCTGCGCGACGGCGTCCAGGAGCGGCCGGTAGAAGATCTTCTCGTGCAGCCGCCGCACCACCGACGCGTGCCGTTTCCACGCCCGGTTCAGCTGTACGACGGGCTCCACACGCAACCCCAGTGACCGCCCGAGGCGCCGCAGACCGGGCTCGTCCTCGGGGACGAGGTGGGTGCGCCGCAGCCGGTAGAGCTGGATGCGGTGCTCCATCGAGCGCAGGAAGCGGTACGCCTCGTCGAGCTGCGCGGCGTCCGCCCGCCCCACATAGCCGCCCGCCGCGAGCGCGCCGAGTGCCTCCAGGGTCGAGCCGCTGTGCAGGCTGGCGTCGCTGCGCCCGTGCACCAACTGGAGGAGCTGCACGGCGAATTCGACGTCGCGCAGGCCGCCGGGCCCCAGCTTGAGCTCGCGCTCGATCTGGGCCGGCGGGATGTTGTCGATGACTCGGCGGCGCATCTTCTGCACGTCGGGCACGAAGTGCTCGCGTTCGGCGGCCTGCCACACCAGTGGTGACACGGCCGCCAGGTACTCCTCGCCGAGCCCGGGGTCGCCGGCCACCGGGCGGGCCTTGAGCAGCGCCTGGAACTCCCAGGTCTTGGCCCATCGCTGGTAGTAGGCGAGGTGGCTGGAGAGGGTCCGTACCAGCGGCCCGTTGCGTCCCTCGGGCCGCAGATTGGCATCCACCGGCCAGATCGTGCCCTCTTCGTTGGTCTCCGAGCAGATCCGCATCAGATGGGAGGCGAGCCGGGACGCCGCGCGTACGGCCTTGCCCTCGTCGGCGCCGTCCGCCGCCTCACCCACGAAGATCACGTCGACGTCGGAGACGTAGTTGAGCTCGTGGCCCCCGCACTTGCCCATCGCGATGACCGCGAGGCGGCAGATCGCGGCGTCTTCGGGCGCGGCCCTGCGGGCGATGGCGAGCGCCGCCCGCAGCGTGGCGGTCGCCAGGTCGGCCAGTTCGGCGGCGGCCTCGGCGACGTCGGTCGTACCGCACACGTCGCGGGCGGCGATGGCCAGCAGGCAACGGCGGTACGCGACCCGCAGCTTCACCGGGTCGTCGGCCTGCGCCAGACCACGCTCGAACTCGGCCACCCCGGGGTGCAGGTCCGCCGCCTCGTAGGTGACGAGCGCGTGCCAGTCGCGCGGGTGGCGCGCCAGATGGTCGCCGAGCGCCTCGGAGGCGCCGAGCACCCCGAGCAGCCGGTCCCGCAGCGGCTTGGCGGTGACCAGCGTGTCGAGCAGGACATGGCGCTCACCCGGGTCCTGCGCCTCCACCAGGCGCAGCAGGCCCAGCAGCGCCAGATCGGGGTCGGCGGTCGCGCCGAGCGCGTCCAGGAGCACCGGATCGGTGCGTACGCCGGACAGCTCAGGGGCGTCGAGATGCCGCTCGGCGGTGGCAGGATGGGTGAATCCGTGCCGCAGCAGCCGCGTGAAAGTGCTGCTTCTGCGCCCCGGCACCGCCATGCCTGCCTCCCGTGCGACCGTCGGACTGTCCCGTCCGATCAAGGTCCGGTTCCTGAGCCTAGCCCCAAGCCTCGGCGGACGGCCCGTCCCAGGTCCGTCCGCAGGTCAGGCGCCCGCGGATGCAGCGACATGTGCCACATCAACTGTTTTCGGCAGCGATGAACGCGATGCCCCTTCCGTCGTCTTCACAGCTGCTCACACGGAAGGCCGTGGACAGCAGCATGTACGAGGGCACCGGTTCCGCGCCGGACGGCCCACAGACGGCCCAGGCCGCGTGACACACCTCCGGGCCAGTAGCCGCACGGCACTGGCCCGGAGGTGTCGTATGGCGGGATTAGCCGCCTGACCTGCGCCTACAGCACCGGCAGGTTCTTGCGCAGCTCGAAGGCGGTGACCTCGGAGCGGTACTCCTCCCACTCCTGCTTCTTGTTGCGCAGGAAGAAGTCGAAGACGTGCTCGCCCAGCGTCTCGGCAACCAGCTCGCTGCGCTCCATGAGCGTGATGGCCTCGCCCAGGTTCTGCGGCAGCGGCTCGATGCCCATCGCGCGGCGCTCGGCGTCGGACAGCGCCCATACGTCGTCGTCGGCGCCCGGGGGCAGCTCGTAGCCCTCTTCGATGCCCTTGAGGCCGGCGGCGAGCAGGACGGAGTACGTCAGATACGGGTTGGCGCCGGAGTCGATGGAGCGGACCTCGACGCGGGCCGAGCCGGTCTTGCCTGGCTTGTACATGGGGACGCGGATCAGCGCGGAGCGGTTGTTGTGGCCCCAGCAGATGTACGAGGGGGCCTCACCGCCGGAGCCCGCGGTGCGGGTGGAGCCGCCCCAGATGCGCTTGTAGGAGTTGACCCACTGGTTGGTGACGGCCGAGATCTCCGCGGCGTGCTTGAGCAGGCCCGCGATGAAGGACCGGCCGACCTTGGAGAGCTGGTACTCCGAGCCGGACTCGTAAAACGCGTTGCGGTCGCCCTCGAAGAGGGAGAGGTGGGTGTGCATGCCGGAGCCGGGGAATTCGCTGAACGGCTTCGGCATGAAGGTGGCCTGCACGCCCTGCTCCAGCGCGACCTGCTTCATGACGAGGCGGAACGTCATGATGTTGTCGGCGGTGGAGAGCGCGTCGGCGTACCGCAGGTCGATCTCCTGCTGGCCGGGGGCGCCCTCGTGGTGGCTGAACTCGACGGAGATCCCCATGGATTCGAGCATGGTGATCGCCTGGCGGCGGAAGTCCATGCCGACGTTCTGCGGGGTGTGGTCGAAATAGCCGGAGTTGTCGGCGGGGGTGGGCCGGGTGCCGTCGAGCGGTTTGTCCTTCAGCAGGTAGAACTCGATCTCGGGGTGGGTGTAGAAGGTGAAACCCAGGTCCGAGGTCTTGGCGAGGATCCGCTTGAGCACATAGCGGGGGTCGGCGAAGGACGGCGAGCCGTCGGGCATCAGGATGTCGCAGAACATCCGCGCCGTGCCGGGGGCCTCGGCGCGCCAGGGCAGGATCTGGAACGTGGCCGGATCAGGCTTGGCGATCATGTCGGACTCGTAGACGCGGGCGAAGCCCTCGATCGCCGAGCCGTCGAAGCCGATGCCCTCGTCGAAGGCCTGCTCCAGCTCCGCCGGTGCCACCGCGACCGACTTCAGAAAGCCGAGTACGTCGGTGAACCACAGGCGCACGAAACGGATGTCGCGCTCCTCAAGCGTACGGAGCACGAATTCCTGCTGCTTATCCATTTCCACCCATCCTTGCTGGTCAAGCGCCTGCTCCCACGCCGCGGGCACGTCGGGGTCTCTGAGCATCCCACCACACGGTTTCCAACACATTGCGGGTCCTCGGCCGAACAACCCGTGTCGACCGGGTGTACCGCTTCCTGCCCATAGTGCCTGCTGGCAGGCGCCCCGCGTAACGCACGGTCGAGGGCCCGTCCTCCGGTACGTCGACCCGCGCATCGACCAGTACCTCGACGGGATACAGCGCCCGGGCTCGCCGGGCCGTCAGCTCTCGGGGTGCCCCGGAGATACGGGGCTCAGGAGTGCCGGGTCGGCGGTGCCGTCGAGAACCTGGCCGGCGACCACGGTGAGCCGGGACTGGTGGGCGCGGGCGTAGACCCGCATGGCCTGGAAGGCCTCCTCCACACCAACCTTGCGGCGCTGGGAGAGGAACCCCTTGGCCTGCTCGATGATGACCCGGCTGTCCAGGGCGCACTGCAACTGCGCAGTCACTGTCTTCTGTTCGGTGACCGCGCGCTGCTGGAGGATGCCGATGGTCGCGGTGTCCGCGAGCGCCTGCCCCAGCCGCAGCTGCGGGGGGTCCAGCGGGCCCGGCCGGTCGCGGTAGAGGTTGAGCGAGCCGATCGCCTGGCCGTGCAGACGCTGCGGGGCCGGGTGTGCGGCCCGCCCGATGGCGCCCGTCAGCGTTCTCACCCTGCGTTGTCAAGGTCTCGCGCACAGTCCCTGGCGCACAAGGGCGCACAAGGGCGCACACGGACAGCCCTCGTGCCGCAGGAACGCCATTCCCGGCCTGCCACGGGCGGCTCACCCGGTCCGGTCCGAGGCTCCGGAACAGGAAATCTGTCACGGCCGGAGCAGACATGCCACACTTGGAGTGACCCGCTCCACGCGTATTGGAAAGCGCGTTTCAGAAGATGGTGCAAGTGACCGCAGAGATCCACCGCGACACCCGGGACACCGGGGCAGACCGGTTCGACGACGACTACCCCGCCTACACGATGGGCCGGGCGGCCGAGATGATCGGCACGACCCCCGCCTTCCTGCGGGCCATCGGTGAGGCACGGCTGATCGCCCCGCTGCGCTCCGAGGGCGGCCACCGCAGATACTCCCGCTACCAGCTGCGTGTCGCCGCCCGCGCCCGCGAACTGGTCGACCAGGGCACTCCGATCGACGCCGCCTGCCGAATCGTCATTCTTGAGGACCAGTTGGAAGACGCCCTGAAGATCAACGAGGGGCTGCTCAGACATGCCGATGAGCCCACGAATCGCAATATCTAGTCCCGCAGCTACAGAATTTAAAGCGCGGGCGGGGAGGGTTTATGGCGGCACGGCAGAGTGACGTAGCCCTCCCCGCCCGTCCGCCCACACCGTGCTACTGTTGATCTCAGTTGCAGTTGTGGTTCCCAAAAACTTCAAGTGCTCCCGCAGCCTCCTGCTGCTGGGTGCACTTTCGTATTTCCGGTGCTTTTTCCGGACGGGGCAATCATCGCGGCAACGCGACGCGAGGTCCACACAGGGTGGTCCTCCAGCACAGCTCCAAAGGAGAAAAAAATGGCTTCTGGCACCGTGAAGTGGTTCAACGCAGAAAAGGGCTTCGGCTTCATCGAGCAGGAGGGTGGCGGCGCTGACGTCTTCGCCCACTACTCCAACATCGCCACGCAGGGCTTCCGTGAGCTTCAGGAAGGCCAGAAGGTGACCTTCGACGTCACGCAGGGCCAGAAGGGCCCGCAGGCCGAGAACATCGTTCCCGCCTGACGCTGACGCGTACACGAGTGGGGCCCGCACCCGAGGGTGCGGGCCCCGACTCGTTGCCCCGGATCGTTGCCCCCATTCGATCGCCGTATGACGCGATCGTGCATGAGCGGTCGGCCACGATTCACGCCGATCCCATTCCCTCCGCTTTTCATGAGCGGATCCCAGCCACTTCGAAGCGTCTGATCCAAGGTATTCACCTTTCAGCACGGACTTCATTTCGGCTTTTTTATCTCGGCTCGTTCTTGCGGTTCCTTGCGGCACTATCTGCTGCCCGGAATTCCTCGATACGTGCCCATCGAGGAAGGTTCAGCATGAACCGCACAGCACGCTCCAACGACCGTTTCGCCCGCCCCCGTTCCGGCGGTCACGCCGGTGCAGCCGGTGGTAGCCGCAGCGGTGGCAGCAGCCCCGAGCGTTTCCGCTCGCAGGCTCCCACCCGCTCTTCCGGTGGACGCCCGCCGGCCCGCCGCCAGTCCGTCGCTCCGCAGGGCGAGTTCGCCCTGCCGGTCAGTACGACTCCGGCACTGCCCGCCGTCGAGGCTTTCGCCGACCTGGACATGCCCGCGGCGCTGCTCGCCGCGTTGACCGCCCAGGGTGTGACCGTTCCGTTCCCGATCCAGGCCGCCACGCTGCCGAACGCGCTCACCGGGCGCGACGTCCTGGGCCGCGGCCGCACCGGCTCCGGCAAGACCCTCGCCTTCGGTCTGGCCCTGCTTGCCAGGACCGCCGGTCAGCGCGCCGAGCCGCGTCAGCCGCTGGCCCTGATCCTGGTCCCGACCCGCGAGCTGGCCCAGCAGGTCACCGACGCGCTCACCCCTTACGCCCGCGCCGTCCGGCTGCGTCTTGCCACGGTCGTCGGTGGCATGTCCATCGGCCGCCAGGCCGGTGCGCTGCGCGGCGGTGCCGAGGTCGTCGTCGCGACGCCGGGCCGTCTCAAGGACCTGATCGAGCGCCGTGACTGCAGCCTGGACCAGGTGAAGATCACGGTCCTCGACGAGGCCGACCAGATGACCGACATGGGCTTCATGCCGCAGGTCACCGAGCTGCTCCAGCAGGTTGCGCCGGGCGGCCAGACGATGCTGTTCTCGGCCACCCTGGACCGTAACGTCGACCGGCTCGTCCGGAACTACCTGGAGGACCCGGTCGTGCACTCGGTCGACCCCTCCAAGAACGCCGTCACGACCATGGAGCACCACCTCCTGCACGTCCACCCCGCCGACAAGCAGGCCACGACCACCGAGATCGCGGCCCGCGAGGGCAAGGTGATCATGTTCCTGGACACCAAGCACGCCGTGGACCGGCTGACCCGCGACCTGCTGCACAGCGGTGTCCGGGCAGCGGCGCTGCACGGCGGCAAGTCGCAGCCGCAGCGCACCCGGACGCTCGACCAGTTCAAGAGCGGTCATGTCACCGTGCTGGTGGCGACCAATGTCGCGGCGCGCGGCATCCACGTCGACAACCTCGACCTGGTCGTCAACGTGGACCCGCCCACCGACCACAAGGACTACCTGCACCGCGGCGGCCGTACCGCCCGCGCCGGTGAGTCCGGCAGTGTCGTGACGCTGGTGCAGCCCAACCAGCGCCGCGAGATGACCCGCCTGATGATGGCCGCCGGGATCACCCCGCACACCGCCCAGGTCCGCTCCGGCGACGCCGAGCTGGCCCGGATCACCGGTGCGCAGACCCCCTCCGGTGTCCCCGTGGTCATCTCCTCGCCGGTCTCGGAGCGCCCGAAGCGCAGTGCCGCTTCGCAGCGTGGCCGCCGCAGCGCGCCGGCGCAGTCGCGCCGCACCGCGTACGGTGCCGGCACCGGCACCGGCACCGGCACCCGTGGCGGCGCCGCGTAACGACGCGTGAACGCGCGTAACGCTTGACCTGTACGGCCAAGGACTGACTCCGGTCAGTCCTTGGCCGTACTTGCGTACCGAGCCCAGGCGGGCAGCACGAACCAGCACAGTACGAACCACAGCACCAGGCCCCCGACCAGCCACAGCGCGAAGGTGTTGTGCAGTGCGACGCGGAGTATGAGCAGCAGCGACGAGGCCATCGTGCAGAGCAGCAGGAGCAGGCCGCAGACGGTGAGCCGGGAGGCCCAGACCACCGCCTCCTCCTTCATCCGCTGCCCGGCGACCAGCCGGTGGAAGGACACCGGGCCGACGAGTGCGCCCATCGTGGTCGCGCCCAGGATGACGGTGACGACGTAGATGTTCCGGTCGACGTCCGACAGTTCGGTGAAGCGCGGTTGGAAGACGACCGTGAGCAGGAACCCGAAGAGGATCTGCACGCCGGTCTGCGCAACCCGCAGTTCCTGGAGCAGTTCCGCCCAGCGGCGGTCAGCGCGCTCCTCGGGCGATTCGTCGCGCCCGCGTCTCGCGCCCTGGCTGTCCTGAGTCTTGTCGGCCGGCATGGCAGAGCTCCCTCTTTGTGCACCGGACTTCCGTACGCCCGGTGTCTGTTACGGAGCTACTGCCCGCTTTCCAGCCGCAGTTGCAGCTCCTTTTCCTGATCTCCCGAGACGGCGCCTTCCTCATGCACGCTGAACGCGGCGTCGAGCTGCTCGCGCAGCCGGTCCACCGCCTTGTAGCCGCCCTGGACGGTAGCCGGAACGGAGCCCGTCAGCGGCGTGGGCCGGGCCTGCTCCCGTACGTCCGACACTTCGAAGGTCGCGCTCCACACCATGGGGCGGGATCCCGGCTGCTCGACGGGTACGTCGTCGGAGTCACGGTCGGACTCGAAGGAGGTGCGCAGCGCTATTAACACGGTGTGCGCGTCCTCCTTGGAGCATCCGGTGAGCTCCACCAGGACCTTGGTGTCGGACTGTTCTGCGGCGTTCACCGTGGTTCTTTCCTCTCTTCCGTGCACTGCTGTGGCTCTTCGGTGCACTGCTGTGGCTTTTCCGTGCACTGCCGGGGCCGGCGGCACTTCCAGCCTGGCCCGGTGCGCCCGCTCGCGCGACCGCTGGACCGGGTCCGGGCGCCGGACGGTCTCACCGGGCGGGTACCCGCCCGCGCCGAGGCGGAACCGGCCCTCGGCGAGCCGTGGCATGGTCCGAGGGTACGGAGAAGTCGAACCCGGCGTGTTCCGCACCGACCACCTGCTCGACGAGGTCTCGGGGGCCGGCCTCTTCCGCCGTCATCGCGTATCCGATTTGCACCATGAACCACGGATTGACGATCCGCCGGATCCAAAACATCCGGTTGTCTCCGGGCGACCCGTATGACGTGGGAAAGGCGCGCGCCCACTACGATCTCGGGCCATGGGGGGACTGCGGCGATTCCGCACCGGGCGCGTCACGCGCACCACAGGTCCCATGGCGCTGCTGAGCGTCGCGGCGACCCTCTTTGCCGCGCTCTTCGTCTGTCTGGGCGCCGCCGAGTCCCGTGAGCAGCACGCCGCCGTCACGGTCGCCGTTCAGGCACCGGGCGCCCAGGCGTACACCTGCCCGTACGACTCCCAGCACTGCGGCGTCTTCGCGCACCTCTCCCCCGCCGTGCTCACCGCTCCGCCGCCGGCCACCCCGGTGGCCGCCGAGCCGCTGTACGGGGCGCCGCCGCTCACCGCGAACCCGGTCCGCGACGCCGGGGCGCTGCCGCGCGCGCCGGGCCGCCATGTCCTTCAGGTGATGCGGACGTAGCAGGGCCCGCCCGCAGCAGGGCTTTCGTCATCCCCCGACCCTTTCCCCAGAAGGACACAACACGATGGCTAGCAACAAGGGCTCCAACACGTCACGCAAGGCCCGAATAGAGGAGATGCGGCGCGCCGAGCAGTCGCGCGAGCGCCGCAACCGGCTCATCGCGGTCGTCACCAGCGCAGTGGTCGTCGTCGGCCTGGTCGGCTTCGGGTCGTACCTCTTCATGAAGGAGTCCGACAAGAAGGAGGACCGGGTGGCCCAGGCCAAGGCGCCCGTGACGGGCGAGAAGTCCTGGGACGCGAAGAAGCTGGGCCGCAACCACGTCACCAAGGAAGTCTCGTACCCGATGACGCCGCCGGTGGGCGGTGACCACAACCAGGCGTGGATGAACTGCGACAGGAACGTCTACAAGGAAGAGATTCCCAAGGTCAACGCGGTGCACTCGCTGGAGCACGGCGCGGTGTGGGTGACGTACAACGACAAGGCATCGGACGCCGACGTCAAGAAGCTCACCGAGAAGGTCGGCAAGACGTCGTACTCGCTGATGAGCCCGGTCAAGGCCCAGGCCGGCGCGCTGATGCTCAGTGCGTGGGGCAAGCAGCTCACCGTGGACAGCGCGTCGGACAAGCGGGTCGAGCAGTTCTTCACCAAGTACGTACAGGGACCGCAGACGCCCGAGCCCGGCGCGGCCTGCACGGGCGGGCTGGGCACACCGTGATGACCCGCACGTACTGGGCGGCCGTCACGGCCGTCGTCCTGGCGCTGCTGTTCGCGGCGGGGGCCGTCACGGTCGCCGTCGGGAACGGGAACGACGACGCCTCCGGTACGCCCCGTACGCCCGCGGTCGACTCCGCGGACGCGGGGTTCGCCCGGGACATGTCGGTGCACCACCAGCAGGCGGTGGAGATGTCGTTCATCGTGCGCGACCGCACGAAGGACGAAGAGGTGCGCAGGCTGGCGTACGACATCGCCAACACTCAGGCCAACCAGCGGGGCATGATGCTCGGCTGGCTGGATCTGTGGGAGCTGCCGAAGGTGTCGTCGGACGAGCCGATGGCGTGGATGGCGTCCGGTGAATCCGGCCGCTCCGCCCACGGGACGCACAAGGCGCGTGACGGGTCGCTGATGCCCGGCATGGCGACCAGTGCCGAGCTGGCGAAGCTCGGCAGGGTGGACGGCAAGCAGGCGGAGATCCTCTACCTCCAGCTGATGACCGACCACCACAAGGGCGGGGTCACGATGGCGCAGGGCTGCGCCGACCGCTGTGAGGTCGGTACGGAGCGCCTCCTCGCCCAGGGCATGGTCGATGCCCAGCAGTCCGAGATCGGCCTGATGGCGGACCTGCTCAAGGCGCGCGGCGCGGCCCCGCGTCCCTGACGGGCCCGGCTCACCCGGCAGGCGAAGCTCACGCGGCTGCCGTCATCCGTCCGCCCCGGCGCTCCACGCGATCCGGGGCGGACGGACGGCGGCGCAGAGCGGCAGCCCGCAGTCGTCCGTGAGCCCGAGCGTCCCTTCCAGCACGCCGCTCGCGGCGATCAGCTCGGCGGGCAGGTCCGCGAGGAAGATCTTGATCCGGCGGAACATCGCGAACTCCCCGCCCGGCGGCTGCTCGCCCCAGGTGAGGTAGACGAAGCGGACCCCCGGCCGCCCCTGGACGTACGGTCCGCGGAAGTCTGCGTCGAGGGCTCCCTGCGGGTCGGCGAGGATCTCGACGGGGATCTCGAAGAGCGCCTGCCGTGCGTCGGCCGACACCACCTGGTCCGGCTCGCGGCCGCACTGCGTCCCGACATGGACGTGCCGGAACTCGCCGCAGGTCGCGCCGGGCAGGTCGCTGCCGACGATCCGCAGCGTGATCCGCCGGCTCACCCGGGTGGCTACCGCCTTACTGCTGCTCATGCTTCTCCTCCCACGGCGCGGGCCACCGCGTCCGGGCGGTCCAGCATCATCAAGTGCCCCGAGGGCCCGACCGCTTCGAAGCGGGCACCGAGCACGCCCGCCTGGTCCCGCTGCCGCTCCAGCCAGCGCCGCGTGAAGCGGCCGTCCCGGCCGTCGTGCGCCGCGAGAACGACGAACGGGACCCCGTCCGGCAGCGGGAAGCGGTCGCGCAGCGCGAGGAGTTCGGCGGCGACCGCGCGATAGTGCGTGTTCTCCAGGAGCGCGCCGCGCAGGACACGCGAGGTGCGGTAGCAGCGGCGCACCAGGGCGTCGGCGGCCGGGTCGGGCGCCAGGCCCGTGCGCGACGCGCGGACGACCGCGTGGCGCACCGGTGGGCCGAGCGCCGCCGGTGCGCCGACCGCGGACAGGGCCGCGCCCAGGGCGCGGGCGGCGGCGGTGCGCAGCGCGGGGGCCGGGGGCGTCCGCACGTGCTCCTCGACGCTGGAGTCGAGGAGCACCACGGAGGCCGTACGGGCCGGGTGGAGGCGGGCGAACGCCTCGGCGTGGAAGCCGGCGATGGAGTGACCGACGACGGTGGCCGGCCCCGGCAGGGACAGCGCGTCGAGGATCGCGGCGATGCGGTGCGCCTCGCCCGCGGCGGTGGGCGCCGTGGCCGCGGCGCCGCTGAGGCCGTGGCCAGGACGGTCGAAGCGCACCACCGTGCGCGAGGGCGCGAGCAGGGGCACGACGGGGTCCCAGTCGAACCAGCTCATCGCGAGCCCCGCGCTCAGCACACACACGGGGCCGCTGCCCTCCACGACCACATGGTGGGGCACCCCGCCGATCCGGATGAAGCTGCGCGTCGATGTCACTCGTACAGCTTCTCGCGTGCCACTGACAACGCGAGCACCGCCAGCCAGACGGCCACCAGCAGCACTTGGAGCCGCTGCCCGGCGCCCAGCAGCAAGGTGCCGTTCCCCGCTTCGAAGCGGGCGACGGACGTCAGCGTCCAGACGGTGGCGGCCAGTTCCGCGGCGACGAGAGCGGGGCCGACGCGGGCGAGGGGCGGCCACCAGCCGTAGCGGCGGGCGGCGACCGTGAGGGCCACGACTCCGACGATCGCGCCGGTCGTCGCGAGGCTGCTGCTCCACGCGTGCGCGGCGTGCGTGGCCGGGACGAGGCCGGCCGTCTCGCGGGCCGCGCACGCCGGGTCCACGGTCGGCGCGCAGCTCAGGGGCAGCCGCGAATCCGTCGCGGTCGCCGCACCGAAGAGGACCAGGCCCGTCCAGCCGACGACCGCCCAGGGTCTGTCCGGCCTCCGCACGGCCAGGGCCGTCAGCGCGCCGGCGAGGACGAGGAGTCCGGCGAGCAGGTCCGTGGCCCGGAAGAGCCCGCCGAGGGGCTGGTCGGCGGCGGCCAGTTCACTCACGTAGGTCCGGACGGGGTCGAGGCCGGTCGCGAGGACGACTTCGAGGACCCACGAGGTGTACGCGACCGCGCCGAGCGCGAGGAGGGCGGCTACGGACCGCATTCCGTAAGGGGACATAGGGGGCTTATGTTACGTAGTCCGACGGCCCGAACGGCGATCCCGGGACCCCCACCGGTCCGGCCGCAAGCGCCGATACGGCCCCGCGCCCGCACGTGGGGCGCCCCACACCTATCCATCCGGACATCGCGTCGCACTGACGATTACACTGACCCCGTGCCTCAACTACGCCTCGCTCTGAATCAGATCGACTCGACCGTCGGCGACCTCACCGGCAACGCCGAGTCGATCGTGCACTGGACCCGGCATGCCGCCGAGCAGGGCGCCCACCTCGTGGCGTTCCCCGAGATGGCGCTGACCGGCTACCCCGTCGAGGACCTCGCGCTGCGGTCGTCCTTCGTCGAGGCCTCACGCGACGCCGTGCGCGCGCTCGCGGTGCGCCTCGCGGACGAAGGCTTCGGTGAGATCCCGGTCGTCGTCGGCTATCTGGACCGCTGCGAGAAGGCCCAGCCCCGCTACGGGCAGCCCGCGGGCTCCCCGCAGGACGCCGCCGCCGTGCTGTACCGCGGCGAGGTCGCGCTGACCTTCGCCAAGCACCATCTCCCCAACTACGGCGTCTTCGACGAGTTCCGGTACTTCGTGCCGGGCGACTCGATGCCGGTCATCCGGGTCCACGGCATCGACGTGGCCCTCGCCATCTGCGAGGACCTCTGGCAGGACGGTGGCCGGGTCCCGGCCACCCGGTCTGCCGGTGCCGGTCTGCTGCTGTCCATCAACGCCTCGCCGTACGAGGTCCACAAGGACGACAGCCGCCTCGACCTGGTGCGCAAGCGCGCCCAGGAGGCGGGCTGCACCACGGCGTACATCGCGATGACCGGCGGCCAGGACGAGCTGGTCTACGACGGCGACTCGATCGTCTGCGACCGGAACGGCGAAGTCGTCGCGCGCGCCCCGCAGTTCTCCGAGGGCAGCATGCTGCTCGACCTGGACCTGCCGGCCGCCGCCCCCGACGCGCCGACCGGCATCGTCGACGACGGGCTGCACATCGACCGCGTGATCCTCTCCGAGGACCCCCTCCCGGCGTACGAGCCCGAGCTGGCCGGTGGCTACGCGGAGCGTCTGGGGGACGACGAGGAGGTGTACACGGCGTTGGTCGTCGGCCTGCGCGCGTACGCCGCCAAGAACGGCTTCAGCTCCGTCCTGATCGGCCTGTCCGGCGGCATCGACTCGGCGCTGGTCGCCGCGATCGCCTGCGACGCGCTGGGCGCGCAGAACGTGTACGGCGTCTCGATGCCGTCGAAGTACTCGTCGGACCACTCCAAGGGCGACGCGGCCGAGCTGGCCCGGCGTACCGGACTGAACTACCGGACCGTGGCGATCGAGCCGATGTTCGACGCGTACATGGGTGCGCTGGAGCTGACCGGGCTCGCCGAGGAGAACCTCCAGTCGCGGCTGCGCGGCACGACGCTGATGGCCATCTCCAACCAGGAGGGCCAGATCGTGCTCGCGCCGGGCAACAAGTCCGAGCTGGCGGTGGGCTATTCGACGCTGTACGGCGACTCGGTCGGCGCGTACGGGCCGATCAAGGACGTCTACAAGACGTGGATCTTCGCGCTCGCCAAGTGGCGCAACAAGGCCGCCGAGGAGCGGGGCCAGACCCCGCCGATCCCGGAGAACTCCATCGCCAAGCCGCCGAGCGCGGAGCTGCGGCCCGGCCAGGTCGACACGGATTCGCTGCCGGACTACGACGTGCTCGACCGGATTCTGGAGCTGTACGTCGACCGGGACCAGGGCCTGGAGCAGATCGTGGACGAGGGCTTCGACCGGGAGCTGGTCGCGAAGATCCTGCGGATGGTGGACACGGCGGAGTACAAGCGCCGGCAGTACCCGCCGGGCACGAAGATCTCCGCGAAGGGCTTCGGCAAGGACCGGCGGCTGCCGATCACCAACCGGTGGCGCGAGTCGGTCTGAGCGAGGAGAAACGGTACGGCGCGGGGGCAGGCCCCCGGCCGCCGATCACCGGTCCTCGAACGCCGGACGGGCTGAATTTCGGCCCGTCCGGCGCTTGAGGACTTGGCCCCCGTCAGGAAACCGAGTCCCGCTCCCGTTCGCGCACCGCGCCCGACGCCACCACCCGGGACGGGCTCGGCGTCCGGTCGAGCAGTCCCGCCGTCACCGCGATCCCCAGACCCACGGCGGCCAGCACCGCCCCTACCAGCGTCGGGGACATCCAGCCCCAGCCCGCCGTGATCGCCATGCCACCGAGCCAGGCGCCGCCCGCGTTCGCGATGTTGAACGCCGAGTGGTTGGAGGCGGAGGCCAGCATGGGGGCGTCCTTGGACTTGTTCATCACCAGCATCTGGAGCGGTGTGGTGGTCATGAAGCCGACCGCGCCCAGCACCACGACGGTGACCAGCGCCGCCCACTGCACATGCACGGTGTAGTTGAACGCGAGCAGTACGACCGCCAGCGCGCCCAGCGAGCCGTACAGCGTGGGCCGCAGTGCCCGGTCGGTCAGCGGGCCCGCCACCAGTGCGCCGAGCGTCATGCCGATGCCGAAGAGGGCCAGCACCACGGTCACGGAGGACTCGCCGAAGCCCATCACCTCGGTCGTCATGGACGCGAGGTAGGAGTACACGGCGAAGACACCGGCGAAGCCGAAGACGGCGGTGAGCAGGCCGAGCAGGACCTGCCGGTTGCCCAGCGCGCGCAGCTCGCGGCCCAGGCTCTGGTGCGCGTCCACGGGGATGTCCGGGATCAGCCGGGCGAGCGCGGCCATCGCCACCAGGCCGATGACGGAGACCACCAGGAATGTGGCGCGCCACCCCAGGTGCTGCCCGAGGAGCGTCGCCAGGGGAACGCCGACGACATTGGCGACCGTAAGGCCGAGGAACATCGTCGCGACGGCCCGCGCCTGGCGCCCGTCGGTGACGAGCCGGGCAGCGACGACCGCCCCGACGCCGAAGAAGGCGCCGTGCGGCAGCCCGGCGAGCACCCGGCCCGCCACCAGCCAGCCGAAGTCGGGGGCCAGCGCGGAGGCGAGGTTGCCGACGATGAAGAGCGCCATCAGGAGGAGCAGCATGCGCTTGCGGGGGATGCGCGAACCGAGGGCCGTGAGCAGCGGGGCCCCGATCACGACGCCGATCGCGTACGCCGAGACGAGGTAGCCGGCGGTGGGCACCGAGGTGCCCAGGTCGTCCGCGACATTGGGCATCAGGCCCATCATCACGAACTCGGTGGTGCCGATGCCGAAGGCGCCGACGGCTAGGGCGAGCAGGGCTACGGGCCGGGGCGGCCGGGGCATGGCGAACCTTTTCGACGAGAGAGGGGAGGGTGCGTACGAGGACTACGTTCCCGTACTGAACAAAGTCTCTCAGGTGAATTGTTCCGCGACGTAAACGCGAGGTTGCGGCAGCCGGGCCGGAACGTCAGATCTGGACGCGGGCCGCGATCGGCAGATGGTCGCTGGCCGTCTCCGGCAGCGTCCAGGACGACACCGGATCGATGCCCTTCACCATGATCTGGTCGATCCGCGCCATCGGGAACGACGCGGGCCAGCTGAAGCCGAAGCCGTCGCCCGCCGCGCCCTGCGTGGAGCGCATCTGCGAGGTGACGGCGTTCAGGGAGCGGTCGTTCATGGTGCCGTTGAGGTCACCGAGCAGGATGATCTTGTCGAGCGGATCGCGGGCGATGGCCTCGCCGAGCGCGTCGGCGCTGGCGTCGCGCTGTCCTGCGGTGAAGCCCGCGTTGACCTTGACCCGTACCGAAGGAAGGTGTCCGAGATACACGCCGACCTTGCCCGCGGGCGTCGTCACCGTGGAGCGCATGGCCCGGGTCCAGCCCATCTTGATGTCGACGGACCGGGTGTCGGTCATCGGGTACTTGCTCCACAGCCCGACGGTGCCCTGCACCGAGTGGTACTTGTACGTGCCCGACAGGGCCTGCTCGTACGACGGCACCGCGCTCGCCTTGAGCTCTTCGAGCGCCACCACATCGGCCCCCGACTCGGCCAGCACCCGGGCGGTGCCCTCGGGGTCGGAGTTGGCAGCGTTGACGTTATGGGTGGCGACCGTGAGGTTGCCGCCGCTGTGCGACTTGTCGGTGAACAGGCCGCCGAAGATGTTGAGCCAGAAGAGGGCCGGCAGCAGCAGGGCCACCAGCGCGGTCGCTGAGCGCCGCACCACGCCGATGATCAGCAGGACAGGGACGCCCAGGCCGAGCCAGGGCAGGAAGGTCTCGTTGAGGCTGCCGAGGTTGCCGATGGTGTTGGGGATCTGCGCGTGGAAGACCATCAGCAGCGTCAGCAGCACCGCGCAGAGGGCGAGGACGATGCCGCGCCGCCAGATGCCGCGGCTGCGCCGCAGGCGGTCGAACAGACGCCGGATCCGGGGTCCGGAGTGCTCGCCGTCGGAGCTGCCAGTCCCGGTGTCCGTCATGTACGCCTGCGTCATTCCGCTGCCCTCACTGCCTTGCCGTGCCACGCCCGTGACTGACCCTAGGCGATGACCGACGACTTTCCCCGCCGTCCCGCGCGACGGCCGTACTGCCACGAGGACGACATCGGGCCGTGGCGGGTTCCAGGAGTTACGGCCGACAGGGCCCGCTGTGACGAAACGCGCATATGAGGACTCCGGTCAGCGCGGCGGGCGCAGCCCGTCCAGTACCGCGTCGACGATGCGCGCGGCCAGGTCGTCGTCGAGTGTCGCGGCGGGCCTGATGACGGTCCGCACCAGCATGGGGCCGACCACCAGGTCGTTGAGCAGCTCGATGTCGAGGTCGCCGCGCAGTTCGCCCTCGGCGATGCCCCGGCGCAGCACTTCCAGCGTCTGGCGGCGCCGCGCCTCGATCACCGTGCCTGGGGAGGCCGGGAGGTCGACATGCCGAGACCGCACCTCCATTTCGATACGGCACCGTCTCGTTTTGTAAAGACTTCGCCCTCCGAATGCCCTCCGCATGCCCTCCGGATGCTTTCCGGGCGCTTTCCGGGCGCTTTCCGGGCGCCGACCACTTCCCGTCGGGCGACGGTTGATGCCACCATGGGAGTGATCCGGGGACGCCGTCAGGGCGCCTCGAGATGACGAAGGAGCACTGGCCATGTCGCTTCAGGCTGCCCAGAAGACATCCGCCGACAGCAGCAAGGCGCTGTACGGCGGCAGGGGGACCCGCCGCATCACCGTCCACGACATCGCCGCCGCCAAGGAGCGCGGCGAGAAGTGGCCCATGCTCACCGCCTACGACGCGATGACCGCCTCCGTATTCGACGAGGCAGGCATCCCGGTCATGCTCGTCGGCGACTCCATGGGCAACTGTCACCTCGGCTACGAGACCACCGTGCCCGTCACGATGGACGAGATGACCATCCTCTCCGCCGCCGTCGTACGGGGCACCAAGCGCGCCCTCATCGTCGGCGACCTGCCCTTCGGCTCGTACCAGGAGGGCCCGGTACAAGCGCTCCGCAGCGCGACCCGGCTGGTCAAGGACGCGGGCGTGGGCGCGGTGAAGCTGGAGGGCGGCGAGCGTTCGCTGGCCCAGACCGAGCTGCTGGTGCAGGCCGGAATCCCGGTCATGTCGCACCTGGGCCTGACGCCACAGTCCGTTAACACCCTGGGCTACCGGGTGCAGGGCCGCGGCGACGAGGCCGCGCACCGGCTGGTGCATGACGCGAAGGCGGCGCAGGACGCGGGCGCTTTCGCGGTCGTACTGGAACTCGTGCCCGCCGAAGTGGCCGCCGAGGTCACCCGCTCGCTGCACATCCCGACCGTCGGCATCGGCGCCGGGCCCGACACCGACGCGCAGGTCCTCGTCTGGACGGACATGGCGGGCATGACGGGCGGCAAGGTGCCACGCTTCACCAAGCAGTACGCGAACCTGCGGCAGACCCTTGGGGATGCCGCGAAGGCGTTCGCCGACGATGTTGTCGGAGGAGCGTTCCCGCAGGAGGAGCACACCTTCCACTAAGAGCTGCCGCCACCGCTTCCACCAGCGCTCTCACCAGAAGTTTCCTCAGCCACTGTCGCACCACGGCGGCCCGCCGACTCCCCCCCGTCGGCGGGCTGTCGGCATTCTGTCGGCCGAATGTCAGAGGCGGGTGCTTCCATGGCGGCATGACGCGAATCAACAAGAGCCCCACGGACGGCGCGACCAACGCCGTCGAGGTGCGGGGACTGGTCAAGCACTACGGCGAGACCAAAGCACTGGACGGCGTGGACCTGAACGTCCGGGAAGGCACCGTGCTCGGTGTCCTCGGACCCAACGGCGCCGGCAAGACCACACTCGTACGCTGCCTCTCCACCCTGGTCCAGCCCGACGCCGGCACGGCCGTCGTGGCCGGCTTCGACGTGGTGAAGCAGCCCCGGCAGCTCCGCCGCACCATAGGCCTGACCGGGCAGTACGCCTCGGTCGACGAGAAGCTCGCCGGCTGGGAGAACCTGTACATGATCGGGCGGCTGCTCGATCTGTCCCGGGGCGCCGCCCGCAAGCGCGCGGACGAGCTGCTTGAGCGGTTCTCGCTCACCGACGCCGCCAAAAAGCCGGTCATGCAGTACTCCGGCGGTATGCGGCGGCGGCTGGACCTGGCGGCATCGATGATCGGACAGCCCGCCGTGCTGTACCTGGACGAGCCGACGACCGGCCTCGACCCCCGCACCCGCAACGAGGTGTGGACCGAGGTGAAGCGGATGGTCGGCGAGGGCGTCACCGTCCTGCTCACCACGCAGTACATGGAGGAGGCCGAGCAGCTCGCGAGCGAGCTGACGGTCATCGACCGCGGCCGGGTCATCGCGGGCGGCAAGGTCGACGAGCTGAAGGCGAAGGTCGGCGGCCGCACCCTGGAGGTCCGCCCGGTCGACCCGGGCCAGCTGCCCCTGATGGCACTGGCACTGAGCGAGGCGGGCCTCGACGGCATCGCGGGCTCGCAGATCGTCGACAGTGAGAATCTGCTGTACGTGCCGATTCTCAGCGACGAGCAACTGACCGCGGTGGTCGGCCTGCTGGGTGCACGCGGCTTCGGCATCGCGCACATCGGCACCCATCTGCCCAGCCTGGACGAGGTGTTCCTGGCCATCACGGGCGAGAAGACCAGCGAAGCGACCGAAACCACGCAGGGCACCCAGGACGAGGACGTTCAGGGCGAGAGCATCCAGGACAAGGAGTTCGCGGCATGAGCGCGGCGACAGTGACACCGGCCGCGACACCCGCGAAGGTGAGCGACGACGAGGGCCGGATCGGCCTGCGGGCCAATCTGCGGCACATCAGCGCCCTGGCACGGCGCAATATGCTGCAGATCAAGCAGGACCCGGAGTCGATGTTCGACGTCCTGTTCATGCCGATCATCTTCACCCTGCTGTTCGTGTTCGTCTTCGGCGGCGCGATGGCGGGCAAGGGCAATCAGGCCGAGTACGTCAGCTATCTGGTCCCCGGCCTGATGGCGATGATGGGCATGAACGTCGCGATGGCCGTCGGCACCGGCATCAACGAGGACTTCCAGAAGGGGGTCATGGACCGGTTCCGGACGATGCCGATCGCCCGGTCCTCCGTCCTCGTGGCGAAGATCGTCGTCGAGGTCGGCCGGATGATGGTGGCCTTCACGATCCTGCTGATCGTGGGCTTCCTGCTGGGCCTGACGGTCGAGACGGGACCGCTGCATGTGCTGGGTGCGATCGGTCTTTCGCTCGCCTTCGGCGCCTCGCTGATGTGGATCTTCATTCTGATCGGGCTCTCCGTCAAGACGGCGCAGGCCGTGCAGGGCATCGCGATGCTGGTGCTGATGCCGCTGCAGTTCGGCTCGTCGATCTTCGCGAAGCCGGCCACGATGCCCGGCTGGCTGCAGAACTTCACCGACTACAACCCCCTGTCGAACCTGGCGGACGCGGCGCGCGGACTGTTCAGCGGCGGCCCGATCGCCCAGGACGTGTGGATGACGCTGGGGTGGGCGGCGCTCATCACGCTGATCACGGCGCCGCTCGCGATCTCCAAGTTCCGCAAGAAGACCTGACGGACGGGCCCGGCGGATGTGCCCTACGGACGCGAGCCGACGGATGTGCCCGACGGATGGGAACCGACGCCGGGGGTGGGGGCCGTCCGCCGGTCCCGCGTCAGACGAGGGCGGCGGCCTCCTCCAGGGTGAGGGCGCCGCCCTCGGCGTACGCCGTCTCGTAGGCCGCGTCGCCCAGTGCGGCGCGCACCACCGCCTCGGCGTCGTCCCTGGCTTCACGCTCCTGCCCGGTCGCGAAGTGGCCGGACGGCAGCAGAGCACCGTAGGCGCCGAGCAGCCGGGCGGCGTCCGAGGTACGCCGGGGACCGCCGAGACCCGCCAGTGCGCGGGCGGCCATCATCAGGTGGACCGCGGGCATCTGCGGGGCGACCATCCGCGACAGGGGCTCGCCGGAGCGCACCAGGGCTCGGCGCACCGTGGAGAGAGCGCGGGCGTACTTGCCCTCCAGGTTGTCCAGCCAGCCGAGGAGGCCGAGGACAAAGCCCTCGAAGATCGCCAGGTTGGAGCGCTTGAAGTCCTGTCTGAGCTGATCCAGTTGGGCGCGCGCCTCGACGGTCCGACCCGTCCGGCCCAGCCACATCGCCAGATACAGCCGGGCGGCCGGCTTCGACTCCTGACCGCGGTGCTCGACCCTGGCCAGGATGTCCCGCAGCATCACCTCGGCCTGCTCGCCGTCGCCCGTCTCCATCAGCACCCCGGCCAGCCGCGCCCGCAGCAGGGACACCTGCACATGTGCGCCGAGTCGCCGCGCATGCCCGACGGCGGCGCGGAAGTCGCTTGCGGCGAGGGCGAATTCGCCGCTGCGTTCGTGCGCCTCGCCGCGCGCGGACAGCGCTTCCGCCGCGCCCCACGAGTCGCCGAGCCGGGTGAAGATCTCCAGGCTCTCGTCGGCGTCCCGGCCCGCGTCGCCCACCCAGTCGCTGCGGTTGGCGAGGATGTTGGCCCGCGTTTGGAGGGCGGCGGCAAGCTCCCACTCGTAGCCGAACGCGCGGCTGGCTTCGACGGTCGCGTCGATGACCTCCTTCAACTGCCCGACCTCGCCGGTCAGCATGATCGCGAAGAACCAGAGTGTGCCGGGCGCGCGGCAGGTCTGCGGCAGACCCGGCCGGTAGACCTGTACGACGCGGCGCAGCTTGGCCAGGCCCTCGGTGGTGGTCCAGTCGTCGAACTCGTGGTTCATGCTGGCCAGATGGATCAGCCGGGCGCCGCGCCGGGCCTCCAGGAGCTGCTCGGGTGCCATCGGCGGCGGGGCGTCCGTGCAGCGCTCGTGCAGGGCGGGGGCGGGAGTGAGCGGCGGGTCGAAGGGGTCGGGGCCGAGCTCGGCGGCGGCCAGGGACCAGTGCCGGGCTTCGGCGCGCAGGTCGCGGATCTGCCAGTACCAGGCGAGGGAGTGGACGAGGCAGAGCGCCTCGTGCTCGTCGCGGGCGGCTATGGCGCGGCGCAGTGCGGTGCGCAGATTCTCGTACTCGACCTGGAGGCGGCTGATCCAGACGCGCTGTCTGCTGCCCCGCAGCAGGGGGTCGGCGTGGCGGGCCAGCTCGCGGAAGTGGACGAGGTGGCGGCGCTCGGCACCGGCGCGCTCGCCCGCTTCGTCGAGGCGCTCGGCGGCGTACTCGGCGACGGTCTCCAGGAGGCGGTAGCGCATTCCGGTATCGGCCGTGTCCTGGGCGTCCTGGGCGTCTCCGGCGTTCTCGGGGCCCTCGGCCTTCTCGGGGCTCTCGGCCTTCTCGGGGCTCTCGGCCTTCTCGGGGCTCTCGGCCGCACCCGAAGGGGCCGCCACCACCAGGGACTTGTCGACCAGGGAGCCGAGCAGCTCCAGCGCGTCGGGGCCGCAGACCGCCTCGGCGGCGGTCAGGTCGCAACCGCCCGCGAAGACGGACAGGGCGCGCAGTGCCGCCCGCTCCTTCTCGTCCAGCAGGTCCCAGGACCAGTCGACGACCGCGCGCAGCGTCTGCTGGCGAGGCAGCACCGTGCGGCTGCCGCCGGTGAGCAGCCGGAAGCGGTCGTCGAGGCGGTCGGCGATCTGGCGCGGGGTGAGCATCCGCAGCCGGGCGGCGGCCAGTTCGATGGCGAGCGGCAGCCCGTCCAGGCGGCGGCAGATCTCGGCGGCCGCCGCCGGGTCGTCCTCGGTCAGGAAGCCGGGCTTCGCGGCGGCACCGCGGTCGGCGAGGAGTCGCAGGGCCATCGGGTCGGGAAGTGGCTCCACGGGCCGTACGACTTCGCCCGGCACGCCGAGGGGCTCGCGGCTGGTGGCCAGTACGGTCACCCCCGGGCAGCGGGCGAGGAGTTCCTCGGCGAGGCGGGCGGCGGCGCCGATGACGTGCTCGCAGTTGTCGAGCAGGATCAGCAGGTGGCGGCGGGCGCAGTGCTCGGTGAGGAGGAGCAGCGGGTCGTCGCCGTGCCGTTCGGCGGCGCGCAGCCCCTCGGCCCCTGCCCCGCGCAGCACGGTCTCGCGAGCGCCGAGCGCGGCGAGTACGGCTTCGGGCACGGCTTCGGGGTCGTCGACGGGCGCCAGCTCGGCCAGCCACACCCCGTCGGGCCAGGCCTCGTTGCCGGCCTCGGCGGCCTCCTGGGACAGCCGCGTCTTGCCCGCGCCGCCGGGGCCGAGCAGCGTGACGAGCCGGGCGCCCGCGAGGTCGCCCCTGATGACCTCGATGTCGGTGTCGCGCCCCACGAAGGAGGTCAGCCGGGCCCGGAGGTTGCCGGGGGCGGCGCGGGAGGTGTGCCCGGGGCCGGGGGGCACGGCCGTTCCCCGCCGCCGCGCCCCTTACCGAAACCGGGGGCGGGCCCCCGGACCCCGTTGCGCGCCCGTCGTGCGTCGCCGCCGTCCCGGCTGCCGAATCGCCTCCCGCGCCAGGTCCACCGGCGTCGATCCCGTACGCCGGGACGCGCGCGCTTTCCACGCCCCGCCGGCCGCCTCCGCCCTCCGGACCGTCCCACACACCGCTGCCGTTGACAGCGGGCCCGTGCGCAGGGGGCCGTCCCCCGGCTGTACCGGGGTCGGTCGGCGTGGGGGTTCCGAGTGTGGACGGGGTCAGCAACTCGGCGTGCAGGGAGCGCAGTTCGGGTCCCGGGTCCGCGCCGAGGCGGGCGGCCAGGTCCCGGCGGATCTCCTCGTACGCCGCGAGTGCCTCCGCCGTGCGGCCGGCGTCACGCAGCGCGCGCAGGCGCAGGGCCTGGAGCAGTTCGTCGATCGGGTGGTCGTCGCAGAGCGCGGCGAGTTCCGGCAGGGCCTCCTCCGCGCGGCCCAGCGCGAGCGCGGCCGTGAGGCGGGCGCGGCGGGCGGTCAGCCGGCGGGTCTCGCAGCCCGCGGCCTCGCCCGTACGGTCGGGGAGGTCGGCCAGCGCCGGCCCGTGCCACAGGCCGAGAGCATCGTCCAGCAGGGCCGCCGCCCGGCCCGGGTCACCCTCGCCCAGGGCCCGTAGGCCCTCCGCCGTGAGCCGCTCGAAGCGGTACAGGTCGACGTCCTGGGGCTCGGCGCACAGCTGATAGCCACCGTCCACGGAGGTGATCGCCGCATGGCCGAGCGCCCGGCGCAGCCGACTGACCAGCGCCTGCAATGCCCCGGTGGCATCGGCGGGGCATTCACCGCCCCACACCTCGTCGGCCAGCGCGCCGACCGGCACCGTGCGCCCGGCCCGCAGCGCCAGCACCGTGAGCAGCGCGCGCAGCCGAGCCCCGCCGATGGCGACGGGCGTACCGTCGTCGCGGAGTACCTGCGTGGGGCCAAGAATGCGGTAGCGCACTCGCCCATTGTCCGGGACGCACAACCGCCCACCCACCGCGCTCTCCGGGCGTGGCGCCTGCGAGCTTCGCGGCTCCGGCGGCCCGGCGTCGTCGTACTGGATCCTGCGTGGCTCCATGAATGCAGCTTTGCCGGAACTACCACTGCCGCGCGAGACGTTTTCGCAGTGTCACCGGTACGGTCGGGCACCACGCCCGAGCGGTGTCCGCCCAATGCCCGCCCGATGCCCGCACCCCAGGAGTCCGCGCATGACCACCGCCATTACCCGTCGCGACCGGCGGATCAGTCCCGTCTTCCTCGGGATCGTCGCCGTCATGGCGGTCTCCGGCTGGGCGGTGTGGACGGAGTTCTCGGTGAGCGTCGGCTTCGCCGCCTTCCTCTTCGTCACGTCCGCGTGGATCGTCTCGCTCTGTCTGCACGAGTACGCGCACGCCCGCACCGCCCTGCACAGCGGGGACATCTCCATCGGTGCGAAGGGCTATCTGACCCTCAACCCGCTGAAGTACACGCACGCGCTGCTCAGCATCGTGCTGCCGGTGCTCTTCGTGATCATGGGTGGCATCGGGCTGCCGGGTGGCGCGGTCTTCATCGAGCGGGGGCGCATCCAGGGCCGCTGGAAGCACAGCCTGATCTCGGCGGCGGGGCCGCTGACCAATGTGCTGTTCGCGGTCGTGTGCACCGCGCCGTTCTGGCTCGGCGCGCTGGACGGTGTGCCGAACGTGTTCCGTTACGCGCTCGGGTTCCTCGCACTGCTCCAGGTGACGGCCGCAATCCTGAACTTCCTGCCGGTGCCGGGCCTCGACGGTTACGGCGTGATCGAGCCCTGGCTCTCGTACAAGATCCGCCGGCAGGTCGAGCCGCTCGCGCCGTTCGGGCTGCTGCTGGTCTTCGGTGTGCTGTGGATCCCCGGGGTCAACCACATCTTCTTCGACGCGGTCGACGCGATTCTGCGGGGCCTGGGCGTCACCGATTGGGACACGTACTGGGGCCAGCAGTTCTACCGCTTCTGGCAGGGCGATCCGAATGTGCCGTCGATCACTCCGTAGCGGACCTGGTGGTGGGCCCCGTGGTGGGCCCCGTGCCGGAGACCGCCGTCCGGTCGGCCTTCGCCTTGCGGTGGTAGTACCAGGCCAGGTTCGAGGCGACCGCGGCGAGCAGGATCCAGACGACGCCGATCCACCTGCCCTGGACAAAGGCAACCACCGCGGCAGCGACGGCGAGGACGCATACGACAAGGGCGTACACGGCGAGGCGGGGCATGGGAGTTGGCTCCTGTCCGGGGGCTGACTGCTTCCCGACCAGTGTCCCCCATGCCCCGGACGTGCTCATACGCCGGTCTTACGTCGGTCTTTGGACGCGGTTTCGGTCGCGGTTTCGGACGCGGGTCCTACACGTCGGTCACGCGCAGGCCGGCGTGCGCCTTGTAGCGGCGGTTGACCGAGATCAGGTTGGCGACCAGCGACTCCACCTGGTGCGCGTTGCGCAGCCGCCCGGCGAAGACGCCCCGCATGCCGGGGATGCGGGCCGCCAGCGCCTGCACGAGGTCGGTGTCGGCGCGGACCTCGCCCAGCACCATCACATCGGTGTCGATCTCCTCGACGGACGTGTCCTGGAGCAGCACCGCCGACAGGTGGTGGAAGGCGGCGGTCACCCGCGAGTCGGGCAGCAGGGCGGCGGCCTGTTCGGCGGCGCTGCCCTCCTCCGGCTTCAGCGCGTACGCACCCTTCTTGTCGAAGCCGAGCGGGTTCACGCAGTCGATCACGAGCTTGCCCGCGAGCTCCTCGCGCAGCGACTCAAGCGTCTTGGCGTGCCCGTCCCACGGCACGGCCACGATCACGATGTCGCTGCGGCGCGCGCACTCCGCGTTGTCCGCGCCCTCGACACCGAGGCCCAGCCCGGCGGCGGCGCTCTGCGCGCGCTCGGCGGCCCGCGAGCCGATGATCACCTGCTGGCCGGCCCTGGCCAGCCGGTACGCGAGCCCGCGCCCCTGGTCCCCGGTCCCGCCGAGCACGCCGACGACCAGCCCCGACACGTCGGGGAGGTCCCAGGGGTCCTTGGCCGCGGGCTTCTGCGCACTGTCAGTGGAAGTCATGAGCCGACCCTACTTGTTGGTAGCGCGCTCTTCCGGGTGAGGCACGGTCATTCGGCGGCGGCCCCCGGCGGGGGTCCGACAGGATGCGGGACATGGATGCCGTACGTGTGGCGCTGCTGCGTGAAGTCCTGGCGGGGACCGAATGGTTGGGGTCCACCCGGCGGTTCGCCGGGGCGTTGCGGTCCTCCGTCGTCCCGCAGGGCGGGGGGTTGTTGCTGGTGGGGACCCAGCAGTACGAGCCCTGGCATCTGGCCGCGCATCTCGTCGACGAGGCGGCCTGGTCCGGGCTGACGGAACTGAACCCCACCCTCGTACGCCATCGGGTGCGGCCCGCGGAGCCCGCGCATCTGTCGGTCGGGCTCGGCAGGATCGAGGCGGCGCGGCGGGGCGAGACGCTGCTCGTCGTGGCGCCGGGGCCACCGGAGGCGGGGCTGCTGGAGCGGGTGCACGACGCGCGGCGAGCCGGGGCGACCGTGCTGTCGCTGGACGGGGGCGACCGCGAGATCCGGGGGCTCGCGCACGAGTCGCTGTCCGTGCCCGCGGGGGGCGATGTGAATCTGGACACCGTGCAGCACCTGGTCAGTGCGGCGGCCGGGGAGAATGTCCTGCCTGCGCCCCGGGGGCGGCGGCGGTTCCGGGACCGGCTGTCCCGGCTCGCCGATCAGCTGACGGCGCCGCCGCCGGAGCGGTGGTAGCCCGAGCGTGCGGGTCGCGGGGGCGCGGGTGGCGCGGGCGTGCGGGTCGCCGGGGGCGCGGGGCTGCCCCCTACCCGCCCCTTCCCGCTGCGTCATTTACGGCTGCCGCCGCGTGGCGGGGCTCCGCCCCGGATCCCGGTCCTCAAACGCCGGACGGGCTGAAATTCAGCCCGCCCGGCGGGCCCCAGGCCCTACGGACCCTGCCCCTACAGGCCATACACCCCCTACCCCCCGTCCTCCCCCGGCGTCGCGTTCTTGTCGTGCCACTTGGGATCGTTCTCCCACTGGAGGTTGCGGGCCGCCGCCGTCTCCATCGCGTGCCTCGCCTCCTCCCGACTCGCGTACGGCCCGAACCGGTCCTTGCCCGGACAGTCCGGGCCTTCCTCTACGGTCTTGTGCTCCAGGCAGTAGAACCACTCGCCCGGCTTTCCGACCGTCCGCTTCTTGAACAGGGCCATCGTCGGCTCCTTCCTCTGCCGCCATGCTGCCCGATAGCGGCTGGATACACTCGCTGGCATGTCTGGCCAGTCACTGCTCGTACCCGGAGAGATCTCTCCCATCCGTTCCGTCCCCGGCAACATCCGGCGTCCCGAGTACGTCGGGAAGCCGATGCCCACGCCGTACAAGGGCCCGGAGGTGCAAGAACCCGAACTCGTCGAACGGATGCGCATCGCGGGCCGCATCGCCGCGCAGGCGATGGAGGAGGCCGCCAAGCACATCTCGCCCGGTGTCACCACGGACGAGCTCGACCGGGTCGCGCACGACTTCATGGTCGATCACGGCGCGTACCCCTCGACGCTCGGCTATCGCGGATACCCGAAGTCACTGTGCAGTTCCGTCAACGAGGTCATCTGCCACGGCATCCCGGACTCCACGGTGCTGCGCGACGGCGACATCGTGAACCTCGATGTGACGGCGTACATCAACGGTGTACACGGCGACAACAACGCCACCTACCTGTGCGGCGACGTCGACGAGGAGTCGCGGCTGCTGGTGGAGCGCACCCGCGAGTCCCTCGCCCGCGCCATCAAGGCCGTCAGGCCGGGCCGCCAGATCAACATCATCGGGCGGGTCATCGAGTCCTATGCCAAGCGCTTCGGTTACGGCGTGGTGCGGGACTTCACCGGTCACGGCATCAACACGTCGTTCCACTCCGGGCTGATCGTCCCGCACTACGACAGCCCGAACGCGACCACCGTCATGCAGCCCGGCATGACCTTCACCATCGAGCCGATGCTCACGCTGGGCACCCACGACTACGACATGTGGGACGACGGCTGGACCGTGGTGACGAAGGACCGGAGGCGGACCGCGCAGTTCGAACACACGCTCGTCGTGACGGAGACCGGGGCGGAAATTCTCACGCTGCCGTAGGGGAAGCCGGGGAAGGGGGCCTCGGGGGAGCCCCCGAGGAGGCACAAAGGGAGCTTCAGAGGGAGCCGTAAAGAAAATTGGGGCGTAGCGTTTTTACCGACAGATCGTCGGGAACCAATTGACTTAGGCATACCTAAGTAGGAGGATCGGAGCTGGCGGCTCCCACAGCTGCCGACGCGCGCCCCTCTCTTCCTTTCCCGTCCCCCTCGGTCCCCGGAGGCCCGCCTTGGACGCAACCGCCACCGCCGTCACCCCGTTCTCCACGCTGATCCGCACCGTTACGCACGAGCAGCACACCGAGGTGAACACCTCCACCTTCATGAGTGACCTGCTCGACCGCCGGCTCGGTGTGGACGCGTACACGCGCTACACCGAGCAGCTGTGGTTCGTGTACCGCGCGCTGGAGGACGCCGCCGAGTCCCTGCGGAACGACCCGGTCGCGGGCCCGTTCATGCAGACCGAACTGATGCGCACCGCCGAGCTGGAGCGCGATCTGGCGCATCTGCGCGGCGCAAACTGGCGCGACGGCCTGGCGCCATTGCCCGCGACCGCGGCGTACGCGGCGCGGGTCACCGAGTGCGCGCGTACCTGGCCCGCCGGGTATGTGGCGCACCACTACACGCGCTACCTCGGGGATCTGTCGGGCGGTCAGGTTCTCCGTGACACGGCGGAGAAGACCTGGGGCTTCGAGCACAAGGGCGACGGCGTGCGCTTCTATGTCTTCGAGAAGATCACCAACCCCGCCGCGTTCAAACGGGGTTACCGCGAGCTGCTCGACCAGGTGAACGCGGACGACCTGGAGAAGCAGCGCATCATCGACGAGTGCAAGCGCGCCTTCGACTTCAACGGCGCGATCTTCCGCGAGCTGAGCGGGGAGTTCCCGCTCAGCGCGTAGCAGTTGCCTTTGCGACGTCGGGCCCGTGCCGCTGCTGCGGTACGGGCCCCACTCGTGGCGAGCCGCTGGTGCGGGGCGAAGCCCCTCCCCGGCTTGGTCAGGCGATCGCCGTGGGGTCGATCGGGTCGACTCCGGTGTCCTTGTAAAGCGCCGGCTGCAAGGACACGACAACCCGTCCGCCTGGCCACTCGGCGCAGGGGCGTGACAGATGCACCGCTTGCGTGACGCGCCAGTCCACACCGGCCCCGATGAGTACACCGGCGGCCAGGGCTGCGGTGAGATCGACGGGCTCCACTTCGAGGCCGGGCAGGCTGGCGACGTGCTCGCCCAGCCCGGTGCGGTCGCCTTCCGCGGCTGCGAGGGAGAGCGCCGGAACATGGCCGACGGCCTTCCCCTCGGCAGCTGCGACAACGAGCGCGGACAGCTGCCGGTGCCCGGCTCCGAGAGTCAGCAGCGCCGTATGGTCGAGAACGAATGGGATCACGCGGCGCCCCCGCCCTGATTCCCACGGGCCGCAATCGCGTCCAACAGGCGTCCACCGGCGGCCTCGTCGGCCGTGGTGAGCTCCACGCCCATGTGCTTCCGAAGGTAGGCGCGGGCGGCTGCACCACGGGCCTTGAGCTCCGCGTGGGTGGGCTTGGAGTTCGCGAGGTCTTCCACGAGGCCACGGATCGTGGTGCCCTGTTCCGCAGCCAGTATGCCGAGCCGGTCCCGGGCGGCCTTCGAGACCTTGATGCTGGTGTCGATGTCATCCTTCATGCAGCCACTCTACCCGCGGTAGAGCCACAGGCGCAGCCCACTCCGTACAGCGGGACCCCGACGGCGGGGCCGCACCGCCGTGTCGCGCGGTGCGGCCCCGCCGTATGGGGACTTGGGGCGGGGTGTCCGGGCCCGATCAGGCCTGGGTGCGGCGCCTGCGGGCGGCGAAGACCACTGCGGCGCCCGCGGCCACGACGATGCCGGAGGCGCCGATGAGGGTCCCGGCCGGGACCTCGGAACCGGTGGAGGCGAGGTTGCCGCCCGTGGAACCGCCTGTCGTGCCCGCGCCGCCGACAGTGCCGCCGCCGGTGAGCGAACCGGTCGTGGAGCCCGTGGTCGAACCGGTCGTGGAGCCGGTCGTGGAGCCGCCCGTGCCGGTGCCGCCCGTGGTGCTCGTGCCGCCGCTGCTCGCCGGCAGCTGCCCGCCCTCGGTGACGGAGACCGCGACGGCGACCTTGTCGAGCTGGTCGCCCGCCTTGTAGGGCGCGCCGAAGATCTTCGCGCCGTCGGCGGTCAGGGTCGCCGGGACGCCGGAGAGCGCGACGACGCCGTCCTTGGCCTTGAGCGAGCCCGCCTTCAGGGTCAGGTCGGCGAGGGGGCGGTCCTTGAACGTGACGGCCTTGTGGGTCTCACGGTCGTTGGAGACGCCGTCCACCACGATCCTGCCCTTGGTGCCGCTCGCCTCGACACGGAAGTTGGCGAACTTCGTGTCCAGGACCCACTTGCCGCTCGCGTCCTTGTGGCCGAGGAAGCGGACGGAGCCGCCGAAGGCCGCGTCGAGGGTGTTCTTCCCGGCGTCGAAGGTTCCCGTGCCCTTGGGGAAACGCCAACCCGCGCCCTGCTTGACGGCGCCGCCTGCGAGCTCGATCTTGCCGTGCGCGATGGGGCCGTTGATGTAGTCGACGAAGCGCTTGTAGAGACCCCAGTCGAGGTTGCCGTCGACGATCTCGCCGGCGGCGGCGGTGGGCTTGTCGGTCGGCTTGTCCGTCGGCTTGTCCGTCGGCTTGCCGGTCGGGGGGTCGGTGGGCTTGTCCGTCGGGGGGTCGGTCGGCTTGCTGTCCACTGCCTTCACCGAGAGCGTGGCCGGGTCGAGCGGGTCGCCCGCCTTGTAGAAGCCGCCGAACGCGCCGACGCCGGCCTCCGTCAGTTTCGCCGGGATGTCCTTGAAGACCATCGCGCCGCCCGCGCCCTGACCGGGCCGTACCGCCGACAGGTCGAGGTCGGCGACCGCGACGTCGTCCGTGATGACGACCTTGCCCGTCCCCATGTCCTTGGACGAGACATCGGCGGTGATCGCACCGGCCTTGCCCGCCGTGCTGAGCTTCAGGTCGGAGAACTTGAGGTCGAGCGCGCCCCCGTGGGCGGTGAAGCGCACACCGCCCTGGAAGGTCGTGTCGGTGGCGTGCGTCGTGGTGTTGTAGGTGCCCTTGCCGTCCACGAAGGTGAACACACCGTTGTCCGCGGCCTGCTTGGCGCCGCCCTCGGTGGTGATCTTCCCGGACCCGCCGACGTAGTCGCGGAACGTCTTCTTGATGCCCCAGTCCAGCGTGCCGTCCTTCAGTTCCATCGTCGGAGCGGCGGCCCCGGGCCGGCCGGTCGTGGGCTCGTCCGCCGCGAGCGCGGGGAAGGCGAAGGCGGTCGCGCCGAGCGCGGTCACGGTGGCGACTGCGGCGGTGATGGCTATCGGGCGGCGGGTGGCTGCCATGGTCGGTCGTCTCCTTGGGGAAAGTGAAAGGTACTGCGGGGGAAGGTCAGTTCTGGTCGGAATCGGCAGCGGCTGCCGTCGGTGTGCGGCGCTTGCGGGCGATGAACAGCCCGAGCGCGGCGGCGAGGAGGACCCCGGCGCCGATCGCCACGTACACACCGGTGGGGTTCGAGGAAGAGGCGGCGGAAGCGGCCGGAGCCGGGGAGGCCTCGGCCTTCTTCTCGGGCCGCGCGGTGGGCTTCGCGTCACTGCCGAGGTCGGGCAGGGCGGGGAGCTGCGCCTTCTTGTCGACGGCGACAGCCAGCGAGACCGGGTCCATCCCGGTGCCCGCCTTGTACATGGCGCCGAAGGCCTTCGCGCCGCCCGCGGTCAGTTTCGCGGGGGATTCGGTGAGGGCCAACAGGCCGTCCTTGGGGCGAAGTTCCTTCGCCTCGAAGGTGATCAGGGGGACGGCTTTGTCCGTCGGGCCCTCGGCTGTGGTGACGTCCGCGACGAGCGTGCCCCGGCCGTCCTTCACGCCGACCGTGACCTTCGCGAGGGTCAGGTCCAGGTGCTGCCCGGTGAAGCGGACACTGCCGGCGAAGTCCGCGGCGAGGGTCTGCTTCTTCTCGTCGTACGTTCCCTTGCCCTTGGGGAAGCGGAAGAGCGCCCCGCCGTCCTGGGCGCCGTCGGTCAGTTCCCACTTGCCCTTGGAGATGGACCCGGTGACGTACTCGCGGAAGGTGCGGCGTACGCCCCAGTCCACAGCCGCGTTCTGGAACGCGCCCGTGGCCTTGGGCTGCTTCTTCGCCGGCCTCGGCTTCTTGGCCTTCGGGTCCTTCTTGCCGTCGGGCTCGGCCGACGGGGCCTTGGTGGGCGCTGCCGCCACATCGGCCGACAGGCTCACCGGGTCGAGCTGTGTACCGGCCGCGTAGTACCCGGCGAAGGCCTTCGCGCCCTGCGAAGTCAGCGTCGCGGGGAGGCCGTTGAGGGCGATCGGGCCGCCGGCGCCCTTCATGTTGATGCCGGAGACGCCGAGGTTGGCAAGCGGCACCTGTGAGGACGTGGTGACCCGGCCGGTCCCCTTGTCCTTGCTGACCATGTCGGCGAAGAGCGTGCCGCTGCCACCGGATATCCGGACCGTGGGCCTGCCGATCGTCAGGTCCAGGTCATGCCCGCCGTCGGGCTTCTTGTGGCCGGTGAAGTGGACCGCGCCCGAGAAGGCGGCGCTCAGGGTGCCGCTGCCGGGGTCGTACGTACCGGCTGCCGAATGGAAGCGGAACTGGCTGCCGCCGACCGTGGCGGCCCCGCCCTGCAGGCTCCAACTGCCCTTCGCTATCGGTCCTGTGACATAGCTCTGGAAGGAGGACTTGATGCCCCAGTCCAGCCTGCCGCCCTGCACGGTGCGGTCCGCCGCCCGGGCGGCGGTGGCTGGGATCAGGGCTCCCAGCAGTGCCGCGAGAAGTGCGGCGGCGAACGCGCGGGCCGGTCTGGACGACAACATCAGGGTCCCTCCGAGGTCTGGTGAGCGAGGTAAGGCTAACCTAAGCTAACCCTCCTCGGTCCGTAACCCTCGGACCTCGGCAAACTTCAACACCCTCATCAACCACATCGGATCCCCACAGAACGACAGGACGGTGCCCTTAGTGCGATCGCCAGCCGCGTCCCCGCGCATCCCACGCCTGGCAGGTGCACTGCTGTCCGTGCTCGCCCTGGCCGTCGCCGCCACCGGCTGCGGCGGTACGTCATCGGGCTCGGACACGGGCTCGGACACGGGCGCGGACACCAAGGCCGCCGCCGGCGCCGCCGACCGCGTCGAGCCGCTCCCGGCCGCGCCGGAGCCCCGGCTGCCCGTCACCGTGCAGTCCGCGGACGGCAAGCAAGTGAAGGTCGCGTCCACGGCCCGGATCGTGCCGCTGACCGGCAGCCTGAGCGAGATCGTCTTCACGCTCGGCCTCGGCAAGCAGGTCGTCGCCCGGGACATCACCGCCACGTTCGAGCAGGCCAAGGATCTGCCGGTAGTGACACGTGCGCACGACGTCTCGGCGGAGAGCGTGCTCTCGCTCCGGCCGACCCTCGTACTCGCCGACACCTCGACGGGTCCGGCCGAGGCCATCGATCAGATCCGCGACGCGGGAATCCCTCTCGTGGTGGTCGAGCCGGCCAAGAGCCTCGACGATGTCGGCCCGCGCATCGCCGCGGTGGCGGGCGCGTTGGGCGTCGAGGCCGCCGGTGACGCGCTGGCCGAGCGGACCGCGGACCGGATCGCCGCCGTACAGAAGGACATCCCCGAGCCGGCCGCGGACGGGAAGAAGCCGCGGGTCGCGTTCCTCTACTTGCGGGGTACTGCGTCGGTGTATCTGCTCGGCGGGCTTGAATCCGGGGCGAGTTCACTGCTTGAGGCGGCGGGTGCGGTCGACGCGGGCAAGGCGTCCGGGCTGAGGAAGGACTTCACCGCGATCACGAGCGAGGCCCTGGCGAAGGCCGCGCCCGACGCGATCCTGGTGATGGCGAAGGGCCTCGACTCGGTCGGTGGCATCGACGGCCTGGTGAAGATCCCCGGTGTGGCCGAGACGCCCGCCGGCCTGGACCGCCGCGTCGTGTCCATCGACGACGGGGTGCTGCTCAACTACGGTCCGCGCACCGACCAGGTGCTGCGCTCACTCGTCGAGCAGCTCTACGCGAAGGGGAAGTGACGGTGGCCGTCTCCCCTCCTTCGATTCCCTCGATACGTTCCCAGTGCCTGGGCGACGCACCCGAAGCGGCCGATCCGCGGCCGGCGCCCGCCGAGAAGCGGGGGCGCCGGCCGCGCGGCACCGCCTTCGCCCTCACCTTCGGGCTCATCGGCGCGCTGGTCATCCTGGCGCTGCTCTCCGCGGGCATCGGCTCGTACCACATCGCCCTCGGCGACATCGTCGCCTCCGCCCAGCACCGCGTCGGCCTCGGCGGTGCGCCGCTCGACCGGGTCGGGGAGAGCGTCCTGTGGAACGTGCGGCTACCGCGCGTCGTGCTCGCGCTGCTCGTCGGGGCCTCGCTGGGCTGCGCGGGCGCGCTGATGCAGGGCGTGTTCGGCAATCCACTCGCCGAACCGGGCGTCATCGGCATCTCCGCGGGCGCGGCGGTGGGCGCGGTCGCCTCGATCGCGCTCGGGCTGAGCTTCTTCGGCAACTGGACGGTGACCATCTGCGCGTTCATCACCGGGCTGATCACCGTGCTGCTCGTATACGCGCTGTCCCGGTCCGGCGGGCGGACCGAGGTCGTCACACTCATCCTCACCGGCATCGCGGTGAACGCGTTCGCAGGCGCGCTCATCGGCCTTTTCATCTTCTTCGCGGACAACGCGCAGATCACCCAGATCACCTTCTGGCAGCTCGGCTCGCTCTCCCAGTCGACCTGGCCCAAGGTCCTCGCGGTGCTGCCCTGCGCGCTGCTCGGCCTCGCCGTCGCTCCCTTCTACGCCCGCAAGCTGGACCTGCTGGCGCTCGGCGAACGTCCGGCGCGGCATCTCGGTGTCGACGTCGAGAGGCTGCGAGTCGTACTGGTCCTGGTCGTCGCCCTGCTCACCGCGGCGGCGGTCGCGGTGGCCGGGATCATCTCCTTCGTCGGCCTGCTCGTCCCGCATCTGCTGCGGATGGCGAACGGACCTGCGCATCGCTTCCTGGTGCCCGCGAGCGCGTTGGGCGGGGCGCTGATCCTGGTGGCGGGCGACCTTGCCGCGCGGACGGTCGCATCGCCCGCGGAGTTGCCGCTCGGGGTGCTGACCGCGCTGTTCGGCAGCCCGTTCTTCTTCTGGCTGCTGCGGAGGACGCGGCGGCGGCAGGGTGGGTGGGCGTGAGGGGGGCGGCGGGTGCGGGTCGCCTGCGGCGGGCTTGTTCCCCACCCCGCCCCTTCCCGAAACCGGGGCAGGCCCCGGACCCCTGGACGCCCTTCGGGCGTGTCCTCAAACGCCGGACGGGCTGAAAACCCTGCCCACTTCAGACCGTCCGGCGTTTGAGGACCGGGGTCTGGGGCGGAGCCCCAGTTACGGGAAAGGGCGGGTAGGGGATCAGCGCCGCAGGCAACCCGCACCCGCCCCACCATTCGCACCCACCACCCGACCACCCCAAAGGCGCCCACATGATCCGCAACCTCTTCGCCCCCCGGCCCCGCGCACTCCCCCTCCCCCACTCCCCCGGCACACCCGCCGCCGAGGCGCACGCTCTGCATGTCCGGCTCGGGGCCCGCGAAGTGCTCAGCGGTATCGACCTGACCGCCCGCTCCGGCGAGGTGCTCGCGCTCGTCGGGCCCAACGGGGCCGGCAAGTCGACCCTGCTCGCCGCCCTCGCCGCCGACCTGCCCGCCGCCGCCGGAGAGGTCCGCATCGACGGGCGCCCCGCCCCCACCTGGTCCGCGCCCGAGCTGGCCCTGCGCCGCTCCGTGCTGCCCCAGTCCGCCGACCTGTCCTTCCCGTTCCCCGTCGAGGACGTCGTACGGATGGGGCGGGCGCCCTGGGCCGGTACCGACCGGGAGGACGAGGACGACCCGGCGGTGGCGGAGGCGATGGCGGCCACCGAAGTCGCGGAGTTCGCCGGCCGCCCCTTCTCCGCCCTGTCCGGCGGCGAGCGCGCCCGGGTCGCGCTCGCCCGCGTACTGGCGCAGCGGGCGCCCCTGCTCCTGCTCGACGAGCCGACCGCCGCGCTGGACCTGCGCCACCAGGAGCTGGTGCTGCGGATCTGCCGGGACCGGGCGGCGGCCGGGGACGCCGTGGTCGTCGTACTGCACGATCTGGGGCTGGCATCGGCGTACGCGGACCGGGTCGCGGTCCTGCAGGGCGGGCGGGTCGCTGCGGAGGGGCCGCCGGCCGAGGTATTCGGTGAGGCGTTGCTGAGCGAGGTGTACCGGCAGCCCGTCGAGGTGCTGGCGCACCCGCGGACCGGGGCGCCCCTGGTGCTCCCCCGGCGGGACCCCCGCCCCGGCCGGAACACCGACTATTGACCTGCGCTTGACCCTTCCGTGGGCTCTCCGAGGGGCAGCTGTGACCGTCCCGTATCCGGACATGACCCATGAGAGCCGAATCACTGGACGACCGGGGTTGGGTCAGGTAAGCCTCGGATAAGTTAGGTCAGCCTCACCCGAGGCTCCGAGGCCCTTCGCCTCCCCGATCCAGCCGCATGGAGCCCGAAATGCGACCCGTCCGTCTCTCTGCCGTCACCGCTGTCGCCACCGTGGCGGCACTGGCCGCCATCACGGGCTGCGCCGAGAAGAGCGATACCAAGGGCGGCGACGGCGCCGTCCAGGTCACCGCCAAGGACGACTCGTGCGAGGTGTCGAAGAAGGAGTTCCCGGCCGGCCATGTCGAACTGGCCGTGGAGAACAAGGGGTCCAAGGTCACCGAGGTCTACCTCCTCTTCCCCGACGACCGCATCGTCACCGAGCGCGAGAACATCGGCCCCGGCACCAAGGCCACCATCACCGCCGAGGTGAAGGCCGGCTCGTACGAGATCGCCTGCAAGCCCGGCATGAAGGGCGACGGCATCCGGCAGAAGGTCGAGGCGACCGGCGGCGGCAAGGTTGCCAAGCGCAGCCCGGAGATGGACGCGGCCGTCGCCGCGTTCCGTACGTACGTACAGGCGCAGGCGGACGAGACGCTGCCCAAGTCCAAGGTCTTCGTGGACGCGGTGAAGAAGGGCGACATCGAGGCCGCGAAGAAGGCGTACGCGGACTCGCGCATCGGCTGGGAGCGCACCGAGCCCGTCGCCGAGTCCTTCGGTGACATCGACCCCAAGGTCGACCTGCGCGAGGACGGCCTGGAGAAGGGGCAGGAGTGGACCGGCTGGCACCGTCTTGAGAAGGCCCTGTGGCAGGACAAGAAGATCGGCGCCGAGGAGAAGACCCTCGCCGACACCCTGCTCAAGGACCTCACCGACTGGCAGAACCGGGTCGGCAAGGCCGAGATCACCCCGACCTCGATGGCGAACGGCGCCAAGGAGCTCCTCGACGAGGTCGCCACCGGCAAGGTCACCGGTGAGGAAGAGCGCTACAGCCACACCGACCTCGTCGACTTCAAGGCGAACGTCGAGGGCGCGGAGAAGTCGTACGCGCTGCTCAAGCCGATCGCGTCAAAGAACGACCCGAAGCTCACCGCTGAACTCGACACCCAGTTCAAGGCGTTGAACGACCTGCTCGACAAGTACCGCGAGGACAAGACCTCTTACGTGTTCACGTCGTACGACAAGGTCGGCAAGGCGGAGCGCAAGGAGCTCAGCGACGGCGTCAACGCGCTCGCCGAGCCGCTGTCGAAGCTCGCCGCAGCAGTCGTGAAGTAGGAGGGCCCCGGCATGCCTGACGAGACCAACTCATCGACCCCATCGACCTCATCGACCCCATCGACCTCACTGACCGAGACCAACTCATCGGCTCCGTCCCGTCGTTCGCTCCTCGGCTGGGGCGGCGCCGGGCTCGCGCTCGGCGCCGCCGCGGCCGGTGGCGCGGCGGCCGCGCTGACCTCGGGGGACAACACCGCGCCCGCCGCGTCCGTGGGCGCCGCGGTGCCCTTCCACGGCCCGCACCAGGCCGGGATCGCCACCGCCGTGCAGGACAGGCTGCACTTCGCCGCGTTCGACGTGACGACGAAGGACCGTGCGGCCCTCGTCGAGCTCCTCAAGGAGTGGACGGCGGCAGCGGCCCGTATGACGGCGGGGCACGCGGTCGGCGAGGGCGCGTACGGCGGTCTCGCCGAGGCACCGCCGGACGACACCGGCGAGGCGCTCGGCCTCAAGCCGTCCCGCCTGACGCTGACCATCGGCTTCGGCCCGTCCCTGTTCGCCAAGGACCGCTTCGGACTCGACGGCCGGCGCCCCGAGGCGCTCGTCGACCTGCCGGTGTTCCCCGGCGACAACCTGGACGCGGCGCGCAGCGGCGGCGACCTGTGCGTACAGGCCTGCGCGGACGACCCGCAGGTCGCCGTGCACGCCATCCGCAACCTGGCCAGGATCGGCTTCGGCAAGGTCGCCATGCGCTGGTCCCAGCTCGGCTTCGGCAAGACCTCGTCGACAACGCCCGACGCGCAGACCCCGCGCAATCTCTTCGGCTTCAAGGACGGCACCCGCAATGTCGCGGGCACCGACGCCGCCGAGCTCGACAAGCATGTGTGGGTACGGGAGAAGGACGGGCCGGCCTGGATCGCGGGCGGCTCCTACCTCGTCGCCCGCCGCATAGCGATGCGCATCGAGACCTGGGACCGCACCTCCCTGTCCGAGCAGGAGGACATCTTCGGCCGTGACAAGGGCGAGGGCGCGGCGGTCGGCAAGGCGCGCGAGCGCGACGAGCCCAACCTCAAGGCGATGCTGCCGACTTCGCACGTCCGCCTCGCCCACCCGGACACCAACAGCGGCGCCCGGATGCTGCGCCGCGGCTACTCCTTCACCGACGGTACGGACGGGCTCGGCCGCCTCGACGCGGGGCTGTTCTTCCTGGCGTACCAGCGTGATGTGCGGGAGGCGTTCATTCCCGTACAGCGCAGTCTGGCGCGCGGTGACGCGCTCAACGAGTACATCCAGCACGTGGGTTCGGCGCTCTTCGCCGTCCCGCCGGGCGTCCGTGACAAGGGCGACTGGTGGGGCCGGGCGCTGTTCGAATAGGAGAAGGAGACCCGCCGTGTTCAGCAACTACCTGATCGGCTTGCGCGAGGGCCTCGAAGCGAGCCTCGTCGTCTGCATCCTGATCGCCTATCTGGTGAAGACGGAGCGACGCGACGCGCTGCGCCCCATCTGGATCGGCATCGGGGTGGCCATCGCCCTTTCGCTCGCCTTCGGCTTCGGCCTCGAATTCGGCTCGCAGGAGCTGACGTTCGAGGCGCAGGAGCTGCTCGGCGGCTCCCTGTCGATCATCGCGGTCTGCCTGGTGACCTGGATGGTCTTCTGGATGCGGCGCACCGCACGGCATTTGAAGGCCGACCTGCACGGCAAGCTGGACGCGGCTCTGCAGATGGGCACCGGCGCGCTGGTCGCGACGGCGTTCCTGGCGGTGGGGCGCGAGGGCCTGGAGACGGCATTGTTCGTCTGGGCCTCGGTGCGGGCGGCCACCGAGGAGTCGGGGTCGACCTCGGCGCCGCTGACGGGTGTGCTCCTCGGCATCGCCACCGCGATCGCGCTGGGCTGGCTGTTCTACAAGGGCGCGGTACGGATCAACCTGGCCAAGTTCTTCACCTGGACCGGCGGCATGCTGGTCGTGGTGGCCGCGGGTGTGCTCGCGTACGGCGTGCACGACCTCCAGGAGGCGCGGTTCCTCGGCGGGCTCGGCAGCAAGGCGTTCGACATCAGCACGACCGTCCCGCCGGACAGTTGGTACGGGACCCTGCTGAAGGGTGTCTTCAACTTCCAGCCCGACCCGACCGTTCTCCAGGTCACGGTGTGGGCGCTGTACCTGGTCCCGACGCTCGTGCTGTTCCTGTCCCCGGTAGGGTTCCGGACATCGGTGGGCACGAGCACGACGTCGGTGGGCACGAAGACACAGAAGGCAGCGCATGAGCAGGCTGAGGCTGGGGCGGCTGGCGGCGACGATCGCGAGCGCGGCGGCGTTGTCGATGACGGCGAGCGGGTGCGTGACCGTGCACGGCGAGCTGGAGATCGTACCGGCGGCGACGGAGACTGAGGCCGCGCAGGCTCTCAAGGACTTCACGCTCGCCTACAACAAGGCGGACAAGGCCTACGATCCGGCTCTCGACGCGGGCCGGGTCACCGGCCCGCTCGGCGCGATCAACCAGGCCGGGCTGAAGGCGCGGCAGATACAGAACCCGGACGGCAATCCGCGGCATCAGCCGCTGGAGCTGGCCGACGCGCAGTTTGTGCTGCCCAAGAAGGCGGGCTGGCCGCGGTGGTTCGTCGCGGACACCGACAGCAACCGTGACGAGGACGGCGGCCGGCAGGACAGCCGCTGGCTGCTGGTCTTCGTACGGGGCGGCCCGAACCAGCTCTGGGAGGCGTCCCACCTGGCGGTCCTCGCGAACGCCCAGGTGCCGCAGTTCACGAAGGACAAGGACGGCTTCGCCGAGCCCGTCGTGGCGGACGCGGCGGACTTGGCCGTGGCGCCGGAGGATCTGAGCGAGCGGTACGCGGCGTATCTGCGGGACGGTGAGGCGGGGAGCTTCGTGCCAGGACCGCACACCTCCGGGCTGCGCAAGACCCGCGCGGCCACGGCGCGGCGGCCTGGACGGGCCGTGCAGTACGTCGACCAGCGACTGGACACCGGGACGTACGCGCCGCTGGGCCTGGCCACGGAGGACGGCGGGGCCGCGGTCTTCTTCGCCACCCGCCAGTTCGAACAGCAGACCGTGGCCAAGGGGGTCCGGCTGGAGCTCAACGCGGATGTGCGGGCGCTGATGACCGGCACCGCGCGGACCAGCCTCACCAAGGAGCGCGTCTCCAGTCAGATCGCGCAGGTGGCGCCGAGGGACGCGGACAAGCCGCTGGTCGCGGTGCTGGCCCAGATCCAGGGGCTGACGGCCGCGAAGGGCGCGTAGCCTGCGGCGCGTAGCCCGGGGGTACGTGGCGTGGCGGGCGAATGTGGGTGCGGGTGCCGCTGGGTGCGGGCAGGTGCGGGTCCGGGTGCGGGTAGGCGAAAGCCCCCGCACCGTTGGGCGGCGCGGGGGCAGAGGCGGGGTCCGTTCGTCAGCGGCCCAGTGGCCAGGCCACCGCGTGGTGGTCCTCCGGGTCGTCCTCGCCGACGAACCGCGCACAGGCCTCGGTCAGCGTCTCAAGCAGCGTGAGCGGATCCGGCAGCGGATGCTCGGGACCACGTACCCAGCTCACCTCGTGGCCGCCGGGCAGCTGCGCGGGCGGCACCAGGACATAGCTGCCGCGGCAGTGCCAGCGCAGGCCCGGATGCGCGTCCATCGTCTCGGGGTGGCAGTCCAGCTCGCACGGCCACCACTCGTCCTCGTCCTCGGGGGTGCCCCGGGTGGCGGTGAAGAAGAGCAGGCGCGCGTCGCCGTTGCTGCCGCCGAACTCGGCGACAGGACCCACCTCGATACCGGCCGCCAGCAGCCGCTCCAGCGCACCCAGACCCGCTTCGAGCGGGACGTCGAGCACGTCGTTGACCATGCCCGTCGCGGTGATGAAGTTGGCCTGGGGCTGACCCTGGGCCCAGCGGGTGATCTGCGCGCGGTCAGTGGTGGACTGCGTCTGCCAGGCGAAGGAAATCGGGTGTCTGGCCGGAGTGGGACAGCCGACCCGGTCGCACGAACATCGGTAGCCCACCGGGTGCGCGGCAGGGGAGAGCGGCAGACCGGCGGCAGCGGCGGCCAGGAGCAGCGTCTGACGGTCGACGCCGTCCGGGTCGGTCGCCTTGGGGCGTCGGCGCAGCCACTGGGGCAGCCTGCTCTCCAACGAAGGCCTGCTCTCTGTGCCGCCGTAGCGGCCGAAATCGGCGCCCATTCAACCCCTCACCTCAGCGTTGCACTCTCCATGCTGCCACCATCCTGCGCCTCAGGTGGCCGCAGTGCCCATCCGGGGTACGCGGGCCGATATCACAAGGGTGGTGTCATTGACGACTTTGTCACGATAAGTGGCCCTACCGTGGCGGCCATGATCACACGCACCCCGCTGGCGGTCGCACTGATCGCGCTTGTCCTGCCCTGTTACGGACAGACCGACACGGGTCCCGTGACCGCGGGCCCGCTCCCCCGCCCCGTGTACACCGCACACCGCGGCGGTTCCCTCGAAGTGGCCGAGAACAGCATGTCCGGGCTTGTCGCGGCGTACAAGCGCGGTACGGCGCAGGTCCTGGACGTGGACACCCGGATGCTGCGCGACGGGACGCCGGTGGCACTGCACGACGCGACGCTGGACCGTACGACGCACTCGAAGGGGCCCGTGAGCGAACTCACTCCCTCGCAGTGGCGGAAAGTGCGGCTGCGCGGAGGTGAGTTCAACGAGCGCCCGCCGACGGTCGCGGCCGTCCTCGACCGGCTCGGCGGGAAAATCGTCCTGTCCCTGGAGGCCAAGGACCCCGGGAGCCTGCCGGGGCTGGCCCGCGCGATCCACGACCGGGATCTCGACCGCTCGGTCTTCGTCAACTCCAACCAGCCCGAAGTGGTCCTGGGGGCTCACCGGCTCGGTCTTATGGCCCAGTTGTGGCGCTCCGCGAAGCAGTTGCGGACGGACGACCCGAGCGCCTGGAAGGGGTACGTCGATGTCCTGGACGTCGATCACCGGGCGCCGGACGCGGTGCTGCGGCGCGCGGCGCGGTCCGGCGTCCCCCGGGTGTGGGCGCACACCGTGAACACCCCGGCGGCCCGCGACCGGGCGCTGCGCCTTGGCTGCGACGGAATCGTCACGGACGCGCCCGCGCTGCTGGCGCACGGGACGGGGGTCCGGTCGGCGCGGGGCGGTTCGGAGATGGATGGTTCGGCGCGGGCCGGTTCAGCGCGGGCCGGTTCAGCGTGGGCCGGTTCAGCGTGGGCCGGTTCAGCGTGGGCCGGTTCAGCGTGGGCCGGTTCAGCGTGGGGCAAGGCCGCCCAGGGTGTAGTCGACGATCGCGTCGGCGTACGCGTGGCTGAGCGGCAGCGTCCGCAGCAGCCAGCGGTGCGCGAGCGGCGCCACCAGCAGCTCCAGGGCGATGCGCGGGTCGATGCCGTCCCGCACGTCCCCCGCCTCCTGCGCCGCCCGCAGCCGCTTCACGTACAGCTGGAGCTGCGGTTCGAGAAGCTTGACCACGAACTCGGCGCCCAGCTGTGGATCCACGATCCCCGCCGCGGTGAGCGCCCGGCTGGGCGCCTCGTACTTGGGGTCGAGCAGCTCGTCCACGGTGGCCCGCAGGACCGCCTTGAGGTCGGCCGCGAGATCGCCGGTGTCCGGGATCTCGTACTCCCCTTCGCCCGCCGCGGCGGCGGCCCGGTCGCCGAGGTCGATGAACGCTTCGAGCAGGACGGCGGCCTTCGACGGCCACCAGCGGTAGATCGTCTGCTTGCCGACGCCGGCGCGGGCCGCGATGCCCTCGATGGTGGCCCTGCCGTAGCCGACCTCGCCGACCAGCGAGAGGGCCGCGTCGTAGATCGCCCGGCGGGAGCGCTCGCTGCGGCGCGAGGAGTCCGGTGACTTGGTCTCTGCCATGGGGCCAATTCTAGCAGCGGTACGAGACGACGCGTCTCGCTGCGGTGAGTGGGGTGGTGACAGGTGCGAGTGCGACCCGGTGCGGGTGGTGACCGAGTGTGAGTGGTGACCAGCTGTGAACCACCCGATCGGTGCACAGCGCGACGCCCTCTCGCGGCGGACCATGGCTGTCACGCACACTCGGTGCCCCATGCCGCTCGTGAGGAGCCCTCATTGCCTCGTGACGCCTCGCCCCGCCGCTATCTGATGTGCCCCCCGGAGCACTTCAGGGTGACGTACTCCATCAACCCCTGGATGGATCCGGCCAAACCGGTCGACCTGCCGCTGGCCCTCGCCCAGTGGGAAGTCCTGCGCGACCGCTACCGCTCCCTAGGCCATACCGTCGAGCTCCTGACCCCCCGGCCCGGACTGCCCGACATGGTCTTCGCCGCGAACGGGGCCAGTGTTGTCGACGGACGGGTGCTCGGCGCCCGCTTCGCCTATGCCGAACGGACCCTGGAGGCCGAGGCACACCTGGAGTGGTTCCGGGCGCACGGCTTCACCGAGGTCCACGAGCCCGTGCACATCAACGAGGGCGAGGGCGACTTCGCGGTCACCTCGTCCTGGATCCTCGCCGGGCGCGGCTTCCGCTCCAGCCCGCTCTCGCACGACGAGGCGCAGGAGTTCTTCGGCCGTCCCGTGATCGGCCTGGATCTGGTGGATCCGCGCTACTACCACCTGGACACGGCGCTTTCGGTGCTCGACGACCGCACGGACGACGTCATGTACTACCCGGGCGCGTTCTCGCCGGGCAGCCGGGCCGTCCTCGCCCGGCTCTTCCCCGACGCGATCGTCGCGCAGGAGTCGGACGCGGCGGCGCTCGGGCTGAACGCGGTGAGCGACGGCCGCCATGTGCTGCTGCCGCAGGGCGCGGTCGGGCTCTTCGGGCCGCTGCGGGAGCGGGGCTTCGAGCCGGTCGCGATGGATCTCGGCGAGCTGCTCAAGGGGGGCGGCAGCGTGAAGTGCTGCACGCAGGAGTTGCGCGGGTAGCGGCTGTCCCCGAGTGCGCCGTACGGGCCCGAGTGCGCCGGTCCGTACGGCGATTCGTGGTGCTCAGCTTTCCGGCTGAGGCGGCCACTCGTCGCCCCAGTCGATGTCCCGGGCCGCGCGGTACAGGTCGCCGTGGCGCTTCTTGGTGACGGTTTCGCGCGCGAGGCCGTCGCTCTCGGTGCAGAGCTCCAGCTGGACCATGCCCTTGCGGATCTGCGGCCTGCGGACGATGCGGGCCGCGACCGGGTCGGCGTCGAAGCGGACCGCCGCGACATAGCTGAACTTCTCGTCCTCGTACGCGAGCGAGCCGCCCTTGACCTGCCGGTGCAGCGAGGAGCGGCTCACCCGGGCCGAGAAGTGGCACCAGTCGCTGCCGCCCTCCTCGTTGAGCGCGGTGATGGGGCAGGCGCCACTGTGCGGGCAGGGCGCGGCGATGCGCAGGCCGGCCGCGAGCAGCAGGTCCCTGGCCTCGATGACACGGCGATAGCCGTCGGGGGTGCCGGGCTCGACGACAACCACGGCCTGGGCGGCGCGGGCGGCCTCCGTGACGACGCTCGCGCGGGCCTCGGGGGTGAGCTCCTTGAGGACGTACGAGATGGTCACGAGATCGGTGCTCTCGATACGGAGCGCCGGTCCGATGCGGGCGCGTTGCCAGTCGGCGGCGCGCAGGGTGGGGGAATCGGAGGCGGCGGCCAGTTCGCGGCCGAGGGTGAGGGCGGGCTCGGCCCAGTCCAGGACCGTGCTGGCGGGTCCTGCCGGCCAGGCCTCCGCGACGGCCCAGCTCGCGGCCCCCGTCCCGCCGCCGATGTCCGTGTGCGTCGCCGGGGTCCAGTCCGGAGCGGCGTCGCGCAGTGCGCCGAGGACGGACCGGACCGCCTCGAAGGTCGCGGGCATCCGGTACGCGGCGTACGCGGCGACGTCGGAGCGGTCGCGGAGCACGGGGGTGTCGGTGGGGGTGGTCCCCCGGTAGCTGGCGATCAGCCGCTCGACGGCCAGGGTGGCCTGCTTGGGCGGCAGCCCGTCGAGGAGCCCGGCGAGGGCGGTGCGCAGGGCTTCCGCGGTGGGGAGGGTGGAGTTCACCGGCCGATTCTAGGCGGGGTGGGGGTGGGGTGTGCGCGGGGCGGGTCGGTGAAGGGCGGTGCGGGGCGGTGCGGGGCGGTGCGGGGCGGGGGGCTGTGCGCGGTCTGTGCGGGAACCTGCTTTTAACTGGTGTGGTGTGAGCGATAGTTGTCGCTGCGGACGGGACTATGACCGGGGGGACCATGGAACAGCGGGTCGTACGGGTGGCTCTGGTGGCCGGTGTGATCGTGCTCGGCCTGCTGGTCCTGCTGGCCACCTGCGGTGGGGGCAGCGGCAAGGACAGGTCCGGTGCGGCACCGCGGGAGCCCGCCAAGCGCAGTGCCGATCCCTCTGTTCGGTTGCCCGTTCCCGCCGAGTACGACGCCGCGCCGCGGTGGCAGGTTCGTGGTGCCTCGCCCGAGTACGCCATCGCCCGGGGCGCGGACCGGATCGGCCTCGTCGAGCGGGTCCGCGCCGACCGGTTCAGGCTGCGGGCCATCGACGCGGCGTCCGGCGCGACCCGGTGGAAGAGCGAGGCCTGGCGGCCGCTGTCCGATCCGCGCCACTTTCCCCGGCTTCTGTCCGTCGGCAAGGACGGGCGGGAGTACTTCGTCACGTGGTCGTACGGGAAGGTGCTTGGACGGGACGATGCCTTGGCTGAGGCGAAGGCTGTTGTTGTTTTGGATGCGTACGCCGTGGAGGACGGTTCCCGGCGCCGGGTCGAGCTTCCCTGGGCCGGTGTGCCCAGCGTCGACGGCTCGGGCCCCGGCATCCTCGTCAGCGACGGGGGCGCGGACAGTGCGGTCGTGGACCCCGCCACGGGGCGGGTCTCGCGGGTCGCCGCCAAGGCGCTCGGTGCTCCCAAGGGGTGCCGGGACTGCCGGGTGCAGACCGAGGTGCGGGCGGTTACCGACAAGGGGCTGCTGGTGAGTGGGCGGCGGGAGTTCTGGGTGCGGGGCGGCTGGCACAGCCGGAAGGCCGCCCCGGCGGGGACCGTTGCGGCGTCCGGCGTGCCGATTTCGGTGGCGGGCGGGCACGTTCTCGCCACGTGGCAGAAGAAGGGCCGGGCGGGTGCGGCGGACTTCGAGGTGTGGGCAGTGCACGACGCGGCTGGCGGCCGGGTGTCGGCGCGGGTCGAGTGCCGCAAGCCGGCCATAGCTTCGGGCAGCCGTGCGCGGGCGGTGCTCTCGCCCGAGGGGCGGTATCTGGTGGCCGGGCGGGTGGGCTTCGACCTGGAGACCGGTCGGGGGCGCTGCTTCGAGGCTGTGGACGGTACGAAGCCGCTGTGGCTGACGGTGGTCACTGATACGGGGGTTGCTTACGGCACTACGGGGGCGCGGGTGCCTGTGCGGGTTGATCTTGGTGGTGGTTTGGCGACCGCGCTTCCGGCCAGTGTCTCTGTTCCTGATGCGGAAGTGGCCGGTGTGGGGGTGTTCGTGTGGGCTGATCGTATGGACCGGCCCTATCTGTTCGGGCATGCCCGGCGGGGGTGACGGGCGCCGGGGCCTCCGGGAGCGGCGTTCGGGACTGCATGATTTAGGCGCACTGCGGGGTCGCCCAAGGCCCTGGCGGGGAAGAGGCCCACAAATCACGCTTTACGTCCCGAACACCACTCCCTGCGGCCCCGACCCCCTCCCGGGGTCGGCGACCCCCACCCCGCTAGAGCGAAGCCTTCTGCCAGGGGCGGCAGAGCAGGAGGAAGCAGGCCAAGGAGGCCAGGGCGCAGGTCAGTTGGACTATCGCCATCGGGACTGCTGTTGATTCGCCCGCTATGCCTACGAGCGGAGATGCGATCGCGCCGATCAGGAATGACGATGTGCCCAGCAGCGCGGACGCCGAGCCTGCTGCGTGCGGGGTGCGCATCAGAGCCTGGGCGTTGGTGTTCGGCATGGCCAGGCCCATCGCCGACATCAGGACGAAGAGGCCCGCCGCGATCGGGAACAGGCCTACCTCGCCGAAGACCCCTGTCGTCATGAGGAGGAGCGCGAGTGAGGCGACGGCTATGGCGGACAGGCCGAAGGTGAGCACCTTGTCCATGCTGACTCGGCCCACCAGGAGCCTGCCGTTGATCTGGCCGACGGCGATCAGGCCGATCGAGTTGATGCCGAACAGCAGGCTGAAGGTCTGGGGTGAGGCGCCGTAGATTTCCTGGATCACGAACGGGGATGCGGCGATGTACGCGAAGAGCGCGGCGAAGGCGAGGCCGCCCGCCAGGACGTAGCCGGTGAAGACCCGGTCCGCGAGCAGGCCCCGCATCGTGCGCAGGGCCACCTTGACGCCGCCCTCGTGCCGTCGCTCGGGCGGCAGCGTCTCGTGCAGCCACTTCCATACGACGAGGGTGAGGAGTACACCGATGACGGTCAGGACTACGAAGATGCCGCGCCAGTCGGTGAGCCGCAGCACCTGGCCGCCGATGACCGGTGCGATCACCGGAGCCACGCCGGAGATCAGCATGAGGGTGGAGAAGAAGCGGGCCATCTCGACGCCGTCGAAGAGGTCGCGGACGACCGCGCGGGCGATGACGATGCCCGCGGCGCCGGCCAGCCCCTGGAGTAGCCGGAACGCGATGAGGAGTTCGACGGAGGGCGCGAAGGCGCAGATCGCGGTGGCGACGACGTACACGATCATGCCGAGGAGCAGCGGGCGGCGGCGGCCCCACCGGTCGCTCATCGGGCCGACGACCAGCTGCCCGAGCGCCATGCCCGCCAGGCACGCGGTCAGGGTGAGCTGCACGGTCGCCGCGGGCGCGGTCAGGGCCTGGGTGACCTGGGGAAGCGCCGGGAGGTACATGTCCATGGAGAGCGGCGGCAGTGCGGTGAGTCCGCCGAGCACCAGGGTGACCAGCAGGCTCGTACGGCGGGCGATGGCGGCGGAGCCGTTGGCGGCCTTGGTTTCGGCGTCCGCCCCGAGTATGTGTCCTTGCTTGGTCTGGCCGCTCACCGGCATCACTTCTCCATGTCGTCGAATCTGTACCTATGCTCTCAGCTCGTCCGGTGTGGTTGAGACCTTTTCTTTGGGGCTGAGATGGACAAGACACGCGTGCGGTGGGGTGTGCTGGCGACGGGCGGGATCGCGTCGGCGTTCACGGCGGAGCTGCTGAAGATGGACGATGCCGAGGTCGTCGCGGTGGGATCGCGTACGGAGGCCTCAGCGAAGGCCTTCGCTGACCGGTTCGGGATAGCGCGGGCGTACGGCAGCTGGGCGGAGCTCGCGGCGGATCCGGATGTTGATGTGGTGTACGTCGCGGGTCCGCACTCCGCGCACCGGGCCGCCGCGGGGCTGTGTCTGGCCGCGGGCAAGGCCGTGCTGTGCGAGAAGTCGTTCACACTCAATGCGGGCGAGGCCGAGGAGCTTGTTGCCCTGGCACGGCAGCACGACCGCTTCCTGATGGAAGCCATGTGGATGTACTGCAACCCGGTGATCCGGCGGCTCGCGGAGGTCGTGAAGGACGGTGCGATCGGTGAAGTGCGCACCGTGCACGCCGATTTCGGGCTGGCCGGGCCCTTTGCCGCCGAACACCGGCTGAGGGATCGTGGGTTGGGCGGCGGTGCGCTTCTTGACCTTGGCGTGTATCCGGTTTCCTTCGCGCAGTTGTTGCTGGGTGAGCCCGATCGCGTACAGGCGGACGCACTGTTGTCGCCCGAGGGCGTCGATCTGAATACCGGCATGCTGCTCGGCTGGGAGTCCGGTGCGACGGCGCTGCTCAGCTGTTCCATCACCGCCGACACTCCGATGACGGCGGCCGTCACCGGGACCGGCGGCCGTGTCGAGTTCGAGCGCGGGTTCTTCTATCCGGAGCGGTTCGTGCTGCATCGGGAGGGACGGGAGGCGGAGGAGTTCACCGCCGGGGACGGCGATCGTCACAGCCTGCGGTACGAGGCCGCCGAGGTGATGCGTTGTCTGCGTGCGGGTGAGAAGGAGTCGCCGTTGGTGCCGCTGGCAGGGAGTCTCGCGGTGATGCGGACGCTCGACGCGGTGCGTGACCGCATCGGCGTCCGCTTTGCCGGAGAGCGGCGCTAGGAGAGTTCCAGGCCCGGCTTGCCTGCTTGGGTGGTGAGTGAGGCCGCTGTGGTGATGGGTGCGGTGGGTGTGGTGACCGTGGGCACCGTGCGGAAGTCCGCGCGGGCCTCCTTGGTGCCCAGCGTGATGCGGGTGTAGCCGCGTCTGCCGTTGTAGAACTTCAAGTGCGTGTTGCCCTGCATCAGGTTGTTGTAGTTGGCGGGTCTGTCCGCGCCGTCCTTGCCGCTGGAGACTGATGTGGTGACCAGTTCGGTGCCTACGGTGGGTGAGGTGGGGTTCTCGAAGTCGCGCTTGATGTCGAAGGCGTACGAGACGTGTACGTCTCCGGTGAGCACCATCAGGTTCTCGACGCCCGCGGCCCGCGCCCCGTCGAGGAACCGGGTACGTGCGGCCGGGTAGCCGTCCCAGGCGTCCATGCTCACCTTCGGGTCGTTCACGCTGCGCCGTCGGGCGAAGGTGACCTGTTGGGGTACGACGTTCCACAGGGCCCGGGACTCGTGCCAGCCGTTGAGCAGCCAGCGCTCCTGCGCCTTGCCCATCATGGTGCGCGAGGGGTCGTCGGACTCCGGGCCGGGGAACTGCCAACCGTCGCCGTAGGCCTGGTCCGAGCGGTACTGGCGGGTGTCGAGGATGTCGAACTGCGCTAGCCGACCGAAGCTCAGGCGGCGGTAGAGCCGCATGTCGGCGCCTTGGGGCCGTTGCGGGGCGCGCAGCGGCTGGTTCTCCCAGTACGCGCGGTACGCCGCGGCCCTGCGCAGCAGGAACTCCTCGGGCGGTACGTCGTTCTCGGGGGTGCCGCCCGCGTAGTTGTTCTCCGTCTCGTGGTCGTCCCAGGTGACGACGAAGGGGTGCGCGGCGTGTGCGGCGCGCAGGTCCGGGTCGGACTTGTAGAGGGCGTACCGCAGCCGGTAGTCCTCCAGGGTCGTCGTCTCGTGGTTGAAGTGGGCGGGCAGTGTGCGGTCGGTGTAGGCGCGGGCGCCGCCGGTCGCGTTCACGGCGTACTCGTAGAGGTAGTCGCCGAGGTGGAAGACGACGTCGAGGTCCTCTTCGGCGAGGTGCTTGTACGGGGTGAAGTAGCCGTCGTGGTAGGCCTGGCAGGAGACTGCGGCCAGTTTCAGGTCGTTGATGCGCGCGCCCGGGGCGGGCGCCGTGCGGGTGCGGCCGACCGGGCTGATCCAGGTGCCCGCGCGGAAGCGGTAGTAGTAGACGCGGTCCGGGGCGAGCGCCTCGGCCTCGGCGCGCACGCTGTGGTGGAGCTCGGGGTGTGCGGTGACCGTGCCGCGCCTGACCACGCGGGTGAAGCGCGCGTCGTGGGCCAGCTCCCAGCGGACTTCGATCCGGGCTCGGGGCAGGCCGCTGTCCGGTTCGTACGGCTTCGGGGCGAGCCTGGTCCACAGCAGTACGGACCCCGGGAGCGGGTCGCCGGACGCGACGCCCAGGGTGAACGGGTCCTCGGTGATCCTGCTGGCGTCGACCTCGGCGGCCTGCGCGGTGCCGGGCAGGTTCGTCGCGAAGGCGAGCGCGGCGGCGGCCCCGGTGACGGTGATGAATCTGCGGCGGTTGATGTGCCGTGCGGCGGCCCTGAGTTCCTGTTCGTGGCGCGATGCGATGGTCATCTGCCCCTCCCCTGACGGCTGTTGTCAGGGGAATTGGAGTGGCACGGGACGTCGCGCCGCTTTCGTGTACGTGTACGGGTCACGTACGCTGCGGGGCCATGAGCCATGAAACCCCGCAGACCCCTCCGTTTCACCGGTCGCAGATCGCCGTCGTGACCGGAGCGGGCTCGGGCATCGGCCGGGCCATCGCACTGGAGCTGGCCTCGGCGGGCTGGTCGGTGGCGCTGGCGGGGCGGCGCGTCGAGGCGCTGGAGGAGACGGCCGCGGCCGCCGGGGGCGAGACCTTGTGCGTACGGACCGATGTATCGCGTCCCGACGAGGTCGACGCGCTCTTCGGCGCGGTGCGTGAGCGGTACGGGCGGCTCGATCTGCTCTTCAACAACGCGGGCACCTTCGGGCCGCGCGGTGTGCCCCTTGAGGACATCGGATACGAGGAGTGGCGCTCGGTCGTCGACGTGAATGTGACCGGCGCCTTCCTGTGTGCGCAGGCCGCCTTCCGGCAGCTGAAGAACCAGTCGCCGCAGGGTGGCCGGATCGTCAACAACGGCTCGATCTCGGCGCACACACCCCGGCCGGGGTCGGTCGCGTACACGACGACGAAGCACGCGATGACGGGCCTCACCAAGTCGCTGTCGCTGGACGGGCGTCCGTACCGGATCGCGTGCGGCCAGATCGACATCGGCAACGCGGCGACCGACATGACCGAGCGGATGCGGACGGGGGTCCCGCAGGCGAACGGCGAGCTGATGGCCGAGCCGGTGATGGATGTGCGGGACGTGGCGCGCACGGTGCTCCACATGGCGGAGCTGCCGCTGGAGGCGAATGTGCAGTTCGCGACGGTCCTGGCAACGACGATGCCGTACGTGGGGCGGGGCTGAGCGCGCCGGGAACACTCGGGCCGCTTCGGCGGTTGGGCGCGTTATGACTTCCTTCACCGATGCCGAAGTGCTGCGCTACACCGCCTTCTCCAGCGACCCGGCGGGCGGCAATCCGGCCGGGGTCGTGCTGGACGCCTCCGGGCTCGACGCCGCCCGGATGCTCGCCGTCGCCGCCGGACTCGGCTACAGCGAGACGGCGTTCCTCACCGAGGAGCTGGAGCCCGGCCGCGCCTACGCCGTCCGCTACTTCAGCCCCGTCGCCGAGGTCCCCTTTTGCGGCCACGCCACCGTCGCGACGGCCATCGCGCTCGCCGAGCGCAACGGCCGGCCCGTCGACCTGGTCTTCGAGACCCCGGCGGGCACGGTCCCCGCGACGGTGACCGTGGCCGAGGACGGTACGTACCGGGCGACGCTCACCAGCGTCGAGCCGCGCGTCGAGGAGATCTCCGCGGACGACCTCGCGGAGGCGCTGGCCGCGCTGGACTGGCCGGCCGGCGATCTCGACCCGGCGTTCCCGCCGCGCATCGCGTTCGCGGGCGCCCGGCATCTGGTCCTCGCGGCCGGCACCCGTGAGCGGCTCGCGGACCTGTCGTACGACTTCGAACGGCTGACGGCGCTCATGCACCGGCTCGACCTGACGACACTTCAGCTGGCGTGGCGCGCGGACGCGACGACCTTCCACGTCCGCGACCCCTTCCCGGTGGGCGGTGTCGTCGAGGACCCGGCGACGGGCGCGGCCGGTGCCGCCTTCGGGGCATACCTGCGGGAGGTCGGATCCGTACCGGACGACGTGGTACTGACACTCCATCAGGGTGAGGACATGGGCCGACCGGGCGTACTGACAGTCGAAATCCGCGCGGGTGACCGACGAATCCGGGTGGGTGGACCGGGCGCTCGGATCCCGGACGGGTCGGCCTGACCGGAGTGGGTCCCTCCGCAGGGTTACGCGACTAGGCTCCACTCCTCTTCACGTTTCACACACACGGAGTGCACCTTGCGCATACATGTTGCCGCCTTCGCCGTCCTGGCAAGCTCCTTGCTCGTCGCCACCCCCGCCCAGGCGGCCCCGCACCAGGGCGGCCTGCACCTCGGCAAGATCCAGTACGACAGTCCGGGCAGCGACCGCGGCAGCAACGCCTCGCTGAACGCCGAGTGGGTCGAGATCCACAACAACACCCGTTCGGCGATCCAGCTCAAGGGCTACAAGCTCAAGGACAACACCGGCTACACGTACACCTTCGGTACGTACAAGATCGGCGCCGGAAAGATCGTGCGCGTGCGCTCGGGCAAGGCCACCAACACCGCGGCCAACCGCTACTGGGGCCGCGCCTGGTACGTCTGGAACAACACCAGCGACAAGGCCCGCCTGATCAAGCCCAGCGGCACGCAGGTCGACTCCTGCGCCTGGACGACCCGCGACCCCGGCACCAAGATCTGCCACTGATTCAGCGGCTGGTTGCCCGCCCGGTCAGGAGCGGGCAACCGGGCCGTCAGGCCTGCCCCGTCTCGAAGCGGGCGATCTTGCCGTTCTCCACGATGAACACCCAGGCGGTGCGCATCTCGCCCCACGCCTCGTTGCGGTAGCGCACCACCAGGGACAGGCCGCTCGCCTTCTGCGACTCGACCTCCATGTGCCCGCTCGACGAGAAGATCTCCCGCTCCGTCCAGTCGGCGAGGTCCCGCTCGGTCCCGTCGTCGGACATGGTCGCGCCGGGCGCCAGTGCCTGCTGGAACGCGTCGCGGTCATTGGCGTTGACGGCGGCGACGAACGCGCGCACGGCCGGTTCGGACAGCTGTTGGGCGGAAACGGTCACAGCACTCTCTCTCCTTCAGTACGTCCCCGATGTCCCAGGGGCTCCCACCCTGCCCCGCCCCTCGTGTGCCCGCACCCCGAACGACGAACCGTCAGCGCTTGAAGGACCCGGAGGTCAGCACAGCAGGGCCGCCCCCGGCACGGCGGCGAAACCGGCCGCGCACCCCCAACACTGCGGCGAGCAGCGAGAACACGGCCGGGGCGAGCCCCAGCCGGTACAGCGCGCGGATCGTCGCGGTCTTCGCAGACTGTTGCATCGGTTCTATGGCGCGCACCGCCCGGAAGGCCTTTCCCGACCGGACTCCCCGGAGGTTGAGACTGCCCCTCACTCCGTGGCGGTCTTACGAATGGGCTCTTGGCCTCTCTGGTTCGGCGTGTACTCGTGGCAGGCAGGGTTCCGACACGGGCCTGGACGCCAGATGGGCACAAAGACACCGAGCGTCTTGTGCCGCTGGATCTCAGTCGGGAGGGGCTGTTGGCAGGCTGGACACACGTGGTCGGCCCGCGGCTGGGTTTCACGCTCTTTGCTGGCCAATCCAGCGGAGTTTTTGGAAAGGCTTTACCCTGCTTTGTCCTTATATTGCCTCCGGAGGTCCCAGCGCCGCCCAACTGCTGATGGAGCAGAGCGTTGGCGAACGGCAAGACCCCAGCCCCCCAGGCCCAAAAACTACTCGCGGGTATGCGGTTCGTCCCGCCCATTCCCTTCGCTGCCGGCAACCGGCTTTCCGTCACGGGCACCCTCGGCCTGCCCCGTGGACTCGGCAGGGCCTGGATCGAGGGGGCGCCGCACGCTCAGCACCACCGACGTGGCGAGGACGACGACGATCACCGCCAGGCTCACGGGTGAAGGGATTTCAGGGATGGCGCTACTGAAGATCTTGTGTGATGCCTGCAGGATGAGCTTGACACCAATAAAGGCCAGGATGATCGCGAGGCCCATGCTCAGATAGTGGAAGCGATCCAACAGTCCCGACAGCATGAAGTACAGCGCCCGCAATCCCAGAATGGCGAATGCGTTACTCGTGTAGACGATGAACGCGTCGTCACTGACCGCGAGCACGGCGGGCACACTGTCCACGGCGAAGATCAGGTCGGCAGCCTCGATCGCGGCGACGACTGCGAGGAGCGGCGTGGCCACGCGCTTCCCGGCTTCCTTGACGAAGAACTTCGCGCCGGCGTACTCGTCCCGGACCGGGATGATCTTACGGAGCAGCCGCACAGCAAAGCTCTTCCCGGGATCGAAGCTCTCTTCCTCCCCTTTGAGGATCTTGTACGTGCTGTAGAAGAGGACGGCCGCGAAGGCGAACAGAACAGCGGTGAAGCGGCTGACCACCGCCACGCCGGCGGCGAGAAAGACGCCGCGGAAAACCAGGGCGCCGATGACACCGAAGAACAGAACCCGGTGCTGGTAGGCGCGGGGCACCTTGAAGTAGGCGAAGATCAGGGCGAAGACGAACAGGTTGTCGACCGACAGGCTCTTTTCCAGCAGCCAAGCGGTGGTGTACTCCGTGCCCGCTGTTCCGCCGAGGACGAGGAAGACAACCCCGGCGAACAGGAGCGCAAGTCCCACCCAAAGCCCGCTCCACAGGGCTGCTTCCTTGAAGCCGATGACATGCGCACTGCGATGGGCCAGCAAATCCACCGCCAGCGACACGATCACGGTCGTGGCGAACGCTCCCCAGAGCCACAGCGGCACATCGAGCACGCGTGAAACCTCGCAATGATCTGCCGGAAACCGACCTCTTTAACCGAGTATGCCCCCCCAGTCCTCCCCATCGCTGTCCGAGGTTGCAGGGCCCAATGCAGACGCCCGCCCCCGCCCGCCGGACCACCAGCACCCGCCGAGCACACCCCGGCGCAGCAGATGCCCGCCCCGGACACCGGTGACGACGCGATCGCGTTCCTGCAGAACGTCCTGGCCCGAGCCGTGTACCTCGAAGACGTCCTTCCCGCCCCCTGCCCGCGCGCCTCTCCGACCGTCAGCTCGGTGAACGCCTACGCCTGACCACCATCCGCCGACTCACCAACGCCATCAACCACCTACAAACACACAGCACCAACAACAGCTGAGCCACAGCACCCACCGCACGGGGCCGCTTCTCCCACACACGGGAAAACCGGCCCCCAGCACATTGCCCCTCCCCTCGTCAGCCTGGCCGATGTGCTCGGCCTCAAGTCCGGCGAGACGCGTGAGACGGTCCACCTGACCGGCCGCCGTGAGGTCACTGGGAGGGCTGCCGTCCGGGGACGAGGGCAGCGAAGGGGGACTGCTTCTGACGACCGCCTCGCTCCTCCTGGAAGGCGTCAGCGACCTGCTCGGTGCCGTCACCATCACCCTTGACCAGGACTGGCCGTCGCCCGGCTGGCTGGTCCCGACCAACCGCGACGACGCGTTCCCCGTCCTCGTGACCCTGCACTCTCAGATCCGCGTTGCCGTCGAGAACTTCCCCGGCCTCCAGCTCGCCAGCAACCAGTCGTCCGAACTGCTGGGCCGCGACGTCACGACGCTCAACAGGGCGTCCCTCGACAGCAGCCAGGTGCTCCCGCTCCACGACAACCCCAGGCAGCCCTGCCTGGTGATCGAGGGCTACGCGCCCACGATCCGCCTGACCACCGAGTAGGCAGCAGCCCGTCGCCGCCCTCGTCAGCTCACCCGACCAGTGCCGTGAGCAAGGCTCACCGCAACGGTCTTGCCCACGGCAGCGTCACAGCCGCATCCGAGCGCCGCCACGGCCCCAACAGGGGGCCGGGGCACAGGACCATCCCTCACGTGCCGAACCTGTCTGAATAGCCCTCGTTTATCAGCAAGGCACGTTGCGAAAGAGCTACTTGTCTCACATGCCTCAATGGTTCCTGGCACCCGAGACAACCGCCCCGCAGAGCGGAATTACCGCGGCATTCGGATAAGTGCTCTCCACCAGTCGCCCTGCCCTCCGGCCAATGACGCTGACTTCGAAACGGTGCTCGATGTGAACGCGTCGCCACACCTCATGATGGCGACCGACGGACGCAGAACCCGGCCCTTGGAAGCTTTCGTGACGACGTGACAGCCCGTACTCGGAGTGCCTATGTCCGGAACATGCATGAACCCCGGAACTGGAGGTTCCGGGGTCCTGGCCAACCTACTGGTGTTCAGATGCTCCGGCAGGTCGAGTAATGCCCCAGGCCATAACGCCTTGTCGCAAACGTCACTGTCAGATGCCGGTGGTCTGCACCGTGACAAGACCGGCGAGCTGCGAAATGGGCACGGCGGGCGCGAGGGACTGGGCAGTCCCGACGACGTCGCCGATGCTCACAGAGCCGCCGTTACCGGCGACCTCGGCACCGGCGCTGGCCATACCGCCGGAAACATTGTCCAGCTCGCTGTCGGAAATCTCGCCGGTCTCGATGGGGGTGAGGTCCTTACGCATAACTTTCCCTTCCTTTCAATGTTCTGGGGTTCCTGAAATGGCGTCGGCCGGGTCTACGGAAAAGCAAATCCGACCGGCTCAACGGTCGCCTGATGCCCGAAAATCAGGCACCAATAATTACGACTCCCGGCAGGATGGAAGCACACCACCGGACCGCCCAGCAACTTACTGTCCGGTTCTTTTCGGGGCACACACTTCGTCACCACAACATGCCCTGAAGTGCAGTTTTGCCCAACAGTGGGTGGCGAACTCCATCACATGGAAGCTACTGCCCAACGCTCACAGAAAAGCCCCGCACATGTCCCCGATAGGGGCATATCTGCATTTGCGGTTCGCCGGAGACCCAGCGAGGCGAGATGCACAAGATGTCCGCTTCTTCCGCTTATCGATCTGTAGGTGAACCGAAAATGGCATTTAGCGGCGAGGCCCCTGGCGCACATGCCGTTTCCAGTTCTGCATGAGCGCGACAGCCATCCTGCCGGCGAGCGCCGAGCCGGCCGCCTGGCCGACTGCATTGCCCTCTCTGGCGACCGGAGACAGCCTCGGCGGCATCGATTGCGACGTTGTGCACGGTCAACTGATTCACCTCGATGATGGGGAATGAGTTTCGGATTTTTTGGCTGCTCTTCCCACTCTGTGCTGGAGGAGCAGCACGTTCGTGACCTCGCCCGGCAGGGCGGGCCGGCGGGTCATGGCTTTATAGCCCCGAGCGTTCGTGCGTCGCCGAGTATTTTGGCTGTGGCATGGTGTCAGGGCCGTGACCCTTCTCGGCAGCCGCGCGGGTGGAGCCGATGGATGCTGCGGCGACGGCGGCGATGCCGACGGATTGCAGAGCGCTGAGGTGCTGGCCGAGCAGCACGAGTCCGACGACGGCGCCGACTGCCGGCTCGAGGCTGGTCAGGATCCCGAAGACTCGGGGCGGCATCCGGCGCAGCGCCTCCAGGTTGAACGAGTACGGCAGGACGCTGGAGAGCACTGCGACGGCCGCGGCGAGCAGCAGCACGCGCGGGTCCAACAGCTGACTGCCGCCCTGCGCGATGCCGTACGGCATGCTGAGCAGTGCGCCCCACGCGACGGCCAGTGCCAGGCCGCGTCCGTCGCTGACGCGCTGGGCCAGGCGGGCGGAGACCAGGATGTACCCCGCCCAGCACGCGCCGGCGGCCGCGGCGAAGCCGATGCCCGCGAGGTTGAGTGATATGCCGCCCTTGCCCAGGATCAGGACGCCGATCGCGGCGAGGAGCGGCCACAGCAGGTCCAGCGGGCGCCGTGAGGTGGCGAGGGTGATAGCGAAGGGGCCGAGGAACTCGATCGTGGTGGCCGCCCCCAGGGGGATGCGGCCTACCGCCTCGTAGAAGGCGAGGTGGTGGACGGCGAGCAGGGTGCCCGCGGTGACGATGACTCCGAGGGTGCGGGGCTCCCAGCGCCATCCGGGACGCCACAACGCCCCCAGAATCATGGCGGCGATGCATATTGATCAGAAACTCAAAGGGTTCTGGTTGAGGGTGTAGCGGACGTGGGGGCCGTGGAAGTAGCCGCGGACGATGTGGGGCTGGCGTTGGCGTCTGCGGAAGAAGCGGCGGGCCTCGGCGGCGAGTTCGGCGTGGTTCCGGGCCCGGTGGCCTTTGGGCAGGCTGTGCTTGAGGTCGGCGTTGACGAGTTCGTCGGGGTTGAGTTCGGGCGAGTACGGCGGCAGGAAGTGCAGCTCGATCTCCTCGGCGTGCGCGGCGATCCAGGTCCGGACGGTCTTCGAGCGGTGGGCGGAGTGCCCGTCTACCACGAGGTGGATCTTGTGGTCGAAGTGCCCGACGAGCCGTTCCAGGAAGCGGCACATCACAGCGGCGTCGAAGGTGCCGGGGAAGACCATGAAGTGCATCCGGCCCTTGGTGCTGATCGCGGACATCGCGTTCACCGAGAACCGGTTGCCCGTGCGCCGCACGATCAGAGTGCGGCCCTTCTCGCCAGCCACCGTGCACCGGGCCTCGACACGGACGACCGTCCCGCCGCCCGTGTCCACGGCCACGACCGCGACACCGGCGACCGCCGGGAACAACAACTCCTACACAAAGGATGACATCTCGCTCAAGGCGACCGAATGTCAGCCACATCAGCCGAACGAGGAGCGAAATCAAGGCGACTTCCGAACCGACCCAAGCAAGATCAACGACTACAACGCGTAGTCGGTTCACACAACTTGGGCCAGACCCCAACTGAACCTGTCACAAACAGTGACGGCCTTGGGCCTGCTCCCGCATCGGCCGTTGGAGCTCTCCCTGTTGCGGCACACGGCCGCTCCCGGCCACCTCCTGCGCGTCCTGTGGGGCGACGGGCGGGTAGTGCCACCGGGGAGCGGTCATCGCGTGCGGTCAGTGCTTGAAGCTGCCTACGGTGTTGTCGTGGCCCGCGTTGAACAGGTCGTCGCCGGCGAACTGGAGCCAGTCACCGAAGACGATGGTGTAGGAGGGGTCGCCGGTGTTGACGGTCACGTCGGCGCTGGCCGCCGACGCACCGCCGAGGATGATCGCACCGGCGGCGAGGACGCAGAGTACAGAGCGCATGGTTCCACCTTTCGAGAGGACATAAGGGCACCTTGAAGCTAGAGAGAAGGCGTCCCGCTGTCCCTGCGCCATGCCGACGCCGACACAAGACCAAGCCGATTGGCGGAACCGGCGGCCCTCGAACAGTGCAGCGCCGGACGATCGTCCCGCGCCAGTCCTCGCTGCAGCGCGTCCGGGCTGAGGGCCTCGCCGCCCCTCACGCGCGCACACGAACACACTCCCGGCCGATCCGGGGGCCCGCGGCCTTCCCGCCGCCCGCCCCCGCCCTGCCCCATGGCGGGGGCGGGCGGCGGGGGACTTCCACCGTGGGCTTTCGCGGAACCGGATCACGCACTGCTGCTCAGCACGGGGGCCCCTCTCGTTGCTGTGATCGCCGCATGGCCCACTCCGGGAGGTTCTGCGGGCGACCGCTGGGAGATGCCGGCCCGGGGGCTGTTTCGGCGGCAGGGGAGGCCGGGTCACCATTCGGCCTAACTTCAGTGACCGGCGGGAGGGTCGTGCTGTTGGGGGGGCAATGCCGCATTCCCTGCGGCGGGTCCGTTTTCCAAGGAGATCTCGATGTCGCGTTTCGCAAAGTCAGTAGCCGTAACCCTCGCCGCTGGTGCGGTCGTGGCCGGCGGCGCCGGCATGGCCGCCGCCGACGCCAATGCCCAGGGCGCTGCCGTGGGCTCTCCCGGCGTGCTGTCCGGCAACCTCGTCCAGCTGCCCATTCACATTCCGATCAACATCTGCGGCAACACCGTCAACGCCGTCGGCGCTCTCAACCCGGCCTTCGGCAACACCTGCATCAACGGCGGCGGCTTCAAGGACGGTTACCACAAGGCCGGCCACAACGGCGGGTACTGACAATCACGGTCGTGACGTTCTGCTGAGAGCAGGGTCCGGCCGCAGATCCGCCAGCTTCAAAAACCAGTAGCAGGGCAACCGCTGAACAAACCGGCCTCCCCTCACCCTCCAGGGGAGGCCGGGCGGCAGTGCGATCGTCACAGACATCCGCCGTGGTGTCGTCTGGCTGCGCGCCGCCGGCCGCGACGAGTGGCCGGCGGCGGACCCGAAGCGGCTGAGGGTGACGTGGACACGCGTCCAGTTGATCGCGGCGGGCGACCTGTGAACCCCGCTGTTCGCTCGTCTCAGTGTTGTTCTTCGTGGTGATATAGACCCCGTCGGCCCGTGCCTCCTTCGCCATGGGTCGACGGATTGACGGTGCCGACGGCTCCTTCTCCCGCGTCGGCAGCCTCGACAACGTCGGCGACGAAGAACTCGCCCGGCTGCACCCTGACCGAGACGAAGACGAACAGCCGGCCCGGCCCTGCTCCCGGTGCGGAAGAAATCTCCTACTGCACTGGCACGGGCCGCTGATGACCGGCGTCTGGATGGATACTCTGCCCGGCCCTCGTACGGCCGTCTCGACGACGACGGCTCGGGTACAGCCCGGAACGTATCGACCCGGGCAACACCCGTTGGCATCTGGAGAACACCCCCAAGGTCGTCTCCGGCATCAACGACGACTCCCTCGAAGCGATCACGGAGTTCTACGACCGGATTGTGACCCGGACCGTGCCGGTCTCCTCCCCACGCACCGCCGAGTTGACCAAGCTGCTGGAGAACACCTTCCGGCAGGTGAACATCGCGCTCGTCAACGAGCTCGCCATGTGCGCCCGGCCCCTCGGTGTCGACATCTGGGAGGCGGTGGACGCGGCCGCCACCAAGCCCTTCGGCTACATGCCCTTCACCCCGGGGCCCGGGGTGGGCGGTCATTGCCTGCCGGTGGATCCCTCGTATTGAGCCGAAACTGGTGGGTTGCCTACTGAATCGTGTAGCGGACGTGCCGGGCGTGGAAGTAGCCGGAGACGATGTGGGGTTGGTGCTGTCGGCGGTGCAGGAAGCGTCGTGTCTCGCGGGCGAGATCGTCGGTCGAGGTGGTGCGGGCGGCGTGGACGTGGTGTTTCAGGTCGGCGTTCAGCAGCTCGTCGGGGTTGAGTTCGGGGCTGTAACCCGGCATGAGGTGCAGTTCGATCCGGTCGGTGTTCGCCGCGAGCCACCGTTTGACGGCCTTGCTGCGGTGTACGGGGTGCCGGTCGACGATGACGTGGACCTTGCGCCGGGCCTGCGTGGCGAGGCGGTCGAGGAAGGCACAGAACACCTTCGCGGTGAACTTCTCCGGGAAGACGGTGAACCACAGGGCGCCCCGTGAGGCGACCGCCGACATGATGTTGACCTTGAAGCGGCGGCCGTTGACCCGCACCAGCGGGGTGTGTCCGGCCGGGGCCCAGGAGCGTCCGGGCGGGGCGGTGTCCGAGCGCAGTCCGCACTGGTCGGCCCAGACCAGCTCGGCCTTCTCCTTCCGGGTCCGCGCGGCGATCGCCGGGTACTCGTCCTCCAGCCAGGCCCGTACCTGTTCGTCCTGCTGCCGGTAGGAACGGCGTGCGGGACGCTGTGGCGTGAAGCCGTGCCGGCGCAGCCACTTGCCCACCCCCTGTTCCGTCATCGAGACCCCGCATACCAGCCGGATCAAGACCCGGACCGAGGCGCGGGTCCACATCACCCCGCTCTGCCCCAGATCGGCCGGGGTGTAGTCACGCATCGCCTGCAACACCGCACCGCGAGCGGAGTCGTCGATCAACTCGCCCCTGCCCGCCCTGGATTCACGCTCGGGTGCCAGCAACGCCTGCCTGCCGCCGGACTTGAACGCCCGCCACCAGGTGCCCACCGACCGCTCGGCAACACCGAACACCTCCGCGGCCTGGCCGTACGTCGCCACCCGCCCCGACTCCAACGCGGCCACCACCCGCAGCCGCAGATCCTCCTGCGCCCCAGGCGACAGCCGCCGCATGTCCCCACCCTCGATCACACCCGACCAACGACCAGGCAACCAATCAGTTTCGGCTCAATATCTCTCCTGGCAGGTACGGCAGAAGCTCCAGCATGACGTGCGCTTCGTCTCCCTCGCCCACGAGATCAACGAACACATGCCGGAGTACGTGGTGCGGCGCGTCGAAGGCGGCCTGGCCGGAATCGGACGGCCGCTGGCCGACGCACGGGTGCTGGTGTTGGGGCTCGCGTACAAGAAGAACACTGGGGACGTACGGGAGTCTCCCGCCGTCAGCGTCGCCGAACTGCTGATGGCGCGCGGCGCGCGGGTCCGGGCCGTGGAGCCGCACGCCGATCCACAGTTGCTGCCGCCCGGGGTGCTGTGCGTCGATCTGACCGAGGCGGAGATCGCGGCCACGGACGCGGTCGTAGTCCTGACCGACCACGACGACCTCGACTACGGTCTGGTGGAGCGCCATGCGACGTATGTCTTCGACGCCCGCAACCGCTGCCGGGGAGACCGGATCGACCGCCTGTAACCGGCGGCGGCATGAGAGGTCCGGCAGGCGTAGACCAGCAAAGAGCTGCATTTCGTCAACGCCTGTGCTTTCTCGATGATGACGGGCAGTGGCGGAGTCTCCGCCTTCCTCGCTTCGGCGAACTCATCGGCGAGCTTGTCGGGGCTCTCAGGACCGCCACGTCGGGCCGCCGCGGTGTACTGGCGGGTCCTGACGGTGCCGTTGTCGTAGACGGCGACGGCAGGGATGCCCTCGGGCCGTCGGTGGGGGTGACGTGACGTCACCGTGGCAGAACGCCGCCGGTCGCCCTCACGGAATGCGGCGGGACCCTGCCCGAGCAGCAGGCCGTGTTCATCGAGCGGACCGCAGAGCAGACCCTCAGGGTCGCGGCCTGCTTGGCCGCCTCCGAGTGCTCCGAGACCATCACGGAAGACTTGCTGTCGGCCGCCTTCACCCTCGTACGCCGTTCTGTGCAGGACACCGTCCGGATCACCAAGGGAGCCGACGCGCCGAAGGTGAAGCGTCAGCCGCTCAGCCTCACGGACAAGGTCCGCGCCCGTATCGAGATGCACGGCGGTCGGGCCACGTCGTCTCAGGTCCTCCCGTACGTGGGAGCAAGCGCGAGTGAGGTCAAGGCACTTTCCGAAATCGTCGTGACTGTCGAACGGTCGGGGAAGACTGGCCGCCCGGCCACCGTGTTCACTGTCCGCGATGACCATTCCCGTCACGCAGCGCCAGCCGTGGACCCGAGGCCGGCCGAGCGGACAGGAACGGAAGGCAACGGGGCCAAGGTCGTCCAGATGGATGCTCACCGACCGGAGCCGAACAACGCCCCCGCGCCGGTGAAACGGTCGCCCGTTCCTGCCCTTGCCGACAACCCGTTCCGCGCGCTCCTCTAACCAACAAAGCCAAGTGCCCCGGTTCCGGATCTCTCCGGCCGGGGCACTGCGCGTCCGTGGCTTAGTTCTAGAGAGTAGGGAACTCGTCGGCCTTGATGCCTGCGATGAAGCCCGTGAACGATGCGGCGGGGAAGGACAGAACGGGGCCCTCTGGGTCCTTGCTGTCACGGATCATGAACTCACCCGCGACCGATGCGTGCTGTGGTACCCATTCCAGGCAGTTGCCGCCGTTGTCGCTGTAGGAGGACTTTGCCCAGCGGGAAGATTCGTCGGTGGTCACGGGATGCCCTTTCGTACCTCTTCGATCATGGCCACGGATGCCGCTTGCGAGAGCGCTTCGGCCTGTAGTTGATGGTAGGTCGTCAACATGGGCAGTACGAACGTGGTGTCACGGTCTAGGTGCCCCTGCGTCTGGGACTCGGCATACGCAACCATTGACCGGTCGGACAACGTCAGCAAGTTGACGGGCAGGTTGAAGCCCCTCCGCTCGCCCATGCTGAAAGGTGCCACCTGCAAGACGGTGTTGGGGAGCGCAGCGAACTCAACCAAACGTTGAAGCTGAGCCCCCATGACCCCGGCCCCGCCGATCGGTCTACGGATACAGCTCTCGTCCATAACTACGAACACCAGCGGGGGACGTTGCCGCTCCAGAGCCTCTTGCCGCTCGGCGACGAGTGAGACCCGCTCGCTTGCCTGATCGGGCGTGATTGCCCCCCGCCGTACGGCGCTGTCGGCCAAGACCTGTGCGTAAGCCGGTGTCTGGATGAGGTTCCCCCGGTGTGCGGGAGGTGCTGATCAGCTGGTCAGGATGGGTTGACGTGGTTTCAGGTTCGCTTGTTCGGTCGTCGCCTGGTTGGCGTAGTGCTTCTCCTCGAACTCGATGGGACTGAGGTAGCCGAGGCGTTTCTGGATGCGTCGGCTGTTGTAGAAGCCGTCGATGTACTCGAACAGCGCGAGGTTGGCCTCGGCCCGGGTGACGAAGACGCGTCCGCGCACGCACTCGGTCTTGATCAGCATCCACAGATTCTCCGCGAGGGCGTTGTCGTAGCTGTCGCCCACGGACCCCATCGACCCCTCAATACCCGCACGTACCAGCCGTGTTGTGAGCTTGATGGACGTGTATTGACAGCCGTGGTCGGCGTGATGGATCAAGGTGCCGGGCACGGGCTCGCGGCTGGCCAGGGCGTACTCGAGGCAGGACAGGACCAGGTCGGCGTCCGCGCGGGCGGAGGTCTCCCAGGCCACCACCCGGCGGGAGAAGGCGTCGCGGATCGCGGAGAGCCACAGCGGTCCCTCACCCGTGGGGATCATGGTGAGGTCGGTGACCCACAGCCGGTTCGGCACGGGAGCGGTGAAGTCCCGCTGCACCAGGTCCGGGGCGAGCGTGGCCGTCGGGTCGCGGCGGGTGAAGCCCTTGCCCGTGCGGCGTGGGCTGAGGCCCGCCAGATCGGCCTCGCGCATCAATCGCTCGACCCGCTTGCGGCCGATGGCCACGCCCTCGCGCTTGAGCACGGCATGCACGCGGGGCGAGCCGTAGATCCCGCCGGAGTCGGCATGGATCTCCTCGATCTTGGTCGTCAACTCCGCGTCACGGCGGCGGCGTTCACACGGCTCCTTCTCCTGCCGGCGCCAGCGGTAGTAGGTGGACGAGGGGACGTGCAGTTCCCGGAGTACGGGCTCGACACCGAGGTCACTGCGTTCGCTGAGGAACGTCAGTACCTGCGCCGGGTCGTGTCGAGTTCCTGGGCGAAAAAAGCCGAGGCCGTGCGCAGGATCTCGTTCGCCCGGCGCAGTTCCTTCACCTCCCGCCGCAGCTGGCCCAGCTCGTCCTTCTCCTCGGTGGTCAGCCGGTCGTCGCGCTCGCCGCGGTCGGCCTCGGCCTGGCGGATCCAGCCGCGCAGTGCCTCCGGGTGGACCCCCAGCTCAATGGCCAGGCGCTTGATCTGGGGCTTCGGCTCGGCGGTGCGATACATCCGCACCGCACGCTCACGCAACTCCAGCGGATATTTCCTCGGAGCGGCCATGGTCAGAGTTCCTCTCATGAGAACCATCTGACCCGCTGTCATCGCCCTCCGCATCTCGGGGGAACCTCAGGAGCAAGCCAGGAATGATCCCGATTTCGTACAGCCGGAGTTCTACCGCCCGGCCCTCGTGCCCTACGTACTCCGGGAACCCCTCCAGCAAGCTGCCGGAACGGATCTCGCGCCACTGGTGTTCGAACGTGTCCGCTGTCCCTTCGAGACCAAATGCGTGGTCAGCACTGCGCGAAAATCGGGCAGTTGGCATCTTGCGGCCAGTTTCGACCGCTGAGATATGGGTGCTGCTGTACCCCATCTGCGTGGACAGGTCTTCCTGTTTCCAGCCGCGCGCTTCTCGCAAGCTGCGCAGACGCGCCCCGAACGCTGCTCTGGGGCCGCCCTCAGGGTTCAACTCCTTGCGGTTCAACGGGGGATCACCAACTCTCCGTTCTCATCTGACACGTTGAATAGTTCCCGACTGTAGGCCACCGTGAATCGCCCTGGTAGTGGTACCGCTACGGAGAGGAGCGGACGTTGTCCCGAAAGTGCACTCCCCTCAAGCTCCCTATCCCTCGCCCCCGCAGTGACGTGGACGAGCTGGCTGTGTTCATTGAGGCTGGCCCGTTCTGGCGACTGACCCCGGAGTGCGCGCGCCGAACCGGCTACGCAGAAGCAACTAGGCCAGTGGGTAAGAGTGTTGATTCGGTCCACTCCGGAGGCTGGGCAAGTGAGTGACACCACGGGCGTACCGGCGCTGCGCCTGCCCACCCTTGAACCTGTGCCCCTGGACGGCTGCGACGTGTGCGGAGCGCTGAACCGGCAGCGGGCGGCAGCGCACGCGGCAGGGAGCCCCGCCACGGTCCGACAGTGCAACGAAGAGATCTCCACCCACCCCCACAGAAGGGCGGACCAAGCATGATCACGAAGACCCAAGCCGAAGAGGCCACGGAGTGGGCAGCGGGCACGGTCGGAGAGGACGTGATGACTGTGCACAAGCTCACTGGTCCGCTCAGCGATCCCCAACGGGCCAAGGAACTCAAGTCGGCCTGTGGCGCTGGCAAGGCCAGTGACGCGAAAGACATGTGGGCGCGCGCTGTGAACTGCCCCCGCTGCCTCTCCGCCCCGTGACGGCCGTGCCGGTTCAGCATCTCGACATCCGGCCCCAACCGCCGACCGCAGGCGACGGCAACCACTGGGGTCGGGGTAGGTGCTTGCTCTACTGCCGCCGACTGGACACCGATGTCATGTGGATTGGTCCGGCTCTCACGCCGCTCGGAGTCGCGCGGCTGTTCGCGTGTGAGCCGTGCATCAATGAACTGACCTACAAGGCCGAGCTACAGATCCGGGAGCGCGATTTCGCGTCCCGCCAATGACTCCCGTCCCTGCCGGACGTATCCGGATTGAGGCTCCCCACGCAATCCATTCGGAATCCTGGCAGGGACGGGGCTTCACCCGTTCGGCAGCCCGCGTGACGGTCGGCGGTCGAATGGTTCCAAAGACGCCCGACGACGAAAGGGAAACAGTGATCACCATCATTGAGGCCAACGGCGGCGACGGATTGCCCGGCGAGCCTGCGCCCGCACCGCCCCCACCCACTCCGGACGGTGGCCCCGGCGTTCCCATGCCGAAGGTTGCCTAGACAGTGAGCGCCGACGCACACCAGGAGCGTGCCAGCCTCACCGAGCTGGGGCGTGTCCTCATGGCTGGGGGGGTCCTCTCTTCGGATTGGGCCCCCTCGTTCGCTGCGGTTCCCCGTGCCTCGTTCCTGCCGGATCTCATCTGGCCGTTCAACATGCAGACGGGGCAGAGCATCCCCGTTTCGCGGTCGGCAGATCCGAAAGCCTGGTACGGGTACGCAGACGCAGACGTCCCCGTGGTCACGCAATGGGATGACGGGAAGCATTCCGGTACTGAACCGGGGGACGTGTCAACGTCTTCCGCTTCCATGCCGTCCGTCGTATTCCGGATGCTCAGCGACCTTGACGTAAAGCCTGGTAATCGCGTCCTGGAGATCGGAACAGGTACCGGGTGGAACGCCGCGCTGCTGGCCCATCGGTTGCGCAGTGAGAACGTCGTCACGGTGGAGGTCGATTCCGTCGTAGCGGCAGAAGCACGAACGGCGCTGAATCTCTTCGGGCTCGCTGTACGGGTCATCAACCGCGACGGACTCAAGGGCTACCCGGAAGGCGGGCCGTACGACCGGATCATCGCCACGTGCGGCTTCCGCCAACTCCCCTTCGCCTGGGTCGAACAGAGCCGACCAGGCGCGGTCATTGTGGCCCCATGGGGGACTCCTTACGGCAATGGTGACGCGGTGGCCCGGCTGGTGGTCGCGGACGGCGGGGAGAGCGCCACAGGGCCGTTCACGGGTCCGGTGGAGTTCATGAAGGCGCGTGCCCAGCGTCTCTCACCCGTGGTGCACTCCGAGTACGTCATCGGCGACGTGGCCGACCGTGAGAAGTCATCCACCACGATCACGGAGGACGACTTCCTGGGAGACCGGTTCAGCCCTCAACGGTTCGCCGTGGGGATCAAGGTCCGCGACTGCGTTCACGTCGTAGCCGACAAGCGCGACGGCAAACGGCCGGTGTGGTTCTACGGACTCACGGACCGCTCATGGGCGTGCGTGATGTTCCGTGACAAGGACGACGCGCAAGTGTGGCAATCCGGCCCACGCAAGCTGTGGGATGAAGTCGATTCGGCGTACCGCTGGTGGGCGGGGAAGGGCAAGCCCGGATACGAGCGCTTCGGGCTTACCGTCGCGGCGGAAGGGCAGAGCGCATGGGTAGATGACCCGGCTGAATCCTGGCAGGTCTGAGACCCGCCCGCAGCGCCACACAATCGCCACAGGGCACCCAGGAACGGACGGAAATGGAACCGACCACCCAGGGTTGCCACATCCGTGTGCCTCACACGAGAAGGCCCCCTGACCTGCTTATTCGCAGCTCAGGGGGCCTTCACAAACCAACCGACAGACGAGACAGCCTATACGCCGGGTTCTGTCGCCGGCGGGCCTCGCGGCCCGTCGGGAGACGGTCATCCATCTAGGGCCGGCGTTGCCACCGGCCTCGTGCGGTCTACCCGCGGACTCGGGCGGGCAGCCCTCGAACGTCCGCGCAAGGCCGTCTTGCGACGGCCTTTCCTGACCTTGCTCCGGGTGGGGTTTACCTAGCCGCCTGAGTCACCTCAGGCGCTGGTGGTCTCTTACACCACCGTTTCACCCTTACCCGGGACCGGAGTCCCGGGCGGTCTACTTTCTGTGGCACTGTCCCGCGGGTCACCCCGGGTGGGCGTTACCCACCACCCTGCCCTGTGGAGCCCGGACGTTCCTCGGCAGTACCCCGAGGGGTACTGACGCGACCGTCCAGCCGACTCGTCTGCCGTGCCGACCATGCTACCCGCCCGGGCCGGACCGCCCCGACGCGGCGAAGGGGCCCTACCGACAGCGCCCGAAGGTTCGGGGTTGATCTTGCCGCAGCGTCAGGGTTTCTACTGGCCTCATGCGAATCGGAGAGCTCGCCGCCCTTGCCGGGGTCACCACCCGAGCCGTGCGGCACTACCACCATCAGGGCCTGCTGCCCGAGCCCCCGCGGCTGGCCAACGGCTATCGCGAGTACGGCGTACGGGACGCCGTCGAGCTGGCGCGGATCAGGCGGCTGACCGAGCTGGGGCTCGGCCTCGACGAGGTGCGGGACGTCGTCGCCGACGACGCCGGGCGCGAACTGGTCGAAGTGGTGCGTGAGCTGGACGCGGACCTGGCCCGGCAGGAGGTGGAGATCCGGCGGCGGCGCGCACCCGGCGCCGTACACCGGGCCGCAGACCGCGATGCTCTACGCCCTCGTCTTCGTCTCCCTCGTCGAGGCGGTGATGCTGGCGCTGCTCGTCCCGTGGCCGCTGGTGCACCAGATCGTGCTGTTCATCGACGTGTACGGGGTGGTGCAGGTGCTCGCGTTCCAGGCCGCCTGCGTGACGCGGCCCCATGTGGTGGAGGCCGACGGGTCACTGCGCATCCGGTACGGCGTGCTGTGGGACGTGCGGGTGCCCGCCGCGGCGATCGAGTCCGTACGGGTCGACCGGCGTTTCACCAAGGTGGACGAGGACGGGGTACTGACGCTCGCCGTGGGCCAGCAGAGCTCCGTGACCGTGGAGCTGACTGGGCCGGTCGGGTACGTACGCCCGCTCGGGGCGCTCGGTGAGGCGCGGGCCGTACGGTTTCACGCCGACGACCCACGTGCCTTCGTCGCGGCCGTCACGCGGGGGCGAACAGCACCTTCGCCGATCCCGGGTCCGCCCTCGTGAGCCGGACCCGCATGCGTTCGCCCAGCGGGAGGTCGGTGCCGCCCTCGATGCGGCCGACGACCGCCGGGTCCTCCAACTGGACGGTTCCGATGGCTGGTTCGTTGTCCTTGACGTCCACCACGCTGGCGTCGAACAGTTCGCCCACGCGGTCCTTGAGCAGCGCTGCCTCGACGAGGTCCACGCATTCGCGCTCAATGGTGTTCGCGCGCCGGGTGCCGTCGGCCATCTCCTGCGGGAGCGCCGCGAGTGCCACGCGCATCCATTCGGGCGGATCCTCGCCCGCGACGGCGGCGACGCACAGCTCCCCGGCGTAGCGGTCGACGAGGCGGCGCAGCGGGGCCGTGCAGTGGGTGTAGGCGGCGGCGACCGCGGCGTGAACGGCGGGGTCGGGGACCCGGCCGTTCTCGAAGACGGTGTAGCCGGCGCCGCGCAGCAGCGTCGTGCACTCCTGGAGGAACGCGGCGTGCGCGGGCCTCGTCGGGTCGAGGGAGCGGATGACCTCGGCGTACGGGACGTGGTGCGGCCAGTCGATGCCCAGGGCCTTCGCGGTGCGGCGCAGCCGGGCCACGGCGCCGTCGGGGGCGGTCGGCAGGGCGCGCAGGATGCCGGTGCCCGCGGCCGTCATCAGGTCGGCGGCGGCCATGCCGGTGAGCAGGGAGATCTGGGCGTTCCAGCCGTCGGCGGGGAGCGGGGCGCGATATTCGAGGAAGTACGCGTTGTCGCGCTCGACGACCTCCTGCTCGGGCACATTCAGGGAGATCCCACCGCGCTCGCGCTCCAGCGCCTCGCGGAGCAGCCCGACATCCTTGAGCAGCGCCAGGGGCTCCTCGGCCGTCCCCGCGTCGATCTGCCGCTGGACGCCGGCGTAGTCGAGCTTGGCCCTGCTGCGTACGAGCGCACGGCGCACGTGGGTCGCCTCGGTGCGGCCGTCCGCGTCGAGGTCGATGCGCCACAGCAGGGCAGGGGTGACCTGCTGGGGCAGCAGGCTCGCGGCGCCCTCGGAGAGCAGCGGCGGGTGCAGCGGGACCTTCCCGTCGGGGAAGTAGAGGGTCATCACCCTGCGGTGCGCCTCGGCGTCGAGGGCGCCGCCCGGGGTGACGAAGGCGGCGACGTCGGCGATCGCGTAGTGCACCCGGAAGCCGCCGCCCTCGCGTCGGGCCAGGTGCATGGCCTGGTCGAGGTCGACGGAGGTGGGCGGGTCGATGGTGAACAGTGCGAGGTCGGTCGCGTCGTGGGCGGGCAGCCGCGGTGCCTTGGCGGCGGCCGCCGCTTCCGCGAGTACCTCGGGCGGGAAGTCGCGCGGCACGTCGAGCCGGGTGCGCAGCGCGCTCAGGGCGGCCCGCAGGGGGGCTTCGGCGGCACCGGTCAGGTGGATATGGCGGCGGGGCATGGTCCGAGCGTAGGGGGGAGCGGGGGGTGCGGCGCGGTGGCCTGGCCGGCCGGGGGGCCGGTGCGGGTGCGTGGGTGGGTGCGGGTGCGCTTGTGGTGCGGGTTGCCTGCGGCGCCGTCCCCTACCCGCCCCTTCCCGCTGTGTCATTTTGCGGCTGCCGTCGCGTGGCGGGGCGGGCCCCGGGCCCCCGGGACGCCCTTCGGGCGTGTCCTCAAGCGCCGGACGGGCTGTTTTTCAGCCCGTCCGGCGCTTGAGGACCGGGGTCTGGGGCGGAGCCCCAGTTGTGGGAAGGGGCGGGTTGGGGAACAGCCCGCCGCAGGCGCCGTGCCCCGCTCCCGGAAGGCCCGCTCCGCGGACTACCGTTGTCTGGTTCGCGTCGTACGAAGGAGAACCCCTGTGCTCGTGCTCTTGCCGCCGTCCGAAGGAAAGGCCGCCGGGGGCCGCGGCGCGCCTCTGAAGCCGGAGTCGCTGTCGGTGCCGGGGCTGGCCGGGGCGCGGGCCGCGGTGCTCGACGAGCTGGTGGAGCTGTGCGCCGCCGACGAGGAGAAGGCGCGGATCGTCCTCGGGCTGAGCGAAGGGCTGCGCGGCGAGGTCGCCAAGAATCTGGAGCTGCGGACCGCCGGGGCGCGGCCGGCCGGGGAGATCTACACCGGTGTGCTGTACGACGCCCTCGACCTGGCCTCGCTGGACACCGCGGCGCGGCGGCGGGCCGGGCGTTCGCTGCTGGTGTTCTCGGGGCTGTGGGGCGCGGTGCGGGTGGGCGACCGGATTCCGTCGTACCGCTGCTCGATGGGGGTGACGCTGCCGGGGCTCGGCGCGCTCGGGACGTACTGGCGCAGGCCCATGGAGGCCGAGCTGCCCGAGATCGCCGGGGACGGGCTGGTTCTCGACCTGCGGTCGGCGGCGTACGCAACCGCGTGGCGGCCGGCCGGTGAGGTCGCCGGGCGGACCGCGACCGTGCGGGTGCTGCACTCGCAGATCGACGCGGCCGGGGTCGAGAAGAGGTCCGTGGTCAGCCACTTCAACAAGGCGACCAAGGGCCGGATCGTACGGGATCTGCTGATGGCCGGGGCTGCGCCGAAGGGGCCCCGGGAGCTGGTCGAGACGCTGCGGGACCTGGGGTACGCGGTGGAGGTGACGGCTCCGGCGAAGGGCGGGAAGGCGTGGGGGCTCGACGTGGTGGTCAGCCAGATTCACTGAGTGTTGCGCGGTGCGCAACACTCGTTGCATAGAACGCCTGGTGCGCGGCAAGATGGGCGCATGACTTCCGTGCTCGACCTTGCTCCCGTCGTCCCTGTCGTGGTCCTCGATGACGTCGCCGACGCGGTACCGCTGGCCCGTGCGCTGGTGGCGGGCGGGCTCCCGGCGATCGAAGTGACCCTCCGGACGCCCGCCGCCCTCGACTCCATCCGCGCCATCGCGGCGGAGGTGCCCGGCGCGGTGGTGGGCGCCGGCACGGTGATTTCCCCGGCCGGGGTGGCCGACGCGGTCGGCGCCGGAGCGCGGTTCCTGGTGAGCCCGGGGTGGACGGACGGGCTCCTTGACGCGATGAAGGCGTCCGGTGTCCCGTTCCTGCCCGGGGTCTCGACGACCTCGGAGGTCGTGGCGCTGCTGGAGCGCGGGGTGAGCGAGATGAAGTTCTTCCCGGCGGAGGCGGCGGGCGGCACCGCGTACCTCAAGTCCCTCGGGGGCCCGCTCCCCCAGGCCCGCTTCTGCCCGACGGGCGGCATCTCGCTCGCCTCCGCGCCCTCCTACCTGGCGCTGGGCAACGTGGGCTGCGTGGGCGGCAGTTGGATGCTGCCGGGCGACGCGATCGCGGCGAAGGACTGGGCACGCGTCGAGACACTGGCCCGCGAAGCTGCGGCCCTGCGCGGCTGACCCGCCACCGGCACCGCCACCACCACCGCCGCGGTCGGCGGTCGGCGGTCGGCGGTCGGCGGTCGGCGGTCGCGCTGAACGCCGGACCCCCTCGGGCCCGCCTTCAACCAGGCGCGCTTCGGGCCGACGTTCAGCGGGCCCCCGGCCCACGCCCGACCCGCCCACGAGCGGCCGGCTGCGGCACCCGCCCCTCTTCCCTCTTCAGCCGAGCTCCCGCAGAAAGCGCCGCTGGTCGCCGAGGAAGCCGTCCGCGAAGAGCGCCCGGGGCGCGAACAGCGCGGTGAGCGTCAGCCTGGTCTCCGACGCCTCCACCACCTGCTTGACCATGGAGTGCGCCGCGTCCGGGTAGTCGCGGACCTCCAGCGCGCCGGAGCCGTCGAGCACCTCCCGGTAGACCTGCCCGGTCTCGGCGGTATCCACGTTGATGTCACGGCCGGGGAGAGCCAGCAGCACCGGCACACCGCGCAGCGCGCGCAGGTCGGCCGTCGCGTCGGCGGTGTGGTTCCTGAGTACGAATCCCCAGCGGTCGGCGGTCATGCCGTCCGCGTCACCGCCCCGTGCGCGTACGTACTCCTCGAAGGTCGCGCCGCGCGCGAGTAGCCCACGAGTGGTGTCGCTCCTGGCTACCTCCCGCTTCTTACGGGCGGGCGACGCGCCGTCCGCGCGCAGCTCGGCGAGCAGGTGGTAGCGGCCCTGCCTGAGCCAGTTGACGGCGGGCGAGACGGCCACGACGAAGTCCACCCGGGTCAGGGCCGCGACCTTCGGCAGCACCCAGCCGGCCTGGCTGGCGCCCCACAGTCCGACGCGGTCGGCGTCAATGCCGGGGCGAGCGCGGGCCCAGGCGATGGCGGCCGCCGTCTCGTCCGCCCGGTCGTCCATGGACTGGTCGAGCCAGTTGCCCGGGGCGCCCGCCACACCGGGCTTGTCCCAGGAGAGCGTGGCGTATCCGGCCTTGGCGAACGCCTCCCACATCGGCCGGTAGCCGCCCTCGTGGGTGGCGTCGACAGGCCCGTCGCCGTGCACGAACACCACGAGTCCATGCGCGGCCGCACCGTCCCTGGGCGTGGCCAGCACCCCCTGGAGCCGGTGTCCGCCGTGCCGGATCGAGACCCGTTGCTCGTCCATGGCGTAGGTGTTCTGCCAGAGCACCACCCCACCGAGTCCTGCGGCCACAAGCACCAACACGGCAAGCGCGACGAACCACTTCCTGAACCTCCGCATGCGGAGACCGCCCTTCTGAATTCCGAATCATCCCCGAACCCTCTCCACAGAAGCTATCACTTCCGATACGATCGTTTTAGATACGAGCGATTGGAGAGCCCATGACTCACGAGGTCACCATCCGTCGAGGACTGCCCGCCGGGGCCGAGCACCGCGCGGCCGAGCTGTACTGGGAGGCGTTCGGCCGCAAGCTCGGCCCCGCCCTCAACCCGCCTGCGAAAGCAGTGGAGTTCATCGCGGCGCAGCTGAACGCCGACCGTGCGGTCTGCGCGCTCATCGACGGCCGGCTGGTCGGGCTCGCGGGCTACCAGCTGGCGGGCCGGTCCTTCAACCACGGCACCTGGCGCGACGTACTGCGTGCCTACGGGCGGGTGCGCGGGCTGCACCGGCTGCTGATCCTGGCCGTGTTCCACCGCGGGTCCGCGCCGCGCCGCCTGGTGCTCGACGGCATCGCGGTGGACGCGGAGGTCCGGGGCGCGGGCATCGGCGGGCAGCTCATCGAGGAGGTCGCGGCCGTCGCCGCCGAGAACGGCTGCCGCGAGATCAGGCTCGACGTGATCGACGTGAATCCGCGCGCCCGCGCCCTGTACGAACGGCGCGACTTCCACGTCGTACGGACCGAGAAGACGCCGTATCTGCGCGGACTGCTGGGCTTCGGCGCGGTGACGACCATGTACCGTCGGCTGCCGTGAAGTCCGTCGAGGTCCCTACGCGCACGCTCGTCCACGCGCTGATCCGCGCCGACGGAACGGTCCACGCGGATGAGCTGTACGACGTCGCGGCCCTGCTCGGCATGAGTGACCAGCAGGTGCGGCTGACCATCAAACGGCTGGTGACCGACGGCAGGTTCACCCAGGAGGGCCGTGGCCGCAAGGCCCTGCTGCGCACCACCGCCGACACCGAACGCACCCGCGCGCCCGACGTCGAGTTCGTCCGGCACGCCTTCCGGCAGGACGCCGGGCTCGCACCGTGGGACGGCGTCTGGCACCTGGTCGCGTTCGCGGTGCCCGAGGCGAGGCGCACCGCCAGGGACGCGCTGCGCGAGCAGCTGGGCCAGCTCGGCGGCTCACCGCTCCAGGGCGGGCTCTACGTCTGCGCCAACGCGTGGGAGCCGTACGTCGAGGACGAGGCCCGGCGGCTCGGCGTCCTCGACGGCGTCACCTTTGTCCGTACGGACAACCTGCGCCGCGGCGACGAGCAGGACCCCGTCGCACTCGCCCGCGCCCTGTGGCCGCAGCAGGAGATCGCCGCCCGCTACGAGCGGCTTGCCGAGGTCGCCCGGCAGCGGCTCGATCACTTCGGCGCCGCGCGCACGCCGGCCGAGCGGCTCACTGCCGGGGTCGAGCTCGCCGCCGAGTTCACCCGGGCCATGGAACCCGACCCGCTGCTCCCGCCCGAGTTGCTGCCCCGGCCCTGGGCGGGCGCGGTGGCCCGTGAACTCACCGCCCGTTGCTGGGCGTTGCTGGAGCGCCAGGAGACCGCCGACGGCAATACAGAAGCCCGGCCGCGCCTCTTCCAGTTGTACGACGACGTCGTACGGGAAGCGGCGGGCCGGGCCTCGTAGCACCGGCACCGGCACCGGATCGGTGCGGTCAGCGCAGGTGCGACGTGTCGTTGAGGACGCGCAGCGACGCGTTGCCGTCCGTGTAGTACGCCACCGCCGAGAACGACGCCGCCGAGAGTTCCATGCGGAACAGGGACTCGGGCGGGGCGTTCAGGGCCAGCCTGACCAGCGTCTTGACCGGGGTCACGTGGGTGACCAGCAGCACGGTCCGGCCCGCGTGACGCTCCAGCAACCGGTCACGCGCCGCCGAGACCCGGCGGGCCACCGTCTCAAAGCTCTCGCCACCGCCCGTCGGGGCCACCTTCGGGGAGGCGAGCCAGGCGTCCAGGTCGGCCGGGTGCCGCTCGCGGACCTCCGCGAACGTCAGGCCCTCCCACGCGCCGAAGTCGGTCTCGCGCAGCCCGTCCTCGATGCGTACCTCCAGGCCGAGCCGTGCGGCCACCGCGTCCGCGGTCTCACGGCAGCGGCGCAGCGGGGAGCTTACGATCTCCTGGACCGTGCCGCGCGAGGCGACCGAAGCGGCTGCCGCCTCGGCCTGCCGGCGGCCGGCCGCCGACAGCTGCGGGTCGGTGCCGCCGCTGCCGGAGAACCGCTTCTCGGGGGTGAGAACGGTCTCGCCGTGCCGCAGCAGGACAAACGTGGTGGGTGGGCCGAGGTCGGCCGCACCCCAGCCGACGGCGGGCGCAGCGGAGGCGTCCGCGGTGGTCTCCTCGTCGTCGACCGGCAGGGTCAGCAGCGTCTGGGCCGGGGCCCCCGCCATGGCCGCCCGCGCCTTGGCCGCGCCCGCCGCCGCGTCGCCGGGCGGACCCGACGGCGGCAGCACGCGCTCCCGGGCGGGACCGGACTTCAGGGCCGCCATGGAGGCCGACGGCTCCCACTGCTTGCCCTTCTTGCCCGCGTCCATCGCCTCGTTGGCGAGCCGGTCGGCGTGCTTGTTCTTCTCCCGGGGGATCCATTCGTACGTGACCTGGGCACGCGGGAAGATCGTCGCGGCCTCGGCCGCGAGCGGCTTCATGTCCGGGTGCTTGATCTTCCAGCGGCCCGACATCTGCTCGACGACGAGCTTGGAGTCCATCCGGGCGTGCACCCTGGCGTCGGGGTCCAGCGCCCTGGCGGCGCGCAGTCCGGCGATCAGGCCCTTGTATTCGGCGACATTGTTCGTGGCCACGCCGATGTACTCGGCGGCCTCGGCGAGCGTCTCCCCCGTGGTGGGGTCCAGTACGACAGCGCCGTAGCCGGCGGGCCCCGGGTTGCCCCGGGAGCCGCCGTCGGCCTCGATGACGAGGCTGAGTCCCATCCGCTTACAGACCGGACTCGGACGTACGGACCAGGATGCGGTGGCAGTTCTCGCAGCGCAGCACCTCGTCGCGGGGTGCGGCGCGCACCACGCCGATCTCGTGGATGTTGAGCTCCAGGCGACAGCCCTCGCAGCGGCGCTGGAAGAGCCGGGCGGCGCCGACGCCACCCTGCTGGACGCGCAGCTTCTCGTACAGCTTCAGCAGGTCGGCGGGGACGACGCCGGAGACGACCTCGCGCTCCTTGGTGAGCGTGGCCTGCTCGCCGTCGATCTCCTTGTACGCGGCCTCGCGGCGCGCGATCGAGTCGTCGGTCTTGGCCTGGACGGAGGAGACCCGCGCGGTCAGTTCGGTGATGCGCTCCTGGGCGGACTCGCGGCGCTCCATGACTTCGAGGACGACGTCCTCCAGGTCACCCTGGCGCTTGGCGAGCGAGACGATCTCGCGCTGGAGGTTCTCCAGGTCCTTGGGGGACATGGCGGCACCGGAGTCAAGGCGCTGCTGGTCGCGCGCGGCGCGCTGGCGCACCTGGTCGACGTCCTGCTCCGCCTTGATCTGCTCGCGGGCGGTGTCGCTCTCCTCGGTCTGCGCGGCGACGAGCAGGTCGCGCAGCTGGGTGAGGTCCTTGGTGAGCGAGTCGAGCTCGGCGTGCTCGGGCAGCGACGAGCGCCGGTGCGCGAGCTGCGACAGGCGTACGTCGAGGGCCTGGACGTCGAGGAGACGGATCTGGTCGGCGGGCGCGGCGTTCAGTTGGGGGCTCCAGAAGGATCAAGGGGGGCGCGCGGGGCGCTCGTCGGGAGGGCGGAGGACGGGGCGTGGTGGGAAGTCCAGGGGTCGGTGACCTGCGTCGAGACATGGACCCGCAGGTCCCATCCGTTGCGGTCGGAGATCTCGTCGAGCTGCGCGGCGGCCAGCTCGCACCAGGGCCACTCGGTGGCCCAGTGCGCGGCGTCGAGCAGCGCGAGGGGACTCTGTGCGCGGGCCTCGGAGGCCGGGTGGTGGCGCAGATCCGCCGTGAGGTACACGTCGACACCCGCCGCCCGTACGTCCGCGAAGAGGCCGTCGCCGGAGCCGCCGCTGACCGCGACCGTACGCACGATCGCGTCCGGGTCGCCGGCGACGCGGACGCCCTGCGCGGTGGCGGGCAGCCTGGCCGCGGCGCGGGCCGCGAAGTGGCGCAGGGTGGCCGGGGGGTCGAGCTCGCAGATCCGGCCGAGACCGCGGCGGCCCTGGGGGTCGGTGGGGTCGGGCACCAGGGGCCCGGTGACCTTCAGGCCGAGTGCGCCCGCGAGGGCGTCGGACACCCCGGGGTCGGCGGTGTCGGCGTTGGTGTGGGCGACGTGCAGCGCGATGTCGTTCTTGATCAGGGTGTGCACGGCGCGGCCCTTGAAGGTGCCGGCCGAGACCGTCGTCGTACCGCGCAGATAGAGCGGGTGGTGGGTGACGAGCAGGTTCGCGCCGAGCTTCACGGCCTCGTCGACGATCTCCTGGACGGGGTCCACGGCGAACATGACCCGGGTCACTTCGGCGTCGGGATCCCCGCAGACCATACCGACCGCGTCCCAGCTCTCGGCCCGCTCCGGCGGCCAGAGGGCGTCGAGCGCGGCGATGACTTCAGACAGACGGGGCACGGAGGAAAGGCTACCTGCCCACCGTGCCCCGTTGGCCATGGCTTGTATGCCCGGTCTGCGGGCGGGGCCAAAGGCCCCTGCTTGCGAGGTGACCGCCACCGGCGCATCGCCCAGCACACGCGCCCCCGCATTCTCAGCCGAAGCACGTAATAGCCATCCATTTGTGTGAAGAGGGAGGTCTCGTGTTGTTCGGCAGGGAGTGCGAAAACTAGCTTCAGTCACCGGAGGTGACTTATCGATGACAGCCTGTGCCATCGAGACCGCCCCGGCCGACGACGTGGTGGGAGCGGCCATGTTCACGATCACCGCGGACGGCTCCTACGCCGCGCGGCTGGCGGGTGAGGGCGAGGCCCGGTTCCCCGAGCGCTGGACGCTCGACGGACCCGAGCCCTACGCCGTACCGCTGCCCGCGGACCAGCCCGAGGAGCCGGACACCGGGCTGCTGCCGCTGACGGACGGGCGGGTGCTCATCCACCGCAGGGTGGCGGGGCGGCACGCCTTCTCGCTGCTCTACCCGACGGGACCCGCGACGGGGGAACTGCCGGTCGGCGCGGTGGAGTGCGGGCACCTGACCCTGCTGCCGCCCGCGCCCGACGGCGTCAGCGCCTACGCGCTGGCCGTGGGCGAGAGGTCCACGGCGGTGTGGCAGGTGGCGGGCGGCGCCTTCGGGCCCGAGCACGTCGCGGAGGTCGCCGGGCGCTGCTCGGGCGGCGTGTGGCTCGACCGCACGGGGCGGATGCTGGCCCTGGACCGGGAGAGCGAAGGGGTCACCAAGGCGGTGGCGGTCGACCTGGAGCGGGGCGGCGAGACGACGCCACTGCTGCAGATCGCGGAGCGCAGCAACGACCGGCTGCTGCTCGCCGACGCGGACAGCGGGCTGCTGCTGATCCGCTCGGACGCCCCGGGGCACGACCGGCTGGGGTGGGGGGTCCTGGGCAGCTACCGCCCGGTCCGCTTCCCGGAGTGCCTGCGGCTCGCGGACGCGGCGCTCTCCCCGTTCGCCGTGCAGCCGGGTCAGGTGCTGATGCCGGAGAGCTGCGCGGTGGCGCTGCGGGTCGACGGGGCGGCGGGGACCTGGCTGGGGATGTGGCGGCCGGCGGAGCGGCAGCTGACCCAAGTGGCGGCGCCCGATGGGTGGTTGGCGGGGGCCGGGACCTGGACGCGGGAGGGGGTGCTGCGACTGCCGTACGCGACCGCTGCCGTGCCGTGCGGGGTGGCCCGTACGCACGCGCCGCCGCCCATGGTCACCGAACCCGCACAGGCTGAAGCGGTGGTGGAAGCCGCAGGTGGGGAACCGTCCGGCGACTCTGTGCCTCTTGTGGTGTGCAAGCCGGTTCCACTGCAGCAGGCGCCGCTCACCGGGCGCATCACGGCTGGTTAGACTTTCGCTCTGGACGACGAGCCGTACCGGCCGGATACCCACGGTGACAATGCCGGTCATGGTTCATGTACGTGCAAACAGCGATCACTTTGGGGTGACTTCCCACCATGTACGAAACCGGAACCGACCCGGCCCAGGGGCGCTCTCAGGGCGAGGCCGACGGCTCAGGAAAGCACCGAGGCGGGGCGGCGACGATGGAGGAAACGGCGGCCGAGGTCCATGGCCGCCACCGCCTGACGCCGGGAGACAGCAGTAACCGATAGAGATGTGACGGCGAAGGGCCCGTACCGAATTGCTTTCGGTACGGGCCCTTCGCCGTTGGCCGTGCGCGGTCAGCGGCGCCTGCCGACCGCGTACGCGAGACCCCACGCGGCGGCTGCGGCCCCTCAGGACCGCTTGAGACCCAGTACCTCGGCCGCGGCGAACGTCTCGTGCGCGGGCCGCTCCTCGTAGTACGGGGAGAGCAGCTCGTCCAGCTCGTCGAAGGTGAAGGTCTCCTTCGCCGAGTCGAACTTGGCCGCCACCTTGGGGCGTTCGACGATCGCGACCATGCCGCCGTGGACAACAAGCAGCTGGCCGTTGACCTTGGCCGCCGCCGGGGACGCGAGATAGCCGACCAGCGGGGAGACGTGCTCGGGGGCGAGCGCGTCGAGCCGGCCGCCCGTCGGCTCGGCGAAGCCGGCGAAGACGTCCTCGGTCATCCGGGTGCGGGCGCGCGGGCAGATCGCGTTGGCCGTGACCCCGTACTTGCCCAGCGCCAGCGCCGTCGAGGTGGTGAGGCCGACGATGCCGCCCTTGGCCGCCGCGTAGTTGGGCTGGCCCGCGGAACCGGCCAGGAAGGCCTCCGACGACGTATTGACGATACGGCCGTAGACCGGTCCGCCCGCCTCCTTGGAGCGGGCGCGCCAGTGGACCGAGGCGAAGTGGGTGGTGTTGAAGTGCCCCTTGAGGTGGACCCGTATCACCGAGTCCCACTCGTCCTCGGTCATCGAGAACACCATCCGGTCCCGGAGGATGCCCGCGTTGTTGACCAGGATGTCCAGCTTCCCGTACGTGTCGACGGCCAACTGGACCAGCGCACCGGCCTGTTCATGGTCCGAGACATCACCGAGGTCCGCGACGGCCTGCCCGCCGGACGCGCGGATCTCGGCGGCGACCTCATCGGCGGGAGCGGCCGAGGCCTCGCCCGAACCGTCGCGCCCCGGCTGCCCGTAGTCGTTGACGACGACGCTCGCGCCGAGCCGGGCCAGTTCCAGGGCCTCCGCCCGGCCCAGGCCGCGCCCGGCGCCCGTGACGATCGCGGACAGGCCTTCGAGTGGCAGTGACATGCGAGGTCCCTTCGTGTCCTGTCGTGCCCTGTCGTATCCTGTCGTGTCCTCAGATTTCGATGCAGGTGCGCAGGGCCTCGCCGGTGCGCATCTGGTCCAGGGCGTCGTTGATCGAGTCGAGCCGCACCCGGTGGGTGATCAGGCCCTCCAGATCGATCCGGCCCGCGCGCCACAGGGCGATGGCCCGCTCGTACGAACGGAGCACGTCCCCGCCGCCGTACATGGACGGCAGGATCCGCTTCTCGTCGAAGAACAGCTCGAACATGTTGACCTGGAAGAGGTCGTCCATGGCGCCCGCGCCGACGATGCACAGGGTGCCGCCGCGACGGGTCGTCTCGTACGCGGTCCGCGCGGTGGCGGCCTTGCCGACGACCTCGAAGACGTAGTCGAAGCCCTCGCCCGCCGTGATCCGCTGCTTGGCGTCGCCGAGTTCGTCGGGCGAAACGGCCTCGGTCGCACCGAACCTGAGCGCCGCCTCGCGCCGCGAGGCGACCGGGTCGACGGCGACGATCTGCGCGGCGCCCTGGACCCGCGCGCCCTGGATCGCCGAGATGCCGACGCCGCCGCAGCCGATGACGGCGACCGACGAACCAGCCTCCACCTGGGCAGTGTTGATGGCCGCGCCGAGCCCGGTGGTCACACCGCAGCCGATGAGCGCGGCGATCTCGAACGGCACGTCGTCGGGGATCGGGACGGCGCAGCCGGCGCCGACCACGACCTCCTCGGCGAAGGTGCCCGTGCCGGCGAAGCCGAAGACCTCGCCGCCGGGGCGCTTGAAGTTGGGGACGCCGGAGTTCATGAGGCTGGTCAGACACAGATGGCTCTGGCCGCGCTTGCACGACGCGCAGGCGCCGCACGCGGGCAGCCAGCAGACCAGAACCCGGTCCCCCTGGCTCAGCCCGGTGACGCCGTCCCCGATGTCGATGACCTCGCCCGCGCCCTCGTGGCCGGGGACGAAGGGCGCGGGCTGCGGCAGCACGCCGTTCATCGCGGAGATGTCGGAGTGGCACAGTCCGGTGGCCCGGATGCGGAGCTTGACCTTGCCGGGACCGAAGCCCACGGTCTCGACGTCGTCGAGCACTTCGAGCTTGTCCTGCCCTATCTCGTGCAGTACGGCTGCGCGCACGGTACGGCTCCCTTCTCAGGTGTGTACGACGGTGGTGTCGGCCAGGACCGGTGCGTCGTCCCGCTCCACAGCGGTGACCGACACCTGGACGCGCCCCGGCGACTGCCACATACGGACGCGCAGGGTCTCGCCCGGGTATACGACCCCGGCGAAGCGGGTGTTGTACGACGTCACCCGTGCGACCTCGCCGCCGAGCACGGTGTCGACGACGGCCTTGAGCGTCATCCCGTACGAGCACAGGCCGTGCAGGATGGGCCGGTCGAAGCCGCCGAGCTTGGCGAACTCGGGGTCCGCGTGCAGGGGGTTCCAGTCGCCGGACAGCCGGTAGAGGAGCGCCTGGTCCTCACGGATGAACTTCTCGACGGTCAAGTCGGGTGCGCGGTCGGGGAGTTCGAGCCGCTGCGAGGGACCGCGCTCGCCGCCGAAGCCGCCTTCGCCACGTACGAAGATCTGCGCGTCGCAGGTCCACAGCGGCCCCGCGTCGTCGGCCGCCTCGGTGCGCAGCACGATGACGGCCGCCTTGCCCTTGTCGTACACCGCCTCGACCCTGGAGGTCTGAACGGCCTTGCCCTTGACGGGGATCGGCCGGTGCAGCTCGACGGACTGGCCGCCGTGCAGCACCTGGGTGAGGTCGACGTCGATGCCGGGCGCCGCGAGTCCGCCGAGCGAAGCCATGCCCGCGCCCGCGACGGTGGCGAAGCTCGGCAGTACGTGCAGCCTGGATTCAAGGGTGTAGCGCAGCTCGTCGGGGTCGGTGGCCGGAAGGCCGGCGCCGAGACCGAGGTGGTAGAGCTGGATGTCCTTGTGGTCCCAGGCGATCTCGCCGGATCGGGGCTCCGCGGCGACGGCCTTGGCGGCATCGATGGGCATGGATGCGTGCTCCTTGAGGGAGGGAAGACCTCGGTGCGACCGTCCGCACCGTCGGCCGCACCGAGGTCGTACGGGACCGGCCGCGAACCGCCCGTTCTAGAACGCGTTCTAGGCCGATGGCCCCTATATATAACGCACGCCCGGATACTTGTGAAGACTGCTGACGCAACGTCAGATAGCCCCGGTACTTTTGTCCCGCCCGAGTCCGTACAAGCGCATCTACCGGTGCACCGCCCGTCTCCGTAGCGTCCTGGGTATGACGACAACAAGGGATGAATCGCCCGCGGTGACCCTCGCGGGAGCGACCGGGAACGTAATCGCGGCGCCGCGCGCGGAGGACAGGTCGTGCGGCGAGGACGGGACGGCGTGCGGGGAGGACGGCATGATCTCCACCATGGACGGTCCGAAGAAGTGGAAGCGGTATCGGCTCCCGGGAGCGCCGGACGGCTACAAGATGCTGCCGTGGCTGCTGCTCGGACTCGGCGGGCTGGCCAGTCTCCTGCGGGGCGACGCCTCGAACCCCTGGCTGGGCGGGGCCGGGCTCCTCACCTTCAACACGCTCTACATCTACGTCGTATTCCGGTCCTTCGACAAGCGGACCCGGAGGAGCCGCTCGGTCCTGCTGGCCCTGGCCGGGATGGCGGCCGTCACCTACGGCCTCGCCATCGGCTACGGCGGCGGCTGGCGGCTCTTCTTCCCCCTCCTCGCGCTGGCCTGCGGCACCGTCCTGCCCAGGAAGGCGCTCGGCCCGGCGATGCTGGTCCTCGGCGCATCCGCCGGGGTCATCGCTACCTGGGACGGCGGCGACCCGTGGACCGCGGCGGCCGTCGGCTACGGCACGGCACTCTCCGGCGTGGTGACCTCCGCGATCCTCTCCCTCGCCGAAACGGTGCGTGAGCTGCGCGCCACCCGCGAGGAGCTCGCCCACGCCGCGGTCGAGAAGGAACGCCTGCGCTTCTCCCGCGACCTGCACGACCTCCTCGGGCACACCCTGTCGGTGATCGTGGTGAAGTCCGAGGCCGCCCGCCGCCTGGCCCCGCGCGACCTGGACGCAGCCCTGTCCCAGGTCTCCGACATCGAGTCCGTGGGCCGCCAGGCCCTCACCGAGATCCGCGAGGCGGTCACCGGCTACCGCGAGGGCAGCCTGACCACCGAGCTTGCCGGGGCCCGCTCGGTGCTCGACGCCGCCGGCATCAAGTCGCTCGTACGCCGCACGGGCTCCCCGCTCGCCCCGCAGACGGAGGCACTGCTCGGCTGGGTGGTGCGGGAGGCCGTCACCAACGTCGTACGGCACAGCGGCGCGACGCGCTGCGGGATCACGGTGGACAGCTCACCCGAACGCGTCCATCTGAAGATCACGGACAACGGCCGGGGCGTAGGCTCCGAGCAGCCGGTCGGCCGGATCGGCGACAACGGGCTGAAGGGCCTCACCGAGCGCCTCACGGCGGCCGGCGGCACACTCGACGCAGGTCCCTCCACCCACGGCGGCTTCCTGGTGAGCGCCGAACTGCCCGTCGGCACCGACCTGGAACTGGAGCCCACCCCGTGATCAGAGTTCTCCTCGCCGAGGACCAGGGCATGATGCGCGGCGCGCTGGCGCTGCTGCTCGGTCTGGAGGAGGACATCGAGGTGGTGTCGCAGGTGGGGGCCGGCGACGAGATCGTGAACGCCGCGCTGCTGTCGCGCCCCGATGTGGCGCTGCTCGACATCGAACTCCCGGGCATGAGCGGGCTCGACGCCGCGGCGCTGCTGCGCGACGAGGCGCCCGACTGCCGGGTGCTGATCCTGACCACCTTCGGCAGGCCCGGCTATCTGCGGCGCGCGATGGAGGCCGGGGCGGCGGGCTTCCTGGTCAAGGACGGGCCGGTGGAGGAGCTGGCGGAGGCGATTCGCCGGGTACTGACCGGCGAGACCGTCATCGACCCCGCGCTGGCCGCCGCCGCGCTCAGCGCGGGGCCGAGCCCGCTCACCGCGCGCGAGTGCGACGTACTGAACGCGTCCGTGGACGGGGCGACCGTCGCCGACATCGCGACGAAGCTGCACCTGTCGGAGTCGACGGTACGCAACTACCTCTCGGCGGCGATCGGCAAGACCGGCACCCGCAACCGCATGGAGGCGGTGCGGTCGGCGCGGCAGCAGGGCTGGCTGTAGCACCGGCTATTGAAAGGCCGCCTCTACGCCGCGCTCTTGCGCCGCGGCAGCCAGATCAGCATCAGCACCGCCCCGGCGAGCAGCGCCGCCGCTCCCGCCCGGAACGCCAGCGCGTAACCGGCCGTCAGCGCCTCCGGGGTCACCGCGCCGCCGGTCCTGGACGCCGCGATCGTCGAGAGCACGGCCAGACCCAGGGCGCCGCCCATCGTGCGCGAGGTGTTGATCAGGCCCGACAGGAGCCCGGCGTCACCCGGCGCTCCGGCCGAGGTGGCGAGCGAGGCCAGCGGGGTCGCGGCGAGCCCTGCGCCCACCATCATCAGGATGCCGGGGCCGAGGATGGCGCTCGCATACGAACCGTCGGCGCCCATCGTGGACTGCCACGCCATGCCCACGGCCGCCACCAGGGTGCCGGTGATCGCGACCTGGCGCGCGCCGGTCCTGGCCATCAGGCGCGGGGCGAGCTTCGCGCCGATGACCACACTCAGGGAGCTGGGGATGAGGGCAAGCCCGGCGCCGAGCGGGGTGTAGCCCAGCACGTTCTGGGCGTACAGCGTCATGAAGAACCACATCGAGAACATCGCGGAGCCGTTCACGAACATCGCCGCGTTCGCCGCCGACACTGCCCGGAGGCGGAAGAACTTGAGCGGCATCAGCGGCGCCTTCGTCCGCGCCTCCACGGCCACGAAGAGGCCGAGCAGCAGCAGACCCGCGACGAGCGGCACCAGCGTGGCCGCCGCCCCCCAGCCCTCCGCCTCGGTCTGCACGATCCCGTAAGTGAGGGTCGCGAGACCGGCCGTGACCAGCAGCGCGCCGGGCAGGTCGAGCCGCCGGCCGTCCTTGGCGTGGCTCTCGACGATCCACACGGCGGCCCCGGCGAGCACCAGCGCGCCGATCGGTACGTTGATCAGCAGCACCCAGCGCCAGGACAGGCCGTCCGTGAGTACGCCGCCGACAAGCCCGCCCGCGGCCCCGCCGCCCGCGCCCACCGCCGACCAGGTCCCGATGGCCCGCGCACGGGCCGCGCCCTCGGGGACGGCCGAGGTGAGGATGGTGAGCGTGGCGGGCGCCAGAACGGCCGCGCCCAGCCCCTGCACCGCGCGGGCGGCCAGCAGATGCCACTCCTGCTGCGCGAGTCCGCCCGCGAGCGAGGCCGCGGTGAACAGCCCGAGCCCGACCAGGAAGGTCCGCTTACGGCCGAAGAGATCCGCGGCGCGCCCGCCGAGCAGCATGAAGCCGGCGAAGGCGATCGCGTACGCGTTGACCACCCATTGCAGGCCGGCGGCGCTGAGCCCGAGGTCGGACCGCATCGACGGCAGCGCGACATTCACCACGGAGACGTCGAGGACCACGAGGAACTGTCCGGCGCAGGCGGCGAGAACGACGAGCCAGGTGCGGGTGGTGGGGCGGGTGGGAGGTATGACGGTTTCGGACGGGGCTTGGACCATGGGCGTCATGGTCGCAGCATTCGATTGCCCCGTACATGCGTATTTCGAAGCAGGGGATGCGGGCCGCAAGACCTAGGCCGCGGGGCGGGAATGAGGGGTGGGCGCCTGCGGCGGGCTTGCTCCCCACCCCGCCCCTTCGCGAAACGGGGGCGAGCCCCGGACCCCGGGACGCCCTGCGGGCGTGTCCTCAATCTCCCCCCGCAGGCAACCCCCACCCGCACCCCACCCCCCTCACCCCCGCCGCAACACCGTCACCACCGCCGCGCCCCCCAGCCCGATGTTGTGCGCGAGCCCGACCCGCGCCCCCGCCACCTGCCGCGCCCCCGCCTCCCCCCGCAACTGCCACGTCAGCTCCGCCGCCTGCGCGAGGCCCGTCGCGCCCAGCGGGTGCCCCTTGGAGATCAGCCCGCCCGACGGATTGACGACCCAGCGCCCCCCGTACGTCGTCGCCCCGCTCTCCACGAGCTTCCCGGACTCGCCGTCCGCGCACATGCCCAGCGCCTCGTACGTCAGCAGCTCATTGACGGAGAAACAGTCGTGCAGCTCGACGACGTCGACGTCCTCGATGCCAAGACCGGAGATCTCGTACACCTGCCGCGCCGCCGCCCGCGACATCGGCTTGCCGACCACATTGATGCACGAGCCCGAGGCGAAGCTCTCCTCGGTGTCCGTCGTCATGGACTGCGCGGCGATCTCGACGGCCTTGTCGTGCAGACCGTGCTGGACGACAAAGCGTTCGGAGACGACAACCGCCGCCGCCGACCCGTCGGAGGTCGGGGAGCACTGGAGCTTGGTGAGCGGCCGGTGGATGGTCTTCGCGGCAAGGATCTCGTCGACGGTGTACGGGTCCTGGAACTGGGCGTACGGATTGTTGACGGAGTGCCGGTGGTTCTTGGCGCCGACCGCGGCGAGCTGCGCCTCGGTCGTGCCGTACCGCTCCATGTGCTCGCGGGCGGCGTTGCCGAAGATCTGCGCGGTGGGCGGGGTCATCTCGAAGCCGTGCTTCGCGGCCATGACGCCGTAGTGGCGCGCCACCGGAGAGGTCGCGAAGTCTCCGCCGTCCGTGCCCCCGCCGAGCGCGCCCCGCTTCATCTTCTCGAAGCCGAGCGCGAGAACGCAGTCGCTGATGCCGCCCTCGACGAACTGCCTGGCCATCATCAGCGCCGTGGATCCGGTCGCGCAGTTGTTGTTGACGTTGTAGACGGGGACACCGGTCAGGCCGAGTTCATACGCCGCGCGCTGGCCGGCGGTGGAGGCCTGGAAGCAGTACCCGACGGGCACCTGCTGCACCTGGTCGTACGAAATCCCCGCATCGGCCAGCGCCTTGGTCCCGGCTTCCTTGGCCATGTCCCAGTACTGCCAGTCGCGGCTCTCGGGCTTCTCGAACTTCGTCATCCCGACACCGACGATGTATGCCTTCATCAGCTGGTCTCCCCTTCAATTTCAGTCGCGCTTCAGTCGCGCTTCAGTCGCGCGGCAGGCCGAGGATCCGCTCGGCGACAACATTGAGCTGAACCTGGGTGGTGCCGCCCGCGATGGTCAGGCAGCGCGACATCAGGAAGCCGTGCACGGCGCGCTCCCCCGCCCCCTCACGCACCGCGCCCCCGGGACCGAGCAGTTCGAGGGCCAGCTCGGCGACCTTCTGCTGGTGCGGGGTCTGGACGAGCTTGCGGACGCTGGCGCCCGCGCCCGGTTCGAGCCCGAAGACCTGCTGGATGGTCGTGCGCAGCCCGATGCAGGCGAGGGCGTGCGCCTCGGCCGCGAGCGCCCCGATGCGCGCCCGGTACGCGCCGTCCAGTTCCGCCGACCGTTCGATCAGCGCTTCGAGCCCGGTGTCGAAGGTCATCTGGTCGGCCATGTGGACGCGTTCGTTGCCGAGGGTGTTACGGGCGACCTTCCAGCCGTCGTCCACCTGCCCCACCACGGCGTCGGCCGGCAGCAGTACGTCGTCGAAGTAGACCTCGTTGAAGAGCGAGTCGCCGGTGATCTCCTTGAGCGGGCGGATGTCGATGCCGTCGGTGGCCTTCATGTCGAGGACGAAGTAGGTGAGCCCCTTGTGCTTGGGTGCGTCCGGGTTCGTACGGGCCAGCAGAATCCCGTAGTCGGCCCACTGGGCGGCGCTCGTCCACACCTTCTGGCCGTTGATCCGCCAGCCGTCGTCCGTCCGCTGCGCCCTCGTCCGCAGCGACGCCAGGTCCGATCCGGCCTCCGGCTCCGAGAACAGCTGGCACCAGAGCACTTCGCCGCGCAGCGTCGGCGCCAAGTAACGCTCCTGCTGCTCAGGGGTCCCGTACGCAAGGAGCGAGGGCACCACCCAGGTGCCGATCCCCAGGTCGCTCACCTTCACGCCCGCATCGCGCATTTCCCGCTGTACGGCGAGCTGTTGCACGGGCCCGGCGCCAAGACCGTACGGCTCGGGCAGGTGCGGGGCGGCGTACCCGGTGGGCGCGAGCGCGCGGCGGGCGGCGCCCGGGTCGAGCCCGCGCGCCCCCGCGATCGCCTCGCGCGCCTGGTCCCGGTACGCGTCCGCCGAGCGCGGCAGCTCCAGCCTGAGCTCCCGGCGCACGCCGCCCGCCGCGAGCCGTACGGCGCGCAGCCGGTGCGCGTCGCCCGCGCCGAGGAGCTGCCGGGCGACGAGCGCCCTGCGCAGATACAGGTGGGCGTCGTGTTCCCAGGTGAAGCCGATGCCGCCGAGGATCTGCACGCAGTCCTTGGCACAGCTGAAGGCGGCGTCGACGGCGGTGGACACGGCGAGCGCGGCAGTGAGCGTACGAACCTCCGCAGCCGCAGCAAGATCCGGAACCGGCGTGCCCACACCCGTCCCCGCGTCCTCGTCGGCCGCCCGCGCCGCGTCCCACACCAGGGCGCGCGCCTGCTCGACGCGTACGAGCATGTCGGCACAGAGGTGCTTGATGCCCTGGAACTGCCCGATGGGGCGCCCGAACTGCTCACGCACCTTCGCGTACTCGACGGCCGTGTGCAGCGCCCAGCCCGCCGTCCCGCACGCCTCCGCCGCGTACAGCAGCGCCGCCAGATCCCGCACGAGCGCCGTGTCGACGCCGAGCTCCCGGCCCGCGGGCACCTCCACGCCCCGCGCCACCACTTCGGCCGTCGGCCGGGTCGGGTCCGCGCTCTCCTGTGTGCGCACCGCGAGCGCCGAGGCGTCCACCGCGAGCCAGACCGGGCCGTGCGCCGCGTCGGCGGCCAGCACGATCAGGTCGGCCTGCGCCGCCCCGAGCACCGGGGGCGCGGTCCCGTCGAGCACATGCCCGCCGCCCTCCACGGCCACGGCGGTGAGGGTGCCGGGGCCGAGCGCCACGGCTCCGATCCGCTCACCGCCCGCGAGCCCGGCGGCCAGTTCCCGCAGCCCGGCCCGGTGCAGTACGGCGGAGGCGAGGACGCTCGGCAGGAAGGGCCCCGGCAGGGCGGCCCGCCCGGTCTCCTCAAGGACGACGGCGAGGTCGAGCAGCCCGCCGCCCCCGCCGCCGTACTCCTCGGGCAGATGCAGCCCGAGCAGCCCGAGCTCGGCCAGCCCGTCCCAGTAGGCGGGTCTGCCGGGCTGCCCCGGCTCCGCGTCGAGAAGTTTGCGCACGTCCTGCGGAGGTACGGTCCGCGCGACCCAGCCACGCACCGCCTCGGCCAACTCGCGTTGCTCACGCGTGATTCCGATACCCATGGCGCGCACACTAGAACACGTTCCATTCTGACGGAAGGTCAGATGGTAAAGCTGCTGGTAACCGGGGGCGGACTGCCGGTTGTCCTGTACCAGTGGATCTTGCATAGGTCGGCTCTACTTTGCACAAGATCTTGCATTGGTCAGCGTGACCTTGCATCGATGGGCAACGTTAGCTCGTCGTGATTCGGTCGTTAGATGCGTTGTATGGCGGAGCAACAGAACCTTCGGTGGGGAACTTCGAGGTCGGGTACATCGACCCGGACGGGTCGGAATTCCGGCGACCACGTGCCGGTACGCGCCTTCAACTCGTACAAGGGCCAGCGGAATCTGCCGGGATTGTGGTGGTCATCTACGGCCGGCGGGCACATCGGGTACGAGTCGTGGCTTGAGCGTGATCACTTGATGCTGCTGGACTTCGACCCGTCGGTGGTCGGAGTGTCCGCGCAGCCGTTCTGGCTCTTCTGGAAGTCGGAAAAGGGCAAGGTCATCTCGCACGCGCCGGACTACTTCGCGCGGCGGGATGACGCCACGGCAATCGTGATCGACTGCCGTCCTGCGGACCGGCGCCAGCCTCGGGACTGGGCGAAGTTCGAGGCGACGCAGGTGGCCTGTGATCGGGCAGGGTGGGAGTTCCGACTGGTTGGTGCCCCGGACGAGATCGTGCTGGGGAATGTGCGATGGCTCGCGGGCTATCGGCACCCTCGGCACCGGGTGGACCCGGTGGCTGCCCAACTGCGAGCGGTGTTCAGCGAACCGTGTCCGTTGTTGGACGGAGCTCTGCTTGTCGGTGATCCGATCGCGGTGCTGCCGGTGTTGTTCCATCTCCTTTGGCTCCACGATCTGGTGGTGGATGTGTCGGTCCCGCTGCATGCCATGTCACTGGTCTCACCGGGAATAGCGTGATGGCCCGTGAGAACGCCTCGGTGCTGCGGCCTGGCGACTGGGTGACCTACGACGACAGTGATCACCAGGTGGTGGCCCTGTCGGGAACGTCGGTACGACTGCGCTCGCAGGATGGGGCGGCTGCCGCCCGGCGCCGAGCCAGGCACAATCCCGCCGCCCGAGTACGACCCAGTGGTCCGCTCGGTGGCGGATCGGGTGATGACGAAGGCAACCGAGTTGGGCGTGAGTCTGCGAACCGTTCAAGGCAAGCGATCGCGCTACTCCCAGCAAGGGGTGTGGGGTCTGGTCGACCAGCGCACGGTGCGGATTTCCGAGGTGACGAGTCGGACCGATGCCCGACTGGTCGCGGCGATCCGGGAAGCCATCGACGCGGAGACTGAAACCTCCACCGGAACCCGCTCGCGGCTGATCCGCCGCGTGATCAAAATGGTTGAGGCCACCCACGGGGTCGGAGTCGTGCCACTGCCGAGCAAGAACACCTTCTACCGGCTCGTCGACGCGCTTTCCACCGGCCGACACACCTTCGGCTCCGCCGTCACCCGGCGCCAGACAGCCAACCGGCCCGAGGGGCCGTTCACACCGACGTTCGCGGCCAGACCTGGGGAACAGGTACAGATCGACTCCACCCCGCTGGACGTGATGGTGGTGCTCGATTCCGGACTGACCGCCCGCGCGGATCTGACGATCGCTGTCGACGTTTCCACCCGCACGATCTGCGCCGCCGTGCTGCGGCCGATGGGCACGAAGGCGGTGGACGCCTCGCTGCTGCTGGCCCGGATGCTGGTGCCGGAACCGATGCGTCCGGGCTGGTCGAAGTCGCTTCGGATGGCGGCTTCTCGGATGCCGCACCGGCGCTTGCTAGACGCGGATGCGCGGATGGAACAGGCCGCCGCGAAACCGGTGATCGTGCCGGACACTGTCGTCATCGATGGCGGGAAGGTATTCATCTCGGAAACCTTCATTCGTGCCTGCAACCGACTCGGGGTCTCAGTCCAAAGAGCACGTCCACGCACCCCTACGGACAAGGCCATCGTGGAGGCGACTTTCTCCGCGATCAACACCTTGTTCTGCCAGCACGTCGCCGCTTATACCGGCCCGAACGTCTCTCGCCGGGGCGATCGGGTGGAGGCGCACGCGGCCTGGACGATTCCCGAACTCCAAGACTTGCTGGACGAGTGGCTTCTCGACGGCTTTACCAACCGCAGGAGCTCGGATACCTGCTCTGAACTGCGACGATTCATAGACTACATGTCCGTGACGGCGTGTTGGGGTCGTTGTTGTAGCTCGTCCGGGTGGTCTCATGGGCCAGCCCGTCCACCGGGACGGTGGACGGGCCGTGAGGTGGTCAGCGAGGCAGGATCACGTCGCTGTTCCCGGGTCGGGGACGCGGGCTTCGAGGTCGGCGACACGCCAGTCTGGAAGTGGAGGTTGGAGCGGGCTGCCTTTGGCCTTGGTAGTCCTCGCCGAAATGCCGGGCTATTTGATGCGGTCGAGGAAGTCCAGCACTCGATCGGTAGCCTGCGTTGCGGCGTGTTCGTCGTGCGACGGCAGGCTGCTGTCGGTGAACAGGTGCCTGTCGCCGGGGTAGAGGAACAGTTCGGCATCCGCCGCCGTCGCGACGAGCGCCCGGGCTGCGTCCACATCGCCCTCCCTGGCGAAGAACGGATCCGCGTCCATGCCGTGGACCTGGACCGGGACATCGTGGGGCCAGGCGCCGCCGAACTCCGCGACCGGGACGCATGCCTCCAGCAGCAGCGCACCCTTTGCGCCGGGGCGGGTCTGGGCCAGCTTCTGCGCCGGCAGGACGCCGAGCGAGAACCCGAGGTAGACGAGTTCCGCAGGCAGCCCCTCGGCGGCGGCGGTTCCGCGCGCGATGACCGTGCCGAACCCGGCGTCCTCGGCGTAACCCATGCCCTCCCCGAGGCTGTCGAATACCTGCCCCTCGAACAGGTCCGGGACGTGGACGGTGTGTCCGGCCCGTCGCAGCTGCTCGGCGAACTGACGGACGCCGACGGTCAGCCCGTGCCCGTGGTGGAAAACCAGCACCTCAGCCATGTCGCTCCCCTCGTGCTGCGGCACCCGGGCGGCGCCGCAGCACGAGTATGGCCCGCACCACTGACATCTGCGGGTCGTAGCCGGACGGGGTCAGATCGTTGAAGCCGGATCGGTGAGGCGGGCTTCGAGGTCGGCGACGCGCCGGTCTTGGAAGCGGAGGTTGGAGCGTGCGGCCTTGAGGCGCTCGTCGAGGGTACGGTTGTCGGTGGTGAGCTGGCGGACTCGCTGCTTGAGGGTGGTGTTCTCGGTGGTGATCCGCTGGATGGCCTCCTCGGTCCACTCGGCCTGCAAGTCCCGCACCTGGCCGAGGAGTTCGCCGATACGGGTCCGCTGGGCGAGGATCTCGCCGTGAGCTGCTTTGAGGGCCTCTTCGGCGTTCAGGGCACGTTCGCGCCAGGTCGCCTCGCGCTCATCGTCCTGATCAGCGAGCAACTGGGTCCGGCGTTCGCCGACCTCGACCATCGCGGTAGCGACCGCGGTTCTGGCCTCGGCGTTGTCATAGAGGAAGGTGCGTGAGACGTCGGCGCGACGGGCGACGGCGGCGACGTGGCCGAGGTAGCGGCGGACGTGCGTCAGGCTTGCCCCGGCCCGCAGCAGGCTGGTTGCCAGACTGTGGCGGGCCTGGTGGGGGACCCACTTGGCTTTCCGTGTCACCGACCGGTTCAGGGCCGACTGGGAAGCCACACAGCAGTTCTGTGGTCGGGTAGCCGGATCACGTTGCCGTGACCCGGCCCCCTCAGAACCGGACGTGCGACTTTCACCGCATCCGGCTCAAGCAAGCCCCATGGGTTTCGCAGGTCAGCAGGGTTATGTGGTCCTTTCGCTGTCGCCAGCGTGATGCTGGCGGTGGCATTCGGAGTGCACGAGGCGAAGGTTGGTCCGCTCGTCCGTGCCGCCGTCTCGCCGGTAGGTGAAGTGATGCTTGTGGAGCATCTTCTTCGAGGCCGCGAACCAGTTGATCCACTCGCGTGGACTGTCCGGTTCGTACTCGGCTCCGGCGATCAGCGCCTGCTTGCAGAGAGGACAGAGCCCCTGCTGCCGGACCGCCAGGAGAAGACTCGTCTTGTCCATCGGCGGTGGCGCTTTCCTGCGGCGGCGGTTCCGCCAGTACTCGGTCAGAGCGGGGTCGTCCGGGGACGCTCCGCCCTTGACGAGCTGGTGGCGGACGATGCCGGTCCAGGCGAACTTGATGAGGAAGGCGCCGCTGTTGCGGTCGCCGAACACCCACCGGTCTCGCCGGGACGGGTGGAACCTGCCGAAGTACCGGTCCACGACCCAGTGACTCGACTTGTTGCGGTGACGCCGTCTGGCCCATTTGAAGGTCAGCCGCCACATGTAGTGATCCAGCGACGAGAACGTCGTCGTGGATGCCACCGCCCGGTAGTAGGCCGCCCAACCGCGAACGATCGGGATCAGCCTGCGCAACACGGCCTCGGCATTGGACCCGTGCAGGGTCTTCACCTCGGTTCGTAGTCGCGCCCGGAGCCTCGCGCAGGCTGCTGTGCTCGGCTTGATGATCAGCTTTCCGCCCGTGCGGCGGACGGTGAAACCGAGGAAGTCGAATCCCTTATCGAGGTGGACGACCTGGGTCTTCTCCTCGTTGAAGCGAAGCCCCCTCGGCTCCAGCCAGTCCTCCAGCCGGGCCCTGACCTGGTGCACCTGTTCTTCGTCGTGACAGAGCACGACGAAGTCATCGGCATACCTCACCAGCACCGGAGTGCCCGGCATCGCGCCGGGCTCACGCCCGGCCCGCACCGTGTATTGGCACCCTGCGGCCTGTTCCAGTCCGTGCAGAGCAACGTTCAGCAACAGCGGGCTGATCACACCGCCTTGAGGAGTCCCCTCCTCGGTCGGTGCAAACCGGCCGCGGTCGATCACGCCCGCCTTCAGCCATCCCACGATCAGATCCCTGGCGGGGAACTGGCCGAGCATGGTCATGAGGTGGGTGTGGTCGATGCGGTCGAACGCCGCCGACAGGTCCGCGTCCAGGACCCACAGACGCTTCGGGTTCTTGCCCTTCACCGTCCAGAAGATCGCGGATATCGCGTCCTGGCAGCTGCGGCCGGGCCGGAAGCCGTAAGACCTCGGCTCGAACCGCGCTTCCCACTCGGGTTCCAGCGCGTTCTTCACGCGGGCCTGGAGGACCCGGTCACGGATGACCGGGATGCCGAGCGGTCGCTGTTTCCCGTTGCTCTTCGGGATGAACACTCGCTTGACCGGCCTGGCCTTCCAGGGCTTCGACGACCGATGGATCTCGGCAGCCAAGGTGCCTCTCGCCTTCGGCGTGAGGGCCCGTTCCCCGTCGATGCCAGCGGTCATGCGACCACTGCTCTGCTGCGTCACCCGCTTCACGCTGATCAACGTGTTGCTGCGGCTTCGCAGCATGAGCTTCTGCAAGTTGCGGACCTTCTTCAGGTCCCCGTCCTGCGTCGCCTTGAAGATCCTCTGCCTCAGCCGCCGTACGTTCTCCTCGCAGGTGGCCCAGTCGATGCCGTGCCAGTCGAGTAAATCGTCCTCGGGTCCGTTCACCGCAGGCGAGAACGTCACGACAGGTGTCGTGATCTTCATGTTCGCCTCCGGTGTCTAACTTGTCCCTCGGTTCCGGCTTCCTTGCAGTGGTGACTTCAAAGGCTCACCTGATCCACGTGGGCGCCCTTTCGGGCCGGGCCACCAGGGCCCGTATCCGGCGAGTTATACGAGAGCGGGTGAAGGTCCCGATCTCCCGGTTTCCTCTGGCCTTTCGGCCCGCCGGCCTTCGCTTCTTGGATCTTCCTTCTCCCACCGGGGAGTTCAGCCTTCCTTACGGTTGGCCTACCAAGCCGGGTGGCTTGGACCCCGTCGGGGTTTCCACGTTCCGCACCAGTAAGACGCGGCTGGGGGTGGGCGCCCCCTCTACCCCGGAACCAGCGGTGTCCTCCCTCCGAGCTCAGTTACCCGGAGGTCGCTTGGTGCCTTCCAGCACCGGGTCCTGTGACCGCCGCCAACACGCCATCGACGCGGTCTTAAAATCACGAGGCATCATCGAGGGTTCACTTTCGTTCGCCCGTCCAGCCTTCCCCTCACCTGTTGCACCCCGATGGCCGGGACGCTCTCGGGCTTGAACGCTCCGCTTCACACCCCGCCGTTACCAGCGACGCATGGGAGCGCGGGGACGGGCCCTGGACACTGGCCCGAAGTCCAGCCTCCTCAACTTCCCTTCATACGACTGTCCTTACTTACCTGGTGCGACCTCGTGTCGCACACCGAGCGCTTCAGTTGGTGTCGGCGTACGCCTGAATGTGCACAGTCGCGTACAGCAGAACGTGCATGGCGGCTCCTACTGGCCATGGGCGTTCAGGGAAAGCCGTGTAAGTGCCCGCCGCGGAGGAAAGCAATCCTGCATGGACCAGGGGACAGCAGCAGTACTCGGTGCCGGCATCGGTGCAGCAGGTGCTGCCCTCACAGCCTTGGCAACCGCATGGGCTATCCGATGGCAGTCCCGCTTCCACGCAGCCACCGCGGATGAGCAGTGGCGGCGCGAAGCACGCCGGAGCGCCTACATCGGTGCCGTAACAGCTGGGCGCAACATGTCCTGGAACACGGGAAGACTGCGGGACAACCTCACTGAGGACCAGCGCAGCGAGGTACTGCTCGCGTCATTGCAAGCGCGATCAGACCTACTCCAGGCGGCACAGGTTGTGGGGCTGGAAGGCCCTGAATCCGTAGCCGATGCCCTCCGCCCCGTCGTCGCCCTGGCCTGGGAAGTGACCGCCGTCGCTCGTGACTCAACCAGTCCGGCGGAAGGGAGAACTCTTCACGATGTCCATAGGGAATTAGCCAGGGCGCTGGCTGATTTCCGTGTCGCGGCCCGTCAGATTCTTCACGCCGACGGGTGATGAGCCGATCATCCCCCTCTCGTCGCCGATGGCCTGGAGAATTCGTTCGCCCTGTGCACGTTCGCGTGTACCAGGCTGGGCATTTA
>NZ_JBDHNH010000013.1:0-154929 GCF_039766235.1 Streptomyces changchenzhani | reverse complement strand
AACCTGGCAGTACGAGGCGCTAGCCACCCTGGCGAGTGATGTCGAGGTGGCCCGGATCGCCGGGCTATACCCTCCCCAGCCTGGTATTCCCGTTCCCGATCTGGTAAGAGCTGCCGCTGAAAAAATGCAGCAAGAAAGCGGATTCTTTCGGTGTATGGCAATCTCAGCCCGAAAGTATTTGTGCGCCGATCCGGCCGTACGGGTCAGCGTGGATGAATCCATCCGCGCCTCCGGAGTGCAAAACTTCTCTCTCGACTCAAAATCACTGATGGGAGTTGGGGCAGCATCCGCTGCCGACGTCATATCGAGCAACGTCCCCATGCTCGGCGTGAGTGGCGAGCTACTGGTAGTGGGCTTTCTGATCATAATTGGAAACATCGGCCTCGATGGTTTCTGCTCATGGGTGAATCAGGAAGTCGTCAATAGGGATCACCCATCAGCTGAGAGCTGATGGGTGACAGAGTTTTCCAGTTTCCAGCTGGAGCGAATTGGCATGTTAATGGATTTTCTAAGCAAGGAGTACTTCAAACCGGGTGTATCGCACCCCTTCGGCGCGCCCATCCGAACTTTACAGGCTGCACTGCTGCAGCCTCTTGTCCTGCCTGATGCGGATGAGGAAGACGGCTAGCCTATTGATCCGAAACGCTTGTGATTAGCGGTCGTTGAGCTGGGTGTGAGCGGACTGGTGGGGGATGCGCAGCAGGTAGTGCCGGACTTGTGATGCTGATCGTGGAGTCCCGATATCCCTGCCACCTGGAGCTCAGCCGGTAGCGATGCGGGCCGGGCTGACTGGTGCCGGCAAGCTTGGCGAAGCTGCCTTCAGCAAGATGCGACAGACGCCTTCCGTAATGTCGATTGACCGTCACACCGCCCTGTTCGCCGCCTCCGAATAGGAGAGCAGTCACCGTTATTCGAACTGCGGGAAGTAAATGTTCCATCGCATCCGTATCCTTATCCGCTGGCCACCGTCCCGCCGTGGGAATGTGGGAGCGGCGCAGATCGCCGTGATCCTGGCCACCTTGATCAGCATTGTGGTGTGGGCGGGGAGTCGGTGGCTTATCGTCGCCTTCCCCCTGTTTATGGTCATACTCATGTTCCGGGCCTGGCCGGGGAGGCCCTGGTACAGGGGGCTGTCGGAGCGGAAACGTAAGGGGCTCAGCAGACTCCCGCTGATCGCGTACGGGCTACTTCTGGGGCTAATGCTGCTCGGCGCAGCCATGGCGGTTCAGACGGACGGCTCGCAGGCAGCCCTCAATCTCATGGTGACGTGGGTGATGCACTCCATCTATGCCTCGGGTTTCGAGCCAGAGGAGTTCGCGCTCGAGCGCATGCGCGGTCGGCTCAGTCGGGCCGTCCATCTCCGAGTGTTCGCTCTCTGGTGTGGCATCACCGGCGTTGCATGGCTCGCCTGGTGGGCCATGAGCGGAGGCGACGCGAGGTACAGAATCTTCCTCAGCGGCGCGACGTTGACGATCGCACTGGGTGGGATCGCGGCCTCTTTGAAGGTGTACACCCGCTTCCGAAAGCTGTGCACTGCCCTCAACCGCCAATCCCAAAGGCTGCTCAGATCATTGGAGGAGTTATGGAATGCGTCGAGCGATGAGGAACGACTCAAGCTCGGGCAGGCGGCGAGGCGTTCATGGGACGACCTCCACGAGTTGCTCGTCACCAAGGTCGATACGGGTTTCGACATCCCCGGTGTGTTCGTTCTGCCGGAGGATGCGATCGAGGAGCTGAAGCAGGCTGTGATGGCGGCGATCGACGCCGCACCCGGGGAAGAAGCGGTGCTCCAGCGGGCAGCAAACAGGCTGTTTGTAATCCAGGCCGCATGTCGTGGCCGCGTAGATGCTATGACTTAGTGATCATTTCAGAATGAGTTCGGTGTGGCTGGTCAGGAGCGTCGCCTCCCGCCTGGACGCCGGCAACATGCACGAACTCTCGATGCGCGGGGCCGTCCGGGCAGGCCCCCACCGGCGGCCCAGGCCGCGGGTCGACTGATCGAGATCGACCGGAAGGCCGACCTGAGCGGTGTTGCCAGCCTCGGCAATACCAAGGTGACTGTCGGATACGAACTCGCCAACCAACGCGTCACGTTGCGTCTGGACGGGCACCTGATGCACGTCGTCCACGACGGTCTACTCGCCACGACCCTGCCCGCACCGATCGACGCGGAACAACGAACCGGGCTTCGCGGCGACTCACAGAGCCATCCGAGTGAAGTGCAGATAAGCACCGACTGCTGGAAGGCAGCACGCGACGCCGACACCGAGTCCAAGGAAGAGTGGCTCGCCGCCAAACGCGCCGAAGAGCAGCAGACCGCCGTCGAGTGGGCGAAGAAGTTCGACATGCCGCCGCTGGAGGGACCGGAGCGGGCCCTGGACTGGGGCGAGCGATCCCGCCACCAGTTGATGGCCTCCGCACACGCCGCGCTGGTCCTCGAGGGGACCTGGGACGACGCGGACTGGGCGGAGCTGGAGGAGAAGGCCCGTGCGGTCAATCGCGCCGGGTGGTGGATCGACCAGCGTGACGCAGAGGGCGTCGACCTGCTCGAACTCCTCGACTCGGCAGGCGAGGAGGACCGCGGGACGGAGAACCCGTATCGCTGACGCGGCCGGAACATAGCCGGGAAACGCCGGTTAGCCAAACCGGCGATCTTCCGGACCATTGTTCCTCCCACCGCCCCGCCTCGCGTGGAAGGAACCGTATGTCCCTGCCCCCACCCACTCCGGTGTTCGCTCCGACGCCCGACCCACTCACCCCCGACCGCGACATCACCCACGCCCACTTCCAGGCCGGCGACACCGTCGTCATCCTGAAGGGGGTCGCCGACGGGGAACTGTGGGGAGACTCCATGCGCGTGATCGCCCCGTCCTGGCACACCCCGACCGACGAGGACGGATGGCGGCTGCGCGATGCGACCGGCGGAGCACAGTCGTACATCACCGCCCACGCCCGCTACCTCGTGCACCTCTCGCGCCGCTGCCCGGACTGCCTGATCCACCTCCGGGCCATGGAGGACTGCCTCCTGCCGAAGTACACCGGCCGCGACGAGCTGATCGACTGCGGCTGGTACACCACCACCGCCCTGAACCAGCTCGTGCACATCGCCGACAGGGACGGCCGGTGAATCTCCCCATGCACCGCCCCTGCCGTACCACCGCGCTCCACAGGGCCAGGGCCCGAGCCGTCGCGGATCCGGTCGATCCTTCCTGGCCGCTTCGCCTGGCCGAAGACCTCCGCGAAATCCGGGCCGACTGGAGGGACTCAGCCGAGGTGTGTGCGGATGCTGCCTGGGCGGCTCGGTCGGCCGGCCACAGTGTCCTGGGCCTGCTGTCCCCGGAGGACGTCACCGCAACGGACCATGATCCGATCACCGCCCGCACCTTGGCGCATCTGTACCTGAGTGCCTTGCGGTTCGACTTCCGATGCCCCACCCTCCAACGTCTCGTCGAACAGCTCGCGAAGTCCGCACATCAGCCGCTGGACTGCTACACCCGGGCCCTGTACGCCTTCGCGCTGCTGGGCCAGTCACGGCCCGAGGGCCTCGCGGTCATGGACGAGGTCCTCGCGGATGCCGAGGAGCACCCCAAGACCCTGCACGTCCTACTGCACGGGCTGTGGCTCGGCCAGGACCTGGACCGGGGCGCGGAGCGTCTCCTGGCCCTCAGCGCCCGGCCAGCCCTCGACACCGGTGCCGACCCGATCGCCCTCTTCCGCGTGGCTGGTGCCCTACGCCGGCTGGGCCGGTACGACGAAGGGCTGGGCGCCATCGACAGGGCAATCGACTGCCTCCCGCCGGGAGACGCCTCGGTTCACGCCGACCTGGTCCGCGAGCGCGCCCTGCTCTGTACAGCCCGCGACCTTCATCAGCTCCAGTCGTCCACCCGCACGACGGGAAGCAGGCCGTCATGATCCCCCGTCTCCACGAGCGGACCCGCCTCCCGCACGATCCGCTCGCCGAGGCGCTGGGACGCCCGGTGTTGCCGGACGAGGGACTGACCGAGCACACCGTCGTCGCCCACTGGCCAGGACTCGATTACTACACACCAGAGGACGAGGAGAAGATCTGGACGTCCGTCCAGTGGGCCGAGCACCTCGAAGACTCCTATCGGGAGCACCCGTTCGCCGCCAGCCCACAGGATGACCGGCGCGCGATTTACCACCTCGCCGTGCGGCTCCACCCCGATGACCGTGAGCTGACCGGCCCTGAATGGGCCGAAGTCGCATACCGGCTCGCCCGCGCCGCCGGCATCGAGGTCCCTGGCGATGAAGACGGATGCCGGTGGATCGCCGTCCAGGCCCAGCCCGGACGCCTCAACTTGATCGCCAACTTGATCCGCCTCGACGGCGCGTGGAATACCCAGCCCACCGATGCCATGCGGCTCCTCTCGGTGGAGTCTCGGCGAATCGAGCAGGACCTGCGGCTCACGCCCATAGCAACCGCCACGCCGCCAAAGGCTGTTGCCAGGACCGTCCCCACAGCGTCAACCCAGCTCGCGCCTCTCCTGGCGCAGCTCGCCGACGAGCAGTCCGGGCCGCTGGCCACCGTGCGCGGCCTCGTCGAGCACACCGCCCACCGAATTGCACACCAACCCGGCGTGCCCGGCGCTGACTTGGCGCACCGCCTGGAACTGATCGCCCGCCGCCTCCACGCGGTCCAGCACGATCTGGACACCACAGCAGGCCACCTGAGTGCCGCGGTTCGTCCCCGCGTAGCTGCCGCACCGCCCACGGTGGCCCGGCACGCCGCAGCTCGGATGCCTTAGGAGAAACGTCTCTTTGCCCCTCGCCGACCGCTTCCTGGACATCCGCCGCGATCCACACACCGACGAGGTCCTCGCCCGCGGCGGAGACCCGGAGGCGCACAGTGTCCTGCAGCGCACCGGTTTCGTCCCCATCGTCCGCGTCCACGAGACCTACCACCGCGCCCCCACCGGTCTCGCCGAGGACGAGGAGTCCCGCCTCGCCACCGGCGCCGTAGCCAGGCTGCGGGCTGTCGGCTACCACGTCGACTGCGACACCGCCTTTGACACCCAAGCGCGCCCGCCGAGTTACCCGCCGCTGGGCGCCACTGTCGCCCACCTCGCCGAGCGCATCCGCGCAGCGACTACGACCGAGGAGGTGGCCGACGCTCTCACCGAGGTGACCGCCGCCCACGACGGCATCCTCGCCGCGCTGGGCGAAGTCCTGATCGCCACTGCCGAGTTCTATGACGAGCTCGGCGAAGCGGCCGGCCCGCACATCGCCCAGCGGCTGCGCTACCTCGCCGACGATCGCCTGCCCGTCATCAGCACCGACCTCGGCGACACCCGTAACGCCCTCGCCGACCGGCACGCGCCGCATACCGGCCGCAGTACCTGCACCGAAGTGGTCTCCGCCGCCGAGCGCGAGCGCTCCGCCGCGTGCGCCTGCCCGTCCCCGCCGCGCACAGTTGCCGCCCCGCCGCCCCCGGTAGCCGCCGGACCACGCCGCTAACCCCCACCTCGCGCAAGGACACCATGCACGATTACGAAATATCCGAGCGCCTCGCCACGTACGCCGACATCCTCGCCGGCGAACTTCCCGGCGCCTGGACCAGCACCTACCACTCCCCCGAGGACAAGGACGACCTTGCTGACCTGACCGACCGCATCTGGGACCTCGGCCTCGCCGCCGAGTCCCTCGCCGAACACCCGCTCCAGCAGGCAGCGATCCTGAGCCGCCCGGACGGCGCCCAGCTCGTCGTCCTCAACCGGCACGACGAACCCGACGGCTTCCTCATCGCCGCAGTCGCCCCCCGCGCACTGCCCGACGAGGCGTACCGCGGAATCCGTGAGCCCAATGGCGTCGTACTGACCGACGACCCTTTCCTGAGCGCCGAGACCGTCGCCGGTGACCTGCTCGCCCGCTACGACACCGCGCTCACCCAGGTGCGCCACAACACCATCGGCGGCGTCCAGCCGTCCCAGGCGGAGCAGGTCGTCCTGACCTGGCAGCAGGACGGCAGCCTCGCCGCCGCGCCCGTCGGAGCATCGGCCGCCGCCGTACTTGTGGCCAATGGCTTCGTCCAGGACCAGCAGAGCGGCATCCACCGGCTCAGCGGAGACGACATCACCGCGCAAGCCCTCGCCGTACGCGAAATCGGCCCGCAGCTCGACGCGCTCGGCATCGGCACCGGCCTCCAGCACCCCTCGGGCCGAACCGCGCCCACCGCCACACCGGCCCCCGTGCCGGCCGCCCCGGCTGCGACCCGTACCCCAGCCCACCGGGCTCGCTGAAGCCACGGGAGCAGCAGCTAGTTGCCGCGTCCCGCCGCGACTGAACTGGAGAGATGTCCATGGCCAATCTGGCCGACGCGCACGGCGCCGACGTCGAGATCTATGTCAAGGCGCTGACCACCACCATCCACGCCGACACCCCCACCGGCGCCCCGGTCAAGCTCCACGATCTGCTCGACCAGCTCGGCCTGGAGCGCCAGGAGGTCCGCACCGCCGGCCCCGTCTACATCTGGCACGAGGTTCCCGGGCACATCAGTGCCGCCGAGCAGAAGCGCCTGGCCACGCGCGCGATTCCCGCCCTGCTCCGGGCCGGTTACAAGGTCAGCTGCACCTCTGAAGTCTTCGACGAGGGCGCCCCTCAGCAGGCCGTACGCGCGATCCGCGCCGCCAAGTCCCGCCCTGCCGCGCAGTACCAGGCGCCGACTGCCACCTCCTCGCACCCGGCATCACCCCGGCGCACCCCCTAAGGCCAACCGGGCGGCCCCGGCCCCCGCCGGGGCCGCCCACCCCTCACCCCCGATCGGAGAACCCCGTAGTACCCCGCACGCTCCCAGCGATCACCCACCGCCTCAAGCCCCGCCTCGCATCCGCCCTGTTCCGCCGCTACCTGCGCGCGTGCACCCCTACCGGCGCAGGCCGCGATTCTGCCCTGGCCGACGCACGTCAGGAGGCCCTTCGCGCCGAAGCCCAGCGGATCGGGCACCGCCCCCACCCCTGACCCGTCCCCGACCTGGAGGAGCATGTCCCACCCCACCCCCTACCCAGTGCGGCTGGCCGACGAAATCACCCGCCAGCTCGGCCAGCTCGCCGACCACCTCACCCAGCTCCCCCCGCACGAAGCGATGCAGGTCATCGCCCGCGTCTTCGACCCGGACGACGGACTGCTCGTCGGCGTCACCGGCCTCGTGTCCGTCAGCAGCACATTCGCGAAGGCGCAGGCCGAACGGGGCAAGCTGCCAGCGGAAGTGTGGCTCGCCCTGGGCCGGGCCACCAACGAACTCGACGCCATCGGCGGGGACCTGGACGAACACCGCGAGACCCTGCGGCGCGTCAATACTCAGCCCGCCACGACCACAGCGACAGCACCGGCCCCGGCTCCGCTCATCGTGAGGCGGCGCCGGTGAAGAAGAAGCAGCGCCAGACCTGGGGGCCGGACCAGCAGCCCCAACAGCACTACCTCGTCGAACCCCGCTACCTCGCCGGCGGCGGTGACCTGCGGCATGTGACGGAGTTCCTGCGCGCCTCCGGGTTCAAGGACCTCTCCAGGCCCGGTGGCCCGCTCGTTTTCGACAGCCCCGACCGTACGGTCCGCATTGGCTACGACCCGTTCACCCCGCCCGGAGGCTGGGCCATCCGCGGACACGCCACCGGCCACCAGGAAGCCTGGCACGCCGTCCTCTCCCCGCAGGTGCCCGTGGAGATTGTTGCCGGCTTGACCGACACCCTCACGAAGCCGCGCTCCGCGCACGCCCCCAACGTGTGGGCACCACTCCACGAGCAGGGCTGGGAGGCCGCGCGCGGTCAGCACTTCACCGCCACCAGCCCGGCCAGGGACGCGTTCGTGCAGTTCCACCAGTCCGGCCCCGGCGAGGCCCACTGGTGGGCCGGTGCCCGAACGGAACACGGCCAGACCTGGGACGCGCGGTTCACCCCCACCACACCGCTGCACCTCCTCCAGGGATTCTCCACCGCGCTGGCCGACCCGCAGCCAGCCATGCGACCGCTGGGGCACGTCCCGCCCAGCAACCGGATCCGCACCACCTCCGTATCGGTGCTGCCCTCCGAACTCGGCGCCTGGCAACAGGCCCGGATCAACGCCGCCCGCGCCGCCGCCTGGGCCCGCAACACCGCCCAAAGCGGCTGGCCTCGCACCACGGCCCGCCCGCACGCCCACGCCGGGCGCACCCGAACCCGCCGCTGACCTTGCCTCCCACCAACCCGAGGAACCCGATGCCCGCACTCACCCCGGACACCATCCGCGCCGCAACCGAGACCCTGTCGCGCCTCACCGAGTACCTGCGTGAAAGTCCCGACCCCACAGAAGCGTTCACCCTTGTCGAGCCCCTTCTTGACGAGTACACGGGCCTGCCCATCCAGCTCGCCGACATCCTGCGCGCGCTCGCCCGCACTGTTCAGGGACACCCGGACACCCCGCGCACCGCAGCAGTGTCCCTTCTGATCACGGAACTGCGCAGTGCCGCGTGGGAACAGTCCGACCAGCACGTCCTCCAGTACGTCCTGGACGACCTGCGCGCCTTGTGCAAGAGCACCCCGGTAAGAGGGCCGGAAAGCGGCTGATGCCGGTGAGCGAACGGCAACTCGCCGCCTTCGCCGACCGGCACGCCTGGCAGATTCCGTTCGACACCAGCCCCCGCCACCTGGCCGGCCCCGGCGACGCGCGCCATATCACCCACGGCCTGGCCTCCGCCGGCTGGAAGGCAGTCTCCGACCCGCTGAGTGCCGAGATCGTTCTGCGCAGCCCGGATTTTCGGCACAGCCTCCAGTTCGACCCGCAGTCTGCCACCTCCGCGTGGTGGCGGCTGCGGGCCGAGCCCACCGACACCGAGCCCGGCTGGTACGCGGAGTTCGGCGAACTCCTCCCCGCCGAGATCCTCGCCAGCCTCACCGACGCTCTCGTTTTGCCCTTAGCCACCGGGCAGGAAAATCCGCTGCACATGCTGGATTCCGCAGGCTGGCTCATCGACGGCCGCGGATCGGCGACCTCCGATCCTCCAGGGTGCCGCGTGGAACGGCGCACGGAGCGCGGCGACGCCCTGGTGCCCTGGCGTGTGCAGGATCGCGTGTCCTGGCATGTGGAGGCGCGCGAGCCTGGACACGGTATGCCAAGGGGCTCCCGAATCTGGCACGCATCGTTCGACGGCAACACACCCGAACACCTCGTGGGCGCCTTCGTCAGCGCGCTCGCCGACCCCGCCCCGCTCCAGCGCGCCATGTTCGACCGCACCGCCCATTTCAACGTGTTGCAACAGCCCAGCACGCTCACCCCGCAGCAGACGGTCGATGCCCACACCACCCGCCTCAATGCCCTCCGTGCGCACGCACGCGCAGCCCACCGGGAGGCAACGAAACCCGTGACGACCCCGGCGTCGACGGGCCCCGCCCGTCCGGCCGCTCGCCGCTGAACCGACAGGACCCTTTCCATCTCCGCCGATCACACCGCACACCACGCGTTCCTCCGTCACCTCGACGACTTCGTCCAGGACGGCAAGGAGATCCTCGACGCCTGGGACGCCTACTCCGACGAGCACACCGACCTCGACGGCTGGCCGCACGACGACCACGCCTACGGCCTCCGCCAGAGCCAGCGCGACGCCGACACCCACACCGCGTTCGAGCCACTGCGCAGCAGCGCCTGCCACCAACTGGCCACGGCCGAGGCACAGCTGGCCCACCTGCCGGCGAACACGGTGCAGAGCCGCTGGGTGTACCAGCTGGGCGTCCTGCACACCGCGCTCGAACAGCTCGAAGCCCTCCACGAGCAGTGGCTGACGACCCGCGACAGTCTCCCGGCCAACGCCCCGCCCGGCACCCCGGCCTTCGACGGCGCGCTCGCTGAACATCTCGCCGAATCGTGGAACTACCTCGACGACTGGGGAACCCACGCAGGCGCCCTGAGCGAGATCAACTCCGCCGCCTCGAAAGCCCCCTCGCCCCTGGCCCCGCCACCGACTACGGTCCCCGCCCCCGTCCGGGCGACAGCGGTGCGCAGGTGAGCGTGCCCCCGAGTCCCTGACCGTCGAGGTCGCCCAGCCACGTCCACCAGCCCAGAACGGCACCAGCCGCTGACCTTTTCGCCCCCGTCCGGAAGCCGATAGCTCTTTGCCTCCCTCCTCGACCAGCTCCACCGATGGGTACGACCTCGTCCTGCGCCTCCTGCTCGGAGTGCTCGCCGTCGTCGTCCCCCTGGCCCACCTCACCTGGCTGTCCGGCAACATCACCGCCTACCTCACCGGAACCACCTGGGCCCCCTACCAGCCGACCGCAGCCCTGCTTCACCCCGAACAGCTGTGGCCCCAGGCAGGGGACACGCTCCTGCTGATCGCCACGCGCATCGTTCCCGTTCTCCTCCTCATGGCCCTCGGGACAGTGGCCGGCGTCCTGTGGGCCCGGTACAAGAACCGCGGTGGAGGCCGGAAGAAGATCACCGACATGGCCAAGGCCCGGGACATCCAGCCGCTGATGGCCAAGGCCATCACCGACAAGGCCCGTTCCCTGCGCCCGAGCCTCAAGGACGCCAAGCGCATCGACGCCAAGGACACCGGCATCCTGCTCGGCAACCTCCAAGGCAGCCGCCACGAGGTGCGGATGGGCTTCGAAGACGTCGCTGTCGCGATCATGGCCCCCCGGTCCGGCAAGACCACCAGCCTGGCGATCCCCTCCGTCCTGGCCGCCCCCGGCCCCGTCCTCCTGACCTCGAACAAGGCCGCCGGGGATGCCTTCACCGCCGCCTACGACGCCCGGACAGAGGTGGGGCAGGTGTGGACCATGGATCCGCAGCAGATCGCTCACGCCGCCCGCGAGATGTGGTGGAACCCCCTCGCCAGCGCGACGACGCTGGACGGGGCCAACCGGCTGGCCGGTCACTTCCTCGCCGCGAGCGTCGACGCGAGCGCCCAGGGCGACTTCTGGTCCAAGGCCGGCAGCAACATCCTGTCCCAGCTTCTGCTGGCCGCCGCGCTCGACGAGCGGCCGATCACCGACATCATGCAGTGGCTCGCCTTCCCCGCCGACCGCACCCCGCTCGACATCCTCCGCGACCACGATCTGGCCGCCGTCGCCGCCCAGCTCAAGGGAACCGTCGAGGGGCCGCCGGAGACGAGAGACGGGATCTACGAGACCGCGCGCCAGTACGCCGCTGCCCTGCTCAACGCCGAGATCGCAGCATGGGTGACACCCCAGAAGGATGTTCCCGAGTTCCGGCCGGCGCAGTTCGTCACCTCCACCGACACCCTGTTCCTGCTGAGCAAGGACGGCGGCGGCGGAGCGAGCGCGCTCATCGCGGCCTGCGCGGACTCAGTGATGCGCGCCGCGACCGCACAGGCCGAGCGGGCCGGGGGCCGCCTGGACCCGCCGATGCTCGCGATCCTCGACGAGGCCGCCAACGTCTGCAAGATCAGCGACTTGCCGGACCTGTACTCCCACCTCGGCAGCCGCGGCATCATCCCCATCACGATCCTCCAGAGCTACCGCCAGGGCCAGAAAGTCTGGGGCGACGCCGGCATGGACGCCATGTGGTCCGCCTCCACCGTGAAGGTCATCGGCGCCGGCATCGACGACCCCGACTTCGCCGACAAGCTCAGCCGCCTGATCGGCGATCACGACGTGGAGACCACCTCGACCTCGCACTCGGAATCCGGCAAGTCCACCTCGGTCAGCATGCGGCAGGAGCGGATCCTGCCCGCCGACGCGATCCGCGCTCTGCCCAAGGGCACCGCGCTCTGCTTCGCCACCGGCATGCGCGTCGCGATGCTCGACCTCCGCCCCTGGTACCTGGAGCCCGGCGCCGCCAAACTATCCGCCGCCTCCGCCCGCGCCTCCAAAGCCATCACCGAACGGGCCATCGCCAAAGCCGCTCCCAAGCAAGACGACTTCGGAACCGCAGCATGAGCGAGCCCCGCCCGCACCTGATGGACCTCCGCGCGCGCCTTTACGGCCTGGTCCAGCTGGATACGTCCGTGCCGCTGTACCGGGGGCGGGGCATCACCGTCACCGCTGAGGGCCAGCGCGCGCTGACCCAGCACCGCGCGCACATCGGTGTGGGCACGCCCCCGGCTACCGCACCGCATGCCACCGCAGCGTCCAAGAGGACGCGGCGATGAACGCGTTGATGCCACAGGACGAAGGAGACCGCGAAGCGGTCAGCGCCCTGGCCGAACGACTCGCAGACACACCTACTCCTGCGGGCCCCACCCCGAGAGAGCTGGGAACCACCAGCAGTTTCATTCCGCTATCCCAAGTCCTTAATTTTTCCCAGGAGCCACATGAGCACCACGTCACGCAGCCAAGAAACGAATAAGGAGGGCGAAAACCGAAGAAGCAACGAACGAACCCAGCGAATAATAGAAAAAGCGCACAGACTTCTGCATCTGACCATACCTTCGATGATGAGCCCTAATCACGATCCACAGTTCTGAGATCGCATGCTCAAGCGCATCAGTCATCCGCAGGTCAAGCTGCCCCCGCCGGAAATCAGCCAGCGATCCCATATAGCGGACCGTATCGGAGTGACTGAAGGCAGGTGCAAACGGCGTCGATTCGGCCCCATAGCGAACAGACCAGCCGAAACGGTTGATCAAAGAGTCAGCAGCAAACGCGACCGACAGAGCAGCGAAGACCAACGTGGACGCCGTCACCGCAAAGAGTAGGTAGAGAAATATCCTCTCCTGCGGGGTTGAGACGCTTACTGATACCGCAGCCACACCAGCAGAAGTGAAAGCATTCGCACTGAGCAGGACAGCGGCACGATTTGCCACCGCTGAGCGCAATTCATCACACCGAACAATGTGCCACTGAATCAACGCGAGAAGTTCCTCAGGCGCACATTTCCCTGAATCATTCCCCATATCGCCTCCCGTCGCCGACAGCTACTTTGCCACCAACCTCTGATCTTTACACATCCGTTCGTGCGCCTGAACATATTGATCAGAAACTCATGGGGTTCACTCGTCGAGGGTGTAGCGGACGTGCGGGGCTTTGAAGTAGCCAGTGATGATGTGGGGTTGGCGTTGTCGGCGGTGGAAGAACCTGCGGGTTTCGGCGGCGAGTTCGGTCCGGTTCCTGGCCCGGTGGGTGTGGGGCAAGCTGCGTTTGAGGTCGGCGTTGACGAGCTCGTCGGGGTTGAGTTCGGGTGAGTACGAGGGCAGGAAGTGCAGTTCGATCTCGTCCTGGTGGTCGGCGAGCCAGGCCCGGACGGTCTTCGAGCGGTGGGCCGAGTGCCGGTCGACGATCAGGTGGACCTTCCGGTCGAAGTGACCGACGATGCGAGCGAGGAAGCGGCACATGACCGTCGCGTCGAACGACTCGGTGAAGACCATGAAGTGCATCCGGCCCTTGGTGCTGATCGCGGACATCGCGTTCACGGAGAACCGGTTCCCGGTGCGACGGACCACCGGAGTCTTCCCCTTCATACCCCAGGTGCGGCCGGTGACCTGGTCCGAGCGGATCCCGACCTGGTCGGCGAACAGGATCTCGCCGCCATCGGCCCTCGCCCGGGCCAGGATCGCCGGCCAGGTCTCCTCGTGCCACGTCCGGACCGCTTCCGGATCCTGCTCGACGGCCCGCTTGTCGGGTCGCTGGAAGGTCAATCCCCAGCGCTTGAGGTACTTGCCGACCCCGGGATCGGTGAAGCGGACTCCATACAGCTTGAAGATCAGCCGGCCTATCTGCCCCCGCGTCCACAGCTGGCCCGAAAGCCCCAGGCCGGACGGCGTGTGGTCGAGGACAGCCTGCCGCACGGCGGCCTGCTCGGCCTCGGACAGAACCTGATGCTCACCCGCGCGTCGGCCCCGCGGCCGGGACAGCAGCGCGTCCCGCCCGCCGGCCTGCCACCTCGCCCACCAGTTGTCCACGGCCCTGACCGACACCCTGAACAGAGCGGCAACCTCTACCCGGTCCCGGCCCTCCACCAGCGCCGACACCGCCAGCAACCGCACAGCCTCCTGCGCGTCCGGCGACCAAGTCCGCGCATCCCCCACCAGATCACTCACACATCATCAACGAGCCCGAACCCAAAGCGTTTCGGATCAATAGCGAGCGACAAAACAGGACCAGGGGAAGTCCAGTCAACGCCCCCTCAGCCAACCCATCTGCCTCACCTGACTCTCCGCCCTCACTCAACAGAGGAGTTCCCCCCTGTCTCAATTCGCAATAACTTGTCCGTTCCATGGCAACGCGCAGTGGCGGCGCATCAGGGATACCTCACCGTCGGAGTGGGCGGACGTGGTGGCATTCGATGCGGCCATCCGGCAGGGAAATGCCCGCGCCAACGCCTCGGGCAACCAGCTGCTCGGCGAGGCGTTCTTGCACCGCTCCCGTGTCCCCCTGAGCCATGCGCCGATCGACCATGTCACGGCCGCCGAACGGGCCGCCCTCCACACCGGGGCAGACGATGCGGACGAGCTGGAGCACGGCGTGGTGGACGGCTGCTCGCCCTGGGCGTGCCGCGGCGACGCGGATACTCCGACCCAGGACGACTTCGGGCTGGCCACGTGATACTTGATCTCTTCGCGGGACCCGGTGGTTGGAGCAGGGCGCTGGGCGTGCTCGGCGTGCGCGACATCGGCCTGGAATGGGACGAGTGGGCCTGCAAAACCCGTGCGGCTGCCGGGCAGTTGACGGTCCGCACTGACGTGGCGATGTATCCGACGTGGCCCTGGGTGGGCCGCACCCGCGGACTGATCGCGTCCCCTCCGTGCCAGGCATGGAGCATGGCTGGCAAACGCCTCGGCCTGGTGGACCAGCCGCTCGTGCACGAGGCCGTCGAGAACCTCGCCGCCGGACACGACATCCGCGAACGCCTCCTGGCCGCCTGCCGCGACGAGCGCAGCCTGCTCGCGGCCGAGCCCATGCGCTACCTCCACGCCTTGAACGCGGTCGGCGAGCCCGAGTGGGTCGTCATGGAAGAGGTCCCCGACGTGTTGCCGCTGTGGAAGCAGTACGCGGCCGTGCTGCGGCGGTGGGGCTTCTCGGTGTGGACGGGCATCCTCAACGCGGCCGACTACGGCGTACCGCAGACAAGGCGGCGGGCGATCCTGCTCGCCTCCCGGGTCCGCACGGCCCAGCCCCCGACACCGACGCATGCCCAAGTCGGCGAGCCCGAGTTGCTGTTCGGTCCGGGCCGCACGCGCTGGGTCAGCATGGCCCAAGCCCTGGGGTGGGGCGCCACCGACCGGCCCGTTCCCACCGTCTGCGCCGGCGGTGGCCCCGGCGGCGGCCCCGAACCGTTCCCCTCCGGCTCCCGCAAGACACTGTCCGACGCCCGCGAGCGCGGCACCTGGACGCCGCAGCCGGACGGCGTCGTCCTGCAGTCCCGCCGCGAAGGCGCGGGGTGGGCGGCCCGCCACGGAACCCGCGAGAACCGTGCCGGGAGCGCCCCGGCGCCGACGTTCACCGCCGAGGCCCACCGCTGGTCCTGGTCCCTGCGCAGCAACAACCAGGCCAACGCCACCATCCGGCCGCTGTCAGAACCGGCGGGAACGCTGTTCTTCGGACACCGCTCCAACGAATGCACCTGGATCGCCGAACCCCCCGGCGCACAGCGGGAGGATGCGGTGTCGGCGCCCGCTCCGAACCCGATCCGGATCACCGCCCGGGAGGCCGGCATCCTGCAGACCTTCCCCGCCGACTACCCCTGGGCGGGCAACAAGGGCCAGCAGTTTTCGCAGATCGGCAACGCCGTACCCCCGCTGCTCGCGGCCCACCTGCTCGCCCCGCACCTGAACATTCCTCTCGACCCCGACGACTTCACCCTGGCCGCCTGATGCCCCGAACCCCCGCACCCGACGAGGGCGACCTCGACTCGATCCCGCCGCCCCATCCGGTGTTCCATGTCGAGCAGGCTCTCCTCGGCGCTCTCCTGCTCGACCCGCAGCACCTCCGCGACGTGACCGGGATCGGCCCGGACGCGTTCTCCACAGCCGCCCACGGCGCCCTGTTCGCCGCGATCCGCTCCCTGCCGGCGCCCGATCCGGTCGAGCACGCGAAGAACACGAAGTGGCTCGCAGCCGTGCTCACCACCGCCCGCGAGCAGGTGCGCGGACTGACCGCGCCGCACCTGCACAGTCTGATCCAGGTCTGCCCCTGGCCCCGGCACGCACCCGCGTACGCGCGGATGATCGAGGCAGAGCACGCCCGGCGTCGTCTGGCTGCCGCCGCCCAGCGCCTCACGCATACCGCCGGGGACACCACATTCCCGCAGCACATGGCCACGACGCTCACCGAGGCCGATGCCCTCGCTCTCGTGGTGGACGACATCTCCGCCCGATTCCCCCCGCACGCCGGATCCCTGCCCCGCACCTCCACTCCTGAGCCGGTCACAGCCCACGACGAGGACGCGGTCGACGAGGAACGGCTGCTGCTCGCGACCGCGACCGCGCATCCCAGCGACGTCGAGCAGATGCGATGGCTCATGCCCGGCGACTTCACGCAGCCCCTGCACGCCGGTCTGTGGCAGAGCCTGATCGCCCTGACTCGGCGCCACGCACCCGTCGATCCGGTGACGGTCCTGTGGGAAGCACGGCACCGTGGCCTGCTCGGCCCGGGGGCCGAACCGCGAGAGCTGCTGGACCTCCTCGCCGGACCTGTCGGCTCCCCGGAGCACTGGGCCGAGCGCGTCCTGCAGCGCTCACTCCTCACGACAATCCGGCACGTCGGCCGGCGCATCGAGGCGTTCACCGACGACCCGGCCACCACGCCGTACCAGCTCGTCGTCGGCAGCCGCCGCGCCCTCGCCGACCTGTCCGCCGTACGCACCCGCTGGCACCACGCCACCGCCTCACCCGCACAAGCGGACAAGACCGCACGCACCAGGGCGGCGAAGGCCACGGCCGCGCCCCGGGCCCGCCCGCCACGGGCCACAGGCCCGCCCGCCTCGCGCAGTTCCCGCTGACCCCCACCCGCCGACCGCCGAACAATCCACGGTCCGGCGACCGGCAGAAGAGAGCCATCCTTCGTGACGACACCTGCCCTCGACGCGCATGTCCGCCTCGACAACCACCCCACCCACCCCAGTGCCCTGACCGCCGCCCTGACCGGCGCCCAGGCCCACATCGCCCACCTGGCTCTGGAGGCCGACGGCTGGTCCCCCGTCGGCGAGAACATCCTCGTCCTGGCCCGCATCGACAGCGAAGAGCCCTACTGGGCACAGCAGGCCGCCAACGCCCTGAACGCCGAGGGGATCACCACCGAGATCACCCCCGGGCTGCGGGAGGCGATCGACGAGGACTGGACCTGGGCCAACTACCCGATGCCCTGGTGCACCCGCAGCGAGATCCGCGAGGTCTCAGCCGAAGCCCAGAAGATCCATGAATACATCCGTCACGGCCACCTCTTCATCCACGCCCACGCCGAGGACGGCCACACCACCGTCGCGGTCGGCACCTACCTCAACGGCGGGCGGAGCGTCTATCTCCACGGCGAGAACCACCTGCGGCAGATCGCCGACACCTTCGACTCGCCCGCCAAAGCCCTTCTCGCCTTCGAGAAGATCCACGGCGACACCATGCGCCCCGGCCCAGCACCCCTGACCGACACCGAACGCGCCGCCGTCAAAGCCCAAACCCAGCTCGGCACACCCGCCATCGAGCCCGAACTACCGCGTCCAAGACCAGAGACCGTCCCGGCGTATGCCGCCGACGCCGGCGACCACGATGCCATCCTGGACACCTTCCTCGACGCGCACGGCGACTGGTCGAAGTGGCGGACCTGGTCCGACGGAACCACCCACGCCATCCACGAAGACCAGACCCTGCGCATCGAACTTGTCCACGAAGCTACCGCCCACGACACCGCGTGGACCGTGGCGGCCTACGAAACACCGGTCTCCGACCGCATGTGGGCCCTCACCAGCACCGGCGCCACCCCCGCCCCCGTGATGCAGGAACTGCTGGATCACCTCGCCGACGGCGACTTGGACACCGCCCTCGGCACCCCGGTGGACGAAAAGGCCGTCACCGCCGCCACACACCCCCTGACCGACGCCGGGTGGAACCACACCGTCGACGGGCGCTGGATGCGCTGGACAACCCCCGCCGGGGACGCAGGAGTCCAGTTCGATACCTTCGCCGCCCAGCATCATCCGGAACAGGCCCTCGCTACCTGGATCATCTGGGGCGGCACGAACCCCGATCGCCCCACCTGGACCCTCCACGCGTCCCCGCGCACGCCCAGCTCGCTGCTGGCCGACCTCTCCGAGAACCTCGCCCACGGAACCGGCACCCGCCAGGCGCAGGCCATCGGCCTCGAACGCAGAGCGCGCCTCGCCACCTCGCCTCTGACCATCCCAGCGCCAAAGACCGGTCCATCAGCCAGCCGTACACGCTGAGTACTGAGCCCTCGGAGCGGGGCAACATAGCGCGGGATCGCCGGTTAGCCAAACCGGCGATCCCGTGCATCATTGGCAGTCCACCGCCACGACCTGCCCGTACGTCGAGAGGCCCCACCCGCACCCAGCGCAGACCGAGCGCAAAACGCTCATGGCCAGATGCCCGCCATCCGCTCACGCCGCTGCGTAGCTCGCACGGAACAGATCCTCGGCACGCTCCACGTCCCTCGGGGTGCGCAGCTGCACCTCCAGGTCGCCCGTGCCGTGGTGGCCGAGTCCCGTCACGTTCCGGGTGAACCCGGGAACGAGGTCGACCGGCTTCGGGTCGGCCTTGAGGTAGACGAGGAGTTTGCTCCGCTGAGGCGGGCAGACGCAGGCGAAGTTCCGCAGACGCTGATAAGCCCGGTACTGCTTGCGCTGGATGCGGTTCACACCGTTCCCCAGGCCCAGCAGCGCCTCGTCAACGGCCCGCACCAGCTCGTCCATCGGCTCACTCCGGCCATCGACGAGCGTCTGCAGTTGCGCCCGGCGGGCTGTCCGTGTCCGGCCGCTGCCGGATGCCACGGTCTCAAGACCAAGCAGCTCACTGCCGAAAAGGCGGTAGCGCACCAGGTCGATGCTGCGCCGGTGCTCACGGACCGCGTGCACGTCGTAGCGCGTGAAGTCACCGGCGATACAGATCAACCGCGGTCCGCTCCAGAGCACCTGCGCCGCAGCCGTCGCCCCGAGCCGGTCGCGCACCAGGTGCTCGAACTCACGGCGGTGGTCCATCAGCCACGAGAGGTAGAACAAACCCTGGTTGATGACGCCAACATCGACGCCGCGCTTGTACTCGACGATGACCGGCGACCCGTTCTCGTCAAGACCGAGCGAGTCGATCCGACCGCCGTGAACCGGCCCGGTGCTGTACTCGCTCGCCAAGAACCGGACGCCCAGCAACGTCTCCATGTGCGCCTCAACGAGGCCCTGCACATCCGCCTCGACATCAGCAAGATGCGGCGTGACCTCGGTCACGCCGCTTTTTGTGTTGAACAGCTTCAGGCCCGACACCTTCCCCTCCTCGGCTCAGAGATCGTCAACGCCGAGCGGGTGCAGGTTTGTTTCCGCGAACGACTTCGGGGCCGTGAAAGAAGTGTGCGAATGGGTCGTTCGACCGTACCCACTTGCCCTTCCCCAAGGGAGCCCCCGCAGGAGCCGCCGGAACCGCGCCCACATCCAGCACCAATCCAACACGGTGCGGGTGACGAGGGGTGATGAAAGGTGACGAAGGATCAGATTATCCAGCACCTATCCAGCACGGGAAAAACCAAAAGGGCCCAACTCCGGATAGTCGGACCCTTCTTGACCTGCATGTTTGCCAGATCGGCGACGTGGTGCTATGTCACCCGCTACACGTTGAAGCGGAATTCCAGCACCATGGCCAACATGCCCGCCGGAGGCGATTTCAGCCGCGGTGCGACGTCCGATGCATCCGGGGGCTGGGCAACATAGCCCGAAAAGGCCGGTTAGCCAAACCGGCCTTTCTGGGGACCATGGATTCATCGTCGTCACGTCAAGCGAACACCATTCCCTCGGTCTTGGAGAACCTCTATGTCCGCACAGATCGACCGGTTCACCGCACCAGAGTCACGTCACTACCCCAGGAGCCACCACGTGAGCCCAGCATCCACCGATGCGCAGGCCGGGCATGCTGCGTGCAGCCCCGTGCGCATCCGTGCCACCTGGAGTGGTACCAGCAGCGTGGCAGATGCCTCCGAAGCATTCGGCTTCTCCCGGGCAAAAGGCTATGACCTCGTCCGTCGCGGCCAATTCCCGTGCCGCGTGCTCCAGATCGGCCGTGGAACACGTGTCGTCACCGCCTCCCTGCTCCGCGTCCTCGAAAGCGGAGATCCCGAATACAACCCAGTCACCGGCTGACATTGCCCCACCCTCACGCCGCAAGGCCCCGCCTGAGCATGGTGGACCTCTCGAGTTCCTTAGCAGAGGTCCTGGGTGTCTTCAAAGCGCTCTCGACCCTTGCCCAAGTACTCAGGGCCGCCTGTGTTGCCTCCTCGCCGGACTTCGACACTCTCGAATGACGACGCGGAGAAGCGCGGCCACGTGACACCCGATTCGTCGGATTCGGAACCCCGGTCACTCTGCGGCCCTACCCCAAGTCATCACAGTTCCGGTGGGGTTAGGCGGTCCACGTCAACCTTCGCAGGCGCGGGACGTGCGTCGCCAAGCTGTGCCAGTGCGGCTCGGATTCTGTGGTCGACATGGACATCGTCGGCAAGGTGACTGAAGTGTCGCGCACAGTTGGGGTGGCGGCGCATTGTCGAGGCGACTGAGCTGGCGCTGTCACCCCGCAAGATACGTAGCCACGCCGCGATGTCCTTCTGGGGTCCCCACTGATCCCAGTGCGCGTCCCACTCGAATGCCCCGTCACAGCACTCCTCGAGAAGGTCGAGTGCGTCATTCTCTGCCGCCCGTTGCGCAATTTGGATCAGCCACATGATGGTGACGTCGACTTCCCCCCGTTCAGGAGACCTGTGCGTACCCAGGAGTGCGGCCATCGCGCGCACGACGTCGACAGCACGCTGAGCATCGGCAAGCAGCGCCGGCAAGAGTGGCTGCAGGGGCAGGGCGCGTGCGTTCTCACATCGCGAGACGAGCAACTTGTCTGTGAGCGTGCCTTGATGGTGGGATTGTGCATGTTTGGACGCGATGAACGCGACCCCTGATGATCAAGGTTCTCTACGCCTTTGATCAAGAACAGGGGTCGCGTTCGCGTGCCATCCTCCCTGATCGACGTTCTCCAGCGCCACCGCGGGGACGCCGACCTGTTGCACCTGCCTGCTGGGCTGTCCGAACTCGCGACGTTGTCGCAGGTGCTGGACCGGCTCCCTGATCCGCGTCGGGTGCGGGGCCGCCGCTACCGGCTGGGGTCACTGCTCGCGCTGAGTGTGCTGGCGGTGCTCGGCGGCGCCACCACGATAGCCGGTATCGCCCGCTATGCCACCGACACCTTGCCCGAGGTACGGGCGAGGATCGGACTGCGTCACCCGCCACGGGCGACCACCTTGGGCCGTCTGTTCTCCCGTCTGGACGGCGACGCCCTCGATGACGCCGTGGGCGCCTGGCTGGCCCGGCACGCAGCTGATCCGGCCGGCGAAGAGGCGCTGGAGCTGGTGGGAGTCGCCGTCGACGGCAAGGCCGTACGCGGCAGCCGCACCGGCGAAAACACGGCCATCCACCTTCTGGCCGCTGCCCTGCACGAGGGCCAGGCCGTGATCTCCCAGCGGCAGATCGCTGTGAAGAGCAATGAAATCCCGGCCTTCGCGCCGCTGTTGGACCGGATCGACCTTCATAAACGCGTCATCACCGCAGACGCGATGCACACCCAGACCGGCCATGCCGAGCACATCATCGCCCGCGGCGGTCACTACATCCTGGTCGTCAAGGGCAACCAGAAAAGGCTCCGCCGCCGGCTGCGGCATCTGCCCTGGCGCGAGGTTCCCCTGCAACACCGCACCCGCGAACAGGGCCATGGCCGACGCGAGATCCGACGGCTCAAGGTCTGCACCGTCCAGCCCGGACTGCTCTTCCCACACGCCGTGCAGGCCATCGAGGTCAAACGCCGCCGCACCAACCGCACAACGAACAAGACCACCATCAACACGATCTACGCGGTCACCAGCCTCGCCCCCGAACAGGCCACCCCAGAGCGGCTCGCCGAACTGATTCGCGGACACTGGCAGGTCGAGGCCCTGCACCACGTGCGAGACGTGACTTTCGCCGAGGATGCCTCCCGTGTTCGCACCGGCACTGCCCCACGAGCGATGGCCACTCTCCGCAACCTCGCCATCGGCCTCATCCGCCAGGCCGGCTGGACGAACATCGCCGCCGCGACCGACCACTACCGGTCACGAACCGACCACGCCTTCCAACTACTCAATCTTGAAGCGTGAGAACGCATCAGCCCTGCCCGTGGTGACCTCCCGGACCGACGTTGTCCGTTGCGCCAGGGAGGAAGCAGGGGTTCAACTCCAAGAACCCCTGCATCTCCCTCTCAGTCGGAGGAGTATCCAGAAAGCTCCTCCACTGGGGCAGCAGTGAAGACCGGTACTCCTCCCACGCGACCGCCTGGGGACGATCTGGGCTCGTATCGGTGTCTGCGTGGCGGAAGGTGTGCACCTACGCAGTATGGATGGAGAGGAGAGGCAGGGGGCGGAAAACAGCCGCCCGCAGAGCAAGTTGGAGCACCGCCTACTGAGGGTGAACGCGTGGTGTCGTAGGGGGGCCGACTCGTCGGTGGTTGCGGTATCACCGGAGTCATGCGGCGTCCACAAGGGGTGGGCTGACCGTCGAACGGCAGCTGTTCCGCGAGGAAATACGGCTCATGGCGGCCGAGCGGTTCACCTCGGGTGAGTGGAGGACCCACGCCCCGTCCACTACCCAGCCGCCCATCGCTGCCGAGCCCGCACCCCCTCCCCCGACGGCTCTCACGCCCGGTCAGAACCTCACACTGCCCGAAGAGGCGTGGGACGGGCTGACCATCGCGTTCAAGTTCGGCGGGGCAGAAGCCGACCTCACCCTCTTCCTCACCGACGCGCAAAGCCGGGTCGCCTCCGACGAGGACTTCGTCTTCTGCAACAGCCCTCTGGCGCCCAAGGAGCCGTGCACCTCCTGGGCAAGCAGAACGACGGCACGTACATCGTCGAGCGCGCAGCCGTCCACCTCGCAGCCCTCCCCGAAGACGTCCAGCGCATGACGATCGCGATCAACATGGACGTCGACACCGGACTGACATGCGGAGCCCTCGCCCACGCAGAACTCTCCCTCGGATGCGCCACAGCCACCTGGACCGTCCAGCCGCCTGCCGACCCAGCCATGTTCGTCGGGGAGCTGTACCGCCATCGCTCCCCCGCCGGCCAACCGGTATGGAAACTCCGCGCAGTCGGACAGGGCTGGGCCGACGGGCTGGACGGCCTAGCCAGAGCACACGGCATCGACGTGGGGCAGTTCACCTGTATAAGTCCCCGCTGAGGCGGTGAGCGTAGCCGACACTGGGCCCAGCTCCACTCGCCGGGGAGGAGCGGGTACTAGATGACGTACGGCGAACCGGATGACCATCCGTTCTACTGCCAGAATTTCTCGTCTTCTTCTCGCCGGATCCGGCCCTGGCAGTCAGCGCACAGCAGTTGGCCGGTCGTCTTAGCCGTTGCGTCGTCGTTGGGCCATGAGCAACCGCAGCCCTTGCACAGGCCGAGGTTGTCGAACTCTTCGGTGCATGCAAGGCAGTACATTGCACTGTTATCCGACGGATCGACGAATATGGCACAGTCGAGGAGCGCATGGGCGTGGCAGGACGGACAGTCCATGCCGGGACTGCCTTGAGGGTCTGGGTCGCGCCAGACGTCAGCCAGTAGTTGCTTCACAGTCCACGTTACGGAGCAGAAGTGGCACCGTGCCCCATCGGTGTCGACGACTAGACGAGTCATTCCGAATGATCAGTGGTCGTAAGCGATCAGTGACCGTGTGATCGGCTGGCGGGTCTGGTGGTTGTGCCAGATCGCTGCGGCCATCGCGAGGATGCGCTGGGCGACGCGAACAGCGACGCCCTCGAAGGTCCGCCCGCCGTGTTGTTCCAGGTCGAGCTGGCCTTTGAGGGTGTCGTTGACCGACTCGATGAGCTGTCTCACCGACTTGAGGAGGCTCTCGCCCCTGCGCTTCTTCTCGCGCTTGAACGACGGCCGCAACAACTCCGCGCCCCGCAAGGCCAGATCGGCTTCGAACTCCTTGGAGGCGAAACCCTTGTCCGAGATCACCAGCAATCCCGGACGGTCCGTAACCGTCTCCGGTTCACGGTCGAGCATCGCGGTAAGTACCTCCCGCTCGTCGATCTTCGGGTTCGCCAGGGCCCACAGGATCGGCATCCCGGTCGGGGTGCAGACCAGGAACAGGCGCAGGCCCCAGAAGAACCGGCTGTGGCTGGCGCAGTACCCGTAACCGGCCCAGCCGGCCATGTCCGACCGCTTCACCGTCGGACGCGAGCGACCGCACTCCACCGGCGTGGAGTCGACGATCCAGTGCGGGTCGAACCAGAAGTCCGTGTCCACTGCCAGCAGCCGTATCGCCTTCTTGACCAGCGGCAACGCGGCCCTCAGCCGCTTGTTCCAACCCGGCTGCTTGGGCACGTACGGGAACATCGCCCCCAGACGGGAGTCCACAAACCGCAGCCACCGCGACTCCGAGGTGAAGCCCAGCAGCGCCTGTGCGACGGCGAGGCAAACAAGCTCGGAATCCGTCAGCTGCGGCGGTCTGCCCAGCCACCGGGTGCCTCCGATCTCGTCGTCGATCTTCACGTAAAGTGCGGTCAGCAGGGCGTCTAGGTTGTTCGTCACACAACGATCTTGGACGCCCTGTCTGCGTTCCCGGACACACCGTCAGCATTCGGAATGACTCGTCTAGTGCGTCCTGCCGGCATTCGCCGCAGTAGGCGGTGCGACGCTCCAGGCCAGCCAGATCGTTGCCGCGTAGCCGGTTCATGCGTTGGCGGACGAACGACTTGATGTCGGTGAGACGTGTCCGGGCCATCTCTAGATCCGGGTGGATCGACGCCAGTTCGTCGGGGCCAAGCCCTGGGAGTAGCTCGGTGTCCAGGAATCGCACTAGGAAGTCCAGGACGATGGCTGCGCGGGATTCTACAGCGCGCACGTTGTGCTGGAAGCCGTAGTGCTGAAGGGCATTCCGGTCTCTTGCCAGGTCCTTGAGCGCCTTGGCCTCCGCAACGCTGATGGGGACCTGGGCTATATTGCGCAGCCGTTCCACGGCTGCGTTGGTGGTGCAGCTCTCAAAGGAGAAGTCGGCCAGGCCGTCGCGCGTGGCCGTGGCGGGGTTGCTGAAGACCAAGCTCCAGTGCTCGCGCTGCAAGCGTGCCTTCAGCAGCACCTCTACGGCTGCCTGAAGATGAAGGACCGCGTACTTGACAGAGCGCGGGCCGGGAAGGTGCCCCTCGCCGCGGGCTAGGGCAGGTGAGCCCAGATACTGAACGACGCTGGCCAGGTAATCGACGCCATTACGGACCGGCGGGTAGTCGATCGAGACCGGGGCAGGCCGGCCAGACCCGCCGTCCTGGGATGTCGCCTGTTCCGTTGCTTTGATCGTGTCCACGCATCCATCCTCCCGCAGAGGACCGTCGCAACCGCCGGCGGTGCCCAACTCGTCGTCGCATACGGAGACACAGTCAAAGTGTGCTCATCCCTCAACCCGACAAATCAGCTGCTCCACTGAGTAGCATCACCTCCCAGAGGCAGCAGCGGCGCTGACTCTGATGTCCGAGGCGGGGGCAGCATGACGTCGATGCGAGCACAGCGGATTCACCCGGCGGCCTACGGTGCCCTTACCGAGGCTCTAGCCAGGATCTACTGGTTCAAGAAGGACCTCATCAAGTTCCTCCGGGTCCGAGCGGCAGAAAATCTGGAGCTTCTGGCTGGGCTGCCCTTCGAGGATTACAAGGTTGTGTTCGCCGAGGAGTTCGTCGACCGGCTCATGGCGGAGGAGTACCGCTACCAAGAACTCACTCTCTCCATCATGCTTGAGGTATCGCAGATGGACTCCTTCCCGAGCCTAAAGCGTCAGCCCGAGGCCGAAAAGCTTCTGGCGCAGGCCAATGACGCGGTGGCGGACCTGAAGATCTGGACGGAACGCTTCCAGGGACTTGTCGAGGAGCGGGCCCGGATCGAGGCACAGCAGGCCCAACAGGCGGATCATGAGCAGCGTCGACGGGGCTTCTCTCGACGCCTTGACGAGCTAAAGGAGGGTTTTCTCCGGCTGGAGGTGGACCCTGACCGTCAGCGGGCCGGCCGCGCATTCGAGCCCTTCCTCTATTCACTGTTCGAGCTCTTCGACATGCAGCCACGTCTCGGCTACGACCTTGAATTTCAGCAGATCGACGGATCGATCACATTCGACACAGACGACTACATACTTGAGGCGAAGTGGCTAGCTGGCGCTGTCGAGGCCGGACCGCTCATGCTGTTCAATGACAAGGTTCGCCGCAAGGGGAAGAACGCTCTCGGGCTGTTCATCAGCGTTAACGGATTCAGCTCCGGCGCTAAGGCAGCCTTCCGCGAAGGGACTGCCTTCCTCACCATCGAGGGTTTCGATCTGTTCTCCGTCCTTGACGACCGAGTACGCCTTGACGATCTGCTGTCCCGTAAGAAGAGGCACGCCAACGACACGGGCGACTGCTACTTCCCAGCACATCTGATGCTCAACGACTAACTGATCGTTTCAAAATGAACGTTGTCAGTTGGGTGGTGCGGAGGCAGGATCTGCTGGGCATCTGCTGATCTTTTGCCTGATGACCTGTGGGAACGCGTCGCCCCGCTGCTCCGGCTCGGCCGACGCGGCGGCATCGGTATCCGGGGCGGTTGCCGATGGATGACCGTGCTGCCTTGCGGGGCGTCGTTTATGTGCTGTGCAAGAGCGTGAGCTGGCGGGATGTCCCCGCGGAGCGGGTCGGCTGCAGCGAGGTGACGGCCTGGCGGCGTCTTCGGGACTGGGCCGAGGCGGGGGTCTGGCCCCGCCTGCACGAGGTCCTGCTGGCGGAACTTCGCCGGGGCGGCCTGCTGGAGATAGACGACGCGGCGATCGACGGCTCGCACGTCAGGGCGCTCAAGGGGGCTCACACCGGACCTTCGCCGTACGGCCGTGTGCGACCGGGAAGCAAGCACCACCTCATCGTCGACCGGCACGGAACCCCGCTCGCCGTCTTTCTGACCGGCGGAAACCGTCACAATGTCACCCAACTCATGCCCTTGCTGGGCGCGATTCCCCGCATACGGAGCCTGCGTGGCCTGCCTCGCCACCGGCGCCGACGGCTGTTCGCCGACCGCGGCTACGACTTCGACAAGTACCGCCGCCTCATGCGGGCCCGCGGCATCACCCCTAAAATCGCCCGCCGTGGCACACCGCACGGCTCCGGCCTGGGGAAGACCCGGACAGACGGCCAGCGGGCCTCTGCCCCTCCTTCTTCAAGAGCGCGGTACGTCTGGGCACGGTATCCGCGCCTCAACCAGAACGCCAGAGACGACGCAGGGCCCCGCCGGACGGCTCCGGCTAGGCCCTCCCCTCTCACACGCGTCTCACCAACTACAGAGATGCGCCTGCTCCACAATGAGCTGACCTGGCCTTTTGCCTCTCACCTGGACCACTCTGGACCCCACAAGACGCCATCTACAAGATGCCCCTATAGCGAGGGGTCGCTGAATACCGTTCTGACCAGGTTGAAGACCTCTCGGGCGGCGTATCGCCGCCGACATCGATGGTCAGTCCATCGGCAACGAGCCGGGAGCTGACCGGATGCGCACCGCGTTCGCCGCCATTCGTACCCAGGCCGACACCCTGCGCCCCACCGGCCGCGCCCAGCACGGGGATACCAACCGAGGAGGGCAGCCAGTCATGCCGTTCACCGGACACGCCCTAACGTCCGAATGCGCTGGCCCGGCCGTTCTCCCACATTTGACTCGGCATCCCTGAGCACCATCCTCCCCCTATGGGAATTCGCCCTTCTCGGGAATCAACTAAATGTTCGAATTTGGCCGGTATGCACGTTACCCAGGGTTGGCAATTCCACGAACGCGCTGGGTTTTTCCGGGCCACTGCATCCGGAACGAGAACGTCCACCCTGACTCCCTGGCTGGTTCCCGTTCCCCCTCGGTCGACTATTTTCAGTCGAGTTGACAGTTTTCGATTGCCGCCACTCATGAGACCCCACACGCTGTGTTCGCAAATATGCCGAGAGGGCATCCGTCGAAACAGGGGGAATGATCATGGGAGATGGCCTGGACCTGATGCAGGTCGCCGCCGGAGCTGCTGCTGCGCTGGTTGCTGAAATGGCGAAGGAGAGCTGGGAGAGCGCCCGCACGGCGATCGAACGGATTTTCAAACGCCGCGGAGCAGACGAAACATCGGTTGCGCAGGAACTTGGTCTGCTGGACGCGGCGCATCGCCGACTCAACGAGAGCACGGAGTCCGAGCGGGCAGACGTCGCCAAGCGGCTGGAGCAGGAACTGCTGATCCAGCTGGGTGCGTTCTTGCAGAAGAATCCGGATGCGGCTTCGGAGCTCCAGGAATTGGTGGACCAGTCGGAACAGCACGACACAGGGACCGGGTTGCGCGCCAACGTGCACGGCAACACCAGCAGCCAGGTACTCATCGCTGGGCGCGACGTCAGCGCAGGCAACTTCTCCCACCGTGCGCCGGAGGGTGAGAAGTGAGCGAGGAAAACAGCCTCGGCGATCTATCACGCCCTGCCCACGTGGGTTCTCCGCTTCCGGAGAACCCACGGCGTTTCCAGCGTCCGGGAACCGCAGGGATGGAGGTGGACGTACGCGGAAACAGGCACTCGCGCATTATCATCGCCGGCGGCAATGTCACGGAAAAAGATCCGCTGCCGGTGAGGGACATCCCCGACAGCGAGCTCGGTGTCGTCCGCAAGGCATGGGTCACTGCCGGATCGGACGGCGGAACCGTGTCGACTGCCGCCGATGCCTTCGGCCTGCTCGCCTCTGACGGCCCCGCACTTGCGGTGATTGCCGGTCCCGTCGGCTACGGCAAGCGAGCCGCCGGCATCCGGGCACTGTGGGAGGTTGCCCAGGCCGAGCAGACCGAGGACGGCACAGGACTCGTTCTCGCAGAGATTCAACCTGACTGGGACAAGCCCGAAGCACCAGATACCTCCCTGATGCCGAACGAGCCGGGCACCGGGTATCTCCTGGATGTCGCAGCGGAGGTCAGAGGCTGGGGGCGCCCTGGCGCTGTCGCCACAGCACTGGTGAAGCTCGCCGAGGAACTGCGGAAGATCGGCTCATACCTGGTCGTCATTGCCGATGATCACGGATGGCCTGAAGAGGAATCCACCGCCCTGGCCACGCCCGTGGTCCGGGTGAAGTCCATGCCCTCCCCGCACAGAATCGCGACGGCCCACCTCGAATTCGTACACCTCAAACCGGAACGGCTGAGCTGGCTCAACACGTCGTCCAGCACGACCAGTACGGGAATGCTCGGCAGGGCCGCACATCTGCTGCACAAGGACACGTCCACACCCGCCGACGCCGCCCGGCTTGCCACCTTGCTCGCGCAGACCGAGAACTCCCTCCAGGGCCTCGACAACGCGATTGCCGCCTTTCGCCAGTGGCGCAAAGCTGTCGTGGACCTCTTCACGGAGACTGAACAGCGGCCTGCTGACCGGGCTCTGCTCATCGCCGCACTCTTCCTCAGCGGTGACAAAGCCCTGACTATCGAGGACGCTGCTCGACGCCTCCTCGGCAGGCCCGCGGAACAAAACGTGGAAGTCATCCTGACCGGCCCCGACCTGACCGCCCGACTGGTCGATGTCCACGCCAAGGTCACGGAACGCCACGCAACTCTCGATCACCGCCCCGGGTATGCCCAGGCCGTCCTGAACCACCTTTGGCGGCAGCGCCCCGACATCCACACGCACCTGCTCAGGTGGCTCGACGACATCACCGCGCCAGGACAGCCCGGTGCGACCCGACTGGCTGCCATCAGCGATCTGCTGGTCGAACTGGCTATCGCCGAGAACGACATCAACGTCATTGAGAAGATCCGCTCCTGGATCAGCAACGGAAACACCTCGGATGAGCACCTTCAGCTAATCGCCGGAGTGTTCGCCAAAGCCGCCGAGGCGGACGGCCTGGGAGCGAAAGTGCGGGCCCGGTTGCTGGACTGGTCCCGGGACGGCGCGGAATCCGTTGCGAAGGTCATCGCCCTCGTCTGCCAGAACGAATTCGCCGATCACTTCCCGAGGCAGACCCTCGTGCGCCTGCGACACATCCTTGACCGCGCCGAACGCGACGCCGCCGTGCAAGTGGCCGAGGAAGCGCTGCGCGCGCTCGCCGCCGACCCACAACATCTAGTCCTCACCTGGGGCATGGTCATCAAGTGGGCCACCGAGCACGGCCACTTGGCCGGCCATCGCGCTTTCCTTTCTCTCCTCGATCCGCAGCACGACCCGTATGTACTCCAAGTCCTGCTGGATTCTGCGGGCCAAAATCCCGAGGTGAAGCAGGACCTCTTGCGAGGCTGGCGCGCAGCGCTCACAGACGCCCGCGTGTCCACGCAGTGCCGTGACTTGATGATCGCCTGGGCGTACGCCCGCGCCGAGGGCCTGGTGCCCTACGAGCTGATTACCGCCATCCTGCGCCAGGTGGTCGCCGAGCACATGTACGACAGCCCTGTCACGGCCTTCGTCTTCGGCGAGGCAGGAGTGCCGTACGACGAGCCCGTTATCGCCCTGCGCAAGGACCTCCAGCTACCCATTCGCCCACCAGCGCCACGGCCATCCACCGACTCCCGACCGTGGGAGTCCTGATCCGTGGCTCCTCTTCACTGGTCTCGCGGCCGCGAGCACAGGGCGCTGCAGCGCGGCTTGACCCGCTTCGAAACCCGACTGCCCAGCCGTGTCGACGGGATCGGCTTCCACGCCCAGATCACCGCTACCGTCCACACTGACCCCCCGTATTCCCAGAGCACGGACGAACTCGCGTCGGCCATCCGCGCCACGCTGCGCGAGGCTGCTGCCGATGTATCGCAGAAGTGCGACCCCGCTGACCTCGCCACCACCCGCGACGTCTGCGGACGCCACCTCGCCGGCCGTCGCTTCCTGCCCACTGACCCGCCCGTGGCATTCGACGCCAAAGCTGACATCGACCTTCTCCCCGACGACCAGGCAGCACTCAACGAGCTGCTCAATGCTCTGCGCCGCCAGGCGATCGCCGATGCGGTCCGCCGCCAACAGACCGGCTCCCTCGCCCGTGAACTGGCTGACCCCGCCGCAGTGCTCGCCCGGTGGATCGAGCAGCAGCCCGACCGCCTGGGCAGCCCGCCGGACAGCAAGGTCATTGAACAGATCGCTGCCGTCTTCGCCCACTACCGACCCGAGCGCGAACACACCGTCGATCACGCAGCTCTGGAACTGATCCGGGAGTTCCTGGGCAGCTTCCAGGACCCTCCGCAGAAACGCATGATCTACGAGGTCCTAGCCGCCGGCATGCGCCACGCGCACCGACCCGACCACGCAGCCAAGGCAGAGGCCCTCCTAGACGAGAACGAACCCACCAGCGTCCCCGCGAGCGGCGCATGAGGGCTCTCGTGACGCGTACCGAGTGGCACAGGAGGCACCCCTCATGAACACAACGGTGCTGCGCTGGCTGATGTCTCCACGGACCAGCTGGCACGCCTGGCGCCTGGCACGAGCCAGCCGCGGCAACCTCACCTTCGACGCCGCCTGGCGGCGCACTCGTATCGACATCCACCCCGACGAGATTCCCTACCAGCGTCGCGGGCACCTACCGGACTGATGGGTGTCCCGCCGTCAGAGCCCGGCGGGGGTTCAGCCTCTTACGCGAGGGAGCGTTTGCTCTCACAAGCCGTATCACAAACAGGGTTGACGTCCCTGGACAGAACGGGCTGACCTGGCTATATGCACCTCAGATGAACCACCCTGGACCCTCTAGGACGCCATCTCCAACCTGTGCCAGGTCGTACCCAGTGAGGGACCCAGGATCAGGACAGGTGCGTCTTTTGGCCCGTCAAAGCGGTATTGCAGGGCACTCTTCGGTGTCTCACTCACTCGCCTGACCCTCTCATCTGTCACGAGATGTCACACCGCCGGGGTGGACCTAGCGGGCCTTGCCCCGCTCCGGCGCTGCCGGACCCGCCGGCGAGAGTCCAGGTACATGTTCCCCGGCGTGCACTCGTGGCCGTGTCGACAGTAGGTCCTCCGGCGCGTACCGTCCCTCAGCCGCTACGAGCAAGGCTCCCCCTTGGTCACGGCCCCCGGGCGGTTCGGGTTGCAGCATCGAGTGTGGTGGCACGTACGAGGCCCGGCGTGACTCACCTGGAAACCTTCCACAGGCAAGATCTTCAGCGCTGTGGAGCGACAATCCGCAGACATGCCGCGGAGCGCACCCTCTCCAACCACAGCGACGCCTACCACCTCCAGCAGCACCACTGGCGAGCCCTGCACCAGACCCGGGCCACCGTCAGCCACTACAACCGGCGCGGCGACCCCCTACCCACCCGCCTACGCCCCTGGCGACAACCCGAGCAAAACCGATCACAACCTCAAGATCTGAGGCTGTAGTACTCGGCTGCGCGAGCGGGGCCATGCACGGTTCAAAAAACCTTCGGCCGGAGGTGAATCCTTTCCGGACCTCCCCGCCTCTTATCCGTGTACCGGCCGAAGGGGCCGGCCGAACCGGGAGGAAACACCAATGATGGTCACGGTTTTCGTAGTGATCGGAGCCCTGCTCGTGGGCGCGTGCAGCTGGCACCTGATGCGGCGCTACAAGAGCCGAAACTGACCAGCGCCTGTGTGCGGGGCGCCTTCCGGGTATGAGCAGCGCATGAACCAACGTTTCCCCTGGCCGGACGAGCGGCTGATCAAGGCCGCTCAGGACGGCGACGTCACTTCGCTCACCACCGTCGTCATGGAATCGCAGCCTCATGTGCGCAGGTTCGCCATATCGTTGTGCGCCTCGCCGCAGGACGCGGAGGACGCGGCGCAGGAGGCGCTGATCATCCTCTACCGGAAGATCGGCACCTTACGGGCCACTGGCGCGCTTGCCTCGTGGATGTTCCGGATTGTGCGCAACGAGTGCCTCCGGCAGGTACGGCTGCTCGTCTCTCGGAGCGACGGGGCGTCGGTCGAACCGGAGGCGTCCGCCGAGGACGCGGTGCTGCACAAGCTGGAGGCGGAGCGGATCGCGGCTGCGGTCAGTGCCCTTCCCCGTGACCAGCGGCAGGTCCTGATCATGCGGGACGTACAGGGCCTGCCCGGCAAGACCGTCGCCGATTCGCTCGGTCTGAGCAAGGCCGCGATGAAGTCGCGGCTGCACAGAGCGCGCGCAACACTGCGTCACTCACTGGCAACGACCGACCAAGCACCCGACCAAGCACCCGATCAAGCCGTCGACCAATCCGTCGAAGGAGACTCACCACCGTGAACACCGTGAAGCCCGCACAGGGCGAGAAGGCACGGGTCACCGCGCAGTCCGCGGCACCCGAGACGAACTTCGCCAGCAAGTCCGTCCCGCGCCACCTGGCGCGCGGCGTCATCGGCTTCGGGCTGATCATCGGCTCGATCGCCCTGGTGCCCGTCGCCGGCCCGGCCACCCTACTGGCGGCCCCGTTGGCCCTGATCGCCTTCCGCGGCTGCCCCACCTGCTGGATGGTCGGCCTGGCGCAGACCATCTCCCGCGGCCGTCTGGAGCGCCAGTGCGCGGACGGCGTCTGCACCCTCTCCAAGGCACACCCGGCGGCGAAGGCCGCGGAAGAACCGACAGCCGACATCAACGTCCCGGCCGCTTCCCTGTGACCAGGCCACGGCCTGTCCCGTGAACCGCGAGCCCACGAACGCCCGCCCCGTCGGCCTCTCCGTGGCCCCGGGGCTTCCGGCGTTCTGGCCCGGCATGACTTCCGCCCTCCTGTCGCCCGACCCGGGGGCCCGACACCTGCGTCCCGCAGCGCGAAAGGGCAGGCCATGGGACCGTCGTCAACCAGCCACCACAAGTACGTGCTGTTTCCGCGTGGTTAACAAGACGGTTGCGAGGACGAAGATCCCTTCGATTACCCGGAATATTGGATTCCTTTCCAACTCGCAGCCATGGCAATTGGTTTACGGATTTCCGACTCGATGCTAGGGTCCAAATGAATCAGGCTGGGCCGCCGAGTCGGCAACGCCGTTGATTGTGCTTCACGGGGGGAGCAAGCGAAACCATGATTCGCCATGCCCGAATTAAGGCGGCAGCACCGCCATCAGACAGCGCACCACGAAGCCCGTCAGGCGACGCAGCGGAAAACCTGGAACAGCCCGTCCGGGATGGACAGCCGCAACAGGCACCCGATCAGATCGACAACCGGACAGTTGCCGTCGTCGGACTCTCCTGCCGCTTCCCCGGCGGGGCGAGCCCCGCCGAATTCTGGGATCTCCTCAGGAACGGCCGCAGCACCATAGCAGAGCCACCTGCGGATCGAGCACACCTTGCCGCTTTGAGCGATGGGTCTCCGCGCCCTGGCGGTTTTCTGTCCCACGTCGACACCTTCGATGCCGAGTTCTTCGGCATTTCCCCACGCGAAGCCGCCGCGATGGACCCGCAGCAGCGGCTCATACTCGAACTCGCCTGGGAGGGGCTGGAGGACGCCGGCATCGTCCCGGCCACACTCGCCGACACCGCCACCGGCGTCTTCGTCGGCGCGATCGCCGACGACTACACGACCCTCACCCACGCGGCCGGACCCGGCGCCACCTCCGCGCACACGGTGACCGGGTTACACCGCGGCATAATCGCCAACCGGGTCTCCTACGTCCTCGGCCTGCAGGGCCCCAGCATGGTGGTCGACACCGCACAGTCGTCGTCGCTGGTCGCGGTGCATCTGGCCTGCGAGAGCCTGCGCCGCGGCGAGTCCGTCGTGGCGCTGGCCGGCGGCGTCAACCTCAACCTCGCACCCGAGAGCACCCACGCCCTGGCAGCCTTCGGCAGCCTCTCGCCCGACAATCGATGTTTCGCACTCGATGCCCGGGCGAACGGCTATGTCCGGGGTGAGGGCGGCGGTCTGGTGGCGCTGAAACTCCTCAGCCGGGCCTTGGCCGACGGGGACCGCATCCACTGCCTGCTGCACGGTGGTGCCATCGGCAGCGACGGAGCAAGCGACACCCTTCCCACTCCCAATGGAAAAGCCCAGGAACGCGTCATACGCGACGCCTGGGACAACGCGCGAATACCGCTGGAACAAGCGCAGTACGTCGAAATACACGGATCGGGAACCCTGGTCGGCGACCCCATTGAAGCGTCAGCTCTGGGCACTGTTTTCGCCTCGTCCCGCACTCCGGGTAATCCACTCAGGATTGGCTCCGTCAAGACGAACATCGGGCACCTCGAAGGGGCCTCAGGCATAGCGGGACTCGTCAAGACTATTCTCTGCATAAAAGAGCGAGAACTCGTCCCAACCCTGAACTACCTTACCCCCAATCCGCAGATACCTTTCGCCAATCTGCGGCTCGCCGCCGTCATCAAAACCGAGCTGTGGCCGAATCCCGACGGGCCGCTCGTCGCGGGTGTGACATCGGTTGGAATGGGGGGCACCAACTGTCATCTGGTGCTCAGCGAGTACCCCGGCGACGCCGCCGTGACCGTCGAGAGCCAGCCAGCACAGCCAAAAGAATCGGACGAATGCGATTCTGTCGCCTGGGTGCTGTCCGGACGCGGTGACAAAGCGTTGCGCGCCCAGGCTGCGCGTCTGCGCGAACACCTCGCCGCACACCAGGATTTCGGTGCCGCCGAGATCGCCCGGGCCCTCGCTCACGACCGCACCGCCTTCACCCACCGAGCTGTTCTGGTCGGCGCCGACCAGAACGACCTGCTCACCGCTCTGGACGCGGTCGCCGACGCCCGGGTCACCCAGGCCGCGGTCGAGGGCAGCAGCCACCAAGCCGTCCGCGAGGCGGTGTTCGTCTTCCCCGGCCAGGGCTCACAGTGGGTCGGCATGGCCGCGGAACTCCTCGACAGCGCGCCCGTCTTCGCCAAGGTCATGGAGGACTGCGAGCGTGCGCTGCGCCCGTATCGCGACTGGTCACTCACCGATGTGCTGCGCGGACGCCCCGGCGCGCCCGCCCTCGATCGCGACGACGTCGTGCAACCCGCCCTGTGGGCCGTCATGGTCGGGCTGGCCGCACTGTGGCGGGCGGTAGGTGTCGAACCGGCCGCGGTTGTCGGTCACTCACAGGGTGAGATCGCCGCCGCCACCGTCAGCGGCGCCCTCACCCTGGACGACGCGGCCCGGCTGATCGCCGTACGAAGCGCCGCCCTCGGCGCGCTGGCCGGGCGCGGCGGCGGCATGCTCACCGTTTCGCTGCCCGCCGACCGGCTACGCGACGGCCTCTCCGCATATCCGCAGTTGAGCGTGGCCGCCGTCAACTCGCCCGGCATGACCGTGGTGGCCGGTGACATGGCCGCCCTGGACGCTCTGGCCGCGCAGTACGGCGAGGACGTCCGTACCCGGCGCGTCCCGGTCGCCTACGCCTCGCACAGCCCGCACGTCGACGCCGTACGCGACACGCTGCTGGCGGACCTCGCCGGGATCGCACCGCGCACCGGGAGCGTGCCGCTGCACTCCACCGTGACCGCCACAGTCCTGGCCGGCTCCGAGCTGGACGTCGACTACTGGTACCGCAACCTGCGGGAACCCGTGCAGTTCGAGCCCGCCGTACGGGCACTGCTCGACGCGGGACACGAGCTGTTCATCGAGATGAGCCCGCACCCCGTGCTGGCGCTCGCCGTCCAGCAGACCGCGGAGGCCGCGGACCTGCCGGTCGCCGCCCTGTGCACGCTGCGCCGCGGGGAGGGCGGCCCGCAGCGGCTGCTGCTCGCATTCGGCGAGGCGTTCTGCCATGGCGCAGAGGTGGACTGGTCCACCCTGCTGCCCGCCGACACCACCCGCGCCGAGCTGCCGACATACGCCTTCCAGCGGCGCCGCCACTGGATCTCCGAGCAGCCCGAGGCCGCCCGGGCCCTGCCGTCGGCCGGCACCGCGCCGACGCCGCAGGCCGCGGCGCTCCCGGAGGACACCGCGGACGGACACGAGGCCGAGCAGAACCGCTCGCTGACCGGCCAGGCCGCCCTGGAGCTGGTACGGGCGCACACCGCCGCCGTTCTCGGCTACGACTCCGCCGCCGAGATCGAGGCACGGCGGACGTTCAAGGAGCTGGGCATCGACTCGGCGATGGTCGTCATGCTGCGCAACCGGCTCGTCACCGCCACCGGGCGCAAACTCCCCACCACGGTGGTGTACGACCACCCGAGCCCCGCCCAACTGGCCGCGCTGCTCGCCGACGCGCAGCATGACTCGGCGGTCCCCGAGGCGCGTCCCGATCAGGACGACCCCGTCGTGATCGTCGGCATGGGGTGCCGTTTCCCGGGCGGGGTGGACTCGCCCGAGGCGCTGTGGCAGGTCGTCGCCCAGCAGCGCGATGTGATCTCCGATTTCCCGGCCGACCGGGGCTGGGACCTCGACGGTCTCTACCACCCCGACCCGGACCACTCCGGCACGTCCTACGTACGCAACGGTGGCTTCCTCGAAGGCGCCGCGGAGTTCGACGCCGAACTGTTCGGGATCTCGCCGCGTGAGGCGCTGGCGATGGACCCGCAGCAGCGCGCCTTCCTCGAAGTGTGCTGGGAGGCCCTGGAACGGGCCGGAATCGCCCCGGACTCCCTGCGCGGCACCCAGACAGGGGTGTTCGCCGGTGTCATGGCCCAGGAGTACGGTCCGCGTCTGGGTGAGGCGCGTGCGGGTGCCGCCGGGTTCGGGTTGACGGGGACGACGTCGAGTGTGGCGTCGGGCCGGGTGGCTTACACGCTGGGGTTGCAGGGTCCGGCACTGACGGTGGACACAGCGTGTTCGTCGTCGCTGGTCGCGCTGCATCTGGCGGTCCACGCCCTGCGGTCCGGGGAATGCTCACTCGCCCTCGCCGGCGGCGTGACAGTGATGTCGACACCAGGCATCTTCGTCGAGTTCTCGCGCCAGCGGGGACTCGCCACCGACGGCCGGTGCAAGTCGTTCTCCGCGGACGCCGACGGCACCGCCTGGGCCGAAGGCGCGGGCATCCTCGTGGTCGAACGACTCTCGGACGCCCGACGACTGGGCCACCCCGTCCTGGCCATGATCGCCGGCACAGCCGTCAACCAGGACGGCGCCTCCAACGGACTGACCGCACCCAGCGGCCCCGCCCAGGAACAAGTGATCCGGGCAGCCCTGCACGACGCCGGAATATCCTTCGCCCATGTCGACGCGGTCGAGGCCCACGGCACCGGCACCGTACTCGGCGACCCGATCGAAGCACAGGCCCTCCTCGCCACCTACGGCAGCGAACGCAACAACCGACCCCTGCTGCTGGGCTCACTGAAATCCAACCTCGGACACGCACAGGCAGCAGCCGGCGTCGGCGGCATCATCAAAATGGTGATGGCCCTGCGCCACAGCGAACTGCCCGCCTCCCTGAACGTCAACAAGCCCAGCGAGCTGGTCGACTGGACCACAGGCGCCGTCGAAATACTCACCGAACGATGTCCGTGGCCCGCTGAGGTGGACAGGGTCCGCCGGGCCGGCGTCTCGTCATTCGGCATCAGCGGCACCAACGCCCACATCATCCTCGCGGAACCCCCCACCGAGCCGCTCATACCCGGGACCGACCCCGGGGACGGCGTCTCCGCTCCCTTGTGGGTGCTGTCCGGCCGTACCGAGCCGGCGCTGCGCGCCCAGGGCACCGCACTCGTCGACGCGCTGGACGCCCTCGACGGGGTGTCCAACCGTGACCTCGGCCGCGCCCTGGCCACCACCCGTACCGCCCTCGACCACCGCGCGGCCGTCACCGCCGAGGACCGCAGGGAGGCCGTAGAGGCGCTGGCCGCGCTCGGCCGCGGCGAACCGCACTCCGCCCTGACCCTGGGCATGGCGCACCCCGACGACGGCCTCGCCTACCTCTTCACCGGGCAGGGCAGCCAACACGTCGGCATGGGGCGCGAGTTGTACGAGACTGAGCCGGTCTTCGCCGCCGCCCTCGACGCGGTGTGCGGCGAACTCGACGCCTGCCGCAACTCCGTGCCCGGCACTCCACCGATCCGCGAGGTGATGTTCCACGACGCCGAGGCACTCGACCGGACCGAGAACACCCAGAGCGCTCTCCTCGCCCTCCAGATCGCGCTGTTCCGGCTGCTGGAGCACCGGGGCCTGGCACCGGACGCCGTACTCGGCCACTCCATCGGCGAGTTCGCCGCCGCCCACGTCGCCGGGATCCTCACCCTGCCCGACGTCTGTGCCCTGGTCACCGCGCGCGGTCGGCTCATGCAGGCCCTGCCGCCCGGCGGCGCGATGATGGCCGTCCAGGCGTCGCACGGCGAGGTCCGCGCACTGCTGGAGGGCCGCGAGCACGAGGTGAGCATCGCCGCCGTCAACGGCCCCACGGCCGTCGTCGTCTCAGGCGACGTCGAGGCCGTGGAACAGGTCGCTGCCACGTTCGCCGCCGCCGGTCGCAAGACGCGCCGACTCACCGTCAGTCACGCCTTCCACTCCCACCGCATGGACGGGATGCTCGACGCTTTCGCCGCCGTCACCGCGGGAATCCGATACGCGGAACCGCGCATCACCATGGTGTCCACCGTCACCGGCCGACCTGTCGACGTCACCACCGACTACTGGGTCCAGCAAGTGCGCCGGGAAGTACGGATGTCCGACGGTCTGGCCGCACTCCACGACCTCGGGATGCGGACCTTCCTCGAACTCGGCCCGGACGGTGTGCTGTCGGCACTGGGCCAGGACTGTCTGAACGACGACGCGCTGGCGTTCGTCCCGGTGCTGCGCCGCGGCCGGTCCGAGTGCCGCGCCCTGGCCGCCGCACTCGGCGCACTGCACATCCGCGGCCGAAGCCCGGACTGGCACGCCGTGTTCGGCCCGGGGCGGACGCCCGGCCTGCCCACGTACGCCTTCCAGCGGGAGCGCTACTGGCTGACCGCGCACGGCACCGTAGGACCGGCCGGTCACCCACTGCTCGGCCCCGCCGTTGAACTCGCCGAATCCGGGCAGGCCGTGCTGACCGCCCGGCTCGGCCGCCGCACCCACCCCTGGCTCGTCGACCACGCCGTCCTCGGCTCGGTCCTGCTGCCCGGCACCGCCTTCCTCGAACTCGCCGCCCACGCGGGAACGCAGACCGGTACGCCGCGTGTCTCCGAACTCACCCTGATCGCCCCCCTGGTGATCCCCGAAGAAGGCCGCGCCCAGGTACAGGCCGTCGTGGCCGCACCCGGCGACGACGGACAGCGTGCGCTGACCGTGCACGCCCGCACCGAGACGCCGGACGGCGCCACCGAGCCGTGGACCCTGCACGCCACCGGCACCCTCGCCCCACACGACGGAGCCCCCGCAACCGCCGCGGGCCGGTACGCCGCCGAGGCCGAGGCCGAGCCCCTGCCCATTGACGGCTGCTACGACGAACTGGCCGCCGCGGGCTACGCCTACGGCCCGGTCTTCCGGGGCCTGCGCGCCGCGTGGCGGAACGGCGCGGATCTGCTCGCCGAGGTCGCCCTGCCGCCGTCCGTCACCGACGCCGCCTCCTACGGGCTGCACCCGGCGCTGCTTGACGCGGCCCTGCACCCGATCGTCATGACCGCACTGGACGACGGCAACCGCCGTCTGCTGCCCTTCTCCTGGCGCGGCGTGACCATCCACCAGCCCGGCGCCAGTACCGCCCGCGCCCTGATCTCCGCCACCGGACCGGACGCGGTGTCGCTGACCCTCCTGGACGAGTCCCTCGCGGTGATCGCCGAGGTCGAGGAGCTGGTCCTGCGCCCTGTCAGCGATGACGTGGCCGTCCCGCCGTCCCTCCACCGCCTGGACTGGAAACCTGCCCCGGCGGACCATGCCCCGTCCCCGTCGGCCGCCGCATTAGGCTCCGCCGACCTGGGCGTCGGCCCGCAGTACGCCGACCTCGCGGCCCTGGGCCAGGCCGTCGACGCGGGGCTTCCCGCCCCCGCGGTGGTCTTCGCCCCGCTCGCGGACCTCGCGGACGGTCCGACGGCCGGCATCCACCCCCCTGTGCACCGCGCACTGGCTCTGCTCCAGGCATGGCTGGCCGACGACCGGCTCGCCGACTCCCAGCTGGTGCTCGTCACCCGGGCAGCCGTGGCCACCGCACCGGACGCCGACGTGGACCCCGACGGCGCGGCCGTATGGGGTCTGGCGCGCTCGGCGCAGACCGAGAACCCCGGGCGGGTCGGGCTGCTCGACGTGGAGTCGGCGGCCGACTGCCGTACCGCACTGCCGCTGATCGGTGCGGAGCCGCAACTCGCGGGACGGGACGGGGCGTTGCTGGTGCCCAGGCTCGGCCGGGCGACGGCTGACAGTGCCCTGGGTCTCCCTGCCGGGGTGACCGCCTGGCGGCTGGGGGTACGCGACCGCGGGACCCTGGACCACCTGGCGCTCGAACCCTGCCCGGAGGCCCTGGCCCCGCTGGGGAACGGCGAGATACGCATCGCGGTGCGCGCCGCGGGCGTCAACTTCCGCGACGTACTGAACACCCTCGGTCTCTACCCCGGTGACCCCGGTCTGCTCGGCCTCGAAGGAGCCGGTGTGGTCACCGAGGTCGGGCCCGGCGTCACCGGTCTCGGCGTCGGCGACCGGGTCATGGGCCTGTTCTCCGGGGCGTTCGGCCCGGTGGCCGTCGCCGACCAGCGGCGGGTCGCCGCCATGCCCGCCGACTGGACGTACGCTCAGGCGGCGTCCGCGCCCATCGTGTTCCTGACCGCCTACCACGCCCTGGTCGACCTCGCCGGCCTGGCCGCGGGCGAGCGCGTCCTGATCCACGCCGCCGCGGGCGGCGTCGGTATGGCCGCCGTCCAACTGGCTCGGCATCTGGGGGCGGAGGTCTACGGTACGGCGGGCCCCGGCAAATGGGACGCCCTGCGTGCCTTCGGCCTGGGCGGGGCGAACCTGGCGTCGTCCCGCACCCCGGACTTCGAGACCGCGTTCGGCGCGGCCACCGAGGGCCGCGGCATGGACGTCGTACTGAACTCCCTCGCCGGTGAGTTCGTGGACGCCTCCCTGAGGTTGCTGCCGCGCGGTGGTCGCTTCGTCGAGATGGGCAAGACCGATCTGCGCGACCCGGGGCTGGTCGCGGCCGACCACCCCGGGGTGGACTACCGCTTCTTCGACCTGCTCCAGGAACCGACCGAGCGGATCGCCGAACTGCTCACGGCTGTCCTGCGGTTGCTGTCGTCGGGGACTCTGACCCCGCTGCCGCTCAGCACGTGGGATGTCCGCCGGGCACCGGAGGCGTTCCGCTACGTCAGCCAGGCCCGGCACATCGGCAAGGTCGTCCTCACCTTGCCCGCGGTCCTGGACCCGGACGGTACGGTCCTGGTCACCGGTGCCACCGGTGCCCTCGGCGGACTGGTCGCGCGGCACCTGGTCGCCGAGCACGGTGCTCGCCGTCTGTTGCTGGTCAGTCGTCGCGGCCCCGACGCGCCGGGCGCCGCGGAACTGGCCGCCGAACTCACCGAGTTGGGCGCCGAGGTCATCCTCGCCGCCTGTGACACCGCCGACCGCGACGCGCTCGCGCAGTTACTGACCGGCATACGGCTCACCGCCGTCGTCCACACCGCGGGGGTACTCGACGACGGCGTGATCACTGCGCTCACCCCCGAACGCCTCGACACGGTGCTCGCCGCCAAGGCCACCGCGGCCCGTAACCTGCACGAACTGACCGTGGACCAGGACCTCGCGGCGTTCGTCCTTTTCTCCTCCGTCATGGGTGTCATCGGCGGCGCCGGCCAGGGCAACTACGCCGCCGCCAACGCCTACCTGGACGCCCTGGCCCAGCACCGCAAGGCACATCGCCTCCCCGCGCTTTCCCTGGCCTGGGGGATGTGGGCGGACACCGCGGGAAGGCCAGGCGCCACCGGAATGGCGGGCGCCCTGTCCGAAGCCGACCGGGGACGGATCGCCAGAACCGGCCTCGCGCCCATCGGCCGGGCGGAGGGCCTGGCCCTGCTCGACGCGGCGCTGCGCGGGGACACCGCCGTGCTCGTGCCCGCGCCCTTCGACCGTGCCGCGCTCGGCTCGCTCGAACCGCAACTGCCCACCGTGCTAAGGGACCTGGCCCCGACCGCACCGCGACCGGCCCAGGCGCCGGCCACCGCCGCGACCCCGAGGACCGAGACCCTGCACGACCGGCTCGCCGCGCTGAGCCCGGCCGAGCAGGAGGAACTGCTGCTGGATCTCGTCCGGGTGCAGACCGCCGCCGTACTGGGGCAGTCCTCCGCGGCCGGCATTGCCGCCGACCGGCCCTTCAAGGACATGGGCTGCGACTCGCTCACCCTCGTTGAACTGCGCAACAGGCTGCAGACCAGCGCAGATCTGCGGCTGCCCGCCACCTTCCTCTTCAACTACCCGACGCCCCTGGCGGTCGTGGCCCACCTACACACCGAACTGGCCCCGGCCGACACGGAATCCGTCAGCTCCACCGACGCGCAGACCGCCACGACGGCCATACCGGGCCTGATCGAACTCGACCGGTTGGAAGCGGCACTTGCCGAACTGCCGGACAACACCCAGGACGACACCAGAGCCGAGATCGTCCAACGACTCCAGGCACTGCTGGCCCGTGTACCGGCTCAGCGGGCCCAGGCCGACGACATCGATCTGACCGCACGGGTCCAGTCGGCGTCGGTCAACGAACTCCTCTCGTTCATCGACTCCGAACTCTGACCCCACTTCCGCATCGCCCGGACCCTCAACCTGCTCATCACGTTCGCCGCGCGCGGCACGCTCACGCACGTCGCACGGGCCCGGAGACCGAGCGTACGTACAGCTTCACGACGCCTACGGGGGCATCATTACCATGACAACAACAGACAATGACAAACTGGTCGGATACCTGAAGCGCCTCACCGTCGACCTCCACCAGTCCCGTCAGCGGGTCCGCGAACTGGAGGCGGGCACCAACGATCCGATCGTGATCGTCGGCATGGGGTGCCGTTTCCCGGGCGGGGTGGACTCGCCCGAGGCGCTGTGGCAGGTCGTCGCCCAGCAGCGCGATGTGATCTCCGATTTCCCGGCCGACCGGGGCTGGGACCTCGACGGCCTCTACCACCCCGACCCGGACCACTCCGGCACGTCCTACGTACGCAACGGCGGATTCCTTCACGAGGCCGCCGAGTTCGACCCAGCCTTCTTCGGGATCTCGCCGCGTGAGGCGCTGGCGATGGACCCGCAGCAGCGGCTGCTGCTGGAGGTGTCGTGGGAGGCCCTGGAGCAGGCCGGAATCACGCCCGGATCGCTGCACGGCACGTCAACGGGCGTGTTCCTGGGAGCGATCGCCCAGGAGTACGGTCCGCGTCTGGGTGAGGCGCGTGCGGGTGCCGCCGGGTTCGGGTTGACGGGGACGACGTCGAGTGTGGCGTCGGGCCGGGTGGCTTACACGCTGGGGTTGCAGGGTCCGGCACTGACGGTGGACACAGCGTGTTCGTCATCGCTGGTCGCACTGCACCTGGCGGTCCACGCCCTGCGGTCCGGGGAATGCTCACTCGCCCTCGCCGGCGGCGTGACAGTGATGTCGACACCAGGCATCTTCGTGGAGTTCTCACGTCAGCGAGGACTCGCCACCGACGGCCGGTGCAAGTCGTTCTCCGCGGACGCCGACGGCACCGCCTGGGCCGAAGGCGCAGGCGTCCTCGTGGTCGAACGGCTCTCGGACGCCCAGCGACTGGGCCACCCCGTACTGGCCGTCGTCGCCGGCACAGCGGTCAACCAGGACGGCGCCTCCAACGGACTGACCGCACCCAACGGCCCCGCCCAGGAACGAGTGATCCGGGCAGCCCTCCAGGACGCCGGAATATCCTTCGCCGGTGTCGACGCGGTCGAGGCCCACGGCACCGGCACCGTACTCGGCGACCCGATCGAAGCACAGGCCCTCCTCGCCACCTACGGCAGCGAACGCAACAACCGACCCCTCCTGCTGGGCTCACTGAAATCCAACCTCGGACACGCACAGGCAGCAGCCGGCGTCGGCGGCATCATCAAAATGGTGATGGCCCTGCGCCACGGCGAACTGCCCGCCTCCCTGAACGTCAACAAACCCAGCGAGCTGATCGACTGGACCGCAGGCGCCGTCGAAGTACTCACCGAACGATGTCCGTGGCCCCCTGCGGAGGACAGAATCCGCCGGGCCGGCGTGTCGTCGTTCGGCATCAGCGGCACCAACGCCCACATCATCCTCGCAGAACCCCCCACCGAACCGTCAGCCAAAAACACCGCACAGAAACCACAGACGACCCCGGAAACACCCGACGACACAATCCGCCTGGACGGGGCAACCCTGCCGTGGCTGGTGTCGGCGCGCTCGGCGGACGCACTGGCCCAGGCCGCCGGCCGACTGGCCGAATACGTACGAGCACGGCCCCAACTCACCCCAGCCGATGTGGCGTTCTCCCTGGCCACCGGACGCTCCGCCTTCGAATCCCGCGCCGTGGTGATCCCCAGCACAGACGGACACGAAGGGCTGCTCACCGGCCTCGACGCACTGGCCTCCCACCAGGTCGACGGCGAGAACGGTGTGCCCCCTTCCCGGGTCGTGTTCGTGTTTCCGGGGCAGGGGTCGCAGTGGGCGGGCATGGCGGTGGGGCTGCTGGACTCCTCGCCGGTGTTCGCCCACGCGATCAGCGAATGCGAGACAGCCTTGGCGCCGTTCGTCGACTGGTCACTGACGGCAGTCCTGCGCGGCGAGGACAACGCACCGGGCCTGGACCGGGTCGACGTGGTCCAGCCCGCCTCCTGGGCCATGATGCTCGGCCTGGCCGCACTGTGGCGTGCCAGCGGTGTGAACCCGACCGCGGTCGTGGGCCACTCACAAGGCGAGATCGCAGCCGCGGTCGTCGCCGGCGGCCTCTCACTGGAAGACGGCGCCCAGATCGTCGCCCTGCGATCCAAGGCACTACGAGTGCTCTCCGGCGGCGGCGGCATGGCCTGGCTGGGCATCCCGCAATCACAGACAGAACAACTCCTCACCCCATGGTCCGGACAGATCTCCATCGCCGCCGTCAACGGCCCCTCCTCGACCGTGGTCGCCGGGCAACCCGACGCCCTGGACGAACTACTCACCCACTGCGAAGCATCGGACGTCTGGGCCCGCCGCATCCCGGTCGACTACGCCTCCCACTCCCCGCACGTCGACGAGATCCGCGACACCCTCGCGCACGAACTGCAGGACGTCACCCCCCACACAGGCCGGATAACGTTCCACTCCACCGTCACCGGTGGCGTACTGGACACCAGCGAACTCAACGCGGACTACTGGTTCCGGAACCTGCGCAGCAAAGTACGACTCGCGGAAGTCATCACACAACTGGCAGCCCCCACAGTCGTGTTCATAGAAGTCAGCGCACATCCCGTACTCGTCTCCGGCATCTCCGAAACACTGGAGACACTGGAGACACTGAAGACTCCAGGCAGTACCGGCGCCGTCGTCGGAACGCTCCAACGCAACACAGGCAGCCTGGAACGCTTCGTCCAGTCCGCCGCCGAAGCATGGTTCCACGGCGTCACCATCGACTGGCCCACCCTCCTCACGCCCTACCACGCCCACACCATCGAACTACCCTCCTACCCCTTCCAACGCCAGCACTACTGGCTCACACCCCAACCCGCCGCGACCGACGCCCGCGGACTCGGTCTGACCTCGGCCGGGCACCCGCTGCTGGGCGCCGTGGTCGAACTCGTCGAGGAGGACCGGCTGGTGTACACGGGGCGGCTCGCCCTCGACACGCAGCCGTGGCTCGCCGATCACGCCGTGCACGGCACCGTACTGCTGCCCGGCACCGCGTTCCTCGAACTCACGATGGCCGTGGGCGCCCGGGTGGGCTGGCGACGGCTAGCCGAACTCACCCTCCAGACACCACTGGTGCTCCCACCCGACGAAGCCGTACAACTTCGTGTGACCGTCGAACCGCCGACCGCGAACGGGCAGCGGGAGCTGACCGTGCACTCCCGGCCGCAGGACGCCGACCCGGGTGACCCGTGGACGCGGCACGCCGCGGCACTGTTCTACATCGACGACGACACCGCAGACTTCGACCTCGTCGAGTGGCCACCGCCAGGCGCCCACGAGATCGACGTCGAGACCCGCTACGACACCCTCGCGGAAGCAGGCTACGACTACGGCCCCGCCTTCCAGGGCCTGCGCGCCGCCTGGCGCACCGGCCGCGACGTCTACGCCGAGGTAAGCCTGCCCGCCGAGCTGGACGCCACCTCCTTCGGGCTGCACCCGGCAGTGCTGGACGCGGCCTTGCACGCGGTCGGCCTGCTCCGCGAGGACGGCGGTACCGTCCTGCCCTTCTCATGGTCCGGCGTCACCCGTTACACCGAGGGCGTGGACGCCCTGCGGGTGTGGCTCAGCCCGAGGGGCGAGGACGGGGTGACCCTGCGCGTCACCGACAGCGTGGGAAAGCCCGTGCTGTCCGCGGAGGCCGTCACGATGCGGCCGTTCACCGCCGACCTGGCCGCCGGACGCGGAGCCGACTCACTGTTCCGGCTGGAGTGGCAGCCGGTCCCGGCCGCCACGGCCGACGTCGACGTGTGCCTGGTCGCGGACCTGGCGGACGTCCCGGACCCCGTACCGGAGGTGGTCGCCGTACGATGTCCGGTCGCATCGCAGGACTCCGACAACACAGGAGCCGGCCTCGCCAAGAACGCACACCAGGCGGCGAGTTGGGCGCTCAGCCTGGCCCAGGAGTGGCTGGCCGATGCCCGCTTCACGGGCTCCCGGCTGGTGGTGCTGACCGACGGCGCCGTCGGCCCCGAGGTCAAGAACCCCGCCCAGGCGACCGTGTGGGGCCTGATCAGGACCGCACAGTCCGAACACCCCGACCGTTTCGCGCTGTTGGACTCGAATGAGGCGAACCACGCCGATACCGTGCCCGGGGCAGTACTCACCGAGCCCCAGCTCGCCCTGCGGGCAGGCACGATCCTCGTCCCTCGGCTGGTCCGGCACACCGCCGTCGCCGACCTGGTAGGCGCCGCCCGGCTCGACCCGGACGGCGCCGTACTCATCACCGGCGGAACCGGGGTGCTCGGCGCGTCTGTCGCGCGGCACCTGGTCGCCGAGCACGGTGCTCGCCGTCTGTTGCTGGTCAGTCGTCGCGGCCCCGACGCGCCGGGCGCCGCGGAACTGGCCGCCGAACTCACCGAGTTGGGCGCCGAGGTCATCCTCGCCGCCTGTGACGCCGCCGACCGCGAAGCGCTCGCGCAGTTACTGGCCGGCATACGGCTCACCGCCGTCGTCCACACCGCGGGGGTACTCGACGACGGCGTGATCGGGTCGCTGACCGCGGACCAGCTCGCCACCGTGCTGCGGCCCAAAGTGGACGCCGCCGCACACCTCGACGAATTGACCGCGGACCAGGACCTCACGGCCTTCATTCTGTTCTCCTCGGTGGCGGGCGTGCTCGGCAACCCGGGCCAGGCCAACTACGCCGCGGGCAACGTCTTCCTCGACGCGCTCGCCGCCCGCCGCCGGGCCACCGGTCGCCCGGCGACCTCGCTCGCCTGGGGCCTGTGGGCCGAACGCACCGGCCTCACCGGGCACTTGGATGACGACACCCTCTCGACCCGCGGCGTCGCCCCGCTCTCCACCGAACAGGGCCTCGAACTCCTCGACCGGGCGCTCGCCGACGACCACCCGATGCTCGTACCGGCCCGCCTTGACTTGGCCGCGCTGCGCTCCGACGCGCTCACCGGGACCCTGTCCCCGGTGCTGCGCTCGCTGGTGCGGGTCCCGCAGCGGCGCCCCGGCGAGTCCGGCCTGCGCCGCAGGCTCGGCCGGATGTCCGAGGAGGAGGCCCGCCGCCTACTGCTCGACCTCGTACTCACCCAGCTCGCCGCGGTCATCGCCCGCGACTCGGCGAACGGGATCGACCCGGACCAACCGTTCAAGAGCTTCGGCATCGACTCGCTGCTCGCGGTGCAGCTGCGCAACCGCCTCAACTCCGCCACCGGCCTGCGTCTTCCGGCCACCCTCGTCTTCGACCACCCCACACCGGCCGCCGTCGTCGACTTCACGCTCGCGCTCGCGCGGGAACGTGCCGAGAGTGCCACCCCACAGCCTGTCACCGCCGTCGCACCGCGTACGGACGATGATCCGATCGTGATCGTCGGCATGGGGTGCCGTTTCCCGGGCGGGGTGGACTCGCCCGAGGCGCTGTGGCAGGTCGTCGCCCAGCAGCGCGATGTGATCTCCGATTTCCCGGCCGACCGGGGCTGGGACCTCGACGGCCTCTACCACCCCGACCCGGACCACTCCGGCACGTCCTACGTACGCAACGGCGGATTCCTTCACGAGGCCGCCGAGTTCGACCCAGCCTTCTTCGGGATCTCGCCGCGTGAGGCGCTGGCGATGGACCCGCAGCAGCGGCTGCTGCTGGAGGTGTCGTGGGAGGCCCTGGAGCAGGCCGGAATCACGCCCGGATCGCTGCACGGCAGCGACACCGGGGTGTACGCCGGGGTGATGTACCACGACTACGGCGGTGGCGGACGGCTACCGGAGGAGGCCGAGGGCCACTTCCTGACCGGCACCGCCGGCAGCGTCGCCACCGGCCGGGTGGCTTACACGTTGGGGTTGCAGGGTCCGGCACTGACGGTGGACACAGCGTGTTCGTCGTCGCTGGTCGCGCTGCATCTGGCGGTCCACGCCCTGCGGTCCGGGGAATGCTCACTCGCCCTCGCCGGCGGCGTGACAGTGATGTCGACACCAGGCATCTTCGTGGAGTTCTCGCGCCAGCGGGGACTCGCCACCGACGGCCGGTGCAAGTCGTTCTCCGCGGACGCCGACGGCACCGCCTGGGCCGAAGGCGCAGGCGTCCTCGTGGTCGAACGGCTCTCGGACGCCCAGCGACTGGGCCACCCCGTACTGGCCGTCGTCGCCGGCACAGCGGTCAACCAGGACGGCGCCTCCAACGGACTGACCGCACCCAGCGGCCCCGCCCAGGAACGAGTGATCCGGGCAGCCCTCCAGGACGCCGGAATATCCTTCGCCGGTGTCGACGCGGTCGAGGCCCACGGCACCGGCACCGTACTCGGCGACCCGATCGAAGCACAGGCCCTCCTCGCCACCTACGGCAGCGAACGCAACAACCGACCCCTCCTGCTGGGCTCACTGAAATCCAACCTCGGACACGCACAGGCAGCAGCCGGCGTCGGCGGCATCATCAAAATGGTGATGGCCCTGCGCCACGGCGAACTGCCCGCCTCCCTGAACGTCAACAAGCCCAGCGAGCTGGTCGACTGGACCGCAGGCGCCGTCGAAGTACTCACCGAACGATGTCCGTGGCCCGCTGAGGTGGACAGGGTCCGCCGGGCCGGCGTGTCGTCGTTCGGCATCAGCGGCACCAACGCCCACATCATCCTCGCGGAACCCCCCACCGAGCCGTCAGCCAATGACACGGCACAGGAACCACAGATCACCCCGGAAACACCGGACGACACAATCCGCCTGGACGGGGCAACCCTGCCGTGGCTGGTGTCGGCGCGCTCGGCGGACGCACTGGCCCAGGCCGCCGGCCGACTGGCCGAATACGTACGAGCACGGCCCCAACTCACCCCAGCCGATGTGGCGTTCTCCCTGGCCACCGGACGCTCCGCCTTCGAATCCCGCGCCGTGGTGATCCCCAGCACGGACAGAACGGACGGACGCGAAGGGCTGCTCGCCGGCCTGGACGCACTGGCCTCCCACCAGATCGACGGCGAGACTGCGGCTGTCTCGGGTGCGAAGCCGGGCCGCGTGTCAGGGGCTCCTGTCGTGTTCGTGTTTTCGGGGCAGGGGTCGCAGTGGGCGGGCATGGCGGTGGGGCTGCTGGACTCCTCGCCGGTGTTCGCCCACGCGATCAGCGAATGCGAGACAGCCTTGGCGCCGTTCGTCGACTGGTCACTGACGGCAGTCCTGCGCGGCGAGGACAACGCACCGGGCCTGGACCGGGTCGACGTGGTCCAGCCCGCCTCCTGGGCCATGATGCTCGGCCTGGCCGCACTGTGGCGTGCCAGCGGTGTGAACCCGACCGCGGTCGTGGGCCACTCACAAGGCGAGATCGCAGCCGCGGTCGTCGCCGGCGGCCTCTCACTGGAAGACGGCGCCCAGATCGTCGCCCTGCGATCCAAGGCACTACGAGTGCTCTCCGGCGGCGGCGGCATGGCCTGGCTGGGCATCCCGCAATCACAGACAGAACAACTCCTCACCCCATGGTCCGGACAGATCTCCATCGCCGCCGTCAACGGCCCCTCCTCGACCGTGGTCGCCGGGCAACCCGACGCCCTGGACGAACTACTCACCCACTGCGAAGCATCGGACGTCTGGGCCCGCCGCATCCCGGTCGACTACGCCTCCCACTCCCCGCACGTCGACGAGATCCGCGACACCCTCGCGCACGAACTGCAGGACGTCACCCCCCACACAGGCCGGATAACGTTCCACTCCACCGTCACCGGTGGCGTACTGGACACCAGCGAACTCAACGCGGACTACTGGTTCCGGAACCTGCGCAGCAAAGTACGACTCGCGGAAGTCATCACACAACTGGCAGCCCCCACAGTCGTGTTCATAGAAGTCAGCGCACATCCCGTACTCGTCTCCGGCATCTCCGAAACACTGGAGACACTGGAGACTCCGGGCAGAACCGGCGCCGTCATCGGAACACTCCAACGCAACACCGGTGGCCTGGAACGCTTCATCCAGTCCGCCGCCGAAGCATGGTTCCACGGCGTCACCATCGACTGGCCCACCCTCCTCACGCCCTACCACGCCCACACCATCGAACTACCCTCCTACCCCTTCCAACGCCAGCACTACTGGCTCACACCCCAACCCGCCGCCGCCCCGCACAGCTCGCCGCGGCCGGCAGAACAATCTGCTGAAACGATGGGCCTGTTGGGTGTACGACTGCCGTCTTCGCCACTCGCGCAGGCGCAGTTCGCCCCGCGGCTCGACCCGGTAGCACACCTCTGCCTCGGCGACTTCGTGGTCGGCGGGCGGCCGGTGGTCAGCGCCGGGGTGTTCGTGGAGTCGTTGATCGAGGCGGTCACCGAACTCGCCGGGCCGGGATCAGTGACCGTCGAAGACCTGGAACTGCCCGTCGACCTGGTGCTCGAACCGGGCGGCGCCGAACGGTCGACGGCTGTTGCCGGACGCGCCGCCCAACTCATCCTGGATGAGGGCCAGTTCCGCTACTACGCCCAGGACTCGACCGGCGGTTGGCAGCTGCACGCGCGCGGCCGGGCCCAGTCGGGCGCGTCGGCCGCCCCCACCGTGACGCTCGCACCAGTCGGGTCGGGCCTCGAGCTGACCGGCGACGAGCTGTACCGGCTGCTGTGGCAGCGCGCGATGTATCTGGGCTCCGCCGCCCGCTGGGTGGAGCGGATCAGGCTCGGCCGGGGCGAGGCCACCGCCGAGATCCGGCCTGGCATGCCCGGCGAGGCAGAGCCCTACCTGATGCACCCCGGGCTGGTCGACGCGATGTTCCAGACCGCGCTGGCCTGCTTCCCCACGGACGACCCGGCCCTCGTGCCGGTCGGTCTCGACCGCTTCGTCCACTATCACCGCGGCGGCCCCCAGGACGGGCTCCGATGTCACGCCGAACTGTTCGACGGCGGCGCCCTGGCACGCATCCGACTCGTTACCGCACGCGGCCGGCTGGTCGCCGAGGCCGACGGCGTACGCTTCGCCCCCGCCCTGACCCGGCCCGCGGCTGTACACGCACCCGCGGTGGTGCCCGAACCACGTCGGCGAGCCGCGGTCCCGACGGCTCCCGCCCCGCCCCCGGCCGACGCGCCGGAGGCAACACCCGCCGTGACACCCGAGGCGGTGCGGGCCTTCGTGACCCGGACCGTCGCCCAGGCGCTGGGCACCGCGGCGGCCCGGTTCGACGCCTGGCAGTCGTTGCAGGCGCTCGGCCTGGACTCACTGATCGCGATGAAGATACGGACGACGCTGAACCGGGAGTTCGACGTCCTGCTGCCGATGACGGCGTTCCTCGCCGGCCGCAGCGCCGATGACATCGCCAAGGACGTACTCGCTGCCCTCGGCGCCGGAGTCGAAGCGGAGACCCCGCAAGCCGACGGCGAAGCCACCACGGCACCGGGGGACGACGCGGAACGCTACGAGCCGTTCGGCCTGACCGACCTCCAGCAGGCGTACCTCGTAGGCCGCGGCGACGCCTTCGAACTCGGCAACACCTCCACCTACTTCCAGATCGAGATCGACCTGGAGAACGTGGACCTGGACCGGCTCGGCATGTCCTTGCGGGCAATGATCGAACGCCACGACATGCTGCGCGCGGTCTTCACCGCCGAGGGCGAGCAGCGCGTACAGCGCGATGTCCCGGCCTACGTGATCCGTGAGACCGACGTTTCCGCCCTGGGCCCGGCCGAGCGCGAAGCCGCACTGACCGCCGTCCACGAGGAGATGCGGCACCAGGTCTTCGACACCACCCGCTGGCCGCTGTTCGACGTGCGGGTGACCCGGATCGACGACCGGGTGATACGGCTGCACGTCGGCTTCGACGCCCTGATCATCGACGGTTTCAGCACGTCGATCCTGTTCAAGGAGTGGGCCGCGCACTACCGCGGTGAAACGCTGCCCGAACTGCGGCTGCGCTACCGGGACTATGTTCAGCAGGTCCGCGCCCTGGAGGGCGGGACCGAGTACGACCGGGCGCTCGCCTACTGGCGGGACCGGCTCGACACCCTGCCGCCCGCGCCCCAACTGCCGCTGGCCGTCAGCCCGTCGAGCGTGGACCGGCCGGTGTTCAACCACCGTGGCGCGACCCTGTCGGAGGAGGACTGGGCCCGGTTCAAAAAGCACGCGGCGACAGCCGGGGTCAGCGCCTCCGCTGCCCTGTGCACCGCGTACTCGCAGGTGATCGCGGAGTGGAGCGCCACTCCCGACTTCTCACTGAACCTGCTGTTCTTCAACCGGCTGCCGCTGCATCCGCAGGTCGGCGACGTCATCGGCAACTTCTCCACCACCCTGATGCTGGAAATCCGCGACTCGGGCGGCACCGCGTTCGCCGCCCGCGCCACCGACGTCCAGCGCCAGTTGTGGACCGACATGGAGCACAGCCAAGTCAGCGGTGTGCAGGTGCTCAGGGAGCTGAACCGGGCCCGCGGCGCCTCGGTGCGGGCCGCCGCGCCGGTCGTCTTCACCAGCCTGGTGAACTTCGCGGGCCAGCAGGACTCCGAGCAGCGCGGAGTCGTGCAGTACCTGGCCGGGATCGGTGAGAACGGCCGCCAGGTGAGCAGCTCGGTCCGCACTCCGCAGGTGTGGCTGGACCACCAGGCGGTCGAGGAGGCCGGTGAACTCGTCCTGAACTGGGACGTGATCGAGGAACTGTTCCCCGCGGGCTGCGTCGACGCCATGTTCGCCGCCTATCTGCGGATGCTGCACGACCTGTCCCGCGACCCGGCGGCCTGGCAGCGGCCCAGGCCCGCCCTCACACCGGCCGCCGACCTGGACGTACGGGCCGCGGCCAATGCCACCGACGGGCCCGTGCCCGACGGGCTGCTTCACGACGCGGTTCTCGCCCAGGCCGAAGCCACACCCGACGCGCCCGCGGTGATCTCGCAGGCGCTGACCCTGCCGTACTCGGACCTCGACCGCAGGTCCAACCAGGTGGGCCACCGGCTGCGTGCTCAGGGAGCCGGCCCCGGCGACCTGGTGGCGATCGTCATGGACAAGGGCTGGGAGCAGGTCGTCGCGGCCCTCGGCATCCTGCGGGCCGGGGCGGCGTACGTCCCGATCGACGCCCGGGTGCCCGCCGAGCGGCTGCACATGCTGCTGGACAGCGCCGGGATCAGCCGCGTCGTCACCCAGCCGTGGGTGGACGACGCGGCCGACTGGCCGCAGGGCGTAGCCAGGACCGTGGTGCGGGCGGACGAAGAGGGCGAGGCGGGCGAGGAGCTCCCGCTCGGCCCGTCCGGCGCCAAGCCCACCGACCTCGCTTACGTGATCTTCACCTCGGGCTCCACCGGGCTGCCCAAGGGCGTGATGATCGAGCACGGCGCGGCCCTGAACACGGTGATCGACGTCAACGAGCGCTACTGCGTCACCGCGGCGGACCGGGCCCTCGGACTGTCCGCGATGCACTTCGACCTGTCGGTCTACGACGTCTTCGGACTGCTGTCGGTGGGCGGCGCCCTCGTCCTGCCGGAACCGGCCGCGCACCGCGAACCCGCCCGCTGGGCGGAACTTGTCACCGAGCACGGGGTGACCATCTGGAACAGCGTGCCCGCGCTGATGGAGATGTTCGCCGAACACGCCCTCGCGAACGGCCTCACCGGGCTGCCGCTGCGGCTGGTCATGATGAGCGGGGACTGGATCCCGGTGACACTGCCCGGCCGGATCCGGCTGCTGCTGCCGGACGCCGAGCTGTGGAGCCTCGGCGGCGCCACCGAGGCGTCGATCTGGTCGATCCTGCACCCCATCGGGGAGGTCCAGGACGACTGCGTGAGCATCCCCTACGGCAAGGCGATGCGTAACCAGCGCTTCCACGTGCTCGACAGCGCGATGCGGCCCTGCCCCGTGTGGGTGCCGGGCGACCTCTACATCGCCGGGGTCGGTCTGGCCCGCGGCTACCTGAACGACGAGGCCAAGACCCGCGCCGCCTTCCTGCACCACCCGATCACCGGTGAACGCCTCTACCGCACCGGCGACCTGGGACGCTTCCTGCCGGACGGCACCATCGAATTCCTCGGCCGGCAGGACTCCCAGGTCAAGATCCAGGGCTACCGCATCGAACTGGGCGAGGTGGAAGCCGCTCTCACCCAGTGCGAGGGGGTACGGACCGCCGCGGTCGTCGCTGCGGGCGAACAGCACGGGCCAAAGCGGCTGATCGCCTACGTCGTTCTCGACGACGGGCGCGACGACACCGAGCAGCGGATCACCAGGGCGCTGCGCCAGGTGGTCCCGCAGCATCTGGTTCCGCAGCGCATCCTCGTCCTGGACGAACTGCCGCTCAGCGACAACGGGAAGGTCAACCGGGCGGCACTGCCTGCACCCGACGAGGTCGCGGTCGAAGGCGCCGGCTTCGTCGCGCCCCGCGACGACGTGGAACGCCGGCTCGCGGAGATCTGGGCGGAGTTCTTCGGCGTGACCGAGATCGGGGTGACCGCGAGCTTCTTCGAACTCGGCGGGGACTCACTGCTCGCGGTGCGGCTGATGGCGAGGATCGCCCGCGGTCTGGGCCGCAGCCTGCCGCTGTCCAGCCTCTTCGCCCGGCCGACCATCGAACTGCTCGCCCAGGCGGTCCGGGAGGCCGGAAGCGACGAGGACGGCCGCAGGGCGCTGGTACCCGTACGCACCACCGGCTCGCGGACGCCGCTGGTGTTCGTCCACCCGGTCGGCGGTGACGTGCTCTGCTACGCGGAACTCGCCGAACTCCTCGGCGACGACCAGCCGTTCTACGCGCTTCAGCTGCCGGACACGGAACTGTTCAGCGTCGAGGACATGGCCGCCCACTACGCCGCGGCGGTCCGCGAGGAACTGCCCGACGGCCCGTACCGGCTCGGCGGCTGGTCGATGGGCGGGATGATCGCCCTGGAGATGGCGGCCCAGCTCACCGCGGCGGGCGCCGAGGTGGATCTGCTGGCCGTGATCGACCTGATGGAGCAGCCCGGACCGGCCGAGGGCGCACCCGTCTCCGAAGAGGTGCTGCTGTCTTGGTTCGCCCGGGACCTGGCGGGTCTGGTCGGATTGGACTGGGAGCTGCCGCCCGAGGCGTTCGACGGCCGCCCGCCGGTGCAGGTGCTGCACACAGAGGCCCGTGCCGCGGGGGCGTTGTCCGACGACATCGACCTCGACACGCTGAGCTGCATCGTCGGCCGGTTCCAGAACAACTACCGGGCCCTCCTGCGCTACGCGCCCAGCAGCTTCGCCGGGCGGGTGGTGTCGCTGCGGGCCGCGGACGGTGGCGCGACGGTCGAGACCGCGTCCCGCTGGATGGAGTACTTCCCCGGGTGCGCCGCCCTCGTCGACGTACCCGGCGACCACTACACGGTGATGCGCGGCGAGCGGCTGCGCATCCTGGCCGGTGAGCTGCGCCGGGCCCTCGACACCAACTGACCCGAACCGGCCGGGCCGCATCGAAGGCGGCCCGGCCATCCGCCCCGGATTGGTCGTGCGGGTCCGGGGGTCCAGGTCCAAGAAGTGAGGACATTCGGTATGCGAAGAGATCAGGCCGACCCGAAGCGGCGGCCGACACGCGTCACACCCGCCGAGGAGCGGACCAGGGCCGTCGGCCACCGGCCGACGTCGGCCGGCGTCGGAGCGAGCCGATGAGCGCGTTGCCGGCCACCGTGCCGGTCGCCGTCATCGGAGCGGGCCAGTCCGGACTCGCTGCCGGGTACCACCTGCGCCAGGCCGGCGTACGGTGTGTGGTGCTCGACGCGGGGAGCGAGGTCGGCGAGACCTGGCAGCGGCGCTGGGACTCGCTGACACTGTTCACGTCCGCGCAGTTCTCCGGGCTGCCGGGCCTGCCCTTCCCCGGCCATGGTGCGCACTACCCCGGCAAGGACGAGGTCGTGGCGTATCTGCGCGACTACTCCGAGCGGTTCCACCTCCCGGTGCTGACCGACCACCGGGTGCTGTCGCTGCGCAGGGACGGTGACGGCTATCTGCTGACCACCACGCACGGCGACTACCGCGCCGACCAGGTCGTGATCGCGACCGGAGCGTTCGGCGCGCCCCGGGTTCCGGAGTTCGCCGCCGAGCTGAGTCCGGACGTGCCCACCCTGCACACCAGCGACTACCGCGGTCCCACCCAGGTGCCGCCGGGCACTGTGGTGATCGTCGGCGACGGCAACTCCGGTCGGCAGATAGCCGGAGAGCTGGCCAAGACCCACAGTGTGGTGCTCAGTTGCAGCGACAGCGTCTCGCCGCCCCTGCCGCAGACCGTCCTCGGACGGGACATGTTCTGGTGGATGAGCGTCCTCGGTGTGATGAGCCTGCCGGTGAACATGCAGGCACCCGACCCGATCGTCGGCGACCGGGTGCCCGAGCTGGTCGCGGTGGGCCGAATCCGGACGGTGGGCCGGATCACCTCGGCCGAGGGCGCCGAGCTGCTGGTCGCGGGCGGCGAGCGCCTCAAGGCGTCCACCGTGATCTGGGCCACCGGCTACCGCACCGACTGGAGCTGGCTCGACCCGCAGATGCTCGACGACGCCGGGCAGCCCCGGCACACCGAGGGCACGGGCGCGCTGCCCGGCAGCCACTACCTGGGGCTGTACCGGATGCGTACCCGCGGCTCGGCGCTGATCGGCTTCGTCGGCCGGGACGCCGAACGCGTCGCGGCAGCGATCACCGCTGCCGCCCACGGCACCACGACCGCTTCTCCCACGGCAGAAGGCGAGCCGTCATGACCAGCGTCACTTCCACCGAACTCGACGTGCTGGGCGCGCTGTTGGCGTTCGACTTCATCGGGTTCGCACAGAAATCCGCCGCCCTCGACCCCACCGACCCGCACTACGGGCAGGCGGTAGGCGCCTCCTTCGAGCTCGCGGCCCGCCGCCGCTTCCCACAGGGCGCGACACCGCAGGAGATCAGCGGTTACGTCGCGGACTTCCTCGGCTCGCTGGACGTCGGCGCAGAGGACTTCGACCCGGCGTTCCTCGAACGTCTGGTCGCCGACGGCCTGCACGGGGGCACGGCGCCCGGCGGTGAGCACCTGGATCCCCAGACAACGATCCAGGCCCGGCTGGTGCTCACCCTCCGGCTGGTACGGGAGCTGGGCCTCGGACCCGACCAACAACGGGAGTTGCTGGTCGAGGCGGCGCACCGGATGGCGGCCTGAGGCGTACGGGAGGCGGCGCTCCGGGTGATGCGGGGCGCCGCACCGCCGTTCACTCCTGAGGCTGCCCGGACTCCGTGGGCACCTGTGCGTCGGGATCACGCGGGACCCAGACGTCCAGCGCTCCTTCCCCGTACAACGTCCGCACCGACCGCTTGTCATACTTGCCGACACTGGTCTTGGGCACCGCGTCCACGAACGACCACCGCTCCGGCACCCACCAGCGTGCCACCCGCCCGGTCAGGAACTCCCGCAGCTCGTCCCCGCCGATCTCGGCGCCCGGCACCAACGACACGCAGGCCAGCGGGCGTTCCTCCCAGCGCGGGTCGGGCACACCGACCACGATCGCCTCCAGCACCGCGGGGTGCTCGATGATCGCGTTCTCCAGCTCGATGGTGGAGATCCACTCGCCGCCGCTCTTGATGCCGTCCTTGAGCCGGTCACTGACCACCACCCAGCCACCCGGCTCGATCACTCCCAGGTCGCCGGTGCGCAGCCAGCCGTCGTGGAACTTCTCCGGGGAGTCCTCGGTGTTGAAGTACGACCCGGTGACCCACGGGCCGCGCAGCTCCAGTTCACCCACCGAGGTTCCGTCCCACGGCTGCTCGTTGCCGTCCTCCGCGATCAGCCGCACCTGGACGTAGGGCATCACGCGGCCGCTCTTGGCCAGCCAGTCGACCTCGTCCTCGTCCGGGGTGCCGTGCGGGGGGACCGCGAAGGTGGCCAGGGGGCTGGTCTCGGTCAGCCCCCAGCCCTGCTTCAGGCGGACCCCGTAACGGTCCTTGAGCTGCTGGAGCAGGGCGCGCGGCGGGGTCGCGCCGCCGCAGCCCGCGAGCCGTACCCTGCTCAGGTCCAGCGGGTGCTGCTCGCCGTGGTGCACCAGGCTGTTCCAGATCGTGCAGATCGCGGCCACCGCGGTGGGCTGCTCCTCGTTGATGATCCGGGCCAGGTCCGGGGTGTGCAGCAGCCGCCCGTTCATGATCAGATCGGCGCCCGCCAGCCAGGCGGCGTACGGCCAGCCCCAGGCGTTGGCGTGGAACATCGGCACGATCGGCAGGACGCGATCGCCGTCGTGCATCGCGAAACCGGCGCAGGCCGAGACGCCGAGCGTGTGCAGGGAGATCGAGCGGTGACTGTAGGCCACGCCCTTGGGGTTGCCGGTGGTGCCGGTCGTGTAGCAGAGCGCCGCTGCTTCCCGCTCGTCCAGGTCGGGCCAGACGAAGCCGGGCTGCTCGGCCGCCAGCAACTCGTCCCAGCGGTGCACGGCGATGTGCCCGGGCAGGTCCACCTCCGGCTCGCCGCCCATGACGACCACGTGGCGTACGCTGCCCAACCGGTCCCGCAGGGGTGCGAGCATGTCCAGCAGGGTCGCGTCGACCAGGAGGAAGGCGTCCTCGGCGTGCTCGACGACGTAGCCCAACTGGTCGCGGTGGAGCCGGAGGTTGAGGGTGTGCAGGACCGCGCCCATGCTCGGTACGGCGAGATATGCCACCAGGTGCTCGGGGGTGTTCCAGGCCAGTGTGGCGACCCGCTCACCCGGCTGTCCCCGTAGACGCGTTGCCCGTGCGCGAGGATGTCGCGGACCAGCAGCTCACGGTCCTGCATCGTGCTCTTCATGGTGCGGCCCCTTAGAGGTGCGCAGTCAGAAGGTGCCCAGCGTCGAACCGCGGCTGCCACGCGTGCAGAAGCGCAGCCTTCGGAAGCAGCGAACTCACTCCCTGTTCCGCGCCCGAACCTAAGAGGGCCGGAACAGCGGGTCAAGGGGGGTGGGTCCGCCCACGCGCAGAGCCGGCCCCGATGGCGGAGCCGGCTCTGGTGGCGGGTGACGGCACCACGCCGTCACCCGCCACTGCCTGTGACCATTGGTCAGATCAGCCGAGGTACTGGATGTCTCCCACCAACGTGCTGCTGACATGATCGTGGTCCAGCAGGTTGACCCGGGCTTTCATCTTGCCGCCACCGGTCGCGAACTCGTAGTTGCCGACGCCACCGGTGATCGTGAACGTGCCGACCGGGTGGACCATGTTGCTCTGCGTCACCGGCGCGGTGAGGTGGTAGGTGATGTTGAGCTTGTCACCGTCGGGTTCCGTGATCGTCGCCTTCGCCTTGATGTCCCACTTGCCGGGGACGGTCGCGGTGCACGCCTCCTCCTCCTGCGTCCAGGTGCCGCCGTTGGGGAGCGGCTTGCCGATGGAGGTCCCCTTCCCGACCACCTTGTAGCCATTGCAGCCCACGGTGTCCCAATGCGGGGTCGCGACCACCGCGAAATTCGAGGTGATGTCGACCGTGGGAAGGAATGCCTCGGCGGCTTTGGCCGTGCGGTCGGCCTCAGCAGCAAATGTGGCGCCGGCCGTGCTGCCGGCGATCAGTACCGCTGCGACCACCGCGCCTGCCGCGCGCGCTAACCAACGGTGAGTAAGCCTTGTCATGGTTCCCCCGTGAGCTCGTACAGATGTGGTCCAACTGGGCTTGAGTGAACGCCCATTGCGGACAGCTTCGCCGATCAAAGGCCTCCCGTCGAGACATTCGGCCTAATTTCATGCTTTCGGTTTGGGTGCTACGATTTACTCTCACTCCTCACTCTTCGCTCACGCAAATACACCCTTCGCGCGCATGACAGCAAACACCTTGGCCGCGGATGCCGTCCGACATGCTCCAGGAGCCGGTGACGTGGCCGATCCTTCCCTGCGGAGGAAGAAGCGGGCCGTCCTGAGCGGGCTGAAGCACTCTGCGCAGGCGGAGGGTTGTGCCCTGCGGTGTGGTCAGCGCGGCGCCTTCTTGATCATCGATAGCGGTGGCGGTGGCAGTCTGCGGGAATGGAGGCCGCGCCGGCACAGGAGGCAATGACCTCCCGGTCGGGGGTGTCGCTGATGTTCTGGTCCCGGGCCTGCGTCCGCCCCGCGATCAGGGCGGGCAACGGGGTCGCGGCAGCCGTCGTAGGCCCAGCACCGCCCCAGCACCCCATGCTCCATGGCGCCGATGAACTCGACGCCGACCTCGCCCTGCGGTGATCCGCTTCGGACGGTCCCTCGCGGGAGCTCAAGAGCACTTCGATGCGCTTGTCACTGGTGGAGTGCCGGTCACACAGGCACTTCGTGCACCGGCTCAGCAGGACCTCGACGCTGTTCAGCCTTGAGCACGTCCGCGCCACCTGGAGTGGGTCGGCGAGCGTCGGGGACGCCGCCCAGGCGTTCGGCTTGTCGAGATCGAAGAGCTACGACTTCGTTCGCCGCGGAGAATTCCATGCCGCGTGCTACCGATAGGCCGCACCGCCCGCGTCGTCACCGCCTCGCTCCTCCGCGTACTCGAGAGCGGCGAACCGAAGTACAACGGAGCCTCCGGTGCACGCCCCGATTCGCCATGATCAACTGCACGACGACGCCCCGCCGCAGCAAGCCGGCGAGGCGTCGTCGTATCAGGTCCCCGTCTACGCAGGACGCCCGCCAGAGCAGGCCGACGGGGGTCCTCACGTGTCACGAGCAATCACAGGCATGTCACCAACCCCGCGGACGCTGTCGCGCCACAAGGCCCTGACCTGGAGTTACGCGCCCACCCTGAACCAACTGGACGCCCGTGGACGGTTTCTACGACATATGCCATGTGGTACCCAGTGAGGGACCCAAGATCAGGACCGGGGCGTCTTCTGGCCCGTCAAAGCGGTATTGGAGGGTGTGCTTCGGTGTCTCGCTCACTCGTCCGAGCCTCTCATCTGTCACGACAGCACCTATGACCGGGGGTGTGGTTGCGTGGCCCTGACCAGGTGGAAGACCTCTCGGGCAGCGGACGATTTCGCGTCGGGTCTTGCCCTCCTTGCTGCGGCGCTCAAAGTACTCCTGCGTGCGGAGATCGACGGCAGGCGGGGCTACCCGATTCGGTACAGGGTGGCGTTGGTCGGCCGATCACCTCCGCAGTTGAGCCGGCGGTACCGCCGCGCCCCCGAGGCGGTTATCCCTCCACACGGGTGTGTCACGGACACCCGGCCTGGCCTTCGCATTTCGAACTGCTACACCACGCTCCGGTCAAGGAAGTCGATCACGGCCCTAGCCAGCGCCACGCGGTGGTCGGACAGAGAGTGATCCGTCATGAAGACCCGATGCTCGAGACGGGGAATCGCGTACATCCGGTACGCGGCGACCACAGGTTCATGGTGGATCTGGACCGGGGCCACGTCATCCCGACCTGCTCCGACCAGGAGCACAGGCCGATCGGTGAGTCGGGGGGCCAGCCGGGCAAGGCTCCACTCGACCCCGCTGCTCTCAAGCTCCGACATCAGCGCCTCCCCACTCGTGCCACGCAGCGGAAGCAACTCCCCTTCAAACGCAGTCACGAACGCGGCCCGGGCTGCGGGGTCCGTCCGGCATCTGGCCCCGACCGAACCGAGGTCGAAGCCCGCGACAGAGGCCACGGCGCACACCTGCGAATCCGCGGCGGCGGTCATCAGCGCTGCGAATCCCCCCACACTGTGGCCTACGACCGCAATCCTCTCCGGGGCCAGCCGATGCTCGGCCACCGTGCCCGGCTCACGCAACGCGGCGACGACACAGGCACTATCTTCAAGGACGTGGCACCACGCGTACGTGCCTCCGACGCCCCAGGAGCCCCGGTAGTGGAAGACCGCCGTGGCGTAGCCCGCGCGGCGCAGCGCCTGCGCAAGGTCGAAGTTGCGCTCGTTTCCCGGGAATCCGTGCAACAGCACCACCACCGGGTGCGGACCGGGCCCTGGCGGCAGGTGAAGGAGTCCCAGCAAGGTCTCACCCGCGCTGCGGACGTGCAGCGGGAGCGTGGCAGCCGGCGGCCCCGGACTGTCGACCGGGTCCGCTGCGACAGGGTCGGGCGTGGGTTCTCCAGCGTCGAGCATGGGACCTCCAGTTCCTACTGGCCGCAGACCATCGGAACGCCATTCTCGCCAGGACTTCCACTCCTCGAAATGGGTGAAGAGACATACGGGCCTCGGCCGATCAGGGAGTCCTTCATTCTGATTACCTAAAGTAGTAGCAGAAATTCGTAACGTAACATTTTTGAGAGCGATGAACTTATCAGCAGGGCGCTGTCACGGCCAGGGTGTGGGCGCTGGATAGGAAAGCGCTGGTGTGGCACCTGAGACTGCGCTCTCCTTACCCATTGCCCCGGACCCTGACGACGCCCTCCGACGGCTTGTTCACTCCGGAGAGTGGGGGACTCTTGACGACCGAAGCGCTGGCTGGACTCGCGGCTGCCGGTGGAGCAGCGCTAGTTGGGGCGATGGCCACGGACGCCTGGCAAACGGCACGCACCCGTTTCCTCCAACTGCTCGGCCGGGACGGCCGCCGGGCCTGCGTCGAAGGCCAGCTAGAAGCACAGTCACATGCGGTGGAACGCACCACCGAGAGCCGCCGGGAGGAGGCTCGCGCGACCCTACTCCCAGGATGGCAGTCTCAGTTGGCGGACTTCCTCCGGCAGCACCCCGAAGCTGAGCAGGAGTTGCGGCAGGCGATCGAGCAGGTGCGGTCGGAGTTGCCCGAGAATTACCAGCGGCAGGTGGAAGCGCGCTTTGAGGTGCGCGCTGGACAAGACGCGTACACCTCCGCACACGACATGACCATCACACATCACCATGGAGATCGCTCCTCGCCATGACCGCACCACACTCGAAGCAGCCGAGCATCTGGATCGGAGCCGACCGGGACGCCTACGCCGCCGCCAACAACCTGCATGTTCACCATCACGGAGAGAATTTCGGCCCCGCTGGCCAGGTGTCCATTGCACCTCGGCAACTGGCCTATCCGGTGCGGGGCCGTCAGGGATTGATCGAGTCTCTGCTCACCGCTCCCCCGGGGACAGTGCACGTGGTGTGCGGCTGCGGAGGCTCCGGCAAGACCACGGTCGCACTGGCCGTGGCGGCGGAGGCCCGGGCTCGGGGCGCCGAGGTGTGGCAGTTGTCCGCAGTGGACGCCGCTACGTTCGACGCTCATCTACGTGCGCTTGCCGTGCGGCTGGGTGTCGGCATCGAGCGGCTCAGGCTCGCTTGGTCGGGCTCGGTCGGTGATGCTCCCGACCTTGTGTGGGAAGCGCTGGAGCAACGGACGCGACCATGGTTGCTGATCGTCGACAACGCCGACGACCTCGGGCTGCTGGCGGGCGCGGGCGGCCACGTAGAGGATGGCAACGGCTGGATCCGCCGCCCGCCGACACCAGGACAGCTGCTGATCACCAGCCGCAACCAGAACCCCGAGGCATGGGGCGCCTGGGTGCGTCTGCACCCGCTCAACGTTCTCTCCCGCCGGGCAGCGACTGAGCTGCTCCTCGACCGGGCCCCCACAGCGGGAGTCGAAGCCCAGGCCGCCTCGCTCGGGGACCGACTTGGCCACCTGCCACTGCTGCTCCACCAGGCCGGTCTCTATCTCTCCCGTGCAGACCGTAATCCCCCGTGGCCGGGCGTACCTCGCTGCCCTCGAACCTTCGGGACGTATCGCATTGCACTCGACGCCCGTCTCAACGAACTGCTGGACAGCCCTGCAGGGCAGCCATCGCACCTGCCACACCACCGAGCCACCGCGACATGGGAAGTCACCCTCGATCTCCTGGCCAAGCGGCGGCTGGGCCACACCCGGCCGCTGCTCCGGCTGCTGGCGCACTTCGGTGACGCACCCATCCCATACACGGAAGTGCTGCCCTACTCGGCCCTTCGTACCTCCCCGCTGTTCCAGCTCCAGCACGGTGAGGTTCCCCCGAGATGCGGAGGGCGATGACAGCGGGTCAGATGGTTCTCATGAGAGGAACTCTGACCATGGCCGCTCCGAGGAAATATCCGCTGGAGTTGCGTGAGCGTGCGGTGCGGATGTATCGCACCGCCGAGCCGAAGCCCCAGATCAAGCGCCTGGCCATTGAGCTGGGGGTCCACCCGGAGGCACTGCGCGGCTGGATCCGCCAGGCCGAGGCCGACCGCGGCGAGCGCGACGACCGGCTGACCACCGAGGAGAAGGACGAGCTGGGCCAGCTGCGGCGGGAGGTGAAGGAACTGCGCCGGGCGAACGAGATCCTGCGCACGGCCTCGGCTTTTTTCGCCCAGGAACTCGACACGACCCGGCGCAGGTACTGACGTTCCTCAGCGAACGCAGTGACCTCGGTGTCGAGCCCGTACTCCGGGAACTGCACGTCCCCTCGTCCACCTACTACCGCTGGCGCCGGCAGGAGAAGGAGCCGTGTGAACGCCGCCGCCGTGACGCGGAGTTGACGACCAAGATCGAGGAGATCCATGCCGACTCCGGCGGGATCTACGGCTCGCCCCGCGTGCATGCCGTGCTCAAGCGCGAGGGCGTGGCCATCGGCCGCAAGCGGGTCGAGCGATTGATGCGCGAGGCCGATCTGGCGGGCCTCAGCCCACGCCGCACGGGCAAGGGCTTCACCCGCCGCGACCCGACGGCCACGCTCGCCCCGGACCTGGTGCAGCGGGACTTCACCGCTCCCGTGCCGAACCGGCTGTGGGTCACCGACCTCACCATGATCCCCACGGGTGAGGGACCGCTGTGGCTCTCCGCGATCCGCGACGCCTTCTCCCGCCGGGTGGTGGCCTGGGAGACCTCCGCCCGCGCGGACGCCGACCTGGTCCTGTCCTGCCTCGAGTACGCCCTGGCCAGCCGCGAGCCCGTGCCCGGCACCTTGATCCATCACGCCGACCACGGCTGTCAATACACGTCCATCAAGCTCACAACACGGCTGGTACGTGCGGGTATTGAGGGGTCGATGGGGTCCGTGGGCGACAGCTACGACAACGCCCTCGCGGAGAATCTGTGGATGCTGATCAAGACCGAGTGCGTGCGCGGACGCGTCTTCGTCACCCGGGCCGAGGCCAACCTCGCGCTGTTCGAGTACATCGACGGCTTCTACAACAGCCGACGCATCCAGAAACGCCTCGGCTACCTCAGTCCCATCGAGTTCGAGGAGAAGCACTACGCCAACCAGGCGACGACCGAACAAGCGAACCTGAAACCACGTCAACCCATCCTGACCAGCTGATCAGCACCTCCCGCACACCGGGGGAACCTCACGGGGCCGATCTCCAGCAAGCAATCAACGCGCTGGCCGAGTACGCCCTAGTCACCGCCCAGGTTCCCAACGGGGACGCTGACGACCCGGCCGGTTACACAGTGACCCTGCATCCGCTTGTCGCCGAAGTCACCCGGCAACTCGACGATGTCCGTCGGCACCGTGGTGAGTACCTCGCGCTGGTCGCCCAGGGTCTGCACGACGGCGCGGCCAGACATGACCCTCGCAGCCCGGCCGACTGGCCCTTCTGGCACCTCGCCACCGGGCATCTGCACCGCTTGCTTGAACAGGCGGAGGACGGGGGCGCCGGTCCGGAAGCGGAGAGCATGACCGTCGCGGCCATCTCCTGCATCGAGTACGCCAGGGACGCCGGCCTGTACGGCGTCGCAAAAACCACAGTTGATCGCGCCATCGCAGTGTGCGCCTCGCTGCCCTCCGACGGTCGAACTGCCCTGAGGCTGCGTTTCGAACGTGCTCGCCTCACCGCACTGGCAGGCGACATCGCAGCAGCCGAAGCCGAGTACCGCGCAATGCTCGACATCCAGCGCCGGTTCCTGCATGACGCCGATCCCCATATCCTGTGGACCCAGCATGCCCTGGCCCATGTACTTGACCTGAGCGGAGACTTGGACGGGGCTGAGGCGGAGTACCGGGCGGTCCTCGAAGGTCGCTTACGGACCCTCGGTATCGATCACATCGATACCCTGTGGGCCCGGCACAACCTCGCCTGGATCACCGGCCAGCGGGGCGACCTGGCAGCGGCCGAAGCCGAGTACCGGGCAGTACTGGAGGACCGTTCACAGATACTGGGCTGTGACCATCCACATACCCTGTACACCAGGCACGCACTAGCGTGGGTACTCGGCCAACGGGGCGACCTGGCAGCAGCCGAAGCCGAGTACCGGGCAGTACTGGAGGACCGTTCACAGATACTGGGCTGTGACCATCCACATACCCTGCACACCCGGCACGCACTAGCGTGGGTACTCGGCCAACGGGGCGACCTGGCAGCAGCCGAAGCCGAATACCGGGCAGCCCTCGACGGCCAAACCCAGCTTCTCGGTGAGCAGCACCCACACACCCGCAGTACATTTCGCGCTCTTAGTGACCTGCTGCACCGCGTTGAGCCCCAGCCAACCACCGGAAGCAGTGACAAGGACCAGTACTGGTGGAGCTTCAGCGGGGGCAACAGTTAGCGTGGCCGACCAGGCGTGGTGTCGGGTGGTCTCCGAGGAACTATCAATCACCGCCCGCACCAATTCTGGTGAGTTGTCGGAGATCTGGCGCCACGAACAAGCTTCCGGACCTCGCCAGGATCCAGGCCGCATGCGATCGAGTGCATCGACTCCGTGGCGTAGGCCGCCCGTACGAGGACCCCCGCCAGAGCAAGCCAGCGGGGGTCCTCGCCTCACACAATGCCCCTATGACGGGGGCATCCAGGAGCGGTTCGGATCGCGGCCTGCGCACTGGTCTAGGTTTGCAAGCTTTGAGACACCCCTGGCCAGGGGGCTGAGGGCAGCATCCAGCGACGCGCGGCCCACTTTGTCGTGCACCGCGCGAAGACGGGTGCGGCCCCCTTGACCGAAGCCTGACTCCTCGTCCGAGACCTAGATCACGCCCCGGGAGTCAATCTCGGACCGGACCAGATGGAACACCTCGCGGGCGGCATAGCGCTTAAGACAGCGGATGACCTCGCGCCGGGTCTTGCCCTCCGCAGTGCGCCGCTCGTATTACCTGCGAGTACGCGCATCGAACCGGAGCCGCGACTGCACGATCCGATACAGGGCCGCGTTGGCTCGCCGATCACCACTGCGGTTGAGCCGGTGGCGACGCTGACAACCGGAGGAGTACTCGACGGGACTGACGCCGCACAGCGCCGCGAACGACGCCTCGCTGCGCAGACGTTCCGGGTTGTCCCCCATCGTGATCAGCAAAGTTGCGGCACTATCCGGACCGATACTCACCGGAATGAGCAACTGCGGAAAGTGACGCTCCACCAGCCCAGTCAGACAACGCTCCAAATCACGAATCTGCTCGGTCAGCTGCTCGATCCGCCGAGCCAACAGACACAGGGTGATACGGGTGGCCTGCTCGACGGCACTCCTCCCGCCGACGCCATCCTCACGATCTTCGAACTGCGCGCAAGTACGGACCAATGCCCGGGCCTTCAGACCGTTCAGCCCCTCGCGCAAATCGGGATCGGCCGTGATCAGGACCGCCTTGAGCTGATTGACTCCCTGTGTACGGGCCTTGACGGCGGAGTCCTTGGCCAGTTTGAACAGACAGGCGCACTGCACCGGCCCATCCCCGGCCTTGGCCTGGGAGCGAGCTCGGCCGCTAAGCACCGCCCGTGCCGCCTCCTGAGCATCCACCGGATCCGACTTGCCCCGCCGTCGACGAGCCGAGCGATCAGGCCGGTTCACCTCGAACACCTCGACCCGGCGAGCCAACAAGTAGCGGAGAGAGCAGCTCCGTAGCTGCCGGACCCTTCCACCCCGGCCCTGTGCACGGCACCCAGACGGCCGACCCACTCTCAGAGTTCGCGATAGCCCACCGCCGTGGCAGGAAAGGACGCGGTGTCCATGACCGCCCCCAGCGTAGAGAGCGCGGCAGCCACATGGACGTCCCGATGCGTGTCCACACCAAGGACGACCTCGCCCTCAACAGGCGCACGCTCTGTGGAGCTTGCAATACTCGTCAGGGCGGCATCCTCCTACTCTGCGAGCCTTCCGGTCCTCTCCACCGGGCCGTCAAGGCGGTCAGCGGTGAGACTGTGCCCAGTTCACGGCATGGCTACCTGTGGGACACACCTCAAGAGCCCGGTGGCAGTACGCCCCGCACTGGTGATCGACGAAGGCGGAAAAGGACACCCGGGTCCGATCTCTCACGAGCCAGAGCCCGGTGCAGGGCCACAACCGAGATACCCAGGACATTGCCCAAGCATTTGGCGGTGCGGCAGCCGTAGTACGGCGGCGCCTTCTGGCACTGCGCCGCGAACTCCCTCGGCGTCACACGGACCGCCACGTCACCCTCCTCTCCCCCTGCTGCCAGCGTCGGGAAGGGGAACGGCGGACCGCCCCGGCCTGTGACAGCAACGCGAGCGATGGAAGCAACCCGCACGCGGACCGGCCATGCGGAAGTGTGGAGCCGGTACAACGCGGGGCTGGGTTCGGTCGCGTAGAGGGAGAGGGCGGGCGAGTCCTGCGGTCGGTAGGGCCCCGACGAGCGGGCCGACGGCATCCCCGCATGGTCGAAGATGAAGCCACCCAGCCCAGCGCGGGGGCGCTGACTTGTCATGAGCGCGAGGGCGGGCACTTCCTGGACACCCATGTGGTCCTGGACAGCTCGTTCGCCTTGCTGATCGCTAGACGTTTCACCTCAGTCAGGGGTGGATACATGGTGTCCTTGGTGATCGGGTCCTTTTCGCTTTTGAGTAGATCGACTAGAGGGCGCTTCCAACATGCGGGAATGCGTACCGTCCAGGCCGTAGCAGACCATGCTTTTCCTGGTGCGTTACGTTGCGGGAACCGGATGCTGAGAGTCGTGATCTTGGCCAGATCCTCTGCTACCAATAGTTGGCCACGAAACTGCATCTGCCGCCGGGAGTAGTTGGCGATGAGGCCGCCTACGAGGAAGCATCCCCGCTGGGCTCTCATTCGGGGGTCGAGGTCCTGTGGATCAATGACTGCCACTCGCCCTGTCCAGCTCGATTTGGCGTACTGCTCGCCGCGTGCGGCGTCTGCCCATTCCAGTTCGTGCTGGTCGTTAAGGTCGATGGCATCCATCTCACCACCGTCGCTTGGGTGAAGCTGAATCACAAATAGTCGGCCGTCTAGATCATGATCCTGATCCACGGCGAAGAACAGCGCTTCGAGCGGGGACTTAGACACGTCGATGAGCCGGGTTGGAATGCCATGATGCTGCAAGAGGCCCAGGAGTTGTCCGTCCGTCATCAGCCGTCCAAGCCCCTCGCTTCTCATGACTTGCAGTATGTGTTCCTCCACCTTGGCCATCCTGTATTCAGTGACTCTTGACACTGAGGCACGAAGGACTCGGAAGAGGCTAGAGGAGAGACCGTGATCGGCATCGGACTGCCCCCGATAGAAGACGTTCTCAGCCGACGAGCGGGGCAGCGCCGGATAGCTCGCAGAGTGGTTACGTTCCGCCCCTTCCGTGAGCCACTTCCAAAGACTTTCTGGCGTGTCATTCAGTCCAATCTGCGAGTTGACCTCACGTTCCGCAAAGAAATCCCCGGCCAATAAACCGGTAGCACTAGTGGTCATACTGGTGCGCGTGCGGCTGCCTCGGTCACGGCCAGCCGCCTGGTGCGAGTGAGCAGGCATGCTCGCAGCGTAAACGGGCGAGGTGGGCACACAGCGCAATGACGCCAGAACCCTTCGCCTCATCGAAGCGGGGTAATCAACCAAAAGGGCATTTTGTCCAGCAAATCGCCAGAAACGCAGCACTCAGTACGGGGCCATACGCGCCCTACCGCAAAGGCGCTGGTGTGGGGCGCGACGTCGAGGTGGGCGATCGGCCGACAGCGGGCCGCACACGGCCTTTTGGCCGAAGCACGCCGCTACATGGGCATCGAACTCCTCGCCAGCCCGCCCCCACCCGATCGAGTCAGAAACCGGCGAGACCGTCCTGTCCAGCGAACTGACCGCATAGCCTCAAAACGAGATCACCGAGTGGCGTCGATACACCGCTCCACCGGACGCGACCCAGCGGCGAGCCGGAGCACACCCAAGACCCCGTCGAACATGCAGAGCACGCGCTGCTGCCACGCGCAGAACCTCCGCCGGAATGAGCCGACGGGAGCTCCTCACGGCCCCTACGACGGGGTCACGACTGTATGGCCCTGACCAGGTGGAACACCTCGCAGGCAGCGTAGCGTTTGAGGCACCGGACGATTCCGCCGCCCAATCCAAGGTACGGAAGTTCGCTGCCATGGGCTCCGGACCGCTCGAACAGCAGTCGCCGATCCAGCGTCGGTAGCAAATGGGTCCGGGTCTGCCGCCACCGGACACGAACTGGCGAATTTCCTTCCTTGTGAGTCCACAGGCAGGCGCGCACGTCTACGGAATCGGTGCCCGTTCTGCCACCCGAGAGATTGACCCCACAGGTCATCGCCGCGATCAAGCGTCGTCCGCAGTCGGCAGGTTCCACGACCAGGGCGTTCTGGCCAGCCGAGGCTCCGTACCAGGCCGGTCTGACAGCCGAAGGGCAGACGGAGTCAGTTTCCGCCGCATTCGGCACTGTGCCAAAGCGTGATGGCTTACGCCCCGCCGCTCGCAACCGCAGTGCCGACATCGATGAGCCGCACTGCACCGCAGGTCGCGGCAACTCACGCACATGGCTGGATCACGTCAGCTCGATCATCGGGAACCGTCCCGGACCCCAGGCTTGTCGACATCACCAGGCACCAATGGGGGAGGGATACGGACGTGGACGCTCTCGCGGCTGCGGTACAGACGCTTCTAGAAGATCCGGACGCGTTTACGGAGGTGGAGGTGTCGACCCCGGACGAAGCGGCACGCGCCGTCCGGCTTCTCGATGAGGGGCTGCGCAGCGGCCGTGGGGTCCACCGTAAGATGGCCGAGGGCGCGCTGCACGGCGCCAAGACGCTCTCGACCGACCGGCTCCAGGTCCTCTCCGAGTTCGTCCAGAACTCCGACGATGCGGGGGCCGGACAGCTGCGATTCCTGCTGCGGTCCGACGACATTCTGGTCGCCCACGATGGGGCCGGCCTGCGCCTGGCTGATGTCCTGCCGCTCGGCATGCCCTGGCTCAGCGGTAAGACGGCCGATACCGAAGCCACCGGCCGGTTCGGCATTGGACTGTCCACGCTCAGGGCCCTCACCACGGTGTGGGAGGTGCACTGTGACCCGTTCCACGTGCGCTTCGCCGGTACCAACCTGCAACTCGCGGCGCCGCCAAAGCTCCCTGACGAAATCAGCGGACCCGAGTGGACTGTCTTCCGCATCCCTCTGGCCCCCGGCACACTGACCGCAGCCCAGCTTCTTGAATGGTTTGAGGACTGGAACGACGCCTCCCTGCTCTTCCTGCGTCACCTCCGCCGCCTTGAGGTGACGGCGGGCGGGCACAGCAGCGTACTCACCCTGTCCTGGGAAGATGTGACGCGGTGTCGGTTTCTGATCGATGGCGTCGAGCATGACGTGAATGTGCAGCACGCCCGGACGACCGAGGGAGCGCTTTGGCGTGTCTACACGGCGCAGGTGGCGCCGCACCCCGACTGGGAACGGAGCCACAAGGCGCTCGGCCCGGTCGTGCCCGTGGGTGTCGCGCTGCCCTTGGCGCGTGGGATGAACGGCAGCGTCCATGCCGGCCTGCCCGTCGCCACACTGGACGTGGCTGCCCGCGTCCACACCCAGTTCGATCCCGTCGCCAGCCGGGAGGGGTTCGCCAGCAGCCGCCTCAACGCGCAGCTCGTCCCCGTGATCGCCGACCTGTGGGCAGCCGGCGTACGCGATGTGCTAGAGAGGGTGGATCACACGGCGTGGCACCTCATTCCGCTTCCCCACCCGCCGAGCTCCGCGTCGGCCAACCTGCTCCAGGACCGGATCCGCACCGAGCTGCTCACCCGTGCACGGCAGTCGCTCGCCGCCGAGCTGGCCTTCCCGGTCGCGGAGGGTGGTCCCGACGCCCCGCTGGCCGATTTCGCGGTCGAGGAGGCCGCCCTGTCGGGGGTCCTCGACGACACCGACATCGCCCGGCTGGGCAAGGCCCCATACGCCTTGCCTGCCGCCGTCCGCGACAGTGACGTTCGCTGGCGAAAGGTCCTCGCGGACTGGCGTGCGGCAGGTGCTGCAGAGCTGCGCGCCGAGGTGCAGGTCATGGACGCACTCAGCCTGTTCGCCGACGACGGATGGCAGGACATCGCGCGGCTCGTACGGCTCACCGCAGTCGCCCTCAAAGCGGGCCACGAGTCTGTGCTGGCCAGCAGGGCCTGCCTGGTCACCGCCGATGGGCGCCGACTTCGGCCGCAGCCCTCGGAGAACGCGTTCGCCGACGCGTCCAGCGAGGCCACCGGCCCCTTGGACGTGCTGGGCGTCGTTCTGGACCTGCATCCCACCTACGCAGAAGACAACGCCTGGGCGAAGACCGTCACGGCATGGCTGCGTGGGCGGGACTGCCTGGTGCGCCGCGACGACACGGCAGCCGTACTGAGGATCGTCTCCCGGCTCGGAAAAGCCGGTAAACAACTTGCCGACGGCGACGAGGAGATGGAGGCCACCCGGCTCGTCGCCCTGCAGCAGGCGCTCGGCGAGATGCCCAAGAAGCTACGCGACCCGCTCGGTCCGGGTATCGGACGGGCCATCCTCCTCAACGGCTTCGCCTACGACAAGGACGGCACCGAGCAGTCTCATCGCGTCAAGCCCGGCGCCGCCTATCTCCCCCAGGCATTGGAGAGCGCTGACGGAGACCGATTCGAGGTCGCGGCACGTAAGACTCCCGGTCTGATCTGGGTGCGTCGCTCCTACGCGAGAACTCTGCTCTCCGCCGCCCAGGCAGGCGGTCTGAGTAGAACGGCTTTCCTGCGGCTGCTGGGCGTGGCGGACGCCCCGCGGCTCACTCTGGTGCACGAGGTCTATGACCGGGCGGACACCAAGATGTACCCGGGCGATCTCCGTCTCGGGCTCGCACGGAACTGCAGGTGGTCCGTCACAGGCCGGTGGATGCAGATGATGCGCAAGGGAGCCGACCACACCCTGGACGACCTGACCAGCAGCGACCTCGTCGCCGTGGTCAAGAACATCGCGGTCGAGAAGAACGTGGACGAGCGACGACGCCGCACAGCCGCCCTGCTGCGCACCCTCACCGCACCGCTGACCAGTTCAGACCAGGCGGTCGTCCCAATGGCCCGGGGCCACTACAAGTGGAACGTCACGGGTGAGACGGCGGCCATCTGGGTGTGGCGGCTCCGGGAGACCGCCTGGCTGGAGGACAGCCAAGGCCAACTCCGGCCGCCGGCCGACCTCACCCTACGTACACCGGATACGGAGGCCCTGTACGGACCGGAGGATCCCGGATACCTGCACCCGGCGATCCACCAAGCCCTGGCCACCCGAACGGAGGCCCTCACCGCTCTCGGTGTCTCCGGCGATCCCGACGTATCACGTCTCATGGCACGGTTGCGTGAACTCCGGGATCGTCAGGACGACAACGCCGCCGATACCGATGCCGAGGTGCCGGACAGCCTGAGAGCGGAGGCGCTGCTGGTCTACCAGTCTCTGGCGCGACGTCTGACTCACCGTTCGGCAGAGGCAACCCAGACGGCGGTGGAGAAGCAGATCCGCCGAGAGTTCCTGTATGAGGACCTCGTGCTGACCGACCAGGGCTGGACGGAGTCAGGCAAGTGCTTCCAGGGACCTGCGATCCTGCGCGGGTTCCGCCCCTTCACCCTGACCGGGGCGGACGTCGACCCTCTGTGGCAGGTACTGGGCATCCGCGAACCCGGGCTCGATGACCTCATCGACGTGCTGAGGGAGATCTCCGAGACCGGCGCGGCACCCGACGCCGAGCGCGAAAGTGTGATGCTCGACGCTCTGCGCCGCCTGCGGGACGTGATCTCCTCCGACGACAAACCAATGTCGCCGGGGCTGCAGAGCAGGCTGCGGAGTCTGCCGCTATGGACCACGGCCGGCTGGATCAAAGGAAAGAGCCAATCGGTGTTCGCCGTGGCCGACTCCGCGGTCGAGCGGGTACTGACGGGCCGTCTACCGCTGTGGAAGCCAGGAGGCAACGTACAGCAGTTCACGGCGCTGTTCGGGCGCCTGCACGTCACCCCCCTGGACGTCGCGGGCGCCCAGGTCAGTTACGAGACCGGAAGCGAGGACGGGGCTGGGGACGCAGTCCTGGGCCAACCGGCCGACACGAGTCTCACCGACGACTTCCGACGAGGGGTCGCTGCGCTCCAGGACCTTCTGGTACGCAACGAGCCCGAGACCGCGGAGGCTTTCACCGGCTGGGCCTGGCTGGCGGGCCTTGAGGTTCGGCTACTCCCCAGCTTGCGTATCCGCCTCGATCCAGGAGGCACGTACGAGCCCCTTGAGCTCCCCGTCGAAGCGCAGATCGACCGCGGCCGCAACACTCTGTTCCTGCACTCGCACACGGCTCTGACCACCAAGGCAGGAGCGGGCGCGGCCATCGCCGCCCACTTCGCGGAAGACCGGTCACGCGTAGGCCACAGCTGGCGAGACGTTTGGGAGGAATACCTGGTGGAGGTAGAGGCCGGATCCGCACTCACATCGGCAGGGCAGCGGGACCGCGAGGAACGGCAGCGGCTCGCTGAAGAACTGCACCGCCGTGCACAGCTGACCCCCGCCCCGCCGATGCCGAACGGGAAACCGGCCGCTCAGCGTGCCACGGCCACCGGCCCTGCTGTCCCCGGTGGCCCAACCGGCCTCATCCCGCCACCCCGCACCGGTTCAGCTCCCGCGCCCACGCCCGGGAACCCCGGACCCGGCACCCAGTCCGGCCCGCAGCACGCGCCGGCCGCGCGCCCCCTGGTAGACGCGGCCGCCTTCGACGTGCTGCCCGGCAAGGTCACCCACACTGAAGCGCCCTCTACACCGGGCACCCCCCCTGCCCCTACGCCGGGGACGGCGGGACCTTCACCCCGCCGACACGGGACCCCGCTCCCCCCGCCCAGGCTCGGAGGGGCCCCGCCCCGCAGCCATGCCTCACCGCTCGGGTACGCAGACCACCACAAGGAGGAGCTCGTCATCCAGGCGCTCCGCCGGATCCTGCAAGAGCAGGGTGTCGAGCTGGACGACCAGCGGGGTGCGTCGGGCATGGGCGCCGACGCATACGACTCGACCGGGCGCTATTACGAGATCAAGGCCCACGGGCGTGCTGTCCCTGGCGAACTGACCCTGACTCGTTCGGAGTTCGTACGGGCCTGGTCGGAGGGCGAGAACTACACACTCGTGATCGCCTCACACCTGGAGAAGGGCGTCGGCATGCCGACCCTCCGCCTGGTGAACGACCCCGTGCACCGCTTCGAAGTCGAACCGCCAACGGATGTCCGTCTCAAGGGCGTATGTGACCTCTCAGTGGAGTCGACCGTGTACGAGTGGCCCAGCACGGAGTAGTACCCCGCCAGCACCGCCTTGCTATTTGATATGGAGCTGACAGCCGAGGGGCTGCGGTGCGCCCCGTGCCAGCTTCACCTCGCCACAGGCGAGGAGGTTGAGAAAGCAGGACTGCACACCGTTGCCCGGTACACCGCGGATGAGCTGATCAAGATCGGCCATAAACGAACACCGCCCGCGCCTCGCAGCGTCTGCCAGACGGGAGTTGGTAGCCGATCCGGCTTCCCTGGGAAACGGTCCAGGTTCAGCGTCAAATAACAGTCGCATCCCGTGCGAACCCGTTCAGCAGGTTCGATGTCAGCACGAGAGAGAATCCGCTTGGTCAGGATTCGTCCTCGGCTCGATGGGTGTGCTCGGGCCCAGGGTGGGCCACACCGGGGACGAGCGGTTGATCGTAGTCGAGCTCGATCTTGCCGAAGGCGGTGCCTGGGATGGGCGCCGAGTCGTTGTCGGCGATGATCAGCTGTATCTGGGAGGCGTGGTCTTCGGCAAGTGTCCGAAAGCGCCGGTAGGTCCGGTGGCCACGCGCTTGGTCGTCGAGGTTGCTCCCAGATGCTTTTCGCGGGGAGTCGATGATCAGCAATGACGGCACGCGAACGTCTGGGTGCGCGATGCCGAACTCCAGCAGGGTGAGACTGTATGCGACGTTGATGCAGGTCACGATGCCACCGCCGTCTGCCTGCAGACTCTCAAATGAGTGGTTGTCCACTACTGGCAGATATGACGTTGAGTCGATCGTTGCGGACTCGATCCAGGGAGCAGGTCGCAGCTCCGAGATCATGGCGTTGAAATCCCGGCCAAGGTCTGTAACCAGGGTTTGGCGTGCGGCAAGTTCGGCGGTCCGGGCCTTCTTGTCGGCGTTTGCGCGGGTTCGCTGTGCCTTGAGCTTTCGCACTTCTCGTTCAATGGCGTGTGCTCGCGCCCACGAGTCGCGCAGCTGAGTCACGGAGTCGATGGCCGCCCTGAGCGAGGCCGCCCGGGCGCTGGCCTCTGCAATGGCGTCGAAGCGCGGTGCCACCAGATCTCGGGTCTGTGCATCGAGTTGGCGGCGCACGCTGTGGGCGAGGAAATCCGTCTGCTGTGCTCGCTGCCGCGCCCTCTCCAGTACTCGGGCATCGGCCTCGAACACGGCTTGGGCGTCCTGCAGCTGAAGGGCAAGAGCCGTTCGGGTCTGCGCGATAGCGGCAGGATCGACGTCCTCGTCGTGTGGGTCGTGCTGCAGACAGACCACACAGTGATCCTCGGGAACCGGTCTCGAGGTGAGCCGCTGCATGCAACGAGGGCAGACGACGAAGTCGAAGGGCGACAGCTTCTCAATGGCGGTGGCAGAGCGGTCGAGGCGGGACAGGTCGAGCTCCACCTGGGCAACGACTGCGGCACGAGCCTCTACAAGCTCTTGTGCCGCCAAAACCTCCTGCGCCGCAGCGCGAGCGCTGTCGACTGCCATACGCAGCTCTTGACGGAGAACAGTGTCGGCTGCGGTGCTCTCCTCCAATTCGTGGCGCAGCGATCCCAGCGCTGCGTCGGCGCGGCGCAGCATGTCCCGGAGACTTACGAGCTCGGCTCGCAGCTCCTCCTCCGTGCGGGGGTCGGACACGCCAAGGAAATTGAGGACGTTCTCGGACTCGGCTGCCTTCGTTCGAAGTTCTTCCTTCAGCGCGCCGAGTTGCCGGCTGAGTTCCAGCACAGTGCTGTCGGTCAGCGCGAACATCAGCTTGAAGAGTGCGGTGCGTTTGGGGTTGAACCAGGGGTCAAGGTGACCCACGACTTCGCGGTCGATGTTGCGCGCTTCCCGGTACGCGTAGGCGAACAGGTCAATGAACGTAAGGTCACGTGTGGTGGCCTTGCCATCGCGGCTGGCGGGGATCGTCTCGCGGGGGAATTCGACGGCTGCCAGAAGGTAGTCCGACAGCGATCTCAGATCCTCGTTCGCGCGGACGGCGAATGTATCGCGCGTGGCCAGGGTGGCGGGGTCCAGGACCTCTACCCGGTCGGAGCGACCGTCGTTGACGGTCCTCTTGAGGACCATGTGCTCCTCGCCGATAGAGACCTCGGCACGGGCAGAGAGGACATGGTCGCGGACGGCCGGGGTCAGCACGGCTTTGCCGCCCACCACATGCTTGAGCAGCATGAGGAGGCTGGACTTGCCGGTACCACTGGGACCGCTGACAACGGTGGCCGGCCCCTCGAAACGGTAGGTTTTCTCAGCATCGGCGGTGGTGACGGTGAGGGTATGGAACCGAAGGTGAAATGCCATTTCAGATCTCCGTCCGCCAGGGCCTGTCGACCGCGTCCGGCAGACGGTCGTAGATGAGGGTCTTCAGGGTCGAACCTGACTTGTTGAAGTGCTTCTTAAGGAGAGTGACGCGTTTCGCCACCACGACCCACTCGTCCGTCTCTGCCAGCATCGCAGCGGCGACCGCACCGGAGGCGGTGATACGGAACTCGGCCCGGTCGGTGGCACCATAGGTAACCAGGTCACGGGCGACCAGAGATCCCAAGATGCTGTAGTAACGCTGGTCCCAGGGCCCGTACTTGTACCGGGTCATGCGGCTCTCCACGGCCAACCGCTCAGCGGAGGTTGGCTGCACGCCAGGGGGCCAGGAAATGCCGTCCTCGGCCAGGAGTCGCTCCAACATGGCTGGGTAGCGCAGCAGGAAATCGAGCTTGGCGAGCTTGGTGAGACCATCCAGTCCTTTCTTCGCTCCCGTGAACCGGTCGATCAGCAGCAGCACACGGGCTTCGTGATAGTGAGCCTCACGCTGCTCCTGCCGACGGGTCCGGTCCCTGACACGCGCGGTCGCGATCAGACGGTCACCAGCGCCCGTCACGACGCCTGCTCGTCAGAGGGGTCAAACCAGTCGGAAAAGTAGAAGTCGCAGTCGTCGCAGAGCTGGTAGGCCAGACCCCGCAGATGCTGCCCATTGACGGGAATCTGCAGCCCGCCTCCAAGTGCGTCTGGCGTCAGGTGCCGAGCCATCAGGTGGTTCATACGCCGCCCGTAGACAGCACCAGCCGGCAACTCCCCTTCGGCCTGCTCACGGCAAGAGAAAACGGTGTCCAGAACCTCGAAGCTCGCGTTGGCCAACTCCGCCGTGTCTCCCGCCAAACCGGACCGGTGCTCGGACCACGTGACGTACCAGGCTGATCTAAGGCGCTCCGCGTGGGCAGCTTCATCAGCCGGAATCTGGCCGCGGGCCATCTTCTTGCGCAGGTTGCCCCCGCCCGGGGCGACGATCGGCAGTTGGCCGCGGGCGAAAGTGGGCACCCCGGCTCGACTGGAGACGAACGTGTCGAGGACCGTGGGCCTGGTCAGTCTGCGCCGCGCGATGCGCTGCTGGATCTGCACGCTGTGAAGAACCCTGGCGGGATCGGCAAGGTACACAGCGAGCTGTCCACGGTCGCTCTCGTCGCGGTTCGACTTCTCGATCCGCTCGACCAATGCACGGTAGGTGGCCTCGACGTCCACATGATCCCGCTGCAGTGTCGCGATCGCAGGGATAAGAAGACTCTGAAGATTCACGTCAGTGATATGCCGACGGGACGGCAGCTCATCATCAATGTGCAAGGCGGCGAAGAACAGCTTGACGGTATCGGTGAAGCCGGCCGGGACGGCTATGTCGCCGACCCGGGCGACCTCGGGGACTTCGGGAATGGTGGCGTAGGGCTGCTTCCAACGGACCTTCAAAAGGTGCTGAGCGACGGTGCCTGCCATGGCATCCAACCCGGAGGTGATCTCCGGATCGGCCCCGCACATGGCCTTCAGCGTGGCTGCGCCTCCCTTGCCCGATGTGAGGCCCGCATTCGTGGCCAGCCGAAGCCGGACATTGCTCAGACCATCGCACGCGCACCATCGGTCAAAGAGGTGGGCAAGCCCTCCGTTTTTGCAGAGTTCCGCCACGTTCCAGGGAGCCCGCCGCTTTCCGCGGTGCTTCACCGATACGAGTTCAACTGATCCGTCAGCGTAGGAGACCACCAAGTCTTCGTGCCACTCGCAGACCACCGACTCGACAAAGTCCTGAGTGACCAGCGCAATGCACATCTGAGCGGCTACTTCGGCCTGATAGCGATAGTTGCCCAGGGTGTCCGATCCACTGTCCTCCTGCGGTGCCTCGCGGAAGATCCGATGAACGAACCCTTCGTCGGACTCTTCGTCCGCAATGCCCTCGCCTGCCACGCCCACAGCTACACCCACCACTCCCCCACACCGCCGTTGGAGATTCGGCCACAAGGCCAGCGACGGAAGATCACCACAACTACCACAGCAACCACGCACTCCGTAACCATTCGATCACAGCAGATCCCGCTCCGCTCGTCGAGAGGCGGCAACGCACCCCCGGGTCGCAGCGCCTAGGCGAGCGTCCTGAGGTTCCGTCTGACAGCGTTCAAAATTGCAGCGAGACGGCCGGAGAGCCTCGGGACTCATCCTCGGAAGCGGCAATGCGTCAGGGGCGGCAGCCCCGCCTCCGCCAGGCCGGCAGGGTCCTCTCTTCTCACAGAAGCGGCCGGTGCGGCTGGATCTGCACCGTGACCGCACCATGCGCACTTGCGCACGCCCATGTGCCCTGAATTACCGTTCCTGGCCGGCCAGGGCAGGCGGGCATCTTGGGGGACGCATGGCAAGAACCGCGCGACAGATCCTGAACACACTCAGCCGCTCGACGAACATCCACATCCGGTCGACTGCAGAACTCGCTGCCCATGTCAGCTCAGCAACGGCGGCCTTCGACAAGAAGCGCCGAGAGAAGGGACAGGCGCCGGTACGCAGAAGCCCTGAACTGCTCCCCGTTCCAGGGGCCGAGTACCGTCAGACAATCGAACTGACGCCGTGGCAGGTACTGCACGCCGTAGCCCGTGACTACATTCTGGCCGGTCAGGGAATGGGGCGCGGGCTCGCGGAACACTGGGTGAGCCTGAAGCTCTGCGAAGCGCTGGGCGACAATCGCGCCGGCGCTATGGATCTCACCGACAAGGGCCGCACCCCTGAGCGCTGGTACAAAGCCATGCAGGCCCGGGAGTTGGCCGTCGGCTTCGGGCTCGCTGTGGCTGAGCACATTGTGTAGAAGCGATACCCGGACCACGTCATCTCGATCGTGGACACCAGTACGGTCCTGCGAGCCGGCTGGCCCCCTGAGCGTCTCACAACGGAACAAGAGCTCGCGACCTCGCCCTGACTACCTCATCGAAGCGTGGAAACCCGGCGAGCCGTCGAAAGTCACGCTCATAGCCTGCCGGGGGAACCACCAGAAGCCGAGCAAGCGGGGCGGGAGGACACGCAGCACCTCGGTCCAGCGACTTGCAAAGGGCGCCGAGCTGACCGAAGGCATGCACATCGGCCCGTGGAATACGACGCCGTTTTGATGCTGTCCACAGAACTCATGGGGCAGGGCGGAATCGTGGTCAATGTCCTGCAGGCGCGTGGCGAATCCCTTCTTCCCCTCCGCACACCGGGAAACGCCGACATGGAGATCCGCGACAAGTCCGGCCTCCCCTACCCCAACGCGATTCGCATACCCGCCCACGGGGGGAAACGGGCACAGACTGTCGACGGCTTCCTAGTAAGCGAGAGCGACCTCGGCTGGTTCGGCCAGCTCCTGGCCCGTACCGGAGCCGCCAACCTGACCGCTCTGGCCGGCGGAGGACCCCAAACTGCCCAGTACCTCACCACGCGCCAGGGGACGACAGCACTACGACGTGCTCACCTTCGCCGCCACGTCAAGCGTTGACAATGCAGAAATCCAAATCGGCGGCACGGACCATGTCTTCCGTATGGGGTCCGTACGCATCGAGGCATTCTCCGGTATGGCCGAGCATTCCTACGAACTCATCAAGAAGGGCCGTGTGGAGGAATACCGTCAAGCCGCCTTCCAAAGCCGCTCGACCCCGCAAGACCCCCACGTAACCGGCAGATGGAACGGGCCGATCTCCTTCCACGACGACGGCACCGTCATGGCCCTGAGCGTCCTCCCTATCCGCAGAAGCCAACCTCACTGAACGCATCACAGCGTCGTCACCGCCTGCCCCCAGCAGAAGGGACGTAGACGCCCCGGACCCCCACAGGCCGCATCGAGCGCACCACAGCGAGACCCGCCGCGACACGCAGTACCCCCGTCGGCACCAGCCGACGGGGGTACTCCAGCTCTCACATACCTATCACCAACAGCGTCGACGCACCTGGACCACAGGTACCTGACCTGCGCTTACGCGACTCACATGGACCACCTGGACCGCACAAGACGCGATCTACAACCTGTGCCATGTGGGACCGACCGCCGCCGGCATCTGCCCCTCAATCCCATCTCGGTCAGCCGCTAGCGTGGGCGGCCAAAGCGCGCCGTGGTCACTCAACGTGCTGGTCCTACAGCCGCAGGAAGACCGGCCCTCCCCGTGTCACAGTGCGCCCGGTACAGGATCCTCTGGGGAGAATCTGGGGAGTATTCGAAGGCTTGGGGAGCGCGTGGGGAGAATCGGCTGCATAACGCAGTACCAAGCTGAAAGACACCGAAAGACGCGTCCCTGCAGTTCAGAGGCCCACAGAACCCCGAAACCGCAGGTCAGCGCCATCAGGTAGACAACTTCATGACGTACGTACCGAGATCGTCGGCCTCGACGATCCCCGGGAGCGAGCCGCCCTCACGCAGGGGCGTGACGTATCGGGTGGCGATGACTTCGGTCAGCATTTTCCCAGGCTAACCGGCCGTCGAGCTTCACGATCCACGGTGTGGGCCGAACCTCCGCTCTTCCGGAGGAACAAACCGTCGACGGCCCGGCGCGGCTGAGTGGGGCCGTTCCAGCGGACGGCGGGGACGTGGACAGCGGTGAGTCTGCTGGTGCGAGCCCAGCGAATGAAGTGCCCGGCCGTCTGCCGGTAGGTGGCAGAGTCGTCGGTAAGCCACCGGTCGAGGTCGGCCTGCCGGCAGGTATCCAGGGTGAGTTCGTGGGCCTTCAGCCACTTCAGGAAGGCGACGGCCGCGTGGGTGCGTTGACGTGCGGATATGAACTGCCGCGGGGTGACGGGGCGGGCCTTTGCGGGAGGGATACGCACACCGCTGGCACACCTGACTGAGCGTTTGGTCCGTTGGTTGGTTCTTGATCCCGGGTCAGGTTCCGCACAAGTTCGGGGTGGCTCGCCGGTGAGTCTGCGGGTCTTCCGCATTCCGCGCCTGAACCCGCCCTTCCGTATATGACAAGGCTCATTAGGGACGTTTCACTGTGACGGGGCCAACAGTTATCCGTGCATGGCAGGCATATGCGGAAGGGTAGGTTCTGGTCGGCATCCATGGGGCGAGGGCAAGGAACTCTGCGTGAGCGCTACAGCTGGCATAGCCAGGCCCTTCGACCGCCGCGCCCTCATCTCGCTGCTCCGACGGCTGAAAACGCCAGAGGGGCAGGCCGAGCCCTACGGCCTGCTGGGTGACCTGAGGGCTATGGGCGACGTCGTACGCGCCCCCTGGGGCGCGTACTTCGTCACCGGCTTCGACGCCTGCAGCCAGGTGTTACGCGGCCGCACCTGGCTGGCACCCGACTTCGCCTGGCAGGAGCGGCGGGCGGACGTCGGGCACTGGGATGCCCCCGCCACCCGGGAGATGACCAGGACGCTCGCTCGCCTCAACGCGCCCGAGCACACGTGCCAGCGGCGCAGTCTCGGGAATCTCTTCGACAGGTCCACCATCTCGGAGCTGACGCCCCAGGTGGAACGGGACGTCACCCGGCTCCTGGACGAGTTGGCCGACAAACTGCGCTGGGGCGAGGCCGACTTCGTCAGCACCATCAGCGAGCAGCTGCCGATCAGCACCATCGGCTCCTGGCTGAGCCTCCCACAGGGAGACTACGCGCGCATCTTGGACATCACGCACCGTCAGGTGCACGCCCAGGAGCTGATCCCCACCAAAAGCGAGCTCGATGTGTCCGCCGAGGCCACTGTCCAGCTCCGCGCGTACTTCACCGACCTGATCGAGCAACGCCGCGCGCAGCCCGGCGACGACGTGCTGTCCAAGTGGATACGGACCTGGGACGAACTGGAGCCGGACCGCGCGATGGCGGACGAGACGCTCTACCGGCTCGTCATGTTCGTCACCATCGCCAGCTTGGAGACCACCGCGACGCTGCTGTCGGCCATGGTGTGGCTTTTGTTGAGCGAGCCCGGCCGCTGGGCGTGGCTCGGGGAACATCCCGAGCACATCGACGCCGCCATCGACGAGGTGCTGCGCTACGACCCGCCCATCCATATCAACAGCCGTGTAGCCGGGGCCGACACCATCCTGGCGGGTGTCCCGATTGCCAAGGACTCCATGGTCCACGTCATGCACGGGGCCGCCAATCACGACCCACGGCGCAATCAGGACCCCGACGCCTTCAACATCCTGCGTGGCGGCGACCACCTCACCTTCGGGGGCGGCGCGCACTACTGCCTGGGCGCGGCACTCGCCCGGCTGGAGGCGCGCACCCTGCTGACCCAACTGCTTGAGCGTTTCCCCGACCTGCGTGCCGTCGCGCCACCCACGTACGCGTCCCGCATGGTCTTCCGGCGTGTGACCTCGCTGAACGTGACGTTGTGAGTCTCTCCCTTCCCGCCCCCCTGCCCCCCTACGGGCGGCCGAGCACGGTACGGACCATCGACGCAGGGTCGGTCCTCCATGTCGAACTGGACTCCCCCGCCACCGGCAATGCCGTCACCGAGGACATGCTGGACGACCTGTTGACAGTCCTGAGTTCACAGGACCCCGATGTCAGGGTGCTGGTGCTCAGCGGCGCCGGGGACGACTTCTGCCTGGGCGGGGACCGCAACGAGTTCGCCGACTGGCTCGACGAGAACCCCACCGGACGCGGCATCCGCATCGCCGGCGACAAAGCCCGCCGGGTCTGTGAGGCGATCTCCACCAACCGGGCCGTCACCATCGCCAGGGTGCAGGGAAAGGCCATCGGCGCTGGTCTGGCACTCGCTCTCGCCTGTGACCTGCGCGTCGGCGCCGACACCGCCGGATTCAGGCTGCCGGAGCTGGCACTCGGTCTGCCCACCGCCTGGGGCGGTGTGCTGCCGCGGCTGATCCACGAGGTCGGCGCCGCGCGGGCCCGCGAACTCATCCTCACGGGAAGGTCCTTCGACGCCGCCGAGGCGTACGAACTGTCGATCCTGCAACGCGTCGTACCCGCTGACGCTCTCGACGACGCCGTGACCGCCTGGTCGAAGCCGATCGTCCGCCGCCCCGAGGCGGCCCTGCGCGTCACCAAGGCACTGCTCAACTCGTACGCCGCCGCGACCCGCCTCGCCGACCCGTCCCTCCTGGACGCGGAACTCATGGCCTCGGTCGCCGCCGCGACCCGCCGGACCCGCAACGCCGGCGGGACGGGGCCGGTGCCGATCCGGTAGTCCACCGCCAATGTGACAGATCGACAGCCATCACAGACCGTCATGCCGCGCCTGTCACCATCGACGAAGGTCCGCGGGAATTACATCTGCGCCGCCTTCCCGGCCACGTACACCTCGATCCCGTCGAGCAGGCGCTGCACTCCAAAGTGCACCACCGGGCGCACCGCGCCCTCGCCGGACTCGGACGGATCGGACTGCGAAGCGTCCGAGTCGCCGCCCACCGGGGGCTCCCCGGACTGGGTGACCAGCGCGGCCACCATGGGGAAACGATCCGTCTCCAGGATGTTCTCCAGCACCTGCGCGTAACCGAGTCCCATGGGCACCAGGTCTCTGGTGAATCGCGCCAGGTCGCGGACGGCCGACGAGACGAACATGGCGAGCGCCGCCATATCGTCGCGCGACAGGCCGATCGAGGAGACACCGCTCAACAGCGCCTCGAACCAGGCAAGTTGGTTCGGGCCGATCGGTGGATTCTTGATCTGGACCCGCACCAGCCAGTCGTGCGCCTGATAGACCTTCCACAGCTCGTCAACCCACAGCTCGACCTCGGCCCGCCACCCTCCGGCGACCTGGGACATGTCCGGCGCCGGCCCGCAGGCGACGTCGGCCATGATGTCGACCAGCTGCACTTTCCCCGGCACATAGCGGTACAACGACATCGTGCTGTACCCGAATTCGCCCGCCAGCCGCTGCATCGACAGGGCGTCGAGGCCCTCGGCGTCCGCGATGCGGATAGCCGCGTCGACGATTTTGGCCACGCTCAGCTTCGGCTGCGGTCCGCGGCCCGTCCGGCCCCCCACCGACCACAGCAGATCGAGACTTCGCTCGATGTCCCCCGGCTTCGCATCACCTTGTCTGACCTCTTCCGACACCTCTGTCCCCTCACCGCTTGACGTCACAACAACTTTCTGCGTACCTTATACACAGTTAGTGTACGACGCATGCAGATGGCGATCCGATTGCCCATTCCGTTCGATCGGTCGACGCCCGGGAAAGAGGGTACCAATGGCAGGTATCGACAACCCGATCGCAGTTCAGGCGCTCACAAAATCATTTGGTGAGGTAGCAGTACTCAAAGGGATCGACTTCTCTGTCGAACACGGCACAATGTTTGCCCTGCTGGGCCCGAACGGCTCAGGAAAGACCACCATTGTCCGAATTCTGAGCACTCTGCTGAGCCCGGATTCGGGCACGGCCCTGGTCAATGGGTACGACGTGTCCACCCAGGCGCGGGCGGTGCGCGGCGTCATCGGTCTGACGGGCCAGTACTCGGCCGTCGACCAGCAGCTGTCGGGCCACGAGAACCTGGTGATGATGGGGCGGCTCTACCACCACCGGCGCCCCGAGGCGAAGAGGCGGGCGGACCGCCTCATCGAGCGGTTCGACCTGGTGGAGGCCGCCGGCCGCGCGGTGAAGACGTACTCGGGCGGTATGCGGCGCCGGCTCGACCTGGCGGCGAGCCTGATCAGCGAACCTCCGGTGATCTTCCTGGACGAGCCGACGACAGGCCTCGACCCGCGCAGCCGCGCCACCATGTGGGACATCATCAGGGACCTGCTCAGGGACGGCGTCACCATCCTGCTGACCACTCAGTACCTGGAGGAGGCCGACCAGTTGGCCGACCGGGTCGGGGTTCTGAACGAGGGGACGATCGTTGCCACGGGCCGCCCCGCCGAACTCAAACAGCGGGCCGGCAAGGAGCGACTGGAGCTGTCCTTCTCCACCCCGGAGGACCTGGCCACCGCGGTACGCGTGCTGGATGGCAGGGCCGACGTACTCGGCGGCGCCGGCAGCTCGCTCGGCACACCCGTGGACGGCCCCAGGCACCTGAAGTGGATTCTCGACCAGATTTACGACGTCGGCGTCGAGGTGGAGAGCGTGACGCTGTCCAAGCCGACTCTCGACGACGTCTTCCTGGCCCTGACCGGCAAGCAGACCGCCTCCCGGGCGGCGGAGGTGACGTCCAAGTGAGCGCGAACGACCTGACCACGAACAGCCCGACGGCGAACGGCCCGACCGCACAGACACCGCCGCTGACCAGCCGCCTGTACTGGGCGCTGAGCGACACCGGCGTCATGATCGGCCGCAGCGTCAAACACGCCACCCGCAACGGCGAGCAGATCGTCGTGGCGACCATGCTCCCCCTCGTCCAACTGCTGGTCTTCCGCTATCTGTTCGGCGGAGCGATCGACACCGGCCCAGTGGGGTACGCGAGTTACGTCATCGCCGGGCTCATCATCATCTCGGTCGCTTTCAACGCGTCGAACACGGCCGTGGGCATGGCCAACGACCTGAGCGAGGGAATCGTCGAGCGCTTCCGGTCGATGCCCATGCTCAGCACCTCGGTACTGACCGGGCACGTCGTCGCCTCGGTGGTCCGGCACTTCATCTCGATCACCGTGGTCGTGCTCGTCGGGCTGCTGATCGGCTTCGAGCCACAGGGCAGTTTCGTCCAGTGGCTGGGCGCACTCGGGCTGCTGACCGTGTTCGCCGCGGCGGTGTCGTGGCTCTCCATGATCTTCGCCCTGGTGGCCAAGACCGTCGAGGGCGCCAGCGGGCTGAGCCTGATCATCGTGTTCGTGCCGTACGCGAGCAGCGCGTTCGTGCCGCCGGAGACCATGCCGGGAGTGCTCCAGGGGTTCGTCAACAACCAGCCTTTCACCCCGCTGATCGACTCGGTGCGCGGGCTGCTGCTCGACATGCCGATCGGCAACAGCGGGTGGATCGCACTGGCCTGGTGGGCCGGCATTCTGCTGACGGCCATCCCGGTGGCGAGCCTGCTGTTCCGCCGGCGGTCCGTGCGCTGATCCGGCCCCCGACCCGCAGTAGGGGCGAGTAGGGGTAGGAATGGCTCCGTACGGCCTGCAAGATGACGCCTCGGACGATTTCTGGCTTATCCCCACCGCGACCGAACAAGGATTAAGAGCCCATGACGGATCGTGACGATCAGCACTTCGAGAAGTACACCCTCCCGGACGGCCGCATTATCACGTGCACCAATCAATTCAATACGGCGGGAGTCTGGCAGGAATTCGCGGACGGGCTCTATGCGAAATGCACCGCCAGGCTCCGCCCCGGTGAGACCGTCGTCGACATCGGCGCCCATGTCGGACTCACGGCGCTCCTCTTCGCGGACGCCGCCGACGAACTGCGCGTGGTCTCCTGCGAGCCGGCCCCTCCGACGTACGCCTGCCTGCGGGACAACTTCTCCCGGCTGCTGCCGGGCGGGGTGCCCGTGCAGACCGCGATCGGCGCTGAGCCGGGCACGGCGGAGCTGACGTACTACCCGCACAGTGAGGTCATGACCACGCTGCATGTGGACGAGACGGACGACCGCCGGAACATGGAGGCGGCTCTCACCAATTTCGGCATCGACGACCCCGCGAAGCGGGACTCGTTCATCGCCACGTCCCGCTCCGAGGCCCGGAGCTTCCACGTTCCGGTGATTACGCTGTCCCAGCTGATCGACGACCACGCCATCCAGGACATCGGCCTGCTGAAGATCGACGTGGAGCGGGCGGAGCTCGATGTGCTGCGCGGGATCGAGGAACGGCACTGGCCGCTCATCCGCACCGTGGTGGCGGAGGTGCACGACGTGGACGGGCGCCTGGACGAGTTCCTGCGGCTGCTGCGCGAGCACGACTTCGCGATCAATGACGTACAGCAGGACGTCTACGACGGAGCCAGTACGCACATGATCGACGCGGTACGCGGCTGAGATCAGTGGTCCGTCGCCGCGCGCACCGCCGCGCGGCGGCACAGCCACGCCGTCAGCGGGCCGGCCACCAGGGTGACCCCCAGGGCCAGCGACAGCGCCTTGGCCGGGTCGCTCGCGAAACTGGCCCCGCCCAGCAGCCCGATGCCGATGACGTACCCGGTCCACAGCAGCGCGCCGGCGGCGTCCAGCAGGAGAAAGCGACGTACCGGAAGCTCCACGCTGCCGGCGGCCAGCGTCGACGACACCCGGCCGCCCGGCAAGAAGCGGCCCACGACCACGAGGGCGGTGGCGTGGCGGGCGAACAGGCCCCGCACACGGGTGAACAGGTGGCCACCGCGCGTTCCGCGCGACAGACGGCGGGTGAGGCGCGGCCCGGCGAACCGCCCGACGCAGTATCCGGCGCAGTCGCCCGCCACCACCCCGCATACCGTGACGACGGCGAGCGCCGTCAGCAGGCGGGGGTCGGGGCCGATGAGCAATCCGATCGCGACCACGCTCGTCTGGCTCGGCGTGAACGGCAGCAGACCGCCGCACCCCGCGACGAGGAACACCATGATCCACAACCAGGGCGAGTCCAGCGTTCCGCGCAGGACCTCGGCGGCGTGCACAAGGGGGTGGGACATGAGGCTCCCGGATGGCGAGCGGTCGGCGGACCCGTGGACGGACGGAGCCCCGTGTATCAGCCTGCGGCAGCGCGCCTGCCGTGAACCATGGCTTTAACTCCCGTCTGTGCGGTGGTCATGGGTACACCTCGGGCGGAGGCACACCACCCATGCCCCGGCCGGGTGGAGACGGCAGACTGACTGCTGACGTGATGGAACGGGAACAGGAAGCACCGGGGAGAGCACGGATGAGGATTCACAGCACACTGGTCGCGGGGGCGCGGGGGCTGGGGCTCGCCCTCGCGGCCCTGGCCGGCTCCCTGGCGCTCATCGTCCTCAGCCTGGTGTCGCTCATCCTGACCGTGGTGGGCGTGGGGATCTGGACAACACCGGTCGTGCTGTCGTGGGTCCGCGGCTTCGCCGACTACCGACGGGTGTGGGCGCACGCGTGGACCGGTGTGGTCATCCCGACCAGCCACCGGCCGCCACCGCCGGGCCCGGGTCTCGTCGGGCGGGTGCGGTACTTCGGCGCCCTGATGAGGGACCCGGCCACTTGGCGCGAGCAGTTGTGGCTGTGGGCGGACGCCTTCGCCGGCTATCTCGTCGCGCTGCTCCCCGCGGCGCTGCTCGTGTACGGCGCGGCCGGGTTCCTGCTGCCCCTGCTGTACTGGCTGTCCGGACAGCGCGGTAAATGGTACGGCTTCTGGCTGCTCGACCTGTCGCACCCCGGGGTGTTCGTGACCATGCCGGTGCTCGGGGCCGGACTTCTGCTCCTGGCGCGCGGCGCCAACCCCGCGCTGCTGCGGGCCCATTTCCGGATGGCCGCGGCCTTTCTGGCGCCGCCACGGACCGAACTCGCGGAACGTGTCGCCTACTTGACGGAGTCCCGGCACGACGCGGTGGACGCGTCGGCCGCGGAGATGCGCCGGATCGAACGGGATCTTCACGACGGGGCGCAGGCGCGGCTGGTCGCCATGGGCATGAACCTCCATACCGTCGACGTACTGATCGAGAAGGACCCCGCCCGGGCCCGGGAGATGCTGGCGGCGGCACGGCGTTCGTCGGCCGAGGCGCTGACCGAACTGCGCGACCTGGTCAGGGGAATCCACCCACCGGTGCTGGCCGAGCGCGGTCTCGGCGACGCCGTACGAGCGCTGGCGCTGCGGATGCCGCTGCCGGTGGGCGTACGGGTCGAGACGACGGGCCGCGCGGAGGCGCCGGTGGAGACGGCCGTGTACTTCGCGATCAGCGAGCTGCTCACCAACGCGGCGAAACACTCGGGGGCCGGCCGGATCGATGTGGAGATCCGCTACGAGCGGGAGCACGACCGGGGGCCCGGAAGGCTGGTGGCCGAGGTGTCGGACAACGGGCGCGGCGGCGCGGCCGACCCGGCGGGCAGCGGAGCAGCGGGCCGGGAGAGCACGGGCCTGGCCGGGGTACAGCGCAGGCTGGGCACGTTCGACGGGACGCTGGTCATCGACAGCCCGGTGGGCGGGCCGACGCGGGCCCGGATCGACGTTCCCTGCCTGCTGGTCCAAGCGGCACCCGCCCAGGACCAGGCGGGCTCGTGAACGGCGGCCTGTGAAGTCCCGGCTCCCGTACGGCTCCTGAACGACCCCTGGGATTCCCGGCGCCGGCCGACCGGGAGGTCCGGCGCCGTACGCCGGCACGCCTCCGCCCGGCCGGGCACTCATACGACCGCGCGCACCAGCTCGAACGCCTCGGCTAGCGGACGGGCAATCTGCGAGCCGCGATACTCCGCGAGTGCGCGCACGCCCCGCTCGCTGCGCGGGGCCGGCCACGGCTGGAGTTCCTTGCCGTAGCAGCGCAGGGCCTCGATCTTGCGCTCAAGGTGGCTCTCCTCGAGCGGCTGCCAGACCGTGGGCCGGAAGCCGGGAGTGATGCCGGACGCCTCCCCGGTGTCGGTGGCCGAGCGGATCTCGAAGCTGCGCACCTGCCGGACGGAGCCGCGCGCGGGGCGGCCGGCGATCCGCGCGGCACGGCTGACCAGCTGGTGGTCGAGGCTGAGGTCGGCGAGGCTGGTGGTGAAGATGGTATCCGGCTCGAATTCCCGTACCTCCTCCTCCACCAGCCGGTTGAGCTCCAACTGGCCTACCGTGTCGAGGCGGTTGTCGCCGAACTCGTGGATGGTGAGCCGCTTGATGCCGAGGACGGCCGCCGCGGCTTCGATCGCGGGAACCCGGTTGGTCGCCGGCGGACCGTCGATGCCGGCCGAGCGGGATCCGTCGTCGTTGGTCAGGACGCACAGGGCGACCGTGACACCACGCTCCGCGAGGCGGGCGATGGTGCCGCCGGCGCCGAGCGTCTCGTCGTCGCCGTGTGCGCCGACGACAAGCAGTTTTTCGGTCTGTGTCTCCACTTGGGGCCCCCGTGGGCGGCGAAGGCGCGACCGGCAGTGCGGTCGCGCGCGTCGGGTTGATGACCGGTGCGGCAGAGCCGGCTGCGCCCCGCCCGGGGGTGCGTAACTGTGTCGCACGAAAAAGGGTGCCAGGACCAGGCGGGGGGATGGCCTGATCCTGGCACCGACCCGGGTGACGGGGATACCCCTAATCTCGGGGCTGCCCGGGGGACCGGGGGTCTGGGGAAACCTCTACTGCGTGTGTCCGGCCGCCTCGATCGCCCTCACTCGCAGGGCGCGCCGGGTGGGCATGATCGTCGCGGTCAGGGTGAGCAGGGCGACGAAAGCGATGATGCCGATGTAGACGAAGACGGATCCCCTGGGCACCATCAGGTCGAAGCGGGAGAGCAAGAAGGGCAGCAGACCGACGATCGCGCCGATGGTCCCGAGTACCAGTCCGGAGAAGGCGATCACGGATGCCTCCATGCCGACCATCCGCAGGACCTGCTTCCTGGTCGAACCGGCCAGCCGCTGGAGGCCGAACTCCCGGGTGCGGCGAACGGTCGCGGTCACGAGCGCGTTCACCATGGCGAGGGCGCCGAATCCGATGACGACGACCACCACCAGGTAGCTGGCGAGGACTTCGGTGTTGAAGGCGTTCACATAGCTGTCGGTGAGCGCGTCGCGGTCGGCCGCCTCGGCGCCCGGGACGGTGCCGGCGAACTTCGTGAGCGAGGCGGTGACTTCGTCGACGGAGACGCCGGGCGCCGCCTTGACCATGATCCGTGTGGTCAAGCCTGTGTCCGTGTGCGCGGCGAGCAGGTCGGCCGGCAGCAGGATGGTCTCGAAGCCGTCCCTCGCCTTGAACAGCGCGGTGACCTCCAGGGTGACCCGCTCCCTGTCGCCCAGCCGCATGGTGATGGTGTCGCCGACCCCGCGCCCGAGGGACTCGGCATGCGTCTCGGCGAGTGCGACGGTGTTCCCGCGCAGCATGCCGAGGTCGCCGTCGGTCGGGGTGACGGGCGCGGTGCCCGCGGAGCCCGCCGCGGTGATGCCCTGGGTGGGCCAGCCGTCCTTGGTCTGCTTACTGTCCTTGGGCGAGTCGATGTAGCCGACGCTGGTGACGAACGCCGAGGCCGCGGCGACATCGGGAACCTCGCGGACCTTCTCCAGGGTGCCGGGGGCGAATCCGCCGGGCGGCGCGATGAGTGCCGCGTCGGCGTGCATGTTCTCCGAGTAGCGCTCCTTGGCCATGGCGACCTCGGTGGTGCCCATATAAAGGTCGGCGCAGGAGATACCGGTGAGCAGCATGATCGGGGTGATGACCGCGGCGATACGGGCGGTACGGGCCCGGGTGTTGAGGGCCGCGAGCCGTCCAGAGAGACCGAAGAGCCGCATGGGGCCGCTGAGCAAGGCGAGCATGCCCTGGGCGATGCGCGGACCGAGAAGGGCCAGGCCCATCACGAACAGCGTGGTCGACGAGCCGGCGGTGCTGCCCGCCAGCGGGCCCTGCATCACGGTCACCGTCATCACGCCGGTCGAGGCGCTACCGAGGAAGCAGAGCACGGCGAAGAAGATCCGGGCCTTGCCCAGCGGCCGGCGCTGGACATCGGCATCGGCGAGCGCCTCGGTGGCACGGACCTGGGTGGCCCGCCTGGAGGCGAGACCCGCGGCGCCGAGCGCGGTGGCCAGGGCGAGTACGGCGGTGCCGGCGATGGAGATCCAGCCCAGCTGGAAGGTCATCTGGGCGGAGGCGACCTGTCCGTCGACGAGCCGTTCCATGATCCAGCGGCTGAGGTAGGGGCTCGGCAGGATCGCGAGGGCGGTCGCGACGAGCGACAGCACGAAGGTCTCGCTGAGCACCATCCGCCGCAGTTGCCTGGGGGTGGCGCCGCTGGCTCGGAGCAGTGCCATCTCACGGTGGCGCTGCTGGACGGCGAGGGCGAGCGGTGAGGCGACGCCGAACAGGGCGACCGCGGTCACCATGCCGCCGAAGACGATGGAGACGATCTGGAGGTTCATGGTGTAACGCTGGGCCTCGGGGAACTCGGCGAGTCCCCGGTCGTCGCCGGTGAGCGCGACCGCCGGGCGGTCCCCGAGCACGGTGTCGATCCGTTCACGCAACTGCCCGGCTTCGGTGCCCGGTTCGGGCAGGACCGCGATGGCCGCGGCCTCGCCTTTGTCGGGCAGGAGTCCGGCGATGTCTGCCTGCGAGAAGAAGACCGCGTCCTGGTTGGTGACGTGGTCGGCCTCGGCGGTTCCGGCGAGCCGGTAGGTGCGGGTGGTGCCACCGGCGGCGACGGTCGTCTCGTCGCCGACCTTCAGGCCCGCGCGCCCGGCCAGGTCGCTGTCGAGGACGATCTCTCCGGACCGCAGCGCGCCCTTGCCGTCACCGAGCCGGTAGGGAGCGAGGGCAGCGGAGTCCCAGCCGTGAGCGACGGTGGGCCGGTCGCCCTTGACCTTCTCCTTGTCCTTGATCACGCCGGCGGGCAGCGAGACGTCGACGACGGTCTTGGCCACACCGGGCAGCGCGGCGATCTCGGCGGCCACGGCAGCCTCGACGGGGACGCGTTCCGGCAGCTTCACCTCCGTACTGCCGTCACTGAGCTTGTACGCCTGGTCGCCGGCGACAACGACCGGTGCGGCGGCCAGCCTCTCGGGCGGGACGACGTTCTTGATTCCCGATTCGAAGAGGCCGCCCCACGACATGAGGAGAACGGAGCCGAGGAACATCGCGAGGAAACTCGCGACGAAGCTGCCTTTGCGGAAGCGCAGGGTGCGCATGGCGAGCATGAACATCAGAGGGTCTCCCTGGCGTACACGCCGGCGGCGGCGCGGGGGCTGTCGGCCCCGAGATGCGCGAGGTGCTCGGCGACCGCCTCGACGGTCGGCTGGAAGAGCTCGCCCGCGAACACACCGTCGGCCAGGAAGACCACGCGGTCGGCGTAGGAGGCGGCGACCGGGTCGTGGGTGACCATGACGATGGTCTGGCCCTCGGCACGGACCGCGTGCTGCATCAGGGTGAGAACGGACTTGGCGGTCTTGGTGTCCAGGGCGCCCGTGGGCTCGTCCGCGAAGATCACGTCCGGCCGGGTGACCAGGGCGCGGGCGATGGCCACCCGCTGCTGCTGCCCCCCGGACATCTCATCGGGGCGGTGGTCGCGTCGGTCACCGAGACCCACCTCTTCCAGGACCGTGCGGACGAGGCGCTTGTCGACCTTCCGGCCGGCGAGTTGCAGCGGCAGCGTGACGTTCTGCTGGGCCGTCAGCGCGGGCAGCAGGTTGAAGGACTGGAAGATGAACCCGACCTTCTCGCGGCGCAGCAGGGTCAGCTGGGTCTCGTCGAGGCCGGCCAGTTCCTGTCCGGCGAGTTTCACCGATCCCGAGGTCGGCTCGTCGAGTCCTGCCGCGCACTGGAGCAGGGTGCTCTTGCCGGATCCCGAAGGACCCATGACGGCGGTGAAGGCACGGCGGTGGAAGTCGACGGTGACACCGCCCAGTGCGGTGACCCTGCTGCCGCCCTTGCCGTACATCTTGCGTACGTCGGTGAGCCTGATCACGGCTTCCATCGCGGCACTGTTTTGGGTTTCCACGTCTCGTATCTCCGGCTTTCCGTCGCCCGTTGAACTCTGCCCCCTCACCGTAGGTAGGCTGCCAGGCCGGCAACACGGAGTTGAGAGGCGTTCCGACGGTGGTGTTTTCTACACCCCCTACCGGCCGAAATGAAGAAATCCAGGTACCCCTAACTCACCCCACTGAGTATCAGATTCCGCTCAAATCATGTTGACGCCGCACAGGTGACCGTGTAAAACGCGTACTCGACGTTTATGCCACATACAGAAGCGCGAGGGCACGTATGACTGACACCAGTCCCCCCATCGCGATCCAGGGTCTCACCAAGGCGTTCGGGAAGGTGCCGGTGCTCTCCGGGGTCGACCTCGCCGTCCCGCCCGGGACGATGTACGCGCTGCTCGGCCCGAACGGCGCGGGCAAGACGACCACCGTACGGATCCTCAGCACGCTGATGACCCCGGACGGGGGCACGGCCCGGGTCGCGGGGTACGACGTCGTCGCCGACCCCGGGCCGGTGCGTGCCTCGATCGGTCTCACCGGCCAGTACTCGGCGGTCGACGGGGGCCTGACGGGCCGGGAGAACCTGGTCATGATGGGCCGGCTCTACCACCTGGGACGGCAGACGGCCCGGCGGCGGGCGGACGAGCTGCTGGAACAGTTCGACCTGGCGGGCGCCGCGGACCGCAACGCCAAGACGTACTCCGGCGGTATGCGGCGCCGGCTCGACCTGGCGGCGAGCCTCATCGGCGCCCCCCCCGGTGATCTTCCTGGACGAGCCGACGACAGGCCTCGACCCGCGCAGCCGCGCCACCATGTGGGACATCATCAGAGACCTGCTCAAGAACGGCGTCACCATCCTCCTGACCACCCAGTACCTGGAGGAGGCCGACCAGTTGGCCGACCGGATCGGGGTGCTCAGCAGCGGCACGGTCGTCGCCGAGGGCACCGCCGCCGAGCTCAAGCAGCAGGTCGGCCAGGACCGCCTCGAACTGACCTTCCGCGACGAGACGGAGCTGCAGACGGCGCTGGGGATCCTGGGCGGCCAGGCGGTCCGCGACGAGCGGAAGCAGTTCGGGCTGAGCGCCGCGGTCGACGACTCCAGGCATCTGAAGCGGATCCTCGATCAGGTCGAGGACTCCGGGACCGACATCGAGCACATCACCCTGTCCAGGCCGACGCTCGACGACGTGTTCCTCACCCTGACCGGGAAGAGCGCGCCCGACCCGGGCGCCGAGCGGGCGGAGGCCCTTGCCACATGAGCACCCAGGCACCATCGCTGAAGCCCCTGGAACCCTCGGAGCGGCCGGCCCGGCCGGTACAGCCTCTCGGGCACTCACGGCTCTTCTGGGCGCTGAGCGACACCTTCGTCCTGATCGGACGCAGTGTGCGCCACGCGTTGCGCAACGGCGAGCAGGTAGTCGTCTCGACCGTGCTGCCGCTGGTCCAACTGCTGGTCTTCCGCTATCTGTTCGGCGGAGCGATCAATACCGGAAGCGACGTCGACTACGCCGGTTACGTCATTCCCGGCGTGATCATCATCAGTATCGGCTTCAACGTGTCGAACACCGCGGTGGGCCTGGCCAACGATCTTCAGGAAGGAATCGTGGAGCGGTTCCGCTCCATGCCGATCGTCGCCACCGCCATGCTGACCGGGCATGTCACCGCATCCGTGGTGCGCCATTTCATCTCCATCACGGTGGTGGTGCTGCTGGGCCTGGTCATCGGTTTCGAGCCGAAGGCCGGCGTGCTCGAATGGCTGGCAGCGCTCGGGCTGCTGCTGGTGTTCGCCGCCGCGGCGTCCTGGCTCGCCACGGTCTGCGCCCTGCTCGCCAAGACCGTGGAGGGGGCCAGCGGGATCAGCCTCATCATCGTGTTCCTGCCGTACGCGAGCAGCGCGTACGTGCCGCCGTCGACGATGCCGGACGCGCTGCGCGGGGTCGTCGAGCACCAGCCCTTCACGCCGCTCATCGATGCCGTACGCGGGCTGCTCCTGGGCACCCCGATCGGCAACAGCGCCTGGATCGCGCTGGCCTGGTGGCTCGGAGTGCTGGTGGCCGTCGTCCCCCTCGCCGGGTATCTCTTCCGGCGGCGCGCGTTGCGCTGAGCACTCGGATTGGCCTCGCGCTTTCACGTGACGGGCTGTCCGATGTTTGATCGTAAACCCGAAGAACGCTCCTGACCTGCAACGATGGGACTTGTCCAGGGTCCTTGCCCAGGGTCCTTGCCCATGCTCGCCCTGAGTGGCACCGCCCGCCTCTGGGAGCCCCGCCGTCTGCGCCTGCGGCTCTTCTCTGCCGCCGCCCAACTGGTCACCACCGCACGAACGCGGATTGGCCGCCGGCCAAAGCTGACGGCCAAAGCTGACGGCCAATCACGCAAGATCGACGTTAATGATCACGTTAGGGGCGAATAGGGGTAGGAATTGCTTCCCGGCGGACCTTATCCTTCAGGCATCGACACGGAATTGAACGGTGTTCGAGAACTCTTGGAGCGGGGCACGAATATCCGCTCGTAACGCCTGCGAAGCAACCGGAAGATCATCGACAATACCACCCTTTTCCGGAAATCGTCGGGCGCTTAGCAATTCGCCAGCAACTCCCTGACGGAGTGGGGACTCAAAACAAATGCCACCAGAGCAGAATTCGTCTGTAGCCGTCATCGGAATGGGCTACGTGGGTCTGCCGACCGCGCTCGGGCTGCACGCGGGCGGACTCACCGTCCTGGGCGTCGACCGTGATCCGGACCGGCTGGAGACGATCCGGGCGGGCCGGGCCGATCTGATCGAGGCGGACCAGCGCCGGCTTGAGAAGTCGCTGCCGCAGGAGACCTTCCAGCTGACCACCGACCTGGCACGGCTGGCCGAGGCGGACACGGTGATGGTCTGCGTACCAACGCCGGTCGACCGTCATCGGATGCCCGACCTCGCCGCGCTCAAGAGCGCCTGTGCCGCGATTCTGGAACACGCGCGGCCCGGCCAGACCCTGATCCTGACGTCGACAAGCTTCGTCGGCACGACCCAGCAGCTGCTGGTCGCGCCGCTCACCGAGAAGGGGTTCGTCGTCGGCGAGGACATTCACGTCGCGTCCAGCCCCGAGCGCATCGACCCCGGCAACAACACACACACCCAGGCAGAGACTCCCCGGGTGATCGGCGGCGTGAGCGCCGAGTGCGCCGAGCGCGCTCGGCAGGTCATCGAGGCCCTCACCCCGGTGGCACATGTGGTGGGCTCCCCCGAGGCCGCCGAGATGACCAAGCTGTACGAGAACTCCTTCCGTGCGGTCAACATCGCGCTGGCCAACGAATTCGCCGAGGTCTGCGCCGAACTGTCCCTGGACCCCATCGAGGTGACGGACGCGGCGGCGACGAAACCGTACGGCTTCATGAGGTTCAACCCCGGTCCCGGTGTCGGCGGGCACTGCATTCCGTGCGACCCGCACTACCTGCTGTGGCAGCTGCGCGAGTCACGCGGTACCGCCCCGCTGCTCAGCCAGGCCATGACCTCGATCGCCGATCGGCCGCGCCAGGTGGTCAGCCGGCTACTGGAGGCACTGTCCGCCGCCGGCCGGGGGCTGGCCGGGGCGCGTGTGCTCGTCGTGGGGGTGACGTACAAGCCCGGTGTGCAGGACGTCCGGTCGTCCTCCGCCCTCGACATCATCGACCAGCTCTGTGCCCGTGGCGCGAAGGTCGACTACTACGACCCGCTCGCCCGCCGGCTGACCCTGCTGGACGGCAAGGTGCTGGAAAGCGTCGTCCAGCCACGCGGGAACGACTGGGACGTGGCGCTGATCCACACCGCGCATCCCGGACACAACTACGACTGGGTGGCCGACTGCCCCACGGTCGTGGATGCCACTTACCGCTTCGAACTGGCCGGCGCCCGCTGACGCCGTGCCCGGCTTCCTCAATCGTCCCCGGCTTCGGGAAAGGAACCGAGCGTGCGATACCTGATCACCGGCGGGGCTGGCTTCATCGGCTCCCATCTGACCGAATACCTCCTCGGCCTCGGCCACGAGGTGACAGTCCTGGACGATCTCAGCACCGGAAGCCGGGCCAACCTCCCTGCAGCCGGCACGGAGACCGGGCTGCGCTTCGTCGAAGGCGACGTCTGTGACCCCGGGACGGTGGACACCGCGATGGAAGGGGTCGATGCCGTCTTCCATCTCGCCGCCGCGGTCGGGGTGTTCACGATCCTCGACAAGACACTGTCGAGTCTGCGCACCAATCTGACCGGCACGGAGACCGCGCTGGAGGCGGCCCGCCGGCACGGCACGCCCATCCTCGTCGCGTCGACAAGCGAGGTGTACGGCAAGAACACCAAGGACGGACTGCGCGAGGACGACGACCGCATCGTCGGATCCCCGCTGCTGAACCGCTGGTCGTACGCCGAGGCGAAGGCGCTCGACGAGACCTTCGCCTATCTGTACAGCGCCGAACTCGGCCTCAGCACGGTGATCGTGCGGCTGTTCAACACCGTCGGCCCCCGTCAGACGGGCCGCTACGGCATGGTCGTACCGCGCTTCGTGGAACAGGCGCTGGCGGACGAACCGATCACCGTGTTCGGTGACGGTCAGCAGTCCCGCTGCTTCTGTCATGTGTCCGACGTGGTGCCCGCGCTCGTCGCGCTGCTGGCGGACCGGAGCACGCACGGAACGGTGTACAACCTGGGCAGTTCCGAGCAGGTCACCATCACTGAGCTGGCGAAGCGGATCATCTCGGCGGCCGGTTCGTCCAGCAGCATCGAGATGGTTCCTTACGAGAAGGCGTACGGCCCCGGCTTTGAGGACATGCAGCGCCGGATCCCCGACTGCGGCAAGGCGCGCGCCGCGGTCGGCTTCGCGCCTTCGCGCACCCTCGACGACATCGTCGCCGCCGTGATCGCGGAGCGTCGCGAGGCGTCGGACAACGCGCTGAGCGGGTAGCGATGCTGCCGGCCGTGACACCGGCGAAAGGGGCGTTCCGCGAGATGCGGAACGCCCCTTTCGCCGGTGTCACGGCCGGAGTCATGGCCGGTGTTTCAGCCGGTGTTTCAGCCGGTGTTTCAGCCGGTGTTTCAGCCGGTCAGGGCGGTCGCCCAGGTACGGACCGACCGGTCGACGGCCTTCAGGACCCGCTCGCTCTGCGAGTTGAGATAGAAATGCCCACCGTCCGCGAACACGTCCAGCGTGTACGGGCCGTCGGTGTGTTCCCGCCAGGCCTCCGCCTCATCCAGGCTGGTGACGGGATCACTGTCCCCGACCAGGACCGCGACCGGGCAGGTCAGCCGAGGTCCTTCGCGATGCCGATAGGTCTCGACCGCCTTGTAGTCACCGCGGACCGCGGGCAGCACCATGCGCAGCAGTTCTTCGTCGCCGAGTACGGCCTCGTCGGTTCCGCTGAGTTCCTTGAGCGCGGCGATAAGCCCCGCCTCGTCGCGGCGGTGCACCGATTCGTCGCGATAGCGGGACGGGGCGCGCCGACCGGAGGCGAAGAGTCCGAGCGGAGCATTCCCCTCACTCTCCATCCTGCGCGCGACCTCGTAGGCGACGGTGGCACCCATGCTGTGTCCGAAGACGGCCAACGGGCGGTCGGCCCACGGACGGAGCGCGTCGAAGATCTGGTCGGCCAGTACGTGAATGTCGTCGACGCACTCTTCGTTCCGCCGGTCCTGTCGGCCTGGGTACTGAACGGCCAGGACATCGACGTCCGGTGAGAGTGCCGTTGCCACCGAAAAGTAGAAGGTTGCCGAGCCCCCCGCATGCGGAAAACAGACCAACCGGACCGGTGCGTCGTCCGCGGGCTGGAATCGGCGTATCCAGGGGTCGCTGTATTTGGTGATAGTTTCCACGTAAAGAACATCTATCAATGGTGCCAAGCGGGGGTCAACCCCTATTTTTCCAGAATGATGGATTCCGGTTTTTTGCAGGACGTCATATTCCAGAGGCTGCGCGACCACCCCTCATTCACTAAGAGGATGCCTCACGGGGGCTGACTGTTGATGCAGCGTGGTGCTGGACTGTGAGCGTTGATTTGTCGCGTCGGCTTGTTCCCGACGGGTTGTGGGAGCTGGCGGCTCCGTTGCTGCCGAGGTTCAAGTCCCGTCCGCAGGGCGGTGGTACGGCTCCGGTCGATTAGCGGGCGGTGTTCACGGCGGTGGTGTACGTGTCCTGTCCGACGCCCAGGGCATCCCGCCGGCCATCGCGGTGTCGGGTGCAAACGTGCACGACAGCCAGGCGTTCAAGCCGCTGATCCTCGGCATACCCGCCGCAACCTCGCCCCCCGGATCGCCCGGCCCGGCATCGAGTCCGGGGAACGGCTTCGGACGCCACCGCTGGAAGATCGAGCGGTTCATCGCCTGGCTCTTCGGCTACCGACGCCTCACCGTCCGGTACGAGCGAAAAGGCGGCCACTTCCTTGCCTTCGTAGCAACCCTGACCTGCTACAAGAAACTCGCAAACTCACCATGTGAGACAAACCCTAACCGGCGCAGCATCAAAGAATGTGACACGGATTTCATCCGAACGAGTGAGACTCCAGTAACCCTTGGGATAGTATCGGGATTGGTATCGGCTGGATCGGCACCAATCATGGGGGAAATGACCATACACATATTATATCAATTCTCTTATCTTTCCCCTCTTTTCTTTTTACACTTTGTAATTGTCCACTCACTTACCCCTGTCGTTCACTATTTTATATCACATCTATTGTAGACCTTCGTTCTCGACGGGTTCATTCGCCGGAGTAAGGAGGTTACGGACGCAATTGCCCTCAGTGCGATCGGAGCGAGGGACGAGCGCTCGCTGGGAATGGGCGTAGTGGACCAGCTACTGAAGAGCGCCGAACTGCCGGCCAAGGCCACCGACCGGGCCAGGCGGCTCCTCGCCGAGAGCAGTACGTGGCTGGCCGGGGACGGCACGCACGCACCGGCCAACGCGATCACCCCGAGCGGCGTGCAGTTCATCCGAAACGTCTGCGACGCATTCCTGGAACTGGCCGAGGAGCGCCCGCTCATCATCGCCGTCGACGATCTGCAATTCGTCGACGAATGGTCGGTACGTTTCCTTCTCCAATTGCATCGACGCATCAAATCTACGCGCGTACTGATGCTTCTCGGGCAATGGGATCGACCGCACATCAGCCTCCATTCGTCGCATGCCGATCTCATCAGGAATGCGCACAAACAAATCACCCTCGCCCCCGTATCAGTATCCACGGTGGAAGATCTCATACGCGCGGAAACCGGCTGTGCCGCCGATAGAGAAATCGCCGTGGAATTGCATGGAATTGCGGCCGGAAACCCTCTCCTGATAAATGCACTCATCACGGACTGGGCAGCCGGTAAATTCAATCGCAAACCCGTCACGGAAAGTTCGTTCGCGCAGGCCGTCATCAGCTGCCTCACCCGGTGGGACGCGACTCATCTCGAAATAGCCCAGGCCCTGGCCGTACTCGGCGAGCGAGGTTCGGCGGAACTCGTCGCGCAGGCCGTGGGAATTCCCGTGGGCGGCCTGACGGAGGTGCTGGACATCCTCACCGCGGCGGGTGTTCTCACGGGTGAAAACTTCCGCCACCCGGTCGCGGCACAGGCCGTGCTGGACAGCATGCCCCCTGCTCGACGCGCTGCGCTGCACGGACAGGCGGCAGAGCTCACCTACCGGCGAGCGCTCCCCGCGGAGGAGGTCGCACGCCACCTGGTGGCGGCGGGACGGTCACCGGGCCCCTGGGCCGCGCCCGTCCTGCGGAACGCCGCGGAACAGGCTGCGGCCGTCCACGACATCGAATTCGCGGCTTCCTGCCTGGAGTTGGCGCTGAGCACCAATGTCGACGGCGCGGAGCGCACATTCCTCAGCCGGGCACTCGCCCGAATCAACTGGCGGCGGAATCCTTCCGCGACGGCCTTGCATCTCGGGCCGCTCCTCGCCTCTCTGACAAGCGGAACTCCCGAACCTCGTGATGCCGTGACGGTCGCACGGCATGCCCTGTGGCAGGGCGACGAACAGCTGCTCGCTCGCGCATTCGACGCTCTCCCCTGTTCCCGCGAGGCCTGTGGTCATGAAACACGCGCGCTCCTGAGCCTTGCCTGCCAGTGGCATTTCACTCCGACGCACCGCGAGTTTCCAGGTTCCGACGACGCTCCCTGCTCCGGAGAAAATCCCTGGGTTCATACCGCTCGCGCCCTGTCCCGGGTATGGGCAGATGGACCCAGCAAGTCAGTACTGGAGAGTGCCGAACATATTCTGCTCAACTGCCGTCTGGACGACACGACTCTGGAAGCAATGGCGACGGCCATCGTGGCACTCGAACACGGTGGCCAGGCCGAACGGGCGGAGCGGTGGTGCCGCCGGCTGATCAGCCTGGCCGAGCAGCGGGGAGCGGTGACCTGGCGAGCGATGCTCCAGAGCGTCGGAGCCAGGATCGCGCTGCGCCGCGGCGACTCGGAGCAGGCGGTCGAGCAGGCCCGGACCGCGCTGGGGTCGCTCGACAACGCCGGGTGGGGCATAGCCGTCAGCCAGCCACTGACCGTACTGTTGCTCGCGAACACGGCGAGGGGCGCGTACGACGAGGCCGCGGAGGCGCTGGACCACTCGGTGCCCCAGGCGATGTTCAAGACCGCCGGCGGACTGCAGTACATGTGGGCACGCGGGCGCTACCACATGGCCACCGGACGGTTCCTTGCGGCGGTGAGCGACTTCGAACAGTGCCGGACGCTGTCCGTGGAGTGGGGAATGGACTCCTACATCCTCGCGTCCTGGCAGGGGGACCTCAAGCGGGCCAACGCGCAGCTCAGCTACAGCACGATCATCTCGATGCCGCAGCGGGGCAGCGGCGAGGAACGCGTGGCCACGGACGGGTCGTCGACCGGTCACGCCACCGGACCGGGCCTGCGTATCCCGGGCCAGCGCGGGTGTTCCTCCTCGCAGCCCATTCCCGCCGACACCCCACAGACGGCGGCTCCGGCGGCCTGGGGGGCGACGCAGCTGCTCACCCCGCCGTCGACCGAGACAGTCGCCGAGACCTCGTCCGCGTTGAGCGACGCCGAGCAGCGGGTCGCCCAACTGGCCGTCAAGGGACGGACGAACCGGCAGATCGCCAGCATCCTGTTCATCACGGTCAGTACTGTCGAGCAGCATCTGACCCGGGTCTACCGCAAGCTCGGCGTCAAGGGCCGCAGCGATCTCCCGCCCGAGCTGGACACCCTCGCACTTGAGCACGAGAAGCCCCGGTCCTTCGCACACGAGGCGTACTGCGCGGAGATCAGTACCCGACTGGCCTGAGGCCTTCTCGGCTCAGGCCGGTGACGGATTCGGGTCAGAGCAAGGCTGCCGCCATCGCGTGATCGTGCGCGATGGCGGCAGTGCTGTGCCGCCGACCGTCTTCGGGCCAAGGATCAGCCCCTGCTCTCCAGTTCGTCGTCGAGGATGTCGAACAGCTCGTCCGCGGTGGCGCTCGTAATGTCCACCGACTCGTCCGGGCCCTCCAACGCCCCGTCGGACGTGTTCCACGCCGCGAGCAGCGCCTTGAGCCGGGCGGCGACGTCCTCGCGTTCCCCGGGGCCCGGCCGTGCCGATGCCAGCGCGACCGCCAGGGCGTCGAGCTGGGCGGTGACTCCGCCGGGGGCGTCACCGTGCGAATCGGCGGGCAGATCGGTTTCCAGCCGGTCCGCCAGCTCATGCGCCGACGGGTGGTCGAAGATGAGTGTGGCCGGCAGGCGGCGTCCGGTGAGGGCGTCCAGACGGTTACGGAACTCGACCGCGGTCAGTGAGTCGAATCCGATGTCCAGGAAACCCTTCTCCGGATCGACCGCCTCCTTGCGGTCGTGGCCGAGCACGGCGGCAGCCGTGGCCCGGACGAGGTCAAGTACCGCCTGCGAGCGGTCCTCGCCCGTCAGGGCCGCCGCGCGCGCCCATGCTCCGTCCCCGCCCGCCGCACCGGGCGCCTCGCTCCTGCGCCTGGCCGGGACCCGTACGAGTGCCCGCAGCACCGGCGGGACGGCGGCGTCCGGGTGGCGGGTGAACGCGGCCAGGTCCAGCCGTACGGGGACGAGTGCCGGCTCGGTGGACGCGAGTGCCCGGTCGAACAGCTCGAGTCCTTCGGCGGGAGCGAGGCCGACAACACCCGAGCGGGCCATCCGCGCGAGGTCCGTGCGCGCCAGCCCGTCCGCCATGCCGGCCTCCGCCCACAGTCCCCATGCCAGCGACTGGGCGGGCAGTCCGCCGGCCCTGCGGTGGTGGGCGAGGGCATCCAGAAAGACGTTTGCGGCGGCGTAGTTGGCCTGACCGGGAGAGCCGAGCGTGCCGCCGGCCGAGGCGAAGAGCACGAACGCGGTCAGCGGCAGGCCGGCGGTCAGTTCGTGCAGATGCCAGGCGGCGTCGACCTTGGGCCGCAGTACGGCGTCCATGCGCGCGCCCGTCAGCGACGTCAGCACGCCGTCGTCCACCACTCCCGCTGCGTGCACGACGGCGGTCAGGGGCCGTTGCTCCGGTACCGAGTCGAGCAGCCGCCGCAGCGCCTCCCGGTCGGCCACGTCGCAGGCGGCCACCTCCACCTCGGCGCCCATGCCGGTCAGCTCAGTCGCCAGTGCGGCGGCCCCCGGGGCGTCGGCACCGCGACGGCCGGTCAGCAGGAGGTGACGGACGCCGTGTTCGGCCACAAGGTGCCGGGCGACCAGCGCGCCGAGTGTGCCGGTTCCGCCGGTGACGAGCACGGTTCCGGCGGGGGCGAAGACCGGCCCCGTGGAGCCCTCGGCCGACGAAGCCGCCGTCGCGCGGGCCAGCCTCGGGACGAGGACGCGGTCGTCGCGCACAGCCAGGCCGGGCTCGTCCGAACGGGCGGCCGCGGTCAGTGCGGTGGTGAGCGTGGCCGCGGAAGAGACCGGCGAGACCACGTCCAGGGCGGAGAAGCGGCCCGGGTACTCCAGCTCCGCCGTGCGGACGATTCCCCACACCGTGGAGTGCGGGAGGTCGGTGACGGCAGCGCTGGATCCAGCTACGCCGGCCCCGGCTGCGACGGCCCCGCCGGTGACCGCCACCAGCCGTGCGGAGGCGAACCGTTCGTCCGTCACCCAGTCCTGGGCGAGCGTCAGCATGTGCCTGGCCGCCTCGTGTGTGGCCGAGGCGACGTCGGCGTTCGTCATGTCTCCTGTCTCCCCCGCCGCCTGTGCGCCCCGGTGCAGGGCCGCGAAGACCACGGCGGGCACCGAGCCCGTACGGTCCACGGACGCGGCGAGCTCCGCCAGATCCCGGAACGTACGGACCGCACCGCCCACGGACTCGATCGCGGCCCCCAGCCCGAGGGTGTCGGTGCCGATCAGCGCGCAGTCGGCGAGGCCGCCGCCCGTCGGGGCCACTGAGTCATCGGCCTGCCACGGCACCCAGTCCACACCGAACAGCGCGTCGTGCGCCTTGGGCCGGGCGGCGATCTGGTCGGCGGTGAACGGGCGCAGGGCCAGCCGGCCGACGGACAGGACCGGGGTGTTCTGCGGATCGGCGGCCGTCAGCGACACGGCGTTCTCACCCGCGGGGGTCAGCCGCACCCGCAGGGCGTGCGCGCCGGCGGTGAGCAGGGTGACGTCCGACCAGACGAACGGCAGGGCCGCCACGTCGGCGGTGGGGGTGGCGAGCCCGATGGCGTGAAGTGCGGCATCGAGCAGAGCGGGGTGCAGGCCGAAGTCCGTCCCGGACACCCGTTCCGGCGCGGCCGGTTCCACTTCCGCGTACAGCTCGTCGCCGAGGCTCCAGGCACGCCGGAGGCCCTGGAAGGCGGGGCCGTACTCCAGCCCCTGTCCGGCCAGCGCCTCGTACCGCTGTGTCACATCGAGCTCGGTCGCGCCCTTCGGCGGCCATACGTCGTCCGTGACGGGGACGGGTGCCCGGTCGGCGGGAGTCGGCACCAGACGTCCGGAGGCGTGCCGGGCCCACGGCTCGTCGGGGCCGCCGTCCTCGGCACGGGAGTGGACGGCGAAGGCACGGCTGCCGGCGGCGTCGGGCGCATCCACCGTGACCTGGATCCGGACACCGCCCTCCGCGGGCAGTACGAGGAGGGAGTCCAGGGTCAGCTCCTCCAGCGTCCCGCAGCCGACCTCGTCGCCCGCGCGTATCGCCAACTCGACCGACGCGGCGCCCGGGAGGAGGACGGTGCCCTGGACGGCGTGGTCCAGAAGCCAGGGCTGCGTGTGCGGCGACAGGCGTCCGGTCAGTACGACGCCCCCCGACTCAGGGAGTTCGACCACGGCGCCGAGCAGGGGATGCTCGGCCGGGCTCTGGCCCGCGCGGCTCACACCGCTCTCACCAGCGACGGTGGGGGCGTCGAGCCAGTAGCGCTGTTTCTGGAAGGCGTAGGTGGGGAGGCGGACGCGTTCGCCCGGCGCACCGGGCCCGAAGAACCCGTCCCAGTCGACCCGCACCCCGCTGACATGCAACCGCCCAAGAGCAGAGACCACCTGCTCCGCCTCCGGCCGGTCACGCCGCAGCAACGGCACAAAAACACCCTCGGCACTCTCCTGCGCCATCCCCGACAACACCGCATCCGGACCAATCTCCACATACCGCGTCACCCCGGCGGCTTCGAGGGTGCCGACGGCGTCGCCGAAGCGGACCGCCTCACGTACCTGCCGGACCCAGTACTCCGGATCACACAACTCACCCACGTCAGCCACCGCGCCCGACAGGTTCGACACCACCGGGATCCGCGGCTCGCAGAACACCAGCCCACCGGCCACCCGACGGAACTCACCCAGCATCGGATCCATCAGCGAGGAATGGAAAGCACGACTGACACGCAGACGCTGAGTCTTACGCCCCCGCGCGGTGAAACGCCCGGCCAGAGCGAGCACCGCCTGCTCATCACCCGAAACCACCACCGACGAGGGCCCATTGACGGCAGCGACCGACACACCCGGCGTCAGCGCCTCACACACCTCCGCCTCCGAAGCCACAACAGCAACCATCGCACCGCCCTCCGACAGCGCACCCATCAACCGACCACGAGCCGCCACCAACATGCACGCGTCGCCCAGTTCCAGTACCCCGGCCACATGAGCAGCCGCCAGCTCACCCACCGAATGCCCCACCACGAAGTCCGGAGTAACACCCCACGACTCCAACAACCGGAACAACGCCACCTCCACCGCGAACAAGGCGCACTGCGTGTACTCCGTCCGGTCCAGCAAACCCGTCAGACCCGGGGAGTCCTCTACGACCGGCCACATCACACTCTTCAGAGAATGATCAAGCTCCTTGCCGAACAACACACAGACCGAGTCCAAGGCCCTCGCAAACACCGGATAGACGCCATACAACTCCCGCCCCATCCCCACCCGCTGAGCACCCTGCCCAGTGAAAAGGAAAGCGGTCGCGTCGTTCACCCCTGCCGTGCCCCGCAGGACTTGGGGTGTCTCCGTGCCCTCGGCGAGGGCATGGAGACCACGGACGAAGTCCTCGTGGTCGGTGCCGAGGACGACGGCGCGATGCTTGTGTTGCTGCCGCCTCGTGGCGAGCGCGTGACCCACATCGCCGACGGAGTGGGCACGGTACGCAGGCGTCTGGGCAAGCAGCCGGGCGGCCTGGGCAGGCAACGCCTCAGCCGCCGCAGCCGACAACGGCCAGACCACCAACCCCGGCCGGCCAACACCCACCGCAGGAACAGACACCACCTCCGAACACCCAGGCGCCTCCTCCACAATCACATGCGCGTTCGTCCCACTCAGCCCGAACGACGACACAGCCGCCCGACGCAACCCACCCTCCACCGCAGGCCAGTCACGCTCCTCCGTCAACAACCGCACCTCACCCACCGACCAGTCCACATACGGCGACGGCTCATCCACATACAACGTCCGCGGCAACACCCCATGCCGCAACGCCTCCACCATCTTGATCACACCAGCCACACCCGCAGCCGCCTGCGTATGACCAATATTCGACTTCACCGACCCCAACCACAACGGACGCCCAACCGACCGCCCCTGCCCATACGTCGCAAGCAACGCCTGCGCCTCGATCGGATCACCCAACCGAGTCCCCGTCCCATGCCCCTCCACCACATCCACATCAGCCACCGACAACCCCGCAGACTCCAACGCCTGCCGAATCACCCGCTCCTGCGACGGACCATTCGGCGCCGTGAGTCCGTTGCTGGCACCGTCCTGATTCACCGCGCTGCCCCGCAGAACAGCCAACACCTCATGACCATTCGCCCGAGCCACCGACAACCGCTCAAGCAGGAGGATGCCGACCCCTTCCGACCAGCCGGTGCCGTCGGCGAGCCCCGCAAACGGCTTGCACCGGCCGTCCGGAGCCAGCCCTCGCTGCCGGCTGAAGTCCACGAACGAGCTGGGGTCGGGCATGACGGTGACGCCGCCGGCCAGCGCGAGGGTGCTCTCACCACGCCGCAGGGAATCCGCCGCCAGATGCAGCGCGACCAGCGACGACGAGCACGCCGTGTCCACCGTCAACGCGGGCCCCTCAAGGCCCAGGGTGTAAGCCACCCGGCCCGAGACCACACTGCCCATGCTGCCGCTGCCGACGTAACCCGCGACGTCCTCGGGGATGTCTCCCTGACGTCCCCAGTCGTGGTACATCACGCCGGCGAAGACACCGGTCCGGCTGCCGCGCAGGGACCCGGGGTCGATCCCGGCGCGTTCAAATGCCTCCCAGGACGTCTCCAGCAGCAGCCGCTGCTGGGGGTCCATCGCCATGGCCTCACGCGGGCTGATCCGGAAGAATCCGGGATCGAACTCGGCCGCGTCGAGAAGGAATCCGCCCTCGCGGACGTAGGTGGTGCCCGGCTCCTCCCCCGTGGGGTCAAACAGCGACGACAGGTCCCAGCCACGGTCCTTCGGGAAACCGGTGATGCCATCCGCCCCGTCCGCGACGAGTCGCCAGAGCTCCTCGGGGGTGGTGACGCCCCCGGGGTAGCGGCAGGCCATCGCGATGATCGCCACCGGATCGTCGTCCTGCACGGAGGCTGTGGCAGCGGGCCGCTCCGGGACGGCGGTCCCGGCAGCTCCGAGCAGGCCGTCGGCGAGCAGGAGGGCGACCGCCGCCGAGGTCGGGTGGTCGAAGATCAGGGTGGCGGGCAGCCGTATCCCGGTGGCCGCGCCGAGCTGGTTACGGAATTCCAGGGCGGCCAGGGAGTCGAAACCCAGGTCGCTGAAGGCCCGGTCGGCGCCGATGGATTCGCCTGTCGTATGTCCGAGCACGACGGCGACGTGCGAGCGGACGACATCCAGCAGGAACCGCTCACGGTCGGGCGCGGGCATTGCGGCGAGCTGTCCGGCCAGTTCGCCACCACCGGACCTGTCGCCCGTGGCAGCCGCGCGCCGCCTGCCGGGAACGGCGGGCCGGACCAGGCCGCGCAGGACCGCGGGCACCCCGCCCGTCGCCGCACCCGCGCGCAGCCCGGGCAGGTCCAGCGCGGCCGGGACGAGCAGAGAGCGGGGGGAGGCGAGCGCGGCGTCGAAGAGTTCCAGCCCCTCGGCCGAGGTGAGGGCGCGTACACCGGAGCGGTTCATGCGCCGCAGGTCGGTGGCGGTAAGCCCGGCTCCCATGCCCGCTCGGGCTTCGCCACCGTTGTCGATCTCGTCCGCCCAGAGACCCCAGGCGAGCGAGACGGCGCACAGGCCGCGGGCCACCCGGTGCTGGGCGAGCGCGTCGAGGCCGGCATTGGCCGCGGCGTACCCGGCCTGGCCGGGCGAACCGAGCGTGCCGGCGAGGGAGGAGAACAGAACGAAAGCGGTGAGCGGCAGTTCGGCGGTGAGTTCGTGCAGGTGCGTCGCCGCGGTGATCTTCGGGCGCAGTACCGCGTCCAGCCGCTCGGGCGTGAGACCTTCGACCAGACCGTCGTCGAGCACTCCCGCCAGGTGGATCACGGCGGTCAGTGGCTGGGCCGGGTCGATGCCCGCCACGGTGGCTGCCAGGAAGTCCCGGTCGGTGACGTCCCCGGCGGGTATCTCGACCGAGGCACCGGCGTCGGTCAGCTCCGCCACCAGCTTGGCCGCTCCGGGTGCCGACGGGCCTCGGCGGCTGGTCAGCACGAGGTGCCGCACGCCGTGCCGGGCCACCATGTGCCGGGCCACCCGCGCGCCCAGGCTGCCGGTGCCTCCGGTGATCAGGACGGTGCCTCCGGCGAGTCCGCCGTCGGTCACGGTGGCGTCCGCCTCGGGAGCCGCCGTGACCGGAGACAGCCGGGGAACGAGCAACGCCCCCTCCCGGAGCGCGATTTCCGGCTCATCGGCGAGGAAGGCGCCGGCCAGCGCGCGACGTGATTCGTCCCGGTCGTCGATGTCGACGAGCAGCAGACGCCCAGGATGTTCCGCTTGCGCGGCACGCACGAGCCCCCACACCGAGGCGTGGTCCGGCGCCACATCGTCCGTCGCACCGGTCGCCATCGCCCCCTGTGTGACGACCACCAGGCGGTCTCCGAAGCGTTCCGCCGTCTCTACTTCGGCCAGCCAGCTCTGCACCGCCCGGAGTGCGTCGTGTGCGACACCGCGTGTCCCCGGCACCGGCGCGGACCATACGGCCAGCCGTCCGGCGCCTGACCGATCCGCCCCGTTCCCTGTCTCAGTACGTGGGGCGACTCCCAGTGCCGCGCCGATTCCGTACGGGTCCTCTCCCACGAGCACCATCGGTGCGCCGGGCTCCGGGCGGGAGCCCACGGTGGGGGCCGCCACCCAGTCGAGCTGGTAGAGCGACCGCGATCCGCCCGGGGCGGCGAGCTGTTCGCCGCTCACCTCGCGCACGGCGAGCGACTCCACCGACGCGACTGCGGCACCGGTCGGGTCCGCCAGCTCCATACGGACGCCGTCCGCACTGGAGCGGGTGACGCTGACCCGCAGCGCCGATGCACCACCGGCCCACTGGGACAGTCCGGCCCAGGCGAAGGGGAGCCGCAGACCGGCGGACTCCTGGGGTTCATCGGTTCCGAGCAGGGTGGCGGCGTGCAGTGCGGCGTCGAGCAGGGCGGGGTGCAGGCCGTACGCGTCGGCCTCTGCCCGCATCTCATCAGGGAGGGCGACGTCGGCGTACACCTCGTCGCCGCGGCGCCAGGCCGCGCGCAGGCCCCGGAAGGCGGGGCCATAGACCAGGCCGGCTGCGGCCAGCTCGTCGTAGTGGCTGGCGAGGTCGACGGCCTCGGCGCCCGGCGGCGGCCACTGGGTCGGACCGTCCGCGGGCCGCTCGGCCGGGGTGACACCGAGAACGCCGGTGGCATGGCGGATCCACTCCGCCTCGGCCGGATCGTCGTCCGAGCAGGAGTAGAGGGAGAAGGTACGCCGCCCCGATCCGTCGAGGGCGTCGACGTAGGCCTGGACGGCGACCCCGCCGCCGTCCGGGAGCACCAGGGGTGCCTCCAGGGTCAGTTCCTCGACGTGGCCGAGGCCGACCCGGTCACCGGCCCGGTGCGCCAGCTCGACGAACGCGGTGCCGGGCAGCAGTGTCCGGCCCAGTACGACGTGGTCGGCGAGCCACGGCAGCGCGTCGGCCGTCAGCCGGCCGGTGAGCAGCAGCCCGTCAGTCTCCGGAAGGGAGACCGCCGCGCTCAGCATGGGATGGCCCGCTGCCGTCAGCCCTGCGGACGCGACGTCGGTGCCGTGTCCGCCCTGGCCCGGTGTCAGCCAGTAGCGCTGTTTCTGGAAGGCGTAGGTGGGGAGGCGGACGCGTTCGCCCGGCGCACCGGGCCCGAAGAACCCGTCCCAGTCGACCCGCACCCCGCTGACATGCAACCGCCCAAGAGCAGAGACCACCTGCTCCGCCTCCGGCCGGTCACGCCGCAGCAACGGCACAAAAACACCCTCGGCACTCTCCTGCGCCATCCCCGACAACACCGCATCCGGACCAATCTCCACATACCGCGTCACCCCGGCGGCTTCGAGGGTGCCGACGGCGTCGCCGAAGCGGACCGCCTCACGTACCTGCCGGACCCAGTACTCCGGATCACACAACTCACCCACGTCAGCCACCGCGCCCGACAGGTTCGACACCACCGGGATCCGCGGCTCGCAGAACACCAGCCCACCGGCCACCCGACGGAACTCACCCAGCATCGGATCCATCAGCGAGGAATGGAAAGCACGACTGACACGCAGACGCTGAGTCTTACGCCCCCGCGCGGTGAAACGCCCGGCCAGAGCGAGCACCGCCTGCTCATCACCCGAAACCACCACCGACGAGGGCCCATTGACGGCAGCGACCGACACACCCGGCGTCAGCGCCTCACACACCTCCGCCTCCGAAGCCACAACAGCAACCATCGCACCGCCCTCCGACAGCGCACCCATCAACCGACCACGAGCCGCCACCAACATGCACGCGTCGCCCAGTTCCAGTACCCCGGCCACATGAGCAGCCGCCAGCTCACCCACCGAATGCCCCACCACGAAGTCCGGAGTAACACCCCACGACTCCAACAACCGGAACAACGCCACCTCCACCGCGAACAAGGCGCACTGCGTGTACTCCGTCCGGTCCAGCAAACCCGTCAGACCCGGGGAGTCCTCTACGACCGGCCACATCACACTCTTCAGAGAATGATCAAGCTCCTTGCCGAACAACACACAGACCGAGTCCAAGGCCCTCGCAAACACCGGATAGACGCCATACAACTCCCGCCCCATCCCCACCCGCTGAGCACCCTGCCCAGTGAAAAGGAAAGCGGTCGCGTCGTTCACCCCTGCCGTGCCCCGCAGGACTTGGGGTGTCTCCGTGCCCTCGGCGAGGGCATGGAGACCACGGACGAAGTCCTCGTGGTCGGTGCCGAGGACGACGGCGCGATGCTTGTGTTGCTGCCGCCTCGTGGCGAGCGCGTGACCCACATCGCCGACGGAGTGGGCACGGTACGCAGGCGTCTGGGCAAGCAGCCGGGCGGCCTGGGCAGGCAACGCCTCAGCCGCCGCAGCCGACAACGGCCAGACCACCAACCCCGGCCGGCCAACACCCACCGCAGGAACAGACACCACCTCCGAACACCCAGGCGCCTCCTCCACAATCACATGCGCGTTCGTCCCACTCAGCCCGAACGACGACACAGCCGCCCGACGCAACCCACCCTCCACCGCAGGCCAGTCACGCTCCTCCGTCAACAACCGCACCTCACCCACCGACCAGTCCACATACGGCGACGGCTCATCCACATACAACGTCCGCGGCAACACCCCATGCCGCAACGCCTCCACCATCTTGATCACACCAGCCACACCCGCAGCCGCCTGCGTATGACCAATATTCGACTTCACCGACCCCAACCACAACGGACGCCCAACCGACCGCCCCTGCCCATACGTCGCAAGCAACGCCTGCGCCTCGATCGGATCACCCAACCGAGTCCCCGTCCCATGCCCCTCCACCACATCCACATCAGCCACCGACAACCCCGCAGACTCCAACGCCTGCCGAATCACCCGCTCCTGCGACGGACCATTCGGCGCCGTGAGTCCGTTGCTGGCACCGTCCTGATTCACCGCGCTGCCCCGCAGAACAGCCAACACCTCATGACCATTCGCCCGAGCCACCGACAACCGCTCAAGAACCAGCACACCGACGCCCTCGGACCAGCCCGTGCCGTCCGCAGCCCCGGCGAACGGCTTACAGCGCCCGTTCGGAGCCAGCCCCCGCTGCTCACTGAAACCGACGAAGGTCTCGGGTGTGGACATCACGGTGACGCCGCCGGCCAGCGCCAGTTGGCACTCCCCGCGCCGCAGAGACTGGCCCGCCCAGTGAATCGCGACCAGCGAGGACGAGCACGCCGTGTCCACCGTCACCGCGGGCCCCTCAAGGCCCAGGGTGTAAGCCACCCGGCCCGAGACCACACTGCCGACGCTGCTCGCGCCGGGGTAGTCGTGATACATCAGCCCGGCGAAGACGCCGGTCCGGCTGCCCTTCAGCGTGGCCGGCGGGATTCCGGCGCTTTCCAGCGCCTGCCAGGAGGTTTCCAGCAGCAGTCGCTGCTGGGGGTCCATCGTCACGGCCTCGCGCGGGGAGATTCCGAAGAAGTCGGCGTCGAAGTCGGCGGCCTCGTAGAGGAATCCACCCTCACGGGTGTAACTCGTGCCGACCGCCTCACCGGTGGGGTCGTAGAGCCGGCCGAGGTCCCAGCCACGGTCCGACGGGAACCCACCGATCCCGTCACCCCCCGAAGCCACCAACTCCCACAACGCCTCTGGCGAATCCACCCCACCGGGATAGCGGCACGCCATCCCCACCACGGCGATCGGCTCGGTGACCCGGTCCTGGCTCTCCCGGAGTTCGCGCCGGGCGTCGCGGAGATCGGTGGTAGCCCGCTTGAGGTAGCTGAGAAGTCGTTCCTCGCTCGTCACGCCGTTTCCCCCACGCCACGTCGTCCGAATTTCCGAGAAATACCGGCAGGCGCCCGCCCGGAATCTCTCCTGCCGGCCCGCCAACTGTTTTCCGCACGCCGGTCTCCGCCCGGGCGTATTTCGACGGCCCGGATATTCCGCGGTAACCGTCTCGGCAATGGACCGTATCCAGGGTCCTTTACGGGCCCCAACCCCTAACCGGGTCCGTCCGGCCCCTAGTTCGCGCGGTCGGCCCGGTTGGCCGCCGCGTGCGCCAGTACCTGTACGAGGTCCCTGGGGCTGGGCACGGCCAGCTGCTTGTGCCGGAGGCGGGCCGCCGCCTCGCGGTACTGCGGTTCCCGCACCAGTCGCCGGACGAGCCCGGCGGCGCCCGCACCGTCCTGCTGGTCCGGTTCGGCGACCAGGGCGGCGCCGTGTTCGGCAAGCCGGCGCGCGGCGGACGCGGTGGCGCCGGAGTCGTCCCCGACCAGCACGACCTGCGGCAGCCCGTAGGACAGGGCGTCGGCGACAGCGGACACTCCGCCATCGTGCACGACGAAGGAACAGGAGTCCAGCAGGGCGCTCGTCGGGACGGTGTCGAAGAGCCGGATGTTGTCCGGTACGGCCGTCCCCTGCGGCAGACGGTCCACAGGCAGCGCGGCCACGACGTCGACATCCAGCGTGCCGAGCACCGCCAGCACCATGCCGACCGGCGCCTTCTCCCCCCGCAGAGTCAGCGCGACCCTGGGGCGTTTCGGCATCCTGCGCAGCCAGCCGGGGAGTTCCGCCGAGCCCGCGTAGGGGACATGACGGACCGGCAGATGCGACGGGTCGAGGGGGGCGCGCAGAGGTTCCGGTGTCGGGTCGATGGTCAGCCGCGGCTGTCCCGCCGGACCGGTGCCGGGCCCCTCCGTACCGCCGTCGGAGCCGCAGAGCAGCATGCGTACGGAGAGCGCACCGACGGACGCGGCGGCCGTGGCCGCGGTGTGCGCGTGTTCGTCGTGGACGACGACGTCCGGCTGCCAGCGCGCCAAGTGCCGTGCCAGCTCCCGGTCCTCTCCGCCGGTGGCATCCCCGTCCGCCGCGACGGCCACCGCGACGAGTCCGGTGGCGTTGATGACAGGGGTGAAGGCGGGAGCTCCCGCGACCTGCACCTCATGTCCAGCGGCGCGCAATGCCCATCCGAGGGGTACGAGATTGTGCAGACGCTCACTCGAGGAAGGAGTGGCGAGCAGGACACGCATGGGGAACCTCTCCAACGGCAGGCAACGGTCAGCAGTGCGCGCGAATGCTCCTATCGGCGGCATTCATCGTTGCACCGGCTCTCTCGCCCGAACTACCCCTAGAAGAAGCTCCGGCCGCCTCACCCCGGTTTCTAGGGGTTGAGTAACGACCGCATCCCGAGTCATGGATTCGGTGAATAACGGCGCCCGGACCGGTACGCCCATCCGCCCATTTGCCTTCACGGAATACCTCACGGAGGTTCCGCGGGCCGGCGGGCCTTCTCAGTCCCTGTCGAGATAGGCGAGGACGGCGAGTACGCGGCGGTTGTCGTCGTCCGCCTGGGCCAGCCCGAGCTTGCCGAAGATGTTCGCGACGTGCTTCGTGATGGCGCGTTCCGTGATGACGAGCTGCGCGGCGATCCCGCCGTTCGACCGTCCCTGGGCCATCTGCTCCATGACCTCGCGTTCGCGCGGGGTCAGCCGGTTGATCGGCTGCTCCCAGGCCGAACGGCGGGACACCAGCTGGGAGATGACCTCGGGGTCCATCGCCGTGCCCCCGGACGCGACGCGTCGTACGGCGTCGATGAAGTGCTCGGCGTCGAAGACACGGTCCTTGAGCAGATAGCCGATGGCGCCGCTGCCGTCCGCCAACAATTCCCGGGCGTAGAGCTGGTCGACGTGCTGGGAGAGCACCAGAACCGGCAGCCCGGGCCGCCTGCGGCGCGCGACGAGCGCGCACTGGAGCCCTTCGTCCGTGAAGGACGGCGGGAGCCGGACGTCGACGACCGCCACGTCCGGTTTCAGTTCCTCCAGGGCCCTGGTGAGATCGGGGCCGTTGTCGACCGCCGCTGCGATCTCAAAATCGTACGCCTCCAAGAGCCGGATGAGTCCGTCCCTCAGCAGGAAAAGGTCCTCGGCGAGCACGACACGCATCAGTTCTCCATCACCCCCGGCGGCGGACCCGCTCCAGGTCCTCTGATGGACAGACAGTATGCCGCCCGCACGTGGGACGACCGGTGGGAAGTCACTCGCACGGGTCAGGGATGGCCGGAAGACGCGCCTCTGGCAGGCGATTGGAAATGCGTTGCGGGACTGTCCACCGGGCAGACATGGATACCGCAACGTGTATGTGTGCCCGAAATGCCGCTCCAGGCCGGTCCGTTCAGACCCTGTGATCCAACCCTTCCGCAACGACATTCCGGAGGTCCTCGCTCCGGTCAAGTCGCCAAGGACACCCGCGTGACCTCAGCGACTCATGGAAAGCTGTTCGCGCTCAGCGACCAGCACGACTCACGGCCGTCGACCCGCAGCACAGCACGGTCCTGGTCAACCACTATCCGCTGGTACAGGAACCGACTGCGTGCATGGCAGCACCAACGGAAAATCGGCGGCCCCATCGGCCGTCAGCAACGCGCCGGCAAGTAGGCGCCTCTGGCTGCGTACGCCTGCCTAGAGTGCCCCATGGATCTCCACGCCTTCCCGCTCCAGTTCGCCCGTACCCGCCGCTTCTCGCTCGGCGCGCCGCACGGCTTCACGGTGTCGCCCGACGGCGAGCGGGTGCTGTTCGTCCGTACGGACAGCGGCACGGACGCGCTGAGCAGGCTCTGGTTGTACGAGGCCGGGCAGGAGCGGGCACTCACCGGCCCGGGCGTCGCGGCGTACGCGACGGACCGTGCGGCGCGCTTCGCCGTGTATGCGACCGGTGGTGAGCTCTGGGGCGTGCGGACGGACGCGAGCGCCCCGCGCGTCATCCCGACCGTGCGCCCGGCCATGGACCCGCGCGCCTCACCGGATGGCGACCTGATCGCGTACGTCGCCGGGGGCGCCCTGCGCGTCGTACGCGCCGACGGGACGGGTGACCGGCCGCTGACCGAGCCGGAGGGCCCCGATGTGACGTACGGCCTGGCGGATCATGTGGCGGCCGAGTCCATCGGCAGGTCACGCGGCTATTGGTGGTCCCCGCGGAGCGACGCGCTGATCGTCGCCCGTGTCGACGCGTCAATGGTGAATCGCTGGTACGTCTCCGACCCGGCCGATCCGGCGCGAGCGCCCCGCGCGGTCCGCTATCCGGCGGCGGGCACGGCCAACGCGCGGACCGCGCTGCACCTCGTCACGGTCGACGGCTCACCAACTCCCGTCCGGCTGCCGCACGCGGCGCCCGGGGAGGAGGCCCCGCCCGGTGTCTGGAACGACCGGGCCTTCGAGTACGTCGTCGCCGTCTCCTGGGAGGGCGACGATCCCGTGGTGAGCCTCCAGAGCCGCGACCAGCGCACGGCCTGGACGGGCCGGGTCGACCCGGTGACCGGCGCCTTCGAACCGCTGACACGGCTGACCGACCGGGGTTGGGTGGAGTTCCAGCCCGGCACGCCCCTGCACACCGCGTCGGGACTCCGGGTGGAGCCCCCGCCGTGCGGTGACGCCCGGGGAATCCGGATCGACGGCGTCCCCAGCCCTGCCGGACTCCAGGTCCGCGAGGTGCTCGGCGCGGTGGGCGAGCAGGTGTGGTTCACCGCGAGCGAGGAGCCGACCGAGACCCATGTCTGGTCGCACGATCCGCGCAGCGGCTTCGTCAGGCTGACGGACGAGCCCGGGGTGCACACGGCCGCCGCCGGGGGCGACACGGTCGTGGTCGACAGCAGGACGTCCGAAGGCCAGAAGGTGACCGTCCTGCGCGGCGGCGCCCCCGTCGGCCGGATCGCGGTGCTCACCGAGGAACCGCTGGTCACCCCCCGCCCGATCCACCTCACGCTCGGCGAACGGGCACTGCGCAGCCGCCTGCACCTGCCGTCCTGGTACGAGAGGGGTTCGGACCGGCTGCCGGTGCTGCTCAGCCCGTACGCGGGCCCCGGCATGCAGGTGGTGACCAGGGCCAGGACGTGGCACACGACGGTCTGCCAGTGGTACGCCGAGCAGGGTTTCGCCGTACTGGTCACGGACGGGCGCGGCACTCCGGGGCGCGGCGTGGACTGGCAGCGGGCCATCCTGGGCGACCGGCTGGGCCCCGTACTGGACGACCAGATCGACGCGCTGCACGCGGCGGCCGGGCGCCTGGACGCCCTCGACCTGGACCGGGTGGCCGTCCGCGGCTGGTCGTTCAGCGGCTATCTGGCGGCGGGCGCGGTGCTGCACCGGCCCGATGTCTTCCACGCCGCGGTCGCGGGCGCCGCGCCGAGCGACCGGCGGCTGTACGACACGTACTGGGAGGAGCGCTTCCTGGGCCACCCGGACGTCCAGCCCGAGAACTACGAGCGCTCCTCGCTCATCCCGTACGCCGACCGGCTGACCCGGCCGCTGATGCTGGTGCACGGGCTCGCGGACGACAATGTGTTTCCCGCGCACACGCTGCGCCTGTCCCGGGCGCTGCTCGCCGCCGGCCGGCCGCACACGGTGATGCCGCTTTCCGGGACGGGTCATACGGTCGCCGGAGAAGGAGTGGCCGACACGTTCCTGCTGCTGGAGCTCGACTTCCTCAAAAAGTCGCTCGGCGTCTGAACATGATGTTCTCGGCGCGCGTACAACATCACATAGCCAGCAGCGGAAGGGGAATGCAGACATGACCGCATCTCAGGAGGCCGGCCGAATGGTCGGGCGCCGCACGATCGTCACTGCTGTGGGCGCCGTAGGGCTCGCCGCCGCACTGACCGCGTGCGGAAACTCGGACAACGCCTCGGACACCGCGGTCGAGAAACCGGTGCCCAGCAAGGACGGCGCCGACGCGGGCGCGGTACTCGCCAAGACCGCCGATATCCCCGAGGGCGGTGGGAAGATCTTCGCCGATCAGGGCGTCGTCGTCACACAGCCCACGGCGGGCCAGTTCAAGGCCTTCTCGTCCAAGTGCACCCACCAGGGCTGCGCCGTGACGACGATCAAGAACGGCATGATCAACTGCCCGTGCCACGGCAGTCAGTTCGCCGTGGCGGACGGCAGCGTCACCCACGACCCGGCCACCAAGCCGCTGCCTCCCGTGCAGATCACGGTGGAGGGCGACTCGATCACCCTCGCCTGACGGGTCCGACCTTGTTCAGCCCTGCGCACCTCGCCACGGCCCCTTCCAGCACGCGAGAACGGCGTCCGTCGTGGTGATCGTGGCGACGAGGGCGAGCGTGTTCCGGACCATCGCGTGGGCGTAGTCCGACGGCACCCCCGCGATGGCGTCCGACGGCACGACGGCCGTGTAGCCGAGGTTGACCGCGTCGAAGACGGCATTAGGAATGGCGATATTGGCCGAGACGCCCGTGACCAGCAGGTTCCGGCAGCCGAGGTTGCGCAGCAAGGCGTCGACGTCCGTACCGGCGAGCGGCGAGAGCCCATGGAGCCGGCGTACGACGAAGTCCTCGTCCCAGACCTCGATCGGCTCCGCGACACGCACCGCCGTGGTCCCGGAAAGCTGCTGGACCGGCAGGCGCGCGGCGGCGCGGAAGAGCCGCGCGTTGTGATTGGCCCCGCGCCCGTCCGGGCGCCTCTCCGCCACCGCGTGCAAGACCTGCACGCCGGTCTCGTGGGCCCCCGCCACCAGCCGCGCGACGTTACGGAGCACGCCGGAAGACCTGGCCTCCTTGGCGAGTTCGGGCAGGGCACTGTCCTGGCCCACGACACCCTGCTGGCATTCGACGGTGAGCAGGACCGTGGTCGCCGGATCGAGCTGCTCCGCGAGCTGTTCGTTGGACGGCAAGGCTCCCCCTCAGGTCGGACCGGACCGGGCGCGTGAGGCTAACCGCCATTGCGTCGCGAAGGAAGAGACCGCATCCTCTTTCTGACACACAGTCAGCTATGGGAGGGATGACGTATGGTCGCCACACAGCGCCGAGGCCGCCGCATCATGATGACCGCGGCCGAGCGGGACACCTACCTCGCCGATCAGCGCACCTGCCGGGTGGCCACCGTCTCCGCCGACGGACGGCCGCACATCGGGGCCCTGTGGTTCGTGTGGGACGGCGGTTCGCTCTGGCTGTACTCCATCACCCGCAGTCGCCGCTGGACTCAGCTGACCCGGGACCCGCGGCTCGCCGTGGTCGTCGACGACGGTGTGGAGTACGGGGACCTGCGCGGCGTCGAACTCTCCGGCGACGCGGACTTCGTGGGCGAGGCCCCGCGCACCGGCGCCCCCTGCCCGGAACTCGACGTACCCGAGGCCCTGTTCACGCGGAAGTACTTCGGGATGGAGGTCATGCCGCACGACGGGCGGCACGCCTGGCTGCGGCTGACTCCGGACGCCATCGCCTCATGGGACTTCCGCAAGCTCGGCGACGCCTGACGGACACGCGGGACGGCAGGCGGGTGGGGCGGTGGCAGGCGGGTAGGGCAATGGCGGGCCGGCCGCGAGCTTGCGGGCCGGCGGCGCTCAGCCGGAGAGCGTCGCCGCGGCCTCGCCCAACGCGTCCACCGCCGCACGGATCGACGGCCGCCGGTCGGCGTCGGCGCGCCAGACGGCGTACACATGCCGACTCATCGCGTGCCGCACGGGCACGACCCGCACCCCGTGCGGCACCGGGCCGCGACCCATCCTCGGCGTCACGGACACCCCCAACCCGCCACCGATCAGGGCCAGTTGAGTGGCATGCTCCTCGGCGACATGCGCGATGCGGGGCTCGATCCCCTTCCCGCGCAGGGTGAACAGCAGCCAGTCGCAGCAGAACTCCCCATCGGGCCAGGTGATCCACTCGTCGTCCGCGAAGTCTTCGAGGTCCACCTCGGCGCGGCCCGCGAGAGGGTGGTCCGCGGGCATCGCCACATCGGCGGGGTCGTCGAGGAGGGCCCGCTTGGCGAGGCCCTCGGGCATGGGCAGCGGCTTGTTGTACCAGTCGAGCACAACCGCCAGGTCGAGGTCTCCGCGTACGACACGGCGCACCGCCTCCGCGGGCTCCATCTCCCGCGATCTGACGTGCAGTTGCGGGTGACCGGCACGCAGAGCGGCCAGCGCCGCGGGAAAGAGCCCGCGGGCGGCCGTGGGGAACGCGCCGATCTGGAGCTCACCGACAGCCCTGCCGCGCTGAGCCTCGATGTCCGACTGGGCCAGTTCGACCTGGGAGAGGATGCGTTCGGCATGGTCGGCGAGCAGTCGCCCGGCGTCGGTGAGCCGGACGCCACGGCCGTTCTTGACCAGCAGCGGCTGGCCGACCTCGCGCTCCAGCTTCGCCATCTGCTGGGAAACGGCGGACGTCGTCACATGCAGCCCCTCGGCCGCTCCACTGACCGAGCCGTGGCGGGCCAGGGCGTCCAGGGTGCGTAGGCGCTCCAGATTCAACATGTAAGCAATGCTAAGCGATGCCTGCAAATTTATCTTGCTTGTGCTAAGAGATGACTCGCGCGAAGGTTGACCCCATGAGCTCCGCGACCTCGCCCAGAACCCAGCCGGACGCCGCTGCCTCCGCTACCGCCCTCGCCTCACCCGCCCGGCGCCCGGCGGTGGACTGGCGCATCCGTTTCGGGGTGCTCTCGCTGGTCTGGGGCTTCAGCTTCCTGCTCATCAAGGTCGGCACCGAGGCCTACGCCCCCTTCCAGGTCACCTTCGGACGGCTGCTGTTCGGTACGGCCGTGCTCGCCGTGGCGATGGCCGTGAAGCGGGAACGGCTGCCGCGCTCCGCCCGCACCTGGGGCCATCTCACCGTGGCCGCGTTCTTCCTCAACGCCCTGCCGTTCTCGCTGTTCGCCTATTCCGAGCTGACGATCCCCTCGACCCTCGCGGGCATCTGCAACGCCACATCCCCGCTGTGGGGCATGGCCCTGTCGATGGTCGCCCTGTCCGAGGACCGGCCGACCCGCCGCCGGGTCGCGGGGCTCGGCCTGGGGTTCATCGGCGTGCTGACCGTCCTGGGAGCCTGGCAGGGCTTTTCCGGGCTCGACTTCGGCGGCACGGCGATGGCGCTGCTCGCCTCTCTCAGCTATCCGATCGGCTGGATCTATGTGCGCCGCACCCTGGCGGGCAGCAAGGAATCCAACCTCTCGATGACCGGTGTGCAGCTCTTCATCGCCACCGCGCAACTGGCTCTGGTGACACCGCTGTTCACCACTGTGCCGACCTCCTTCCCGCTGGTGCCGCTGCTGGCCGTGCTGGCTCTCGGCGCTCTGGGGACCGGCCTCGCGGTGCTTCTCCAGTACGGCCTGGTCGCCGAGATCGGCCCGACGACCGCACAGATGGTCACGTACTTCATCCCGGTCATCGCCACGATCGCGGGCGTCGCGGTCCTCGGCGAACACCTGGGGTGGAACACCCCCGTCGGAGCCGTCATCGTGCTGGCGGGCGCCGCCCTCACCCAGAGCCGGGGCCGACCGCGCGACCGCGGCGGCCTCCCCAGCACCCCTCGGGCCTGGCGAACACTTCTCGACCGTAGAGGGTGTCGTCAGTCGTAGCGCCGTCCGCGCGACGCGGGACCGGTCGCCGACGCCACCGCGTCCGCGACCGGATCGATGTCCTGCGGGGTCAGCGTCGACACCGTGAGGCGTACGCCAGGGGGCGCGACCATCCGGAAGCGCGCCCCCGGCGCGACGGCCCATCCGGCGTGCAGCAGCCGCGCCACCGCCCCCGTCTCGTCCGGCACGGGCACCCACACATTCATGCCGCTGCGCCCGTACGCCTCGACCCCACGCTCCGCCAGGGCCGCCACCAGGGCATCGCGCCGCAGCCCGTAGGCACGCGCGACCACCGCCGCGTCCACCGCCCCGGACGTCCACAGCTGCACGACGGCCCGCTGGAGCAGCCTGCTGACCCAGCCGGGGCCGAGACGCTGGCGGCCCATCACCCGGTCCAGCGTGACCGTGTCCCCGGTCATCATGGCGACCCGCAGATCGGGCCCGTACGCCTTGGCGACGGAGCGTACGAACACCCAGCTGTCCGTCACCCCGGCGAGCGGGCTCAGTGGCTCATCGACGATGCCGTGCCCGTGGTCGTCCTCGATCAGCAGCACCCCGGGATGCCCGGCCAGCACAGCACGCAGCTCGGCGGCGCGCGCCGCGCCCACCACGGCGCCGGTCGGATTCTGCGCCCGGCCGGTGACCACGACCGCCCGGGCCCCCGCGCGCAGCGCCCGCTCGACCTCGGCGGGCAGTGGCCCGTCGTCGTCGAGCGCGACCGGGACGGCCCGCAGCCCCAGGGCCGGGATGAGGTCGAGGAGACTGCCCCAACCCGGATCCTCCACGGCGACCGCGTCACCCGGCTTCAGATGCGCGGCCAGTACGCGCTCGATGGCGTCCAGGGCTCCCGAGGTGACGGCGACAGGGCCGTCCGGCACTCCGTCGGCATCGAACGCGGCCCGCGCGAGCCGGGCGAACTCCGGATCGACGGGCTCCTGTCCGTACAGACCGGGCCGGGCCGCGTTGTGCCGGGCCGCGGCGGCGAGCGCCTCGCGCAGGGACGGCAGCAGGGCGGGGTCCGGATTGCCCTTGCCCAGGTCCCGTACCCCCGGCGGGACGTCGACCCGGATGGACTCACGGGCCGTGCTCGCGGGCCGGGGACGGACCCGGCTGCCCCGGCGGCCCGAGGTCTCGATCACCCCGCGCTCGCGCAGAGCGCGGTACGCGGCCGCGACCGTATTGGGATTCACCCCCAGATCACCCGCCAACTCCCGCATGGGCGGCAGCGATTGGCCGGGTGAGAGCTCCCCCGAACCCACCGCGCGTTCCACACTCGCGGCAATCTCCGATGCACGCCGCCCGCTGATCCTATATTCTCCTAGCACAATCAAGATTATGCACTAGTGCAATGGAGATCGCAATGTCGGAGACCACCGCCTACACGCCGACCGGGCGTACCGTACCGACCCGCGCCCGGGAACGTGCCTCGTACGACCAGGACCTGGTGCACGCGATACTCGACGAGGGCTATGTCTGCCATCTCGGCTTCGTCCGGGACGGTGCGCCCGTGGTCCTGCCGACGCTCTACGGCCGGGTCGGTGAGCGCCTCTATGTGCACGGCTCCAGCGGCTCTCGTCCGCTCCGCATGGCCGGCCAGGCCGATCCTGGTCTCCCCGTCTGCCTCACCGTCACCCATGTCGACGGCCTGGTGCTGGCCCGCTCCGCCTTCCACCACTCCATCAACTACCGCTCCGTCGTGGTCCACGGCATCGCTCACCAGGTCCTGGACGAGGAAGAGCGGCGTACCGCGCTCGACGCGCTCGTCGACCATGTCGTCCCCGGCCGCTCCCACGACTCGCGCCCCGCCAACGCCAAGGAGCTGGCGGCGACCGCCGTGCTGTTCCTGGACCTCAACGAGGTATCCGCCAAGGTGCGCTCCGGCGGCCCCAACGACGAGCCCGAGGACGAGACCCTCCCGTACTGGACGGGTGTCGTCCCGCTGGTCCGTGGTTACGGTGTGCCGATCCCCGCCGACGATCTCGACCCGGCGGTCCGGCTGCCCGACTACCTGACCACCCTGTGAGGAGTTGACGTGCTGATCCACCCCTGGGACGCGCCGCTCGACGACGACGAGTGGCAGCGGTGGCTCGCCACCCATGACTTCGGCCAACTGGCCGTCAACGGGCTGCCTGGCCACGCGCCGTACATCCAGCCGATGCACTTCGTGTACGACCCGAAGCCGGGCGCGCACGGCGAGATCATCGCCCACCTCGCCCGCCCGAACCCGCTGTGGCAGGCCGTCGAGGCCGATCCGCACGTCCTGCTGAGCGTCGTGGACGACTACGCCTTCGTCCCCGGCCCCTGGCAGTCGCCGGCGGACACTCCGACCGAACACGGCGTGCCCACCAGCTTCTACGCCGCCGTCCAGCTGCGCTGCACCGCCCACCTCGTGGACGACCCGGCCCAGAAGGCCGACCTGCTGAACGTCCAGGTCGGTCACTTCCAGCCGGAGGGCGGGTCGGCCCCGGCGGCCGTCGGTACGGCGCCGTACGGCCCGATGTTGTCGGGTATCCGCGGGCTGCGCCTCGAAGTGACCGAGGTTCGGGCCAAGTTCAAGTACGGCAGCCACAAACAGCAGGACGTACAGGAGCGGACGGCCGCCGGTCTGACCGAGCGGGCGGGGGCGCACGATACGGCGGCGCACGCCCACCATCTGCGCCGCCGCACTTCGGGCCCCACGCGCGCGTAGCGCCCGAAGATCCGGCCGGCAGGCTCGGAGCCGTCAGCTCCTGAGGTCGGCTTCGGAGGCCCGTACGAGGACCGCGGCCCGACGCGTCGTGGCGGCGGTCCTCGCCTCCGCGACCGCGAGCCCCGCCACCGCCGAGAGCAGCAGCAGCGTCCCCACCACGGTGGCCACCGTCAGTCGCTCCCCCAGCAGGGCGACCGCGATCACGGCCGCGCTCACCGGCTCCAGGAGCATGATCACCGAGACGGTCGCGGACCGTACGACAGCGGCTCCGGCGAAGTACAGGACGTAGGCGAGGGCCGTCGGCACCGCCGCGACGTACACCATCAGCCAGACCACCCGGGCGAGTTCCGCGCCGTGCGGCAGCAGGCCCTCCGCCGCCGCGAGTGGCAGCAGGGTGAGCGAACCGATCGCGAAGGCCCAGGTGGTCGTCACGACCGGGTCGGCCCCGCCCCCGTCACGCCCGAGCCGACGCGTCAGCAGCGTGATGGCCGCGTACCCGGCGGCCGACAGCACCCCGAGGGCCACGCCCAACGGACGCACCGTGCCGCCGTCGTTGCCGAGGACCAGCACGGCGAGCCCCACGAGCGCGCCGGTGACGGTCACGATCCCGCCGCGCCCCAGCCGCTCCCCCAGGGTCAGCCACGCGCCCAGCGCGATCAGCACGGGTCCCGCGCCCAGGGTGACGACGGTGCCGACCGCCAGGCCGGTCGCCTGGACGGCGGCGAAGTAGGCGCTCTGGAACAGCGTGAGCCCGAGTCCGGTGACGAGGATGCGCGTGACCCGGCGCCCGCGCGGCTCAGCGTGCGCGGTCGTCCCACGCGCGCGGGAGCGCAGCAGGCAGGCGGGCAGCAGAAGCAGGAGGCCGCCGACACAGCGCCAGAAGGACAGGGCGAGCGGCCCGAGGTCGCTGAGGAGGAAAACCAAGGAGGCGGCCGCCCCCGCGGTGCCCCAGGCGACACCGGCGAAGATCAGGTAGAGCAGGCCGCGCCCGGTGGGCAGACCTGAGGGCAGGCCGATGGGCAGGGAGGAAGAGCTGGGCATGTGAATTCTCCGCGTGAAGACGGGACTGGTGGTCGCTCGGCTCCGCACGCGGGCAGCGACGAACCGCTCGGGGACTGCCCGAGCCCGGTCTTCGTCAGGGGAAAGCCGCCCGCGTTACGCGGCAGGAGGCGGAAGCACATTCAGCAGCATGATCGACACCCTAGGGCGCGGTCCGCCCGGCGGACAACTGCTTGTCCGCATCGTGGAGACCGGTGCCCGGCGGTCCGCCCGCCACGGGCCCGGTCGGCGCCTTCGGCGTCGAGGACTGGGCGATGAAGGCACCGATCAGCACCATGGCTCCGCCGATGATCTGCGGAGCTGACAGGTGCTCGCGCAGCAACACCCAGGCCAGCACGGTCGCGATGACCGCCTCCAGGCACGCGACCACACCCGCCACCTGCGGCGAGAGCTTGCGCACCGAGAGCACACCGGTGACGTACGCGACGACGGTGGCGAGCAGCACGATCCAGCCGAGCAGCAGCACGGCGGGCACCTGGGTCCCGCCCATGTCCGCGCTGCCCGCGAGGAGAGACCAGTCCATGCCCCACGGCCGTGCGACAACGGTCAGCACCGCGGTGCCGATGAGCAGACCGTACGCGATGACGCCGAGCGGGTCGGCGGCGTCGTCGCCGGTGCTGCCCTGGTCGGACAGGACGAAGTAACCGACCTGGCAGCAGGCCGCGCCGAGCGCGAACAGCAGGCCCAGCGCGTCGAAGCTCAGTCCGGCCCAGATCTCCACGACGCAGGCGAGACCGCCCACGGCAAGCACGACACCGACAGCGGCGGCGCGCGTCACCGGCCTGCGCTGCACGAAGCGGACCCAGCCGAGGACCAGCGCGGGGGCCAGGTATTCGACGAGCAGCGCGACACCGACGGGGATACGGGAGAGCGAGGCGAAGTAGAAGGCCTGCACACCGGCGACCGCGAGCAGGCCGAACCCGGCGAGCAGGGCGGGTCGGCGCAGGACCAGCGCCCGGTGGCGCCAGGCCACGGGCAGCATGATCAGGGCGGCGCCGGCCACCCGCAGCCACACCACATGCAGGGGGTCGAGTCCCGCTTCGATCAGCGGCTTGGCCGCGACACCTGAACCACCGAATGCGAACGCCGAGACCAGGGCAAGTCCCAGGCCGACGCTCCTCCCCTGAGACGCGTGCATCGGCACATCATGTCAGCTGACGTCAGGAGCGTCACCCCTGTCACACCTGTCATACCTGTCACACCTGACGGAACTCCTCGCGGAGCCGCCCGGCCAGCACCTCGGTGTCCACCCCGGCCCGCACGAGCACCTCGACCGCCCTGCACCCCTGGTCCGCCGCGAGGGCGGCGAGCAGATCGCGTCCGTCGGCCCGCTGATCGCCGCGGGCCGCGGCGCCGGCCAGGGCGTGCCGCATGGCGGACACGGCGCCCGGCGACCAGCCCGCCACATCCGCCTCCCCCACCAGGGGCAACGCACCGGAATCCTCCACCGCGCCCTGCCACCGCAGGCCGTAGCCGATACTGCGCTGGACGAGATAGCCGAGCACTCTGGCGACCTGGGGGTCGCCGGCGAAAACGGCCCTGACGGCCGGATCGGACTCGATCACCGAGTGCAGCAGATGGGCGGTGTCGATCTGCCGGTCGCCGTCCCTCAGGGCCCGCCTGCGCGCGCCGGCCACCACCGGGGCGAGCTCTGCGGTGAGCCCGGCTTCGATGTCCGCGCGGTGGGGAGCGGGCTGTTGGGTCACCCGGGGAGTACGACTCTGCACATCTCCACCCCATCAGGGGCGGGCGGCGGGAACATCCCCGCCGGGAAGCATTCGCCCATCCCACCGACGTTGGGCACGCCTGCCCGGGGTCTCCTCCTTACGGATGAGAGCAGGGAGTTTCCCCCGAGGGGCGCGCGCCGCCCCGCCCCGCGCCCCGTGCGCAACCACGGCCCTCCCGGGGCTCGCCCCACGGACACGAACGCCACGCGGGCCACCGGTAGCCGGGAGAGGAGCGAGCAAGCCCATGTCCATGCGCTGGATGGTCGCCCTCCCCGCCCTGGACGGGCGCCAATACGTCTACCGGGTGTACGCGCCGTACGACGCGCTGCTCGCGGACGTCTTCTGGGCGGCCTTCCACTGCCACGACGAGGGACCGCACCCGCGGGCGTCCGACGCCTTCGACTCGGCCGAGATCTGGCAGTTCTGACGCGACTCCGCCGCCACCGGGCACTTCGGGCGCACCGGGCAGCAATTTCTGACAGTTCATCAGTATTGAATGTTCTGCCCCGCACAGCTACGTTCCGCGACACAGAGCCGACGAGAAGGGGTGGTCGCATGGCCGAAGCCAGCGCGGAAGCACGCATCGAGGCACCGGCCGAGAAGATCTGGGCGCAGCTGACGGACTTCACGTCGTGGGACCGGTGGAACGCAACCCACACCAACTTCCCCAGGGGCGGCCCCGCGGTGCTTGAGGTCTCGGCGACGTACGCGGAGAACCTCAAGCTCATGGGCTTCCCCGCCGAGGTGACCTGGACGGTCGAGGAGCTGGTGCCGGCCCGGCTGCTGGTGACCACAGGAAAGGGGCCCATGGGCGTCAATCTCGCCATGCGCTACTCGCTCGCACCCGAGGGCGACGCCACTCTCGTCCGCATCGAGGGCGAGTTCACCGGCGCCGCGGTCTCGATGATGGCGGGCAAGCTCAAGGACTCGGCGGGCGCGGCGCTGAGTGAGTCGCTGCGCAAGCTCGAAGGCCTCGTCACCTGACCCTCCGAAGCCCCACGATCCCCGCCCACCCGACAGCCCGGCGAAACCACGGCGGCGCCCCGCGGATGACCGCGGGGCGCCGCCGTGCGCGACCGGGACCTGTCAGTCCTGGTCGGCGAGGATCAGATAGAGCTTCTTGCGGGACTCGTTGATGACCGCCAGGGCCTTCTGCCGCTGATCGGCGGAGCCGGTCTTCCAGACCTGGCTGAACGCCTCCATCAGGCCGAAGCCGGCCTGCCGGATCTCGTTCATCGTCTCCCAGTCGACGCCGCGTCCCGCTTCCTCCCACGGGGCCTGCGGCCCCGCTTCGGCCTCGGTGCGACCGGCGTCGGTGAGCGTGAACAGCTTCTTGCCGCCCTCGCTCTCGCTGGTGATCAGGCCTTCGTCCTCCAGCAGTTGGAGAGTCGGATAGACCGAGCCGGGACTGGGCCGCCAGGCCCCGCCGCTGCGCTCGCCGATCTCCTGGATCATCTCGTAGCCGTGCATGGGCCGGTCCACCAGCAGCGCCAGGATCGACGCGCGGACGTCGCCGCGCCGCGCCCTGCCGCGGGGTCCGCCCCTGCCGCCTCGACCGCCGCCGCCCCACGGTCCGCCGAAAGGCGGTCCGAAGGGACCGAAAGCGGCACGTCGGCCCTCGGAGTCACCCCGACCGTGATGGCCGGGTCCCCACTCCCCATGTCCATGTGAATGCATCACTACGCTCCTTCCATCGTTGATCTGTCGCGATGCGTCAACGATATATCGGAATGAGTCGCTCAGCAAGCATCGACCACACATCGGGCGCACACCGGGTGCACATCGGGCACACCCCAGAGCCCGCGCCGAAGGGGCCAGTCGCCTGAAATTGGCCGTGGCCCGGGGCTTCGCCCGCCCCTACGTTCGATGCCATGAGGATTCGAATCGTGGATGCCTTCACCGACCGCGCCTTCACCGGCAATCCGGCCGGAGTCCTGCTGCTGGACTCCGCCGCCTTCCCCGACGACGGCTGGCTCCAGCAGGTCGCCGCCGAGGTGAACCACTCCGAGACCGCATACGCCCACCCGCTCCCGGCGGGCGGCGAAGCCGACTGGGCGCTGCGCTGGTTCACCCCGGCCGCCGAGGTGGCCATGTGCGGCCACGCCACCCTGGCCACCGCACACGTCCTGCACACCACGGGCGCCTCGACCGGCGCCGTGCGCTTCGCGGCACGCTGCGGCATCCTCACCGCGACCGCGCACGAGGACGGTTCGCTCACGCTCGACTTCCCGACCGCGCCGCTCATCGCGGTCCCGGTTCCCGACGGCGTCGGTGAGGCCCTGGGCGCGCAGGTCCTCTCGGCCCACGACACGGGTCCGCACACCGGCGATCTGCTCGTGGAACTGGCCGACGAGAAGGCCGTACGGGCCCTCGCGCCCGATTTCGCCGCGCTCGCGGCACACTCCCGGCGCGGGATCATCGCCACGGCCGCCGCCGACGACGCCTCGCGCGGCTACGACTTCGTCTCGCGCGGCTTCTTCCCCCGGGTCGGCATCAACGAGGACCCGGTGACCGGCAGCGCCCACACCGCCCTCGCGCCATTCTGGTCGGCCCGCCTGGGCCGCGACGAGCTGACGGGCCTCCAGGCTTCGGCCCGCTCCGGTCTCGTACGCACATCACTGCGGGGCGAGCGCACCCTGCTGACCGGTCGGGCCGTCACTGTCATCGACGGCGAACTGCTCACCTCCCCCTGAGCACCGACCCGCCGCCGACGGAAGAACACACGAAGGGGGCGTACGGATGCATCCGTACGCCCCCTTCGTGCGCGCTCAAGCCGTCGGCAGCCACCCCACATTGCCGGCCAGCAGCGCGTATCCGACGAACGCCCCGATGTCGAGCAGCGCATGGGCCACGACCAGCGGCCCGATCCGCCCCCAGCGCCGGTACAGCAGCACAAAGACCGCGCCCATCACCATGTTGCCGATGAAGCCGCCGATCCCCTGGTAGAGGTGGTACGAACCACGCAGCACCGAACTCGCCACCAGGGCCGCCATCGGCGTCCACCCCAACTGCCCGAGTCTGCGCAGCAGATACCCGACAACGATGACCTCTTCCAGTACGGAGTTCTGCACCGCGGAGAGAATCAGTACGGGGAACTTCCACCAGACCTCGGGCAACGACTCCGGCACCACGGTGAGGTTGAACCCCGCCTCGATGGCGACCAGATAAAAAGCGAGTCCGGCGCTGCCGATGCCCGCGGCGACCAGCGTCCCCCGCCCCAGGTCCGGCCACGGCTTCGTCCGGTCGAAGCCGATCGCTCGCAGTCCCGTCCCCTCCCGCATCAGCAGGTACGCCACCAGCGCGACAGGCACCAGCGAAGAGGTGATGCCGAACAACTGCCAGGCCAGATCCAGCCACGGCCGCCCCGGTGCCTGCGACCCGTTCAGGTTCGCTGCCTGGTCCTTGAGACCACCGGGTTTCGTCAGCGCCCCGATAAATCTGATCAGGGAGGACACTCCGCTCGCGCCGAGCGAGATCGCGAGCACGATCAGGACTTCGGTCCGGAAAATCCGTCGTGTCACCCCGTGTCCGGGATGAGAATCGGCCACCTGTCCCGCCTCCGCCTGCACACCTGCCTCCAGTTCATCAATCCCGCCTCATCCCCAACCCCACCCCACTAGGGTCTCGAATGCAGGTGCGAATATCGCACGCGACAGGCCGGGGGACGAGCGCCATTGCGGTGGCGGGGTCCCCCTTTTCCTTGTTCACGATTCAAGGAGGGGCTCTACCGCCATGGGACGTCACAGCTTGCCCGACGAGGGCGCGAAGGACGGCACCAGGTCCCGCTCATCGGTACGACGTCGTACGGTCGCCATCGCCACTGTGCTCGTTCTTGGGGTGGCCGGGGGCGCCGCGGTCGTGGTCGAGGGCGGCATGCTGTCCTTCGCCGGATCGTGCGCCGACTCCGCCGTCCACCTGGAGGTCGTCGCGTCCCCCGCCGTCGCTCCCGCCGTCCGCGAGGTCGCCGATCTGGCCCGCGACAGGCAGATCACCTCCGACGGACAGTGCATCGACGTGGACGTCGTGGCCCGTGACGCCTACCAGGTCGCCGACACGCTCAGCGCCGGCAAGGCCGAGCCCGACTACCAGGTCTGGATCCCCGACTCCGACCTGTGGGTCCAGCGGGCCCAGAGTTCCGGCGACGGTGCCCGCCTCACCCCGGTGGGCAATATCGCCTTCTCCCCGGTCGCCCTGGCCGCGGTCCCCTCCGCCGCCAAGTCGCTGGGCTGGCCCGACAAGACGTACACCTGGGCCCAGCTGTCCGCGGCCGCGGCCGAGAAGGGCACGCTGCGCCTCGGCGCAGCGGACCCCGCCCGCAGCGCCACCGGCCTGCTCGGGCTCACCAGCATCGGCCGGTCCACGCACAGCGAGGGCCCCGACGCCGACACCAGGGTCGCGGCCGCCGCGAAGCTGCTCTCGCAGCGCATATCGGAGAGCGACCAGCAGGTGCCACAGAGCCTCGCACGGGACGAGTCCGGCACGGAGAAGGGCAACCCCCGCCGCAATCAGGCCCTGCTCCTCTCCGAGCAGGCAGCCTTCGCGCACAACACCAAGGACGGCGCACCGGGGCTCGAACTCTTCTACCCGAAGGACGGCACCGCGCAGCTCGACTACCCGTACGCCCTGGTCGACGAGGGCAGGCTGTCGACCGACGAGAGCCGCGCGGCCCTGCGTTTCATGACCCTGCTCGGCGAGCGGGAGAGCCGGAGCATCCTGGCGAGGCGCGGCTTCCGTACGCCCGACAAGCCCGCCTCCCCGACCGTCGTACGGACGGCTGGCGGCCGCGCGCCCCAGCCCTTCGCTTCGGCCCCCGGAAAGGCGCCCTCCCAGAAGGACATCCAGGAAACGCTCGGCATGTGGACCATCACCGTGCAGAGCGCCCGGCTGACGACGGTCGTCGACGCCTCGGGCTCGATGGCCACGCTGGTGCCGGGGCGCGGCGAGCAGACCCGCATGGATGTCACCAAGGCCTCGCTGATCCAGGCTCTCGCGCAGTTCACCCCGGAGGACGCGGTCGGCCTGTGGGACTTCGCGACGAACCTCGACGGTCCGCGCGACTACCGCAAGAAGGTGGCGACCAACCCGTCTCGGCGACCCCGCGCCGGGCGGCCGCACGCACCGCGACAGGCTCTCGGCGGCCTTCTCCGCGCTCGCCCCGGTACCCGACGGGGCGACGGGTCTGTACGACACCACGCTGGCGGCCTGCAAGGACGCGCAGGCCTCCTACGCGAGCGGCAGGTTCAACGCCGTCGTCATCCTCACCGACGGCTCCAACCAGGACACCGCGGGCATCTCCCGCAGCGGCCTGATCACCGAACTGAAGCAGCTCGCCGACCCGGCGCGGCCGGTCCCGCTGATCGCCATCGCGGTCGGCCCGGACGCCGACAGCGAGGAGGTCGAGCAGATCGCCTCGGTCACCGGCGGCGGGGGATACCAGGTGACCGACCCGGCCGACATCCACGCCGTCATCCTCAAGGCGATCATGGAGGCGGGTCAGGGCGCCTGATACCCCCCACCTCCAGCACCTGAGCACCGCAGCCGACCGGACCGACCGGGTCAGCCAGGTCGACGGGGCCGATGAGGTCGACCACCACAGCCGCCGCGCGGGCACCGGTCGCGCCGCTCACACCGCAGGCCCCCAGGGGCGCGTCACTTCGACGCCGGGAAGCCCACCTCCCAGGTATGCACCGGCTCGCCCTCGTGCATCAGCTCGCTGTAGCGGCGAGTGGTGGCGGACAGCGCGGCCTCGCGCTCAAGACCGGCCTCCAGGGCGCGGTGGAAGGTGTCCACCTGCCAGGAGGCGCCGTTGACGCGCAGCTTGCACCGCTGCTCGATGACGCCCAGGTAGAAGTCGCGGTCCGCCGGCTCGACGCCCCAGGCGTCGAGCCCGGCCGCGGCCAGGGGCAGCAGCTCGTCGAGCACGAGCCGGACGCCCGGCACCCGCGCCGTGCCGGCCGCGCGGCCCGGCTTCGGCCAGATCAGCTCGGCGTCGATTCCGTGGCGGCACGCGACGTCGAAGTTCTCGGCCGCCGCCTCGAAGGGCAGCCTCTTCCACACGGGCCGCGTGTCCTCGGCCAGCGCCCGGACCAGACCGTAGTAGAAGGCGGCATTGGCGATTACGTCCGTCACCGTGGGGCCGGCCGGCAGCACCCTGTTCTCCACCCGCAGATGGGGTACGCCGTCGGCCAGCCCGTACACGGGCCGGTTCCAGCGGTACACCGTCCCGTTGTGCAGCACGAGTTCCTGCAACCGCGGCACCCCGCCGTCGGCGAGCACGAGCAGCGGGTCCTCCTCGTCGCAGATCGGCAGGAGGGCGGGGAAGAAGCGCAGGTTCTCCTCGAAGAGCTCGTACGCCGAGTCGATCCACTTCTCGCCGAACCACGTTCTGGGCCGTACGCCCTGGGCCTGCAGCTCGGGCGGCCGGGTATCGGTGGCCTGCAGGAACAGCGGCGGCCTGGATTCACGCCACAGCTCGCGGCCGAAGAGGAACGGCGAGTTGGCGCCCACGACGATCTGTACGGCAGCCACGGCCTGCGCGGCGTTCCACACATCCGCGAAGCGGGCCGGCGTGACCTGGAGGTGCAACTGCACGGACGTACAAGCCGCTTCGGGCGTAATGGAGGCGGAGGTACAGGTGAGGCGCTCCACCCCCTCGATGTCCAGCTCGAAGTCCTCGCCGCGCGCCGCGACGATCTGATCGTTGAGCATGACGTAACGGTCCACGTCGGAGAGATTCGCGGAAACAAGATCCGCACGCCCGAGCGTCGGCAGAATTCCGATCATCACGATCCCCGCGTCGACCTCCACCGCTTTTCGGTGGGCGTACGCGAGGCCCGTGCGGAGTTCTTCCGAGAGCTGATCGAATACCCGGCCCTCCAGCCGGTGCGGAACAATATTAACTTCCAGATTGAACATTCCCAGCTCGGTCTGGAAATCATGGCTTGAGATCCTTTCCAGGACCTCCGCGTTCATCATACTCGGCATCCCGTCGGCCCCGGCGAGATTGAGCTCGATCTCGACCCCCATGAGATTCTTGGGGCGATCGAAGCGCTTCTCGGCCAGCAGCTGATCGAGACCTTGGAGGCACAGCTGGAGTTTGCGCCGGTACTTCTGCCGATCGGACAGATCGAACCCGCCGGCCACCACCTTCTCCCCCATCGAAGCATCCTTCCTCGGGTGGCGCCCCGCAGCATGGGGCGCTCGCGTCACGATCGATGATGCCCAGAGAGTCTGATCCATAACGCCCCACGGCCACCGCGTGCCGAGTACCCTCGATGCAGGCTCCCAGTGGCACATTCACTCGGCATGCAGCAAAAAGCAGTTCGGCCGGCGACTGCTGGTGAAAAAGGCCGACGATTTTCGGCCTACCGCTCCTGCGGAATAATTCGAGGCCACAGCCCTGCGCTCCCGAACAAACGGGAGATTCTCCGCAGAAGAAGAGCCGAATACCACCTTGCCCATAATGCCTGCGGCGGCTAGAAGAAACACCACGTGAACACACGTCGTATAAACTCCGCAAACGAGGCAGAGAGTTGGCGTCCGGCCACCATCCCACGGCCCCCTCTGACCCCGCACGCAGACAGCGCCGTCCGCACTGCCCACGCATCACCGTGTCTCCCAAGTGAGAGGCGACCCACCATCATGCCGCTGCTTGTCCCCCCGGCTCCCGCGCCGGCTCTGCGCAGTGTCCTCGCGGCTCTCGGTTCTCCCACCGCAGTACGCGAGGCCCGTACCCCGGCTCTCCGTTCCGCCCAAGGACCGCTGAGCCCCGAACTCGCCCTGCCCCTTCACGTACTGGACCGCATGGTCCCGACCGGCCGACCGCCGCGCACGCGGCTCACAGGCTGGCGATTCCTCATCCGCAGCGGTGACCGCACGGTGGCCGCCGCCGACACCATGCTCACCCCCGACGGCTGGGCCTTCTCGCACTTCTGCGAGGGCCCGTACATCGCCTCCAGCGAGCGAGCCCTGCGCCAGGCCGAGGCCATGAATGGCCGCTACCAGCCGCGGCTCCTGTCCGTGCCCGAGCTATACATGCTCAATCTCTGGCTGCACGGCGAGCCGGAGGCGGACGCCTCCGACGACATGCCCCTCCCGACCGATGTGCTGGTGCCCCTCGCGCCGGCCCCGCCCGGCATCGCGTCGCACCATCCGCACCGGGTCGCCGACCTGCTGACCGTACTGACCAACCGACTGACCCCCGCCCCTCTCCTCAGCCAGCCCGCCTGACCGCACCGCCAGGCAGTCGGCCGCTCTGTGCCCCGTGACCAGTACTGGTGGTCACGGGGCACAGTCCTGCCCCGAACGGCGTAGCCCGTACCGGCCACCCCGAACCACCCAAAAAGACAACCCAGTTGAGCTGAACCGTCCGCACGGGTGATGCGTCATCAATCAGTAAGGAGAGCTGCCGTGAAATCCCTGCGGAAACACGTCCGTAGGGCAACACTGGGAACGGACCGATTGATACGGGGGGCGGTTATGAACACCGCATCGAGCCACAGGACACTCACTACAACGCAGCGAAAGAACCCTTCCATGTGTCAGCACCAGCCAGCCTGCCCATCAGCCGAATCCGCCGATCGGGAGGCCGCCCATCTCATGGCGCACCACCCTGAGCAGGGCTGGAGCCTGCTGTGCAACGGAGTTCTCCTATTCGAGGACACCGGTGAGCTGCTGCCGGACGGGCAGATCATCGCTCCGCACCGCCCGCTGGACGTGGTGACCGCCGCGTAGCTCCGGGCAGTACAACGAGGGGCCGGCCCGGAGAATCCTCCGAACCGGCCCCGACGCGTGTCCGCGCCCGTCTCCTGCGGCCGAGTGGCCGCGAGCACGTCAGTTGTCGTACTCGTCCAGCGGCGGGCAGGAGCAGACAAGGTTGCGGTCGCCGAACGCGCCGTCGATACGACGGACCGGCGGCCAGTACTTGTCCGCGGCCGAGACTCCGGCCGGGAAGACCGCTTCCTCACGGCTGTACGCGTGCTCCCACTCCCCGCCCAGCGCGGCCGCGGTGTGCGGCGCGTTGCACAACGGGTTGTCGTCGGCGGGCCAGTCGCCCGAGGCGACCTTGTCGATCTCGCTGCGGATCGCGATCAGCGCGTCGCAGAACCGGTCGATCTCCGCCAGGTCCTCGCTCTCGGTGGGCTCGATCATCAGCGTGCCGGCCACCGGGAACGACATGGTCGGAGCATGGAAGCCGTAGTCGATGAGGCGCTTGGCGATGTCGTCGACGCTCACACCGGTCGACTTCGACAACGGCCGGAGATCAACGATGCACTCGTGCGCCACCAGCCCGTTCGGACCGGCGTAGAGGACCGGAAAGTGCGGCTCCAGGCGCTTGGCGATGTAGTTCGCCGCGAGCACGGCGACCTGCGTCGCACGCTTGAGGCCCTCGCCGCCCATGAGGCGTACGTACGCCCAGGAGATCGGCAGGATGCCCGCCGAGCCCCACGGAGCGGCCGAGATCGGACCGACGCCCGTCCGCGGTCCGGCCGTCGGCTGGAGCGGGTGGTTCGGCAGATACGGCGCGAGGTGCGCCCGTACGCCAACCGGGCCGACCCCGGGGCCGCCGCCGCCGTGCGGGATGCAGAAGGTCTTGTGCAGGTTCAGATGGGAGACGTCCGAGCCGAACTTGCCCGGCTTGGCGAGGCCCACCAGCGCGTTGAGGTTCGCACCGTCCACGTACACCTGGCCGCCCGCGTCGTGCACGGCCGCACAGACGTCGCTGATGTGCTCCTCGAACACACCGTGCGTGGACGGGTAGGTGACCATGAGCACCGCGAGCTCGGCGCCGTGCTGCTCGATCTTCGCGTGCAGGTCGTCGACGTCGACGTCGCCGTCCTCGCGCGTCTTGACGACCACGACCTTCATCCCGGCCATCACCGCGCTCGCCGCGTTGGTGCCGTGCGCGGACGACGGGATCAGGCACACGGTGCGCTGAGCGTCGCCATTGGCCCGGTGGTAGGCCCGTACGGCCAGCAGGCCGGCGAGCTCACCCTGCGATCCGGCGTTGGGCTGGATGGACACCGCGTCGTACCCGGTGACCTCAGCGAGGCGCTCCTCCAGCTCACGGATGAGCGTCAGGTAGCCCTGTGCCTGCTCGACCGGCGCGAAGGGGTGGATCTGCCCGAACTCGGGCCAGGTGACCGGCTCCATCTCGGTGGTCGCGTTCAGCTTCATGGTGCAGGAGCCGAGCGGGATCATGCCGCGGTCGAGCGCGTAGTCGCGGTCGGCGAGTTTGCGCAGGTAGCGCAGCATCGCGGTCTCGGAGCGGTGCTGGTGGAACACCGGGTGGGCCAGGTAGTCGTCGGTGCGCAGCAGGCCGGCGGGCAGCGTCTCGGCCGTCGACACGTCCAGCGCCTCCAGGTCGCCGTCGACACCGAAGGCCGACCAGACCGCGGTGATCTCGGCGCGGGCCGTCGTCTCGTCGCAGGCGATCGAGAGGGTGTCGGCGTCGACCAGGCGCAGGTTGACCCCGCCCTCACGCGCCGCGGCGAGTACCTCGGCGGCCCTGCCGGGGACGCGCGCGGTGAGAGTGTCGAAGTACGAGCCGTGCACGATCTCCACGCCGCCCGCCCGCAGGCCCTCGGCGAGCAGTACGGCGTACCGGTGGGTGCGGCCGGCGATGCCGCGCAGCCCGTCCGGGCCGTGGTAGACGGCGTACATACCGGCCATCACCGCGAGGAGCACCTGCGCGGTACAGATGTTGCTGGTGGCCTTCTCCCGGCGGATGTGCTGCTCACGCGTCTGCAGCGCCAGCCGGTAGGCCTTGTTGCCGTCGGCGTCGACGGACACACCGACGAGCCGGCCGGGCAGGCTGCGGGCGAACTTCTCGCGCACGGCCATGAAGCCGGCGTGCGGGCCGCCGAAGCCCATCGGCACACCGAAGCGCTGGGTGGTGCCCACCGCGATGTCCGCACCCAGCTCGCCGGGCGAGGTGAGCAGCGTCAGCGCCAGCAGGTCGGCGGCGACGGTGACGATCGCACCGAGCTCGTGCGCCTGCGCGACGACGGGCTTGATGTCCCGTACGACGCCGGAGGCTCCCGGGTACTGCAGCAGCACACCGAAGACGCCGCGCTCGGCGACCTCGGCCGGGATCCCGTCGCTCAGATCGGCGACGACGACCTCGACACCGGTCGGCTCGGCGCGGGTCTGGATCACCGCGACGGTCTGCGGGAAGGCGTCGGAGTCGATCAGGAAGACGCCCTTCTTGACCTTGCCGACCCGGCGGGAGAGTGCCATGGCCTCGGCGGCGGCGGTGCCCTCGTCGAGCAGCGAGGCGCCGGAGGTGGGCAGCCCGGTCAGGTCGGCCACCATCGTCTGGAAGTTGAGGAGCGCCTCCAGCCGGCCCTGCGAGATTTCCGGCTGGTAGGGCGTGTACGCCGTGTACCAGGAGGGGCTCTCCATCACGTTGCGCAGGATCACCGGCGGCGTGAAGGTGCCGTAGTAGCCGAGCCCGATCATCGGGGCGAGCACCTGGTTGCTGTCCGCGAGCGTGCGCAGCTCGGCCTGTACTTCGGCCTCGGTGCGCGCGTCCGGCAGGGCCAGCGCCTCGGTGCTCTTGATGACGTCCGGCACCGCGGCCGCGGTCAGCTCGTCGAGCGAGCCGTAGCCGACCTGGGCGAGCATTTTGGCCTGCGCTTCGGCATCGGGGCCGATGTGGCGCTGCTCGAAGGGGATGCCACGCTCAAGCTGTGAGAGCGGAATGCGGTTTGCGGTCATCTGCGGAAGGCCTCCTGGTCTGACGCGACCTGCGAGGGCACCACTGCGGGTACCCGGACGGCCTCCCCCTCTGTCATCTCAACCTGAGAGCTTCACCGGGGCGCGAAAAACACGCTCCGACTTTCACCGTCGGTGAGGGAAGGCTCCGTCCGGGCAGTGCTCCTTGCGGAGACATGCCCGTGCGACTCCCACCCTGCTTTCCAGAGTGACCTCGTCCATGCGGTACGGGGGCCTGAGAGATTCCGGGGAGGATTTGCTCCTTCGGCGCCTCCGGCACGTTCACGTTCGCCGGAGGACTCTCCCGCACGGGGTCAGTAGCCGTTTGCCAGCCTACCAGCGAGCCCAGTCACCCATCCCTCGAGTGGCCGGGGTCCCCGATGTGCACTTTCGTAGTGTTTACGGAGCAGTTGCGATCAGTTGGAGGGACCGTGCAGACCGACATCGATCCGCGCAGCCTGATCGGCCGCAAGGCGTACGACCGCAATGGCACCAAGATCGGAACGGTGGACGAGGTGTACCTCGACGACGCCACGGGAGTCCCGGAATGGGCGGCCGTACGCACCGGCCTCTTCAGCCGGGACGCCTTCGTGCCCCTGGAGCCGAGCGAGGTCGTGGACCAGTCACTGCACGTCCCCTTCGAGCGGGCGCTCATCAAGGACGCCCCGGACTTCGGCGTGGGCCGCCATCTCTCCCCGGAGCAGGAGCTGCAGCTCTATCACCACTACGGGCTGGAGATCTCGCCGCCCGCATCCGACCGGGACTTCGGCAAGCTGGCGGGCGAGGACACCACCTGAGCCTCCCGGCCCCCTGATTCCCCCGGCTCCGCCGACTCGTCCGCCGCCCGTACCAGCGGAAGCGGATCGGAAGGCTCCAGATCGGGATCGTCCACCTTGAAGGTCCGTACCCACCCGGGCCTCGATGTCGGCTCCTCGAAGCGCACCGTGACCCGCCCCAGGCCGCTGCCCTGCACCCAGCCGGCTCCGTGCTGGGCATGCCGTACGTCGTGTCCCGCGTGCCACCGCCGCTCCGGCAGCGGCTCGGGCGCCCGCTCCAGCGCCGCTCCGCCCCCGTACGGCTCTCCTTCCCCCGCATTTCCTTCCTCGGCCCCCGCGTCTTCGCCTGCCGCCTCCTCCGCCGCTGCCCTCTCGGTCTCAGCCTTCTCTGTCGCCGCCTGGGCGAAGAGGTCCTCCTGGGTGTAGTCCGCGAGCCCGGTGACCCCCACGCCGAGCAGTCGCACCCCGCCCGTGGTGTCCACCGATTCCAGCAGCCGCCCCGCGGCCTCCCGCACCACGCCCGGATCGTCCGTGGGCCCGCGCAGGGTCTCGGAGCGCGTCAGCGTCGAGAAGTCGTACCGCCGCACCTTGAGCACGACCGTCCTGCCCGACCGCCCGGCCGCCCGCAGCCGCACCACGCACCGGTCGGCCAGCCGCCCCACCTCTGCCCTGATCCTGACCCGGTCGTGCAGATCCACCTCGAAGGTGTCCTCGACCGATACGGACTTCGCGTCCCGCTCGGACACCACGGGCCGGTCGTCGAACCCGGAGGCCATCCGGTACAGCGACGCACCGTGCGCCTTCCCCAGCAGCCGTACGAGCTCGTCCTCGCCCGCCTCGGCCAGCTCGACGACGGTCGTCATCCCGGCCCGCCGCAGATGCTCCCCGGTGGCCGGCCCGACCCCCGGCAGAATCCGCACCGGCATCGGCGCCAGCAGCTCCCGCTCGGTGCCGGGCTCTATCAGCACCAGACCGTCGGGCTTCGCCTGCTCCGAGGCGATCTTCGCCAGCATCTTGGATCCCGCGAGCCCCACCGACCCGGTGAGCCCGGTGACGGCTCTGATGTCCTCCCGCAGCCGCTCTCCGGCCGTCCGGGCGGAGGCGGCGTCGTCGGCCACCCCACCCGCCTCCAGGTCCACGAAGGCCTCGTCCAGGCTCAGCGGCTCCACCAGCGGCGAGAGCCGCCCCAGCAGCTCCATGACCTGATCGCTCACCGCCCGGTACAGGGAGAAGCGCGGATTGAGATACGCGGCGTTCGGACACAGCCGCCGGGCCTGCGCCACCGGCATCGCGGAGTGCACCCCGAATCGCCTGGCTTCGTACGACGCGGTGGCGACCACCCCACGCGTGCCGATCCCCCCGACGACCACCGGCTTCCCGCGCAGGCTCGGCTTCGACGCCTGCTCCGCGGCGGCGTAGAAGGCATCCATGTCCAGATGCAGGATGGTCGGTACGGGTCTCACATCACCGATGCTGCCGTACGGCACTGACAATCGACCGTCGGGAGCACGAACAGGCGCTCAGACAGCCTTGTTGCGGCGTCGCGCGAGCTCGTCGGCGGGGTTGCTCCCGATCAGGGTCTCGCCGGTGTCGACCCGCTCGCCGTGCAGCTGGGACAGAGCGCTCTCCACGTCCCGCCAGACCACGCCCACGGCGATTCCGAAGACGCCCTGGCCACCCTGGAGAAGCTCGACGACCTCATCGGGCGACGAGCACTCGTGCACCGTCGCGCCGTCGCTCATCAGCGTCATCCGATCGAGATCCTTGAACCCGCGGGCCCGAAGGTGCTGGACCGCCGTCCGGATGTTCTGCAGTCCGACACCGGTGTCCAGGAATCGCTTCACGATCTTGAGGACTACGACGTCCCGGAAGCTGTAGAGACGCTGCGTGCCCGACCCGTAGGCGGGCCGGACGCTCGGCTCGACCAGCCCGGTGCGGGCCCAGTAGTCGAGCTGCCGGTACGTGATCCCCGCCGCCGCACACGCGGTCGGCCCCCGGTATCCCACGCTCTCGGTCGCTGCCTCACCCGTGGCCGACGCTACAGCCTGCTGCCTCGCGGTGGGTTCTACCGCATTGCCGTAAAGCGGATACGGCCCGCCCGCCACCGTACCGTCGCCGCTGCTTCTCACGCCGACCTCCGTCCTTGACCTGCCCTTGTCGACGGTAGGCAGTCGCTTGGGGTGCGTCAACGATCGCCGCGCTCGCCACGCCGAGTGATAATCACCCTAAGAGTGGTTTCCCGTGCGCCTCTTCCGGGAACGGCTCCCCGAATGTCCCGACGCGCCCTGACGCGCAGGTCACTGACTATTGGTCCCGAAGTCCTCGGGAGAGATCTGGTCGAGGAACTCGCGGAACTTCTCCACTTCGTCCTCCTGCTCGTCCGGGATCGCAATCCCGGCATCATCGAGCACACCGTCACTGCCATAGATCGGCGTTCCGGTGCGCAGCGCCAGCGCTATGGCGTCCGAGGGCCTCGCACTCACCTCGACTCCGCTGGCGAAGACCAGCTCGGCGTAGAAGACCCCTTCCCGCAGGTCCGTAATGCGCACTTCGGTGAGCTCCTGGCCAACCGCTTCGAGTACGTCCTTGAAGAGGTCATGGGTCAGCGGCCTGGCAGGGGCCATCCCCTGCTGGGCAAAAGCGATCGCGGTCGCTTCTCCCGGCCCGATCCAGATGGGAAGGTACCGGTCGCCTCCCACTTCACGCAGGAGCACGATCGGCTGGTTGGAGGGCATTTCCACCCGGACACCTACGACGTCGAGCTCGTTCACACAGCAACCCTAGGACGTGCCTGGCAGGTTTGGGTAGTCGGGCTCCTCCAAGCTCAGTGCAGCCGCACCCCGAGGGCCGTCTGAATGAGCGCGGCGTGGAGCCGGACGGACAGCTCGGCGAGCTCTTTCACGGTCTCCTCCGCACGTGCTCTGGTCTGCGGATTCGGGTGCCGGCGCAGCGGAGCGACCACCTGTTCGACCAGGCCGGCCTCGCGATCGGCGGCGGCTTTCACCGCGCGCAGATGCCGCGGCTCCAGGCCGAAACGTCCCAGATCCGCGACGAGCCTGGCGACGGTGACGGCTTCAGCGTCGTAACCGCCACCCGGCATCGGCGAGATCAGGCCATACGACTCCCACGCGTCGAGCTCGGCCTCGCCGACCTCCGCGGCCGCGAGGAGCTCCGCCCGACCGATCCGGACCGCGGTCGGGCGGTCGATGCCGGATTCAGGTGAACCGTCGAGCGGGTCGCACGGACCCGCGGAGGCGGGTAGCTGGACCTGCTCACCGCGCTCCAGCGCGTCCAGATGCTCACGGATGACCTTCAGCGGCAGGTAGTGGTCCCGCTGCATCCGCAGCACCTGGGCCAGCCGCTCAACGTCCTCGGGGCTGAATTTCCGGTACCCGGACGGCGTGCGCCGCGGCTCGACAAGACCCTCGGTCTCCAGGAAGCGAATCTTGGAGATCGAGACCTCGGGAAACTCCTCGCGCAGCAGGCTGAGCACCGTGCCGATACTCACCAGGCGGTCACCCGCGGTGCCGGTGCCGGTTCCGGCACCGCCTGTCGCTGTTCGCAGCATGGGTCTTCCCGTAGGCGTCACATGGCCCGCTGGCTCGCGTAGAACACCAGCCGGTACTTGCCGATCTGCACCTCGTCACCGTTGGACAGGAGCACCGCGTCGATGCGCTCACGGTTGACGTACGTACCGTTGAGGCTGCCGACGTCGGAGACGGTGAACCCACCGTCCCCACCCCGGCGGAACTCCACATGGCGTCGCGAGACCGTCACGTCGTCGAGGAAGATGTCGCTCTGCGGGTGTCGCCCGGCGGTGGTCAGCTCGCCGTCCAGGAGGAAGCGGCTGCCCGAATTCGGACCGCGGCGCACCACCAGCAGGGCCGCACCGAGCGGCAGCGCGTCGACGGCCGCCTGAGCCTCCGGCGACAGCGAGGGGGCAGAGGTCTGGCCCGTCGCCTCCGCCTCGTACGCCTCAAGCCCCGAGATGGAGATGGTCGACGTGGTCTCCGAGGGGCGCTCGGGCGATGCCCCGGCCCTCAGCGGCGCTCCGCAGTTGGAGCAGAACCGGCTGGCCTCGGCATTGCGATGCCCACACCTCGTACAAACCGGCAAGGCCGACATGGACGGATCCTCCTGCCGCGGCTGCCCCGCAGAGGCGTTGGTTGCATACGGGTCGGAGGTAAACCCTCCACCCGTACTTGAGGTTGACGGTTCCCCGAAACCTATGCGGCCGGGACCCGCAGGGTCAACAGACGACGCGCCCTGGCCACCCGAAATGTCACCACCCGGACCAGCGACCTCGTCCCGGAACAGCGGGCGGTCCCCGCCCGGTTCCTCGGCATCTCCATGGCGCGGGGCACGGTGCCGGGCGGCGCTGTTGGCACCGTCCTCGCGTGTGCTCTTGCCGAACAACTTCGCAAACAACTTCACGGGCGATTCCCCTTGACCGAAACAGACCCGCCCGTGGGGCAGGACGAACCCTGAATGAACACACCTGCCGACTCGGACATCTTCACAACGTCCGTATCCGCCAAACAGTTTCCACCACGCACCGAGCCTTCGATGCGCCGACCCCCCGCAACCTCATGCCCGTGTCCCACGGCCCCCATGCACCCCCGCCTCACTGCGATGACGACCGAGCGTAGTCAGGCCGCTTCGCCGGTCGCAAGGCATCCACGACGATCTTCTCGGCCCGTGTCACCGTGACGGTGGCCTGCTCCTTCTCCAGAGTCTGCACAACTCCACCCGGGATATTCAGCGCGGGCTCCAGATCCTGCGGCTTGCCGATCACTTCGAAGCGGTACGGCGCGCCGATCTTCTGCTTGTCCACCCGGATGCCGCCGTCCCCGTCGGAGAAGTAGGTGTTCGCGACCACGCGGACGTCGTTGATCTCGATCGCCTCCGCGCCCGCCGCCCGCAGCTCCTGGATCGCGTCGAGCAGCATGTCCGCCTCGACCGCGGCGGTCGGGTCGCTGATGGTCAGCTTGATCCCGGGTCCCTGCGCCGCCACTGTGCCGGCCAGGACACCGAGCTGCCGTTCCTTCTCCAGCGTCTGCTTGCGGGCCTCTTCCGCCTGGTCCGAACTGGTCTCCAGCTCGGTGCGCTGATCGTCCAGCTGCTGCTTCTCGTCTTCGAGTCGCTGCGTACGACCGTCCAGCTCGTCGAGGATCCGAACCAGGTCCTCCTGACGGGCCCCGCGCAGCGCACTGTCGTCGCTGGTCGATCGGACCTGGATGGCCAACCCGAGCCCCAGCACGAACAGCAGCAGCGCCACGATGAGCTGGGCCCGCGTGACACGCGGTGGCCAGAGGGCGGCGATCAGCCGCTGACGCCCGGTCTCCGCCTGCTGCGCCGCCAGTTCTTGGGAATCCGGCGCCTCTTGGCCCGGCCGCGGGTTCTCGCCCTGCGGGTTCTCTTCCGTATTCATCGGCCTCACGCCCGGAAAACGTGCCGGCGAATCGCCGCAGCGTTGGAGAAGATCCGGATGCCGAACACAACGACCACACCGGTGGACAGCTGCGCGCCGACGCCCAACTTGTCACCCAGGAACACGATCAGCGCGGCCACCACGACATTGGAGAGGAAGGAGACGACGAAGACCTTGTCGACGAAGATGCCGTCGAGCATGGCCCGCAGGCCACCGAATACCGCGTCGAGCGCGGCGACGACGGCAATCGGCAGATACGGCTCGACCACCGCCGGCACTTCGGGGCGAACGAACAGTCCGACCACGACTCCCACGACGAGGCCCAGTACGGCGATCACGATGTGCCCTTCCCTGTGTTGGCCACGTCTTTCCCGGCGCCCGTGGCCAGCGGTTCTGCTGTACGTACGATCAGGCTCGGCGCGGCCGGCAGCCGAACCTCTTCCTGATCGGAAATGCTCGTCCTGATGCCGTAGTTCTGCTGCAGCACATGCAAGTACTGGCCATCGGCGCTGTCCTGGAAGTCGGTGCTCAGCTGCCGCCCGTCCCCCACGGCGAGCACCGTGTACGGGGGAACCAGTGGCTTGTTGTCGACCAGTATCGCGTCGCCCGCGGCCCGGATCGCCGACAGGGCCGTGAGGCGCTGCCCGTTGATGGCGACAGCCTCGGCGCCCGACGCCCACAGCCCGTTGACGACCCGCTGCATGTCACGGTCACGCACCCGGCCGGTGTCGGAGAAACTGCTGCTCTCGCGCGGCCCTCCGCCACCCTGCTCCGTGTCCTTGGCATCGTCCACCATGAGCTTCACGCCCGGACCCCGCACCGCCGTCGCACCGGACAGCAACGCGACCAACTGGCCCTGCTCGCCGCCGTGTTCCTGGAGTGCCTTGCGCTGACGCTCTCCGACCTCGGCCCTGAGCGCGTCCACATCGTCCTCAAGCCTGCCGGCCGCCGAGGTCTCCGCCTCGATCCGATCGATGAGCTCCTCACGCTCCTTGGCGACCACAGGGGCCGCTATACGCGCCTGCGCCGCACCGACAGTGACGACCAGGGCGGCCAGCACGAGCCCTGCGGCAAGCCCGAGTTTCGCGCGAAGCGTGCGCGGCATCCCCGCGCTGCCGTCGGCCTGCCTGCGGGCGGTCGCTTCCGCGTACCCGTCGTCGAGGCTGTGGTCCATCACATTTGTCAGCAGCGACATGGACGCGTCCGGGCGCCGTGGTGGGGAGGAGGAGGTGCTCCTCCCGGGCGGCTGCTGCGACATGACGCACATCGTCGCACGTCGAAGGCCCTACCACCGAATGGCCCCACCGGTGCGCCGGACGTCGTATGAAGACAACGTCCGGCACACCAGTCACACCTCAGTGACCTGCACCGTCGACGACCGCCGTCCACTCGTCGAGCAGGGCCTGGGCCGACTCGTCGTCGGGCCCTTCGGCCCACAAATGAGTGACAGCTTCGGCCGGATCGGGCAGCACCATCACCCATCGACCGTCCGCCTCGACGACACGCACACCGTCGGTCGTGTCCACCGACCGGTCGCCGGCCGCCTCGACCACACTGCGCATGACGAGCCCCTTGACCGCCCAAGGTGTCGCCAGGTCCCGCTTGAGCACATGGGCCCGCGGGATGCGCGCGTCGATCTGACTGAGAGTGAGCTGCGTCCTTGCCACCAGCCCAATCAGCCGCACAAATGCGGCCGAGCCGTCGAAGACGCTGCTGGACTCCGGAATGATGAAGCCACCGCAGCCGTCACCACCGAAGATCGTGGCCTCCTCACGGCCCACTCGGGTCAGATCGTCGGGCGAAGTGGTCGTCCACTCCACCTGCGTCCCGTGGTACGCCGCAACCTGCTCGGCGATCCTCGTGGTGGTGACGGGCAGCGCCACCCGGCCACTGCGCCGGTCCGCCGCAACGAGGTCGAGCATCACCAGGAGAGCCCGGTCGTCCTCGATGATCCGCCCACGCTCGTCGACGAGCGACAGCCGCTCACCCACCGGGTCGAACCGCACCCCGAAGGCCGCCCGAGCCGACGCGACGATCTCCCCGAGCCGCACCAGACCGGACCGACGTGTATCGGCGGTCTCGGTCGGCCTGGACTCGTCGAGCCCCGGATTGATGGTCAGCGCGTCAACGCCGAGCCGTCCCAGCAGGCTGGGCAGGACCAGGCCCGCGCTGCCGTTCGACGCGTCGACGACCACCTTCAGCCCCGACTCCGCGATTCCCGTGGTGTCCAGGTTCCGCAGCAGGGATCCGGTGTACGAGTCGAAGACGCTGGCCGGGAAATACAGATCGCCGATCTCGCCGGGGAACGCACGTCGGTACTCCTGACGCGCGAAGACCCGGTCCAGCTTCCGCTGGCCCGCCTGCGAGAGGTCGGAGCCGCGCTCGTCGAAGAACATGATGTCCACGGAGTCGGGCACACCCGGCGTCGTACGGATCATGATGCCGCCCGCGCTGCCTCGCGCCGTCTGCTGACGTGCGACGGGCAGCGGCACGTTCTCCAGATCCCGTACGTCGATGGCGCTCGTCTGGAGCGCCGAGATCACCGCTCGCTTCAGCGCCCGCGCACCACGGGAGTGGTCACGCGCTGTGGTGACCGTGGCGCCCTTCTTGAGCGTCGTCGCGTACGCCCCAGCCAGCCGTACTGCCAGCTCCGGGGTGATCTCCACATTCAGGATGCCGGACACGCCGCGCGCGCCGAACAGATGCGCCTGGCCGCGCGACTCCCAGATCACCGAGGTGTTGACGAAGGCGCCGGCCTCGATGGTCTTGAACGGGTAGACCCGCACATTGCCCTGAATGATCGATTCTTCGCCGACCAGGCACTCGTCCCCGATGACAGCGCCGTCCTCGATGCGCGCCGCCCGCATGATGTCGGTGTTCTTGCCGATCACGCATCCGCGGAGGTTGCTGTGCTGGCCGATGTAGACGTTGTCGTGCACGACCGCTCTGTGGAGGAAGGCCCCGTTCTTCACCACGACGTTCGACCCCACGACCGTGTGCTCGCGGATCTCCACGCCGGCTTCGACCTTGGCGTAGTCGCCGATGTAGAGCGGCCCGCGCAGCACGGCGTCCGGGTGCACCTCGGCACCCTCGGCCACCCAGACACCCGGGGAGATCTCGAAGCCGTCGATGTCGACGTCGACCTTGCCCTCAAGGACATCGGCCTGCGCCTTGACGTAGCTCTCGTGCGTGCCTACGTCCTCCCAGTAGCCCTCGGCGATGTAGCCGTAGATCGGCTTGCCCTCCTTCATCAGCTGAGGGAAGACATCACCGGACCAGTCGACTGAGGTGTCTGCCTCGACGTAGTCGAAGACTTCGGGCTCCATGACGTAGATGCCCGTATTGACGGTGTCCGAGAAGACCTGGCCCCAAGTGGGCTTCTCAAGGAAGCGCTCGACCTTGCCCTCTTCATCCACGATGGTGATACCGAATTCAAGGGGATTCGGTACTCGGGCCAGACACACGGTGACCATTGCGCCCTTTTCCTTGTGGAAACGGATCAGGTCGGTGAGGTCGAAGTCGGTGAGGGCGTCGCCCGAGATAACAAGGAACGTGTCATCCTTCAGCGCTGCTTCGGCATTCTTTACGCTGCCCGCAGTACCGAGTGGCTTCTCCTCATTGGCATAGGTGAGCTCCATTCCGAGCTCTTCGCCGTCACCGAAGTAATTCTTGACGAGTGAGGCAAGAAACTGCACGGTTACGACGGTTTCACTGAGCCCATGCCGCTTGAGCAACCGCAGCACATGCTCCATGATCGGCCGATTGGCCACAGGAAGCAGCGGCTTGGGCATGCTCGAGGTCATGGGGCGAAGGCGTGTACCTTCGCCACCAGCCATCACAACGGCCTTCATGTCGGGAAGGTCCTCCTTGAAGAGACGACGGTCTGGCCGACCTCACCCAGCCGGGGCTGATCCGCAGGCATCGCGCGCGAACAGCCAGGCACTGTACTGCGCCACTATCGGCAAGCTCAGTCGGCCGCTGTGTCCGCCTTCACCAGCCGGCGGACCTGAACCACATAGAGGATCCCTGCCCACCAATACAGAGTTGTACCCCATCCGGCGAACGCCCATCCGAAAATAGCAGCCAGTGATGACAGCCAACCGTTTCCGTCACTGAGAAGCAACAACGGGAACGCGTACATCAGGTTGAACGTCGCGGCCTTCCCGAGGAAGTTCACCTGGGGCGGCGGATAGCCGTGCCGACGGAGGATTCCCACCATCACCAGAAGCATCAGCTCACGGGCCAAAAGGGCCGCTGTGAGCCAGAGGGGCAGGATCTCCCTCCAGGTGAGCCCGATCAGGGTGGAAAGGATGTAGAGCCGGTCTGCCGCGGGGTCCAGCAGCCGCCCCAGGCTGCTGATCTGGTTCCAGCGCCGGGCGAGCTTCCCGTCGAGATAATCGCTGATACCGCTGAGCATCAACACCAGCAGTGCCCAGCCGTCGCGCTTGGGCTCACCAAACACGGGGAGAAGGATCAGCCACAGGAACACAGGTACGCCGACGAGGCGAGCCATGCTGAGGATGTTCGGGATGGTGAGGACCCGGTCCGTCTGAACGCGAGTCTCCTGGACCTCCACCCGGGGGCCTCCTGTTGGAACGTGCCAATGATGCCCCCTGACCCTACCCTCAGCCACGGCCGGCAGCCGCACAGGGGTGGAGGGGCTCCAGGTCGGGAACGCAGGAAAGCCCCGCACCATAAGGTGCGGGGCTTTCCCACAATAATTGTTCGGCGGCGTCCTACTCTCCCACAGGGTCCCCCCTGCAGTACCATCGGCGCTGAAAGGCTTAGCTTCCGGGTTCGAAATGTAACCGGGCGTTTCCCTAACGCTATGACCACCGAAACACTATGAAGTTAACCAACCGGTGTATACACAGTTCGTTACTTCAGAACTAACACAGTGGACGCGAGCAACTGAGGACAAGCCCTCGGCCTATTAGTACCAGTCAGCTCCACCCGTTACCGGGCTTCCACATCTGGCCTATCAACCCAGTCGTCTACTGGGAGCCTTAACCACTCAAGGTGGTGGGAATACTCATCTCGAAGCAGGCTTCCCGCTTAGATGCTTTCAGCGGTTATCCTTTCCGAACGTAGCCAACCAGCCGTGCCCTTGGCAGGACAACTGGCACACCAGAGGTTCGTCCGTCCCGGTCCTCTCGTACTAGGGACAGCCCTTCTCAATATTCCTACGCGCGCAGAGGATAGGGACCGAACTGTCTCACGACGTTCTAAACCCAGCTCGCGTACCGCTTTAATGGGCGAACAGCCCAACCCTTGGGACCGACTCCAGCCCCAGGATGCGACGAGCCGACATCGAGGTGCCAAACCATCCCGTCGATATGGACTCTTGGGAAGATCAGCCTGTTATCCCCGGGGTACCTTTTATCCGTTGAGCGACAGCGCTTCCACAAGCCACTGCCGGATCACTAGTCCCGACTTTCGTCCCTGCTCGACCCGTCGGTCTCACAGTCAAGCTCCCTTGTGCACTTACACTCAACACCTGATTGCCAACCAGGCTGAGGGAACCTTTGGGCGCCTCCGTTACTCTTTAGGAGGCAACCGCCCCAGTTAAACTACCCATCAGACACTGTCCCTGATCCGGATCACGGACCGAGGTTAGACATCCAGCACGACCAGAGTGGTATTTCAAGATTGACTCCACACACACTGGCGTGCATGCTTCAACGTCTCCCACCTATCCTACACAAGCCGAACCGAACACCAATATCAAACTATAGTAAAGGTCCCGGGGTCTTTCCGTCCTTCTGCGCGAAACGAGCATCTTTACTCGTAGTGCAATTTCACCGGGCCTATGGTTGAGACAGTCGAGAAGTCGTTACGCCATTCGTGCAGGTCGGAACTTACCCGACAAGGAATTTCGCTACCTTAGGATGGTTATAGTTACCACCGCCGTTTACTGGCGCTTAAGTTCTCAGCCTCGCACACCCGAAAGTGCACTAACCGGTCCCCTTAACGTTCCAGCACCGGGCAGGCGTCAGTCCGTATACATCGCCTTACGGCTTCGCACGGACCTGTGTTTTTAGTAAACAGTCGCTTCTCGCTGGTCTCTGCGGCCACCCCCAGCTCACGGAGCAAGTCCGATCACTAGTGATGGCCCCCCTTCTCCGAAGTTACGGGGGCATTTTGCCGAGTTCCTTAACCATAGTTCAC
>NZ_JBDHNH010000012.1:0-193689 GCF_039766235.1 Streptomyces changchenzhani | reverse complement strand
ATTTAGCCAGGGGCGCTGGCTGATTTCCGTGTCGCGGCCCGTCAGATTCTTCACGCCGACGGGTGATGAGCCGATCATCCCCCTCTCGTCGCCGATGGCCTGGAGAATTCGTTCGCCCTGTGCACGTTCGCGTGTACCAGGCTGGGCATTTACGAGCGAACGCCGACAGTTGGCGGGTTAGCAGTCAGGTTGGCGGAGTGAGCATGCCGAAGCCAAGGGCCCGGTGAGCTGGTCAGTGTGGGTGTCGGCTGGGGGGACGCGTGGGTTGCCCCCAGCTCGCCCCTTGTTTGTCTTCTCGGGGAGAGCTACGTGTGCCGTGAGGCGTCGCCAGCGACGATGTCTGAACGCATGGCATCCCGGGTCTCTAGACGTAGATCCAGGTACCGGCGCGTCAGTTCCAGGAACTGACCACTATCGACGAGGGCCCCGGCGCTAACGGCGTCGCGCATCGCTCGAACGGCCCCGCTGCATTTCTCGGCCGGATCGACGACAGTGCGCGGAGCGAGAAGTTCCAACTCGTGGCGAGACGCGTAGCAGTGTGTGTAGGCCGTACGTGCCTGCCGGTACCGCTCGCTCGGTTCAAGGCCGGTTGTGGCGGCAATGTTGCGTAGGTCGCTGCCGGCCTGAGCATGGGATGCGAGGAACCTCGCGTAGAGCTCCCGTCGTGTTCTGTGCCATTCGGTTGTCGTCTCGCGTTGCGTCCTCCGGCGCTCCACCAGTAGTGCCGATCCCATCGCGATCACTGCGCCGAGGAGTGTGGCAAGTAGCGATATCCAGGTCACTTTCAAACAGTAGGACGTATTCGCCAGTAACTGCCCCGGGGCGCAGGGTGATTGCTGTCCTGTCCAACAGACCCGAGGCAGCGGGGCGCTGCGACCTGCGGTGCCTGGGCGCTCAGATTGATAATGCGGCCGATCGGTAAGCGTTTCAGTCGATCTGAGGGCGCCTCCCCCGGTCCTCCGCGGCGAGCGCCAGCGTCGTTCCGAGGCAGTCGGGGCCGATGCCCCAGAAAGACCGAGACTGCCTCGGTAACGGCGAGACAGGACACTCAGCCCGCCAACTGAAGCGCTCGGTGTGCGACACGAGGTCGCACCAGGTAAGTAAGGACAGTCGTATGAAGGGAAGTTGAGGAGGCTGGACTTCGGGCCAGTGTCCAGGGCCCGTCCCCGCGCTCCCATGCGTCGCTGGTAACGGCGGGGTGTGAAGCGGAGCGTTCAAGCCCGAGAGCGTCCCGGCCATCGGGGTGCAACAGGTGAGGGGAAGGCTGGACGGGCGAACGAAAGTGAACCCTCGATGATGCCTCGTGATTTTAAGACCGCGTCGATGGCGTGTTGGCGGCGGTCACAGGACCCGGTGCTGGAAGGCACCAAGCGACCTCCGGGTAACTGAGCTCGGAGGGAGGACACCGCTGGTTCCGGGGTAGAGGGGGCGCCCACCCCAGCCGCGTCTTACTGGTGCGGAACGTGGAAACCCCGACGGGGTCCAAGCCACCCGGCTTGGTAGGCCAACCGTAAGGAAGGCTGAACTCCCCGGTGGGAGAAGGAAGATCCAAGAAGCGAAGGCCGGCGGGCCGAAAGGCCAGAGGAAACCGGGAGATCGGGACCTTCACCCGCTCTCGTATAACTCGCCGGATACGGGCCCTGGTGGCCCGGCCCGAAAGGGCGCCCACGTGGATCAGGTGAGCCTTTGAAGTCACCACTGCAAGGAAGCCGGAACCGAGGGACAAGTTAGACACCGGAGGCGAACATGAAGATCACGACACCTGTCGTGACGTTCTCGCCTGCGGTGAACGGACCCGAGGACGATTTACTCGACTGGCACGGCATCGACTGGGCCACCTGCGAGGAGAACGTACGGCGGCTGAGGCAGAGGATCTTCAAGGCGACGCAGGACGGGGACCTGAAGAAGGTCCGCAACTTGCAGAAGCTCATGCTGCGAAGCCGCAGCAACACGTTGATCAGCGTGAAGCGGGTGACGCAGCAGAGCAGTGGTCGCATGACCGCTGGCATCGACGGGGAACGGGCCCTCACGCCGAAGGCGAGAGGCACCTTGGCTGCCGAGATCCATCGGTCGTCGAAGCCCTGGAAGGCCAGGCCGGTCAAGCGAGTGTTCATCCCGAAGAGCAACGGGAAACAGCGACCGCTCGGCATCCCGGTCATCCGTGACCGGGTCCTCCAGGCCCGCGTGAAGAACGCGCTGGAACCCGAGTGGGAAGCGCGGTTCGAGCCGAGGTCTTACGGCTTCCGGCCCGGCCGCAGCTGCCAGGACGCGATATCCGCGATCTTCTGGACGGTGAAGGGCAAGAACCCGAAGCGTCTGTGGGTCCTGGACGCGGACCTGTCGGCGGCGTTCGACCGCATCGACCACACCCACCTCATGACCATGCTCGGCCAGTTCCCCGCCAGGGATCTGATCGTGGGATGGCTGAAGGCGGGCGTGATCGACCGCGGCCGGTTTGCACCGACCGAGGAGGGGACTCCTCAAGGCGGTGTGATCAGCCCGCTGTTGCTGAACGTTGCTCTGCACGGACTGGAACAGGCCGCAGGGTGCCAATACACGGTGCGGGCCGGGCGTGAGCCCGGCGCGATGCCGGGCACTCCGGTGCTGGTGAGGTATGCCGATGACTTCGTCGTGCTCTGTCACGACGAAGAACAGGTGCACCAGGTCAGGGCCCGGCTGGAGGACTGGCTGGAGCCGAGGGGGCTTCGCTTCAACGAGGAGAAGACCCAGGTCGTCCACCTCGATAAGGGATTCGACTTCCTCGGTTTCACCGTCCGCCGCACGGGCGGAAAGCTGATCATCAAGCCGAGCACAGCAGCCTGCGCGAGGCTCCGGGCGCGACTACGAACCGAGGTGAAGACCCTGCACGGGTCCAATGCCGAGGCCGTGTTGCGCAGGCTGATCCCGATCGTTCGCGGTTGGGCGGCCTACTACCGGGCGGTGGCATCCACGACGACGTTCTCGTCGCTGGATCACTACATGTGGCGGCTGACCTTCAAATGGGCCAGACGGCGTCACCGCAACAAGTCGAGTCACTGGGTCGTGGACCGGTACTTCGGCAGGTTCCACCCGTCCCGGCGAGACCGGTGGGTGTTCGGCGACCGCAACAGCGGCGCCTTCCTCATCAAGTTCGCCTGGACCGGCATCGTCCGCCACCAGCTCGTCAAGGGCGGAGCGTCCCCGGACGACCCCGCTCTGACCGAGTACTGGCGGAACCGCCGCCGCAGGAAAGCGCCACCGCCGATGGACAAGACGAGTCTTCTCCTGGCGGTCCGGCAGCAGGGGCTCTGTCCTCTCTGCAAGCAGGCGCTGATCGCCGGAGCCGAGTACGAACCGGACAGTCCACGCGAGTGGATCAACTGGTTCGCGGCCTCGAAGAAGATGCTCCACAAGCATCACTTCACCTACCGGCGAGACGGCGGCACGGACGAGCGGACCAACCTTCGCCTCGTGCACTCCGAATGCCACCGCCAGCATCACGCTGGCGACAGCGAAAGGACCACATAACCCTGCTGACCTGCGAAACCCATGGGGCTTGCTTGAGCCGGATGCGGTGAAAGTCGCACGTCCGGTTCTGAGGGGGCCGGGTCACGGCAACGTGATCCGGCTACCCGACCACAAGTGTCCCGTCTCCAGCGACCTGGTCCGCGTCTCAGGTGATCTGGTCCGATTCACTTCTGGTCTCAGGTGATGTGGTTCGCCGACGTGTTTGCGACGGGCTGTCGCTCGTTGGGGTGACGCTATTGCGTACAGGCTGTGGTGCTCCACGAGGTGAGCGACAGAAGTACGGCAACGCCACCAGGGCCTACTTCGAAGATCTCGCGGCCAGAGCACGAAACCACACTATGACGGGCGTGCATCAGTCCCTCGAATTGCGAGCGGCATCGGCACGGCACTGGGAAACATCTCCAGTCAGACGGGAATCGATCTTCAGCCGCCTCTGGAGTACCTAGTCAGAGGTACTCGTGAACAGCCCTGCCGCGGATGCCGCGGACCAGCCGCCCCGGCCGACTCGCTACGTGACCGCGAGGAACAGCTCGAACTCTTCTCACGGCTCAGCTCTAGGCCAGCGCCGCCCCCAGCAGCAGCGCAAACAGGAGGGGCAGAAACACCCACCCGAGCGCGAGCGAAGCCGCCACTATGCGGTACGTCCGCATGGACCGGCGGTGGGGCAGGACCCAGGCGATGGCAAGTAGGGACAGGGCCCCGTAGATCACGACTCCGTATTGGCCCATGCCGTCGTGGGACCGGATCACGCTGTACTCCATCGCGAGGAGCGGAAGACCAAGCAGGGAGGCCACGAGGGATGCCTTCCACCAGGTTCTGTGGAGGGCAGGGAGCCGCGTCACATGGTTCTGCGTCGTCTTCATGGGCCCCACCCCATCACCATCAACCGCCTCGGGCATCGGTAGTCGTACTCATCTGATCTAGGTTGATCCAACGGACTCCTTCGACAGGCTGACTGCCCCTCACTGACATGGATGGATTTGCCCATGTCATCGTCGCGTCGGAGTCTGGTGTTCCGGGCCAGTGACGTCGGTGTTGCACTGGCTGGTCCGTCGGGACCCCGACCGACCCCGCCCCGCCCTGGAATCGATGAACTCGACCCAGCCTGGGGGAACGATCTTCGGCGAGCCGCGAAGGCACTGGTCAACCCCACTCGTGAACACCCCAGGAGTGGCTCGTTGTCCGCCTCGGCCGGGGCCACGACCTGACCTGGCCCGTTCTCATCCGGCACCTCGCTCCCGGAGGCTGGGTCCACCCACTCACCGCACAGGCCGACACCGAAGCCGTGATCACACTCCACCAGCTCCTCGGCGAGTTCTTCGACACACGAGAACAACCAGACGGCCTCGCCAACATCTTCAGGAACTACCAGGAGTGGCTGACGACTCAGACTGAGGTTCCCCCGAGATGCGGAGGGCGATGACAGCGGGTCAGATGGTTCTCATGAGAGGAACTCTGACCATGGCCGCTCCGAGGAAATATCCGCTGGAGTTGCGTGAGCGTGCGGTGCGGATGTATCGCACCGCCGAGCCGAAGCCCCAGATCAAGCGCCTGGCCATTGAGCTGGGGGTCCACCCGGAGGCACTGCGCGGCTGGATCCGCCAGGCCGAGGCCGACCGCGGCGAGCGCGACGACCGGCTGACCACCGAGGAGAAGGACGAGCTGGGCCAGCTGCGGCGGGAGGTGAAGGAACTGCGCCGGGCGAACGAGATCCTGCGCACGGCCTCGGCTTTTTTCGCCCAGGAACTCGACACGACCCGGCGCAGGTACTGACGTTCCTCAGCGAACGCAGTGACCTCGGTGTCGAGCCCGTACTCCGGGAACTGCACGTCCCCTCGTCCACCTACTACCGCTGGCGCCGGCAGGAGAAGGAGCCGTGTGAACGCCGCCGCCGTGACGCGGAGTTGACGACCAAGATCGAGGAGATCCATGCCGACTCCGGCGGGATCTACGGCTCGCCCCGCGTGCATGCCGTGCTCAAGCGCGAGGGCGTGGCCATCGGCCGCAAGCGGGTCGAGCGATTGATGCGCGAGGCCGATCTGGCGGGCCTCAGCCCACGCCGCACGGGCAAGGGCTTCACCCGCCGCGACCCGACGGCCACGCTCGCCCCGGACCTGGTGCAGCGGGACTTCACCGCTCCCGTGCCGAACCGGCTGTGGGTCACCGACCTCACCATGATCCCCACGGGTGAGGGACCGCTGTGGCTCTCCGCGATCCGCGACGCCTTCTCCCGCCGGGTGGTGGCCTGGGAGACCTCCGCCCGCGCGGACGCCGACCTGGTCCTGTCCTGCCTCGAGTACGCCCTGGCCAGCCGCGAGCCCGTGCCCGGCACCTTGATCCATCACGCCGACCACGGCTGTCAATACACGTCCATCAAGCTCACAACACGGCTGGTACGTGCGGGTATTGAGGGGTCGATGGGGTCCGTGGGCGACAGCTACGACAACGCCCTCGCGGAGAATCTGTGGATGCTGATCAAGACCGAGTGCGTGCGCGGACGCGTCTTCGTCACCCGGGCCGAGGCCAACCTCGCGCTGTTCGAGTACATCGACGGCTTCTACAACAGCCGACGCATCCAGAAACGCCTCGGCTACCTCAGTCCCATCGAGTTCGAGGAGAAGCACTACGCCAACCAGGCGACGACCGAACAAGCGAACCTGAAACCACGTCAACCCATCCTGACCAGCTGATCAGCACCTCCCGCACACCGGGGGAACCTCAGACCTGGTATCAGTTCGACACAGCGGAGCCGGACCAGGTCAACTGAGACAGCCTCCGGCATCTGCTCGCCTGGGACCGCACCACCTGAGATTCCTGGCATCCCCACGTCTCAACTGAACTGGTCGCCGCAGGTCAACGGGCCGACTCGGAACCAGATCATTTAAGACGGGACAACAAGTTCCCAAGCAGTACCCCCAGCAGCGCTGAGATGCGGGCACGCACCCTCGGAAATGCAAAGTCAACCTGCGCAGATTCAGGTTGGACAGACCCACGCGTTCCTTCATCCCCCAGCTTGACGCCCGACCACAATGCAACATCAACCGTGACCGGACACGGGCCGGCTCTCCCGTACGGCACGATGGGCCGCACTCGCGCACCCGTATGAACGTCCAGTGAACGTCCAGGAGGAACCCCATGGCCGACGCCGCTCCCAAGCCGCAGACCCTCGCCGCTTTCGAGGCCGCCAAGGGCTTCATGCCGCTGCGCGAAGGCCTCGCCCTGTACGCGGCGGCGGCCGAGGCGGGCGCGCTCGGGCTGCCGCTGCTTGAGGTCGGCACGTACTGCGGGCGCTCCACGATCCTGCTGGCCGACGCCGCCCGCGAGGCCGGGACCGTCGCCGTCACCGTGGACCACCACCGCGGCAGCGAGGAGCAGCAGCCGGGGTGGGAGTACCACGACCCGAGCGTCGTGGACCCCGAGGTCGGCCGGATGGACACACTGCCGACCTTCCGCCGCACGCTCCACAAGGCGGGTCTGGAGGACCATGTGGTCGCGATCGTCGGGCGTTCGCCGCAGGTCGCGGCCGTCTGGGGCGGCAAGGTCGGGCTCGCCTTCATCGACGGCGGGCACACCGACGAGCACGCGAACGGCGACTACGAGGGCTGGGCGCCGCACGTCGCCGACGGCGGCCTGCTGGTCATCCACGACGTCTTCCCGGACCCGGCGGACGGCGGCCGGGCCCCGCATCGCGTCCACCTCCGCGCCCTGGCATCCGGCGCCTTCACCGATGTCTCGGCGACCGACTCCCTGCGCGTTCTGCGGCGTACGTCCTCGGGGATCTGAGCGGCCCCGATAGCATCACCGAGTGTCGTACGACAGCCCAGACCCCGCACCGCGCCGCTTCGGCCGCAGCAATCTCACCGTGGCCATCGCCGCCCTGGTGCCGACCGCGCTGGCGGGTTGGCTCGTCTGGCAGGCGATGAGCGGCCCTGAGGACGGCGAGCCGCCCAAGGTCATGCCGGTGCCCAGCCAGTCCGCCGCCCGCTCCACGGCCCCGCCGCCGACGAGCGCCACTCCGAAACCGTCCGGGCCGGCCACGCCGTTGGCCCCTGCCTCCCCCTCCGGCACGAAGCCCGACGACAAGCCCGACGGCAAGCCCAACGACAAAGGCGACAAGCCGACAGGGACCGGTCCGCTGGCGGGCCGGGTCGTGGTCGTGGACCCCGGGCACAACCCGGGCAACTTCCAGCACACGCGCGAGATCAACAAGCTTGTGGATATCGGCACGAACCGCAAGGAGTGCGACACCACGGGCACGTCCACCAACGCGGGTTACACCGAAGCCGCGTTCACCCTCGACGTCTCGCGCAAGCTGCGCACTCTGCTCCAGCAGCAGGGCGCGACAGTCAAGTTGGTGCAGAACGCCGACCGCCCGTTCGGCCCGTGCGTGGACGAGCGGGCCCGTATCGGCAACGAGGCGAAGGCCGACGCGGTCGTCTCCGTGCACGCGGACGGCTCCGCGGTGGGCAATCGCGGCTTCCATGTGATCCTGCCCGCGCTCGTGAAGGGCGGCGCCTCGGACACCACGAAGATCGTCGGCCCGTCGCGCGAGCTCGGCGAGCGCATCGCGGGGAACTTCGTGCGGGCGACGGGCAGCATGCCCTCCAACTACGTCGGCGGGGGCACCGGATTGGACGTCCGCAAGGACCTCGGTGGTCTCAATTTGACGACTGTGCCCAAGGTGTTCATCGAATGCGGCAATATGCGTGACCCGAAGGACGTCGCTCTGCTGACAAGTGAGACCTGGCGCCAGAAGGCGGCACAGGGCATCGCGGACGGCATCACGGGCTACCTCAACGGGTAGGGCTGACACCCGGCGGACGACCCGGTCGGGCGGACGATACATTCATCCGTACGATGGGGAGCCACCCCCGAGCTTCGCACCGCGTTTTCGCATGTCCGCGCACACCGGCGCCAGCGATGACCGCCCCGACGAACCAACCCACAAAGGATCTTACGTGAACATCCGCTCCCTCACTCGAGGCGACGGCGTGGTGATCGGAGCAGCGGTGGTGCTGTTCATCGCCTCGTTCCTTGACTTCGTCTCCGCCCCCGAATGCCGTGGCGAGTTCTGCGGCTCCTCGGCGTCGAGCAACGCGTGGGACTCGCTCAGCCTCCTGATGAGCATCTACCTCGCCGGCGTCATCGCCGCGGTGCTGATCGTGGTCAGCCGCGCCCTGCCGGGGCGCAAGGTCGCCGGTCTGGACCTCGGCCAGTTCGGTGTCGCCCTCGCGGTCTTCTCGCTGTGGACGGCCTTCTGGACGATCCTCGACATCAGTGACGCGGGCGCCGGCCTCATCCTCGGCCTGCTCGCCACCCTCGTCCTCGCGGTCGGCGCCGTCGCATCCCCGCTCGTCCCGGCTCTCAAGGCCCCGCTGCTGAGTGCCCCGAGGCCGCAGGTCGCGCAGCCGTACGGCGGGCAGCCCGGTCAGCCCGGCCCCGGCGGCTACGGCTACCCCGGTGCCCAGCAGCAGCCCTACGGCGGCCAGCCGGGCCAGCCCGGTCCCGGCCAGTCCGGTGGCTACGGCTTCCCCGGCGGCCAGCAGCCCGGCCAGCCGCAGCAGGCCCAGGCCGCCCCGGCGCCCCAGGCGCCGCAGGCAGCCGCAGCCGCGCCCGCCGGAGACTTCACGCCGTTCTGGTTCGCGGTTCCGGTCGCCCGTCCGCTGTACGCCGAGGACGGTTCGCCGACGCCGATCGCCGAGCTGGCGCCCGGCACCTGGTACCTGGCCGTGGAGCAGCGCGGCGCCGCACTGGTCGCGCAGACGCAGGACGGCCGTCGTGGTGTCCTGCAGGACACCACCGGTATCCAGCGCGGCTGACACCCGCAGCAGCTTCGGCCACGGCCCCTCGCCCCTTCCGGGCGGGGGGCCGTTGTCGTACAGTCAGCGATCTGACGGACCGTCAGAAAGCTGCGTCTGGAGGGATTCAGGGATGCGTCTCGGACTCGCGCTGGGCTACTGGGGCCGGGGTCCCGATCCCCGTCATCTCGATCTCGCCCGCGAGGCGGAGAACCTCGGCTACGACTCCGTGTGGACGGCGGAGGCCTGGGGCTCGGACGCGTTCACACCGCTCACCTGGATCGCGGCGCACACCTCCCGCATCAGGCTGGGCACGGCCATCGCCCAGATGGCTGCCCGCGCCCCCACTGCCACCGCGATGCACGCCCTGACCCTCGACCATCTCTCCGGCGGCCGGATGATGCTCGGCCTGGGCCTGTCCGGGCCGCAGGTCGTCGAGGGCTGGTACGGGCGGCCGTTCCCCGCCAGCCCGCTCACCGCGACGCGCGAGTACGTCGATGTGATCCGCCAGGTGCTGCGGCGCGAGGGGCCCGTAGAGGTCGACGGCCGCTTCCACTCGCTTCCGTACCGGGGTGAGGACGGCACCGGCACGGGCAAGGCGCTCAAGCCGATCACCCATCCCCTGCGCGCGAGCCTCCCCATCCTGCTCGGCGCGGAGGGGCCCAAGAACATCGCCCAGACGACCCGGATCGCCGACGGCTGGCTCCCGCTGTACTGGTCGCCGACCCGCGCCGACGTATACGAGGCGTCGCTGGCCGATATGCCCGATGGCTTCATGATCGCGCCGATGGCGCGGGCCCAGGTCTGTGACGATGTCGCCGAGGGCCTGCTGCCGGTCAAGGCGATGCTGGGCTTCTACATCGGCGGAATGGGCCACGCGACCCGCAACTTCCATGCCGACCTGATGGCGAGGATGGGCTTCGAGGCGGAGGCCCACCGCGTCCAGGAGCTGTTCCTGGCGGGCCGCAGGGAGGAGGCGGTGCTGGCGGTGCCGGACGCGTTCGCCGACGAGATTTCCCTGGTCGGCCCCCGCGAACGCATCGCGGAGCGCCTGGAGCTGTGGCGCAAGGGCCCGGTCACCGACCTCCTGGTGACGGCCCCGGACCCGCACACCCTGCGCGTACTGGCGGAGCTGAACGGCTGACCCGACACAGCAGGTATGGCGTGGGTACCATACGTCCATGAGCCTCAAGCGAACGACCGTGTATCTCGAAGAAGAAGACCTTCGCGAGCTCAAGGACGCCGCGGCCAGCAAAGGGATAAGCGAGGCCGAGCTGATCCGCGAAGGCGTGCGACTGGCCATCGGCCGTAACCGGACGTGGGACGAGCCCGCCGGGCTCCCCGTGTTCGACAGCGGCGACCCTTCCTTCGCCGAGCACACGGACGACAACCTGCGGGAGACCGGTTTCGGCGCGTGGGGCGAGGGGCGTCAGTGATCGTCATCGCCGACACCTCCGGCATTATCGCGTCCATCGACCGGAGCTGCCCCGACCATCTCAAGGCACGCGAAGTCATGGACACCGCCGGTCTCGTCGTCATCGCGCCGCTCGTCTTCGCCGAGCTCGATCACCTGGTGAGCGGGCGGTTCGGACAGCAGGCGGCCGGCGCCGTCATCGACCAGCTCCTCACCCACGCGCGTACCGGCCGGTACGCGATCGGCGAGACGGGGGCCGACGTGCTGTCCGACGCACGGCTGACCCAACGGAGGTATCACGACCTCGAACTGGACCTCAGCGACGCCGTGATCACCGTGCTGGCACGCGAGTACGCGACGGACGCCGTCCTCACCCTCGACCGCAAGGACTTCCGCACCATCCGGCCGCTGTCCAAGCACACCGCCTTTCGGCTGCTGCCCGACGACCTGTAGGGCGCCGATGCCAGGGTTGTGGCGCACGGTACGCAGAACGTCGGCTTTATGCAGCGTTTAACCACGCTCCGTGCGGCAACCCGTAGAGCATGTCTTCCAGAACCCGAACGCGAAGCGGCAATCCCGTGGCCACGATCATTCAGATAGTCGCCGACGTCATGGCCTTCATCATCGGCCTGTGGATCGTGATGTACCTGCTGGACGCCAACCGCGGGAACGACCTCGTTGAGTTCATCCACGACGCGGCCCGCTGGCTGGCCGGCTGGTCGCACGATCTGTTCACATTCGACGAGGCCTGGGCGCGCGTCGTGTGCGGCTACGGTCTCGCCGCGCTGGTGTACCTCTTCATCGGGCACGCCATCGCGGGCCGCCTGCGCCGCGGTTGATACGCCGCGGTTGATGCCGGGTGTGTCCGCCCCGCGGGGCGGACACACCCGCCGGCCCCTACCCGCAGCAGTCGGGGGCGAGCCCGAGCGGCAGCCGCTCGCCGCTGAAGACGGCGGTGGTCGGCTCGTCGCCGCCGAGCGCGGCCACCGCGAGCAGCAGTGACCCCGCGGTCCAGCTCGTCTGCTCGACCGGCCAGACCGCGTCGTCGTCGAAGACGTATCCCGTCCAGTACATGCCGTTGTCGGCCCGCAGGTGCTGGATGGACTGGAGGATCTCCAGCGCCCGGTCCGACTCCCCCATCACCCAGAGGGCCAGGGCGAGTTCGCAGCTCTCGCCGCCGGTGACCCAGGGGTTGGGGTCGATGCAGCGCACGCCGAGGCCGGGCACCACGAACCGGTCCCACTCAGCTTCGAGCCGGTCCTTGGCCTCGGGTCCCGTGACCGCGCTCACCAGGATCGGGTAGTACCAGTCCATGGAGTAGCGGCTCTTGTCCAGGAACCGCTCCGGGTGCCGCTGGATGGCGTGCCGCAGCGCGCCCACCGCCAACTCCCAGTCGGGCTGCGGCTCTTCGCGCTGCTCGGCGACGGCCAGTGCGCAGCGCAGTGCCTGGTGGATGGAGGAACTGCCGGTCAGCAGCGCGTCGTTGACGATCGCGCCGCCGTCCTCGACGGACTCGCGCTTCCAGCCGATCTGCCCGCCGGGCTGCTGCAGGGCGAGCACGAACTCGGTCGCCGCATACACGGTCGGCCACATCCGGTCGATGAACGCGTCGTCGCCGGTGGCCAGGTAGTGGTGCCAGACGCCCACCGCGATGTACGCGGAGAAGTTGGACTCGCGGCCCCGGTCGCTGGGCCGCAGCTCGTCGTTGTCGTCATACGCCGCGTACCAGGAGCCGTCCTCGTTCTGGGTCCCGACGAGCCACTCGTAGGCCCGGGCGGCGGCCTCGTGCTGCCCGGCCGCGTCGAGTGCCATGGCGGCCTCGGTGTGGTCCCACGGGTCGAGGTGGTGGCCGCGGAACCACGGTATGGCGCCGTTCTCTCGCTGTACGGCGAGGATGCCCGCGACGGTCTCGGCGGCCTCATCGGCCGTCAGCACGCCGGGCAGGACAAGGTGTTCAGTGCGGCCGGGTGAGGTCACTTGGCGCCCGCCGCGGCGGGCAGGTGCGGCTTGGTCGCGTACGCCACGAAGCTCTTGCCGACGATGGGGTTCAGGGCCTGCTCGGCGAGCCGGGTCACCAGCGGCTTTTTCATGATGTCCCAGACCAGCAGCTTGTGGTACGCCCGCACCGGCAGCACCTTGTCGTTGTCCACGCCGAAGGCGCACTTGAGCCACCAGTACGGCGAGTGCAGCGCGTGCGCGTGGTGCGTGCCGTACGGCTTGAGGCCCGCCTCCCGCATCCGGCCGAGCAGTTCGTCGGCCTTGTAGATGCGGATGTGGCCGCCTTCGACCTCGTGGTACGCGTCGCTCAGCGCCCAGCAGACCTTCTCGGGCCCGTACCGCGGCACGGTGACCGCGATCCGGCCGCCGGGCTTCAGCACCCGGACCATCTCCGCCAGCACGCCCTTGTCGTCCGGGATGTGCTCCATGACCTCGGAGATGATCACGACGTCGAAGGAGGCGTCCGGGAACGGCAGGTTGAGGGCGTCGCCCTCCATGGCGGTGGCCGTCGCGCCCGCCGGGGCCTCACCGGCCTCCTTCATGGCCGCGAACCACTTGGCGACCTCACGGATCTCCTCGCCGTTCTGGTCGAGGGCCACCACCTGGGCGCCGCGCCGGTAGCACTCGAAGGCGTGGCGGCCCGCGCCACAGCCCAGGTCGAGTACACGGTCGCCCGCGGCGAGCGGGAAGCGGGAGAAATCCACGGTCAGCACGGGGTCTGCCCTTCCGAGTGTTTGACGGCGCCGTTCCACCGGGCGCGCGTTGCTGTGGCCGCCGAGCGGCCCAGATGTGTAACTGCCGAGCGGCCACCGGCCGCCGGGGTCCGCGTCACCGGACTCCCCCGCGCAGCGCGGCGCGGGCCGCGATCCGCGCGCGGTACAGCTCTGCCGTGCCCTGGGCGGCCCTGGCCCAGGTGAAGTTGGCCAGGACCCGCTCCCTGCCTGCCGCGCCCAGGCGCCGGCGCAGGATGGGGTCGCCGAGGAGCCTGCTCAGGGCGGTGGCCAGCGCGCCCGCGTCGCCCGGCGGGACGGCCAGGCAGGTCTCGCCGTCCGCCCCGGCGACCTCGGGGATCGCACCGCCGGTGGTGGCGACGAGCGGGGTGCCGGTGGCCATCGCCTCGGCGGCGGGCAGCGAGAAGCCCTCGTACAGGGAGGGGACGCAGGCGATCTGGGCGCCGCGCACCAGGGTGACGAGTTCCTCGTCGGTGATGCCCTTGACGAACTCGATGGCTCCCTGGAGCCCGTACCGCTCGATGGCCTGCGCGACGGGGCCGTCCTCGGCGCGCCTGCCGACGACCACGAGGTGCGCTTCGGGGTGCTCGGTGCGGAGCTTGGCGAGCGCCTCCACGAGGTGGATGAGGCCCTTGAGGGGTACGTCCGCGCTGGACGTCGTCACGATGCGGCCGGGGACCTCGGCGACCGAGGGGTCGGGGGAGAAGAGGTCGGTGTCGGCGCCGATGTGCACGACGTGGATGCGGCTGTCGTCCACGCCGAGCTGCTCGGCGATCTCCAGCCGGGAGGAGCCTGAGACGGTGAGCACGGACGGCATACGGCGCGCGACGCGCTTCTGCATGCGGGTGAAGCCGTACCAGCGGCGTACCGAGGCGCGTCTGCGCCAGCCGTCGGCGGCGGCCAGGTCGAGCTGCCGGTCGACGGTGATGGGGTGGTGGATCGTGGTGACCAGCGGGGCGCCGAGGTCGCCCAACAGCCCGTACCCCAGTGTCTGGTTGTCGTGGATCACATCGAACTCGCCCCGGCGCGCGGCCAGATGACGCTTGGCGCGCAGCGAGAAGGTGAGCGGTTCGGGGAAGCCGCCGGTCCACATCGTCGCGACTTCGAGGGTGTCGATCCAGTCGCGGTACTCGCCGCGCTTCGGCGTGCGGAACGGGTCGGGCTGGCGGTACAGGTCGAGGCTGGCCAGCTCGGTGAGCGGCACACCCTCGTCGAGCACGGGGTAGGGCTGGGAGCCGAGGACCTCGACGCTGTGGCCCAGGCGGGCGAGTTCGCGCGAGAGGTGGCGTACGTAGACACCTTGGCCACCGCAGAACGGGTTGCCCTTGTACGACAGGAGCGCGATGCGCAGCGGGCGGTCGCCGTCGCCGCACGGGGCGGGCACATCGGGCGCGGGCGCGTCCGACGAACCCGCATGGGGGCCCGCCTGTATGGCCTCAGCGGTCACTCTCGGCCCCCTTCTTCACTGCACTATCGGCGGAGCGTAGCCGCTCACGCTAATCTAGAACAAGTTCTTGTCGGCCGGGGGTCCGGGGGGTTTCCTCCAGGGGTGGCCCCCGAGGAGAGTCAGCCAGGCTTGATCGTTCAAGGAACTTTGAATCTACCGGCCGTAAGCGGCGCCGTAAGGTCCGGATCAGGTGATTCGCGCCACGGCACATGCCCTGCCATGCTGTGGCCACCTCTGGAGCGCACAGTACGGATGAATGCCATGGAGCAGGACATATGACTTCGGAAGCCAAGACGGCCGGCCCGGCGTCTGGGCCCCTCACCGAGCGCCAGGAGGCACGCCGCCGCCGGATCCTGCACACCAGCGCCCAACTCGCGAGCCGCGGCGGCTTCGACGCGGTGCAGATGCGCGAGGTCGCCGAGTCCGCCGGCGTGGCCCTGGGCACGCTCTACCGCTACTTTCCGTCAAAGGTGCACCTACTCGTAGCCACGATGCAGGACCAGCTCCAGCACCTGCACACCACGCTGCGCAAGCGCCCGCCGGCCGGGCAGGACGCGGCGGAACGGGTCTCCGAGACTCTGATGCGGGCCTTCCGCGCGCTCCAGCGCGAGCCCCATCTGGCGGACGCGATGGTGCGGGCGCTGACGTTCGCGGACCGCGGTGTCAGCCCCGAGGTCGACATGGTCTCGCGGCAGACCACGGCGATCATCCTTGAGGCCATGGCCTTGGATGCAGTGCCCACGCCCGAACAGCTGTCGGCGGTCCGGGTCATTGAACACACCTGGCACTCGGCCCTGATCACCTGGCTCTCGGGGCGCGCCTCGATCGCCCAGGTGAAGATCGACATCGAGATGGTGTGCCGGCTGATCGACCTCACCGACCCGGATCACCGCGGGTAGCGGAATCCCGCGCTCCACCGATGCGCGTGCGCCCGAAGTGCGCCGGACGCGCCCCCATTGTGCGACTCGTTGGCCTGAATCCGTGGCCACTGAATCCGGTCTTCGCGGGTACTACTGAGCGACGTGACATGCAGAGCACCACAGGCAGGAGCCTCAGGGGGGAAGTCGTGAGCCGCACGATCCGGGTTCTTCTCGTGAACGACGTCAGTTTGATGCGGTCGGGTCTGGCCGCCCTGCTCGAAAAGGAGCCCGATATCGAAATATCGACCAGCACATCTCTGGGAGCGCTACGGGCCGCGCGGTCGTTAGAGCCGCGCGTGTGCGTCGTGGACACCGAAGGGCCGGGATCGCCGGGACTGATCGCCGGCACGGAAGTGACGGCCGCCCGCGGCCCGTATCCGGACTGCACCCTGCTCGTCCTGCTCCCGGCCGGAAAGCCGGGACTGCTGCGCCGGGCGTATGAAGCCGACGCCCAGGGGTACGTGAGCAAGGAAGCCCCGACCGAGCGGCTGCTCGACGGAATTCGGCGGGTCGCCACAGGGAAACGTTTCGTCGATGATTCCCTCGCCTACGAATTCCTCGAAGCGGCCCAAAGTCCACTGACCCGGCGAGAGTTGACCGTCCTGTCACTCGCCGCCGAAGGGGCGGACATCACCGAGATCGCCGCCAGTCTGCATCTGTCCAACGGGACGGTGCGCAACTACATGGCCGCGATCACCCGGAAGACCGGCGCCCGCAATCGCGTGGACGCCATTCGCATCTCCCAGGGAGCGGGCTGGCTCTGACCGGCCGCCCGCCGGGTCCCGGTAGAGCGTGGAACACCGCATCAGGGTCGTGCCGGGGCGCGCGGCGAAGGCGCGTTCGGCGCGGTCCTCAGCGGCGGGGCCGGGACGGTAGGGCGCAGGACGGCAGGGCGCAGGACGAGGGCGCGGTCGCTCCGGCAGCCGGTCGAGGCTGCCGGACGCCACCATGGCGGCCCGGCCGCCGACCCGGATGTCCACCAGATCGTCGGGCCGCCCTGGCAGGGGCCAATCGCCGCCGACCGGCCCCCGGCCTGCTGCTTGGGCCGCCCCTTGGCCACTCGTCGGGGCTACTCGTCGGGCGGAAAGACCGTCTCCCCGCTGCCGAGCAGGGTGATCGTGATGGCCTCGACCGGACACCCCTCGGCGGCCGTCAGCACCCCTTCGTTGGCGTCGGAGTCCGGCGCCAACGGATGGGACTGCCGGGCGGTGTCCAGGGTGAAGGCACCCGGCGCGTTGTTCACGCACATCCCGGAGCCGATACAGACGCCCCGGTCGACCTCGACGTGCCAGCGGTCCCCCATCACGCGTCCCCGTACCCCGCCGGCAGGTGGATCATCTTGTGCTCCAGGTACTCGCCGTATCCCTCGGGCCCGAACTCCCGTCCCAGACCGGAGTTCTTGTAGCCGCCGAAGGGCCCGAGCATGTCGATGCTGAAGGTGTTCACGGAGTACGTGCCGGTCCGCACCCGGCGTGCCACGTCGATGCCGTGCTCGACGTCGGCGGTCCACACGCTGCCGCTGAGGCCGTAGTCGGAGTCGTTGGCGATGCGTACCGCCTCCTGCTCGTCGTCGTACGGCAGCAGACAGATGACCGGGCCGAAGATCTCCTCGCGGGCGATGCGCATCGAGTTGTCGACGCCGCCGAAGAGCGTGGGTTCGACGTACCACCCCTGGTCCATGCCGGCCGGACGCCCGCCCCCGGTGAGGATCTTGGCGCCCTCCTCCTGCCCGATCCTGATGTAGTCGAGGGAGCGCTGCTGCTGGCGCTTGGCGACGAGCGGGCCGAGTTCGGTGGCCGGGTCGAGCGGGTCGCCGATCTTCAGCGCGTGCGCGGCGGCAGCGAAGGCTTCGGCGAACTCCTCGTAGCGCGAGTGCGGGGCGAGGATGCGGGTCTGGGCCACGCAGGCCTGGCCGTTGAGCATCCAGGCGAACGGGACGATGCCGGCGACCGTGCTCGCCAGGTCCGCGTCGGGCAGGATCACGGCGGCGGACTTGCCGCCCAACTCCAGGGTGACGCGGGTGAGGTTACGCGAGGCGACCTCCATCACGCGCTTGCCCGCCGCCACCGAGCCGGTGAACGACACCTTGTCCACGCCCGGGTGGCCGACCAGGTACTCACTGACCTCGCGGTCCGCCGCGATGATCGACAGCACCCCCGGCGGCAGCCCGGCCTCGGTGGCGATGTCGGCGAGTATGTACGCGTCCAGCGGCGTCTCCGGCGACACCTTGAGGACGGCCGAGCAGCCCGCGAGCAGTGCGGGGGCGAGCTTGGCCGCCGCGGTGAACTGCGGCACGTTCCACGGCACGACGGCCGCGACCACCCCGACGGGCTCGCGCCGCACGAGGATCGGCCCGAGCACCCCGGCCCGCCGCTCCTCGTGGGGGAAGTCGCGCGCCACGGTGATCGTGGCGTCCCAGACCATCATCGCGGCGAGCGCCTGCATCATCACGCTGGAGGTGTACGGCGTGCCGTTCTCGGAGGAGATGACGCGGGCGATCTCCTCGTGCCGTACGGCGATCGCGTCCTTGATCCGCGACACGACGGCTATGCGCTCGTCGAGCGTCATCCGCGGCCAGGGCCCCTCGTCGAAGGCCGTACGGGCGGCGGCCACCGCCCGGTCGACGTCGGCGCGGGACGCGTGCGGGACACGGCCGATGACCTGCTCGGTGTGCGGTGAGATCACCTCGATGACGTCCGTACCGAGCGGGTCGACCAACTCGCCGCCGATGTACAGCTTTCCGTGCTCCACAAGCTCGGTCATGACTGACGCCTCTCGCTGCCCGGCAATTCTCTGACGCTGCATCAGAACCGATACCAGGTAAGTCCGAAGGAGTCCACGTCCATGCGCAACTGTTCCGGCTGCCGGCTCGCGCACTCACCCACCGGGCTACTGCTCGAACAGGCTCGGCGCCGACGGCTCGGCGCCGTCCCCCCGGTACGTGTTGAGGGTGACACGGTGCGCGGTTTCGCGACCCTTGCGGTAGGGGGGCCTGAGGTGGTCGGGCAGGACGGTCGGGCGGGACGAGCTGAACTCCACCACTCCCAGGGCGAAGGCCTGCTTGTCGGTGTCGGGGAGGGCACCGCCCCAGCCGTCCCAGTCGGCCCAGCGCCACAGGCCGCCGATCAGGTACCGGCCGTGCGTATCGACTGCGACGAGCGTCGTCGCCCGCGCGTTCCACGATGTCGTCCAGCAGAGCCGCAACGCAGCGCCTTCCCAGGACGCGGTGAAGATGCAGTCGTCGTCGTTGAGATCCCGGAGAAGCTGATCGGCGGTGTCACGGTGGAACGCGATGGTGTCGTACGCACCGACATCGCCGACAACGGCTCCGGGGTAGGGGCCGTGCGGGGTGCCTTCGATGGTGAACAGACCGACGAACGCAGGAGCTTCCATCATCACTCCTTGACGAGCGGGTGGCCCTGCCCACATTCATCTCGTTCGAGAGACCGGTTCCCGCGAAGCACCCTGGCCCCAGAGGCATTCCGGGGAATGCCGTAGTTGTCGACGGCTGCGGAAGGCCTTCCCGACGTAAGGGGCTGAGCTTACTCCCCGCCCGGTATCGACAGAAAGTGCACAGTGCCTTCTTTCGCCGGAAGAGCCCGGTCGCGGGCGACGCAGGGGCGGTGGGTGACCCTTCGCGCCGCGACGCTCCTGGCGGGCCGCCTCCGCGGACCTCGCCTCGCGGCAACACGCAGGTCATCGCCCGTGCGCCGGTCCGCGCCAGGGACATTAACGCCTCGAAAATATGTTACTCGTGCGTTCTGCATACCTGTTTCGTGACAGGCGTTACTGGTTCGGTTCGCGGTCGGGTGACAGCGTCTGAGTGTCACCCAGTCGAAGGGGTCCAATGAACAAGGGGTATGCCGCTTTCTGCGACATCGGCCGTCATTTCTACGACGCTCCGTATCGCCGGTCGTCGGACAGCGCGAGCAGCGGCACCCCGTACTCGGTTCTGGCACGTGACCTCCCGCACGGATGGCAACGCCACACTTCCGGTGACTGGTTGGCATTCCGCCCCCTGGAGAACCGACTCCCCAGTCAGGGCTGGAAGATCCATATATCCGCGTGTCTGGACAACGCGGAGAAGATTCTCACCGCGGTGTGGGACTACTGCGTCCCACGGTCGGTCGCCTTCAAGTGCATGCCGAGCAGGTACCTGCTCCATTCCCGTAACGCGAAATACGCGGACCGCGCCGCCAGCGGGAAGTTCATCACGGTCTACCCGGCCGACGACGCACAGTTCCACACCCTCGCGAAGGAACTCGACGAACTGCTCGCCGGGGAGCCCGGCCCCGTGATCCTCAGCGATCTGCGCTGGGGCGCAGGTCCGGTCTACGTGCGGTACGGCAGCTTCACCGAGCGGTACTGCTACGACGGCGGTGAGCTGGTCCCCGCGATCGCCGACGCCCAGGGGCAGTTGGTGCCCGACCGTCGGGATCCGACGTTCCACGTCCCCTCCTGGATCACCCTCCCGGAGTTCCTCGAACCGCATGTCGCGGCCCGCTCCGCGAACCCGGTCGCCGAGGTCCCCTACCGGTTCGAGCGGGCGCTGCACTTCTCCAACGGAGGGGGTGTGTACGTCGGCAGGGACTTGCGCACCGACCGGCAAGTGGTTCTGAAGGAGGGCCGGCCGCACGCGGGCCTGGCCGCCGACGGCGCCGACGCGGTCACTCGCCTGGAGCGGGAGAGCGATGCTCTGCGGCGGCTGGCGGGGTTGGGACACACACCCGAGGTGCTGGACTGGTTCACCCTCGGCGATCACTCCTTCCTCGTCCTGGAGTACATCGAGGGACGCCCCCTGAACAGCTTCTTCGCACACCGGCACCCGCTCATCGAAGCCGATCCCAGCGCGGAGAAGCTCACCGAGTACACGCAGTGGGCGATGCGGATCCATCGGCTCGTCGAAGACGCCATCAAGGCGATCCATGGCCGGGGTGTGGCCTTCAACGATCTGCATCTATTCAACATCATGCTGTCGGAGGACGAGTCCTCCGTGACACTCCTTGACTTCGAGGCCGCCGCCGTCGACGACATGACGCGCCGTCAGGTCGTGGCCAATCCGGGTTTCGTCGCACCCGCCGACCGCCGAGGCTTCGACGTCGACCTGTACGCCCTGGCATGCCTGCGCCTGGCCCTGTTCCTCCCGCTCACCAGCCTCTTCGCGGTGGACCGGGCCAAGGCCGGGCACTTGGCCAAGATCGCCTGCGAACAGTTCCCCGTACCTCCCGCCTTTCTCCAGGAGGCAGTTGAGGAGATCCAGCGGGGGCAGCTGCCCGAGGCCGCCGCGCCGAACGCGAGCGCACCCCGAGCCGACTACCTTCCCGTGGCCCTGGCCGACTGGCCGAACAGCCGGGACTCGATGGCGCGGGCTATCACCGCCTCCGCCACGCCCGACCGCGAGGACCGTTACTTCCCCGGGGACATCGCGCAGTTCGCCAACTCCGCCGGGGGCGCCTGCTTCTCGTACGGAACGGCCGGAGTCCTCTACGCCCTGGCCGAGACCGGCGCGGAGCGCTGTCCGGAGGCCGAGGACTGGCTGCTGCGTTCCTGCAAGGCTCCCGCTTCCGGCACGCCCCTGGGCTTCTACGACGGCCTGTCCGGCATGGCGTGGGTACTCGACCGCCTGGGGCACCGCGAAGCGGCACTCGACCTCGCCGACACGCTCACCTCCCAGCCCCGGGGGGACATCGCGCCTGACCTGCACAGCGGCCTGGCGGGCCTCGGCCTCGCCCTGGACGCGCTGGCCACCTCCACCGGCGAGAGCGCGCTGCACAGCACGGCGCTGCAATGCGCCCAGCTGATCGCCGACAAGACGGCCCAGGGCGGGCCCTCCGGTGCTCGCGCCGGGCTCCTGCACGGGGCCGCCGGAACCGCGCTGCTCTTCATCCGGCTCTACGAACGCAACGGCGATCAGGCCCTGTTGGACCTCGCGGCCGATGCCTTGCGCCGCGACCTGGACCGCTGCACACGCAGCGTCGGCGGCACCCTTCAGGTCAACGAGGGCCGGCGCACCATGCCCTACCTGGGAGCCGGCAGTGTCGGCATCGGCATGGTCATCGACGACTATCTCCTGCACCGGCGCGACGAACGGTTCGCGCAGGCCAGGGAAGAGATCGTGCGCGCCGCACAGGCCAAGTTCTACGCCCAGCCCGGCCTGTTCCGCGGCGCCGCGGGCATGGTGCTGCATCTGAGCCGCACCACGACGCCCGGGCCCGGTACTCACGACGCCGATGTGCGCCGCCAGATCGAATCGCTCTCCTGGGGCGCCGTCCCCTACCAGGGCCATCTGGCCTTCGCCGGTGAGCAGATGATGCGTCTCTCCATGGACCTGAGCACCGGCACCGCCGGCTGCTTGCTCGCTCTGGGCAGCGCCCTGCACGAGACCCCCGTGCACCTGCCCTTCCTCCCGCCGCTGCGGCGGCCCCTCAGCCCGGCTCCTTGACGGAGTCGAGAACAAAGCACCCCGTCCCCACCATGAGAGGAAACACCATGACCCTTCTCGACCTTCAGATGCTTGAGACCCCCGCCGCCGAGATCACGGGCGAGATCGGCACGGGCGGCGGCAGCCGCGCGAGCCTGCTGCTCTGTGGCGACAGCAGCCTCAGCGTCACGACCTGTAACTGAACCACCGCCTGCGGGGCCTGACCGCCCCGTGAGACCGACCGCGGTGGTCCCGGTGGACGCAAAGCCGGGGCCACCGCGCGTCCCACCCCTGCCACGGAGGCGAGGACCGCACCCGCATGGCCCGCACGCAGTCCGCCGCCGGTGCAGCGTCAAGTCCCGCCCGGGCCAGGCCGATCCTGGTGGACGCGGCCCGCCACAGCCCCGTTCACACCTCGGCCGTCCTGATCCTGAGCGCGATCTCCGCCGCCGCGGCGGTCGCGCTTCCCGGCATGCTCGGCGTCACCCTGGACCGCGCGCTCAGCGCCTCGGACGGCCTGCACCGCGCCGTGACCCTGTGCGTACTCCTGATCGTCGTAGAGGTCGTCTCCGACGCTCTGGTGGCGTTTCTCAGCGGCGTCACCAGCGCACGCAGCACCGCGCGGATCCGGCGGCGCGGCGTCGCACACCTGCTGAACCTCGAACCCCGCCGGGCGGCCGACCACTTCACCGTGGGGGACCTCGTCACCCGGCTGACCAGCAACGCCGCCGAGGCCGGCACGGCGCCGGTGACCGTGGCCGCGGGCACCGCCTCGCTCCTCACACCGCTCGGCGGCCTGGTCGCACTGGCCCTCACCGACCTCTGGCTGGCCGCCGTCTTCCTGGCCGGAGCACCCCTGTTGCTCCTGCTGCTGCGCACCTTCACCCGCGGTTCCTCCGACAGCGTCACGCAGTACCAGCGCATTCAGGCCACCCTCGCCTCCCGTCTCGTGGAGGCTCTCGCCGGCGCCCGCACCATCGCCGCCGCCGGGACGGCCAAGAGGGAACGTGATCGCGTTCTGGCGCCGCTCGCGGAGCTGAGCGCACAGGGACGACGTATGTGGCAGGTGTACGGGAGCGCCGTCGCGGGCAGCGGCATCCTGGTGCCGATGCTGATCACGCTCGTCGTCGCCGTCGGCGGAATCCGACTGGTCGCCGGTGACCTGAGCGTCGGCCAACTCCTGTCCGCCACCGCCTACACCAGCCTCGCCGCCGGCCTGGGCGCGGTCACCGGACAGCTCAACGCCCTGCTGCGCAGCCGCTCCGCCGCCCGTCGCACCGCCGAACTCCTCGCGGTCCCCGTCACCCGCCACGGCTCAAGTCCGCTGCCTACGGGGGGAATTGGCAGGGTGGAGCTGCGGGCCGTCACCGTCGTGCGTAACGGCACGGCCGTGTTGCGCGATGTCGACCTGACCGTTCCCGGCGGGACGGTGATGGCCGTCGTCGGCCGCTCCGGCGCCGGCAAGTCGACGCTCGCCGCCGTCATCGGCCGGCTGACCGACCCCGACGCCGGGGAGGTACGGCTCGACGGAGTGCCCCTGACCGAGGCGGACCCCGCCCAGCTCCGCCGGGAGATCGGCTACGCGTTCGAACGCCCGTTCCTGTTCGGCGATACGGTCGGCGCCGCCATCGGCTTCGGCCCGGCCGAGCTCACCGCCCGGCAGATCCAGGACGCGGCCCGCGCGGCCGGGGCCCACGCCTTCATCCAGCGCCTGCCCGGCCGGTACGCGGCCCCGGTCGCCGGGGTCCCCTTGTCGGGCGGGGAACTGCAACGGCTGGGGCTGGCACGGGTCTTCGCCCATGCGGGGCGTCTGCTGATCCTGGACGACGCCACCTCCAGCCTCGACAGCGTCACGGAGCTGAGCGTCGGGCGGGCCCTGGTGAGCGACGTACGGCCGGGTACCCGCGTCCTGATAGCCCATCGGGTCTCCACCGCGGCCCGCGCCGACCTGGTCGCGTGGATCGAGGACGGTCGTATCCGCGCGGTGGGGCCGCACCCGACCCTGTGGGAGAACGCCGAGTACCGGGCGATATTCGCCGACCCCGACGACTCGGCCGAGCGGAACCCGGGAAAGGAGCCGGGGTCATGAAGGACAACCGGATCCTGCCGCAGGCTCAGCGATTCCTGGGCCGCCGCAGGCGCGTACTGCTGAAGCTGGGCAGCTGGTCACTGCTGGAATCCCTGCAGACCTTCGTCGGCGGCTACAGCATCGCCAAGTCGCTCGATCAGGGATTCCTCGCGGGCCGCACCGGGCTCGGGCTTCTGTGGCTGGCCCTGGCGGCCGCCGCCGCCCTGGCCGGCGGCCTGGCCACCCGAGGGGTCTTCCGCGGTCTCGCCGACCTGGTCGAACCGCTGCGGGACGGCCTGGTCCGCAGGGTCACATCAAAGTCCCTGGCCGACGCGGTGACCGGATGTGCGAACACCGCGGACAGCGCCGTGGTCTCCCGGCTGACGCACCAGGCGGAAATCGCACGGGACAGCTTCGCCGGACTGGTGCTGGTCGCCCGGTCGTTCGTGTTCACCACAGCGGGCGCACTGGCCGGACTCGCTTCGCTGGCCCCGCAGTTGCTGCTGATCGTCGTACCGCCGCTCCTCGTCGGGCTGCTCCTGTTCACCGCCACGCTCATCCCGATGGCAGCGTGCCAGCGAGCCTTCCTGCGCGCCGACGAGGCTCTGGCAACGCAAGCGGGGGCCCTGGCGGAAGGCCTGCGTGACGTGGTGGCCTGCGGCGCCCGGGAGCAGGTGGCGGACCGCACGTACGAACTTATCGAGAACGAGGCGCGCACGGCCCGGACCCTCGCCAGGTGGGCCGCCGCCCGCACCCTGGCTCTCGCCGTCTCGGGCCAGCTCCCGGTGGTGCTGCTCCTCGCCGCGACCCCCTGGCTGCTGCGCCAAGGGCTCACAGCCGGCACCCTGGTCGGCGCCCTGACCTATCTCATGCAGTCGCTCCTGCCGGCGCTGCACACGCTGATGCATGCCCTGGGAGCGGCGGGTACGAGACTGCTGGTGGTCCTGGACCGGCTGACAGCGGGGACGTATCCGGATCCCCTCGCTGCGGTCCCCACGACCAAATCCACCGGCGCGCGACCGGAGTTCGCCTCTCCGACCCCCGCCGTCGAACTGAGCGCGGTGACGTTCGCCTACCGCCCCGACGCCCAACCGGTCCTGGACAAGCTCACGTTGACGGTCGCGCCCGGCGAACATCTCACCGTCGTGGGCCCCAGCGGCATCGGCAAGTCCACCCTGACCGCCCTCATCGCCGGTCTGCTCACACCGGACCGGGGGGAGGTACGGGTGCAGGGGCGGCCGGCATCAGCGAGCGGCCCCGGCGACCCGTCCGCACTCCGCGTCCTCATCCCGCAGCAGGCCTACGTCTTCACCGGCACCCTGCGCGAGAACCTGCTCTACCTCTGCCCGGACGGAGCGTCGCCCACAGCCTTACGTCACTCCGCCGAAGCGGTAGGCCTGGGCCCGCTGATCAGTCGACTGGGGGGATACGACACCCCGCTCGACCCCGCCGCTCTGTCGCACGGTGAGCGTCAACTCCTCGCCCTGGCAAGGGCGTACGTATCACCCGCATCCCTGATCCTGCTCGACGAGGCCACCTGCCACCTGGATCCGGCGGCCGAGGAGCGGGCCGAGACGGCGTTCGCCGAACGGCCGGGCACCTTGATCGTGGTGGCCCACCGCATCAGCTCGGCCGAGCGGGCGGACCGGATCCTGGTGCTTGACGGCGCACACGCCGCGCAGGGAACCCATCACGAGATGATCGAGCGCTCGCCGCTCTACCGGGACCTGGTCGGCCAGTGGCATGCCGAGCGCATCTGACGCCGCAGCACCGAGACGGGCCGAGGTCCCCCAACTACCCCTCAGGGACAATTGACTTGGGCATCGATTGGAACGGGTTCTAGTTATAGTGGGGTGAAGCCCGACGGCGACCGGCTACCGAACGCCGCCGTGCGACCGGCAGCCGCGCCCGTACCCGACCGAGACGAGGCCCCCATGACGCAGGTGACCGACCAGGTGACCGCACACGGCGGAGGCGTCTGGTCCATCAAGGTGCCCATCCCGGACAATCCGCTCGGCCACACCCTGGTCCACCTGCTCGACACCGACGAGGGCCCGGTCCTGATCGACACCGGCTGGGACGACCCGACGTCCTGGAACACCCTGGTCGCGGGCCTCGCGGCGCTCGATGTGGCCGTCGTCGACATCCACGGCGTGCTCGTGACCCACCACCATCCCGACCACCACGGCCTGTCCGGCCAGGTGCGGGACGTATCGGGTGCGTGGATCGCGATGCACGCCGCCGACACCGACGTCGTACGCCGCACCCGCAGTGCGAAGCCCGGCACCTGGCTGGACTTCATCACCGAGAAGCTCACCACCGCGGGCGCCCCCGAGGAGCACCTCGCGCCGCTGCGCGCAGCCCGCGAGTCGGGTCGCACCCGTACCCTGCCCGGCCTCAACGCCGCGCTCCCCGACCGCGAGATCGTCCCCGGCGACCTGCTCCCGCTGGCGGGCCGCCGGCTGCGTGCGATCTGGACGCCGGGCCACACTCCGGGCCATGTCTGCCTGCATCTCGACGAGGCCCACCCGGCAAACCTCCCCGGCAACGGCCGCCTCTTCTCCGGCGACCACCTCCTCCCCGGCATCACCCCGCACATCGGCCTGTACGAGGACCCCGACGACGCCACGGTCACCGACCCCCTGGGCGACTACCTGGATTCCCTGGAGCGCATCGGGCGGCTGGCCCCCGCCGAGGTCCTGCCGGCCCACCAGCACGCGTTCACCGACGCCCCCACGCGCGTACGAGAACTCCTCGACCACCACGAGGACCGCCTGACCGGCCTGCGCACCCTCCTCGCCACCCCGCTCACCCCGTGGCAGATCGCGGAGCGGATGGAGTGGAACCGCCCGTGGGAGCAGATCCCGTACGGGTCGAGGAACATCGCGGTCTCGGAGGCGGAGGCGCATCTGCGCCGCCTGGTGAAACTGGGTCTGGCGGAGCCGGTGATGGGCAGCGACCCGCTCACCTACCAGGCGGTGTAAGGGGACCAGGTACGGAGCGGGCACGTTACGGGCCGGTAGAGTGTGCGAGTCGTCATCATGCCCGCACAGGGGGAAGCCGGTGCGAATCCGGCGCTGACCCGCAACCGTGATCCGCCCTCTTGGACGGTGAGTCGGAACACCCGGTCCGGCATGACTGGCTCGGCACCGTCGAGGTATACGGGGCCGGCGCCCGGTGCGTGGTTTTGCGTGCTTGTGCCCGGCTCCGCCAGCAGGAGAGGCCCCCGCCCGTCATGACCCTTCGCCGCAGCGCAGCCACCGTGCTCGCCGCTTCCGCCGTTCTCTGCGCAGCCGCCGGCCCGGTGGCGGTCGCGGCGCCCACTCCGTCGCCCAAGCCCGTGATTCCCTCCGGGCTGTACGGCAAGACGGACCCCATGTACGACGGTGTCTGGCGGCAGTCGCTGGCCCTGCTCGCCCAGGACACGGTGGGCGTCAAGCCCGCCGCGAAGGCCGTGAGCTGGCTGGTCGGGCAGCAGTGCGACAGCGGCGGCTTCCCCGCGTACCGCGCCGACTCCACCGAGCCGTGCAACGCGAAGACCATGGTGGACAGCAACGCCACCGCGGCCGCCGTGCAGGCGCTCAGCGCGCTCGGCGGGCAGGACTCCGCCGTGAAGAAGAGCGTCGACTGGCTGAAGTCCACGCAGAACCAGGACGGCGGCTGGAGCTACAGCCCCGGCGCCCCGACCGACTCCAACTCCACGTCGATCGTGATCGGCGCGCTGGCCGCGGCGGGCGAGAAGCCGGGCGAGGTGAAGTCGCAGAAGGACAGGTCGCCGTACGACGCGCTCGTCACCTTCGCCATCCCGTGCGACGCGAAGACGGGCGGCGGGGCGTTCGCGTACCAGCCGGACAAGGCCGGGAAGCTCGCGCCCAACGGTGACGCGACGGCCGCGGCCGTGCTGGGCGGGCTCGGCAAGGGCCTGGTCGTCGAGGGCAAGGACGGCGGCAAGAAGGCGCAGTGCGCCCAGGGCGGCAAGCCGACCCCGGAGATGACGACCGCCAACGGCGCCGCGTACCTGGCCGCCACGCTCGCCAAGTCCGGTCACCTCGACACTCCGCCCATGCCCGGCGCCGAGGACGCGAAGCCGCTGCCGGACTTCGGCAACACCGCGGACGCCGTGGTCGCGCTGGCCGCGCAGGGCGGGGCCGAGCAGGCGAAGAAGCCGCTGACCTGGCTGGAGAAGAACTCGGCCGGCTGGGCGAAGCAGAGCGGGCCCGCCGCGTACGCCCAGCTGATCTTCGCCGCGCACGCGACCGGCACCGACCCGAAGTCCTTCGGCGGCGCCGACCTGGTCAAGGCGCTCAACGCGACCGGGCCCGCGCCCGAGTCCGTACAGCAGCCGGAGGCAAAGAAGGACGACGACGGCTCCGGCTTCGGCGCCTGGTGGATCGTCGGCATCGTCTTCGTCGCCAGTGCGGGCGCGGGCATCCTGTTCAGCGGCCGCAAGAAGAAGAACCGGCAGCGGTGATCACGCGTACCCGCCCGGTCGCCCTCCTCCTCGCCCTGTGCGCCGCGCTCGCGGTGCTGGGCGGGGCGGGGTCCGCGCAAGCGGCGACCGGGTACCGCTACTGGTCGTTCTGGGACCAGGACGACGGCAAGAAGTGGACGTACGCCACCCAGGGCCCGTCCACCGCGCGGCCGTCCGACGGTGATGTCCAGGGCTTCCGGTTCGCCGTGAGCCAGGACTCGGGGGACGCCGCGAAGCCGCGCGCGGCAGGGGACTTCGGGGCCATCTGCGGTGCCACCCCCGCCAAGGACAACACCAAGCGGGTCGCGCTGGTCATCGACTTCGGTACGGTGGCCGACGCACCCGGGGCCGAGCGGCCTCCCCCAGTGCGCACCGCCTGCGCCCGGATCGGCCCGGACGCGACCAGCGCGGAGGCGCTCGCCGCGGTGGCGAAGCCGCTGCGGTACAACAGCGACGCGCTGCTGTGCGCGATCTCCGGCTACCCGAAGGCGGGTTGCGGGGACCAGGTGTCGGCCGACGGCGGCAAGAAGACGGCCCCGGCGTCCGACAACACCCCCGACGACGGCGGCCCCTCCGCCGGCATCCTGGTCGGCCTCGCCGCCGTCCTCGCGCTCGGCGCGGCCGGTGTGTGGCAGGCCCGGCGCCGCCGCGGACGAGCGTGACCCTGCGCGCGCCCGAGGCGAACCGCAGCAACGCCCTGCACGCCGGGGCCTGGTGGCTGTGGGCGCTCGGGCTGGCCACCGCCGCTTCGCGGACCACCAATCCACTGCTGCTCGGGCTGCTGGTGGGAGTCGCCGGTTACGTCGTCGCCGCGCGCCGCACCGACGCGCCGTGGGCCCGTTCGTACGGCGCGTTCGTCAAGCTCGGCCTGGCGGTCATCGGGATCCGGCTGCTGTTCTCGGTGTTCCTCGGCTCACCAATCCCCGGCACCCACACCCTGTTCACGCTGCCCGAGGTGCCGCTGCCCGACTGGGCGAAGGGTGTGCGGATCGGCGGCCGGGTGACGGCCGAGCAACTGGTCTTCGCCCTGTACGACGGCGCGAAGCTCGCCACGCTCCTCATCTGTGTGGGCGCAGCCAACGCGCTCGCCAACCCGGCCCGGCTGCTCAAGTCGCTGCCCGGCGCGCTGTACGAGGTCGGGGTCGCCGTCGTCGTCGCGATGACCTTCGCGCCGAACATGGTCACCGACGTCCTGCGCCTGCGGACCGCGCGCCGACTGCGCGGGCGCTCCACGGGCGGCATCAAGGCCGTCCTCCAGGTCGGGCTGCCGGTCCTGGAGGGCGCCCTGGAGCGGTCGGTCGCGGTGGCCGCCTCGATGGACGCACGCGGCTACGGGCGCAGCGCCCAGGTCCCGCCCGCCGTGCGGCACACCACGACCGCGCTGACCATCGGCGGGCTGCTCGGGGTGTGCGCAGGTTCGTACGGGCTACTGGCGGCGGACGGCGCCGCGTTCGGGCTGCCGGTGCTCGCCGTGGGGCTGCTCGCCGCGATGGCGGGCCTGCGGCTCGGCGGCCGGCGCAGCATCCGTACCCGCTACCGGCCCGACCTGTGGGGCACGCGCGCGTGGCTGGTGGCCGCGTCCGGTGCGGCGGTCGGGGGGCTGATGATCTGGGCGGGCAGTTACGACCCGGTGGCCCTGCACCCGGGTGTCGTGCCGCTGGTCGCGCCGGAGTTCCCGCTGTGGCCGGCCGCTTCCGTAGTGATCGGCCTGCTGCCCGCGTTCGTGGCGCCGGTGCACAGGGAGCTGGCAGCGGTTGTAACTGCCCCAGAGAAAGAGACAGCCCAGTGATCCGGTTCGAGAATGTGTCGGTCCGTTACACCGACGCCGCCGCGCCCGCGATCCAGGGCGTCGATCTCACCGTGCCCGAGGGTGAACTGGTCCTGCTCGTCGGCCCGTCCGGAGTCGGCAAGTCGACTTTGCTGGGCGCGGTCTCCGGCCTGGTCCCGCACTTCACCGGCGGCACCCTGCGCGGCCGGGTCACCGTCGACGGCCGCGACACCCGCACCCACAAGCCCCGCGAACTGGCCGACCTCGTCGGCACGGTCGGCCAGGACCCGCTGGCCCACTTCGTCACCGACACCGTCGAGGATGAGCTGGCGTACGGCATGGAGTCCCTCGGCATCGCGCCGGACGTGATGCGGCGCCGGGTCGAGGAGACCCTGGACCTGCTCGGGCTCGCCGAGCTGCGCGATCGCCCGATCGCCACACTCTCCGGCGGCCAGCAGCAGCGCGTCGCGATCGGCTCGGTCCTCACCCCGCACCCGAAGGTGCTGGTGCTCGACGAGCCCACCTCTGCCCTGGACCCCGGCGCCGCCGAGGAGGTCCTTGCCGTGCTGCAACGCCTCGTGCACGACCTGGGGACGACGGTACTGATGGCCGAGCACCGCCTGGAACGGGTGGTGCAGTACGCCGACCAGGTCGTGCTGCTGCCCGGCCCCGGCCAGGCCCCCGTCCTCGGTGGGCCCGCCGCCGTCATGGCCGTGTCGCCGGTGCATCCGCCGGTGGTGGCGCTGGGGCGGCTCGCGGGCTGGGACCCGCTGCCGCTGTCCGTACGGGACGCCCGCCGCCGGGCCGCCCCCCTGCGGGAGCGCCTCGCGGACCGTGCGCCCGCCGCCGCGCCCGAGCCCCCGCCCGCCCCACCCGTCGCCGAGACCGACGCGCTGACGCTGCGGCGCGGGCGGACCGAGGCGCTGCGCCGGGTGACGCTGTCGGTGCGGCCGGGCGAGACCGTGGCGCTGATGGGCCGCAACGGGGCGGGGAAGTCGACGCTCCTGGGTGCGCTCGTCGGCATGCACGAGCCGACGTCGGGCTCGGTCCGCGTCGGTGGGAAGGTCCCGCACCGCACCCCGCCGCGCGAGATGATCCGCCGCGTCGGGCTCGTACCGCAGGAGCCGCGCGATCTGCTGTACGCCGACACCGTCGCCGCCGAGTGCGCGGCAGCCGACGGGGACACCGGCGCCGAGGCGGGCAGCTGCCGGGCGCTGGTGACCGCGCTGCTCCCGGACGTACCGGACAGCACGCATCCGCGGGACCTGTCGGAGGGGCAGCGGCTCGCGCTGGCCCTCGCCGTCGTACTGACCGGGCGGCCCCCGCTGCTGCTGCTCGACGAGCCGACCCGTGGCCTGGACTATGCGGCCAAGGCCCGCCTGGTCACGATCCTGCGCGGGCTCGCTGCAGACGGCCACGCGATCGTGCTGGCCACGCACGATGTGGAGCTGGTGGCGGAACTGGCGCACCGGGTGGTGATCCTCGCCGACGGCGAGGTGGTCGCCGACGGGCCGACGCCGGAGGTGGTGGTGTCCTCACCCGCGTTCGCCCCGCAGGTCGCGAAGATCCTCGCGCCGCAGAAGTGGCTCACGGTCTCGCAAGTACGGGACGCACTGGCCGCCGGCCCCGAGGCCGCCGCATGAGCAGACAAGGTCCCCGGGCCGTACGGCTGGGCCCACGGGCCGTCGTCGCGCTGCTGCTCATCAGCGTGATCGGGGTGATCGCCTTCGGCTGGCCGCTGCTCGCCGACTCCGCGTCCGGCCTCGCCCACTCCAGGGACGCGCCGTGGCTTTTCGCCGCACTGCTCCCGCTTCTCGTCGCGGTCGTCGTGGCGACCATCGCCGACTCCGGGCTCGACGCCAAGGCCGTTGCGATGCTGGGCGTACTGGCCGCGGTGGGGGCCGCGCTGCGCCCGCTCGGGGCGGGCACGGCCGGCCTGGAGCCCATGTTCTTCCTGATGGTGCTGAGCGGGCGGGTGCTCGGGCCCGGCTTCGGCTTTGTCCTCGGCTCGGTGACGATGTTCGCCTCCGCGCTGCTCACCGGCGGTGTCGGGCCGTGGATGCCGTTCCAGATGCTGGCCATGGGCTGGTTCACGATGGGCGCGGGCCTGCTGCCGGGCGCGGACCGGCTGCGCGGCCGGGCCGAGCTGCTGATGCTGGCGGCTTACGGCTGCGCCGCGGCCTTCCTCTACGGCACGATCATGAACCTCCAGGGGTGGACGTACATCGGCGGGCTCTCCTCCGGTGTCTCCTTCCGCCCCGGCGACCCGTTGCACGAGAACCTGGTCCGCTTCCTCACGTACTGCGCGGCCACCTCGCTGGGCTGGGACCTGGGCCGGGCCGTCCTCACCATCGCCCTGACCCTCACCATCGGCGCGACGGTCCTGAAGGCGCTGCGGCGGGCCACGCGCCGGGCCGCGTTCGAGGCGGCGGTCACATTCGACGACACAAAGGCGTAGGCGCCGTATCGCTGTCGGTGACGAAAATGCCGCGGCGCGGTGAGGCGGCCCACAGGTCTTTGGACCTCGACGAGCCCGGGCAGTAGCCACAGACACCCCACCGACCCGCACCCACCACCCGCCCGCCCCACTCCCGCTACAACCGCTGAATAATCGTCCCCGTAGCCAACGCCCCACCCGCACACATAGTGATCAGCGCGAACTCCTTGTCCCGCCTCTCCAGTTCATGCAACGCCGTAGTGATCAGCCGCGCCCCGGTCGCCCCCACCGGATGCCCCAGCGCGATCGCCCCGCCGTTCACATTCACCTTCTCCAGGTCCTGCTCGAAGACCTGCCCCCAGCTCAACACCACGGCCGCGAAAGCCTCATTGATCTCGACCAGGTCGATGTCCTTGAGCGACATCCCCGCCTTGCCGAGCACGGCCCGAGTCGCGTCGATCGGCCCATCCAGATGGAAGTGCGGATCCGACCCGACCAGCGCCTGGGCGACGATCTGCGCCCGCGGCTTGAGCTTGAGCGCCCGCGCCATCCGCTTGGACGCCCACAGGATCGCGCACGAACCGTCCGATATCTGCGAGGAGTTGCCCGCGGTGTGCACAGCCGTCGGCATGACGGGCTTGAGCCGCCCCAGCGCCTCCATGGAGGTGTCGCGCAGCCCCTCGTCCCGGTCGACGAGCCGCCACATGCCCTGCCCGGCCGCCTGCTCCTCCTCGGTGGTCGGCACCTGCACGGCGAAGGTCTCGCGCTTGAAGCGCTCCTCGCCCCACGCCACCGCGGCCCGCTCCTGCGACAACAGCCCCAGCGAGTCGACGCGTTCACGCGTCAGCCCCCGATTGCGCGCGATGCGCTCGGCCGCCTCGAACTGATTGGGCAGGTCGACGTTCCACTCCTCAGGGAACGGCTTGCCAGGACCATGCTTGGACCCGCTCCCCAGCGGCACCCGTGACATCGCCTCGACCCCGCAGCTGATCCCGACGTCGATCGCCCCGGCGGCGATCATGTTGGCGACCATGTGGCTGGCCTGCTGCGAAGACCCGCACTGGCAGTCCACGGTGGTCGCTGCGGTCTCGTACGGCAGTCCCATGGCGAGCCACGCATTGCGCGCCGGATTCATGGACTGCTCGCCGGCGTGGGTGACCGTACCGCCGACGATCTGCTCCACGCAGTCGGCCTGGATTCCGGTACGGCCGAGGAGCTCACGGTAGGTCTCGCCCAGCAGATAGGCGGGGTGCAGGTTGGCGAGCGCGCCTCCGCGCTTGCCGATGGGGCTCCGTACAGCTTCGACAATGACGGGTTCCGCGGCCATGAGCTCGTCCTCTCCTTACCCGTAGGACGTCCCGGCGCCCACGGCAGGCTTGGAACTAGTACGCGTTCTAGTTCTTGCCTCAGTCTTATGAGTGGCACCCCTGTAGCGCAAGGGCCCTGCACGCGGTATGCGCCCACCGCGCACGCAACAGTTGGCGCCAAATCCCTTGCCACTTGTAGAACTCGTTACTACATTCCGGGCAACTTCTGATGGTCCGTCAGACATGGAGTTGCCGATGCACTGCCCCGCGCTGCCCGAAGGGTTCGACTTCACCGACCCCGACCTGCTCCAATCCCGGGTTCCCCACCCGGAGTTCGCACAGATGCGGCAGACCTCCCCGGTGTGGTGGTGCGCTCAGCCGCACGGCATCTCCGGCTTCGACGACGCGGGCTACTGGGTGGTTACCCGGCATGCGGACGTCAAATACGTCTCCACGCACCCGGAACTCTTCTCCTCCACCACAAACACCGCGATCATCCGCTTCAACGAGTCGATCAGCCGCGACCAGATCGACGCACAGCGGCTGATCATGCTCAATATGGACCCGCCCGAGCACACCCGGGTCCGCCAGATCGTGCAGCGCGGCTTCACGCCCCGCGCCATCCGGTCGCTGGAGGGCACCCTGCGCGACCGGGCCCGCTCGATCGTCGATGCCGCGCTCGCGAACGCCAAGGACGACGGCACCTTCGACTTCGTCACCAACATCGCCGTCGAGCTGCCCCTCCAGGCCATCGCCGAGCTCATCGGCGTACCGCAGGAGGACCGGACCAAGATCTTCGACTGGTCCAACAAGATGGCGGCGTACGACGATCCGGAGTACGCGATCACCGAGGAGGTCGGCACCGAGGCGGCCATGGAGATCGTCTCGTACGCGATGAACCTCGCCGCCGCCCGCAAGGAGTGTCCGGCGAAGGACATCGTGTCCACGCTGGTCGCGGCGGAGGGCGAAGGGAACCTGCAGACCGACGAGTTCGGCTTCTTCGTCATTCTGCTGGCGGTGGCCGGCAACGAGACCACCCGCAACGCGATCAGCCACGGCATGCACGCCTTCCTCACCCACCCCGAGCAGTGGGAGCTCTACAAGCGCGAGCGCCCGGAGACCGCAGCCGAAGAGATCGTGCGCTGGGCGACGCCCGTCGTCTCCTTCCAGCGGACCGCCACCGAGGACCTCGAACTGGGCGGCCAGGCGATCAAGAAGGGCGATCGGGTCGGCATCTTCTACTCCTCGGCCAACAACGACCCCGAGGTCTTCGAGAACCCGGAGGCCTTCGACATCACCCGCGACCCCAACCCGCATCTGGGCTTCGGCGGCGGCGGCCCGCACTTCTGCCTGGGCAAGTCACTGGCCGTACTGGAGATCAACTTGATCTTCAACGCGATCGCGGACGCCCTGCCGAACCTCACCCTCGTGGGCGACCCGCGCCGCCTGCGCTCGGCCTGGCTGAACGGCATCAAGGAACTCCAGGTCAGCCGCGGCTGAGGCGGCCTGGGCCGAACCCGAGTGGCGGGGGCAACCCCACGCCCCGCCCCTGCCACTCGTCTCTCTTCCGCTCTCGTCCACTCTCTTGCACCCCCAGTGGCGGACTCTCCCGACCCGACGGATCCTGGCGGAACGCGACGATCCGCCTCGGGGGCGAGGAGAGGCAATAGCCGATGTTCGCAGGTCTGGGCCGGTTCGTGGTCCGTCGTCCCTGGTGGATCATCCTCGCCCGGGTGGTGGCCGCCGTCGCGGGATGGTCTCGCGCCTGCGCGAGGAAGCCCGAGCGGGCCGCAGCCCCCGCGACGCGGCCGGTACGGCGATCCGCCACTCGGGCCCCACAATCGGCTCGGCCGGCCTCATCCTGGCAGGCACATTCGCGACCCTGATGCTGGCGGGCAACTCGACGCTGTCCCAGATGGGTTTCTCACTGGCCTTCGGCATCGCGGTGGCAGCCTTCGTCATGGCCATGATCTTCACCCCGGCCCTCACGGCCCTCATCGGCCACGCGGCCTGGTGGCCGGGCCACGGGGACGAGCGGCGCGAGGAGGCCCCGAAGGACGCGTCGCCCACGCCACCCACCGTGGGATGCCCAAGCCCGCCTCAGTAGACGAGCGTGGCGCCCTGGCCCGCCACCACACCGGGCCTGCGCGGGATCGCGTCCGACCCCGTTGCTCGACTACTTCGACGTACTGACGCCCGCGTCGGATTCCGCGTCCACGCTCTCGGCCGATGAGACCGGCGCGGGCGATGCGGTCGACGCGCCCCCGTCCGCCCCCATCCTGCTCTCCGGCACCGACGGGACGGACGTCGTCCCCTCCCCCGGCACCCCCGGCACCTTCGGCACCTTCATCAGCTTCCGCGGACCGCACAGCACGTACGTCAGGCCGAAGCCCGCTCCGACCACCGCCGCGCCGCCCACCGCGTCCAGCACCCAATGGTTGGCCGTGCCGACGATCGCGCAGATGGTGAACAGCGGGTGCAGCAGGCCAAGCAGCTTCATCCACAGCTTGGGCGCGATCATGAGCACCGTCAGGCCGCACCACAGGGACCAGCCGAAGTGCAGCGAGGGCATCGCCGCGTACTGGTTGGTGAGTTCCGTCATCATCCCGTAGTCGGGCTTGGCGAAGTCCTGCGGGCCGTGCACCGTGTCGACGAAGCCGAGGCCCTCCATCAGGCGCGGCGGTGCGAGCGGGTAGAACCAGAAGCCGACCAGCGCGAGTACGGTCGCGAAACCGAGCGAGCTGCGGGCCCAGCGGTAGTCCGCGGGGCGCCGGACGTAGAGCACACCGAGGACGATCAGCGGCAGCACGAAGTGGAACGACGTGTAGTAGAAGTTGAAGAAGTCCTCAAGCCAGCCGTTGCGCACGACCAGCTGGTTGAACCAGTGCTCGATGTCGATGTGCAGGAACTGTTCCACCGAGAGGATGTTCCTGGCGTTCTCCTCGGCGGTGGGACGGCCGCTCGTCGCGGCGAGGCGCACATGCGAGTACGCGGAGTAGCCCACGCGGATCAGCAGCAGTTCGAGGAGCAGGTTCGGGCGGGAGAGCAGCCGACGCCAGACCGGTACCAGCGGCACCCAGTTCCACCGCGACGCCACCGGCTTCGCGTAGTCGGTGGCGATGGGCTGGAGCCAGTACGGGGAGGTCCGCGACGCGAAGGGCACCACGCAGGCGGCCACGAGCGCCACGACCAGGAGGACGTTGTCGCGGACCGGGTTCAGCACCGTCATGTTGGGCAGCAGCATCTCGCCGGGCAGCGTCATCACCAGGACGACCGCCGCGGGCCACACCATCCGGTCGGAGGCCCGTTTGCCGACCCGGCCGACGACCGCGAGCAGCACCCACAGCAGCTGGTGCTGCCAGGCGGTCGGTGAGACGGCGACCGCGACACAGCCGGTGATCGCGACGGCGAGCAGCAGCTGCCCGTCCTTCGCGTAGCGCACGGCGCGACGCAGGCCGAGCACGACGACGGCCGCGCCGAGGAGCAGGAACAGTCCGATCTCCAGCGGGCCTTCCAGGCCGAGGCGCAGCAGCGCGCCGTGCAGCGACTGGTTGGCGAGGCTGTCGGGGCGCGCGCCGAGACCGGCGCCCGCCACGTGGTGCACCCAGTACATCCAGGAGTCCTGCGGCAGCGCCGCCCAGGCCAGCGCCGAGGAGGCGGCGAAGGTGATGCCCGAGGTGAGGGACGCCCGTCTGCGGCCGGTCAGCCACAGCAGCGGTGCGAACAGCAGCATGGTGGGCTGGAGGGCGGCGGCGATGCCGATGAGGATGCCGGAGCTGCGTTCGCCGCGCGCCTGGAAACAGCCCAGGAGGACGAACAGCACCGGGATGATGCTGGTCTGGCCGAGGTGGAGCGTGTTGCGTACGGGCAGCGACAGCATCAGCAGGCTGATCGCGACGGGCGCCGCCAGCAGCGCCGTACGCCGCGACACGGTCCCCGGCAGCGCACGGGCGGCCACGACGCCGAGCACGGCGACGAGCAGCAGCGTCCCGAAGGTCCAGGCGACGCCGAGGCTCTGCTCGGCCGAGCGGGCCAGTGGCTTCAGGACGAGACCCGCGAAGGGCGTACCGGTGAAGCGGTCGGAGTCGTAGAGCGAGCCCGCCACATGCAGCACGCCCCGCTCACCGATCCAGGTCTCCAGGTCGGTGAGGCGCTCGCCGGGCGGGGTCCGCAGCACTGTCGCGATCTGCCGCACGGCCAGGATCGCCACGACCGCCCACAGTGCGACTCTGGCCGCTCCGACCCTGCTCCCCATACCGAGCGCCCCGCCCGGTCCGCCCTGCTCCGCATTCGCCACGTCGCGCTGCCCCTCCCACCTTTGCCTGCACACCTGTTCAATAGTGCGTAGAGCGTCGCACTGCCCTGCACGCAAGACGCAGGCAACCCCCACTTCGCCTGACTGTCATCCAGTTTTGTCCGAAGGACGATGGTGCATCGCGGATCGTTCCGCCACAGCTCCGCGACATGGATCACAAAGGGGGCGCCCGGACAGCCCCGCGCGAGTGCCGGAACCGCGCACCCGACCGCGGCGTCCGAGGTCTTGCCGACGACACAACGGCACGGCACCACGGAGGGACACGGGGATGACGAGGATGACGAGGATGACAGGGACAGTGGCGAGATCCGGGCTGAGGGAGGGGGTGCGACATCGGGCGCTGCTGGTGGCCCTGCTCCTCATGGCCCTCCAGCTCGGCTCGCTGGCCGTCCCCGCATATGCCTGTGGCTGCGGCGCGATGGTGCCGTCCAGGGGCTCCGGCATGCGGGTGGACGAGGAACGGTCGGTGGTGCACTGGGACGGCCGCACCGAGCAGATCGTGATGAGCCTGACGGTGGACGGGGACGCCCCCGAGGCCGCCTGGATCATGCCGGTGCCCGGCCGGGCCACGGTCGAACTCGGCGACCGCGCCCTCTTCGACGAGCTGGACACCCTCACCGCGCCCGAGCACCGGGACCGCCCCTATTTCTGGCCACGCGACGACGACTGGCCGTTCGCCGGCGGCGAGTCCGACGGCGCGGGCGCACCACGGGCGGGCGCGGGCGGTGTCGGTGTCGTCGGCCGTGAACGCCTCGGCCCGTTCGACGTGGCGCGGCTGACCGCCACCGACCCGAAGGCCCTGCGCGGCTGGCTGGAAAGGAACGGCTTCGAGCTGCCGGACGCGCTGGCGGCCGAACTGCGGCCGTACGTCAAGCAGAAGTGGGAGTACGTCGCCGTACGCCTCGCACCCGAGGACGCCGAGGACGCCGCTCTGCGCGGCACCCTGGACCCGTTGCGGATGCGGTTCCCCAGCACCGAGCTCGTCTACCCGATGCGCCTGTCGCGCCTCGCGGACACCCCACAGTCCCTGGGCCTGTACGTACTGGCCGCGCACCGCATGGAGCCGCGTACCGCGATCGGCGGCCTGGAACCCGAGGTGTTGTTCGCGGGCAAGGTCGAGGGCGAAGGCCCGGTCGGAGATCTGACAGGAGGCGATGGCGCGTTCCTGACAGCCGTCGACCAGAGTTTCCCGCAGCCCGAACGCATCACGGGCGACCACCGGTTCCGCCCGGCCGAGGCCGACACCGCGTTCCGGAAGGTCGTGTACGACCCGGTGCTGTGGACGGCGGGCGGTGTGCCGGTGTGGCTGATGACCTTCGGTGTTCCGCTACTGGTGCTCGTGGTGGCCGCTCTGCTGGTCGTACGGGTCCGGGGGCGCCGCCCGGTCACTCCCCCGCCGCCGGTGTACGTGCCGCCTCCGTTGTCCTGACGCCCCCGACGCGGGCCCGGGCGCGTACGGCAGGATGGAGGCATGAGCGTCGTAAAGATCAACGTACTGACCGTCCCTGCCGAGCAGCGCGAGGTCCTGGAGAAGCGCTTCTCCTCGCGCGCCGGGTCCGTGGAGAGCTCCGACGGCTTCGAGTGGTTCGAGCTGCTGCGCCCTGTCGAGGGGACCGAGCAGTACCTCGTCTACACCCGCTGGGCGGACGAGGCGTCCTTCCAGGCGTGGATGGAGGGCTCGATGAAGTCCGCCCACCAGGCCCCCCAGGGCAGCGGCGAAGGCGGCGAGCGTCCCAAGCCCGCCGCCTCCGGGTCCACGCTGTGGTCCTTCGAGGTGGTTCAGCAGACCGCCCCGAAGAAGGATGCCTGAGGGCTCAGCCCCGTACATCGGCTCAACACAGCAGGCCTTCACCTTCACCTACAGCTGCAGAAGTCGTTCCGTCATCTCCCGGTACGTCCGCAGGGCGACCCGCAGCTCCTCCGTCTCGGCCTGGCGGCCCTCGTCCGCCCAGGTCGTGCGCAGGGAGCGGCGTCGCTCGGCGAGAGCCTCGGTGAGCTGACGCACGGTCTCCTCCAGGAGACTGTCGGCCGCTTCGACCGAGCGGCGCGGGGTGTCCACGAAGGTGTTCACGGTCTGCTGCAAACGCAGGCCGATCTTCTCGCGCTCGCCCTTCGGGAGCAGCCGTTCGGTCGAGGACTCCGTACCGGCGGCGTCAGCCGACTGGTGCGGCCGGTGGGGCTCGGGCGCCTGGTGAGGCCTGTGCACCTCGGGCGGCCTGGGAGGCTCAGGCGGCCGGTGAGACTCACCCGGCCTCCCGCCGGGCCCGGTGGGAGGCGTACCGCCCGGCCCCTGCGGCCCCGGTCCCGGCGGCCTCACCCCGGCATCGTGCCTCGGCCCTTCCGGCCTCGGCCCGGCGCCTCGATCCTCGGGCCTGAGCTCGGTGCCCTGGCCCTCCTGCCCGAGCCCGGCACCCCGGTCCGTGGGCCTCAGTGCGCCGCTCTGCTCGTCCGGCCTCGGCTGCGACTGCGGGTCGTTCTCTCGTTCCGCTTCGTACCTCATCAGGCCCCACTGCCCTTCGCGTCATGGCGCCGGCCCGGGGTCCACGGCGCACCACTGCGCCCCTTGCCGTCTTCGGTGTGCTGCGGACGGTTCCGGCCGGTGTCGGCCGGCTTGGCGGTGACCAGAACCTCGAAGAGCTCACGCGCCTCGATCATGGCTTCGCGCATCTGTTCCGTGCTGCTCTCGCCGCCGCTCTCGCCGTGCGCCGCACGGTGCACCTTGCGGTAGCCGTTCACCTGCGCCGAGTGGTGCACGGAGAGCGCGGAGAACTGCTCGTCGTACTGCGTGCCGTCCGGGTAGCCCCGGTCGGCCGCCAGCCGGGCCAGCAGCTTGTCGGCCTCGGCCACGGCGCGCTGCGGGGAGTCGACGAACTGCTCCTGCGTGCCGGCCCAGTGGGCGACGTACTGCTCACGCGTCTCGGCGGACAGCGGCCGGAGTTCGAGCGACCCGTGGCGCTTCACGCGCTCACCGAGCTCCCGCTCCGCCGCCTTGGTGTCTCCGTCGTGGCGGGCCACGACCCTGTCGTACTCGGGACCGAACCGCCGCTTCAGTCCACGCCCGCCACCGGCACCGGCCTTGCCTCGTCCGACCATGACGACGGCGGCTACGACAAGGACGACCACCACGATCAGGGCGATGATCCAGACTGTGGACATGGCTGCCTTCCCTGTTGTCGGTTTTTCAAAGACTTACGACCGTTCGAGTTGCCAGGAAACCGGTCGCCAAACAAGCCACCGTTCAGGTACAGACATGACCATGAACTGGACCGTGACCCCCGAGCGCTTCGACACCGCCGAGGCGACCGCGCTGCGCCGCGACTACTACGGCGAAGTGGCCGGCCGGTACTGGGAGCGTGCCTCGACCACTCAGGAGATCGACGACGGCCTGACGAACGACGGGGTCGAGCTGCTCGCGCCGCCCACCGGACAGTTCCTCGTCGGCCGCGCCGACAGAGTGGCGGCCGGCTGTACCGGGGTGCGTGTGGTGGGCGCGGACACGGCCGAGCTGACGCGCGTGTACGTACGCCCCGCGTTCCGCGGCAGCGGCGGCGCGGGCCTGCTGATGGACGCCGCCGAGGCCGCGGCCCGCGCCTTCGGCGTCAAGCGCATCCGTCTCGACACCCGCCACGACCTGGTGGAGGCGCGTGCGCTGTACGCCCGGCACGGCTTCATCGAGGTCCCGGCGTTCAACAACGGGCCGTACGCCGAGCATTGGTTCGCCAAGGAGCTGTAGGGGTTGTAGGAGCTGTAGTCGGCGGAACGGATCAGGGCGTCCGATCAGGAACCCCGGTGCGGAGGCCGTTCGTGGCGGACCCGCCCCGCCGAGTGGTCCCACTGCAGCGCCGGGCTGTGGGGACGGTCACCGTCGGAGCCGCTCACCTCGGCGCTCAGGTCCTCGACCAGCTTGACCAGGTCCCTCGGCCGATCCGGGCCCCACCAGTCGCCGAGCAGTTCGGCGAGTGACTCCTCGCGGGCCTTGCAGAGCTTGCCCGCGGCCTCCTTGCCCTTCTCGGACAGCACCAGCCGCATCCCCTCGCGCCGGGCGAGCCCGCGCTCCTCGATCTGCCGGGACGCGTCGGTGATGGACTTGAGCGGCACGGGGGTGACTTCGGCGAGCGCGGCCGGTTCGACGGCGCCCTCGCGTCTGATGCGCAGCAGCAGCCAACTCGCCGCGGGGAGAAGGTCGTAGCCGGCCTTCGCGGTGATCTTCACGTAGATCTCGCGCCGTCCGTCGCGGGTGGCGAGCACCGAAAGGGCGCGGGCGCATTCGTCGTACGAGGAACGCTCGACGGGGTTGGACGCCAGCGTCTCGCCCACGTCGGGCGCGGTCACCGCGCCGCGCAGCTTGTCCTCCTTGAGGAACCACGCGACGAGGAAGGCGAGTACGACGACGGGTGCGGCGTACAGGAAGACATCGGTGATCGATGTCGCGTACGCGTCCAGCACCGACGGGCGCAGTGCGGCCGGGAGTTGGGTGATGTCACGCGGGTCGGCCGCGATCTGGTCGGGGCCGATGCCGGGCGGCAACTGCTGCCCGGTCAGGGCGGTGTCGAGCTTGTCGACCAGCCCGTTGGTGAAGATCGTGCCGAAGATGGCGACACCGAAGGACGCGCCGATGGAGCGGAAGAAGGTCGCGCCTGAGGTGGCGACGCCCAGGTCCGCGTAGCTGACGGCGTTCTGGGCGACCAGGACCAGCACCTGCATCACCAGGCCGAGGCCGGCGCCGAAGACGAAGAAGTAGCCGCTCATCTCCCAGGTCCCACTGGTCGCGGAGAGCCGGTGCAGCAGGAGCAGGCCGATGGCGGTGATCGCCGTACCGGCGATGGGGAAGACCTTCCAGCGGCCCGTACGGCTGACGATCTGGCCGGACACGGTCGAGGTGATCAGCAAGCCGAGGACCATCGGCAGCATGTGCACGCCCGACATGGTGGGCGTGACGCCCTGCACGACCTGGAGGAACGTCGGCAGATACGTCATCGCGCCGAACATCGCGAAGCCGACGATGAAGCTGATCACCGCGACGAGCGAGAAGGTCCTGATCCCGAAGAGCTTGAGCGGCAGTACGGGCTCGACGGCCCTGCGCTCCACGGCCACGAACGCGACGAGCAGCACCGCGCCGAGGACCGCGAGAGCGATGATCTGCGCGGAGCCCCAGGCCCAGGTGGTGCCGCCGAGGGAGGCCACGAGGATCAGACAGGTGGCGACCGAGGCGATGAGGAAGGTGCCGAGGTAGTCGATGGTGTGCTGGGTGGTACGGACCGGGATGTGCAGCACAGCCGCGATCACGAGCAGGGCGACAACACCGATCGGAAGGTTGATGTAGAAGACCCAGCGCCAGCTGAGGTGCTCGGTGAAGAGCCCGCCGAGCAGCGGGCCCAGGACGCTGGTCGCGCCGAAGACCGCACCGAACAGGCCCTGGTACTTGCCTCGTTCGCGCGGCGGTACGAGGTCTCCGACGATCGCCATCGACAGCACCATCAGGCCGCCACCGCCGAGGCCCTGGAGGGCGCGGAAGCCGATGAGCTGCGGCATGTTCTGCGCCATACCGCACAGCGCGGAGCCGATCAGGAAGATGACGATGGCGGCCTGGAAGAGCTTCTTTCGGCCGTACTGGTCACCGAGTTTCCCCCACAGTGGGGTGGCCGCGGTCGCGGCGAGCAGATACGCCGTGACGACCCAGGACAGATGCTCCATGCCGCCGAGTTCGCTGACGATCGTCGGCAGTGCGGTCGAGACGATCGTCTGGTCGAGCGCCGCGAGCAGCATGCCGAGCAGCAGCGCGCCGATGGCGACGAGGATCGTCCGACGGCTGTTGGCCGGTTCCGCGGCGGGACGCACGGCCGCGGCGCCGCTCGCTTGCTGAGCCATGGATGACCACTCCTCGGCTTTCCTTGGATCGGCTGCACCTTCCATCCTGGTCGGTGTGGGCCGATATGGCCTGCCGAGTGCGGACGGGCGCGCTGGGCATCCCCGCGGCGGGTCTGCATAATCGCTGGCAGTTCGAGGGAGGGGACCCACGATGAGCGGACATATATGTCCCGGGTGCGGTGCGGAACGGGGTACCGCACCCGACGGTGACAGACCCGACTGCGGGTGCGCGGAACGAGCGGTCGCGGCCGCACGGGCCGAGCGGGCGGCCGAGATCGCGGCTGCGGAGGACTTCGACCCACTGCGGATCAGGCCGTACGTGACACTTCCCGACCCTGATACGCAGGACGACGCGGTGTCCGCCGGGGATGCGGATGCCGGGGATGCGGATGGGGACACGGATGGGGCGCGGCGCGGCGCCCCGGGGGCCGCGTACCCGGGCCAGTTGGCCCCGGACGGCCCCCGTGGTCCGAGGCCGACCGTGCCGGTGGGACCCGTGCAGGACCGGCTGCCGCCCGGTCCGGGCGTGGAGCCGCCCGTACGCCGTCGGGGGCGGCCGGCGCTGTGGCTGGTGGTGGCGGGGGCGGTGGCCACCGCGACGGTGGGAACGGTGGCATTCGCGGGCGGGCTGTTCTCCGCGGACAACGACCAGGACCGCGCGCTGCCGGCCACGGTGACGAGCGCACCGGGCCCGAGCGACGAACCCGTGGCGCCGGCCTCGGCTTCGGCAACGGCGGATCGCGCGTCCAAGGCCCCGTCCGCGCCGGCCGCCGCATCACCTTCGGCGCCCCCGCCCCCGTCCCGCACGCCCTCGGCCGACCTCACCCCGAGCGCGTCGAAGACCGTCGAGGCGCCGCCTGCGCCGCCCCCCTCGACGGCGCAGGCCACGGGCACGGTGGATACGGCACCGGAGCAGGCCGCCGACGCCCTGAGCATGGGCGACAGTGGGCCCGAGGTGGTGGAGCTGCAGGACAGGCTCGGGCAGGTCTGGCTGTACCAGGGGCCGGGTGACGGCTCGTACACCACGGACGTGGAGCAGGCAGTGCGTACGTATCAGCTGTACATGTCGATCGAGGGCGACCCCGAGGGCACCTACGGCCCGCACACCCGCCGCGCCCTGGAAGCATCGACCAAGGAGCCCGGCCGGGACTGAGCGGGCCGCGGATGCGCGCGGGGGCGGGGTGGCGTTGTGTCGACCTGTTTTGTATGCTGGTGGAACAAAGTGGTCTTCGCCCGTACTCCCTGACCGGCGGGCGAAGGCCACTTGTCTCTTTCCCCGCGCTCTGGAGTACGCCGATGTCGGCCACCACCGTCCTGACCGCCCGCGCCCTCCTGCTCGACATGGACGGCACGCTCGTCAATTCCGACGCGGTGGTCGAGCGCGTCTGGCGCCGCTGGGCCGAGGAGCACGGCCTGGTGCCCGACGAGGCGCTCAAGGTCGTCCACGGCCGCCAGGGCTACGCGACGATGGCCGTCCTGCTGCCGGAACGCCCCGTCGAGCAGAACTACGCCGACAACCGCACCCTGCTCGCCCAGGAGACCGCCGACGTCGAGGGCGTCGTCGCGATCCCCGGCGCGCCCGCCTTCCTGGCCGCGCTGGCCGCCCTCCCGCACGCCCTGGTCACCTCGGCCGACGAGGCGCTGGCGCAGGCCCGGATGACCGCCGCAGCCCTGCCCATGCCCGACACCAGGGTCACCGCGGAGCTCGTCGGAGCGAGCAAGCCGGACCCGGAGGGCTTCCTCAAGGGCGCGGCCGAACTGGGCTTCGCCCCGGCCGACTGCATCGTCTTCGAGGACTCGGAGGCGGGCATCACCGCAGGCAGGGCCGCCGGCATGCGCGTGGTGGGTGTGGGCCCGCGCGCGGGTGCACACAGCCCCACCGTGCACGTCGCCGACCTGACCGGCATCAGCGTCGTGGCGACCGCGGACGGCGCGCTGACGCTGCACATCTCGCACTGAGACCTGAGACCTGTACAACCGAGAACTGAGAACCGAGAACTGAGACCTGAGACCGTTGGACGACCACCGCTCCGGGCCCGCATCGCACACCGCGACGCGGGCCCGTCGCCGTCATCCCACGATCAGCCCGCGATCGCCTCGAACAGGCTGAACGCCGCGAGCGCCAGCATCAGCGCCGCCGCCACCTTGGTGATCAGGCTCAGCGGTACGTACTTCATCAGAGTCCGGCCGCCCAGAATGCCGATGCCCGCGACCGCCCACAGTGCGAGCACCGCGCCGAGTCCCACGGAGACCGGGTCGTCGTACCGCGCCGCCAGGGTCGCCGTCATGATCTGGGTGAGGTCACCGAACTCCGCGACCAGGATGAGCATGAAGCCCGCGCCCGACACCTTCCAGAAGGACTGGTCCGCGGGGGCCTTGACCTCTCCCTCGCCGTCGTCCTTCTTCAGCAGCAGTACGGCCGCGCCCGCGAGGAACAGGACACCTACGACGCCCTGTACGAGCCGGTGCGGCAGCAGGGTCAGCACACTGCCCGCCGCGATGGCGAGACCCACATGCACGGCGAAGGCGGCGGCGACGCCCACGAAGACGTAACCGGCGCGGTAGCGGGTGCCGAGCATCAGGCCGGCGAGGGCGGTCTTGTCGGGGAGTTCGGCGAGGAAGACGGTGCCGAAGACGATCGCCATGATGGTGAAGCTGATCACGGGAGGGGGTTCCTCAATCGGTTGGGCTGCCCGTACCGAGAGAACCTGGGTGTTTCAGGGGTCACTTCGGCACGACAGCGTTCATGGAACAACACTGTGGCCGAAGGTCTCGCTGGAGGACCGTGAAACAGTCCCCCTCCGGGCGCCGGCTGAGGCGAGCTCAGCAGTATGTCGACGGTCCCGGCGAAGAGCTACTCCCCTTCTGCTCGGTACACGATACGCGACGCCCGCCCGCGCCCGTCAGGGCCGGAGGTCCCGGTACGCGACACCTCCGCCCGGCCGTCAGGACGGGAGATCCCGGTACAGCCGTCCGCGTACCACCAGCTCAAGCACCACCGCGACGGCCACCGCCTGCACGGCGAGCAGCGCCACCAGTACGAAGAGCTGCACCACCCCCGCGAGCAGCGGTGAGGCGCCGCCGAGGAGCATGCCGACGAACGCGCCCGGCAGCGTGACAAGCCCCACCGTCCTGGTCTGGTCGAGCCCCGGCAGCAGCGCGTCGGACGCGGCCGGACGGGCCACCTCCAGCCGGGCCTCGCGGTCCAGCAGGCCGAGCGCCATGCCCGCCTCCACCTCCCCGCGCCGCACCGCGAGCTCGTCGAGGGCGCGCCGGCCGCCCAGCACCGACGCGGTGAGCGCACCGCCGATGAGGATTCCGGTGATCGGGACCAGTGTGATGCCGACGGCCGGGACGAGCCCGGTGAGCAGCAGCGCGGCGACGACGGGGGCGACGCCCGCGCCGATCGGCAGGGCCGCCCACCACCAGGACCCGTTGTCGGTCATACGACGCCCCGCGGTGCGCACGGCCACGGCGTACATCAGCGCGAGGAAGGCCAGCAGCAGCCAGCCGGAGCGTGCGACCCACCCGATGAGGAATGCCACGGCGGCGAGTTGGAGCGCGGCGCGCACCCCCGCCGTGGCGATGGCGCGCCCCTGTCCCCGACCGCCGTCCGCGGAGAGGCGTGCGTAGGAGACGACGGTCACCGCGACCGCGAGCAGCACGGCGAGGACGGCCCCGAGCGTGGCGTTGGCGGGCAGCAGCGTCTGGGCCGCGGCCCAGTCGACCGGGCGGGGTGCGGGATCGGGCGGTACGGGCACGGCGCAACCCTAGGCCGGTGACGGCCGGTTCCGGGCCGACGCGCGGCCGACCCGACTCGATGCGCGTCAACCCGGGCCGGCGCGCGGCCAACACCCTCCCCGTGGCGGAAAGTGCCGGATCGTCAGAACACTTGTCGTGACGTGCACATGTCGTCACGCTGTTACCCGGCGCCCATCCCCTCGCAACCTGGCGCCGACACGATGGCCGGGCCCCCAACGGGCGGTACGGCCAAGGTCCCCACACACCAAGGGAGTTCGCATGTCAGGTGTCTACGCGCGTCGAATAGCCGTCCTCACCGCATCCGCCGCACTCGCCGGCACCAGCATCCTGCTCACCGCCCCCACCGCCCAGGCGGCCCCGCCGACCCCGGTCAGCGCCGCCACCGCCCGCACCTACCTCGGCCAGCTGACGGAACAGGCCGAGGGCTCCTCCACCGGCTACAGCCGGGAGAAGTTCCCGCACTGGAGCACCCAGTCCGGCGCCTGCAACACCCGCGAGGTCGTCCTCAAGCGCGACGGTACGAACGTCCAGCAGGACGCCGCCTGCGCCGCGGTCAGCGGCAAGTGGTACTCCGAGTACGACGGCGCCACCTGGAGCGCCGCCTCCGACGTGGACATCGACCACATGATCCCGCTCGCCGAGGCCTGGCGCTCGGGCGCCAGCAGCTGGACCACCGCCCAGCGGCAGTCGTTCGCCAACGATCTGTCCCAGCCGCAGCTGATCGCCGTCACCGACAACGTCAACCAGAGCAAGAGCGACCAGGACCCGGCGGAGTGGCTGCCGCCGCGCACCGCCTACCGCTGCATGTACGCCCGGATGTGGGTGGACGTGAAGCACCACTGGAAGCTCACGGTGAACGCCGCCGAGAAGACCGCCCTCCAGGGCGTCCTCAACAACTGCTGAGACCCGCCGGGGACGGCTGGGACCTCCGGATACAACTGCGCAGATCCTCCTGGAACCTCACAGAATCTCCCGGACGGAACCTCCCCACCCTCCTCCGTCGTTCCGTACCGTACGGGGCGTGCCCGATCGGGGCACGACGGAGGAGGGCACACACATGGCAGGGCTGCGCCTGGGACCACTGCTGCGGCATATCGACCAGGAGACCGGCGACGCCGCGACCGTCTGGGTCGAGACGGACCGCCCCTGCACGGCGCGGGTGCGGTGCGTCGGCGACGCCAGGGCGGGCGGCTCGGCGCGTACGTTCCAGATCGCCGGGCACCACTACGCGCTGGTGACCGTGACCGGGCTGCTGCCCGGCTCGGAGACGGCGTACGAGCTGCTGCTCGACGAGCGCCTCGTATGGCCGCTGGCGGGCTCCCGCTTCCCACCGAGCACCATCCGCACACCGAACACGGCATCGGAGCAAGCGGAGACGTCGGAGCGGTCGGACCAGCAGGTGCGGATCGCCTTCGGCTCCTGCCGGTGGGCCTCCGCGCCCGCCGGCGAGAAGGACCCGGTGGGTCCCGACGCCCTGGACACGCTCGCAGCGACCCTGGCCGCCGACCCGAAGGCCGCGCGCCCCGACGTACTGCTGCTCCTGGGCGACCAGGTGTACGCGGACGAGACGTCGAAGACGACGCGGCGCTGGCTGGCCGCGCGGCGCGATCTGCGCGAGCCGCCCGGGGCGGAGGTCGCGGACTACGAGGAGTACACCCGGCTCTACTACGAGTCCTGGCTGGACCCCGAGGTGCGCTGGCTGCTCTCCACCGTCCCCAGCTGCATGATCTTCGACGACCATGATGTGATCGACGACTGGAACACCAGCGCGCCCTGGCTGGCCGAGATGCGCGACACGCCCTGGTGGCAGGAGCGGGTGGTCAGCGGCCTGATGTCGTACTGGGTCTACCAGCATCTGGGCAACCTCTCGCCCGCCGAGCTCGCCGCGGACGAGCTGTTCGCGGCGGTACGGCAGACGCCCGACGGGACGGACCTGCTGCGGGAGTACGCGGCGCGGGCCGACGCCGACCCGACGTGCGTGCGCTGGAGCTACCGGCGGGACTTCGGCCGGGTGCGGCTGCTGATGGTGGACACCAGGGCGGCCCGCGTCCTGGACGAGCAGCAGCGCGCGATGCTCGACGCCGGCCAGGAGCAGTGGGTCCGCGAGCAGGCGCTGGAGGACCCCGGTTCGTACGACCACCTCCTGATCGGGACCTCGCTGCCCTGGCTGCTGCCGCCGCTGGTCCATGACGCGGAGAGCTGGAACGCCGCGCTGTGCCGGGGCGAGCGGGGCGAGCGCTGGGCGCGCTTCGGCGAGGATCTGCGCAGGCGGGCGGACCTGGAGCACTGGGCGGCCTTCCCGGATTCGTTCGACCGGCTCGCCACGCTGATCGCGGAGGCGGGGTCGGGGCCCGATGCCCCGGCGACGGTGTGCGTGCTGTCCGGCGACGTGCACCACGCGTACATCGCGGAGCCCCGGTGGCACACGGGCGGCCCCGACGCGCAGGTGCTGCAACTGACCTGCTCCCCCGTGCACAACGGCATTCCCCGTTCGATACGGGTCGGCTTCCGCTTCGGCTGGAGCAGGGCCGGCCGGCGCCTGGGCCGCTTCCTGGCGCGGCACGGGCGGGTGGCGGAGCCGCAGATCAACTGGCGCAAGACGTCGGGGCCGTGGTTCGGGAACCAGTTGATGACGCTGACGCTGCGCGGGCGGGCGGCGACGCTGAGTCTGGATCAGGCGCGCACGAAGCGAGGCGGCGGTGTCCGGCTCGCGACCGTACTGGAGAGGAATTTGACCGAACCAGAGTGAAGTGTTGAGAAGTGCTGCGAAGTGTTGATCTGCTGCCGTGATCCTTCCCACAGCGGAGGGAGATCCTCGACAGGATGACTACGACTTCCGGCGCTCCCCCGGCATGATGAACCGGACCCTCAGCTTCCAGTAGCCCTCATGCCTCAACGCCCCGGGAGTCACCGGTTTGTCCGCAGCGCATCACGCCCTCGCTGTCGTCGGCGCCGGCCCCCGGGGCACCAGCGTGCTCGAACGGCTCTGCGCCTCCGTGCCTGCACTCGCGCCGGACGCACTGCTGACGTTCCATGTCGTGGACCCCGCGCCGCCCGGCCCCGGCAGGGTCTGGCGGACCGGACAGCCGGCCGACCTGCTGATGAACACGGTCGCCTCGCAGGTCACCCTCTTCACCGACGAGAGCGTCGGCTGCGCGGGCCCGGTCCGTCCGGGGCCCAGCCTGTACGAGTGGGCCGCGGACCGCGGCGGCGAGGCGCTCGGCCCCGACGACTATCCGACACGCGCCTGCTACGGCCGCTACTTGGAGTGGGTCTTCGGCCGGGTGGTGCGCGCCGCACCGGGGACCGTGACGGTGCGGGTGCACCCCGCGCGGGCCGTCGGCCTCCAGGACGCCCCCGACGCCACCCAGACGCTCACTCTCGACAACGGTGTCACCCTCACCGGGCTCAGCGCGGTGATCCTCGCCCAGGGGCACCTGCCGGTGCTCCCGGACACCTCCCAGGCCGCATTGACGGCGTACGCCGCCCGGCACGGCCTGCGCCATCTGCCGCCCGCCAACCCCGCCGACCTCGACCTGTCGGCCCTGGCGCCGGGCGAGCCCGTGCTGTTGCGCGGTCTCGGCCTCAACTTCTTCGACCACATGGCGCTGTTGACGGCCGGCCGGGGCGGCACCTTCACCCGCCGCGCCGACGGCAGCCTCGACTACCGCCCCAGCGGTCGCGAGCCACGCCTGTACGCGGGGTCGCGGCGCGGGGTGCCGCACCAGGCGCGCGGCGACAACGCGAAGGGCCCGTACGGCAGGCACGAGCCGCTGCTCCTCACCCCCTCGGCGATAGCCGCCTTCCGGGTCCGGGCGGACGCGGGCGATCCGCCGGACTTCCTCGGCGAGGTATGGCCGTTGGTCGCCAAGGAGGTGGAGACGGTCTTCTACGAGACGCTGCTCGGGGAGACTCGGCCGTCGGGCCCCGGGGGTTCCACCGGGGGCTCGGACTTCCGGGCGCGCTTCCTTGCCGCCCCGCACCGCAGCGCCCAAGAGGCCGACGTACTGGGCGAGTTCGGGATACCCGCGCACGAGCGCTGGTGCTGGGACCTGATCGCCCGCCCGCACACCGGCCGCACCTTCCACGACCCGGCGGACCACCGCGGCTGGCTCCTGCACCACCTGCGGCGGGACGCGGCGCACGCGGCGCTCGGCAATGTGGCGGGCCCGCGCAAGGCCGCCCTGGACGTGCTGCGCGACCTGCGCAACGAGCTGCGGCAGATCGTCGACCACGCCGGGCTGCCCGGCGCCTCCCGGCGCGATCACCTCGACCGCTGGTACACGCCGCTCAACGCCTTCCTCTCCATCGGGCCGCCGCGCCGCAGGATCGAGGAGATGACGGCCCTGATCGAGGCGGGCGTGCTCGATGTGATCGGCCCGCGGACAACCGTGCGGACGCAGGGCGGGGCCTTCGTCGCCTCCTCCCCCGATGTGCCGGGATCCGAGATCCGGACCTCGGTGCTCGTCGAGGCGCGGCTGCCGGAGCCCGACCTGCGCTCGACCGCCGATACGCTCCTCGCGCGGCTGCTCAGGACCGGCCAGTGCCGCCCGCACACGGTCGACGGGTACGAGACGGGCGGCCTCGACGTGACCCGCCGCCCGTACCGCCTGATCAACAGCCGAGGGGAGGCGCACCCGGCGCGGTTCGCGTTCGGCGTGCCCACGGAGGGCGTGCACTGGGTGACCGCGGCGGGCGCCAGGCCCGGCGTGGACTCGGTGACGCTGGCGGACGCGGACGCGGTGGCGCGGGCCGCTCTGCGGGCGGCCACCACGGTACGTACCAGGGCACTCCTCAGCTCCGTCAACCCCGTGGGCGCCGTCAGCCCCGGCAGTCCCGTCAGCCCCGCGGCTGCGGACCGAACGGCACGCTGAAGCAGGCCACGCGCTCGCCCGCACCGCCCGGGGCCCGGTGGATGACCACCGAACGTGCCTCGCCCGGCCGGAATCCCCAGCCGTGGTGGGCGCTCGCCGTGCCTTCGCCGCGCGCGTCGGCCGTGAAGTCGAGCCACACCTCATTGGCCGGATCGACCCGGTCAGGGTCGAGAACGTGCTGGTAGTGCGGGCCCGCGTCCCCGGGGCGGGTGCCGCACGGAGCGGTGTGCACATGCGCGCCGTACGCGTGGCCAGGCAGGACGCCCCGCACGCGTGCGCGCACGCGCGTGCCGTTCACGTCCGACTTCTGTTCGACCTCGATGAACGCGGCGGCCGGCACAAGATCCATGTTGTACGTCACGGCCGCCGACGGGATCAGCGCGCTCGGCGGCGAGAACCGCCCTTCGGCCCGCAGCCTGAAGCACTCACCGGCGCCACCACCGGCACCCGCGCTACTCGCCACCAGCGCCGCTACAGCGGCACCGACCACTATTCCTGCCACCATCCGCCTGCTCCTCGCACTCGCCCCCCTTTCAACCCGTACGTGACCCACCTTCCGCGCGTCGCGCGGTCGACGCCACGTCCAGGAGGGCAGCCGGGTGAACATGACCTGGCCGCCGACCACTGGGAGCGCAGGCGTACGCTGATGGGCTGTAAAGCCGCTCCTGCCGCTCCCCTGCGACGTCGCGGCGTTGCTGACGAATCGGGGAGTCACGTTGTTCGAAAGTGTGGGGGCGCTGACCGGCAGCCCATGGATCTATGCGGTCGTGGCGCTCTCCGTCGTCCTGGACGTCTTTGTGCCGGTGCTTCCCAGCGGAGTGCTGGTGATCACGGCCGCCACCGCGGCGGCAGCGGGATCCACCACGGCGACCGTCGCGAGCGCCACCGGCCAGGTGGCCACGCAGGTGCCCGACATCCTGATCCTGATGGCGTGCGCGACCGCGGCCTCCGTCCTCGGCGACTACGCCGCGTACCGGCTGGCGTGGCGCGGGGGCGCGCGCCTGGACCGGGCGATCGCCCGCTCGCGCCGCCTGACCGCCGCGCAGGAACGTCTCGGCACGGCGCTGGCCCGCGGTGGCGGCGCCCTGGTCGTGGTCGCCCGCTTCGCCCCGGCCGGCCGCTCGGTCGTCTCGCTGGGCGCGGGAGCGGCGCACCGCAAGGTGAAGGAGTTCCTGCCCTGGTCGGCGCTGGCGGCCCTGGCATGGGCGGGCTACGGCGTGGGCCTGGGCTATTTCGGCGCGCAGTGGCTGGGCGCGACCTGGCTGGGCGTGGCCGTCTCGGTACTCGCGCTGTTCGGCGCGGGCGCCCTGGCGGCCCTGGTGGTACGCCGCCCGTTGCAGGCCGCGACAGCGCCCGCGCCGGCGGCGCCGTAGTACCTCCTACGACGCCTTGCGAGCGGCGGCCCCACGCACTTCGATCCCGGCGAGCAGCTTCCTGGTCGCCTCGGTCACTTCGGCGACGGCCTGCTCGAACACCTCGCGGTTGTGGGCCGCCGGGGCGCGGAATCCGGAGACTTTGCGTACGTACTGCAGGGCGGCCGCGGCGATTTCCTCGTCGGTGGCCTCCTCCGGCAGGACGGGCGGTCGGAGTGTTTTGATGCTGCGGCACATACTCCGACGATACGCCGACCGGTCCTGGCGGGCAGGGTCGATCCAGGGTGACCGCACGGACCGGTGACCGCACGGTCTGCCACCTACCGGTAGATCGCCGGGGTGCTGTAGACGTACAGGGCGATGACCGCGACCACGCACACGAGGGCCACCCAGGAGCTGAAGCTCGTGCGGCGTACTCGGCGTACGCCGCGCCGCGGCTTCCGGGGCCGCCGGGAACGGCCGAAGCGGCGGGTGCGGCCGGTGCCGGCCGCGTCCCCCGACCCACCGGCTCCGCCGGACCGCGCCCGGCCCGGCTCGCGTGCCGTGTCGGCGGCGGCGGCGGTCTCGGCGAGCAAACGGCGGCAGGCCGCGGCGAGTTCGCCCGTCCCGGCGGCAAGCGGCACGACCGCCTCCGAGCGGGCCGGCGCGGTGGTACCGCCTTCGAGGATGCGGCCCGCGCGAACGAGGATCTGACCCTGGCCGCCCGCGGGTGCCAGGCTGATCCAGCGCTGGACGTGCTCGCCCCGTATGACCACACCTCCGGAGCGATCCCGGTAGACCGTGTGCTCGCGCCACAGCAGCGCGCCCAATTCGACTGCCTTTTCCCTCAGTTGCCCGCTCATGCGAATCCCCCTCCGCCATCGGCACAAACACCGCACTCTAGCGTCAGGTACACACCAACCCGGCGCCGGGCTGCGCCACCGCGCGCGGAGACATCACGGAGGCATCGCGAGGACATCCCGCCCAACTCGCTCATTGTTTCCGGTCACATCCCTGGGAACCGCTGGACCCCCGCGCTACCCTCCGCCGCATGATTTCCACGGTTGTCTGGGGTACCGGAAATGTCGGCCGTGCGGCCATCCGTGCCGTCGAGGCCCACCCGGCTCTGAAACTCGCGAACGTACTGGTCAACAACCCCAAGAAGGTCGGCCGCGACGCGGGCGACCTGGGTGGGCTCGGATACCAACTGGGGGTCACTGCGACCGACGACATCGATGCGGTCCTGGCCGCCGGTCCCCAAGCCGTGGTGTACGCCGCGTCCGGCGACATTCGCCCCGACGACGCCCTCGCCGACATCGTCAGGGCGATCCGGACCGGGGCCGTGGTCGTCACTCCCGCGCTGTACGCGCTCTACGACCAGCGCAACGCCCCGCCGGAGCTACGCGATCCGGTGCTGGCCGCCATCGCGGAAGGCAGCGGTTCGTTGTTCGTCTCCGGTGTCGACCCCGGCTGGGGAAACGACGTACTGCCGCTGCTGATCAGCGGTCTGGGCACCACCGTCGATGTGATCCGCTGCCAGGAGATCTTCGACTACTCCACCTACGACCAGCCCGACTCCGTCCGCTACCTGGTCGGCATGGGCCAGCCGATGGACTACGAGCCGCTGATGCTCGCACCGACCGTCCCCACCATGGTGTGGGGCGGGCAGATACGGCTGATGGCCAGGGCGCTCGGCGTCGAACTCGACGACATACGCGAGACCTTGGACCGCCGCGCCCTCGAAACCACCGTGAGCACCCGGACGATGGGCGAGTTCGAGGCCGGCACCCAGGGCGCGGTGCGGTTCGAGGTGCAGGGCATCGTCGAGGGCGAGCCGCGCATCGTCATCGAGCACGTCACCCGCATCCACCCGTCCTGCGCACCGGACTGGCCGACGCCGCCCGACGGCGCGGGAGCGCACCGGGTCGTCATCGAGGGCCGCCCGCGCATCGAGGTCACGATCGAGGCCACCGACGAGGGCGACAACCGGTCGGCGGGCGGAAACGCCACCGCCGTGGGCCGGTTGGTGAGCGCCGTCGACTGGCTCATGGACGCGGCACCCGGACTCTACGACGCGCTCGACGTGCCGCTGCGCCCCGCAGTGGGCAAGCTCGGAAGGAGCAAACGATGAGGATCGACATCCCCGAGGGCCAGGAGCCGATCGGCTATGTGTGGGGCGACATGGTCCCCGGCATCGGCATGGCGGCCGCAAACTTCTCCCTGTCGGTGTACGCACACACGACCCTGGGGCTGCGCGAGTTCGAGGCCGCGCGGCTGCGGATCGCGCAGATCAACGGGTGCCTCTTCTGCCTCGACTGGCGGACCGACCGGGACGGCGAGAAGGTCGAGGACGAGTTCCCCGAGGCGGTGACCCAGTGGCGCACCACGGACGCGTTCGACGACCGCACCCGGCTAGCCGCCGAGTACGCCGAGCGGTACGCGCTGGATCACCACGGCATCGACGAGGACTTCTGGACCCGGATGACCGCGCACTACAGCCAGGTCGAGATCGTGGAGCTGAGCATGAGCATCGGTTCCTGGCTGGCGTTCGGCCGGCTCAACCATGTGCTGGGCCTCGACGCCGTGTGCGTACTGCCGGGGCACTGATGCCCGGCCGGGGGCCGCTCGGCGAACCGGCCGGCCCCGGCATCGGACACTGCTTCGGACACTGCGGATCGAACTACAGATCCGTAGCGATGATCTTCTCGATGTTCCGCTCGGCGAGAGCGGTGATGGTGACGAACGGGTTGACGCTGGTGTTGCCGGGGATCAGCGCGCCGTCGATGACGTACAGCCCGGTGTAGCCGTGCAGGCGACCGTAGTTGTCGGTGGCCTTGTTCAGGACGGCGCCGCCGAGCGGGTGGTACGTGAGGTGGTCGCCCCAGATCTTGTACGTACCGAAGAGGTCGGTCCGGTAGATCGTCCCCTCCTTCGCGTTGATCTTGTCGAAGATCGTCTTGGCCGCGTCGATGGACGGCTGCTTCCACGCGGTCTGCCAGTTCAGGTCGACCTTGCCGGTCGCGGCGTTCCAGCTGAACTGGGCGCGGTTCGGGTTCTTGGTGATCGACAGATAGAACGAGGCGTACGTCTCGATCCCGGTCGGCAGCGGCGCGACTTCGGCGAAGGCGCCGCCGGTGTCCCAGTTGTCGATGCCCGCCGACGGCATGGCGCACTGGACCTTGCCGGTCGCGTCCCACATGTGGTTGGCACGGCCGCACATGACGTTGCCGTTGTCGCCCCAGCCCTTGCCGATCTCGCTGTTCAGGTTGGGCAGCACGCCGGTGGCCTTCAGCTTGGTCAGCAGCTTGCTGGTACCGACGCTGCCGGCCGCGAAGAACACCTTGGCCGCAGTCACGGTCTTGGTGGCCGTGGTGTCACCGTTGGTGTTGATCTGCTCGATGGTGACCGTGTAGCCGCCGCCGGACGCCGGGGCGACCGAAGTGACCTTGTGCAACGGCGAGATGCTGACCTTGCCGGTGGCCTTCGCCTCGGCGATGTAGGTCTTCTGCAGCGACTTCTTGCCGTAGTTGTTGCCGTAGAGGATCTCGCCGTCGACCGCCGACTTGGGTACGGACCCGGCCGCCTCCTTCTTCATGTACTCGAAGTCGTACACATTGGGCACGAAGATGAACGGGAAGCCCGAGCGCTGGGCGTGCTTACGGCCGACCCTGGCGTACTGGTAGCACGGGACGGTGTCGAACCAGGCCGGGTCGATGTGGTTGACGCCGAGCCCGGTGTTGGCGCGGGGGTAGTAGACGCCGTACATCTCGTCGACATTCACGGACGGCAGGACGGCGCTGAATCGCTCCCGCTTGGGGGTGACGGCCATGCCGCCATTGACGAGCGAGCCGCCGCCGACGCCGCGTCCCTGATAGACGGTGATGCCGCTGAATTCCTCGGCGTCCAGGATCCCGGTGTAGCGGGGTATGGCCTTGTCGATCGGGAAGCCGAGGAAGTTACTGAGGGGCTGCTTGGTCTTGGTGCGGAGCCAGTAGGACCGCTGGTCCGCGTTGGTCGTGTGCGAGAAGATCTTGCCGTCGGCACCCGGAGTGTCCCAGGCCATGCCCATCTCGATCATGTGCACGTCGACTCCGGCCTGAGCGAGCCGCAGGGCGGCGACGGAGCCGCCGTACCCGGTACCGATCACCAGGACGGGGACTTGGGCCCCATTGTCGATCGGGGCGGCGGCGGTGGCGGCCATGGCCCGATTGACGCCCACTTGCCCGGCGAGGGCTGCGGCCCCCAGAATAGAACCTGTTCCAGCGATGAACCTGCGGCGCGATATACCCTTGAAACCATTACCACGCCTGGTAGGATCACTCATGTGACGTTCCTCACTCTCGAAGGAATGAGAACAGGTTCTACTGCCGCTTACCTGCGAAGTCACTACATACCTCGAAGTAACTTGCGCCCTCCCTATTGACTCTGAGCGCAATAACCTCGCAGTCGATCTCGACCGGGGTCATGAACAGGCCGGGTCAGACGTGCTGGCGGGCGCACTCCGCCCGGGGTCAGACCTTGATGACTCAGACCTTGATGACGGTGACGAGTCCGCCGCACAACCCTGCGAGATCCTCGGGGTCGGACGTGAGCACAGTGACGGGTGCGGGAGCGGCCAGAGCAGTGGCGCCGAGGATGGCGTCAATGGCGCACTTGTGGCCGTGCAGCCCGGCGTCGGCGAGCAGGGCTGTCGCGTGACGGGCAAGGGTCTCGGTGACCGGCTCCACCACAATGCGGGACAGGGTCCATTCGAGGGCCGGGCGGTTGATCCTGGGATGGACGACCTCAACGAGGCTGGCCGCGCTGGTAATTACCCTCATGTCGTCGGCGCGAGCCAGAGCGAGCCACCCCGTCACCTCGCGCTCACGCAGCACGGCCTTGGCCAGGCCCTCACTGTCGAGCACAAGGGTGCCTCCGGGCGCGGCGGGCGGACGCGTCACACGGCGCCTACCGCGCCGGCCGCCCGCTGCTGCTCACGGGCGCGCTGCAGCTGATCGCGCTTGGCCTGAATCTCCTCTTCACCGACCGGCCCGTGCTGGGCCTCGGCGACCGCGTTGAGCTCGTTGAGGTTGTCCCGCTCGATCTGACGCGCCACGGCCGCGGCGACCTACGCGGACAGACCGGAAGGACCACTGCGGGCACGAGCAGCTTCCGCTATGTCGCGGGGCATCGTGATCGAGTATTTCCCGGTGGGCTCACTCATGCTCCTTCTCCTACCTATGATCCTCCGCATACGGGCAGAGATAAGGATTCAGGGTCGACCACCCGACGCGAGAAGCGCGAAGTCTCCGCGCTCGGTCCCGTCGCGGGCGTGCTCAGCCCCGCGCAGGTCGACGAGTTGCACGAGAGCGCGCGACGACGGGGGCGGAGCCCCGGCTGTCCGCCTCGGAGGAAGCGGACAGCCGGGGCCGTTTCAGCGGCCGAGCGTGTACGTCGTCCGGTTCACCGGGTGAATGAAGATCACAAACGGATCCCCGTAGGACGTCCTGGCCCAGCCTCGGTTCTTCTGCGCCGGTGGCCCTGCCGTCGCCTTCGACGCCCGGTAGCTGTCCACCACTTCCGCGTAACGCGGATCAATCCACTCGCGCATACCGGCCTCGTTTCTCTCCGATCCCCAACGACGTTACGGCCGCCGCAGATCGGAGACGAGAGCTTCGGTCAGTTCCCACCCGTATTGGAGCAGTCCCCACTGCACGACCCCTCGGGGCCGGGCGGGGAGTGCTCGCACGAAGCCGCAACGGGGATGGTGATGTCGGTGGGCGCACCCCACATCGCGGGTTCGGGGGTGTACCCGGCAGCCACGATCGCTGCCTGGCTGCGGGTGAGGGCACCCGGATCGTGGCGGCCGGCGTCCGTGGCCTCGGGTACGTGATGGACGAACAGGCCGAGTCGGCCGGCCAGGCTCGCCTTGACGCGCGTGTGCAGGATCAGCGCGTGCCATCCCTCGTCCACCACGCGGGAGGGCTTCAGACGGGCATCCGGGTGTGCGGCGCAGGCCGCTTCGAACTTCAGCGCTTCCAACGTGACCAGCTCGGCCATGTCGACCGTCATGCCGGGATTGTTCCGCTGGACGGTAGCGGTCACGGCGGCGAGGTCCTCGGGGTGGATCAGGTCGCGGACTTCCCGAGTCACGGACGGCTGTGCGGTGATACTCATGGTGGTGTTCTCCCGTTCTCCGGATGGGATGGACCGTCCGCCTCGGCCGGGGTTTCCTGGCCGGATGCATCGGCCGGGGCGGGGCTCAATGAAGCGATTTCTTGTGGCAGTTGCACGCACAGCGCAGGCGTAGGGCGATGGCACCGCCGACCTTGATGTCTTCGTTGCCATGACATTCCCGGTGTTCGCCGATGCGGCACACCCCGGTCTCGTACGCGCCACCACGGGACTCGTTCTCGGCCTTCACTGCCGTGTGTACGCGGCCTCGCCCCCTGGTGCTCACGAATCTCCCGCGGCGCGAACTCGAGCCCGCTCCGAGGCGGCGGCCTCGGCCGTGTCGCGGCAGGGCTTGCAGGCCGTGACAAGCCTCGGCGGGCCCGAGTTGCTCTCGCTGACCAGGGCGCCCAGCTCGGTATCGGTCGGGCCCGCGTGCCAGCGACACCAGTTCTGCATGCCCTCCGAAATAGAGGTTTCGGGCTCGCCCAAGGTCCCGGACCCGCAGCGCGGGCACGTGCACCTATCGCGGACGTCGAGAGGTTCCGGCAGCCGCTCGGGGTCACCCTGCAGGACAGTGATCCGCGACCCGAGGTCGCGTCGTTGTCCGTCAGCCGCTACCCGGTACACCTTGATGGTCATGGTCATCGCTACGCCTCTTCCGACGTCGGGATCCGGTCCGGATGCTGCTCCGTTCCGGTTGCCTTCTTAGCGTCGAGCGATTCGGGTAACTCCAGCATGCCCAGCGGGGGTTACCAAGCTGGTAATACACTCGTTGCAGCTTCTGCAAGGTGCGTCCGCGTGCATAAGATCGCCCCGGAAGTCGGCCCCCATGGATGCCACCACCCCCGGCCCGCTCAACCCCGACGTACTCGACAGAGACGACGTCCGACGAGCGCTCACTGAGCACGACTTCGGTGCCGCCTTCACCCTGATCAAGAAGTGGGGCGGCATCTCACAGAACCGGATCGGGGCAGCCTGTCAGCTCACCCCCGGCAAGGTGTCCACAATCACCAGCGGGGCTCAACGGGTCACGTCCTTCGATGTGGTTTGCCGCATCGCCGACGGACTGCGCATCCCCGGCAGCCTGCTCGGGCTCGCCCCCCGGCCGTGGGAGACAGCCACCGAGACACCGGTCGAGCGCCCACCGGCCCCGGCGGGGGCTCGACCAGCCTCGCTCGACGTTCCGTGGCGTCCCGACGCGACAGTCGATCTCGCCTCCCACCTGACTGGAGCGGACCTCTTGATGGACCGACGCACCATGAATCGCGCACTGGCCGGAGCAGCTATAACCGGTGCTGCCCTGCTCGATTCCCTCGAAGGATGGCTGCAGCCCGCCGCCGCAGTGCCGGGGCCACGGCGCCGGGGACGCCTTGGCATGACCGAAATCGGCGAACTGGAAACAACCGCTCGCGCGTTCCGCCAATGGGACCACCGATACGGCGGCGGCCTGCGTCGAAAAGCTGTACTTGGTCAGCTGAACGAGGTCTCGGCGAACCTTGACGAGCACCAGGCGCCGGCCGTCGAAGCACGTTTGTACCGCATCATGGCTCAACTCGCCGGGACCGCCGCCACGATGTCATGGGACTGCGGACTACAGAGCCGAGCGCAGGACTACTACCGGCTCGCGCTGCGTGCCGCACACGCCGGAGGCGACGCCGTGTTCGGTGCCAATGTCCTTGGCGGGATGGCACGGCAGATGCTCTACCGCGACCGGCCCGACGACGCCCTGCAGCTCATCAACCTCGCCCAAGAGGGCGCGCGCGACGCCATCGGGCCACGCGTTCGGGCGATGCTCCACACCCGCGAGGCATGGGCGTACGCAGCGCAGGGCAGGACCGCCGGGTTTCAACGAGCGACGGCGCGCGCTGCCGAGGCGCTTGCCGCTGCAGTGCCGGGTGAGGAAGAGCCATACTGGATTGCCTACTTCGACAAGGCTGAGTTCGCCGGGGTCACCGGGGGCCGACTCCTCGACATGGCCCGGCAGGACCCGCGCCAGCACGCCGAGCGGGCCGCCACCGAGATCCGCCGTGCACTGGCCGCTCGCGGTCCCGAGGCAGGCCGCTCCCACGCACTCGACCGCATCGGCCTCGCCGAGTGCCGCTTTCTCGTCGGTGACATCGTGGGAGGTGCCGAGGAGACCGGGTTCGCGGTCGAAGCTGCGCGGCACACACAGTCCGGACGTGTACGGACACAGCTTGGCCAGCTCTACCCGTACACAGTGGGGCACAGCGCGTCGCGATCGGTACGCGGGGCGCGGGATAGTATCCGCGACCTGCTGTCGAGCTGAGGAGGGGCCGCGTGGTGACGCTGGCCGTAACCGGGCACATGGATCTGACCGACGGGAGCGTGCCGCTGGTGAGAGCAGCCCTGCGCGAGGTGCTCCTGTCGTACCGTGAGGATCTCGTCGGCATCTCGTGCATCGCCGCCGGCGCCGACTCGCTGTTCGCCGAGGCGATTGTCGAGGCAGGCGGTCGGCTCGTCGCAGTGCTGCCTTCCCAGGACTACCGGCAAACGAAGGTGAAGCCGGGCCACGCCGAACTGTTCGACCGCCTGCACGCGGCGGCAGACGAGGTCCTCGTCATGCCGCACTCGACCGCGAACCGAGAAGCGTACGAAGCCGCGAACGCGGTTCTGCTTGAGCGGGCCGACCGGCTCGTCGCGGTGTGGAACGGTTCCCCCCCGTCAGCCAAGGGCGGCGGTACGGCGGATGTCGTGGCTGATGCGCGCACGGCCGGTATGCCGGTGGACGTTGTGTGGCCGGATGGCGCCGAACGCCGGACGTGACCAGCCCGGTCATGGTCTGGGCGCACGCACGGACGGGACATTTCTGCGCTACGCGTCAGGATGGCTCAAGCGGCGACCGGTCGCGAATGACCCCTCTGATCCGTAGCTCTATGCAGACCGGTCAGGGAAAGTTATACCGGTGGCGCCGAGGCCTCAGCAGCCAGCCAACTGTTTGTGGCAAGTGATTGGGCCCCAGTCCGACATCAACGTTGGCGCCATCAGATGTTCGACCGGCGGGCACGGCCTGTGGACAGGTCACCGACACCCGGATCGGGCGCTGCCGGAAGGAGACCAGCCGATCGCTGCCCTGATCGCCTCGCGGACCGCACGCACCGGAGCTGCGGGCTCCATGGGGACGAGGATGGCCTCGGGGTCGACGATCGGCTCCCTGAGCGTCACGCCGAAGGCCGGTACCTCCGCGAGCCGTTGCGTAGCTGCTTCGACGATCGCCCTCAGGTTCTGGCCGTCGATGTCGCCGAGGAACCCGATGCCTTGCATGGTGAGGTGCAACCACCGATCGGGGATCAAGTCGAGCCCACCGACCGGTGCGAGAGCAGTGCGGTACTGCTCTGCGAGCCGGTGGACCTCTGGCTGCTCGTCGAACGTCAGATGCCAGTTGTAGAAGCGGCGGCCGGCCTTCCAGCCGGGCCGCCACCACCAGTGATCACGCATGTGCTCGGGTCCAGTCGTCATGGCCCGAGATCCAATCAGCCCGAGCCGTCCCCTGACGAGAGGGCAAGGCGCCTCGGTGCCGAGTCGAGGCACCACTCTTCAAGCGTGCGGCGGGCTGCTGTGATGCCGGTGCTGTCCGCCGCCGGACCGTGCCCCAAGGCCACGGCGAGCTCTCGCATCCGTTGCGTCACAGGCCCCATACGCCGCTCAGCGGGCATCGCCAGCACGGGCAGCAGCGCGTCCATGATGCCCTCGGTCTCGCCGCACCCCAGGAGCGCCGACGCGTGGCTGATGTGGATCTGCGCCTCGGTTCCGTACGCCCTGACGGGCTCCAGTGCGGTCCGGGTCTCTCGCAACGCCGCGCGAGGGTGTCCCGTGCCCAGGTGCACAGCTGCTGCGTAATTCACCTGCCGCGCCTCGGGGCAGGAGAAGAGTCCGCCGATGTCGTCCTCGCCGACGAGCGTGGAGCCGGCGTGTTCGGCCCATCGGGCCCGGCAGGGCCCGATGGGAGAAGGTCGGATCAGACGGTTGGCGCTCGACGGAACAGACCGGCGAGCGGAGCGAGCCCTTGGTTCACGGAGCGGGACCACGCGGCGACGACTCGCGAGAGGAACGGCAGCGCGGCCGACGGAGTCCGCTGGGGAAGATCTACAGGAGCCACGTGCCCGTGAGTGGCACGATGCCGCTCCCCCGCCGGAAAGGTGTAGAAACGATCAAGGCCCAGGTTGCCGGACTACTACCGGCGACCTGGGCCCTTGTCGTACTACCTGCTGGTGGGCGCGGACGGTTTCGAACCGCCGACATTCGCCTTGTAAGGGCGACGCTCTACCCCTGAGCTACGCGCCCTGGATGAGCCAACAGATTACGTGACTCCTCCCCCTCGTAAACGAGGCGGCTTCTCACTTGACCCCGAGGGGTCTCATGACGGCCAAGCCCTGACCGCTGCCGAAGCAGATACGCAGTGTACTCCGCCGCTTCGCGGCTCCGAACTCCAGGATGCGCTTCCCGCCCGGCCTGAAGGCCGGGATCCCCACGGGGGATCAGGGACGTCTCACGAGGCGACATCGCAAACCGTTTGGTCACCCGAGTCGCCCGCGCCGGGCCGGAGTCCGCCCGCCGCCGCCCGCCGGGGGGATAACCCCACCCCCGATCCGGTGGCACTCCGGATCGTCCCGGAGGCTCCGGCTTCGTAGCGTGGAGTCTGTCAGCAGGAACTATCAGGGGGAACGGTCACCGTGGCACTTCGTACTCGCACTCTCACCGCCGTCGGCGGAGTCGTCGTTGCCATGGTCGCCCTTAGCGGCTGCGGCGGTGATGACGCCAAGGACGCGCCTGCCGAGAACCGGTCGTTCGCCTTCAGCGGGGACACCCTGACCGTCGACGCCGACAACTCCGCGCTGGAGCTGGTGCCCGCCGATGTGAAGGACGTGCAGGTCACCCGGCGCGCCGACGGGTGGGTGTTCCTCGGGGAAGGGCCCAAGAACAGCTGGGAGCTGAAGGACGGGAAGCTCGTCCTTCAGCAGAAGTGCGACGCGCTCGCGAGCGACTGTGACGCCTGGCATCGGGTCAAGGTGCCGCGCGGGGTCGCCGTGACCGTGCTGAGTGACAACGGGAGCGTCAGGGCCACCGGGTTCGACACCTCGCTGAAGATCCAGTCCTCCAACGGCGAGGTGCGGGTGGAGGACTCCAGCGGCGCGCTCGACCTGGACAGTGACAACGGCCAGGTCGTCGCGAAGGGAATCTCGGCCAAGAAGGTGACCGCGGACTCCGAGAACGGGGCGGTGCGGCTGGGCTTCAGTGCCGTGCCGGACCTGGTGGAGACCGTCAGTGACAACGGTGAGATCGTCATCGACCTGCCCAGGACGGGGTACGACGTGACGACCCGCAGCGACAACGGCGACGTCAACGTGGACGTCCCGCGGGACGAGAACAGCACGCATGTGGTGAAGGCCCGCAGCGACAATGGGGAAGTCACCTTGCGAAGTGCGAACTAACGGGCCCGTGTGTTCGTCCTTACCTGGTGGGAGACTGTAACTGGGTAGGGCGGACACAGCACGGGAGAGGGATGTGACGGCGACACACGCGCAGCCGTGCACGCAGCGAGTAATCCGCCGTACGAAAGCGGGTGCCGTCCGGGATGTTCTCGCCCTCGTGCTCCTGCCCGTACCGCTGATCGCCGCGCTTCCCTTCGCCTTCGCGGGCGGCGGTACGAGACGGTGGTTCGGCGGGCGCGGGGAGGGTGTGCGGGCCGATGCGCAGGCCGCGAAGGACGCGGCGGCCGCGGCCTTCTACGAGCTGGACACGGCCCAGCGCGATCTGCGGATCTCCATCGAGACGATCACCGCGGTGGACAGTTCACCGGCCGCCCGCAAAGCCGCGGAGGACTTCGCGGCGCTCGGACGACGTATCGACGAGGCCAGCAGTGTCTACATCACCGCCGTCGACGCGCACGACCTCGACCAAGACGACCTGGACGCATCGACCGCCACCAGGGCGCGCGGGGAGCTGAGCAAGGCCAAGGACGAGCTCGTACGGGTCAAGGGCGAGCTCGACCGCTTCGGGCAGGGTCTTGGGCCGCTGCTCGACACCGCGGAGACGCAGCTCGCCCGGCTCGCGCCCGCCGTGGAGCGGGCCCGGCAGACACTGCTGGCCGCCAGTAACGCGCTCGACGCGGTACGTAAGTCCGGGCTCAAGGCCGATGATCTTGCCACGCGGCTCGCGGCCCTCGCTCCCGAGCTGACCAAGCTCAACCAGGGAGCCGGCCGGCACGGCGTGGCGGAGACCCTGCTCCGCGCCGACCAGGTGCTGCGCGACGCGGAGGCCGTGCGGGCCGAGGCCGAGCGGCTGCCGGAGCGGGCCGCCGACATCGACCGGCGGCTGGTGTCGCTGCGGACCCGGGCGCAGGCGCTGACGACCCGGGCGGGCAAGGTCGAGCCGATCCTGAGCGAGCTGCGGCGCCGGTTCACGGCGGCATGCTGGCAGGACCTGCAGGCCGTTCCCGCGCAGACGGAGTCGACCGTCCGGCAGGCCGAGGAAAAGATCAAAGAGGCGGCGAAGGCGCGCGAGGAGCAGCGCTGGCCGGATGCCACCGCGCTGCTCAGCACGGTCAGGGCCCTGCTGAACTCCACCGACGAGGCCGTTTCGGCCGCCGGTGACCGGCTGCAGCGGCTCAATGCCGTGTCCAAGGACCCGCAGCAGGAGATCGAGCGGACCCGGTTCGCGATCAGGGACGCCCAGCGGCTGGCCATGGCCGGCCGCAATACGCCCGACCCCCGGCACGCCCGCCCGCTGGACGACTCGGTGGCCCGGCTGGACCGCGCCGTCGCGGGCCTGGAGGGCCGGCACCCCGACTACTGGCACTTCCTCACCGAGACGGAGGCGGTACGCCGCACGGTGGCGCGGGTAGTCGAGCTGATCCGCGAGGAGCTGGGCGGTCACCCGGGCGCCTGACCCGGCGGAGCCGGCACGGGGGCGGCGGATGTACGTCCGCCTCCCGACCCGGCATACGCACGCGTGCCCGCGCCGGGTCACCCCGAGGCCAGGTGGGGCCCGGCCGGCTCCTGGGCGCGCCGCCGACTCAGTAGCCTGTGCGCATGCCTCGCTACGAGTACCGCTGCCGCTCCTGCGGCACCACCTTTGAGCTGAACCGGCCCATGGCCGAATCCTCCGCGCCCGCCGCCTGCCCGGACGGGCACGACGACACCGTCAAGCTACTGTCCGCCGTCGCCGTGGGCGGCACGGCCCAGTCCAGCGGTCCGGCGCCCTCGGGAGGGGGTGGGGGCGGCTGCTGCGGCGGCGGATGCTGCAGCTAGACCCCGCTCCTGGCCCCGCCGGACGGTCGGAGTCCTCCGGTTCGGCCGTCCGGCTGGCCTGGGGGAACCCGACGCGGCAGCGGCGGGCGCTCAGCGCTTGCGCGAAAGCGTCAGGCCGTCCGCGACGGGAAGCATCACGCTCTCCATCCGCGCGTCGGCCGTCACCCGGTCGTTGAACTCCTTGATCGCCGCCGCCCCACCCGTCGCGCCCGGGTCGACGACACCACCGCCGTAAAGCACGTTGTCGGCCGCGATCACCCCACCCTGCCGCATCCTGGGCACCAACTCCTCCCAGTACGGGACGTAGTTGGCCTTGTCCGCGTCGAGGTAGGCGAAGTCGATGTGCGGCTCCGCGGGCATGGCGCGCAGGGTGTCCAGGGCGGGGCCGATCCGCAGCTCCACGCGGTCCGCGACGCCCGCCTTCGCCCATGCCTCGCGCCCGTACGCCGTCCACTCCTCCGAGATGTCGCAGGCGATCAGCCGGCCGTCCTCGGGCAGTGCCTGGGCCATCGCCAGGGCGGAGAATCCGGTGAAGGTGCCGACCTCGACGATGTGCCGGGCGCCGATCAGCCTGACCAGGAAGGCGAGCAGCGGGCCCTGCTCCTCGGCGGACTGCATGCCCGCCCGGTCGGGCAGCCGGGCGTAGGTGGTCTCGACGAGCTCGCGCTGCACGGCGTCCAGTGGCGGGTTGTGCGCCAGGATGTAGTCGTACAACTCGTCGGTGATCTTGGTGCTGTTTCCCTTGCTCATCGCGCTCCCTGTCAGGCCGTCAGATCCCCGGAACCGCACCATATCGCCCAGTGCGTGACCTCCATGCCCTCGCCGCTCGCCGCCATCTTCAGCCTGGCTTCAGCTGCGCTTTCCTACGCCGTGCTGCCCTTCGCGGGCGTACGGACGCTCAGGCGGCCGCGTGCCCGTGCCGGCCGGCAGCGCGGATGAAGGACCTCAGGATCTCCTCGCCCGCCGCGACGCCTGTCTCCGCGAGTACGGTGACCCGGGGGCCTGTCCAGCCCGTGTCCGCCAGCTCTCCGTGGCCCGGACGCCAGCCCCGGTCCGCGGCCAGCAGCAGGTCCGCGTCGAGAATCGAGTCACCGGCGGCGAGCGTGAGGGTGGCGCCGGTGCGGCGGGCGACCTCGCGCATGGCCGCGCTCTTGGTGAGCGGCTTGGGTACGGCGTAGATCTTCCGGCCCTGGAGCGAGACGGTCCAGCCCTTGTCCTGGGCCCACTCGCCGAGTTCCTTGACCCATTCGTCGGGCAGCAGCGCGCGCTCCACGACGAGATAGGCGAAGAGATCCTCGGCGACCCGCTCCTTGAGCAGCCAGGCCGGGTCGGCCGCGCTCAGCAGGTGGGCGCGGACCTCGGCCAGGGAGGCGCATTCGTCCGCGAGAGTCCCGGCGACCCTGGCCTGCCAGTCCGGGTCGGACACCCCGTCGACGAGGAGGTGCCCGCCGTTGGCGCAGATCGCGAACTGCGGTGTGGGGCACGGCAGTTTGATGCGCTGGTACTGCTCGCGGGTACGGGTGGTCGTCGGTACGAAGCAGGTCTCGGCCGCGAGCTGCGTCATCAGCCCGGCGGCGGTCTCCGTCAGGTAGGAGAGCGGCTTGCTCTCGTACACCTCGACGCACAGCAGGCGCGGCGCCTCGGCGTCGGGCATGCGCAGACCTAGCGCCGCCGACGAGTAGATCAGGGTGCGGTCGAGATCGCTCGCGACCAGAACGGGAGCTGCCGAAGGGGCGGGAGAGCTGGTCACTTCGCCGTTACCGCCTTGCCGTTGGCGCCGGTCGCGCCGCGTGTGTACTGGGGGTGGATCAGTCCGACGCAGGTGTAAGGGAGCCCGTCGACCTCCTCGACCGGTACGCCGCGCTGCTCGGCCAGCAGCCGTACGTGGTCGAGGTCAGGGCCCGCACCGCGGTTGGCGAGGATCTTCCAGGGGACGCGGCGCAGCAGGACGCGGGTGGTCTCGCCGACGCCGGGCTTGACGAGGTTCACGTCGTGGATGCCGTACTCCTCGCTGATGCGCTCGACGGCCGCCCAGCCCTCCCAGGTGGGGGCCCGGTCCGCCGACAGCAGTTCCTTGACCTCGGCGTCCACGGCATCGGTGACCTCGTCGAAGCGCGCGGCGACGGTGTCGAGGAAGTGGCCTGATACATCGTCACCGGCGAGCTCCCGGTAGAACTTCGCCCCGTGGAAGTCGTCGGGACCGACCAGGTCGGACCGCAGCACCGTACGCGAAATCAGCCCGGAAACCGTCGAGTTGAGGCAGGCGGAGGGGATGAGGAAGTCCTCGCGGGTGCCGTACGTCCGGACGCAGCCGCCGGGGTCGGCGAGGACCGCGATCTCCGGGTTGAAGCCCTCGAAGGCCTCCAGCGCCTGGGCCAGCTCGCGGGTGATCGCGCCCTTGCCCGTCCAGCCGTCGACGAAGACGATGTCGGCGGGGTCGTGGTGGGCGGCCAGCCAGCGCAGGGCGGTTTCGTCGATGCCCCGGCCACGGACGATGGAGACGGCGTAGTGCGGCAGGTCGAGGCCGTGCCGGTGCTGGGCCCAGCGGCGCATCAGGACGCCGACGGGCGTTCCCGCGCGGGCGAGCGAGACCAGCACGGGGCGCGGGGAGCGTTCGGCGAGGACGGTCTCGGTCACGGTGCCGACGGCCCTGGCGATACGGGCGGCCGACGTGTCCAGGGCCGACTTGAACAGCTCCTGGTAGTGGGCGCTCGGCTGGTACTCCACGGGCAGCGACTCGGCGTAGTGCGCGCCGCCGCTCTGGATCGCCTCCTCGCGCTCCTCGGTGGGGGCTTCGAGCTCGACGTCCGACAGGTCCTGGAGCAGCCAGCCGCAGTCCTCCGGCGCGTACGAGGAGAAGGCGGGGCCGCGAAGGGGCTCGGGCATGAGCGGTTCCTGCCGTTCGGAGGCGTGCGTGGGGCGTGCGGGCCTCGTGGATGTCTCGGGCACGTAGGACTCGGGCACGTAGGAGGGGACGACCGCGAGCACGACGCGGCCGGCATGAGGGGCGAGCACCGCCAACAGGCCGTCGGGGGCGTGCAGTTCGGGGGTGTCGGCGGTGGAGTCGACGACCACGACCACGGCGTCGAAGCCGGCGCCCGCGACGTTGTACGCATAGCGCGGGCCAGGCCCGTCGGCGGGAGCGTCGTGCGCGGGGAAGGTGATACGGGTGCGGATCGCGTAGCCCGGGTCGTCGACGGCGAGCACGGGCGAGCGGGTGGTGGTCGACGACCGCACTTCGGCGTCGACGCGCGCGTCGAGCGCTTCGGCCAGCCGGAGCGGGGCGTACATCAGCTCCTCGAAGCCGAGGACCAGCACACGGCGGGCCCCGGCGGGGAGCGCCTCGGCGATACGGGCCGCCATGCCCGGCAGCGAGCCCTCCAGGGCGACCCGATGCGCGGGCAGGAAACCGTGCCGCCCACCGTCGGGCACACCGGTCGGCCAGCGCAGCTCCACGCGGACACAGGTGCCGGACGAGGGGACCGGCCCGCCCTCGGGCGCAGCTCCGGGCACGGACACGCCCTCGGACACGGGCACCGGCGCAGCTCCGGATATCGGCGCCGTCCCCGCCCCCTCCTCGTACCGGGCCACGAGGTCCATGCCCTTCTGCAGCACGCCCGCCGGCAGCCGGACCGTCCCCGAGGCCATCGCGATCAGGTCGACCCTGGCGTCGATCTCCCGCGCGAACTCCGCCAGCCGTCCCCGGTCCTCGGCGGAGCGCATGTCGACCAGGGCGACTATCACGTACCAGTCGCGCGGGTAACGCGCGTGCAGGTCGCGGATCGTGTTCAGGACCGTGTTGCCCGTGGAGAACTCGTCGTCGACGAGGACCAGCGGCCCCGTCCCGGCGAGCAGCTCGGGGTCCTGCGGCAGCAGCAGGTGCGAGGTGGCGTGCGAGTGCGACTCCTCGAAGCCGCCCGCCGTCGCCACGCCGTCGACCGGGCGGCGCGTCGAGTGGAGGTACGGGGCGAGCGCCACGCCGTCCGCGACGGAGTGGCCGAGCCCGGTCGCCGTCTCCGCGTACCCGAGGACGACCGCACGCGCGGCCGTCTCGTCGCCCAGCAGCTCGCGCACGTCCTGGCCCAGCGCGAACCCGGCTCCGTACACCCGGGAGGGCCGCTGCGGTACGTGCTTGCCCAGCACGTTCGACACGAGCAGATGGGCCCGCTTCGGGTTGCGGCGCAGTGCCATACCCAGCAGATCGGTCAGCTCACCGCCCTCGCCGGCGCCTCCGCCCCCGCCGACAAGTTCGACACCCAGCCGCTCAGCGACCCACGTTCCCGACCACACCACGTTGTTCTCCGCTGCCTTGCGTTCGTCGGACGGTCCGATGTAACCAGTGTCGCCCGTGTGGCCCAGGTGGCCGAGGTGGGCCACGTAACCCACCTGACCCACCTGACCCTCATGGTCACCGTGAGCCACCCGGCCGCTTCCCCCCTGTGCCATCTCAGCCGGGGATTCCGGCCGTCAGCAGCTCCACGAAGCCGATGTCCTCCCGTGCCACACCGAAGACCTCGGCCCGCTGAAGCGTGCGCTCGGCCCACGCGCGGTGGGGTTTCACCTCGTTCATCTTGTTCGTGTACGCGGAGCGCAGCACGCCGCCACCGCCCCGCTCGGGCCGCAGGATGTCCTGCGCGTCGGTGAATTCCTCGTGGCTCACCACCGACAGCGCGTGCACGGGCGGGACGTGCGAGGGGTGGATGCAGGTCTTGCCGAGCAGCCCGTTGGCGCGGTCGAGGCCGATCTCCCGCAGCAGCCCGTCCATGTCGTGCTCGATGAGCGCGGTCCGCAGTGCCTCCGCCCGGCCCGCGAACGGGCTCCGGCGCAGCTGCGGCTTGAACATCCGCTCCTGGACCCTGAAGTACTCCCACACCGGGCCGGTGATCGTGAAGCCCGTGCCGTCGGAGCGTCCCAGCACGTTCACCACGTCGGCGATGACCCCGGCGACGATCTGCACGTCGTACGCCGTCATGTCGGGCGCCCTGCGCAGCCCGTACGCCGAGCAGAAGTCGGTGACGCCCAGCCGCAGCGCGAGTACCCGCTCCCGGTACTTGTCGACGGTGCGGGCGATGCCGTCGAGGGTCTCGGCGCGCGTTTCCAGGTGCAGCAGCTGAGGCGATTCGAGCACCGGCATCGCGAACAGCCGCTGCCCGCTCGCAGCCTCCGCCTCCGTGAGCGCCTCCAGGAACGGGACTCCGCGCTCCTGGGTGAACTTCGGCAGTACGAATCCGGACAGCAGCCGCGCCGCCGGTCCGATCCGGTGCACCAGGTCGGGAATCTGCTCGGGCTCGCGGACCCGGATGAACAGCAGCGGCGGCTCCACGCCCCGCGCGTCGAGCTCGGTGAACTGCCGGACCAGATTTTCCTCGGCGTCGGCGACTTCCGCGTCGTCGATGGAATCCTCCAGGCACAGGACCATGGAAATGACACCGCGGCCGGCTTGCTTGACCACGTCGTCGGCGAGGTGCGGCCGTGTGGCAGGGCTGTAGAGCGTGGCGCCGAGGGCAACGGAAAGCGTTTGGATCGGCGACCCGGCCGTGAACTCACCGGGCTCCCGATGGAACAGACTCTCCCGGACAGAGGGCGGGATATGCCCGAAATGACGCATGAGGGTCTCCCGTACTGCCGTAAATGCCTCGCGAGGTGTGGCCGGTAATAGTACGTAGGTACGGGGGCCCAGAGTTCCCGGGTCCATGAACTTCAGGTAACGCGCAGAAGCGCACACTCGCCACCGCTGATACGGAAAGTGGCCCCGCGTTGTCCACAGGGGCGCCGGGGAGGCAGGATGACCGGCATGACGCACGCGATGCTGAAGGGCTCGAACGTCCCGCTCGACGCCATGGCCGTACGGGCGGTACTGCGCTGGACTCCGGGCCCGGACGTTCCCGAGGTGGATGCCTCGGCTCTGCTGCTCGGGGTCGACCGGCGCGTGCGCTCCGACGAGGACTTCGTCTTCTACAACCAGCCCCGCCATCCCTCGGGGCTGGTGCGGAGCCTGGGAAAGAAGCGTTTCCCCGACCGGGTCACCGATTCGGTGCAGACGGATCTCTCGGCGCTCGAATCCGCGGTGGACCGGGTGCTGATCGTGGCCTCGACGGACCACATTCCGTTCGAGCAGGTACGGGATCTGTGCATCGAGGTGTACGACGCCACCGCGACGGGGAGCAGCGAGCCCCTCGTGTACTTCGAGGTCAAGCCGGAGACCGGCGCGGAGACCGCGCTGATCTGCGGCGAGCTGTACCGGCGCGGTGACGGCTGGAAGTTCCGGGCGCTCGGCGAGGGCTACTCGAACGGCCTAATCGGCCTGGCCACCGACCACGGCATCTCGGTGGACGAGAGCGAGGCCGCCGCCGAGCCCGGAGGGGCCGCTGAGCCCTCTGCGCCCCCCGCACAGCCCCAGCCGTCGGCCCAGCCCCCGCAGCCCGCGTACGGCTACCCGCAGCCCGGCCCGGCCCAGCCCGCCTACGGGTATCCCCAGTCGGCGTCGACGCAGCCCGCGTACGGCTATCCGCAGCCCGCCGCAGCCGCGGCGCCCGCGCCCGACCCGAACTTCAGGCTGCCGCCGCAGGGCCCCCAGTTCATCCGCGGCTGACGCGCAGGGTGCCCCGGGGCACCCCGGGGCACCGAGCGCGCCCGGGGCCTCTGACGCGCCCGCCGGGCGCCCGCGGCTCTCAGGTCTTGGTCTTGTAGCCGCGCCCCCACTGCAGACCCCAGCCGTACAGCCGGTCGAGCTCCGCCTGAAATCCGTAGACGAACTTCACTTCGCGGTGCACGACCAGGTCACCCTTGACGTTCTCGACGGTGAAGACCGCGCACGAGCGGGCCTGGGGGGCGCGCTCGTCCAGCTCGATCTCTATTCGGGGGCCGTTGCTCGGGAAGAGCGTCACAATGGCGTGCGTACGGTCGAAGGCCGGCGTCTGGTCGTAGATGTAGACGAAGACCAGCAGTCGCTTGATCGACTCGCGGTGGTCGAGGTTCACATAGATCGTCTCGCCCGACGGGGCACCGAACCGGTCGTCGCCGCTGAGCTTGATGTACGGCGCCACATTGAGGCTCCCGAAGAAGCTGCCCAGTGGCTGCACCACGCCCTTGGTGCCGTCCTCCAGCTCGTAGAGGCAGCCCAGGTCGAGGTCGACGTTGACCACGCCCTGGGTGTGCGCCTGGACCACGTCCGGCTGGAAGAACTTGAAGGGATGCCGCAGGAGTCCGCCGCCCTGCCGCGGCCTGCCGCCGATGTCGGAAGTCCGCATCCGCCAGGAGAGGTTCACCCGCAGATTGCCGGTGTCCGCGCCCTGCTTCGTGAGCGACACCGAAGGCCGCCGCTTGGTCAGTTCGATCGCATTGGTCGCCGAGCTGCCCGGCGCGTACTGCGCCGACCTGTCCCGCCGCAGGCTGTCCCAGATGGCCATCGCGCCCCACCCCTCAGTCGTCCGGAAAGCCGCGGGGCGGCCCCGAGAGCCGAAGCCTCGTGACCGCCCCGCAGAGAGCGTTCCTCAATACCAGCCGGGTCACACCCCGGATGGGACCTCCGACTTCTCGTCGGCGCTCTTGCCGTCCTCGGTCGCGATCCGCTTGTTGCGGCGGATCGAGGACCAGAAGGAGGCGGCGATCAGGAGGACACCGACGAGACCGGTGATGATCTCGTTGATCTCGTGCTCGATGGTGACGAGCAGGATGGCCGCGAGGGCGCCGATCGCGTAGTGCGCGCCGTGCTCCAGGTAGACGTAGTCGTCCAGCGTTCCCTGGCGGACCAGGTAGACCGTCAGCGAACGGACGTACATCGCACCGATGCCGAGGCCGAGCGACATCCAGAAGATGTGGTTCGTGATGGCGAAGGCGCCAATGACGCCGTCGAACGAGAAGGACGCGTCCAGGACTTCCAGGTAGAGGAAGAGGAAGAACGCGGCCTTTCCGGCGAGGCCGATGACCGTGGGTTCCTTGCCTTCGGCCTTGGCCTTCTCCTCCTCGTCGTGCTCGCGCTCCTCCTCCTCTTCGATCTTGTTCTCGAAGTGTCCGGAGAGACCGCCGACGATGAGGTATGTGATCAGACCGGCGACGCCGGCGAGCAGCACCGTGGCCGTCTTGTCCGCGTGGCCGGTGCTGGTGTGCGCGTGCGTCGCGAAGGTCATGGCAGTGCCGAGCAGCAGGATCAGCGCGACGCAGACCGACAGCATGTCGACCTTGCCGATCTTGGCCAGCGGGCGCTCGATCCAGCCGAGCCACTTAATGTCCCGGTCGGTGAAAATGAAGTCCAGGAAGATCATCATCAGGAACATGCCACCGAAGGCCGCGATGGCCGGGTGGGCGTCCGTGACCAGGGCCTCGTACCGCTGAGGCTGGTCCATCGCGAGCTGGACGGCCTCGATCGGGCCGACCTTGGCACTGATCGCGACGATGGCGACGGGAAAGACCAACCGCATGCCGAAGACTGCGATCAGGATGCCGACGGTGAGGAAGATCTTCTGCCAGAAGGCATTCATCTTCTTCAGGATTCCGGCGTTGACCACCGCGTTGTCGAAGGACAGCGAGATTTCGAGGATGGACAGGATCAGTACGATCCCGAATGCCTCCCACCCCCACTGCCAGGCGGCGAAAGCCAGTCCGATTGCCGTGATGGCAAACGACCAGCCGAAGGTTTTCAGAACCACTGGTTACCCCATCGTGTGAGTACGGGTCTCCCCCGCGCCGTGCGCGGCTTTACGAAACGTTGACCCCGAAGTCTAGAGCGATGCCCCGCAGTCCCGACGCGTACCCCTGCCCAACGGCACGGAATTTCCATTCGCCCCCGTACCGGTACACCTCGCCGAAGATCATCGCCGTCTCGGTGGAAGCGTCCTCGGAGAGGTCGTAGCGAGCAAGTTCCTGTCCGTCGGCCTGATTTGCCACCCGGATGAAGGCATTGCTCACCTGACCGAAGGTCTGACCGCGGTTGTCCGCGTCATGGATCGAGACCGGGAAAACGATCTTGTCGCAGTGCTCGGGCACGGCGGACAGGTCGATCACCAGCGATTCGTCGTCGCCCTCGCCCTCACCGGTGAGGTTGTCCCCGGTGTGCTCGACGGAGCCCTCGGGGCTCTTCAGGTTGTTGTAGAAGACGAAGTACTCATCACCGAGCACGCGGCCGTTCTGGCACAGCAGCGCGCTGGCATCAAGGTCGAAGGGGGCTCCGGTGCTTGAACGTGCGTCCCAGCCGAGTCCGACCAGTACCTGAGTGAGGTTCGGTGCTGCCTTGGAGAGGGAGACGTTGCCTCCCTTGGCGAGTGTGACGCCCATGTTGTTGCTTCCTCCCCGCAGTGAAGTGAATCAGTGGCCAGGCACGTCCGGCGCCGCACTCATGTGCGGCGCCGGACGGAAAAGCGGGTCTCGCTCAGACGTTGACGCCGAAGTCCTGCGCGATGCCGCGCAGACCCGAGGCGTAACCCTGGCCAATGGCCCGGAACTTCCACTCCGCACCATTGCGGTAGAGCTCTCCGAAGACCATCGCGGTCTCCGTCGAGGCGTCCTCGCTCAGGTCGTAGCGCGCCAGTTCGGCGTTGTCGGCCTGGTTCGCCACGCGGATATACGCGTTGCGCACCTGCCCGAAGCTCTGCTGCCGGGACTCGGCCTCGTAGATCGAGACCGGGAACACGATCTTGGCGACATCGGCCGGCACGCCGGCCAGGTTCACCTTGATGACCTCGTCGTCGCCCTCGCCCTCACCGGTGGTGTTGTCACCGGTGTGCTCGACCGAGCCGTCGGGGCTCTTGAGGTTGTTGAAAAAGACGAAGTTCGAGTCGTTGGTGACCTTGCCCTGGTCGTTGGTCAGCAGGGCGCTGGCGTCGAGGTCGAAGTCACCCCCGGTGGTGGTACGCGCGTCCCAGCCCAGACCGACGATGACCGCGGTCAGGTTGGGGGCGGCCTTGGTCAGCGAGACGTTGCCGCCCTTGCTGAGGCTGACTCCCACGAGTCCTCCAATGATGTCGAGCTGTATCGGATCAACGATCCGATCCTAGTGACCGGTTCCCGGTCGCAGCAGGGCTAAAGTCCCGAAATTTATCGACCGGAAAGGTTACTGACCGGAAAGCTCTCCGAGGGCCTTGAGGTAGTCGTTGAGGTCACGCGCGTCGGGCAGAGCATTCACCACGGACCACCGCACCACGCCCGCCTTGTCGATGACAAAGGTGCCGCGCACCGCGCAGCCCTTGTCCTCGTCGAAGACGCCGTACGCCCGCGAGACCTCGCCGTGCGGCCAGAAGTCCGAGAGCAGGGGGTATTCGAGGTCCTCCTGCTCGCCGAACACCCGCAGGGTGTGGATGGAGTCGTTGGAGACGGCGAGCAGTTGTACGTCGTCGTTGACGAACTTCTCCGCCTCGTCGCGCAGCGCGTGCAGCTCGGCCGTGCAGACGCCGGTGAAGGCGAAGGGGTAGAAGAGCAGCACGACATTCCTGGCGTTGTCGTCGGCGTCCGCTGTCTGCCCGGTCGCCCCCGGGGCCCGGAAGTCGGAGAGCCGTACGGTCCGCCCGTGGTTGTCCTTCAGCTCGAAGTCCGGGGCGAGGGCGCCGACCTCGATCGTCGTGGAACCCGTCATGGAACCCGCCGTGGCAGTTGCCATGGAAACGTCAACCCTTCGTCGGTGCCGTCAGAGGTCTCAGGAGACGTGTCAGGAGAGGTGTCGGAAACAGAGGTGTCAGGAACATGGGGCCGTCAAGCCTATGCGGAGGGCCCCCGCCGACGAGGTCGGCGGGGGCCCGTAGTGCATCGGTGAAGGTGGCCGGTGTCTGTGTCCGTGCTGGTCAGCGCTTGCTTGACTTCGCCGCCTTCGGGGTAACCAGCCTGCTGCCGGTCCAGTCCTTGCCCGCATTGACGCTCTTGGTGTGCGAGAGACCCGCCGTCGTCGCGGCTTCGTTGATGTCGCTCGGCTCGACGTAGTTGTCGCGGCCGGTCTTCGGCGTCATCAGCCAGACGGGTGCGCCTTCGTCGATCAGCTGCGTGGCATCGACCAGCGCGTCCGTCAGGTCACCGTCGTCGTCTCGGAACCACATCACGACGGCATCTGCCACATCGTCGTAGTCCTCGTCGACGAGATCGCTGCCAATGAGTTCCTCGATGGCCTCGCGGAGCTCCTGATCGACATCGTCGTCGAAGCCGATCTCCTGGACCACCTGCTCGGGCTGGAAACCCAGCCTCGCGGCAGGGTTGGTCCGCTCCTCCGCGTGGTCCGCGGTCGCGCTCACGGGTTGCCTCCTGATCATGTTTTGGAAAATGCTTGGGACCCGCGCGTGCGCGGGGCATTGGCGGTAGTCCACACGTGCAGGACGAATCTCGCAAGTACCCCGCCCCCGATCCCGCCCAAAGGATGGGTATACGGGCACCCCTGGACCGCCCGCCGTGATTCATCCCACACCATTCGACCGGGTTTGACGGGTTCCGCGGCTTCAGTACGCCAATCGGGTTCCGAACAGCCTTACGGAACAGATAAACGCGTTGGGCGTAAGGTTGCGATTTGGCCGGACCCATCCGTGACCCTGCCCGCGGACCGACGACGAGCCTTCTCGCCGAGCGGTGGTTACCCCCCAGTAGAGATGACGTTTGCGTTCGCGGGGTACACGATGGATGCGGCGCGACACCCCCTCAGAACCCAACCAGCGAAGGAACAGCGTGGCTTCCGGATCCGATCGCAACCCGATCATCATTGGCGGCCTTCCGAGCCAGGTCCCGGACTTCGATCCCGAAGAAACCCAGGAATGGCTGGACTCCCTCGACGCCGCCGTCGACGAGCGGGGCCGCGAGCGCGCCCGCTACCTGATGCTCCGCCTGATCGAGCGTGCCCGCGAGAAGCGCGTGGCCGTGCCCGAGATGCGCAGCACGGACTACATCAACACCATCGCCACCAAGGACGAGCCGTTCTTCCCCGGCAACGAGGAGATCGAGCGCAAGGTCCTCAACGCGACCCGCTGGAACGCGGCCGTGATGGTGTCCCGTGCCCAGCGCCCCGGCATCGGAGTCGGCGGCCACATCGCCACCTTCGCGTCTTCCGCCTCGCTGTACGACGTGGGCTTCAACCACTTCTTCCGCGGCAAGGACGAGGGTGACGGCGGCGACCAGATCTTCTTCCAGGGCCACGCCTCCCCCGGTATCTACGCCCGCGCGTTCCTCCTCGACCGCCTGAGCGAGGCTCAGCTCGACGGGTTCCGCCAGGAGAAGTCGAAGTTCCCCAACGGCCTGTCCAGCTACCCGCACCCGCGGCTGATGCCGGACTTCTGGGAGTTCCCGACCGTCTCGATGGGCCTCGGCCCCCTCGGCGCGATCTACCAGGCCCGGATGAACCGCTACATGGAGGCGCGCGGCATCGCCGACACCTCCAAGTCGCATGTCTGGGCGTACCTCGGCGACGGCGAGATGGACGAGCCCGAGTCGCTGGGCCAGTTGTCCATCGCCGCCCGCGAGAACCTGGACAACCTGACCTTCGTCGTCAACTGCAACCTGCAGCGCCTCGACGGCCCGGTCCGCGGCAACGGCAAGATCATCCAGGAGCTGGAGTCGCAGTTCCGCGGCGCCGGCTGGAACGTCATCAAGCTCGTCTGGGACCGCTCCTGGGACCCGCTGCTCGCGCAGGACCGCGACGGCGTCCTGGTGAACCGGCTGAACACCACGCCCGACGGCCAGTTCCAGACGTACGCGACAGAGACCGGCGAGTACATCCGCGAGCACTTCTTCGGCGACGACCACCGCCTGCGCGCGATGGTCGACGGCATGAGCGACGAGCAGATCCTGCACCTCGGCCGCGGCGGTCACGACCACAAGAAGGTCTACGCGGCCTACGCGGCGGCCAAGGCGCACAAGGGCCAGCCGACCGTGATCCTCGCGCAGACGGTCAAGGGCTGGACCCTCGGCCCGAACTTCGAGGGCCGCAACGCGACCCACCAGATGAAGAAGCTGACCGCGGACGACCTCAAGCGTTTCCGCGACCGGCTGCACATCCCGATCGCGGACAAGGAGCTGGAGTCCGGCGCCCCGCCGTACTACCACCCGGGCCGCGACTCGGACGAGATCCAGTACATGCACGACCGCCGCAACGCGCTGGGCGGGTACGTACCGAGCCGTGTCGTGCGCGCGAAGCCGCTGACGCTGCCGGGCGACAAGACGTACGCGGCAGCGAAGAAGGGCTCCGGCCAGCAGTCGATCGCCACCACCATGGCGTTCGTCCGCGTGCTGAAGGACCTCATGCGGGACAAGGAGATCGGCAAGCGGTTCGTGCTGATCGCGCCCGACGAGTACCGCACGTTCGGCATGGACGCGTTCTTCCCGACCGCGAAGATCTACAACCCGCTCGGTCAGCAGTACGAGGCCGTGGACCGCGATCTGCTGCTCGCGTACAAGGAGTCGCCGACCGGGCAGATGCTGCACGACGGCATCTCCGAGGCCGGCTGTACCGCCTCGCTGATCGCCGCGGGTTCGGCGTACGCCACCCATGGCGAGCCGCTGATCCCGGTGTACGTCTTCTACTCGATGTTCGGTTTCCAGCGCACCGGCGACCAGTTCTGGCAGATGGCCGACCAGCTCGCGCGCGGCTTCGTCCTTGGCGCGACAGCCGGTCGTACGACGCTCACCGGTGAGGGCCTCCAGCACGCGGACGGCCACTCGCAGCTGCTCGCATCGACGAACCCGGGCTGTGTCTCCTACGACCCGGCCTACGGCTTCGAGATCGCGCACATCGTGCGGGACGGCCTGCGCCGGATGTACGGCGAGAACGCCGAGGACATCTTCTATTACATGACCGTCTACAACGAGCCGATCCAGCACCCGGCCGAGCCCGAGAACGTCGACATCGACGGCATCCTCAAGGGTATCCACCGCTTCAAGGAGGGCGAGAAGGGCGAGATTCCGGCCCAGATCATGGCCTCCGGTGTCGCGGTCCCGTGGGCGATCGAGGCTCAGCGGATCCTCGCCGAGAAGTGGAACGTCAAGGCCGACGTCTGGTCCGCCACCTCCTGGAACGAGCTGCGCCGCGAAGCCGTCGACGTGGAGCGGCACAACCTGCTCCACCCGGAGGAGGAGCAGCAGGTTCCGTACGTGACGCGGAAGCTCTCCGCGGCCGAGGGTCCGTTCGTGGCCGTCTCCGACTGGATGCGTTCGGTTCCGGACCAGATCTCGCGCTGGGTGCCCGGTGCGTACCAGTCGCTGGGTGCGGACGGCTTCGGCTTCGCCGACACCCGCGGTGCGGCACGGCGCTTCTTCCACATCGACGCGCAGTCGATCGTCCTGGCGGTGCTCACCGAGCTCGCCAAGGAGGGCAGGATCGACCGGTCCGCGCTGAAGCAGGCCGTCGACCGCTACCAGCTGCTCGACGTGACCGCGGCCGCCCCGGGTGCGGCGGGCGGCGACGCGTAACACGGCGTAATGCCTTCGATCAGTTGCGATCGCCGGAAGGGCGGTGCGGGCCTCGGCCCCGCCGCCCTTCCGGCTGTGCGGGCCGCCCGGGGGGGCGTTCCCCGGATAACGCGGCTCTACGATGCGGGCATGAAGGTGCAGACCGCGCAGCTCCGATGGGAGCGGCGCACACAGGGGCCCCTGCTGGGGCTGGCGGCGGCGTTCGCCGTCGCCTACGCGGTGCCGATCGTCGTGCACGACGCGAGCGGGACGGTGCGCCTGGTGTGCACGGTCACCGAGTGGGTGGTGTGGGGCGCCTTCGCGGTGGACTATCTCGTACGGCTGTCGCTGTCGCCCGGCAAGTGGCTGTTCGTCCGCAGCCACCCGCTGGACCTGATCGCGGTGCTCGTACCGCTGCTGCGCCCCCTGCAGCTGCTGCGGCTCATCTCCACCCTGCTGCTGGTCGGGCGGCGGGCCAGGATGGCGCCCCAGATCCAGCTGACGGCGTACGTCGGGGGCACGGTGGTGGGCCTGCTGATGTTCGGCTCGCTGGCCGTCCTCGAAGTCGAGCGGGAGGCGCCGGGTGGGAACATCAGGACGCTGGGTGACGCGGTGTGGTGGTCGTTCACGACGATGACAACCGTCGGATACGGCGACCACTCCCCCACGACCGGTCTCGGCCGGGTGCTCGCGGTGGGCCTGATGCTGTCGGGCATCGCGCTGCTCGGTGTGGTCACCGCGAACATCGCGGCCTGGTTCATCTCCCGCTTCGAGCGCGACAACGCCGAGGAGCGGCGCCACACCGCGCTCCTGGAGGCGCTGACGTACGAGGTCAAGGAGCTGCGGCTGGAGGTCGGGCGACTGTCCGCGCCGGTGCGGCCCGCGGGTGAAGCGGGGGCTGCGGGGGCTGCGGGGGCTGCGGGGGCTTCCGGAGAGCTACCCGTTCCCCAAGTGCCCGCCCAGAGCGGCCCCCCGGTCGCCGACCGGCCCTCCGGCCGCTGACCTTCCCGGTCCTCCCCGGTCTCAGCTCTCCCACATCTTGAAGGCCCGCACCCGGTACGACGTCCTGGGCACCCAGGTACCACCACCCGGGTAGGTCTCGAACTCCCCGGTCTCCGCGCACTCCTGGGACTGGTACGTCGTGACCGGCCGCCCGGTGCGGTTGGCCAGAGCCTGGGCATCGGTGCCGGCCGGCAGCGGGACACAGCTCTCGATGTCGGTGCCGGCCAGCTCATGGGTCTGCCGGGCGCCCTTGAAGTCCGGCTTCTCCCAGAGGCAGAGTTCCCCGGCCGCGCATTCCCCGCGACGGGGCGGCGCGGCGGCGTGGGCGCTCTGCGGCAGCAGCGCGGCGACGGCCAGGACGCCAGCCGCGAGTGCGGTCGTACGCAGGGCATTGGTCCGCATGGCGCTGGTCTTCGCCGTGGTCTTGGCCGTGGTCTTGGTCTTGGCCGTGGTCTTGCTCTTGGTCTTGGGCTTGGTCGTACGCATTGGGCTCGACCTCCATGTCGTAGTGATCAGTTGCTGCACCCTGACCTGCTACGACGCGCCGCCTCAAGAGGCCTGGGACTGGTCCACCCGGATAGGCGACAGCCCCGCCGGAACCGTCCGGCGGGGCTGTCGTACGCGCGAAGTTGACGACGTCGAGCGTCAGATGTGGGCCGTTCCCACGCCCGCCTCCGCGATGTCGCCGCGCTTGGTCTGGGTGGCGACCAGCGCCGCGACGACCGCGACGCCTCCCGCGACGGTGAAGGCGAAGCCCATGCCCGACACGAAAGTGTCATGGATGACGCCCGTGATCTTGGCGAACATCTCCGACGTCATGCCCGGCGCGTCGGCCAGCTGGGGCGGGACCGCGGCGAACTCGGCGGCCTCCTCCAGCTTGGGATCGGGCGGCACCGGGATGCCGGCGTCCTTCCAGTTGCCCGCGAACTCGGCGCTGACCCTGGAGGACATGACGGCGCCGAGCACCGCGGTGCCGAGGGCTCCGCCGACCTGCATCGCGGCCTGCTGGAGGCCACCTGCGACACCGGACAGCTCCAACGGCGCGTTGCCGACGATGACTTCGGTGGCGCCCACCATGACGGGGGCGAGGCCCAGGCCCAGCAGGGCGAACCAGACCGACATCGTCAGCGTGCCCGTACCGGACGACAGGGTCGACATGCCGAAGCAGGCGACGGCGGTGGCCACCATGCCGCCGACCAGCGGAACCCGCGGTCCGAACTTGGTGATGAGCAGGCCCGCGACCGGCGAGGAGACGATCATCATGGCCGTCAGGGGCAGCAGATGCAGCCCGCTGTCGACGGGGCTCATCCCGTGGACGCCCTGAAGGTAGAACGTCACGAAGAACAGGCCGCCCATGAAGGCGAAGGCCATGAGCACCATGAGGATGACGCCTGCGCTGAGCGGCACCGAGCGGAACATCGCCAGGGGGACCAGCGGCTCCTTGACCTTGGTCTCCCAGATGGCGAAGAGCACGAAGAGCAGCACCGCGGCGCCGAGCCAGGCCCAGGTCCTGCCGTCGCCCCAGGTCCACTCGCCAGCCTTGATGATGCCCCAGATGAGCGAGAACATCGCGCCGGAGAGCAGCAGGATGCCCAGGATGTCGAAGGACTTCGGGGCGTTCTCCGCTCGGTGGTTCTTGAGGATCACCAGGCCGAGGACGAGCGCGATCACGCCGACCGGCACGTTGATGAAGAACACCGACTGCCAGCTGACGTGCTCGACGAGCAGACCGCCGACGATCGGGCCGGCCGCGGTGGAGGCGCCGATGACCATGCCCCAGATGCCGATGGCCATGTTCAGCTTGTCGGCGGAGAAGGTGGCGCGCAGCAGGCCGAGCGCGGCGGGCATCAGCAGGGCGCCGAAGACACCCTGGAGCACCCGGAAGACGATCACCAGCGTGACGCTGTCGGAGACGCCGATCGCACCGGAGGCGAGAGCGAAGCCCGCGATGCCTATGAGGAAGGTCTGCCGATGGCCGAAGCGGTCACCGAGCTTGCCTGCCGTGATCAGTGCGACGGCGAGCGCGAGAAGATAGCCGTTGGTGATCCACTGGACGTCGGCCAGCGAGGCGCCGAGGTCCTTCTGGATGGCGGGGTTGGCGATCGCGACGATGGTGCCGTCGAGCGCGACCATCATCACGCCGATCGCCACAGAAAATAGCGTCAACCAGGGATGGCCGCGAAGCCCCTTGGCGGGCGCGGACGCAGGATCCTGCGGCGGCGGCGCCTTGTCGATGGTGGTCTGACTAGTCATACGGCCGAGGCTAATGTCAGCCACTGACAGTTGACAAATAATTTCACAAGTCAGTAATTGACACGTAGCTCACAGGTAAACTGAGCTGGGCAAAAGGCAGAAAGAGGACCCACCGGCGATGACCGAGCAGCAAGCGGCGGCGGAGCCGACAGGGCTGCGCGAACGGAAGAAGCAGCGCACCCGTGACGCCCTGCTGCGCGTCGCGCTCGAACTGTTCACCACGCAGGGATACGAGCACACGACCGTCGACGAGATCACCGAAGCCGTCGAGGTCTCCCAGCGCACCTTCTTCCGCTACTTCGCCACCAAGGAGGACGCCGCCTTCGCCCTCCAGGCGATCGTCGAGTCGCGCTACGTCGCGGAACTGCGCGAGCGGCCCGCCGATGAAGGCCCGTTCGAAGCCATGCGCCAGGCCGTCCTCACCTCCTGGGACTCCATCGGCGAGGCCATCGAGGCTGTCGTACCCGTCGAACTGCACATGCGTACGTACCAGCTGATCGAATCCACTCCCGTGCTGCTCGCCGCCCACATCCGCCGCTCCACGGAGATCGAGGAGGAGATCGCCCGGATCATCGCCGGCCGCGAGGGCCTCGACGTGGACGCCGACCCGAGGCCGCGCATCGCCGTCGCCACATTCACCGGCGTCATGCGGGTGTCCGGGCGACTGTGGGGGCAGGGCCAGGACATGAGCGTGCAGGCGATCAGGGCACTGACCGAGCTCTACCTGGACCAGCTCGGACCGGCGCTCGCCACCAACTGGCGCGCCCCGGCGCGCACTCGGGGCCCACACACAGCGTGACGGTGCGCGTACACCTCCCGCTCGAAACGTGAGCTCCCTCACTGACTTCGCGGAGAACGCCACCCATCTTCTAGGGTGGTCCGTAGTGACTTCTTTTGACTCCTCCCCCACTCTCAACGCATGGCGCGCGCTCCTCGCTCTCGCCGTGGTGTTCGTCATGCTGGCCACCACGGGCTGGACGGCGATGCGCCACCACAAGAGCGATACGGACCCCCGTGCGGCATCTCTGTCCTCCTGGGCCCGCGGTGGCATCGACGGCCGCGAACTGCCGGACGCCAGGTCGACTCCGGCCCGCCTTGCCGGCTTCTTCGCCACTCTCAGCGCGTCCCAGCGCGAGCGTCTCGTCGACCGCTATCCCTTGGTCGTCGGCAATCTGAACGGCGCCCCGCTCACCCTGCGCTACCGCGCCAACCATCGGGCACTGGCCCAGGCGCGCACCGTGGAGCGGTCGCGGATGCGCGACCCGAAGCTCTCCGCGGCCGGCCGGCAGACGGCCGACCGGCGGTGGCACCGCTTCGGGTCCCTGATGGACCACGGGCGGCAGGTCCTCGCCTTCGACCCGGCGGGCTCCGGGCGGGTCGCCGAGGTCTTCGGCGATCTCGGACGCGCGAAGCGGGTCTCGGTCGTCGTCCCGGGCGTCGACACCACGCTGGTCAACTTCGAACGGTCCCAGCGCAAGAACAGCGCCCCCGTCGGCATGGCCAAGTCCCTGTACGCCGCGGAGCGCGCCGCGTCACCGGGGGCCCGTACCGCCGTCATCGCCTGGGCGGACTACACGGCGCCCGCCGGCCTCGGCATGGACGCGGTCATCGGCAAGCCCGCCCTGGACGGCTCACAGCGGCTCAACTCGCTCGTCGAGGCGCTCCCCGGCGGCTCGAAGGTGTCGCTCTTCTGCCACAGCTACGGCTCCGTGGTGTGCGGCGTCGCCGCCCCCTCGCTGCCGCCGCGGGTCGCCGACATCGTGGCCTTCGGCAGCCCCGGCATGCGGGTCGAGAACGCCAAGCAGCTGAGGACCGCCGCGCGCGTGTGGGCCACCCGGGACGGCGACGACTGGATCCAGGACGTGCCTTACCTGGAGGTCGGCGGGCTCGGCCACGGCGCGGACCCGGTGTCACCGGAGTTCGGGGCGCGGGTCGTCTCCGCGACCGGCGCGGTCGGGCACACCGGCTATTTCGAGCCCGGTACGGAGAGCCTCAGCAACTTCGCCGAAATAGGCGTCGGTTCGTACCGCACGGTGAGCTGTGCGACCGGCGACGCGGCCTGCCGGAACGGAATTTCCGGCGCGGAGGAGATCTGACGCGCTTGAAGTGTTCTCCTGGCTGAAGCCGGGAGATTCCTGCTTACCTTGCGGCAGCGGGCTTGACGCGCTTGGCGCGCCTGACGACTGCCCTCCCGGCAGCCGGGATGAGCGCGTGGCCCATCCGGTACAGGTGCAAGACGTTTTGGGCCGCGTTGTGGTCGGCGTTGCCCGACCAGCCGCAGTCCGGGTTCTTGCACACGAACACGGCCTGGCTCTCCCGGTTGCCGGGCGTGATGAAGCCGCACGCGGAGCAGCGCCGGGACGTGTTGGGGGCGGGGACCTTGTGCAGGGTGCCGCCGTTGTTGGCGGTCTTGTACGTGAGCATGGTGACCGTCCGGCCCCATGCTTCCCCGCTGATGGAGCGGTCCAGCCCGGACTTCTGGGCCACGTTCTTCCCCGGTTCCTCGATGGTTCCCCTGGCAGACTTGACCATGTTCGTGATGGTGAGTGCTTCGACCACGACGGTGGCGTAGGTGCGGGCGATGGCGGTGGTCGTCTGGTGCTGCCAGTCCAGGGCCCGCCGCTTGGCTTTTGCGCGGAGTCCTGCGATCTGGTCATAGGTGTGGTGCAGCCGGCGGCTGGTGCGCTCGCCGGGTTGGCGGTGCCCCTTGCGCTGGGCGGCGCGCTGCTCCAGGTGCAGGAGCTTGGTCTTTTCCTTCTCGGTCAGCCATGCGCCGTGCTCGTACGTCTGGCCGTCCGAAAGGGCGAGGGGCACGTTGACGCCCATGTCGATGCCGACTTCCGGTCCCTGGTGGGGCTCGGGCTTGACCTCCAAGGTCTGGACACGGAAGGCGATGTGCCAGCCGAGCGCGTCCTTGATCAGTCGCGCCCCGGTGATCCGGTTCTCCGCGCCTGCGCGCTTGCCCACCGGCAGGTCTTTGGTCCAACGGAAGCGGACCCGGCCCACCTTGGGGATATTGGCCATGCCCCAGCGTCGGTGCACGCGGGTGATGTTCAGGTCCCGGCCCTGCGGGACGTCCACGGACATCACCGTGCGCAGCCGGCCCTTGAAGTTCGGGGCGTCGGCGCGGCCTTCCCAGCAGTTCTTCCACGCCTGGAAGTACGTCTTGAGTACCGCTTGCGCGGCCTGCGCGGGAAGGACGGCAAGGAAGTCGATGTCCTTGCGGGCCTGACGGATCGCGGCATCCGCGTGCGCCAATGTCCGCTTGTCCTTCGGCATCATCTGCCACCACGCGTGGAGAAGGTTCCACAGGGTGCGGGCCGCGTGCGCCTGACCATCCGCCGCGCGAACCCCGGCAGGAGCAAGTGCCAGCCGGGCACGGTGCCCGAACTGCCGCTTCTCCAGACCGCGTTCACTCATACACTGGACTATATAACTTTGATGTATGCCACCGCATCGGAAGTCAAATCCGTACGTTCGTACGGGTCGCTGACCCGCACCAAGGAGATCATGCGGGAGGTCTGCGCCGCCTTCGAGGCCGAGCTGAAACCGTTCAACGGCGAAATCGAAAACCAGCAGCATCCCGTCTGGCCGTCGCTACGGAGGCGCAGAGCACTCCGGCGCTCTGCGCCTCCGGGCCAAGGACGGCCTTCGCCCCCGCCCTGAAGGGCGGAGCACTGGCCAAGATCAGAGGTAGATGCGTGCGGCGACGGGAAAATTGCCCCCGGCGCCCAGGGGCGACGCGGGGGCGCACGCCGCATACGATGAGCCGCATGGGGGATGTGCTGGCGGGAATTCATGCCACCTGGGAGTTCGAAAGCGACGCCGTGCTCATCCGCTTCGAACGGGGGATCCGCACGCCGAAGCTCTTCCAGGCGCTCGGCGAACGACGTATACCCCACGAAGCGCTGGCGTCGGTGACCCTGACGCCGGGCAAGCGCGGGACAGTCGTTCTGCATGCGATGCCAAGACCGGGTGCGGACCCGCTGATGGAAGCCGCGGCCGGACAGCTGAAGGACGGCAACGACCCGTACCGGCTGGTGCTGCCCGCGGAGCGCGAGACGCTCGCCGAGTACTACGCGGACGAGCTGCGCGCGATGCTCCTGCCGGAGGCGAAGGTCCCCGCCGAACGGTTCCTGGTGGCTGCGCCCCAGGCCCCGCTGCAGTTCAAGGCGTACGACGGCAAGGCGTCCTTCGACGGGGCGCAGGTGGCTTTCCGCTGGTTCTGGACGGGGGCGTCCTCCGCGAAGTGGAAAGCGGGCGACCAGACCTTCCACGTCCAGGAGCTGAACGGCGTCGAGTGGCGCTCGCCCGACGTGTTCGACGGGTACCTGCGGCTGCTCCTGCGCGGCGACGGTGGCGGGGGTACGGGGATGCGGCAGCCCGCCCAGGCGGACCAGGACCCGGCGGCCGTCGTCTTCGGGCTCGGATACGGGCCGGTGCACGAGTCCCTGCCGTTCGCGGCGGCGGTGCTCGGCGCGGTGCGGAGCGGGATGGGGGTGCCGGTGGACGCGGTGACCGCGGCGCCGGTCGAGGCGGCGGGTATGCCCGGCGCCTCCCCCGGCCCTGCGGCCGTCGCGACTGCGGGTGCGGGTGCGACTGCGGGTGCGGCTGGCGGGCGGCAGGATCCCGCGGACATCGCGGAGCGGATCAGGCACCTCAGGGATCTGCACGAGGCGGGGCTCGTCACGGACGAGGAGTTCAGCGCGAAGAAGGCGGAGTTACTGGCGGAGCTTTGAGGATGCGGCGCAGTGGCTGAGGTGCGGAGTGGCTGGGACGCGGACTGGCTGCGGCGCAGGTGGCTCTGCCAGGGGGCTGCTGGGCGGCCCCCTACCTGGGTATGACACCGCCTGCCGCTCCCCGGTATGACGCCTGAACCCCGCGCGCTGCCTACGCTGATCAGGTCATGACTCCGCCTCCCGCTCCCGCGCCCCCCACCGACGGCCTGATCAGCGCCGGACGCCGCAATCTGCGCGCCCTCGCCCACGCCGTCAGCCACCCCTCCCACTCCCCGACGCCCCTGTTCGCCGACGCGCCGAAGCGATGGCAGCGGCTGCTGCCGTACGGTGCGGTGCTCATGCTCGCCTGCGCTCTGCTGCCCGTGACGGTCAACGTCCTGAGCAACGACTACGGGATGCCGGGCGGCCTGGCCGGGGCCATCGCCATCGCCCAGGCCGTGCCGCTGCTGATGATCGGCCAACGGCCGCTCCAGGCCTGGTGGATCATCCTGCCCGCCGATGTCGTCGGCGGGCTGTTCCTGCTCAAATATCTCGGGACACACGGTGGCTGGCCGTGGCCCCCGCCCGTGATCGTCGGCTACCTCTTCCTCATGCTCGCGCTGGCGCTGCGCGAGACGCGCCGGACCCTGATCGGGGTCTGGCTCGTGACCTGCGTGGCCGGTCTCGTCTCGGGCAGGTCTACCCGGCGGAGAGCGACGGCACGAATCTGCTGATGATCGTGCTGAGCGCGGTGGTTCTGGTGGTCGGGGGTGCGCTGCACGAACGCGGCGACGTACAGCGGCGGCTGACCGAGCAGGAGACCATCAGCGGGGCGGGGCGCTCCCGGCGCACGCTCCTGGAGGAGCGGACCCGTATCGCCCGTGAGCTGCACGACGTCGTCGCCCACCACATGTCGGTGATCACGGTGCAGGCCGACTCCGCGCCGTACCGGGTCGGTGACACCGCTGTGTGTTCGGCTCAGCCGGAAGGTGGGCGGGTGGGCCGCGCTGCCTCTGGTGGGGGCAGTGGCTGTTGTGGACTTTCTGCGGTACGGGCCGTACGCCGACTCCATGCCGTCCTGGATCAGTCTGCTGAATCTGCTGCCCGGGTGGCTCTTCGCGTACCAACTGGGTGTGGCCTGGGGCGAGAAGCGCATCGGGAAGCGTGGGGGTGCGCTGTTGGTGGTGGGTGGTGCTGTTCTGTTTGCTGTGCTGCTGGTCTTCTTCCACTACCCGGCTTCGATGGTCGGTGTGCCGGGTGAGGCGCGTACCAACTCTCATCCGCCGTCGCTGCTCGTCGTGGCGCTGGCGGCCACCCAGTGCGGCGCCGCGATCCTGCTGCGCGATCGGATCGGCACGTTGCTGCGCCGTCCCGCGGTGTGGGCGCCGGTTGTCGTCGTCAATCTGTCCGCGATGAGTATTTTGTGTTGGCACCAGACGGCGATGCTCGCCGCTGCCGTTCCCGGTTCGTTCCTCGGTACGGTCCCGGGGCTGACCGGCGCCCCCGACTCGCTCGGCTGGATCCTGGCGAGGGTGCTGTGGCTGCCGGTGTTCGCTGTGTTGCTGGTCGCGATCGGGCGATATGCGCGGGGCTTCGACGCGCCCTGGAAGTCCGGGGCGAGGGCGGCGAAGGCCCGCCGTGCGGCGGCGGGCCTCCTCGCGGCGGGCTTCGCGTTGTTCGCGCTGGGGCTGGCGTGAGCGCCTACTCGCGGCCCGCGGACGTGAAGGACATGTCCGCGTACCGGCCGCCGGCGACCTGGCCCGCGATCGGGTCGAGCAGCGCCAGTTCGTCGGCGGTGAGCGTCAGCCGGGTCGCGGCGGCGTTCTCCTCCACCCGGGTGCGCTTGCGCGTGCCGGGGATCGGTACGACGGCGAGGCCGTGCAGTTGGGCCTGCTGCTGGACCCAGGCCAGCGCGATCTGCCCGAGGGTCGCGTCGCGCGCCTCGGCGAGCTTGCGTACGGGGGCGAGCAGCTCGGCGTTCGCGGTGGCGTTGTCGCCGGTGAAGCGGGGCTGCTGGCGGCGGAAGTCGTCCGCGCTCAGGTCCTTGTCGGCGCTGACGAACGCGCCGGTGAGGAAGCCACGGCCGAGCGGTGAGTACGGCACGAGCGCGACGCCGAGCTCGGCGGCGGTGGGTACCACCCCAGCCTCGATGTCCCGGCTGAACAGCGACCACTCCGACTGGACGGCCGCGATCGGGTGCACGGCCTGCGCGGCGCGCAGCTCGCCGCCGGTGACCTCGCTGAGGCCGAGGTGCTTGACCTTGCCCTCGCGGACCAGCTCGGCCATCACGCCGACGGTGTCTTCGATGGGGATGTTCACATCGCGCCGGTGCATGTAGTAGAGGTCGATCTCGTCCACGCCGAGGCGCTGGAGGCTGCCTTCGATGCACTCGCGGATGTAGGCGGCGTCGTTACGGATGATCCGCTTCGTGGGGTCGTTCGGGTCCATCGCCAGGGCGAACTTGGTGGCGATGACGATCTCGTCGCGGTGCGCCTTCACGAACGGCGCGAGGAACTTCTCGTTCTCGCCGGCGGCGTACGCGTCCGCCGTGTCGTAGAAGGTGACACCGAGGTCCAGAGCGCGCTCCAGAGTGGCCCGCGCCTCGTCGGCGTCCGTGGGTCCGTACGCGAAACTCATGCCCATGCAGCCGAGGCCCTGCACGCCGACCTGCGGTCCGTGGGTTCCGAGCTGTACTTTTTCGATCTTGCTCTCACTCATGGGTGGTCAGACCCTCTCCGACGCCCGCCGGGCGTCCGCGTAATAGTCGATCTTGTAGTCGAGTACTGCGAGCGTGTCCTGAAGCTCGGATATGCGCACGCGCACAGCCCTGCGTGTCGCCTCCAAGAGCTCGTGGCGCGCCGCCATGGTGTGCTCGCCCTCCCGCACCATCTCGGCGTACCGCACCATGTCCGCGACGGACATTCCGGTCAGTCGCAGCTTCCCGACGAGGTCCAGCCATTTCAGGTCGCCGTTGTTGAACCGGCGCTGGCCGGTGTGCGAGCGGTCCACGTGCGACAGCAGGCCGATCCGCTCGTACCAGCGCAGGGTGTGGGCCGTGAGGCCGGTGTACGCCGCAACCTCGCTGATCGTGTAGTGGTCCTGGCCTTCGGGGCGCGGGAGCGCCCGGGGTTCCGCGTCGCAGGCGACGGCGGTCGCTGGGGCGGTCTCCATCACGGTCATGACCACCACGCTAAGACCTTGGAGTGCACTCGAAGCAAGCAAAACCTGGGGAAATTTGGTGGTGGGGCGGTTAGCCTCCGCCGCATGAGCCTCGTACGACGCGCGACCGCCGATGATGCCGACGAAGTGATCCGACTGCGTCAGGTCATGATCGACTCCGTCTTCACCAGTGGTACGTCCACGGACTGGCACCCCGAGTCGGTGGTGACGGTGCGGGAGAAGCTCGCGGACCCGGCAGGGGACTTCGCGGCCTTCGTGATCGACCACCCCGACCGGCCCGGCACCCTGGCCGCCCTGGTCGTCGGCACGATCGAATACCGCATCGGCCGCGCGGGCAACCCGCACGGCACCAACGGGTATGTCTTCAGCGTCGCGACCGACCCGGACCAGCGTCGCTGCGGCCATGCCCGTGCGTGCATGGCGGCGCTGCTCGACTGGTTCCGGGAGCGCGGCGCGGCGAGCGTCGACCTCAACGCGTCCGCGGAGGCCGAGCCGCTCTACGCCTCGCTCGGCTTCGTCAGGAAGCCCGACCCCTCGATGCGGCTGAACCTCTAGAGCCTTTACGCTCGTACGCATGGACAGCGTGCGGATGATCGAGAACTGGCCGGTACCCACCGCGGCGACCGCCGTCGTACGCGCGGACGGCACCATCGCCGGAGCGCACGGGCCCACCGCGCACCGCTTCCCGCTCGCCTCCGTCACCAAGCCGCTCGCCGCGTACGCCGCACTCGTCGCGTACGAGGAAGGCGCCGTCGAGCTCGACGAGCCGGCCGGACCCGAGGGCGCCACGATCCGGCACCTGCTGGCCCACACCAGCGGCCTTGCCTTCGACGAGCACCGGGTGATGGCGCCGCCCGGCGAGCGCAGGCTCTACTCCAACGCGGGCTTCGAGGTCCTCGGTGACCACATCGCGAAGGCCACCGACATCCCGTTCGCCGAGTATCTGCGCCAGGCCGTGCTCGAACCGCTCGGCATGAGCGGCACCTCGCTGGACGGCTCCCCCGCCAAGGACGGCGTCTCGACCGTCGACGACCTGGCGCGCTTCGCCGCCGAGTTGCAGGCGCCCCGCCTGCTCGACGTCCGTACGGTCGCCGAGGCGACGGCGGTCGTCCACCCCGGCCTCAAGGGCGTACTCCCCGGCTACGGCCACCAGAACCCGAACGACTGGGGCCTGGGCTTCGAGATCCGCGACTCCAAGTCCCCGCACTGGACGGGCAGTTCGTCCTCGCCGCGCACCTTCGGGCACTTCGGCCAGTCCGGTACGTTCCTGTGGGTCGACCCGGACGCGGGCGCGGCCTGCGTCGCCCTGAGCGACCGCGCCTTCGGCCCGTGGGCCGCCGAGGCGTGGCCGCCCTTCACGGACGCGGTGCTCGCGGAGCTCGCCTCCGGGCGCTGAGAAGCGCCGCTTCACTCCCGCTTGAGTCGAGTCTCGAACCACACCGTCTTGCCACCGCCGTCCGGGCGCAGTTCCACGCCCCAGTCGTCTACGACGGCGGCCACCAGGAGCAGCCCCCGCCCGCCCTCGGCCAGCTCCCCCTCGACGGCGGGGCGAGGCAGTTGCGGACTGTCGTCCTCAACCTCGACCCGCACGCCACCGTGCTGGAGCAGGATGAGTGTCCGGCAATGGCGGCCGGGGACATGCCGTACGACATTCGCGATCAGCTCGGTCAGCGCCAGCTCGGCCGCGTCGGCCACATCGAGCAGCTCCCAGCCCGCGAGGTACAGCCGCAGGATGCGGCGCAGATGCCCTGCCGAGTGCTCGCTCACGGCGAAGTCGGCGCGATAGCCCGCCTCAACATCCACCGGATGAGGGTCGGTTGTGTGATTCATGCCACCAGCGTGCGATGGAATGGTTACTCTCGGCTACGTACCGAAACGAACACCGCGAGGTGTTGGAGCCCGGAGGTGCCCACCGTGGCCAACGTCCACTCACTCGACCCCAGCGCTTCCCCGTTGGACTACTACGGCTGGGAACTCCGCCGCCTGAGAGAGGCCTGCGGCCTCAAGCAGGGCCAGCTCGGCGACATCATCTTCTGTACGGGGTCCCTGATCGGCCAGATCGAGACCACGAAGAAGGTCCCCACCCGCGAATTCTCCGAGCGGGCGGACGTGGCTCTGGGCACGGACGGCATGCTCTCGCGTCTGATCGGCCTGGTGTTGCGCAGCCAACTGCCGACCTGGTTCCAGCCGTACGCGGAGATGGAGGCCAAGGCCGCGTACATCTCCACGTACCAGGCACAGCTGGTGTACGGGCTGCTGCAGACGGAGGAGTACGCACGGGCGGTGCTGGCGACCGGAACGCCGGACGACCTCGACAGCCTGGTCGCGGCGAGGATGGAGCGCCAGCGCATCCTGGAGCGGGAACGCCCGCCGCTGGCCTGGGCGATTCTGGACGAGGCCGCGCTGTATCGGCCGATCGGCGGTCATCAGGTCATGCGGAACCAACTCGCCCACTTGTTGGGGTTCGCCAAACAGCGTTGGATGCGTGTCCAGGTGCTGCCCTTCGCGGCGGGTGAACACGCCAGTCTGGCCGGGTCGTTCAACCTTCTGCGTTTCGACGACGACCCCGACGTTGTCTACACGGAAGACGTCATCTCGGGTCACATGACGGCCAACCCCGACACCATCCGGGAAGCCGCGCTCCGTTACGCTCACTTGCAGGCCGCCGCACTCTCCGTGGAGGATTCGGCGGCACTGATCACCCGCGTGATGGAGGAGCGTTATGGCAATCGGTCCCGACCTGACAAACGTGCGGTGGCGTAAGTCCAGCTACAGCGGAAACACCGGCGGCGACTGCGTCGAGGTGGCCGACGGCTGCCCCGGCGCCGTCCCGGTCCGCGACAGCAAGAACCCCACCGGACCCGTCCTGCTCCTGACCCCGGCCGCCTGGCACACATTCGTGGACGGGCTCCGGTAGACCGGCTAGCCAAGTTCCCACAGCAGTAGCTCGGCCGCGTCCGCAGCGATGAGTTCCAGGTCCTTCTCGCCCGTGACGCGCAGCGAGTCACCGGGGCCCAACTCCTCCCCGCCGCACTGCACTTGCCCGCGTACGACATGGACGTACACCCGTTCCGCGTCCGGCAGTGCCGTGCGTTCGTCCGGGGTCAGGCGGCGTACGTGCAGCATCGCGCCGGCCGCCGGGACGGCGTACGGGGTGGAGTCGGCGATGCCGTGCACGATCTCGTACGACGGCTCTCCGCCCGGCTCCACCGGCGCCAGCCACATCTGGACGAAGCGCAGCGGCGCGGCGCCGTCGTTGCGCTCCACGTGGCGCACTCCGGCGCCCGCGCTGAGCCGCTGCACATCGCCGGGGCGTACGACCGTGGCGTGGCCCGCCGAGTCGCGGTGAGTCAGCTCGCCCTCGACCACCCAGGTGACGATCTCGGTGTGGCTGTGGGGGTGCTCGTCGAAGCCCGCGCCGGGGTCGAGCAGCTCCTCGTTGCAGGCCAGCAGCGGGCCGAAGCGGAGGTTGTCGGGGTCGTAGAAGCGCCCGAAGGACAGGGCATGGAGGGACTCGATGCCCGAGGAAGGTTCGCCGCCGCGGAAGCGGTCGGCCGAGCGCCGTACGGAAATCACGAAGCCCACGGTAGCCCCGGCCCGTCGCGGAGCCGTCCCGATAAGGCAGTCTTGTCGCGTGCCCCGATCCGATGCTGAGCAGTCCGCCTCGAACGCCGCCCATCTGCATGCCGTGACCCTGCGACGGCTGGAGAAGTCCGCCGGCCGGCTCTCGGCGAACGCGATCGCCCGCATGGACGAGTCCCTGCCCTGGTACCGGGCCATGCCACCGGAGAACCGGTCCTGGATCGGCCTGGTCGCCCAGGCCGGTATCGCCGCGTTCACCGAGTGGTTCCGGCACCCGGAGGCCCCGCAGGCCATCTCCACCGATGTCTTCGGCACCGCGCCGCGCGAACTGACCCGGGCGATCACCCTGCGCCAGACCGTCGAGATGGTGCGCACCACCATCGAGGTCATGGAGACGGCGATCGACGACATCGCCGCCCCCGGCGACCAGGGCGTGCTGCGCGAGGCCCTGCTGGTGTACGCCCGGGAGATCGCCTTCGCGACCGCCCAGGTGTACGCGCAGGCCGCCGAGGCCCGTGGGGCCTGGGACGCCCGCCTTGAATCCCTCGTGGTCAACGCCGTGCTGTCCGGCGAGGCCGACGAGGGCGCCGTGTCCCGGGCCGCCGCCCTCGGCTGGAGCTCCCCCGAGCATGTCTGTGTCGTGCTCGGGACCGCCCCCGACGGCGACAGTGAGCTCACCGTCGAGGCGATCCGGCGGGCCGCCCGGCACGCCAAGCTCCAGGTGCTGACCGGGGTCCTCGGCAACCGTCTGGTCGTCATCGCGGGCGGCAGCGACAATCCGCTCCAGGTCGCGAAGGCCCTGATCGGGCCGTACGCCGCCGGGCCCGTGGTCGCCGGGCCCATCGTGCCGACCCTGCTCGCCGCCACCCGGTCCGCGCAGGCCGCCGCCGCCGGACTCAAGGCGTGCCTGGCGTGGCAGGACGCCCCTCGGCCGGTCCTCGCGGACGATCTGCTGCCGGAGCGGGCCATCGCGTCGGACCCGGCCGCCAGGGATCAGTTGGTGGAGGAGATCTACAGACCGCTGGAGGAGGCGGGCTCGGCGCTCCTGGAGACACTGAGTGTCTATCTGGAGCAGGCGAGCAGCCTCGAAGGCGCGGCCCGGATGCTCTTTGTGCACCCCAATACCGTGCGCTACCGGCTCCGACGTGTGACGGACGTCACCGGCTGGTCACCCTCCGATGTCCGTTCCGCGTTCACCTTGCGCATCGCTCTGATCCTGGGACGTCTGGCCGCCGGGGTTCCGCAGTCCTAGACTTTTGTGGGACATCAACAATTCCCCCGACGGTTCTTCGTCCCTGTCCCCACGGGCACAGGAGGCCGTCCACAAGAGAGAGTGTGAGGGTGCTCGTACTCGTCGCTCCCGGCCAAGGCGCTCAGACGCCCGGCTTCCTGACTCCCTGGCTCGACCTCCCCGGCGCTGCCGACCGGCTCGCCGGCTGGTCCGACGCCATCGGGCTCGACCTTGTCCACTTCGGCACCCGGGCCGACGCGGACGCGATCCGCGACACCGCGGTCGCCCAGCCCCTGCTGGTCGCCGCCGGTCTGCTGACCGCCGCCGCGCTGGATTCGCGCGCCGCCGTGTCCGTGGTCGCCGGTCACAGCGTCGGTGAGATCACCGCCGCCGCGTACGCCGGTGTGCTCACCGAAGAGGCCGCGCTCAGTTTTGTACGCACCCGTGGTCTGGGCATGGCCCAGGCCGCCGCGGTCACCGAGACCGGCATGGCCGCGCTTCTCGGCGGTGACGCCGAGACCGTCTTCGCGCACCTGGACAAGCTGGGTCTGACCCCGGCGAATGTGAACGGCGCCGGCCAGATCGTGGCCGCCGGCACGGCGGAGCAGCTCGCCGCGCTCGCCGAGGACAAGCCCGAGGGCGTACGCCGCGTCGTACCGCTCAAAGTCGCCGGGGCCTTCCACACGCGGCACATGGCTCCCGCGGTCGCCGAGCTCGACAAGTCCGCACAGGACCTCGTGGTCTCCGACCCGAGCGTGACCTATGTCTCGAACGCCGACGGCAAGACCGTCGCCACCGGCTCCGAGGTCGTCGCACGCCTGGTCAGCCAGGTGTCCAACCCGGTCCGCTGGGATCTGTGCATGGAGACCTTCAACGAGCTGGGCGCCACCACGCTCATCGAGCTCTGCCCGGGCGGCACGCTGACCGGCCTCGCCAAGCGCGCCATGCCCGGTGTGAAGACCGTCGCTCTGAAGACCCCCGACGACCTCGACGCGGCTCGGGCGCTCATCGCCGAGCACGCGGCGCGATAGGAGCCCGAGAGAGCATGTCGAAGATCAAGCCCAGCAAGGGCGCCCCGTACGCGCGCATCATGGGCGTGGGCGGCTACCGTCCGACCCGTGTGGTGCCCAACGAGGTGATCCTCGAGACGATCGACTCGTCCGACGAGTGGATCCGCTCCCGCTCCGGTATCGCGACCCGCCACTGGGCCTCCGACGAGGAGACCGTGGCCATGATGTCCATCGAGGCCGCGGGCAAGGCGATCGCCGACGCCGGGATCACCCCCGAGCAGGTGGGCGGCGTCATCGTCTCCACCGTCTCGCACTTCAAGCAGACCCCGGCCGTCGCGACCGAAATCGCGTTCAAGATCGGCGCGATCAAGCCCGCCGCCTTCGATATTTCCGCCGGATGCGCCGGCTTCGGCTACGGTCTGACCCTCGCCAAGGGAATGATCGTCGAAGGCAGTGCCGAGTACGTTCTCGTCATCGGCGTGGAGCGGCTCTCGGACCTGACCGACCTGGAGGACCGCGCGACGGCCTTCCTGTTCGGTGACGGCGCGGGCGCCGTCGTCGTCGGCCCCGCCACGGAACCGGCCATGGGCCCGACCGTGTGGGGCTCCGAGGGCGACAAGTCCGACACCATCAAGCAGACCGTGCCGTGGTCGGACTACCGCAACGGTGGTGTGGTCGCGAAGTTCCCGGCCATCACGCAGGAGGGCCAGGCGGTTTTCCGCTGGGCCGTCTTCGAGATGGCGAAGGTCGCCCAGCAGGCACTGGACGCGGCCGGGATCAGTGCGGACGACCTGGACGTCTTCATTCCGCACCAGGCAAATATGCGGATCATCGATTCGATGGTGAAGACTCTGAAACTGCCGGAGCATGTCACGGTCGCCCGTGACATCGAAACCACCGGCAACACCTCGGCAGCCTCGATTCCGCTCGCGATGGAGCGGCTTCTGGCGACCGGGCAGGCGAAGAGCGGTGACACCGCTCTCGTCATTGGCTTCGGGGCGGGTCTCGTCTACGCCGCGACGGTCGTTACCCTCCCCTAGGCACGTCCGGAACATCCGGGCTTGCCGCCACCACACCCCTGTGTTCAACACCGAAGGAGCGCCAACATGGCCGCCACTCAGGAAGAGATCGTCGTCGGTCTCGCCGAGATCGTCAACGAGATCGCCGGGATCCCCACCGAGGACGTCCAGCTGGACAAGTCCTTCACCGACGACCTGGACGTCGACTCGCTGTCCATGGTCGAGGTTGTCGTCGCCGCCGAAGAGCGTTTCGACGTCAAGATCCCCGACGAGGACGTCAAGAACCTCAAGACGGTCGGCGACGCTGCCGGCTACATCCTGAAGAACCAGGCCTGACCAGGCCGTTCGTGTGTCGCCACCCGGTGGTGGCGCCGTAAAAAATTCAGCACCCTCGACACGTGGAGAAAGAATTCCTGTGAGCCCGACCAATCGCACCGTGGTCGTCACCGGTATCGGCGCAACTACACCGCTGGGTGGCGACGCCGCATCGACCTGGGAAGGTCTGATGGCGGGACGCTCCGGCATCAAGCCCCTCGTGGGCGAGCGCTTCGCCGAACTGCCCGTCCGGATCGCGGCCCTCGCGGCCGTCGATCCGTCCGAGGTGCTGCCCCGGCCGCTGGCCCGCAAGCTGGACCGCTCGGCGCAGTTCGCGCTGGTCGCGGCCCGTGAGGCGTGGGCCGACGCCGGTTTCATCGGCAAGGCGGGTGACGACGAGAAGATCCGCCCCGAGCGGCTCGGCTCGGTCATCGCCTCCGGTATCGGCGGCGTGATCACCCTGCTCGACCAGTACGACGTACTCAAGGAAAAGGGTGTACGTCGCGTCTCGCCGCACACCGTGCCGATGCTCATGCCGAACGGTCCTGCCGCCAACGTCGGCCTGGAGGTGAACGCCCAGGCGGGCGTGCACACCCCGGTCAGCGCGTGCGCGTCCGGTGCCGAAGCCATTGGTTACGCCGTCGAGATGATCCGCACCGGCCGCGCCGATGTGGTCGTCGCCGGTGGCACGGAAGCGGCGATCCATCCGCTGCCGATCGCGGCGTTCGCCAACATGATGGCGATGTCCAAGAACAACGACAACCCGCAGAAGGCTTCGCGCCCGTACGACAAGGCTCGGGACGGCTTCGTCCTGGGCGAGGGCGCGGGCGTCGTCATCCTGGAGTCCGCCGAGCATGCGGCGGCGCGGGGTGTGCGGGTGTACTGCGAGGTGCTGGGCCAGGGGCTGTCCGCGGACAGCCACCACATCGCCCAGCCCGAGCCGAGCGGGCGCGGGATCGCTGCGGCGATGCAGAACTTGCTCGACAACACCGACCTCAAGCCGTCCGAGATCGTGCACCTCAACGCGCACGCGACGTCGACGCCGCAGGGTGACATCGCCGAGATCAAGGCGCTGCGCCGGGTGCTGGGCGACGACCTCGACCACGTCGCGGTCTCCGGTACGAAGTCGATGACCGGGCACCTGCTGGGTGGCGCCGGCGGCATCGAGACCGTCGCGACGGTGCTGGCACTGCGGCACCGGATGGCTCCGCCGACCATCAATCTCGACGACCTCGACGAGGACATCGACGCGGACATCGTGCGGGCCGATCCCCGTCCGCTGCCCGAGGGGTCGATCTCCGCGATCAACAACTCGTTCGGGTTCGGTGGGCACAACGTGGTGCTTGCGTTGCGGTCCGTCTGACCCTGCTGATCGGCTGAGGCCCGTTTCCCCCTGCGGGGGAGGCGGGCCTCGCCTTTTTCGGCCAAGTCGCCGGGTGCGGAGCGGGGCTCACACCACCTGGTGCAGCCAGCGGACCGGGGCGCCCTCTCCCGCGTAGCGGAAAGGTTCCAGCTCGTCGTCCCACGGCTTGCCGAGGAGTTTGGTGATCTCCGCCTCCAGGTCCGTCTCGCCCCGCACCGATCTCGCCAGTGCGGCCCGCAGCCGGTCCTCGGGGATCAGGATGTCGCCGTGCATTCCGGTGACGGCGTGGAAGATGCCCAGCTCGGGCGTGGCGCTGTAGCGCTCGCCCTCCGCCGTGGAGCAGGGCTCCGCCGTCACCTCGAAGCGCAGCAGGTGCCAGCCGCGCAGCGCTGAGGCGAGTTGGGAGGCGGTGCCGGGCCGGGCCTGCCAGGAGAATTCGGCTCGCCAGGTGCCGGGCGAGGCCGGTTGCCTGATCCAGTCGAGACTGACTCGCACACCGAGTACGCCCGCCACTGCCCATTCGACATGCGGGCACAGCGCGCGCGGCGCGGAGTGAACGTACAGAACGCCACGTGTCGTCACCGGGACCTCCAGTGTGGGACGAGGTTCGCCTTGCCCAGCGGCCTCGCGTCCGTACCGGTCGCGGTGAGGACAGCACCAGACATTCTGCCCCACAGGCCACAGCCGGGCCGGCTCCCGAGGTTGCCAACAGTAAACAGCATCGGGAGCGAATCTCCTGAAAAGAGACAGTATGTGACGTGTTGTAATTTACCGGAACCGCGATAGCCATGATGCCGCTGGTTCGACGGGGAAAAGCTATCGTGCGGCGGCGTCCGGTGGGTGACGTACTGTCGGTCCGAAGAGCCGGAAGCGCGAATGCGCGCACCCATACGGGACGCGAAGGGGATCAGGGATGCGGGGACAACGCCGGAGCCGTCGGTCGCGCGCCGTGACCGCCGCGGCTGTGGTGGTGGTCGCCGTACTCGTCCCGCTCGGCGCCCTCGCGGGCTGTGACGCGGACGACGGGCCCGCCGCCAACGGATCGTCCGCCGAGCGCCGCCCCTCCCCCAAGCCCACCCCGCTCTGGGACACCAGCCCCGCGTCCATCGCCGCGGTCGGCGACTCGATCACCCGCGGCTTCGACGCCTGCACGGTGCTCGAGGACTGCCCCGAGGTGTCCTGGGCGACCGGCAGCGACGCCAAGGTGCGCAGCCTCGCCTCACGGCTGCTCGGCGCCCGCAACGGCGCACAGAGCGGCACCGCGCGCAGCTGGAACCACGCGAAGTCCGGCGCCCGCATCGCCGAGCTGCCCGCGCAGATGACGCGGGCGGTGGCCACCAAGCCGGAGCTGGTGACCGTCATGGTGGGCGCGAACGACGCCTGCCGCGACACTGTCTCGCACATGACATCGGTGGCTGACTTCCGGACATCCTTCGAGGCATCGATGAAGAATCTGCGCGGCGGGCTGCCCAAGACGCAGGTGTACGTGTCGAGCGTGCCGGATCTCAAGCGCCTGTGGTCCGAGGGGCGGGCCAATCCGCTGGGCAAGCAGGTCTGGAAGCTGGGGATCTGCCAGTCGATGCTGGTCGACCCCGACGTCATGGACGCCGCCGCGGTGCAGCGGCGCGACACCGTGCAGGACCGGGTCGTCGCGTACAACAAGGTACTCAAGGACGTGTGCGCGAAGGATCAGCGCTGCCGGTACGACGGTGGCGCGGTCTTCGACTTCCGCTTCACGGGCGACCAGTTGAGCCAGTGGGACTGGTTCCATCCCAGCAGGAACGGGCAGCAGCGGCTGGCCGAGATCGCCTACCGCAACATCACGGCGAAAGAGCCACCCGCGTAGCCTTTCCGATCACGACGTCGGAACTCTCATGACGTCGGCACTCTCACTACTGCGGAACTTTTCGGCACGCTCGACGACGGCACGGCCATACGCCGGAGACCTTCCGCGGGGTGGCCGGCCGGGAGCGGTGTCAGGTCCGCTCCCGGCCGCCCGCGCTATCGGGAGGCCATCCGTCAGGCCTGGATGTCCAGCGTCGCGGTCAGGCGGCGGTCGGTGAGTGAGTGGCAGGCCCTGACCTCGTACGTACCCGGGACGAAGGACCAGGCGTCGGCCTGCGCGTCCCAGATCTCGAAGGCGCGGCCCGCCAGCGGGATCTCGACCTCGACGGCTTCGCCGGGCCCGGCCTCGACGCTCGCGAAGCCGGCCAGCCAGCGGGCCGGGCGCTCCACGGGGTCGGCGGTGGGGGCCAGGTAGATCTGGACGACCTCGCGGCCCGTGCGCGAACCGGTGTTGCGTACGCAGACCTTGGCCTCCGTTGGCGTGGCCTCCAGGGACTCGTACTCCCAGGTGGTGTAGCCCAGGCCGTGGCCGAAGGGGTACGCCGGGGCGACGCCCGCCCGGTCCCAGGCGCGGTAGCCGATGAACACGCCCTCGGCGTAGTGGAGTTCACCGTTGGTGGGGGTGACTTCGGTGACCGGTGCGTCCGCGAGGGAGGCCGGCCAGGTGGTGGGCAGCCGGCCGCCGGGCTCCTCGGCGCCGAGGAGGACGTCGGCGAGCGCCGCGCCGCCCTCCTGGCCGGGGAACCAGCTGAGCAGCACCGCGGCGACATCCTCGCGCCACGGCATCTCCACCGGGGAGCCGGAGTTGACGATCACCACGGTGTTGGGGTTGACAGCGGCCACGGCGCGCACCAGGTCGTCCTGGCGGCCCGGGAGGCTCAGGTCCGTACGGTCGAAACCCTCGGATTCGACGCGCTCGGTGGTGGCGACCACGACGACGGCGGTGTCGGCGTCGCGGGCTGCTTCGACGGCCTCGGCGATGAGTTCGTCGGGGTCGCGCAGGGGCGTGCTGTGGACGAAGGAGAACATGATGGCGGAGAGCGGCCCGGCGGCGTCCGGGTTGACGGTGTGCGCGAGGGAGACCTCGACCGGTTCGCCCGCGGCGAGTTGGACACGGCCGCGCTCGGCCGGGGAGCCGAAGAACGCCTCGAAGGGGTCGGCCTCGTCGCCCATCTCCTGGACGCCTTCGTAGAGCACCTCGTCGCCGACGGTCAGGGTGAAGGCGCCGAGTCCGCGGGTCCCGAAGGTGTGCTCGCCGCTGTCGCGGGGGGTGAAGGTGCCCTTGACCTCGACGCTGTGCAGCGTCCCGTGCGTGACGCCGTCGGGCAGGTCGTCGCCGATCCACTGGATCTGGCCGCTGGGCAGGCCGCGGGTGCCGATGACCGTGCCGCTCGCGTCGCGGCAGACGGCTTGCAGCTCGAAGCCCTTTTCGGCGGGGGCCAGTTCGTCGCTCGGGTCGGCCCCGACCGTGTAGCTGAGGACGCCGTCGGGCAGGGCCGCGGTGAGACCGTCGAGCGGGGCGACGACGCGCTCGGGGAAGACGGTGGCGGAGCCGCCGCCGAGGACGCGGGCGTCGCGGGCCGGGCCGCCGATGAGGGCGACCTTGCGGACCCGGGAGGCGTCGATCGGCAGAACGGGGGCGCCGTCGCGCGGCTCGTTGCGTACGAGGACGAAGGCGCGGCGGGCGACTTCCCGGGCCAGGGCCTGGCCGTCGACGGATGCCGGCAGCTCCCCGACCACGGGCGTGGCGCCATCGAGGATGCCGACGCGGGCGGCGAGCCGCAGCACATTGCGTACGGCGTCGTCGACGACGGACTCGTCGACCTCGCCCGCGCGGACAGCTCCGGCGAGGGCGTCGCCGTAGACGGTCTGCGGTCCCGGCATGGCGACGTCGAGGCCGCCGAGGATGTCGCCGGTGGTGGAGCGGGCGGCCATCCAGTCGGAGACGATGTAGCCGTCGAAGCCCCACTCGGCGCGCAGGACCTTGTTCTGGAGGTGGCTGTGCTCGGTCATCGTGACGCCGTTGACCTGGTTGTACGCCGCCATGATGCCCCAGGGGCGGGCGTTTTTGACGATGGCTTCGAAGGGGGCCAGATACAGCTCGCGCAGTGGGCGCGAGGTGATGATGTTGTCGACGGTGAAGCGGTCGGTCTCGGCGTCGTTGGCGACGAAGTGCTTGACCGTGGTGCCCACGCCACCGTCCTGGACGCCCTGGACGTATCCGGTGCCTATCGCCCCGGTGAGGTACGGATCCTCGGAGTAGCACTCGAAGTGGCGGCCCCCGAGCGGCGAGCGGTGCAGATTCACGGTCGGGGCGAGGAGGACGTGCACGCTCTTGCGGCGGGCCTCCTGGGCGAGGAGCCGGCCGGCGCGGCGGGCCAGGTCCTGGTCCCAGGTCGCGGCGAGCGCGGTGGGTGAGGGCAGTGCGACGGACGGGTCGTCGGCGGTCCAGCGGACGCCCCGGACGCCGATCGGGCCGTCGGACATGACCAGGGACTTCAGGCCGATCTCGGGGAGCGCGGGCAGGGACCACATGTCCTGACCGGCGAGCAGCCGGGCCTTGGTGTCGAGGTCGAGCTTGCCGAGCGCGACCTCGACCACCTCGTTACGGGCCCGGTCGGCCGGGGACTGCCGCGCTTCCGGCGCTTCGGGCGCCGTTCCGTGGGTTTCGGGGGTTTCGGGAGTTTCGGGGGTGGTGGATACGCCTGCCACGGCGGTACCTCCTCGTTGAAGTCCAACTGGCCCCCTCATCGTCACTCGTATACCTGTAGAGCGGTAGGGTTCGTAATGTATTCGTTACTCCGAGGGGTGGTGCGCCGGGTAGTGGCGTAGCGTCCAGCCAGGAAGCACCAAGGGAAGGACCGGCACGATGGCCAGGGCCAGAAGCGAGGAGCGACGGGCGGAGATTCTCCGTGCGGCCCTCGACGTGATCGCCGAACGCGGCTACCGGGGCGCCTCGCTCAACGCGGTCGCCGAGCGCGTCGGCCTCACCCAGCAGGGGCTCCTGCACTACTTCCCCACCAAGGAGACGCTGCTCGTCGCCGTGCTCGAAGAGCGCGACCAGTGGGACACCGGCGCCACCGGCCGGAGCACCGCAGCCTGGCGGATCGACCTGCTCGACTCGCTCGTGGAGTACAACGCGATGCGTCCCGGCATCGTGCAGACCTTCTCCGCGCTCCTCGGCGAGAGCGTGACCGACGAGCATCCGGCGCGGGACTTCTTCACCCAGCGGTACGCGCAGGTCCGCGCGGGCATGGCCGGCGCCCTGCACACCGAGTACGGCGAGCGGCTGCCGGGCGGGCTCACGCCCGAGCAGGCGGCCCCGCTGCTTGTCGCGGTGATGGACGGGCTCCAGTACCAGTGGCTGCTCGACCCCCGGTCGGTGGACATGCCGGCCGCCTTCCGCGACTTCCTCGGGCTGCTGCGACGCGGGCCTGCGTCCGCAGGAACTGCCGAAGCCAGCGATGCTGCCGAAGCTGCCGAGGATCTCTGACAAAACTCTGAAAACCTTCTAAACCGTACGCCACTTGGCCCCCGGGGGCCCGCCCTGTAGCGCGGGCTCCCGCCGGAACGCGATAATTCCGCCACCCCCGACGGAAGGATTCCCGTGTCCCGGATTCGTGCCCGGCTGGACGCGATCGGCGTCATAGTCCTCGCCTCTGCCACTCTCACCCTCGGGACACCCCCCGCGGTGGCAGCCGACTCGGCCACCGCCCCGGCAGCCGCCCCGCCGACCGTCGAGGAACGGCGGCTGGAGAAGGCCGTTCCGCAGGAGATCCTGCGCCGCAGCGGATTCGACTCCGTGGCGCCGGAGTTCGCGCGGGCACTGCGCGGGGCGCGGTCGTACGGCGCGGCCGAGCGGGCCGTCGTACGACACGGGTCGCGGCTGTGGCAGCGCGCGGTGGACCGGGCACAGGGGCGGGGCCCGGCCGGCGGGGATCTCAGCCGAGACGACGACCGGCCGCTGTACTGGGCGCGGCTGGGGATGACGAGCGAACTGCGGAAGTGGCAGGCGTCGTTCGGGCTGCCGGACGAGTCGCGGGGGCGGCTGCTCGGCCGCCTGGAGCGTGCCTCACGGGGGCAGGACGCGATCCACTTCCCCGGTGCGAAGGCCGCGAAGGGTGCGAAGGGCGGGATGAAGCGGGTGCTCGTCACCGGCTTCGACCCGTTCACGCTGGACCGGGACATCCGGATCAGCAATCCCTCGGGGGCGACCGCGCTCGCGCTGGACGGCACGGTCGTACGTACGGCCGCGGGCCCCGCCCGGATCGAGACGGCCGTCTTCCCCGTCCGCTGGGACGACTTCGCGGACGGCATGGTCGAGCGGGCACTGCGACCGCATCTGCCCGAGGTCGATCTGTTCACGACCGTCAGCCAGGGCCGGGTGGGGCGCATCGACGTGGAGCGCCACAACGGCGCGTGGCGCGGGGGCTTCGGGGACAACGTGAACATCTCGCGCACCGGGATCGCGCCGGTGGAGGACCCCGCGTCGCAGCCGCAGTGGACGGCCACGACGCTCCCGTACCGGGAGATCGTGGCCGCCGACACCGGCCGCTTCCCGGTGTACGACAACACCTCGGTGACCGAGATTCCGGCGGGCGCGACTTCGCCGGTGGTGCGGCCGGACGGGCCGACGGCGGGGTCCGCCGCGCGGGCCGGTGGCGGCGGGGACTATCTGTCCAACGAGATCGCCTACCGGGCCACGCTGCTGCGGGACCGGCTGGGGCTCGACGGGCTGCCCGGGGGGCATGTGCATACGCCGGTGCTGGAGTTCGGGGCGGGGAACACGACTGAGGTCACCGACCCCGTGTTTGTGCGGAATCGGCTGGACATTGTGGCGCAGATACGGGCGATTGTGCGGGTCGCGGTGCGGTAGGCGGGGCCGCTGCGCGGGGCTTGGGCCGCTGCGCGGGGCTTGTTCCCCCCACCCGCCCCGCAGCAGCCGCGGTTACGCGGTAGGCGGTGACAGCGGCGTCGCGGCGTCGCCGCTGCCGTCTGCCGACGGCTCGTCCAGGAGGTCCCGGGCCATCAGCGTCGCGCCCGCGACCGCGCCCGGCATCAGGAAGACCGCGACCAGCGGGACCAGGAAGGCGAGCGTCAGCGGAACGCCGAAGCCGAGGGTCAGCAGGCGGCGGCCGCGCAGCAGGGTGCGGCGTTGCTTCAGCTCGATGCCGCGGCGCTGGAGCGCCACCGCAGTCAGCTCCCCGGCGAGGAAGAAGCCGGAGACGCAGAAGCCGATCACCGGGACGACGGTCTGGCCGATGACGGGGATGAAACCACAGGCGAAGAGCAGGACGGCGTAAAGGAGTACGCGCGCCAGCACCCGCACGCTGTCACGCGCGGAGATCCACAGCTCGCGCATCAGCGGCAGGCCGGACTCCGGCGCGGTGCCGTCCGGGGACTCGGAGCGGTCGACGCGCTCGGAGAGGTTCTCGTAGAACGGCTGGCCCACCAGCAGCGTCACCGCGGTGAAGGTGATCACCGCGAGGAACAGTGCGAGGGCGAAGAGCAGTGCCGTGAGCGCGCCGCGGAAGAGGCCCAGCCAGGGGGAGTCCCAGTCGTCGGCGAAGGGCGTGGCCCAGGCCGTGAGGTTGTCGGCGCCGTAGATCAGCCCGATCAGCGCGCCGACGTACAGCACAAAGGTGACGAGACCGGGCAACAGCCCGAGACCGTACGCCCTGCCGTGCCGGCCTACCCACCGCTGGCCCTTCATCAAGTAGCCGAAGCCCACCCCTAGATCACGCATGGGGGCAGCCTAGTCGGGCGGCATGTGGGCACACTGCCCGCCCCGGCCGCGTGCCGTCCACGCCCGCCGTCCACCCCCGCCGCCCACAGCTCGTATCGCATTCAACATCCGCCGTACCGGCCCCCGTCACACCCGATTCATCCCGTCCGTCGAGCGTCTGCCGCAGCGCACGCGTACTCGCGTCACGCGACAACAGCATCGGCGAGGAGTCGGTATGGCCACGGCGGCCCCTCGGTCGCCCCATCGGGCGTGGTCCGTGGCGGGTGGGCGGGTTCCCTCATGCCCTCGTGCGCCTGGTCCGGCCTGGGCGGTCCGATGCCCTGCACGATCGCTCTGGTCGTGTAGGGGCGGTGCCGTCCGACGCCGGATCGGGTGTCCGAGGGCGCGTCGCCCGATCGCGATACCGGCGGCATCATGACGGGACATTCTGCGGCTGGGGGTGGTCAGAGGTTTCTGCCAGTGCTGCCCACCCCACATCGAGGTATAGGCCGGATCGACCGCGACGATCGCCAGGCCCTGTTCGGCAGCCATGGAGACCAGCCGGGCCTTGAGGCTGCCGGTCGGGATCCCGGAGATCAGCTGCCGGAAGCGTTTCCTGCGGCCGTGCTTCTCCCTCGTCTTCTCGGCCTCGAAGTCGAGGTCCTCGACGCCGATCGCTGCCACACCGGTCTGCTTGGCCCAGTTGATGAGGCGGGTCAGGGCGTGGCGGATCTGGGCATCGCGGTGGGTGGTGGTGCCGGACAGGTCGTAGGCGAAGCGGTGCGGGTCCCCAACCGGGTTGCCGTGCGGGTCCAGGTGGTAGGGCGCTTGAGACGGTCCCGGACCGCCACTCCCAAAGGGCCGGGCGCCACGAACGACGCCGCCAACTCCCGCACAACACCCCCACATGACCCCCAGATGCCTGCGCACCTGCCACCCAGCACAACGAGCAACCACCACCAAGGTCACCCATTCGACCTCAGAACTTCCGTTCCGATCCCGCAGACCCCACCACCGGCCCCACCCCCGAGCACGACTACGCACGCGCCTCTCGGCGCTCACCGCGGTCGTCCCGCCCGGACCTTCCCCCTGGCCGGGCGGCCGCGGCGTCGTATTCCCCGGCTCCGGGCACCTGCACGGCACCCTGACCGTGGCGGAGCTGCTTGCCCGTACCGCCGTCGACCGTGTGGTGCAGCTCGGCGACCCGGCGGGTCCGGCGCCCGGGGCCCTGCTTGACACCCGCGGCCATGTGCGGCCGGAGTGGCGCGACGGTCTGTTCGTACTGGCTGTCATGCCCGCGGCCGGTGGGCTGCTCGTGCCCTTCGAGGCGCCGGACCCGACGCCCTGCTGCGCCGGTCACTGAGGCGGGCGCGGACAGCGGCTCTGCGCCAACCATTGACACTTCCCCCGGCTCGTTATTAACGTCACGCCAGCATTTCGAACGTGTGACGAAATATCGAACAGCTCAGGGGGCAACAGCCTTGCGCATTACGGGAATCAGCACGCACGTCGTCGGGACGCCCTGGCGCAACCTCACCTACGTGCAGGTTCATACCGACTCCGGGCTGACCGGAGTCGGTGAGACCCGCATGCTCGGCCACACCGACGCACTCCTCGGCTACCTCCGTGAGGCAGAGGCGAACCATATCGCGGGGTCGGACCCGTTCGCCGTCGAGGATCTCGTACGCCGTATGAAGTACGGCGACTTCGGCCGTGCGGGTGAGATCGTCATGTCCGGCATCGCGGTCGTCGAGATGGCCTGCTGGGACATCAAGGGCAAGGCGCTGGGGGTGCCGGTCTGGCAGCTGCTCGGCGGGAAGGTCACCGACCGGGTCAAGGCGTACGCGAACGGCTGGTACACCACCGAGCGGACCCCGGAGGCCTATCACAAGGCCGCGCAGGCGGTGGTCGAGCGCGGCTACCGGGCCCTGAAGATCGATCCCTTCGGCACCGGGCACCTGGAGCTGGACCACGCCGATTCGCTGTACGCGGTCTCGCTCATCGAGGCGGTGCGCGACGCGATCGGCCCGGAGACCGAGCTGATGCTGGAGATGCACGGCCGGTTCAGCCCGTCGACGGCCGTGCGCCTCGCCCGCGAGATGGCGCCGTTCAAGCCCGCGTGGCTGGAGGAGCCCGTACCGCCGGAGAACCTCAAGGCGCTGGCGAAGGTCGCGGAGAAGGTCGAGCTGCCGATCGCCACCGGTGAGCGCATCCACGACCGGATCGAGTTCCGTGAGCTGTTCGAGTCGCAGGCCGCGGACATCATCCAGCCGGACCTGGGTCACATCGGCGGCATCCTGGAGGCCCGCAAGCTCGCCGCGACCGCCGAGACGCACTACATGATGGTCGCCCCGCACAATGTCGGCGGCCCGGTCCTGACCGCCGCTTCGCTCCAACTCGCGGGCTGCACACCGAACTTCAAGATCCTGGAGCATTTCAACGACTTCGCGGACGCCGAGATCAAGAAGGTGGTCAAGGGCGCACCGCAGGTCGTGGACGGCTACTTCGAGCTGTCGCACGCACCCGGTCTCGGCGTCGAGCTGGATGTGGACGCGGCGGCCGAATTCCCGCAGCAGCAGGCCAGGTTCGACCTGTGGTCCGACGGCTGGGAGCAGAGGAAGCCCAAGTGACCACTGATGCAAGCCCGGTGAGCCGGGCAATAATCGTCGAACGGCCCGGCGCGCACCGCCTGGTCACCGGTGAGCTGCCGGTGCCGTCCCCCGGCGAGGTGCGGGTGCGGGTCGCCGCCGCCGGGATCTGTATGAGTGACCGCGAGGTGTACGACGGCCACCGCGACCCGGGTTACGTCCGCTACCCGGTTGTCCCCGGCCACGAGTGGTCCGGGACCGTCGACGCGGTGGGCGAGGGCGTCGACGCGGCGCTGCTCGGCCGCAGGACGGTCGCCGAGGGGTTCCGGGCGTGCGGGACCTGCGAGCGGTGCCGGTGCGGGGAGACCTCGCTGTGCACCACCGGGTACGACGAGACGGGCTTCACCCGGCCCGGCGCCTTCGCGGACCATCTGCTGGTCCCGGCCCGGCTGCTGCACCCGCTGCCCGACGGCTCCGACCTGCGCGCCGCCGCCCTCCTTGAGCCGGCCGCGGTGGTGGCCGCCGCGGTCCGCACCGGCCGGGCCGAGCCGGGCGAGCGGGTCGCGGTGGTGGGCGCCGGGACGCTGGGGCTGCTCGCGGTGCAGCTGCTGGCCGCGGGGTCGCCCGGGGAGCTGGCGGTGGTGGACCCGAGGGCCGGACGCGCCCGGCAGGCCCTGGACTTCGGGGCGAGCGTGGTGTGCGACCCCGAGGAGGCGAAGGCGCTGCGCGGCCGTTACGACCTGGTTGTGGAGACCGCCGGCGCACCGACCACCGCCGCCGAATCGTGTCTGCTTGCGCGGCGCGGTGGCCGGGTGGTGCTGACCGGGATGTTCACGCCGGGGGCCATCGGCATCGACCCGGTGCATCTGTCGCTGAGCCAGCTGACGGTGAGCAGCGTCTTCGGGGCGCCTTCGGCCGCGTGGTCCTTCGCCGTACGGGCCTTCGCGTCCGGGCTGCTCGATCCGGCGCCGCTGATCACCCATGAGTTCCCGCTGGAGCGATTCGCCGACGCGCTGGCGCTGGTGGGCGGCGGCGGGCCGGAGACCGGGAAGGTGCTGCTGCGGCCGTGAGTCGTACGCGCCCGACCGAGTGTTACCCACCGAGCCCTTACCCGCGATGCGCTGCCCACCGAGCCCTACCCACTGAACCGAACCGCGTCCGAAATATCGAGCGAAGTGAACATGTCGAAGACGAGGGACCCCCACGTGAACCAGACCCCGGACCCCCGCCCCCGCCTCCATCCCCGCCGCCCCGGCGAGCAGGCGCTCGCGGCGCTCGGCCTCGCCGCGCCCGCCGTCGACCCCGCCGACGCGTCCCCGCACACCTTCCCCGACGGGGGCACCTGGCGCACCGAAGTCCCGTCCTGCGAGGGCCCGGAGGCGCTGGCCGTCGTACTCAAGGAGAGCTCGCGGCTTGACGTGCCGATCCACCGCATCAGCCAGGGCAGCGGCATCTGGATGCTCTCCGACGACGAGATCACCGAGATGGCCGACGCCTGCGCGGCCGGCGGCATCGAGCTGTGCCTGTTCACCGGGCCGCGCGGCACCTGGGACACCGGCGGCTCCACCCGCACCTCGTCGGGCGGCGCGGGACTGCGCGCCCGGGGGCACGACGCGCTGGCGGGCTGCGTCGAGGACGCCGTACGCGCGACGGAGCTGGGGGTGAAGTGCCTGCTCGTCGCCGACGAGGGCGTGCTGTGGTCGCTGCACCGGCTGCGCGCGCTCGGTGTGCTGCCAACCGACACCACCTTCAAGGTGTCCGCGCTGATCGGGCCGGTCAATCCGGCGGCGTACGCCGTCCATGAGCGGCTCGGCGCCGACTCCGTGAATATCCCGTCCGACCTCACCCTCGCCCACCTCACCGAGATCCGGCGGGTCTCCCGGGCCCCCATGGACCTCTACATCGAGGCGCCGGACGACCTCGGCGGCTATGTGCGGATGTACGAGACGGCCGAGCTGATCCGCCGGGGCGCCCCGATCTACCTCAAGTTCGGGCTGTCCCGGGCGCCCGGCATCTACCCGTACGGCGCCCATCTGCGCGACCTCAGCCTCGACACCGCCCGCGAGCGCGTCCGGCGCGGCCGGCTCGCACTCGACCTCCTGGCCAGGCACGGCGCGGACGGCGGAATGTCGCCGCTCGGCTCACGGCTGCCCGGACCGCTCACCCGTTTCCCCACCGACAAGGACTGATCGCCATGCGCAGCACCCGCACAGTCGCCCTCACCATCGCCACCGCCGTCGCCGTCGCCCTGACCCTCACCGCCTGTGGGCAGAGCGGTGAGGGCGGCAGCAAGGAGGAGAAGAAGGGAGGCGAGGGCTCCACCGTGGGCATCGCGATGCCCACCAAGTCCTCCGAGCGCTGGATAGCCGACGGCAACAACATGGTGGCCCAGTTCAAGAAGCTGGGCTACAAGACGGACCTCCAGTACGGCGAGGACGACGTCGACCAGCAGGTGTCCCAGGTCGAGAACATGATCACCAAGGGCGTGGATGTGCTGGTCGTCGCGTCCATCGACGGCCGTGCGCTGAGCGACGTACTGCGCCAGGCCGGGGAGCAGGGCATCAAGGTCATCGCGTACGACCGGCTGATCCTCGGCAGCCCGGACGTCGACTACTACGCCTCCTTCGACAATGAGAAGGTCGGCGAGCTCCAGGCCGGCTACATCGTCGACAAACTGGGCCTGAAGGACGGCAAGGAGGAAGGCCCGTTCAACGTAGAGCTGTTCGCCGGGTCGCCGGACGACAACAACACCGGGTACTTCTTCGAAGGCGCGTGGAAGACCCTCAAGCCGTACATCGACAAGAAGCAGATCGTCGTCCGCAGCAAACAGACGAAACTGGACCAGGTCACCACGCTGCGCTGGGACGGCGGCACCGCGCAGAAGCGCATGGACGACCTGCTGACCAGCGCGTACTCCTCGGAGCAGGTGGATGCGGTGCTGTCGCCGTACGACGGCATCTCGATCGGTGTGCTGTCCGCGCTCAAGTCGGACGGCTACGGCACGAAGGCGAAGCCGTACCCGGTGGTGACCGGGCAGGACGCGGAGGTCGCGTCCGTGAAGTCGATCATCGCGGGGCAGCAGACGCAGACCGTCTACAAGGACACCCGGGCGCTGGCCAAGCAGGCCGTACAGATGGCCGACGCCGTACTGAACGACAGGAAGCCCGAGGTCAACGACACGAAGACGTACGACAACGAGAAGAAGGTCGTGCCGTCCTTCCTGCTCGACCCGGTCAGTGTGGACAAGTCCAACTACCGTTCGATGCTGGTCGATTCGGGTTACATCAAGGCGAGCGACCTGTGAGTGCCCAGGAACCGGCCACTGAGCATGGGATCCGGCGGCCCGTCCTTGAGATGCGGTCGATCGTCAAGACCTTCCCCGGCGTCAAGGCCCTCTCCGATGTGTCCCTGACCGTCGCCGAGGGCGAGGTCCACGCGATCTGCGGGGAGAACGGCGCGGGCAAGTCGACCCTGATGAAGGTCCTCAGCGGTGTGCATCCGCACGGCAGTTACGAGGGGGACATCCTCTTCCGGGGCGAGCCGTGTGCGTTCAAGGACATCCGGGCCAGCGAGGCACGCGGCATTGTGATCATCCATCAGGAGCTGGCCCTGGTGCCGTACTTGTCCATCGCCGAGAACATCTTCCTCGGCAACGAGCACGCCCGCCACGGCATCATCAGCTGGAACGAGACCCTGCGGCACGCCTCGGCGCTGCTCAAGCGGGTCGGCCTGAACGAGCACCCGCAGACCAGGGTCGCCGACATCGGGGTGGGGAAGCAGCAGCTCGTCGAGATCGCGAAGGCGCTCTCCAAGGAGGTGAGCCTGCTCATCCTCGACGAGCCGACCGCCGCACTCAACGACGAAGACTCGGCTCAACTCCTGCGCCTGATAGCTGAGTTGAAGAGTCAGGGCATGACCTCGATCATCATCTCGCACAAGCTGGGCGAGATCGCCGAGGCGGCCGACTCGGTCACGATCATCCGGGACGGCCGCACCATCGAGACCCTCAATGTGGCGGATGGCTCGACCACCGAGGACCGCATCATCCGGGGCATGGTCGGCCGCGACCTCGACCACCGCTTCCCCGAACGCACCCCCTACGAGGGCGAGCCGGGCGCGCACCCCGCACTCGAAATCCGCGACTGGACCGTGCACCACCCCATCGACCAGCAGCGCAAGGTCGTCGACAACGTGTCCATCGAGGTGCGGCGCGGCGAGATCGTCGGCCTGGCCGGGCTGATGGGCGCGGGCCGCACCGAGCTGGCGATGAGCGTCTTCGGGCGCTCGTACGGGAAGAACATCAGCGGCCGGGTCCACAAGGACGGCAAGGAGATCCGCACCCGAAGCGTCCCGGAGGCCGTGGGGCACGGCATCGCGTACGTCACCGAGGACCGCAAGCAGTACGGCCTCAACCTCATCGACACCATCGGCCGCAACATCTCCCTGAGCGCCCTGCCCAAGGTGGCGCGGCGCGGTGTCGTCGACGAGCACGAGGAGACGCGGGTCGCCGAGTCGTTCCGCCGGAGCATGAACATCAAGGCGCCGACCGTCTTCGAGCAGGTCGGCAGGCTCTCCGGCGGCAACCAGCAGAAGGTCGTCCTCAGCAAGTGGATCTTCGCGGGGCCCGAGGTGCTGATCCTCGACGAGCCGACGCGCGGCATCGACGTCGGCGCGAAGTACGAGATCTACACCGTCATCGACAAGCTCGCCGCCGAAGGCAAGGCAGTCGTCTTCATCTCCTCCGAGCTGCCCGAGCTGCTCGGCATGTGCGACCGCATCTACACGATGTCCGCCGGCCGGCTCACCGGCGAGATCGCCCGCGCGGACGCCACCCAAGAGGTGCTGATGCGCCACATGACCAGCGACAAGAGGTAACGCAGATGCCCCCGGTCACCACCACCGACAACCCGAACAGCGCCCCACCCGCCACGAAGGCCGCGCCCACGGCCGGCGCGGTTCTGCTGGAGTCCGCCCGCCGCAACATGCGCCAGTACGGCATGCTCATCGCGCTCGCGCTGATCGTCGTCCTGTTCGAGATATGGACCGACGGCGTCCTGCTGAAGCCGAACAACGTCACCAACCTCGTCCTGCAGAACAGCTACATCCTGGTCCTCGGCATCGGCATGATGATCGTCATCATCGCGGGCCACATCGACCTGTCGGTCGGCTCGCTCGCCGCGTTCGTCTCCGCCGCCTGCGCGGTGATGATGGTCCAGCACGATGTGCCGTGGGTCCTGGCCCTGGTCCTCGCCCTGGTCATCGGCGCGGTCGCGGGCGCCTGGCAGGGCTTCTGGATCGCGTACGTCGGCATCCCGTCGTTCATCGTGACGCTGGCAGGCATGCTGCTCTTCCGCGGCGGTACGCAGATCCTCCTCGGCAGCCGCTCGCTGGGCCCCTTCCCCGAGGGCTTCCAGAAGATCTCCACCGGCTACCTCCCGGAGATCGGCCCGGCCTCCAACTACCACAATCTGACGCTGCTGTTGGGACTCGCGCTGCTCGCCTTCGCACTGCTCCAGGAGGTCCGCGACCGCCGCAGACAGAAGAGTTACGACCTCGACGTCCTGCCGCGCAATCTGTTCCTCGCCAAGTGCGCGGCACTGGCGGCCGCGGTCCTCGCGTTCACCTTCACCCTGGCCAGCTACCGCGGGGTGCCCGTCGTGCTGCTGCTGCTCGCGGCGCTGCTCATCGGCTTCGGCTTTGTCATGCGCAACGCGATCGTGGGCCGCCATGTGTACGCGCTGGGCGGCAACCAGGCTGCGGCGAAGCTGTCGGGCGTCAAGGACAAGCGCGTCACCTTCCTGGTCTTCGTGAACATGGGCGTGCTCGCCGCGCTCGCCGGGATCGTCTACGCCGCCCGGCTCAACGCGGGCGTACCGCAGGCCGGCATGAACTTCGAACTGGAGGCCATCGCTGCGGCGTTCATCGGCGGCGCCTCGATGAGCGGCGGCGTCGGCACGGTCTTCGGCGCGGTCATCGGCGGACTGGTCCTGGGGGTGCTCAACAACGGTATGTCGCTGGTGGGCATCGGTACCGACTACCAGCAGGTGATCAAGGGGCTCGTGCTGCTGGCGGCGGTCGGCTTCGACGTCTACAACAAACGGAAGGTCGGTTCCTGACGAGGCCCGCGAGCACCGGCCGGACACACCCGTATGACCCATGCGTCACAGCACCCTCTTGCCGTGACCGGATCGAACCGGTAGACCCTGCGTACTGATCGCCGTACTGATCGCCGTACGGATCGCCGTACAGAGCGCGTACAGATCGCCGTATTGATGTCCGTATTGATGTCCGTACTGATCGACGACGCACGTACCCGGAGGTACGCACGCATGGGCCCAGGCATCCCTAGACCCCTTCTGATCACGACCGCCCTCATGGCGAGCGCCCTTCTACTCTCCCCCGTCCCCGCCACCGCGCAGCCCGGCCCCCGGCCCGGCGCCGGTGACGGGGACGGCGCACATCGCGAGCGGGCCGCTCAGGGACAGGCCGCCCGCACCCCGGCCGGTGCCGCCGCGAACGCACTCGACGCCCGGACCCCGGGTCTCCGCCGCGACGGCGGGTATCCGCGGCGCACCGAGCTGACCGTGCCCGCGCCGAACCCGGCCGACAAGTCCATCAAGCTCGGCCTCACGCCGTACCACTCCATCGCGCCGAAGCTCAACGCCCTGCAGAAGCTGGGCAACCGGGTCAGCGTGGAGGTCGCGGGCAAGTCGGCCGGAGGGCATCAGCTGTATCTGGTGACCGTCACCGCGCCCGAGAGTTCCGGCGCGACGCGCGAGCAGGAGCGGATGCGGGAGCTGATCGAGAACGCGCCGGCGCGCGCCGCCAAGGACCGGCGGATCAAGGCGGCCTACAAGGCTCCGGTGCTGATCAACAACAACATTCACGGCAATGAGTGGGAGGGCACGGACGCCGCCCTCGGGCTCATCGAGAAGCTGGCGAAGGCAAAGGACCGCAAGACCGCCGACCTGCTGGCGAAGACCCGTATCTACCTGAATGTGACCGCCAACCCCGACGGGCGGATCGCCGGTACCCGCGCCAACGCCAATGGCTTCGACCTCAACCGGGACTTCATCACCGCCACCCAGCCCGAGGCGCGGGCGATCCGGCAGATCGCCATCGCCAAGCAGCCCGCCGTGATGATCGATCTGCACGGGTACGTCAACGGCACCCTCATCGAGCCGACGACCCCGCCGCACGGCGAGAACTACGAGTACGACCTGTTCCTCAAGAACTCCTACGCGAACGCACTGGGCATGGAGAAGGCCGTCAACGGGCTCGGCTACACGCCCGCCAAGGACGGGGTCGATCCGGCCGTCATCCCCTTCCGCGACCAGGAGGAGGGCTGGGACGACTGGCCGCCGATCTTCACCCCGCAGTACATGCCGTTCCAGGGGGCGGTCGCGGCCCACACCATCGAGTTCCCGATGCAGGTCAACAACCAGGCGTACGAGACCCTTCCGGTCACCGAGCTGCGCCGCAGATCCGCCATCAACACGGACATCGCGGGCGCGGCGATGCGCGCGACGCTCAACTACACGGCGGATCACCGCAGTTCGGTGCTCGCCGACCAGATCGAGACCTTCCGGCGCGGCGCGGTGGGTGCGGCGCAGGTGGAGGTGTCGGAGAAGACCGTGCCCGGCGTCCCCGGCGTCGGTCCCGAGGACGTGTACACCACCAACTTCCCGCGGGCGTACGTCATTCCGGCGGCCGGGCGCGGACAGCGTTCCGCGACCGCCGCGGCCCGTCTCGTCAACCATCTGGTGGCCAACGATGTGCGGGTGGAGCGTGCGCGCGCGAACTTCCGCATCGGTAAGCGGAGTTATGCCGCCGGTTCATACGTCGTCGACATGCGTCAGCCCAAGCGCGGTCTTGCCAATGTGATGCTCGCCGAGGGGCGGGACATCAGCGCGGACGTCTCCACGATGTACGACATCTCAGGCTGGAGCCTCGGGCTGCTGTGGGGCGCGAGCGTCGAGAAGGTGCAAAAGGCCCCGGGCGGGCTGCACTTCTCGGGGCGTACGGTCCAGACCGCGTCCCCGACCGGTTACGTCGCACCCCGCGGCGCGCTCCGGCTGCGGCTCGACGACCCCAAGGAGATCAAGGCGCTCAACTCCCTGCTCGCGGACGGCGTGAAGGTCCGGCGGGCGGCCGACGGCAGTGCCCTGGTACCGAGCTCCGCGCGCAAGCGGGCCACCGCCCTGGCGAGCCGTCTCGGTGTCGCCTTCCACGCGACGAAGACCAAGAGTGTGGCGCCGCTGCACCGCACGCGGGTCGCAGCCGCGGTGAGCCCCGGTGAGCTGTTCGCGCTGCGCGAGATGGGCTTCGAGGTGCTGCCCGTGTCGACGGCCGCGCTCAACGCGGGCTTCGACTGGGCGAAGGCCGATGTGCTCTTCGCCTCGGCCGGCTTGGAGTACGGCAAGCTCAACCCGGCCGCCCGGGGCGCGCTCAACGCCTTCCTGGCCGGTGGCGGCGGTCTGGTCGGTCGGGGTGCGGCGGGCGCGGCGCTCAATGCCGACGCCAAACTGCTGGCCGCGAAGCCCGTGCAGGGCAACGGCGACGCGAACGGTGTGGTGAAGGTCGTCAACGCGGGCGGTCCGGTCACCGGGGGCGCGCCCGGCCATACCTTCGTTTACTCCCCCCTGTGGTTCACCGACCTCGGTCCCGGCGTCCGCGTCGAGCAGTCGTACGGCGCGGGCAATCCCCTGGTCTCCGGCCACTGGCGTACGGCAGCCGGCGGCGGCGGCCCGAAGGACGCGGCCGGACGGGCGGCGGTCGTCAGCGGTACGACAGCGGGCGGCGCGGATGTGGTGCTCTTCGGCACCGAGCCGCTGTTCCGCGCGCACCCCAAGGGCGCGTACGCGCAGGTGGGCCGGGCACTGCTGAAATCGGCGCGCTGACCTCGGAATAGCCCCCAGGCGTCCGGTGCTTGATCCCCTGTCACTTGAACAGGGGCTTGGGCGTCCGGGGGCTTGCCCCGCGCAGCGGCCCCCCTCAGCCCCCGAACGCCGCCCCCCGCAGCCCCCGCCCCGCATCCGGCAGCACCAACAACGACCCCGACAGCGGGTGCGGGGCGCCGAGCCCGACCCGGGCCGTGGTGACGTACAGGTCGCGCAGCCCCGCGCCGCCGAACGCGCAGGCCGTCGGGCGACGTACAGGCAGCTCGACGACCCGGTCGAGCACACCGTCGCTCGTATAGCGGCGGACCGCCGAGCCGTCCCAGAGCGCGACCCAGATGCCGCCGTCGGCGTCGACGGTCAGGCCGTCGGGAAAGCCCGCGCCGTCCTCGATCCGCACCAACGGGCGCCTGTTCAGGGCCTGTTCGCCGTCGACGTCGAAGACGTCGATACGGCGGGTGGGCGTGTCCACGTAGTACATCAGCCGGCCGTCCGGGCTCCAGCCCGTGCCATTGCTGATGGACACCTCCCCCAGCACCTCGGTGACGGCGCCGTCCGGCGCGACCCGCCGGAGGTTCCCGCCGCCCGGTGCCTCGTCGTAGCGCATGGTGCCCGCCCAGAGCGCCCCGTCGGGGGCGACGGCCGCGTCATTGCCCCGGCGGCCCGGCGCCGCGTCGCGCACCAGCCAGGAGAAGGCCAGGTCCGCGTCGTACAGGCCGATGCCGCCTTGGAGGTTGACCACCAGGCCGCCGCCCGCGCGCGGCTTGGCCGCGCCCACGTGCTGCTCGGTGGCCATGACCGTACGGCTGCCGCTCACCGGGTCGTAGGTGTGGATGCGCGCGGACAGGATGTCGACCCAGATCAGCCGGCCCGCCGACGCGTCCCAGGTCGGCCCCTCGCCGAGCGCGGCCCACTCCCGTACGGCGATCTCGGCGCCTCCGGCCCTCATACCTGGCCCCGGTGACCGAGGCGGGTCGAGAGCTGGCCGGCGCCCTTGACCGCGAGCTGCTCCAGGTCGGCCTGCCGCTCGTCGCTCCACCTGATCATCGGTACCGAGATGGAGAGCGCGGCGACCACCCGGCCCACGCTGTCGCGTACGGGCGCGGCCACACAGCTCACGTCCGGATTGGACTCCCGGTGCTCCACGGCGATCCCGCGCTCCCGGACCACCGCGAGAGCGGCACGCAGTTCGGCCGGGTCGGTGATGCTGTTGGGGGTCATCGCGGCCAGCTCGCGCCCCTCGATCGTGGCGTCGAGCCTGGCTCCGGGCAGCGAGGCGAGCAGCATCTTCCCGACGGAGGTGCAGTGCGCGGGCAGTCGGCGCCCGGCGGCCGAGACCATACGGACCGCGTGGGTGGAATCGACCTTGGCGATGTAAATGACGTCCGCGTCCTCCAGAATCGCGACATGGACGGTCTCCTCGCAGGTCTCGGCGACCTCGCGGGCGACCTGCTGCCCTTCGGCGGCCAGGTCGAGCTGCTCGGCGTACCGGCTGCCGAGCTGGTACGTCCGTACACCGAGCCGGTAGCGGGCCGGCTGGTCGGGGAGCGCCACCAGGTAGTTGCGGGCAGCGAGCGTGGTGAGCAGCTCATGCACGGTGGTGCGCGGCAGTTGCAGCTTGCGGATGACTTCCGGCGCGGAGAGGGTCCCGTCGCCCTGGAGGAAGAGTTCGAGTATGTCCAGCGACCGGGTCACTGCGGGGACCAGTCGTCCCATGGGCGGGCACCCATCCCTTCTGTTCGGCACTCCGGCCATTGGTCGGAATTACGAACACAGGCTATCGGTGGCCCAGTTCGGCGGGCAATGGCCGGGCGGCTCCGAAACAGTCTCCGGGGACGACGAAGGGCCGCATCCCCCGGCGGTCGTCCGAGGGGGATACGGCCTTTCATGTCACATCAGCCGGCGCGGTGCGTTCAGCCGGCGCGGTGCGTCAGACGACGGACAGCTCGACCTTGATGTTGCCGCGCGTCGCGTTCGAGTACGGGCACACCTGGTGCGCCTTCTCCAGCAGGTCCTTCGCGGTGGCCGCGTCCACGTTCGGGATGCGGGCGGAGAGCTTGACCTCAAGCCCGAAGCCGCCAGCCTCGGTCGAGCCGATGCCGACCTCCGCGGTCACGGTCGAGCCGGAGATGTCGGCCTTCTCCTTACGCGCGACGACGCCGAGCGCACCCTGGAAGCAGGCGCTGAAACCGGCGGCGAAGAGCTGCTCCGGGTTGGTACCGACGCCGCTGCCGCCCATCTCCTTCGGCGGGTTGACCACTACTTTGAGCTTGCCGTCGTCCGACGCGACCTTGCCGTCACGGCCGTTCTCGGCGGTGGCGACAGCGGTGTACTTCACGTCTATCGTCTGGATGGTCATGCTTGAGAAAACCTCCTGCTTGTACGCCGCGACTCGCGCCCACGGACCGCGGCGGCTGGGGGTGACCCTACCGGGTGAGCGAAACGATCATCTTGCCGGTGTTCTCGCCGCGGAGCAGGCCGACGAAGGCGTCGTAGCCGTTCTCGATGCCCTCGACGACGGTCTCGTCGTACTTGAGCTCGCCTGAGCGGATCCAGCCGGAGACCTCTTCGACGAACTGCGGCTGGAGCGCGACATGGTCTCCGACCAGTACGCCCTGGAGTCGCAGCCGCTTGCCGATGATCAGCGCCATATTGCTCGGGCCCGGCGTGGCCTCGGTGTTGTTGTACTGCGCGATCATGCCGCAGATGGTGGCGCGGCCGTGCACGTTGAACGAGCTCATGGCCGCTTCGAGGTGCTCGCCGCCGACGTTGTCGAAGTAGACGTCGATGCCGTCGGGGGCGGCCTCGCGCAGCTGCGGGGAGACCGGGCCGTCCTTGTAGTTGAAGGCCGCGTCGAAGCCGTACTGCTCGGTGAGGTGCTTGACCTTGTCGGCGGAGCCGGCCGAGCCGATGACCCGCGAGGCGCCCTTGATCTTCGCCATCTGGCCGACCAGGCTGCCGACCGCGCCGGCCGCGCCGGAGACGAAGACGGCGTCGCCCTCCTTGAAGGAGGCGACCTCGAAGAGGCCCGCGTAGGCGGTGAGCCCGGGCATGCCCAGGACGCCGAGGTAGGCGGAGAGGGGGGCCAGCGAGGCGTCGACCTTGACGGCGTGCTGGGCGGGGACGTCGGCGTACTCGCGCCATCCCAGGCCGTGCAGCACGTGGTCACCGACGGCGAAGCGCTCGTCGCGGGAGGCGATGACCTCGCCGACCGCGCCGCCGTCCATCGGCTGGTCGAGCTTGAAGGGCGAGGTGTACGACTTCACGTCGTTCATCCGGCCCCGCATGTACGGGTCGACCGAGAAGTGCAGGTTGCGGACGAGGATCCGGCCCTCTGCCGGCTCGGTCACGGGGGCCTCGCGCAGAGCGAAGTCCTCGGGCTTGGGCCAGCCGTGCGGGCGGGCGACAAGGTGCCAGGAACGGCCGGTCGTGGGCAGAGCGGTCATGGGGTACGGCCTCCTCGAAAAAACTTAACGTTGTGAACTAACCATGCTCCTGGATATTTCATGTTGTCAAGTAAATGGGTACGATGGAGGGCATGACGCCTCGCACAGACCCGCTCACCGTCGAAGTGGTCGAGCTCATCGGCTCCGTCGTCGCCCGCTACTACGAGGAGTACGACGAGGCCGCGGGCAAACACGGACTCACCGGCGCCCAGGCGCGCGTACTGGGACTGCTCTCCCTCGATCCCATGCCCATGCGTCGTATCGCCCAGAAACTCAAGTGCGAGCCGTCGAACGTCACCGGGATAGTCGACCGTCTTGAGTCGCGCGGCCTGGTGGAGCGCAGGCCCGACCCCAACGACCGGCGGGTCAAGCTCGCCGCCGTCACGGAGACGGGCGGCAGCACCGCGGCCAGGCTCCGCGACTCGCTGGACTTCGCGCGCGAGCCGCTCGGCGAGCTGTCGGTGGAGGAGCGGACGACGCTGCGCGATCTGCTCAAGCGGATGCTGGGCACGGGCTGAGAGGCTACTGAGCGGTGGCTCAGTCATGGCTCAGTCATGGCTCAGCAGCCTTGCGGCCGGGTCATTCGCACCACCACAGGAAACGCGTGCAGCTCTCGGAGGGGATGGGCTCCGGGGGTGGTGTGGGCTCCGGGTCCGACCCAGGTTCCGTCGACGGGGGCAGAGGCGGGGCGGGATTCGACGGCGCCTGGCTCGTACCGCTCGTGGGCGCCTGTGGCGCGGCGGGGGACGTCCCGGTGGGGACCGTCGCCGACGCGGAGCCGGGCGCAGGCGTGGCGTCCGACGCTCCGGGGGACGGCGACGCGCTCGCGGACGCCGATGCGGTACGTGCCGACTCGTCCGGATCCGCGTTCTTCCCCGGAGCCGGCGTACTGCCGTCCTCCAGGGGGTCCGCGCTGCCCGAGCGGCTGGGCAGCACGCCCTTCTCGTCCGCCGTGGGGGCCGACGTCCGGTCCTCGCCCGCGGACTCCGTGGCCAGCTCGGCCAGGCTCAGCGCGCCCCCGGCCAGCCCCAGGCCCAGGCAGACCAGGAGCACCTTGCGCCCCTTTCGCCGGTGCGCCCTGGTCCGGCCCCTGCCCCGGCCACCCCGGGTACCCGCGGCCTCGCGGGCACGGCGGCGGTGACCCGTGGGCTCGGGCGCAGCGGGCGGCGCGGCGGCGTCGGGCGCGGCAACGTCAGGAGCAGAGGCGTCCGGAACGGCGGCGGCAGGAGCGGCGTCGTCGGGGGCCGGGGCCCGTACGGGGTCGATGGGACCGAGCGCCCCGGCGGGGGCTCCGCACCCGGCACAGGCCAGGGCGCCGTTGAGGTGCCTGCGACAGGCGTGGCAGTAGTCCATGGCGCCCGCAGATTATGCGGCGGCGGTGCGTGACAGGGAGGCCCGGCTGTGAGGATCTCGTGTGGAAGTGATCCTTCCGCGGCGTGTCAGTGGCTCCGGGCAGGATGGGGGCATGGAGATTTTCGGGCCGCTCGACTTCCAATTGGTACTGCTGCGCCGGATGGCCGACCACCAGCCGGACCTCGTCGAGGACGCCCGCCGCGAGCTCGGCGTCTCGCTCGCGGAGCTGCGCGAGGCAAATCGCCGCTGGCAGGCCATGGTGCGCTCGCCTCGGGGCCGGGGCAGTGTGGCCCGCTACCGTTCGGTGCTCGGGCCGCCCGAGACGTCCGTACGGCGCAGGATCGGCGACCTGGAGTGCGACGCGCTCGCCTGGCCGGTGCCCCTCTGGCCCGACCTGCGCTTCGAGGTGCTGACCGCGCCCGGTGGCGCCGTCTGGAACGAATGGCTGGTCCGCGCCCCCGGCGCCGCCACCCCCAGGCTGCGGACGGCCGGGGATCTGCGCCCCTGGTCGTGCACCGTGGACGAGGTGGCCCGCGCCTTCCCGCCGGCCCGCCCGATGGAGGGCACGGCGCCCACCCGGTGGCGGCTCGGGGTCACGATGCCCGACGGAAGACAGTGCGTCGCGGAGTTCACCTGGGGGCTGTTGCAGGAGGTGCGGTTTACTGACGCCCCGCGACCTTGACGGGCCGTGACTCTGATGCCCCGTGACGTGACGCCGCGATGCCTGCCTCCTGGCACGGCGTCAGCCCGTACCCCCGACCGGCTCATCCCAGCGCGCGCACGCCACGCGTCCCCCGCACGATGCGAACAGGGGTCAGCCCCCCTCGGACCCGGCAGCCGCCGGACCGTCCGCGCCAGCGCTCTCGGGAGAACTCGCCGTGACCGTTAGTCTTGAGCAGTTGCGCCGTTGCCATATCGCCGTCGATCTCGGGGCCGCGAGGACCCGCGTGTATGTGAAGGGGGTCGGGCTCGTCGTCGACGAGCCGAGTGTGGCCGCCGTGAACACCCGCACCGGGGCGCTCATCGCCGTCGGTGCCTTCGCCGAGCAGATGACGGGCCGTACGCCCGACTACATCCGCGTGGTACGCCCCGTCTCCGGGGGCACCGTCGTCGACATCGAGATGGCCCAGCGCATGCTGCGCCATCTGCTCGGCGAGAAGCTCCGCCGCCAGCTGCGCCGCAAGCCCCGGCTGCGGGCAGCCGCCTCCACGCCGCACGACGCCGACCCGCTCGCGCAGCGTGCCACTGTCGAGACCCTGGTCGGGCTCGGCGCGCGCCGGGTCGAGCTCGTCGACACCCTCATCGCCGCCGCCGTCGGCTGCGGACTGCCCGTGGAGCAGCCGTCGGCCTCCATGATCATGGTGTGCGGGGCGGCGACCACCCAGGTCGCGGTCCTCTCGCTCGGCTCGATCGTCACCGCCCAGCGCATCCCGGTCGGCGGCGACGCCATCGACCACGCGGTGATCCAACACCTGCGCCACCAGCACGAGTTGATGCTGCCGAGCCAGTCGGTGCGCCCGCTCCAGCTGGCACTCAGCGGCAACGGGCTCACCCTGCAGGGCCCGACGTCCACCGAGATCCACGGCCGGGACGTGGCCACCGGCCTGGCCCGCTCCGTACAGGTCGACACCGCTGCCGTGCGCGAGGCCATCCACACCCCGCTCACCGCCGTGCTCGACGGCATCGGGCGGGTGCTGCGGGACTGCCCGCCCGACCTGGTCGCCGACCTCGCCGAGTGCGGGATCATGATGGTCGGCGGCAGTGCGCTGCTGCCCGGCCTGGACCAGCGGCTGCGCGATGCGACCGGCATGCCGGTGCAGATCGCGGAGCGGCCCGACACCTGCGCCGTACTGGGGCTCGGAGCGATGCTGGAAGGCAATATCCAGCCGATGGTTCTCGACCCGCTCAGCGACTGAGCGGTGCTGTTGGAGGGTGCGTGGGCGGCGGGAAAGGCATGAACCAGGACAGTGCGGGAAGCGTGATGCCCCGGCTGCCGGTACTGCTGGACGCCGTACTGAACGTAGGCACGGAGCTCGAACTGCGCACCACCCTCCAGCGCATCGTGGACACCGCCACCGAGCTGGCGGAGGCCCGGTACGGCGCGCTCGGGGTCGTCGACCCCGAGCGCGGCGTCCTCACCGAGCTGTTCACGACGGGCGTCGACGCGGAGACCCGGGAGCGCATCGGGCGCCTGCCGGACGGGCACACCGGCCTCATCGGCCATCTCGTGCGCGAGCCCAGGCCGCTGCTCGTCCCGGACATCGCGGACGACGTCCGCTCGGCGGGCCTGCCGCCCGGCCATCCCCCGATGCGGTCCTTCGTCGGCGTGCCGATCCGGGTGCACACGGAGGTCTTCGGCAACCTCTATCTGACCGAGAAGCGGGGTCCGGAGGGCGCCGTGTTCTCCGCCGACGACCTGGCGCTGCTGCGGGTGCTCGCCTCGCAGGCGGGCATCGCGATCGGCAACGCCCGGCTGTACGAGACGGCCCGGTGCCGGGAGCGCTGGATCGAGGGCGCCGGGGCCGTGACGACGGCGCTGCTCACCGGTGAGAGCGCCGCCGACGCGCTGATGACGGTGGCCGAGCGGGCCCGTATCCTCGCCGACGCCTCGGCGGGCGTGATCCTCCAGCCCACCCCGGAGGGCGGCATGGAGATCGTCGCCGCCTCCACCCTCGACGACCCGGACGCCCTGATCGGTACCGTCATCGAACCCGGCAGCCCCGTACTGGAGCAACTGCTCGGCGGGGAGCCGGTGTTCATCGAGGACTCCGCGACCGACCCCCGGATGACCACGACCGTACGGGCGTACTTCGGCCCGAGCATGATGCTGCCGTTGCAGAGCGGCGGGAAGCTGATCGGTACGCTCGCGCTCCCCCGGCGCCCCGGCGGCACCCCGTACACGGCGGTCGACCGGTTGCTCGCCTCGCAGTTCGCCTCGCAGGCGGCGCTGGCGCTCGTCCTGGCGGACAGCCGGCACGACCGGGAGCGGCTCGCGGTCTTCGAGGACCGCGACCGGATCGCGCGGGACCTGCACGACCTGGTCGTACAGCGGCTGTTCGCCACCGAGATGATGCTGGAGTCCACACGGCGGCGGGCGTCGGCGGCGGACATGGACGAGCTGCTCGGCAGGGCCGTCGACGAGCTCGACTCCACCATCCAGGAGGTACGCACCACGATCTTCGCCCTCCAACAGCCCCCGGCGGACGCACCCGCCACCTTCCGGGGCCGGGTGCTGCGCGAGACGGCGGGCGCCGCCGCGCTGCTTGGCTTCCCGCCGTCGGTGCACTTCACCGGCGCGGTGGACGCCCTGGTGTCGGAGCCGGTGGACAAACAGCTGCTGACGGCCCTGCGCGGCGCGCTGGCCTCGGCGCACCGCCGGGCGGGGGTCACATCGGTGCGGGTGGAGATCAACGCGAAGGTGCGGCTGCCGGACGGGCAGGACGGGGTGCGGCTGACGGTCCGCGACGACGGGACCGGGGACGACGGGGTGCACGGGACGACGGTCGGCTGGCAGTCGGCGCTCTGATGGGGGGCCCGGAGGCGCGGGGCGGGTGTCGGGGGCGGCGGCTGAGCGATGTTCGCTGCAGTAGATCGCTGCCATAGAGTCGATGCAGCCCTGTCGACAGCGAGGAGTGCGCCCGGTGTTCCCTCTACTGCCCGCCCTGGACGCGACGTCCGACCGGACCGCCGTGCGGTTCGGCGAGCGCGCCCTGACGTACGCGGAGCTGGCCGCCGCCGCCGACGCGGTCGCCGCCCGGATCGGCGGGGCGGGCCGGGTCGCCGTCTGGGCGACTCCGTCGCTGGAGACCGTGGTGGGCGTGGTGGCCGCGCTACGGGCCGGGGTGCCCGCCGTGCCGCTCAACCCCAGGACCGGCGAGCGGGAGCTGGCGCACATCGTCGCGGACAGTGCGCCCTCGATGGTGCTGGCCGCGCCCGGCACCGAACTCCCTGCGGCGCTGGATGAGTTGGTACGTATCGACGTCGGACTGTCCGGGTCGGGCGGACAGGCGCCGGCCGAGGTCCCGCCGGACTCCCCCGCCCTCGTCGTCTACACCTCGGGCACGACGGGGCCGCCGAAGGGCGCCGTTCTGCCGCGCCGGGCGATCGCGGCGACGCTCGACGCGCTGGAGGACGCGTGGGGGTGGACGGCCGACGACGTGCTGGTGCACGCACTGCCGCTGTTCCACGTCCACGGACTGATCCTCGGCGTCCTCGGCCCGCTGCGGCACGGCGGCGAGGTGCGCCACCTGGGCAGGTTCGACGCGGCGGGCGTCACGCGTGAGCTCGGCGCGGGGGCCACGATGCTGTTCGGCGTACCGACGATGTACCACCGGCTCGCCGAGTCGCTCGACAGCGACCCGTCGCTGGTCAAGGCCCTGACGGGGGCCCGGCTGCTGGTGTCCGGGTCGGCCGCGCTGCCCGTCCGCGACCATCGGCGGATCACCGCCGCGACCGGCCGGAGCGTCGTCGAGCGGTACGGGATGACGGAGACCCTGATGCTGTGCTCTTCGACTCCGGCAACTGCCCGCCCCGGCACCGTGGGGGTGCCGCTGCCCGGTGTGGATCTGCGGCTCGTCGACGAGACGGGCGGCGAGATCACGGCGTACGACGGCGAGAGCGTGGGCGAGATCCAGGTGCGGGGCCCGAATCTCTTCACCGAGTATCTGAACCGGCCGGACGCGACCGCCGCCGCCTTCGACGGAAGCTGGTTCCGTACGGGCGACATGGCGACCAGGGACGCCGACGGCCAGGTCCGCATCGTCGGACGCAAGACCACCGACCTCATCAAGAGCGGCGGCTACAAGATCGGCGCGGGCGAGATCGAGAACGCGCTCCTTGAACACCCCGCCGTGCGGGAGGCAGCCGTCACGGGTGAACCCGACGAGGACCTGGGCGAGCGGATCGTCGCCTGGGTGGTGCCGACCGATCCCCAACAGCCGCCTGGACTCAACGAGTTGGCGGACCATGTGGCCGGGCTGCTCGCGCCGCACAAGCGTCCGCGCGTTGTCCACCATCTCGCCGCTCTGCCGCGCAACGACCTGGGCAAGATCATGAAGCGGGAACTGAAGCATGGCTGAGCGCACGACGGCCGGGCGCGCGACGGCCGGGCGCGCGACGGCCGGGCGCCTGACGGCCCGGGAAGCGATCGGTGCGGTTGTCGACGACTCCACCTTCGCCGAACTCGCCGTGTCCGAGCGGGCGTCCGCGCCGGACGGGCCGATCGGCTGGGAGGGTTACGACGTCTCACACGCCCGCGCCCAGGAGCGCACCGGCGAACGCGAGTCCGTGGTCTGCGGCTTCGGCGCGTTCGGCGGGCGGCGGGCCGTGCTGCTGGCATTCGAGTTCGGCTTCCTCGGCGGGTCGCTGGGCGAGCGGACCGGCGACCGCATCGAGGCCGCGTACACCGCCGCCCGCGAGGAGCGGCTGCCGCTGGTCTCACTCGTCGCGACGGGCGGCAGCCGGATGCAGGAGGGCATGCGCGCCCTCACCCAACTCCAGCGCGTGGCACACCAGTCCGCGCTCAACCGGGCCGCCGGGCTGCCCCAGATCGCAGTCCTGCGCGACCCCACGACGGGCGGTGGCTGGGCCACGCTCGGTGCGGGCGCCGATGTGATCCTGGCACTGTCCGGCGCACAGGTCGGCTTCGCCGGGTCACGGGTACGGCCACCGGACGCCGACCCGGCCGCGTACACGGCGGAGGGCCAGCTGACAGCCGGGCACATCGACCAGGTTGTGGCGCCGCAGGAGCTGCGTGCCTCGCTGGGGCGCTGGCTGACGCTGCTGGCCGGTCGGCCGGACAGCCCCCCGGCGCCCGCGCCGCCGCCCGCCGCGTTCGTCGCCGCGCAGCCGCCGGAGACCGGGTGGGACGCGGTGCTGCGGGCGCGTGCCGCCGGCCGTCCTCGGGCCGGGGCGTACCTCGACGCGTACTTCGAGCTGCGTGAGCCGGTGAGTGGCGACCGCTGCGGGGGCGTGGACCCGGGGATGCTGTGCGGTTTCGGGCTGCGCGAGGGGCGGACCGTCGCGTACGCCGCCCAGTGCGGCACCGCGACGCTGCCGGCCGGCTACCGGACCGCCGCCCGGCTGATCCGGCTCGCAGACCGGCTCGGCGTCCCCGTCCTCACCCTGGTGGACACGCCGGGCGCGGCGAACGACCACCGGGCGGAGCGGGCGGGGGCGGGGGCGGCGATCGCCGACACGTTCGCGGCGGTGGCCACCGCGAGTGTGCCGGTGACGACGCTGGTGATCGGGGAGGGCGGCTCGGGCGGAGCGCTGGCGCTGGCCGCGCCGGACCACACCTGGGTCACCCCGGACAGCTACTTCTCCGTCATCGCGCCGGAGGCGGCAGCGGCGATCCTCAAGCGACCGGCGGGGGCGGTACGGGACACGGCGGACCAATTGCGGTTGCGTCCGCAGGACTTGGTGGAGCTGGGGATGGCGCGGGGGGTTGTGGGGCGGGGGTAGGTGGGTGCGGGGTGCCCTGCAGGGTGCGGGGTGCGGGGTGCGGGGTGCCCTGCGGGGCTTTCCCCCTACCCGCCCCTTCCTGAAGCTTGGGTCAAGCCCCCAGACCCCCGGACGGGCTGAAAGGTTGCCGCATACGGCAATCTTCAGCCCCGCGCAGCGACCTACCCCGTCCCCACCAGCCCGTACACCCGATCTGCCGTCCCCCCGAAAACCTCCGCCCGCTCGCTCTCCCCCAGCCCCGCCGCCAACTCCCGCGCAGCGCCCAGCACTTCCCCGTAGGTCGCCGCCAGCACACACACCGGCCAATCCGAGCCGAACATCACCCGCCCGGACCCGAACGCGTCAAGCACCGTGTCCGCGTACGGCTGCAGGTCAGAAACGCGCCAGCTCGCCCAGCGCGCCTCCGTGACCAGGCCCGACAGCTTGCAGGCCGTGTTGGGCAGCGCGGCGAGCGCCCGTACGTCCGATTCCCAGGGCTCCAGCTCGCCCGACGCGACCGGCGGCTTGCCCAAGTGGTCCAGGACAAAGGTGAGTCCGGGGTGGGCCGCCGCCGCCTTCGTAGCGGCGGTGAGCTGGCCGGGGAGTACGACCAGGTCGTAGACGAGCCCGGCCGCGGCGACCGCTTCGAGCCCCCGCCGCACATCGGGCCGCAGCAGCCACCCGGGGTCCGCCTCGCCCTGCACCTGGTGCCGGATGCCCACCAGGTATTCGCCGCCCACACCTTCGCGCAGCTCGGCGAGGGCATCGGCGACTCCGGGCGCGGTGAGGTCGGTCCAGCCGACGACGCCCGCGATCAGTGGGCTCGTACGGGCGAGGGAGAGGAACTCCGGAGTCTCCTCCGCCACGGCGACCGTCTGGACGAGCACCGTCGCGTCGACCCCGGCGGACGCCGTCTCCGCCGCGAGGTCGGCGATGAGGAAGTCGCGGTGGATCGGGGCGAGTTCGGGCCCGGTGATCCAGTCCTGGTCGCGGACGGACAGGTCCCAGACGTGGTGATGGGCGTCGACCACGCGCGCCGGGGTCACAGTGCCCACACCACCGGCAGCCCCGCCCCCGCGCCCTCCGCCGAGTAGTCGTGGGCGAGGTCGAGGAGTTCGCACATGCGGGCCTGCCAGGCGATATTGATCGGGAGCTTCTCCAGCCGGGCGAGGAGGTCCGCGTAGTCGGCGCAGTCGATGAGGTGGAAGAGGTCGGCGCCGCTGCGCCAGATCGTCCAGGAGTCGACCCCGGCGGCCCGGATGGCCGCGGTCAGTTCGGCCGGGACCTCCCGGTGCGCCTGCTCGTACTCCTCGATCAGGTCGGCTCTGACGCGGGTGTGCAGGGCGACTCTCATGACGACTCCGTATCCGGGTCCGTATTCGGGACGTTCAAGGCGGTGGGCTCCGCGACGACGACCTCCAGCGTGCGCGGGCCGTGCACGCCCTCCACCCGGTCGAGTTCGATGTCGCTGGTGGCGGAAGGGCCGGAGATCCAGGTGAGCGGCGCGGTCGGATCGAGGCGCCCCAGCGCCTCCGGCACATCGCCCGCGATCTGGTCCTGCCGTACGACGCACAGGTGGTAGTCGGGGAGCAGCGTCAGCGCCCTGCGCCCCTGGCCGGGACCCGCGTCGAGCACGATCGTGCCGGTGACGGCGATACCGAGTGCCGCCGTGGTCAACACGCCGTCCGCAGCGTCGAGTTCGGCGGTGGTGAGCGGCCCGGTGTCGCGCAGGACGGTCCACTCCCCTGCGGGGAGGAGCGCGTCCGGGAAGCCGTCCGGGACGACAAGGGTGCGTACGCCACGCGCGGTGAGGCGCGCGGCGACGGCCTCGCGGATCCCGTCGTCCGGCGTACGGGTCACCGTCGCCCGGTAGTCGGCGACGCGCTCCGCGAAGAGCCCGACGACATCGGGGCCCGTGTGCGAGTGGCGGTACTCGCGCGGAACGGGCACGTCGTCGGGGCACTCCGTCGCAGGTACGTCGGTCAGGGCCTCCCTGATCCGGCCCAACACAGTCTCCCGGGTGCTCACTTGGCGTCCTCCTCGCGTGTCCGTCGCCACCAGGCCCGCAGCGATTCCTTGGGTGGTACCGCCGTGTCGCGGGTGCCCGTCCAACGGCTCAGCGGCCCCGGCAAGTTGCCGATGGTGCCGCGCCGCGAGACGAGCCGGGCGGCGGGGTTCGCCAGGCGCTGGGCCGCCGAGAGCCGTCCGGGCGAGTTGAGGACGGCCGCGGCGGCCTTCATGACGAGGGCCTCGGGGGTCGGCACCCGGCTCTTGGCGCGCTTGGACTCGACGACCTTCGCCCGCAGATGGACCAGCACCTCCGGGATGTTGATCTTCACGGGACAGGCGTCGTAGCAGGCCCCGCAGAGCGTGGAGGCGAACGGCAGCGAGTCGGCGTGCGAGTCGTCCTTGCCGACCCCGACGAGCTGCGGGGTGAGGACCGCGCCGATCGGACCCGGATAGACCGACCCGTACGCGTGGCCGCCGGTGCGCTCGTACACCGGACAGACATTGAGGCAGGCCGAGCAGCGGATGCAGGCCAGCGCCTGGCGGCCGACGGTGTCCTTGAGCGTCGCCGTGCGGCCGTTGTCGAGGAGGACGAGGTGGAAGTCGCTCGGGCCGTCGCCGTCGGTCGTGCCCGTCCACATGCTGGTGTACGGGTTCATCCGCTCGCCCGTCGAGGAGCGCGGCAGCAGTTGGAGGAAGACCTCCAGGTCCTCGAAGGCTGGCAGGACCTTCTCGATGCCCATCACGGTGATCAGGGTCTCGGGCAGGGTGAGGCACATCCGGCCGTTGCCCTCGGACTCCACGACGCCGACCGTACCGGTGTCGGCGGCGGCGAAGTTCGCCCCGGACACCGCGACCTTGGCGCGCAGGAACTTCTCCCGCAGATGCAGGCGCGCCGCGTCGGCCAGGTCGCTCGGCCTGTCGGTGAGCCCCTCGGGTGCGGGGCGGCCCCACCGGCCCATCTCGCGCCGGAAGATCTCACGGATCTCGGCGCGGTTGCGGTGGATGGCGGGGACCAGGATGTGCGAGGGCCGGTCGTCGCCCAACTGCACGATCAGCTCGGCGAGATCGGTCTCGTACGCCGTGATGCCTTCGGCCGCGAGGAACTCGTTGAGCGCGATCTCCTGGGTCGCCATCGACTTGACCTTGACGACCTCCCGCTCGCCGGTGGCCTTGACCAGATCGGTGACGATGCGGTTGGCCTCGGCGGCGTCGGCCGCCCAGTGGACATGGCCGCCCGCCTTGGTAACGGACTCCTCCAGGCGCACCAGGTGCTCGTCGAGGTGGCGCAGGGTCCTGCGCTTGATCGCCTCGCCCGCGTCGCGCAGCTGCTCCCAGTCGTCGAGTTCGGCGGTGACGGCGAGGCGCTTGTCGCGGATGGTGCCGGTCGCCTTGCGCAGGTTGGTACGGAGCTGGGTGTCGGCGACGGCCGTGCGGGCGGCTTCGGGGAAGGAGGGTGCGCCGAGCCAGGTCACGTTGTCGGGCATCAGGCCGCTCCTTGTCCTTGTGCCGAGGGTCCTTGTGTCGCGGGTCCTTGTGTCGCGGGTCCTTGTGTCGAGGCGAGGATCTCGGCGAGGTGGCGGGTGCCGACGCCGGTGCGCAGCCGGTCGAGGCCGCCGCCGATGTGCATCAGGCAGGAGTTGTCGCCCGCGGTGAGGATGTCGGCGCGGGTGTCGAGCACGGCGCGCATCTTGTCGGCGAGCATCGCGTTCGACGTGTCCGGGTTCTTGAGCGCGAACGTGCCACCGAAGCCGCAGCAGGTGTCGGCGGCGGGCAGCTCGACCAGGTCGATGCCCTTGACCGCGCGCAGAAGCCGCAGGGGGCGGTCGCCGACGCGGAGCATGCGCAGGCTGTGGCAGGTGGGGTGGTAGGTGACGCGGTGCGGGAAGTACGCGCCGACGTCGGTGACGCCCAGGACGTCGACGAGCAGCTCGGAGAGCTCGTACACCTTGGGCGTGATCCGGTCGACGCGCCGTACCAGCGCGGCGTCGCCGTACTGCTCGGCAACGACGCGGTGGTAGTCGCGCACCATGCCGACGCACGAGCCCGAGGGGGCCACCACCGCGTCGTACTCGCCCTGTTCGAAGACGCCGGCGAAGCGGCGGACCATCGGGAGGGTCTCGGGGCGGTAGCCGGTGTTGAAGTGCATCTGGCCGCAGCAGGTCTGGGCCTGCGGGAACTCGACCGTGTGACCGAGCCGTTCAAGGAGGGAGACCACCGCCTTGCCGGTGTCGGGAAACATGGTGTCGTTGAAGCAGGTGATGAACAGGGCGATCCTCATGCGCTGCCCGACCTCCGCACGCCTTGCCGTCCGGCCTCCGACGGGTCCGGTACGTCCGCCGCCACAGGTGGGACCGGTACGTCCGCCGCCAGCAACCCCTCCGCGCGCAGCTCTTCCCACAGCGCGGCGGGCACGGGCGTGGCGAGCATGGCTGCCGCATCGGTGACCTCCGCCGCCGAACGCGCCCCGACCAGGACACTCGCCACGGCGCTCTGGCCGAAGGGGAAGCTCAGGGCCGCGGCGCGCAGCGGGACGCCGTGGCGCCCGGCGACGGCCTTGATGCGCAGGGCCCGGTCCAGCATGTCCAGCGGGGCCGCCGCGTAGTCGTACGTCGCACCGGGACGCGGGTCGGCCAGCAGACCGGAGTTGAAGACCCCGCCGACGACAACGCTCTTGCCGCGCGCGGCGGCCTCGGGCAGCAGCTCGTGGGCGGCGCGCTGGTCGAGCAGAGAGTAGCGGCCGGCGCACAGCACCGCGTCGACGTCGGTGTCCCGGAGGAACCGGGTGAGCATGCCGGTCTGGTTCATGCCGGCGCCGATCGCCCGCACGGTGCCTTCGGCGCGCAGCCGCTCCAGCGCCGGGTATCCCTCGCGGAACGCCTGCTCGGCATGGTCGTCGGGGTCGTGCAGGTAGACGACGTCGATCCGGTCAAGCCCGAGCCGCTCCAGGCTGTCCTCCACGGAACGCCGTATGCCGTCGGCGCTGAAGTCCCAGAGGCGGCGGTGCGTGGCCGGCACGGCGAAGCCCTCGTCCTGCCGCCCCACCCGGCCGTCCGGGTCGGGTTCCAGGAGCCGTCCCGCCTTGGTGGACAGGGTGTACGTGTCCCGGTCCCGCCCGCGCAGGGCCGCCCCGAGGCGCCGCTCCGAGAGCCCCAGGCCGTAGTGCGGTGCGGTGTCGAAGTACCGCATGCCCGCGTCCCAGGCGGCGTCGACCGAAGCGGCGGCGGCTTCGTCGGTGACGGCGGAGAAGAGGTTGCCCAGGGCGGCGGCCCCGAAGGACAGTGCGGTGACGGGGACACCGCTGCGCCCGAGGGTGGCCACCGGCCGCTGGCCGCTCACTTCTCGGCCGGGCGCAGGCGCAGCCCCTGCATTCCGCCGTCCACCGCGAGCGCGGTGCCGGTGACGGACGCCGCGGCGGGGCTCGCCAGGTAGGCGACGGCGGCGGCGACCTCGGCGGCGCTGACCAGCCGGCCGATGGGCTGGCGGGCGTTGAGCGCGTCCCGTTCGGCCTGCGGGTCGTCGGCGTCGTCGAGGAGCCGGCCGACCCAGGGGGTGTCGGCCGTGCCGGGGTTCACACAGTTGACGCGGATCCCCTCCCGTACGTGGTCGGCGGCCATGGCGAGGGTCAGCGACAGCACGGCGCCCTTGCTCGCACTGTAGAGCGCGCGCTGCGGCAGACCGGCGGTCGCCGCGATCGAGCAGGTGTTGACGATTGCCGCGTGTGCGGACCGGCGCAGGTGCGGCAGGGCGGCGCGGCTGGTGCGGACCATGCCGAGGACGTTGACGTCCAGGACGCGGTGCCACTGGTCGTCGTCGTTGTCCTCGACCGTTCCCGCGGCGCCGATGCCGGCGTTGTTGACCAGGATGTCGAGCCCGCCGAGCCGCGCGACCGCGGTGGCGACCGCTTCCCGTACGGACGCGTCGTCGGACACATCGGCCTTGATGCCGAGCAGCGGTGCCCCGGCGCCCGACGGGTCGAGGTCGAGCACCGCGACCTCGGCGCCGCGCGCGGCGAGCAGCTGGGCGGTGGCGAGGCCGATGCCGGAGGCACCGCCGGTCACCAGGGCCCTGAGCCCGTCGAGCCGGTTGGGGTCCAGCCGGTTGGGGTCCAGCCGGTCCGGCGTGCTCGGATCGGATCGGTTCTGCTCAGTCATACGGCGGCCTCCTCGGCAGCAGTGGCAGCGGCACCGGCGGCGGCATCGGCACTGACGGATGCTCCGGCAGCAGCAGTAGCGGTAAGGGTGTCCGCCGCCAGGTCGGCGGCCCAGAACGTGCCGCCCGGGTAGGTGAATTCGGCGATCGACTCCGGGTACATGGTCGCCGAGAACCCCGGCGCGTCCGGCGCCGTGTAGTGCCCGGCGCGCATCACCACCGGCTCGGTGAAGTGCTCGTGGAGGTGGTCGACGTACTCGATGACCCGGTTCTCGGTGGTCCCGGACAGCGCGACGTAGTCGAACATCGACAGGTGCTGGACCAGTTCGCACAGCCCGACGCCACCCGCGTGCGGGCAGACCGGCACCCCGAACTTCGCGGCGAGCAACAGGATCGCCAGGTTCTCGTTGACCCCGCCGACGCGCGCCGCGTCGATCTGCAGCACGTCGATGGACCCGGCCTGGAGGAGCTGCTTGAAGATGATGCGGTTCTGTACGTGCTCGCCGGTCGCGACCTTCACCGGGGTGACGGCCCTGCGTATCTCGGCGTGTCCCAGGACGTCGTCGGGGCTGGTCGGCTCCTCGATCCAGTACGGGTCGAACTCAGCCAGCGCCCGCGTCCAGTCGATGGCCTCGCCGACGTTCCACCGCTGGTTGGCGTCGATCGCGATGCGGATGCCGGAGCCGACGGCGGCGCGCGCGGCCCGCATGCGCCGGATGTCGTCCGCGAGGTCCGCGCCGACCTTGAGCTTGATCTGGGTGAAGCCGTCGGCGACGGCCTCCTTGGCGAGCCGGGTCAGCTTCTCGTCGGAGTAGCCGAGCCAGCCGGGCGAAGTGGTATAGCCGGGGTAGCCGTTGGCGCGCAGCAGGGCCTCGCGGTCGCTCGATCCGACCCGGCCCTCCCGCAGCAAAATCAGCGCGTCCTCGGGGCTGAGTACGTCGGCGATATAGCGGAAGTCGATCTGCGAGACGAGCCATTCGGGTTCGGCGTCGGCGAGGAGCTTCCACAGCGGCAGGCCGGCCCGTTTGGCGGCCAGGTCCCAGGCGGCGTTGACGACCGCCCCGATCGCCATGTGCATCACGCCCTTCTCGGGGCCGAGCCAGCGCAGTTGGCTGTCCCCGGTCAGGTCGCGGCCGAGCGTGCCCGGGTCGGCGCACAGTTCGTCGGCGGAACGGCCGATCAGGTGCGGGCGCAGTGCCTCGATCGCCGCGACCTGGACATCGTTGCCACGCCCGATGGTGAAGGTGAAGCCGTGCCCCTGGTGCCCGTCGGGCGCGTCGGTGCGCAGCACCACATAGGCGGCGGAGTAGTCAGGGTCGGGGTTCATCGCGTCGGAGCCGTCGAGCTGCCGCGAGGTGGGGAATCTGATGTCGTACGTGTCGACGGCGGTGATGCGGGGACCTGTTGCGGTCGCGGTCACGTAAGGGCTGCCTCTCACGCTCGGTCGAAGGTCTGGCGCTGGCTGCCGAGGCCGTCGATGGACAGCTCGACGGTGTCGCCGGGGCGCAGATAGGGAGTGCCTGGCAGGCCGAGCGCGACTCCGGCGGGGGTGCCGGTGTTGATGACGTCGCCCGGTTCGAGCACCATGTACTGGCTCAAGTACGCGACAATCTCCGCCACCTGCAAGATCATGTTGCGGGTGTGTCCGTCCTGCCGCTGCTCGCCGTTGACGGCGAGGTGGAGCGCCAGGTCCTGCGGGTCGGGGATCTCGTCGGCGGTGACGAGCCAGGGGCCGAACGGGTTGAACGTCTCGCAGGACTTGCCGATGTCCCACTGCGAGGAGAAGTCCAGCTGGAACTCGCGCTCGGACACATCGTGGCTGACGGCGTAGCCCGCGATGCACCCCAGGGCGTCGACGGTTCCTTCCAGGTAGCGGGCGCGGCGGCCGATGACAACGCCGAGCTCCACCTCCCAGTCGGTGCGGCTGGAGCCGCGCGGGATGAGCACGTCGTCGTACGGGCCGACGACCGTGCCCGGGTCCTTCAGGAAGACGATGGGGCGCGGCGGTATCGCGGCGCCGGTCTCCTTGGCGTGGTCGCGGTAGTTGAGGCCGATGCAGACGACCTTGCCGGGGCGGGCGACGGGCGCGCCGACGCGCAGGTCCGACGCGCCCTCCAGCAGGGGCACTTCGCTGGCGGCGAGCGCCGTACGTACCCGCTCGACGCCGTCACCGGCGAGGAAGGCGCCGTTGATGTCGGAGGTGATGGCGGACAGGTCGTACGTCAGACCGTCGTCGGCGAGGAGCGCGGGGCGCTCCTGTCCGGCGTCACCGAGTCGCTGAAATTTCATGGCACATTTCCTCTGATGGTTCAGCTGGTGGGGCGGTCGGTCGGCGGTCAGTCCTGGGCCCGGCCGGTGGTGACGCGCGCGATCATCAGGGCGACGAGGATGATCCCGCCGTAGATCGCCTGGATCCAGAAGGACGGCACTTGCGCGAGGGTCAGCAGGTTCTGTACGACGCCGAGCAGCAGGACGCCGGTGAGCGCGCCGAACATGGTGCCCTTGCCGCCGTCCAGGCTGATCCCGCCGATGACGGCGGCGGCGAACACCGTGAAGATCATGTTCTGGCCCTGGTTGGCGTTGATCGCGCCGACGTACCCGGTCTGCATCAGACCGCCGACGGCGGCGAGCGCGCCCGCGACGACGAACACGCCGAGCATGACCCGCTCGACGCGGATACCGGCGGCCCGCGCCGCGGCCGCGTTGCCGCCGATCGCGAACAGTGCCCGGCCGACCCGGTGGTACTTGAGCACGAAACCCGCGACGCCGAAGGAGACCGCGGCGAGCCACACCGACAGCGGGACGGAGAGGAAAGTGGTGGTGGCGAGCGTGTAGAAGGCGTCGGGCATCCCGAAGAGAGTCTTGCCCTCGGTGGCGCCGACGAGCAGTCCGCGCAGCACGATCAGCATGGCGAGCGTCACGATGAACGCGTTGAGTTTGAGCTTCACCACCAGCAGGCCGTTGAAGGCACCGATGAGCGCGCCGATGACGACGATCGCCAGGATGCAGACGAAGACGGGGAGTTCAACACCGAACCCGGCCTGCGCGGCGGGCAGTACGAGCAGCGCGCCGACGGCCGGGGCGATGCCGACGACCGATTCGAGCGACAGGTCGAACTTGCCGGTGATGAGCACCAGCGCCTCGGCGAGCACGACCATGGCGAGCGCGGCGGACGCGCCGAGGATCGAGATGATGTTGCGCTGGGTGAGGAAGGTGTCGTTGACCAGTGAGCCGAAGATCACCAGCACCAACAGCGCTGGTACGAGGGCGAGTTCGCGGGCCCGCTTCAGCAGCACATCACGCGCGCCGGTCGGCTTGGACGCCCGGCCGCCAGCCTTCCCCGTCCTGCCCGTCTCGCCCGTCTCGCCCGCCTCGCCCGTCTTCTTCAGGTCGGGGGTGGTGGTCGTCGAGGCCGACGGGGCCGTCGTGTCAGCCACGGTCTACTCCTTCGATGGATGCGATCAGCTCGTGGTCGTGCCAGCCGGCCGGATGGTCGGCGACAACGCGGCCGTGGAAGAGGACCAGGACCCGGTCGCAGCGGCGCAGGTCGTCGATCTCGTCGGACACGACGAGAACCGCCGTGCCGTCCTGGCGCGCGCTGTCCATCCGCGCGAGCAGGGATTCCTTGGACCGCACGTCGACGCCCGCGGTGGGGTTGATGAGGACGAGCAGCCGGGGTTCGGAGGCGAGCGCCCGCGCCATGACGACCTTCTGGGCGTTGCCGCCCGACAGGTCGGACACGGGCTGGTCGGGTCCCTCGGCGTGGATGTCGAGGCGGGCGATGAGCTGGGCGGCCTCGGCGCGCTTGCGTGCGGTGGCGACGAAGCCGTACCGGCCGAGCCGCCCCAGGACGCTCATCGTGGCGTTGTCGCCGATGCTCATACCGGAGACGAGACCCTGGTCGTGCCGGTCGCGCGGCACGCAGCCGACCCCGGCCTTCAGCGCAGCCGGTACGTCGCCGAACGGCAGCTTCCTCCCGTCGAGTTCGGCGCTGCCCGCATCCGGGGCGTACAGCCCGGCGAGGGTCTCGGCCAGCTCGACCTTGCCGCTGCCGCTGCTGCCGGCGAGCCCGACGACCTCGCCCTCGCGGATGGTCAGGCCGATGTCCCGGTACGCCGCCGAGCCGAGCCCGGTGACCTTCAGCCGTATCGGGGCGTCGTCGGGGACATGGGCGCGCGCGGCGCTCTCCTCCGCCGTCACCGCCTCGCCCGCCATCGCCTCGACCAGCGCGGCGCGCGGCAGTTCGGCGACGGGCGCGGTGACGATCCAGCGGGCGTCGCGCAGCACGGTGACGGTCTGGCACACCTCGTACACCTCCTGGAGGTGGTGCGAGATGAACAAGAACGTCACCCCGGACTCCTGGAGGGCCCGCATCCGCGCGAAGAGCCGCTCGATCTCCTTGTTGTCGAGCTGGGCGGTGGGCTCGTCGAGGACGATGAAGCGCGCACCGAAGGACAGGGCGCGGGCGATCTCGACCATCTGCCGGTCCTCGACCTTGAGTTCAGCGGTCCGGGCCTCGGGGTCGACCCGTACGTCCCAGGTCTCAAGCACCCGCGCGGCCTCGGCGCGCAGCTTGCGCCAGCTGATCAGGCCGCCGCGGCCGGGGGGCTGGCGGTTGATGAAGAGGTTCTCGGCGACCGTCAACTCGGGTACGACGGTGGGCTTCTGGTAGACGCAGGCGACCTTGGCGCGCCACGCGTCGCGGTCGGACAGCGCGGGCGCCGCCCCGCCGTCGAACAGGACGGTTCCTGCGTCGGGCGCCTGTAGGCCGGTGAGGATGGTGACGAGGGTGGACTTGCCGGCGCCGTTGCGGCCGACCAGGGCGTGGGACTCACCGGGCATGACGGTCAGCCGGCCGTCCTGGAGCGCGGTGGTCGGACCGTAACGCTTGGTGATTCCGGCGGCCTCGACGAGCGGGACCCGGGGTTCGGCGCCGGGTCCGGGTCCGGTACGGGGGCTGGTTTCGGTACTCACTTGACCGTGTTGCCCCACAGCTTGGGGTCGTCCACGTTCTCCTTGGTGACCAGCGGCGCGGGCAGCTGGTCCTCAAGCATCCCGTTGGGGTGCTTGACGATCACGGAGTCGTGGTTGGTCGGGCCCGGCTTGAAGGTCTTTCCCTCCATCGCCGCCCTGATGTAGTGCATGCCGTACTTCGCGTAGGTGTCGGCGGGCTGCGAGATCGTCGCGTCGATCTCGCCCTTGCGGATCGCGTCGAACTCCTGCGGGATGCCGTCGTTGGAGACGATCGCGATATGGCCCGGGGTGCCGGCCTTCTTGAGCAGGTTCTTGCTCTTGAGCGTCTGGAGGGTCGGCGCCAGGTACACCCCGCCGGCCTGCATATAGATGCCCTTGATGTCCGGGTTCGCGTTCAGCAGGGTGTCGAGCTTGGAAGCCGCCACGTCGGACTCCCACTTGGCCGGGATCTCCAGGACCTTCAGCTTGGGATGGTTCTTCTTGACGCACCCGCGGAACGCCTCGGAGCGCTCCCGGCCGTTGACCGAGGCCAGGTCACCCATGATCTGGACGACCTTGCCGCTCTTGACGGTCTTGCCGAGGAATTCACAGGCCTTCTCGCCGTACGAGACGTTGTTGGCCCGCACGATCATCGCGACCTTGCCCTTTTCGGGGGCCACGTCGACGGCGACGACGGGGACGCCCTTACGCTCGGCCTGGTCGAGCCCGGCGGATATCGCGGCGCTGTCGAGCGGAGCGACGACCAGCCCCTTCACACCCTGGTTGAGCTGGTTGTTGATGTCGGTGATCTGCTGGGCCGGGTCGCTGTTGGAGTTGACGGTCTTGAGCGCGTCGACGTCCTCGGACTTGGCCATCTTGGGCACGTAGTCGTTGTACGACTGCCAGAACGGCGAGGTCAGCAGGGGAAGGATCACACCCACCTTGCCGCTGCCGTCCCCCTTGGCGGTGTCGGCCTGTATGTCCTTGGTACTGCCGCACGCGGTGAGCGCGAGCGAGGCACAGGCCGCCAGGGCCACCGTGCGTGCCGCTCTTGTCCTGTTCCCCACTGTCCTGCCAGTCATCACACGGCTCCTCACCGAAGGAAAGCGTTGGGTGCGCGGCCAGTCCCGAATTGGGCCACGAATCGGGCCGCGCCGAATATTTATCAGACCTTTGACCCCCTACAACACCCCTCAGAGCCCATTTTCACGAGAAAACCGGTCTATTGGTCCGATGACTTGCGTGGTTAGACTGCCGCGACACCGAACGCCGGGAGGGCCAGAAGTGAGCATCACGGAGGACGTAACGCCCGAAAAGGGCTCGGTGACGCAGCGTGCCATCGAACAGATCAAGACGATGATCGGCGGGGGTCTTCTCGTACCGGGCCAACGTCTGCCCACCGAACGGGACTTCGCCGTAAAGCTGGGCATATCCCGCGGCTCGATGCGCGAGGCCGTCCGCGCACTGACCACGCTCGGGGTGTTGGAGGCGCGGCACGGCTCGGGCATCTACGTCACCCAGCTGGAGGCCGTAGACCTGCTGGAGACCTTCGGGATCGTCGCGGAGATCTCCCCCAAACCCCGGCTCGTGGAACTCCTGGAGGTCCGCCGCATCCTGGAGTCCAGCGCGACCGCGCTCGCCGCGGCCCGGATCACCGACGCGGACCTGGCCGAGGTCGAGAAGCAGCTGGCCGCCATGAACGCCACCGAGGAGGCGGAGGAGTTCCTCGCCGCCGACATGGCCTTCCACCGTACGATCGCCCGCGCGGCCGGCAACGACGCCCTGGCGGCGATCATCGACGGGCTCTCCTCACGCACGTTCCGCGCCCGGGTACGCCGGGGCCACCAGGAGACCGGAGCCTTCGTCCGGACCCGCGAGGAGCACCGCAGAATCTTCCACGCCCTGGCAGCCCGCGACCCGGAGGCGGCACGGGTGGCGGCGGCGGCGCACGTGGGGGCGGTGGAGGAGTGGCTGCGGGAGCAGCTCGACTGAGGGGGCGGCGCGTGCGCTCGCCAGGGCTCGTAGCACTGGCGCACCAGGCCAATCCACAGAGCACAGCTCCATCACAGGGTGAAGCCCAGCAGTTACGCTCCGTGAATGACCTCGTTCTGGCGTAGTGCCGGGCTCCGCGCACTCTGGCGCGCCCCCACGTTCCGCTTGCTGCTGTGCGCGTTCGGAGTGATCACCGGAGGCGTGCTTGTCGGGCTCTATGCGCACTGGCAGCCTGAATGTCTCGGGAACCGTGAGGTGAGACTGCAGCTTGCGGGCGGCCTCAAGGGCGCCCTCACAGTCATCGATAGCACGGTGGACAATTGTCGGTCCCAGCACGCGGCGGACATGGTCAAGGACCTCCAAGCGGCCATCCGCAACGACAGCAAGTGGCTGATCCAGGGGTACGGCCTGATCGTCGCGGCTGTGTTCGGATTCGGCGTCCTCTATCTCTACCGCCCGCTGTCACGCCGGTTCGCCCTCCGGGGGCTGATCGCCACCCCGGTGTTGATGGTGGTGGACCACGCCGAGAACGTGTGCCTGCTGCTTGCGCTCGACCGCCTCGGCAAGCAGCCCGACGTCTTCTTCACGCTGGCGTCCTGCTTTGCCCTGGTCAAGTGGCCGGTGGCCGTGCTGCTGGGCGGCGCGGCAATGTGGGTGGCCTTCACCCTGCTCGCTCGCAGGCTGCTGGGCTGGATGGGCATGATGGCCAAGGTGCGCGACGAGGACGGGGATTTCACCAACGGCCGGCGCCGTGTGCGGTTCGCCCACTGGGTCGACAAAAAGCCCGGCCCAGTCGCAAGTGCTGCGGACATCATTGCTCCCTCCGCGTCCCCCCACCCGGCCACACCGCTGGCCGACTGGTCCGCTCCCCAGGCGTCAGAACAGCAAAAAGCGGACAGCGCGCTGTCACGGTGGCGGACACGGGCCATGCCCCTGCCCGGCCGCGAGGCGGCCGCGGTGGGCATCTGTGTGTCGGGCGGCGGGATCCGATCCGCCTCCGTCACGCTCGGCGCTCTCCAAGCCCTGCGCGAGGGCGGCGTACTGCAACAGGCCCGCTACCTGGTGTCCGTGTCGGGTGGCGGCTACACCGCCGGGGCCTTCCAACTGGCGATCACCGACCAAGTGCCTCCGCACCTCGCGGAATCCACGACGCGGCCGGCCAACCTCGCCACCCCTGCGGACGCCTTCGCACCGGGCAGCCCGGAAGAGGACCACATCCGCCGACACGCGAAGTATCTCGCCGACAGGCCCGGCGAAGTAGTGCGCGCCGTCGGCACGGTGCTGCGTGGCGTGCTCGTCTCCCTCGGTCTGCTGACGCTGCTCTTCATCGTGATGGGCCAGTTCCTCCAGGCGTTGTACGGTCTGTTCCCGACTGTCATCGACCTGCGGAGCCTGCGTCCGGACTTCGGCCCCGATCTCCCGCGCTCACCCGTCCCGGGGCTGCGCCTGCACCAGCATGTGACGATCCCCGTCGTGGCACTCTTGGCACTCGCTGCCTCGGTGTCCGTCATTGATGCCGTCCGCAGGGTCGTCACCGGCGTGGCGCGTCGTGCGTGGCTGCGCAACGTCTTGAAGTCCGTGGTCTGGCTGGCAGTGGCGGTCACCGCGTACGCGGTGCTGATCCCCACGCTGCTGTGGCTCATGGCCTGGCTGACCCACGACCGGATGGTGATTCCGAAGAGCGGCGAGGGAGTGTCGGCCCTCGGGACGATCGCGGCCGGGCTCACCTGGCTGGGCGCGCTCTTCGCCGCGGGCTTCCGGCGGGACGAGAAGGTCAAGCCCGATGGCGGGAAGCCAGGCCTCTTCACCAAGAACAGCGACAAGATCCTCAAGGCGGTCGGCACTGGCTGGGTGGTGCGGATCGTGGTCTGGCTGGTGCTGCTCGTGCTTGCCTTCGTCTACCTGTTTATCCTCTTCTGGGTCACCGTCTCGGCGCACAGCTGGGACTGGCGGCTTGAGCTCGGACTGGTCGGCGCTCTGGCCTTGCTGGCCGTGCTGCTCGACCAGACCGCGTTCAGTCTCCACCCGTTCTACCGGCAGCGGCTGGCCGGCGCCTTCGCGGTGCGGCGTGCGGTGCTGAAGGACGGCTCGGTGGGCAGCCTCCCGTACGACTACAACTGTGAACTCACCAAGCTGAGCACCCACGCAAAGAGGGTGGCGGGGTTTCCTCAGGTCATCTTCTCCGCGTCCGCGGCCCTGTCGGGCCGCAACCGCACCGCGCCGGGACGGCCCGCCGTCCCCTTCACTTTCGCCTCGGACTACATCGGCGGGCCGGACGTCGGCTGGGTGAAGACCGCCACCATGGAACAGACCGCCCACCCCCTGATCCGGCGCGACCTCAGCGTGCAGTCAGCGATGGCGGTGTCCGGAGCGGCCTTCGCCTCCGCGATGGGCACCAAGACTTCGGCCGTACAGAGACTGTTCACCCTGTCGAACCTGCGCCTGGGTACGTGGGTGCCCAACCCCGCATACCTCGCGGAGGTGGCGCGCAAGGGCCCGCTGTGGACCACGCCCCGGCTGCCGCGGGTGCGACGGCTCCGGTATCAGCTGCAGGAACTCCTGGGCCGGTACTCCGACACGAGCCCCATGCTCCTGTGTACCGACGGCGGGCACTTCGACAACCTGGGGCTCGTCGAACTCCTCCGCCTGCGCTGCCGGACGATCTACGTGATCGACTCCGCGGGGGACTCGCCCCCGCTGGCCACCACCCTCGCCCAGGCAGTCACCCTCGCGTACGAGGACCTGGGTGTCGAGATCACGTTCAACCAGCAGGAGGCGCTCCGCCTCGTACCGGGCAGCGCCGACAGACTCGCCCCGGAGGACCCGATGGCGGTGCTCAACGCCCGGCTCTCAGCTGACTCCGTCCTGCTTGGCAGCATCCTCTACCCGGATGCGGTCGACTTCGGCGACGGCGACGGGCTCACACGCGAGGGGACGATCATTGTCGCAAAGGCCGGCCTGACCCCGGACGTGCCGTACGAGCTGCTGAGCTACGCACTCCAGGAGAAGGCCTTCCCGCGCCAGGCCACCACCGACCAGTGGTTCGACCACGCCCAGTTCGACGCCTACCGCGCCCTCGGCCACCACCTCGGCACCCGCGCCGCGGCAGCGGCGGCCGAATAGCCTCGGACGTCGGCGCACGGCAACGAACCGGGCATCCTGCGACCACACCAAAGCCTGACTCCCCGGACCCGAACCATCGGGCCCGAACTGCCGGACATGACCCTCCGGACACGAAATGCCCATCGTTCGGCGTCCGCTGCCCGCTCGCGTTCCGCGTGCTGGTGGGCGATTTCGCCGACCGCGTCAGCCGCCCTGAATGAGGGGTCCGCCTCCTGGATGGCCTCAAGAATCGCGATCCTGTCCTCGGCGATCTTGCGGGTCCGGGAGTGGAACGCGTACCGGTCCAGATCGTTGTGCGTCGATTCCGAGGGCCCGAAGATGCTGCCTGCCCCTGGCCTCATGCCGTCGGGCGAACACCCACTATACATTTGATCATGTATATTGATACACGACCTGATGCATACCGAGAGGTGGAGAGCATGAGCCGAACCGTCATCGATCTCGACGACCAAGCACTTGAGGCAGCCGCCAAGGAACTCGGCACCACGACCAAGCGCGACACCATCAACACCGCACTGCGCGAGATCGTCGACCGCAACCATCGCCTGCGTGCCCTTCGCGAGCTGCAAGAGCTCGCCCAGGACGGTTCGCTCGACCTCGACCTCCTCCTCGACAAGCGCAACTACCGAGGTGGGCCCGCATAGTGAGCAGTGCCGCCGACTACCTCATCGACACGTCGGCGCTCGCGCGCCTCCTGCTGCGCCAGACCACCGAAGACTGGGAACACCGCATCGGAGCCGGCCTCGTCGCCCTGTGCGACCTGACCGAGCTGGAACTGCTCTACTCCGCCCGCTCCGCGAAGGACCGCGAAGTAGTCCAGGAGCGGCTGACCCGGTTCGCCTGGTGCCCCATGCCGGACGGCATCTACCAGCGCGCCCGCGCCATTCAGGAACAGCTCACCGCCAAGGGCGAACACCGCAGCGCCGGCCCCGTCGACCTTCTCCTGGCAGCCGTCGCCGAACGCGCCGGACTGACACTGCTCCACTACGACCGCGACTTCGAGACCATCGCCCTCACCACCGGCCAGCCAACCCGAATGATCGACTTGAAGTAGGCGGTGGGACCCCGTCGGGCCACCCGGCAAATGCCACCCGACCGGTGGACCGCACCAGCTCAACTACGCCCCGCTTCTTCTAGACGAACTGGGCGCTCAGGGCGAGTTGGACTGGTCGCCATGCGCAATCGACTCGGTCAGCGTCGGGCTGTCAAAGGGCGGCAGCTGACGGGACCGAATCCGACCGCTCAAGGCAACAACGGATCGGAAATCCATCGTGCCGTCGACCGCAACGGCCTGTCCATCTCCGTCGGGCTATCCGCTGGCTGCCGATCCGTCCGCCGCCACCCTCGGCATGCACCACAACACCGCGGTCTGCCAGGTCACCTACGCCGGGCGGGACTTGGCCGAGTACCTCGCGGTCCGGGCCTCGGACGACGAGGGCTCCCGACAACCGTCACGGAGAGGTCCCGGGGGACGTACACCGCCGAGCCCCAACACCCTTACCGGGGCACCTATTTGTCCGACTTAACGGTTAGGATATCTGGCTGTCTGGCAGGTATCACGCCGACACCTGCCGGTGGTTCGGATCCAACGCGGGATGACGGTCCACAGCGGGACATGGACCATCCCTGCGGGGCACTGGTGGAGTGGGGTGGGGACAGTGCGACGTGAGCCGCTCGAAGACCTGTTGGTGGTGGTCCCGGGCATCCTGGGCAGCCGCCTGGCAGTGGACGGTCGTGAGGTGTGGGGTGCCTCGGCCGGAGCAGTCTGGCAGGGCATCAGGACGTTCGCCGGCTCGGTGAAGGGCCTTCAGCTTCCGAAGGATCTCGGTGACGGGCATCCCGGGGACGGTGTCGTGCCGGTCGGGCTCGTCCCGTCCCTGCATGCGCTGCCTGGAGTGTGGCCGCTGGTCGACGGCTACAGTGACCTGCTCGGCTGGCTGGAACGTACATTCACACTGCGCCGTGCGCTGCCGGGTGCCCGACCGGACGTGCCGGTGAACCTCGTCGAGTTCGCCTACGACTGGCGGCTGTCGTGCCGCTACAACGCACGGCTGCTGGCCGGCCGGGTCGACGAGGCGTTGGGGCGGTGGCGGGCGTCGGCCGACCATCGGGCGAAGGCCCAGGTGCGGCTGGTGTGCCATTCGATGGGCGGGCTGGTGGGCCGGTACTACGTGGAGTGCCTGGGGGGTGCGGAGGTCGTCCGGCAGCTGATCACGCTGGGGACCCCGCACCGGGGGTCGATCGGGGCGTTGGGGTCGCTGGTCAACGGGCACCGGATCGGCGGAGAGCGGCTGGGCGTGGACCTGACCGATTTCGGACGCAGTCTGCCGTCCAGCCACCAGCTCATCCCCGACTACGCCTGTCTGGAGGCCCCTGGTGGGCTGCGGTATCCGAGGGAGATCGCCGGCGGACTGCGCGGCGTGGCTCCGCTGCTGCTGGAGGACGCCGGGCGGTTCCACGCGGAGATCCGCGCCGCGGCCCTGGACCGGGTGCGGCGGGGCGGGACGGGTGGGCAGTGCCTGCCGGTGGTCGGCGTACGGCAGCCCACCGCGACGAGCGCTGTTGTCGAAGGCGAGCGCCTGCGGCTGATCGAGACCATCGAGGGCTACGACGAGGGCGGGGACGGGCGGGTGCCGCGGTTTGCCGCGTACCCCGCCGAGCTCCCCATGGACGACACAACCGTGCGGGCCTCGTTCGCCACCCACGGCGCGATCAAGGGCCACCCCGGCGTCCTTGAGGACCTGTACGAGTGGCTCGCCCCGGCGCCCCGCGTCTACCGCGGCGCAGTGGCCGCCTATCCGCTGAGCGTGCGGGTCCCGGACTACCTGACCGCAGGCGAGCCGCTGCCGGTGCAGGCCGAGGTCGCCGTCGAGCGCGACGGGGCGGAAGAGCTCTCCGTCCAGGCCACCGTGACGGGCGAGGGTGTCTCCGAGCAGCGCACGCTGGGCAACCTCGGCGGCGGCCGCTACGCGGGTGCGTTCCCCGACCTCGGGCCGGGCGCGTACAGGGTTGCTGTCCATGCCTCGCGCGACCACAAGGACACCGCCGTGACCACACTGACCCTCATCGGAGGCGACGTATGACCGACCGGCCCGCTGTGCCCACAGGCCCTCAGCCTCCGAGCGCGGCCGCCGGCGCGTCGGGCAGCACGGGACCGGGGGGTGATCGGCTCGACGCCGTCAGCGGCAGGGACGACAGCGCCACGGAGGGCTCTGGGACCGTCGGGGGCACATTCCTCGCGATCGTGTACGACTCGTATCAGGATCCGCGTTTCCTCCCGCTCAACGGCGCGGTGCAGCAGGTGGACGAACTCGCCGACGCCCTGGCCTCGTTCGGCTACAGCAAGACGGTCCTGGCCAACCCCGGGCAGAGCGGTGTGGTCGACGGCCTCGGCCAGTGGGCGGAAACCTGGTCGGGCCGCAGCGGCCACGGGCCCGCCGTGGTCGCCTGGTCCGGCCACGCGGAGATCACCGCTGTCGGCGGTCTTCAGCTGATCACTCAGCAGACCAAGAACCTGCGCACCCGCGGGCAGTTCTACACCGCGGAAGACCTCGCAAGCCTGGCCCTGTCCAGCGGAGCCGATCAGATCCTGATCCTGCTTGACACCTGCCACGCGGGCGCCGGAGCCCGTGCCGCCCTCGACGAAGCCCTGACCGCCTGGGCGGACCGCACCCTGCCCGAACCCCGCACCGCCTGGCTCGGCATCCTCGCCGCCTGCCAGGCCCACGAGCCGGCCACCGGAGCCCGGGGCCTACTCCTGGAGACCGTGCTGCGACTGCTGCGCGACGGCCCGAGCCGCACCACCGGCACCAGCAGTACCGAGCGTGCGGCCCGCACCGGCGCACAGCACCTGGCGACCGCCGGCGGACGGGATTGCGAGAAGCGTGGCCGGTACCGGCACGAGTGGAGCGTGCGCAACGAGGGCATCACCGGGGAGGCACTGGCCCTGGCCCCATGGAGGACTGGCCCGACAGCGGGCAGGTCCCCGTCCGGGCGTCCACCGGCCGACCCGCCCCGATCTTCCGCAACCCGCTCTGGCGCCCACGCGCCGGCGAGGCGCTCGTGAAACACCTGGTGCTCGCAGCCCGGGGAATCGACCCCACCGAGGAGGGCTGGCTCTTCACCGGTCGGCGCCGCGCCCTGGCGGAGATCACCGCCTGGCTCGCCGAAGGCTCGGCGGGGATGCTGCTGCTGACCGGCAGCGCCGGGGTGGGCAAGTCCGCCGTCGCCGGCCGCATCGCAGCCCTCTCCGACCCGGAGGAACGCGCCGCCGTCATGGAGCACGCGCCCCCGTCGGAGGACGACCCGGACCCCGGTGAGAAGAGCGTGGACGCAGCCTTGCACCTGCGGGGCATGGCAGCGCAGGACATCGCCGCGGCGCTCGCCTACAAGCTGGGTCTGCCCGAGCCGAAGACACCCGCCGACCTGATCGCCGCCCTGGAAGGACTGGAAGCCACAGGCGGGCGGCGCCATGTGCTGGTGCTGGACGGCCTGGACGAGGCCTCGCCCGGGCAGGCCGGGCCTATCGCCGACCAACTGCTGGTGCCCCTGAGTCGGCTGTGCACAGTGTTGTTGGCCTCGCGGGACCGGCCGTTCCAGCCCCACCTCGAACCCGGCGAGACCTTGGACGCAGCGCTGACCCGCGCCGTGGGCGCTGCCGTGAAGGTCCTCGACCTCGACCAGCAGCCTGACACCACCAGCGATATCACCGAATACATCGGTAAGCGCCTACTGGCCGACGGGCTGCCCGGCGGGACAGCGAATGAGATCGCCCCGGCTCTGGCCGAACGGGCCGGCAGCAGCCAAGGCGGGTTCCTGTTCGCCCGGATCGTCGCGTCCGCGCTGGCCCGCGACCTGACCGCAGCTCCCGGCCGGCCGTGGAGCGAGCAGATCCCGGCCACCGTCGCCGACGCCCTGACCCGCGATCTGGCCGCCGGCGCCGCCCTGCAACGTGACGGCCGTGAACTGCCGCACGCTGCAGGCGATCTGCTCACCGCGCTCGCTTGGGCCGCGGGCAACGGCATACCCGCCCACGGCGTCTGGCAGACGGCCGCCCAGGCAGTCAGCCGGGACAGAACCGTCTACGGGCCTGCAGACATCGACTGGCTCCTGGACCACTACGGCCGCTACATCGTCGAGGACAGCGACGGCCACCAGGCCTCTACCGGCTCTACCACCGCGAGCTCATCGGCCATATGCGGGACGCGCCCGCCACCCGGGACAGCCGCCCGGCCGCCGCGCTTTCCATCCTCCGCTCCTTCGTAGACCTGACACTGCAACAGACCGCCGAGGGCACCCAGCCAGACCAGGCGAACCCCTACCTGCAGCGGCACTTGCCCGACCACGCCCTCGCCGCCGGCGGACCCGGCGTCACAGCGCTGCGGCGACTCGCCGAAGCCAACCCCGCCGCCTACCTCCCCAACCTGGCTGGCTCGCTGAACAACCTCGCCGTCCAGCTCGCGGAAATCGGACGCCGCGACGAAGCCCTCGCCCCAGCCGAAGAAACCGCCACCGTCTACCGCGCGCTCGCCAAAGCCAACCCCGCCGCCTACCTCCCCAACCTGGCCGGCTCGCTGAACAACCTCGCCAACCGGCTCGCGGGAATCGGGCGGCGCGACGAAGCCCTCGCCCCAGCCGAAGAAGCCGTCCAACTTCGCCGCGCGCCATCGCCCTGTGGCTGGCCATGACCGGGCTCGGTGCGGCGCTGCTGATCGGCGTCGTACTGGACCACCGGCTGACGATGCTCGTCGGAGCACTGGGTGGCTTCCTGTCTCCGGTCATCGGGGTGATGCGTTCTCAGCGCCCGTCGTCCTGGGGCGTGCTGGTCCTTGCCCCGGTCGGCGGGGCCCTCGCCGCAGTCGGCGGCCTGCTCCTGGTCCGCATGCTCGCCGACCCGGAACTGAACCTCCTCGGCGAGGTGTTCCTCGACAACTCATGGGGTGCGCCGGCACAACCCATAGCCCTAGACGAGTCATTCCGAATGATCAGTGGTCGTAAGCGATCAGTGACCGTGTGATCGGCTGGCGGGTCTGGTGGTTGTGCCAGATCGCTGCGGCCATCGCGAGGATGCGCTGGGCGACGCGAACAGCGACGCCCTCGAAGGTCCGCCCGCCGTGTTGTTCCAGGTCGAGCTGGCCTTTGAGGGTGTCGTTGACCGACTCGATGAGCTGTCTCACCGACTTGAGGAGGCTCTCGCCCCTGCGCTTCTTCTCGCGCTTGAACGACGGCCGCAACAACTCCGCGCCCCGCAAGGCCAGATCGGCTTCGAACTCCTTGGAGGCGAAACCCTTGTCCGAGATCACCAGCAATCCCGGACGGTCCGTAACCGTCTCCGGTTCACGGTCGAGCATCGCGGTAAGTACCTCCCGCTCGTCGATCTTCGGGTTCGCCAGGGCCCACAGGATCGGCATCCCGGTCGGGGTGCAGACCAGGAACAGGCGCAGGCCCCAGAAGAACCGGCTGTGGCTGGCGCAGTACCCGTAACCGGCCCAGCCGGCCATGTCCGACCGCTTCACCGTCGGACGCGAGCGACCGCACTCCACCGGCGTGGAGTCGACGATCCAGTGCGGGTCGAACCAGAAGTCCGTGTCCACTGCCAGCAGCCGTATCGCCTTCTTGACCAGCGGCAACGCGGCCCTCAGCCGCTTGTTCCAACCCGGCTGCTTGGGCACGTACGGGAACATCGCCCCCAGACGGGAGTCCACAAACCGCAGCCACCGCGACTCCGAGGTGAAGCCCAGCAGCGCCTGTGCGACGGCGAGGCAAACAAGCTCGGAATCCGTCAGCTGCGGCGGTCTGCCCAGCCACCGGGTGCCTCCGATCTCGTCGTCGATCTTCACGTAAAGTGCGGTCAGCAGGGCGTCTAGGTTGTTCGTCACACAACGATCTTGGACGCCCTGTCTGCGTTCCCGGACACACCGTCAGCATTCGGAATGACTCGTCTAGCGGTCGCACTGCTTTTCGGGTTCTCCGGCACCCTGTTCTCACGCCTCGCCCTGACCGCCACCGGACAACTCGCGCCCACCCCCGGCCACACCGCATCAGGCGGCGCAGGCGGGCACCCCCTATAGGCGACCCAGCTCGACATACCGGCATGCGTAAGCCGGGCACGTCTCTTCCTCAGGCGCCCTGTCCCGCACGCGCCGCAACCTCCGCCTGAAGGGCGTGGGCCCGTGCCCGTACCGGCGTACAGAGCGCGGGACGCGGCATCGTCACGCGTCTCGAACGCCAACCGGCCGGCCGGCGTGGCCGCGGACACCGTCGCATTGCGCAGCCCAGACATCACCGGCTCTGGCACCGGGCCCGGCACTCCGACGCGCTGCACCGAGCACGAAGGACACGAGGGCGACCACTTCCATGCCTACTCGCGCGAGGAGTGGCCGCACTACGAGGGTGAGACGCAGTGAACGCCCGGACCCGGGCCGAGGCGCGCAGTGAGGCGTACACGACCGGAGTGTGCCGCATCGGCGAGCACCGGGAATGCGACGGCAACAAAGACATCAAGGTCGGCGGCATCGTCGCCATTCGACTGCGCTGCGCGTGCAACTGCCACAAGTCGTCGCCCCACTGACCCCCACCGCCCTCAGCACCCCGGCACCTGGGGGCGGTGGGCCTCCCCGGCCGTCCGCTTCCCCCGAGGCGGACGGCCGGGGCTTCCTCACGCGCCGGTGGGTTCGACCGGTTGGCGGAGGATGGTGCGGAGGCGGGCGGGGGCTGTGCGGCGGGCGTCGGAGAGGTAGATCTCGTGGTGGCTGCCGCGGGGTTTGAGGCTGTGGTGGGGCATGTAGTCGTCGTGCATGCGGGCGATGGTGGGGGCCTCTTCGTTGTAGGGGCCGATGTGGAGGACCTGGACGGATGGGCCTTCGTGGAATTCGTCGAAACGGACGCGGTCGGCGGCGGCGGGGTCCTTCTTGTCGACGGCTTGCTTGAGTCCGGCCTCGAAGAGGTCGCGGGTGATCCAGGCGGGTTGGACGATCATGAGGCGCCACTGCCAGGAGTCCTCGTCGCGTGAGGTGAAGGCGCGCAGGTCGTCGGACCACCAGAGGCCTTCGAGCGGGCCGACGGTGTGCTTTCTGCCGAGTTCGTCGATGGCGCGGGCGCGGACGGCGTAGGCGGTGGCGTACAGCGCCTGGACGATGTCCCGGTAGAGCTGCGATGTGTTCGGACTGCCCTCGCCGTCCGCCATGAGGAAGTTCATGGCGGGCACGTCGATGACCTCGAAACTCTTCTTCGCGGTGAAGAGGTCCCGCAGGTCCTTCTTCACGTCGTAGTTCTGCATGGAGAGGACTCGCTCCCGGGAGGGGCCGGACGGCGGTGGGCATGGGGCCGAGCCGTCGATCGCACCGACGAAGGAGGCTCGGCCACCCACCGTAGGGGAATCCTCAGGATGTCACGCACCCCTCCCGTACGACGGCCGTGCGCACAGGTCCGCCCCGATGAGGGCGCGTTCGAAAATCCGTACGGGCAATCCGTACGGGCAGGGCGTACGGGCCGTCACGAATCCGTGGCGCGCCGCACGAGGAAGTTTCCGAGAACCAAGTGGTCCATCTCCGTGTTCAGGAAGCAGGTCAGCGCGTCCACGGGCGAGCAGACGATCGGCTCGCCGGCGACGTTGAAGGACGTGTTGATCAGGCAAGGCACCCCGGTCAGTTCGTTGAACCGGCGCAGCAGTTCCGCGAGGAGCGGGTTGCTCTCGTCGGTGACCGTCTGGATGCGGGCCGTGGCGTCCACGTGGCAGGCGCCCTGGATGAGGTCCTGGTACACGGGGCGCACGGGGAAGACGAACGTCATGTAGGGCGAGGAGTTCTTCTTGCCGGTCTCGAAGACCTGGGCGGCGAGTTCTTCCAGGACGACGGGTGCGAAGGGCCGGAACTGCTCGCGCTGCTTGATCCGTTCGTTGATCAGCTCCTTCATGCCGGGGAAGCGGGGGTTGGCGAGGATGCTGCGGTTGCCGAGCGCACGCGGCCCGTACTCCATCCGCCCCTGGAACCAGCCGATGACGTTTTCGTCCTGAAGCAGCGCGGCGGTCTCGGCGGGCACCTGACCGGGTTCGACCTCGCGCCACTCGACCTGCTGCGAGAACTTGTCGAGGGCGGCCAGGATGTCCTCGCGGTCGAACTCCGGCCCGAGATAGGGGGACTTGCCCGTGCGGGGTTCGTCACCCGCCTGTCGGGCGGCGTACAGGGCGGCGCCCAGCGCCACCCCGACGTCGGAGGCGCCGAAGCTGACGTCCATGTCGGTGAAGCGGGAGCCGTTCAGGAGCTTGGTGTTGTTCACGCAGTTCAGGGCGAGGCCGCCCTCGAAGATCAGCCGGGGCAGCTCGCTCCGGCGCTCCAGCATGCCCAGTTGCGCGGCCGTAAGCATCTCGATCATCTGTTGGGCGGCGCCGGCGACGCGCACGCGGAAGTCGAAGTCCTCGCGTCGGCCGGGACCACCGTCGAACATGCGGTCGAACAGTGCGTAGTAGGCGGGGACGGCGCTCGCGGGGAAGGGGATCTCGTAGGTGCCGTCGGGCAGCGTGGTGACCACGTGGTCGAGAAAGGGGTTCGTCGCCGGGGGCGGCGCGTAGCCGGCCAGCGCCATGACCTTGTACTCGTCGTTGTTCGGTACGAAGCCGAGGTAGCGGGTCACCACCGAGAAGAGCATGGCCAGGGAGTGCCGCGAGTCGACGCTCATGTCGTCGAAGATCCGTATCTCGCCGTCCCGCACCTCGCCCGTGATCGCCGACAGCCACTCGGCGCGGCCGTCGCTGACCAAGAACGCGGCGTCATGACCACCGGCCAGGTGGTAGCCGGTCATGAGGTGCGCGAGATGGTGCGGTACCGGCATGAGCTTCTGCGGGTCGAGATGATGGCCGGTGTGTTCGAGGAAGTCGGCCAGGATCGCCTCCTGGCTGAACAGGGCCGCGTAGGTCTCGGCGAGGCGGCCGAGCCGGGAGAACTTCTCCGCCGGGCTCGCCGCTGCGTCCTCGGTGATCTCGGCGATCATCTTGTCCATGACGTCGTCGGAGAACTGCCACGAGAAGGCGACCACGTCGACGTCGTCGAGCGCGATGCCGCCCGATTCCAGACACCAGCTCAGAGCGTTGGACGGGAACTTCGAGGTCTTCTTCTCCCGGTTGAGCCGTTCCTCCTCCACCGCCGCCACCAGCGTACCGTCGACGATCAGGGCTGCCGCGGAGTCGTGGCCGAACAGCAGGTGGCGGTCGATGCCGGTGGCCCGGTAGAGCCGCGCGAAGAGCTCCGCGGCTTTGCCGAATCCGTTGTAGCCCAGGACGATCATGGGGAACTCCTTGCCTGTTGACGGGCCGGGTCGGAGGGGTCGAGGTAGCGGACGGGCGCGTACGGGACAGGTCCTATTCCGGCCAGATGGTGAGGTAGTCGGAGATGACCTGCGACCGCGCGAACGACGGATCGAGACACGCTCCCGTGAGGTCCGCTCCGCTGAGGTCGGCGCCCTCCAAAGTGGCGCCGACGAGACGGGAGTTCACCAGATCCGCCAGGATCAGGTACGCCTCGCTCAGGTCGGCGCCGTCGAGATCCGCGCCGCGCAGATCGGCGGACATCAGGTACGACCCGGTGAGCACCGCCCCGCGCAGATCGGCGTACGAGAGGTCGGTCCCGCTCAGGTCGGCGCCCGACAGGCTCGCGTCACGGAGATCCGCGCGGCGGCCCTCGGCCTTCCGGCGCCGTACGTACTGGTTCCACTCCGTGGGCCCCTGCCGCAGGACCGCTTCATCCACGTCCATGCCCTCCTCCTAGACGGCCGTCAGGCCGGCCAGGGCCCGCTTCTCGAGATCCATGGACGCGCGCACCGAGGTGACGACCGCGTCGACGAGCCCCACCAGCTCGGCGTCGTCGGCGCAGGCGCTCCGCGCCAGCAGCGCCTTCCCGAGCCCGGTCCAGTGCTCCGCGCTCTGTTCGAAGAGGTCGGCCGCTTCGGAGTAGTGGGGGTTGTCGCAGTGCTCCGAGACGGTGGTGAGGAAGCGCGCGATCATGGGGCGGAACAGCCCGCCCCCGGTGCCGAAGGACTCGATCTGCCGTCCCAGGTGCAGGAGTTGGCGCGCCAGCGCGCTCGTGGTGATGACGCGGCCCTGGAGGTCGACGTCCTCCACCTCACCGCGCTTGCTCGCCGGCCAGGAAGGGGCGGTCGTCACCAGGACCTTCATCGCGGGGATGCCCAGGCTCCGGCTGCCCGGTTTCAGCACCTCCCGGCTCAGGGTGCGCACCGCGACCGGCGCCACCAGGTCGAGCCGGGGCGAGTTGCGCGGCGAACCGAAGGTGTAGATACGCCAGTTGGGGTTCAGCGGCGGCGAGTTCCGGCTGGCGCGGGCCGCGTTGAGGTCATCGGCGCGAACCAGCATCGTGCTGTCGTAAGCCGGGTCGGAGATCTCGAACTCGCCCTGTCCGGTGGCACGGACGACGTTGACGAAGTACCCGCCGAACGAAACCCGGCCCTCCAGGCCCCAGTACGGCAGGAGGCCGATGTCGACCCGCGTCATGGCGGCCGGCACGGTGTCGAGGATCGCGGCCAGACCCGAGGTGGACCTCGGGGTGTGCGCGTGGACCTCGACGCCGAGGAGCCGGGCCGCCCGGAGCGGCATGATCACTTGTTTCCCGACGATGATGTCGGGCGTGTTGCCCCGGGTGGGGAAGTACGAGAAGCCGAAGCCGCCGTCCAGGCCGAAGACGACGTGCTCGTCGATGTCGTGCCCGAGTGCCGCCAGGACGTTGCACTGGCACGCGCTCTCGCTGTGGATGCCGGCCCGGTGCACGTAGCCGTTGCTGTCGCTCATGTGCGCGCACCTCCGCCGAGAGCCATGAGAGCGCGCCGGTCGTCGGCGCCCATCCCTTCGAGCGCGTACCGGAACGTGTCGCGCCTCATTCGTGGGTGCCACGTCGTCAGGTACTCCTTGACGGCGTCCGGATGCTCCCGTGCGGTGACCTTGAGCAGCCAGCCGACGCCCTTCTGGACGTAGAACTCCTCGTCGGACATCAGCGCCGTGCAGTTGCCGAACACATGAGTGGTCGGGAGTTCGTAAACCTCCTTGCCCACGCGCCGGCGCACGAACTTGACCACCGCCACGTTGGCCGCCCGCCTGGCCCACAGGCCGCCGTCGAGCCACTCCCGGGTACGGGGGATCTCGTCGAGGGCACCGAGGAAGTAGGGGTAGAGCAGCTTGAGGCACAGGTCGTCGCACTGGGCCCAGTTGGTCACATGAAGGTCGAGCCAGGTGCGGGCCCGGTCGAAGAGTTCCCCACCCAGCTGTCGTCTGGCGATCCGGTGCAGGAGCGCGAACCCCGCGAGCGTCTCCTCGTGGTACTTCGACTGCTCGACGAGCCTGTCGGCGATCGCCAGCCGGTCCGCGGGTGAGAGGTCCGGATGCTCGCCCACCCAGCGGTACGCCAGGACGGCTACGGCGCGATTGCCCACCCCGAGCGCCGGGACCGGGGTGCGGAAGTAGCGCTGCATGGAGTCGGCGAACGTGGGGTCCGCGTGGTGGGCGAGCAGTTCCCGCAGCTCGGTGGCCGCGGCCTCGTGGTTCATACGGACGTCCCGAGTGTGAGGGTCACCGGCTTCGCCTTCGGCCGCGCGGGCCGCAGCCGGGGCTTGTCGGCCATCACGTACGCGTACTCGCGCTCCATCTCGGCGACCGTGTCGGCCGAGTACTGGGCGCGCTCGGGCAGGGTCTGGCCGCGCAGCCCCCACCACAGGTACCAGTTCCGGTGGCTCAGATAGGCGTTGCGGACGAAGTCGAGGGTGTCCGGGTCGTGCAGGATCTCGGGCTCGACGTAGTAGGCGGGGACGAAGGTGCCCTGGCCCTCCTCCATGATCCCGGCCTTCACCGCCTGCTTCAGCAGCTTGGTGCCGCTGAGGATGCGGATGCCGAGGTTGGCGTAGATCTGGGCGGGGTTGAGGTACCGCTCGGTGAAGGCGATGGACTCCCGCAGCGCAGCGGACGTCTCGCCCGGGCCGCCCAGAAAGACGCAGTGGGTGTGCTCGATGCTGCTGGCCGTGAACAGGCGGTCGATCTCGATGACCCGGGCGAGGTCGAAGCCCTTGAGCAGGTCGGCGAGCGCCTGGTCGGTGAACGCGTCGGTGCCGAGGTCGACCCGGATGCAGCCGGCGGCGGCGAGCAGTTCGACGAACTCCGGGGTGACCGCGTTGGGCGTCAGCTGGCAGTACCAGGGGACGTCGAGCTTGGCCTTCACCATCTCGTTGCACACGGACGCCGCGTAGTCGAGCGGGAAGTTGAAGGTGGCGTCGACGATCTCGAACTCCTTGACCTCGGGGTTCTCGAACATCGCCCGTTTGATTTCATCGACCACCGCCGCCGGGTCCTTGAAGCGGTTCCCCTTGCCCTCGGTCTTCCGGATGATGCAGTAGGAGCAGTAGAGCTTGCAGCCCCGCTTGGTCTGGAGGGTCTCGATGGCGGGCTGGGTGTCCCGGGTGAGGTCGGACGCGGCCGACACCCCTTCCTCGAAGTACCGGGGGTCGTACAGGGCCCGGTCGGGCACCAGCGCGCCCAGGTCGAACCCGGTGTTGGGCGGGTTGTGGACGAAGTTCCCCTCGCCGTCGACGTAGCAGAGCCCGGAGATGTCGTCGAGCGATCCGCCGATCTCCAGGTACTGCAGCAGCTGCGCCATGCCGACCTCGCCCTCGCCGGCGATGCCGTAGTCCGGCTGGGTGTACTCGAAGAACGCCATGGGTTCGACGGAGAAGCCGGAGCCGCCGAGCACGACGGTGGCGCTGGTGTACTTGCGGACGCACTGCACGATCTTCTCGGTGAGGGGGCCGAAGAAGACCGGGTCGACGAAGGTGAGGTTGTCGAGGTTGCGGACAGCGATCCCCACCACGTCGTAGGTGGTGGAGGTCAGTTGCTCGCGAACGGCCTTGAGCTCGCGTGACTCCCACAGCAGGTCCAGGACGTCGACCTGGTGGCCCGCCTTCTTGATGGCGGCGCCGATGTAGGCCATCCCGATCGGCAGAGCGGGCCGGGGTACCCGGATCTTGTTCGTGGAGATCAGCAGGACACGCATCGGATGCTCCTACGTCTGGCTGGACACCGTGGCTGGGCCAGGTGCGGTGGTGGCGTCGGGATCGGAATCGGGATCGGGCTGCCAGTACGTGCCGGGCTTGAGGTCGTGGCGGAGCGTCGCCTTCTCCCGGTAGCGGCGCATCCGGTCAAGGTCGATCTCCACGACCCCCGTTCCCTCGCCCTCCCCGAGAACCAGCATGCGCTCGTCCCCGTCCTCGAAGTCGAAGCGCTCCGACTCCAGGAAGAGCGGGTCGGCCAGGATCTGGCTGCGCCCCATGTAGCCGAAGCCGGCGTAGAGGTTGTTGCCGATGCCGGAGGCGAACGCGAGCACGCACTCCCCGTCGACGGCCCGCACCGGCAGCCGCATGTCGACGACGTACGTGAACATGTCCGGCACCAGCGCGGAGCAGACGACGATGTCCACTCCGCGGCGCAGGTACTCCCGGGAGACCTCGGGGAAGTTCACGTCGTAACCCTGCATGAGACCGATCCGTCCGATGTCGAGATCGAACGTGGGGTACGCGGTGCCGCCGGCCAGGTAGCGGCTCTCCAGCTCGTGGCGGTGGACCCGGCGGTAGGTGCCGCGGAGTGCGCCGGAGCTGTCGACCAGGACCGAGGTGCTGTAGTACGCGCCGTCGTCGCCGCGCTCCAGGAGGCCCGCGACGATGTGGACCCCCTCCTCGGCGGCGAGGCGGCACAACCGGTCGGTGGCGTCGCCGGGGATGGTCACCGCGACGTCGGCGACCTCCAGTATGTTGCCCGAGGTGAGGAACGCCTCCGGAAGGCAGACGAGGTGCGCCCCCTGCGCGGCGGCCTGCCTGACGAGGCGTTCGGCGCGCCGCAGGTTGGCCGGTTCCCGCCCGAGCTTGGACTCCATCTGAACCACCGCGATCCTGGTGGGGCGGCCCATCACATACTCACCGGGGTGACGGGACGGTTGGAGATCACCAGGCCCAGGTCCTCCTCGACGACGTGCCAGTCGTCGAGCCCGGCCTCGCGCAGCAGGTCCCGGGCCTGCTCCGGCGAGTACGCGGCCTTGAGTGAGCGCATGAACTGCTCACCGCCCTCCTTCACGAACTGGAGGATGAACGTGATGTGGCCCTCCTCGGCCAGCCGGTTCACGTCCTCGATGAGGACCGTCCCGTCGGGCTTGCAGATGCGCGCGGCCTCCTTGAGGGTCTCCACGGGCCGGCGCCAGCGGTGCAGCGACGAGAACGAGTAGACGATGTCCGCGGAGTCGTCGGGGAACGGCAGCCGGCTGAGCTTGGACTGCTCGAACTCGACGTCGCCGGCCGTGTTCGCCCAGACGCAGAGCGTCAGGTTGTCCTCCGCGACGTCCACGAGGTTGCCGAACTCCTCGACCCCCGACACGGCGACGTCGGGCAGTCGGCCGGAGACGTGCAGGGAAAGCAGCCCGGTGTTGAACCCGAGGTCGACGAAGTCGGTCATGCCCTCGCGGTGCGCGGCCATGATGCGCTCGGAGGGGCGCTTGTACGCCATCAGGGCCGAGCGGCGCATGCCGAGGTCGTAGGCCCGGACGGCCTCGATGTCGCCGTACGGCCGGTCCAGCGGGACCCGCTCGGCGAGGTCGAGCAGTGGCGTCTCAGTGGTCATGGCAGCCACCCTGGGGACCGGCGTTGACGATTTCGAGCGGGAGCGCGCGCTGCGGGGAGATGAAGCCGGTGATGTCGGCCCCCAGGTGCTGCGGGTAGCGGCGGAACTCGGGCGAGTAGAAGGCCTTGGAGATGTTGTCCAGGTAGTACCAGCCTTTGGGGCCGGTCACCTCTATGCCGTCGCCGTCGACCGTGACGAGTCCCTTCTCGACGAGGTCGGCGATCTCGTCGGCGAACATCTCCAGGAAGTTCACGCCGTGCACCCGCATGAAGCGTTCGCGGTTGAGCCGGCCCGACTTGATGCCGAGCACCATCGTCCTGCGGATGGCTTCGTCCTTGGGGATGTGCCGCCCCATCGAGATGGGCAGGCGTCCCTCCCGGACGGTCTGGACGTACTTCCCGAGGTCGGGTTCGTTGAAGTACCAGTGATCGCGCAGGTGACCGGTGGCGGTGGGCCCGAGCGGGATGATGGGGACGTCGTCGCTCCAGGACGTCTCGCCGTACTTGGGCTGGCAGCCGGGCTTGGCGAAGCAGTCGCCGTAGTAGCCCAGGAAGCCGTTCTGGGTGAGCTTCTCGGCGGCGAAGAAGAACATCTCGTCGACCACTTCGCGGTCCGGGACGGGCGGCAGCTTGCGGCGCTTGGTGGAGACCTGGGCGAACTCCATGTACGTGTAGAACGACACGCACGTGACACCGAGTTCGATGGCCACGTCGAGGCTGTGCTCCCAACCCTCCATCGTCTGCCCGTTGATGCCGTGCATGAGGTCGATGTTGATGTTCTCGTAGCCGGCCGACTGCAGCAGGCGGATGCTGGCCTTGAGCATCTCCGGGTCGCTGGGCCGCCCGATGTTCTTCAGCTCCTCCTCGACGAACGTCTGCACACCGAGGCTGATGCGGCGGACCCCGCGTTCGAGCAGCACCTTCGCCTTGCGTTCGGTGATGTCGATCGGGGTGGTCTCGATGGAGAAGTCCGCGTCGGGGGCGACGTCGAAGCTGTCGTGCATGTGCCCGAGCAGGTCGTCGAGCTGCTGCGCGGTCAGCGAGGTGGGCGTGCCGCCGCCGATGTACCCGAGCGTGATCACATGGTCCTGGATGTACGGCCGGTTGGCGTAGTTGGTGATCTCCGCCTTCAGCGCGTCGAGGTAGGCCAGGGTCAGGTCGCGCTCGGTCTGGAACTTGATGTACGGGCAGCTGAAGCACAGCCGGTTGCAGAACGGGATGTGCATGTACAGGCCCATCTGCCGGGGAGTGAACACCTCGCTCTCGGTGACCGCGACGTGCTTGGTGGGGTACTGCCGGACCCACTCGCTGTCCCGTTCCGGGTATTCCTTCCAGAACGGCATGCTGGTCGTGGTGATACTCATGGGGATTTCTCCAATCCGATGTGCCGGGCGATGGTGCGGACGATGTCCGCGAGCGTGGCCTGGTGGTAGGAGACGGCGCGGAGTCCGATGCCGTCGGCGTGAGCGAGAGTGACGATCTCCCCAAGCGCCCGGGGGTGCTCGCCCTCGACCAGTTCGACGTCCGCGCCGGAGCGTGTGGAGTGGACCGCCCGGACCCCGCCGTGGCGCGCGGCCAGCGTCTCGGACCACGCCTGGAGCGGCCCGGGATCGGCGTCCGGATGGGTTTCGAGGACGAGCCGCGGGTTGCCCGCCGTACGGGCGATGTCGGCCAGCGAGGTGCCCTCGGCCTGCCGTCCTGTGTGCAGGACGACCACCGAGTCGGCCAGGGCGTCGAGTTCGTGCCGGTGGTGGCTCGCAAAGAGCACGCCGACCCCGTCCTTCTTCAGGTCGGCCACCAGCCGCAGCAGCGTCTGCTGTGCGCCGGGGTCGAGGCCCGCGGTGGGTTCGTCGAGGATCAGCAGGTCGGGGCGGTGCGCGACCGCGGTGATGATGTGGAGCTTGCGCTGGCTGCCTCCCGACAGGGTCCGTACGTACTGGCCCGCGATGCTCTCCAGGCCGGCCAGGGCCAGGAGTTCGGGCAGCCGGCCCGGATCGGCCCGGTGCAGGCGGAGCTGGTAGCGGACGTAGGCCTCGACCGTCACCCCGTCGGGGAGCTCCTTCGACTGCTGGACGTAGCCGATGTGGCGGCTGACCCGGCCCCAGCGCCGGGCATCGATGCCGCATACGGTCACCGTTCCGGCCCGGGGCTTGAGCAGCCCGGCGACGAGTCGGATGACGGTGGTCTTCCCGGCGCCGTTCGAGCCGATGATCGCGACGCCCTCCCCGGCCTCGACCTCGAAGGAGATGCCCCGCAGGGCGAACTCCGGGCTGACTCGGTAGTCCAGGCCGGAGACCTGGAGTACCGGCGTCCTGTCCTCGGGTGCGTCAGCCACGGCCGATCCTCCGCCTGAACGCGTAGGCCGACACGACCACCGCCACGACGGCGTAGCCGACGGCCAGGGCGAGGGCCTCCCCCGACGCCGAAGGCCCCTGGCCCGTGGCCGCCCTGAACAGCTCCACGTTGACCGACAGCGGGAGCCGTTCCATGACGTCGCCGACCCACCCCAGGTTCTGGAGGGGGAAGAAGACGCCGGCGAAGTACATGAGCGGGATGACGATGATGTTGACCACCGCGGGGAACGAGATCTCGGTCGAGAAGGTGGCCACGACGACGCCGAGCCCGGCGAACGCCAGGCACCCGGTGACGAAGGCGAGGGTCGCGAGCGGCACGGACTCGACGGCGGCGTCGAACACCACGATGCCGAGCACCAGCACCGCGGCGAACTGGAACAGGCACTTCAGGATCACTCCGACGAACCGCGCCACGAGGAATCCCGAGTACGACAGCGGCGAGAGGATCAGGTCCTCGATCGTGCGCCGGTTCCGGTCCACGATGATCGTGTAGCCGACGGTGTAGGTGCAGCTGAACATGATGCCCGCGGCGAGGATGCCGGGGAACACGAACGCGAAGAAGTTGGCCGCGCCCGCGGCGGGACTGGCCATCTGGTCCGTGGCCGCGCCGAAGGCCAGCACCATCGAAACCGAGGTGAGGAAGGTGGAGACGGAGTACAGCTTGTTGTCGAAGAACTGGCGGAGGTCCATGACCACCAGCCGGAACACGTCGACCAGCCAATCCGACAGCCGGAACCGGTCCCGTTCCGGGGGCTCGTGCGCGCCCCCGCGCTTGTACGTCGGCGCCGTCATCGTCCCTCCCAGATGTACGAGGTGCGCCAGGTCGTCGCGGTGTCCGCACGGAACGGGAGCCCGTCGCTGGTCTTCCTCCGCCTGCGGGGGTACACGGTGGCGATCGCGACTCCCTCGCGGCTGCGGGCCGGAACCTCGGCGAGCACGTCGGCGTCGTCCGCGTCGGTGCCCTGGACCAGTCCGTCGACGATGCAGCTCCGGCCCAGGTACGACATGCCGACGAACCGGTTCTCCCCGGAGCCGCTGCTCAGCACCAGGGCGGTCTGGTTGTCGGCGGCGCGGGCGCGCGCCAGGGATCTGACGTGGTGGGAGAACTCGGTGAACAGGTTCGCGACGCACACGACGACGTCGACGTCCTGCCCGAGGAACCGCCTGCTCGCCTCGGGGAAGCGCAGGTCGTAGCTGACCTGCAGGCCGATCCGGCCGAGCGGGGTCGCGACGGCGTCGAGCGGCTCCCCGGCCGACAGGTACTCCCGCTCGCCCTCCCACAGGGAGGCCCTGCGGTAGAGACCGAGCAGGTCCCCGGCCGGGTCGACGAGGACGGCGGCGTCGTAGATCTCCCGGCCCTCCGACAGCAGCACACCGGCCACGATGTGCATCCCGTGCGTCCGCGCCTGCTCGGCGAGGAAGGCCATGACGGGACCGTCGAGGGGGGTCGCGTCCTTGCGGATCGACGGAAAGTTCAGCCCGGTGGCGAACGTCGCCGGCAGGCAGGCCAGATCGGCCCCCTGATGGGCGACGTCGGCGAGCAGCTCCGCCGCACGGGCCTGGTTCTCCTCGCGCCGGCCGGCGTCGATCTGCAGTTGGACGGCGGCGAGGGTGAGTCCTTGACCCCGGAACAGGCTCAACGCGCGGCCACCTCCGCCCGGATCTCCTGGTCGGCCCTGACCAGGACGGGGATGAACTCGTCGATCACGTCCCGGGTGACGTGCCTGGCCACGACAATGCGGACGGCATCATCGAAGCGCCTGGAGGTGGACACGATCCAGTCCCTGGTGCCGAGGAGACGTGACACCTCGGCGGCGTGGGGCACGCGGGCGACCACGATGTTCAGCTCGGGCTCGATGAGCAAGCCGTACCCGGCCTCGGCGAGCCGGCCGGTCAGGTAGCGGGTGTTCTCGAAGTTGGTGCGGGTGACGTCGACGAACCCCTCCCGGCCGAGATGCTCCAGGACGGCGTAGGTGGCCATCGCCGCGCTGCCGGGGCGGGTGCCCAGGAGGGTGGTGTGCGCGGGGGTGTCGAGGAAGAACGAGTCGGCCTGGTAGGCCTCCTGGGCGCGGAACAGGATCGCCCCGGCGGGAACGTTGGCCAGGCCGTACTTGTGGGGGTCGATGGTGATCGACCGGACGCCGTCGAGGCTGAAGTCGAACTGCGGCAGCGGTAGCCCCAGTTCACGGGCGAACGGGATGATGAAGCCGCCCGTGGCCGCGTCCACGTGCAGCCACACCCCGTGCGGCTCCAGGACGGCGGCAATGGCGTCCACCCGGTCCACCACGCCCAGTTCGCTGCTCCCGGCGGTGGCGACCACCGCGATGGTGTGCTCGCTCACCGCCTTCTCCACGGACTCGGGCGCGAGGCGCAGACCGTCGTCGACGGGGACCCGGACGGGGGTGATCCCCAGGGCGGAGAAGATCTTGTCGAAGGAGAAGTGGACGGTGCTTCCGACGACGACTTCCGGGTGCTCGGTCAGCCGGCCGGCAGCCCGGGCGTCCTGGCGGGCGGCGAGCACGGCGAGGAGGTTGGCCTCCGTGCCGCCGGAGACCAGGCTGCCCGCCCCCTGCGGACGGCCGAGCAGCTCCAGGAGCAGGGCCACCACCTTGCGCTCGATCCGCTTGGTGCCGCGGAAGATCCGTACGTCGCCGAGGTTGGTGTGCGCCGCGGCGTGAGCCGCCTCGACGGCGAGCGGGTGCGGGGCGGTGCAGATGGAGTTGAGCACCCGGGGCCAGGGGATGTCCTCGGCCAGAGCCGCGGCGATGTCTTCGCGCACCGCGGTTTCGGGGAGTCCGGTGAGGCGCATGTCAGCTCCCCGTTCCTTCGGCGGCGCCGGACGGCCGCTGCCCGCCGACGAGGCTCTCGTACAGTTCCGGCCGCCGGGCCCACAGGCCGAACCACAGGGTCTCCTGGAAGCGCAGATCCGGCTGGCGCAGATGACGGATGTGGTCCGGGTCCCAGGCGGCGCTGACCACGGACTCCCGGGTGCCGGCCCAGGCCAGGAAGCCGTCGGGAACCGCGATGCCCGAGCCGCCCGCCGAGGGCCGGTCGAGCCCGTTGGCCATGGCGACACCGACGGTGTTGAGCGTGGCGATGCCCCAGACGGCGGCATGCTGGCTGTCGGCGGATGCGCCGGTGGTGGAACCGGCCACGAGGAGGAGTTCGGCCCCCGCGAGGCACTGGATGCGAGGCGGCTCGACCAGCCAGAAGTCCGGGCCGAGCAGCACCCCGACCCGCCCGTGCTCGGTGTCCACGACGGGGAAGTCGTCGCCGGTGGTGGTACGGCCCCGGTCGTCGACGGGGCGCCGGACGACGACCTGGACCTCGCCTGCGGGGTCCAGGAGGTGGGCGACCTGGTCGAGCCCCGTGCCGGACGCACTCTCCTCGGCCCACGAGCCGGTGAGGACGTGCGCGCCGTGCTGCCGGGCCAGTTCGGCCAGCCGGGTCAGCGCCTGGTCCCGCAGCGCGGCGGGCAGCGGACCCGTGTCCGGGGCGGCGAGGGCGTTCTCGGGGAGTACGACGAACCCGGCACGTGAGGTGACCTTGGCGTCGAGGTGAGTCATCACCGCGTCCAACGTGCTCTGCGCGTCGGCCCGACGGCGGTACTGGGCGACGAAGATCTGGCTCATCCTCATGCCCCCGCCGGTGTCGTCGCGGGAGCGTCGGCGGGCTGCCCGCCGGCGTCGCTCTCGGCGAGGTCGGCGCGCAACTCGGCCGCGAGGTCGCGGCGCATGCCCACGTACGCCCCGAGCAGCGGGGTGTAGGCGTCGGGGCGCCGCATGGCGAGCCAGCGTTCGCCGTCGCCGTGCGGCTCCGGCGGGTCCAGGTCGGCGTGGAGGATCTGCGGCCGGCCACTGCCGGCCTGCGCCGTCACCCCCTCGGGCGACACCACCAGGCTGGTGCCCGCGAAGTGGATCTGGACCACCCGGTCGCCCCTGAGGCCCTCGACCAGCCCGACGGAGCTGGCGTACACCACATTGACGCCGTTGAGGTACGCGGTGGTGCGCAGGGCGTTGACCATGAGCGCCTGATTCTGGCGCAGGGTCCCGCCAGGTACGAACACCGTGTGCACCCCGGCCAACGCCATGACGCGGATGGCCTCGGGCACCCAGAAGTCGGAGCAGACGGCGAGTCCGATCCGGCCGAAGTCCGTCTCGATGATGCCGAGCGACTCGGCGGGGCGGCACACCACCATCTCGTTGCCGAACACGTGCGCCTTGGCGGCCCGCCCGGCGATCTCGCCGTTCCGGTCGAGGAACAGCGAGGTGTTGCTGTACTTGCCGTCGTCCAGCTCCTCGACGACCGACCCGAGCACGATGTTGGTGCTCTTGCTCTGCGCCAGCTCCTGGAACGTCTCGATGACCGGCCCGGGGATGCGCGTGTCGGTGCGCCCCCGCAGGTGGCTCTGGCCCGGCATGTACCAGGGCGGGCCGAGGAAGAACTCCGGGAAGCAGATCACGTCGGCGTCGCCGGAATCGGTGGCCTCCTCGATGGCCAGGTGGGCGTTCTTCAGTCCGTCGGCCGGGTCGTCGGCCCAGCGCGTCTGTACGACCGCTACCTTCATCAGCTTCTCCTCATACGGGTGTCGCCTTCGGCCAGGTCTTCCGGTCTTCCTCGAATGGCGTCAGCTCGACCGCGGGGCCGAGCCGGCTCCGGACCAGCTCCCGAAGTGCCGGCAGATGTCGCCCGCCGGCGCTCCCTACGGCACAGGCGACCGCCAGATGGTCGCCTTCGAGTCGGCTCGTGACCTGTCCCCGGGGGTACGGGGACGCGAACAGGCAGTGCTCGACGTCCACTTGGGTGATCGGTCCCTGCGGAGTTGCGACGGCGTCGGCCACCCGTCCGAGCGGGACGACGAGCTGCCGCTCGGAGCCGCAGGTGCAGCGCGAGCCCGGTGGAGGCAGCTCGACGAGCTCTCCGGTCGGCTGCGGCACCGGCGCGGGCGCGTCGGGGTGGCGGACGTCGAGCACGAGTTCGCCGCGGGTCCCGCCGGGGTCGATACGGCCCGGAGCCGTCGACCGGAGACGCGCCTCGAAGCGGTCCACCACCAGGTGGAGCCGGCCGAGCCGGCAGGGCGTGGCCGTGGCGGGCCGGGAGGGGGTGCCGAACAGGACGGTCGCCGACGCGCCCCAGGTGGCGGCGATGCGCCGCAGCCGCTCGGGCGCGGCCGGGCGGGTCGCGACGAGGGTCGTGAGGCCGGCCGCGGCGGGGCGCCGTCCGGCCGCCTCGTCGAGTGCGGCGAGTTCGGCGGCCAGCTGGGGCGGGCCCACCAGCGTCGTCACCCGATACCGGTGGATCAGGTCGAGCAGGCGCGGGACCGGGCAGATCGTGTTGCTGGTCCCGACGCTGATGAGCGAGGCGCCCAGCCACTCGACGGCCCGCTCGACGGACGCGCCCTCCAGGGACAGTTCGTAGGGGGCGGCGACGACCACCACGTCGTCGGGGGTGAGGAGGTCGCCGAGGGCGAGGGCGGTGTCGAACTGGTTCAGCATCCACTCCCGCCGGCTCATCCGGACCGCGTGGGTGCCGCCGTCGGGACCCTCCCATTCGGCGTACCGCACCGGCGCCGAGGGCCGCGGGAGCCCGTCGGGGCCGGCCGGGGCGCCGGTGCCGCCGGGCGGGCCGCGGTGCGCGTCGGCCTCCAGCGTGTGCAGCCACTGGTCGAAGTACGCCTCGAACCGATCGGTGACGGGTGTCATGTGGCAGCACCCGCCTCGGCCGGTTCGCCGGCCAGAGTCCAGCCGTAGCCGGAATCCCGGCCGAGTCCGTCGTGTCGCAGCGGCCGGCGGTCGTCGTCGGTCTCGGTCCGCAGGACCTTCCCGAGGACGAGGAGGTGGTCGCCCAACCGGTAGCTGGCCGCTGTCCGGCATTCGATGAACCCGAAGGCGCCCTCGATACGGGGGCATCCGTTCGCCGTCGCCACCCACGCCACGTCGTCGAAGCGCAGATCGGGCCGGGTCCGCGCGAAGACCCGCGCGATGTCCGACTGCTCGTCGCTGAGGATGTTGACGCAGAAGTGCGGCCCCGAGGCGATGCTTGCCCAGCTGGAACTCGTCGCCTTCACCAGGAACCCGATGAGGCCGGGTTCCTCGGAGACCGCCGTGAGCGAGGCGACGGTGAGACCGCGCGGTGCCGCCGCGCCGTCCACCGCGTCGCCGTCGCTGCCGGTCACGATGGCCACCGCACTCGGCAGCACGTCGTTCACCCCCGCCGGCGGGCTCGCCGGCGGATCGGACCTGGCCTGCCGCCCGGCCGGGGTCGCAGCCGCGGTGGGCCCCTCCAGCGCCCGGCGCAGATGGAGCGCGGTGGTCGACTCCTCGGACGCGCGCAGCTCCGCCGGTGTCCCGCAGTGGATGACCTTTCCGCCGGCGCGGCCCGCGCCCGGGCCGACGTCGATGACCCAGTCGGCCACGGCGACGACGCGCAGGTTGTGCTCGATGGCGACGATGGTGTTGCCGGAGGCGATGAGGCGTTCGAAGAGGGCCAGGAGGTGACGGGTGTCCGCCGGGTGCAGTCCCCGGGTGGGCTCGTCGAAGATGAACAGCGTGCCCCTGCGCCGCTGTTTGTTCAGCTCACTGGCCAGGTTGAGGCGCTGGGCCTCGCCCCCGGAGAGGGTGGTGGTGGAGGAGCCGAGCGGCAGATAGCCGAGACCGAACTCGTCGAGGACGGTCAGCGCCTTGACCACCTTGGCGTGGCCGAGGCGGTCGAACCAGGGCAGGGCGTCCTCGACCGTCATCGACAGGACGTCGTGGATGTTGCGGTCGTCGAGCCGCACCTCCAGCACATGGGCCTGGAAGCGTCGTCCGTCGCACTCCGCGCATACGACGTGTTCGCTGCGGAAGAGGGTCATGCCGACCTCCGCCAGCCCGAGGCCCTTGCACGCCTCGCAGCGGCCGCCGACGACGTTGGTGCTGAACTCGGCCCGGCCGAGGTTGCGTTCGGTGGCCTCCTCGCTGCCCGCGAAGGCATCGCGCATGTGGTCGCCGATCCCGATGTAGGTCGCCAGCGTGCTGCGGCTGGAGCGGCCGATGGGGCGCTTCTCGACGTAGATCACGTCGTCGAGGTGCTTGATGCCGTCGATGTCGCCGGCCGCGCCCGCGTCCTTCAGGCCGGCCTTGACCTTGTCGTGGAGGTCGGCGACCAGGGAACTCTTGCCTGCCCCTGAGACCCCGGTGATGCAGGTGAGTCCCCGCAGCGGCAGCCGTACCGACTGGTCCTGGAGGTTGTTGCGCGTGAGGGACCGGACGTCGAGCCACTCGGCGTCACCCAGGTCGGCCGTCTCCCGGGCTGCGGGCCGGGAGTGCAGGGCCTTGGCCGTCGGGGAGTCGGGCTGCTTCAGCAGCTCCGCGACGGGGCCCTCGAAGACCACTTCGCCGCCGCGGGAACCGGCGCCCGGTCCGAGCTCGACCACCCAGTCGGCGGCGGCGATCACGGCCTCGTCGTGCTCGATGGCGATGACGGTGTTGCCCAGGTCACGCAGGCGCCGCAGCGAGGCGATGATGTTGTCGGTCTCCGCGTCGTGCAGGCCGGCCGTGGGTTCGTCCAGGACGTACATGACACCGGTGAGGTCGCTCGCCAGGTGCTGGGCGAGCAGCAGCCGCTGCAACTCGCCGCCCGAGAGGGTGACGACGGGACGCCGCAGCTGGAGGTGTCCGAGGCCGACCTGCGCGATGTTTGCGCACTGCTTGACGATCTCCTTGGCCAGTTCCCGGACCTGGCCCGGCAGCCGCCCCTCGGCCAGGGCGTCCCGCAGCCGCTCGGTCGAGGCGGAGAGTTCGTCCTGCTGGAACTGCGGGAAGGTGCGTCCGTCGACGGTGGCCTTCAGCGACTCGGTCCGCAGCCGGCCGCCGTCACAGGCCGGGCAGGCGTCCCTGGCCAGGTAGTTCGAGAAGGCGTTGCGCCGGGCGGGGCTGCTGGCGTTGCGGTAGGCCCGTTCGAGGAAGCCGAGGATGCCCTCGAACCTGAAGTCGTTGGTGACCTTGCTCAGTTTGATGGAGTAGACGGTGTCGCTGCCGTGGAGAACCCGCTCGCGCTGCTCGTCGGTGAGCCGCGCGAAGGGGCGGTCGAGCGGGATGCCGGTGTCCTCGGCCATGGCCTCGAACACCTTGCGGCAGTTGGGCACGGCGAAGGTGCCGGAGTCGGCGCCGTCCCAGATCTCCTTCAGCGTCCTGGAGGGGTCGGGGATGATCCGGTCGAGCGAGAAGTCGACCATCTCGCCGACCCCGTCGCAGCGCAGGCACTTGCCTTCGCGCCGGTTCGGGCTGAAGTGCTGGGCGGAGTGCGGTTCGGTGTAGATGCCGCAGTCGGGACAGAGCAGGTCGGCGCCGGTCGGGCCGAAGCAGGCCGGACACACCGGGTGGGACGCGGCTCCGAACAGAATGCGATAGAGCCCGTCGATCCCGGTCAACGTCCCCACGGTCGAGCGCGGGTTGCTGTAGCCGCCCTCGCGCTGGCGCAGCGCGACGGGCGGCTGGATCCCGGCGATACGGTCGAACTGGTAGTCGCCGTCGCCCAGGTCGAGGGACCTGCTGGAGAGCGCCCCGAGGTAGATCGACTTGGAGTGCTCGAACAGCGTGTCGATGATCAGCGAGGACTTGCCGGACCCGGAGACCCCGGCCGCGACGATGAACTTCCCCTTGGGCAGCGTCACGTCGACCGACTTGAGGTTGTGGGTCGTGACGCCCTTGAGGACGATGCTGTCGTGGTTCACGGGTGCTCCAACAGGTCGGCCAGGACGCGTGCCGCGGCTTCGCAGCCCGGAAGATCGACGAATGTGTTGTAGAGAGCCGAGCGGACCCGGGCGGGGTCGCCGCGGTTCCATGCCTCGTAGAGCTCCTGCCGCATGCCGAACCGGTCGATGACCAGATCGCCGGCCAGCCGGAAGAGCCGGGACTTGTCCTCGACCGACGTGTCACGGCCACCCATGTACAGGTCAAGCGCCTTGCGCAGGTCCGGTGCGACCAGATCACCCTCGGCGGGCTGCATGATCAGCCCGGAGGCGCCGATCTGCCGGACGATGGCCGACGCCCGCTCCGAGAACTGGCCGGCGAGGGAGTCCAGGGCGGCGGTCGTCCCCGGAGCCAGCAGGCCGCTCTTGGTCCGGGTGACGTCCCGGGTGATCGACTTGAGGGCGAGGTCGACCACCGACACGTAGGAGGCCAGCTCACCGAGCATGGCGCCGACCTCGCGGAATTTTTCGACTCCGATGGACCTGGCGAGCAGGGACGCGACGCCGAGCATCACCCGGAGCCGGTGATGGAGCCGGATCTGCCCGGTGTACAGGGACCAGCGGTTCAGCGCGTGGAAGCCCTTGACCGCGGTGTTCGCGTCGTCGAGCAGGAAGACGCGGTCACGGGGGATGAAGGCGTCATCGAAGACGAGCATGGCGTCCTGCTCGTCGAACCGGGAGCCCAGGGTGTGGGGCTGCCCGTGGTACGAGCGGCGGCAGAGGATCTTCAGGCCGGGGGTGTCGAGACGGGCGCCGAACCAGCACACGTACGCCGAGTCCTCACGCAGGTAGTTGGCGGGCGACAGATAGATGAGGACGTCGTGCGCGTACGGCGCGAGGGTGGCGATCTGTTTGGCCCCGCGGACGACGATGCCGCTGTCGTCCCGGTGCACGACCTGGAGGCCGAGTTCGGGCCGCTGGGTGGGCGTGACCGACCGGTCGACTTGGGGGTCGCCGAGTCCGTGGGTCAGGACGAGGTCGTTCTCGCGGCAGTGCAGGTAGTACTTCTCGGCGTTCTCCGCGAACGCGGGGTCGACCTCCGCCAGCGCGTGACGGAAGTCGTGGAGCCCTACCACCACGTTGGCCATGAAGTCCGGGACGCGCGAGATCTGGCCGTGCGAACCCTCCACCCAGTGCCGGGAGTTGAGCCACTTGCGGTCCAGGTCCTCGGGCGACTCCGGAGCCAGGTAGGACAGGCTGACCGGGTGCCCGCTGACGTCGGACCGGAACGTCATCTCCTGCACCAGCTCGGGTGACCGCTGACGGTCGTACAGGCCCGCGAGGGTGCGCAGCATCGGCCGGAAGTCGGGGTGCGTGGTCACGTCGACCCGCTTGCCCTCCACCCACAGCTCGCGGTCGTCGGCCAGGCTGGCGACGAAGGAGGCGCCGTCGTGCGCCCCCAGCCCCGGCCGGCCGTCGTGCGCCCCCGGGCCCGGCGGGCGACGGGTGTCACCCGCCGAGGTCGCGGTCGTCGCGGCGGTCTCGGATTCTGATGTCGGCATTCCCGGCCTTCCTACGGCGTCCGTTCGGGCGCACCCGTGGTGAACTGCTGGTAGCTCTGCTCTTGGACCTCGGGGAAGTACTCCCGGGTCGCCTCACCGACGATGCGCATCAGCTCCGAGTCCACGGAGGCGGGATCGGTCAGCAGGGCGGTGAGCGGGGAGCGGTCGACGAAACTGGTCAACTTGACGCCCCGCGCCTTGTGCACCGCGTTCAGTGAGTGCTGGGCGTTGGCGGCGTCCCGCATCTTGTAGACCGCCTGGGGCCCGTCGGAGATGCCGATCATCGATTTGGTCCCGCCGCTCCCCAGGCAGTTGCGCGGCATGTGCAGATGCTCGTGCCGCCACTCCTGGTACGTGTGGTGGAGCCGGAACGCCTGGTGCAGCACCTGATGACGCAGCCAGGATTCGGAGTCCGCGTGCCGGTCGGCGTCGATGGCCCGGGTGGTGCCTTCGAGGGTGCCCTCGCCGTCCGTGGTCAGCCACTTCGAGATGTCGTTCCAGAAGTGCTTGAAGAGGTCCTTGAACATGTGCTGCTTGATGGCCAGCGAGTGGGTGCCGCTGGCCGGGCCCAGGTTCTCCCGGAAGCCGTGGTACTCGCCGGTGGCGAGCAGCTCCGCCATGATCCGCTGCGCCTCGACGACGGGGCCGAGGACGGCGCCGCAGACCGCCAGGTGCGCCGCGGCGCGGCTGAGCGCGTGCGACCGTACGTCGCGGACCGCCAGCTCCAGGTGGTCGTTCGACTCCGCGGTCAGGATCTCCGGGATCTGGTGGAGGGCGACGAACTCACCGTGCATTGTGTCGGGGGTGAGTTCGGTCGCGACGACGGCGTCGGCGAGCAGCCCCGTGGACAGGATCTCGTTCAGGTCCCCTTCGAGGGGCAGCGGCACCCCGGAGAGGTCGCTCTCCCACTTGGTGGCGTCGTGGCTGCAGATCCGGATGCCGTGCAGGAGCCGGTACAGGTTGTCGTCGATGCCGGCGGTCGCGATGGTGGCCCGCACGGTGAGCGGGTCGCTGACGAGAAGCGAACACCGGACCTCGTCGTCGAAGGCGCGCAGTTCGTCGACGTAGGCCTCGTACCCGGCCGTCTCGGCCACGTCCACCGCGCGCACCCCGGGGCGCGCGGTGGACCCGCAGAGGCTCTGCGTCTCCTGGCACACCGCGCCGAGGCTCCGCAGCAGCCGGTGGAAGCCCATGCTCCACTGGACGAAGCGGGAGGCGGTGGCGAAGTCACGGGCCTCGACCGCCTCCTGGGCCCGGCCGGTCAGCCGGGCCAGGTTGAGCAGACACACCTCGGCCGCCTGGAACACCGCGCGGACGGTGGACTCGTACGAGCCCGGTTCGGTGGGGCACTTCTCCTTCGCCGCCATGATCAAGTCGATCCGGTGGAGGTCGTCGTAGCTGGGCGCGATGGCCCCCAGCTCGTTCCTGGGCAGGTCGGCTCCGGGGCAGCCGACCGGTGTCCCGGAGCTCACCCCGAGGGTGGGCACCGGACACGCGTGGGACTCCTGCGTGGTCATCGCGGTCACTCCTCGGTGGAGATGTGCAGGAAACGGATGGAGTTGCTGGGGCACGACTCGTAGGCGTCGAGCACGCAGTCGAGTTCGCCCTCGTCCTCGGGCTGCTTGTGGACGTAGTGGGTCTCGTTGTCGGGGTCGCTCTCGAAGTTGTCGGGGGCGAGGTCGCGGCAGAGCTGGCAGTCGATACAGGTGTCGTCGATGTGGAACCGGCCTTCCAGCGGCAGCCGGCCGGGGAGCGGGGCCTCTGTCATGACGTCCGCTCCCCCGGGGCGCGCAGGAAGTTCCGCATGGTCGGCTTGGCGGAGGTGCGCAGCGCGTGCTCGAAGGCCGGGACGTCCAGGACGCTGAATCGGGTGTCGGCCCCGAACCGCCGGGCGGCCTCCGCGGTGATCGCGTCCCGGGTCCGCTTGTCGGCCGCGCTGTCGGGCGGCAGGGCGATGTCGAGGACGGGCCCGTCGACGTCGAACGCGAAGAAGTACGGGGCCCGGATCAGTGCGCCGAGCACGACGTCCTCGATCTCCAGCTGGGAGGCCCAGCCCCGGCCGACCGCGATGCGGTCCCCCAGCCGGCCGCGGTGGCGCAGCCGGCGCAGCGGCGAGCCGCACGGGCACGGCTCGGCCTCGATCCGGCAGGTGTCGCCGGTGCGGTAGCGCAGCAGCGGCATCGCCCGGCTGGCGAGCGTGGTCACGGCGAGTTCGCCGGTCTCGCCGTCGGGGAGCCGCTGTCCGGTGACGGGATCGACGATCTCGAAGAACGTCCGCGTCTCGACCAGGTGGAGGTCCTGCCGGGCGCAGAACATGGCGAGCGTGTTGGTCTCGGTCATGCCGAACATCGAGTAGACGGAGGCGTCCCACTGACCGGCGAGCAGCGCCTTCTTGGCGGGCGAGGCCCCTTCGCCGGCGGTGAGGATCTTGTCGACCGCGAGGTCACGGGCCGGGTCGAGTCCGCAGCGCCGCGCCACCTCACCGAGCAGCAGCGCGCGGGTGCCCGAGCAGACCAGCGTCGTGGCCCCGGAGCGCCGCAGGGCCTGCACCATGCGCTCCGGAGGGCAACCGGGCGACGCCGCGCCGAGCGGCACGATCGTGCATCCGAGCAGTTCCAGGGCACGGTCCAGGTCCTGGCCGACCCCCGCCAGCTCGTACGGGACGGCGACGGCGACCACGTCGGCGTCGTCGAGCACCGCGGAGAGGAGGTGGGCCACGATGAGGTTGTTCTCGACCCAGTCGTCGGCGGAGAAGAAGGCGGCGATCGAGTTGCCGTCGCCCGTCCCCGAGCTCTCGTCGAACCGGGTCACCTCGCGCAGGGGGACCGCCAGCAGACCGAGCGGGTAGGCCGCGGCGAGGTCCTGCCGGGTCGTGAAGGGCACCGACCGGAACGCCTCGGGGTCAGCGGCCACGGCCTCCACGAGGGACCCGGCGATGCGGCCGGAGTAGAAGGGCGAGTTGCGGTGCGCGTGGGCCACGGTCCGCGCGAGGGCGAACGCCGCCCACCTGCTGAGCCCCTCGCGGTCCAGGGACGCCACGTCCGCGACCCGGCGCGCTACCCGGCGGCGGGCCGCGATCACGTTGTGCAGCTGCTCCGTCCGGGTCGCCCGGTGGTCCGTCGGCGTCGTCATGGCATGTCCGCCAGCTTCGTCATCGCGTCGCGTTCGGCCTGTCCCAGGTCGGTCAGGGTGGCGGCGACCGCGTCGGCGGCCTTGCGGAGCGCCGCCGGGTCGGACTCGTCGCGCAGCAGGTGCGCGATGCGGGTCCAGCGGGCCGACAGTCCGCGGTAGGTGTCGGCGGCGGCCGCGTAGGCCGGTTCGACGGCCAGCTCGGCCGCCTCGTCGAGGAAGTCGGCCCACAGGGTGCGGAAGAATCCGCCGCCGGTGCCGCCGTCCTCGATGCTGTGGGACAGGAAGGTGAACGCGGCCGCCGGGTCGTCGAGGGTGTCGCACCAGCCGCGTACGGCCTGGGCGGCCTTCTGGAAGCCCTTGTGCCCCATGTTGGTGATCGGCGGATTGAGGAAGTCGTGCGCGGTCGCCGCGACCGCCTCGCGGCAGGCGGCAGGCAGGTCCGCCGGGTCGAAGTCGGAGTCGCCGAGGCGGAACGCCAGGCTGCGCGAGCTCATCGGCCCCTTCGCCGCCCGGGCCCGGGCGAGGCTCTCCCGGCTGGTGGTGCGGACCCCCAGTCCGCGGGTCTCGACGACGCTGTACGTATCGGACGCGTACCCGATGCACGCCAGGTAGTGGGCCGCGAAGTGGTAGCTGTCCTCGGCGTAGTCCAGGTGGAAGCGGTCCAGCTTGAGGCCGACCACCTCGCCGGTCTCCAGGGCGGCGAGGAGTTCCCGTTCGGCCTTGGCCTGCGAGGTGGTCTCGCTCTCGCGCAGTTCGACGGCGAGGGCGCGCGTGGCGTTCCGGATCAGGTGGTCGGGCTTGACGCGGCCCCCGAGGAACGGGGCCGGCATCTGCTTGGAGTGCCAGTAGAGGAACGACAGACCGCGGCCCAGGCCGAAGACCAGCGGTTCGCTGATGTCGATGCCACGGGGGCGCAACATGTTGACCAGGGCGCTCGATTCGCAGTGCTCGCCGGACAGCCAGTTCACCATCAGACCTCCCCCGTGGCCGCGACGCCTTCCTTCTTCGCGGCGTCGTAGACGACTTCCAGCACCGACTGGGTGGTGTTGTTGCGCAGGTGCCCGTAGGTGTGTCCCACTTCGTCGGCCTCGGTGTAGGCGATGGCCTCGACGTGCTCGATGTCCCGTTCCAGTCCGCTGAGGACCGCCTGGACGTCCTCTGCGCTGGACACCTCCAGGGCGACGTGCGACATCAGGCGCCGGCGTTCGGGGACGGGCCTGCTCTGCCAGGCGCCGAAGTGCCGGCAGGTGAAGGTCTCGATCACCCGGCCGTCGGGCAGGGCCACCGACAGCCACCAGCCGGGTGTCCCGTACTGCCGGGGGGAGATGTAGGACGGGCCCATCTCGACCGCGGTCAGCTCCCCGGCGCGCTGCAGGTCCTCCAGGTAGGAGTGCCAGCGGAACACCTCCTCGTCGGAGGAGTAGTCGCCGAGATAGACGCCGATGTGGTTCACCCCCGCGAACCGCGCGGCAACGTCCGCGGGCGACCGACCGCACCAGGCGCGCAGGTACGACGCGCAGTCGACCTGGGTCCAGGCCGCGGACTCGGCGAGCAGTTCACGCCATACGGCCGGGAACTCGGGGTCGGTCGGGAACGTGCCCGCCTCACCTCGGTGGGCGGAGGGATGGCTGCCGGTGGCTGTGGTCATGACTCCTTCTCCTTCCGTCCCGCGATCACCAGTCCCATCTGCACCGCCGTCACGCTGTCGGCTCGGATTCCGGCTTGCCGGAGCAGATCGGCGGCCTCGGGGACCGTGTATGCGGACCGGACCGACGTGCGGAACCCGGGACGCATGTCGACGGCGATGTTGGCCTTCATGAACTGGAACGTGGTCCGGTCGATGTCCCGGCGGAGATCGGAGACGCAGAACGCGCCGCCGGGGCGCACGAGGCGGTATATCTCGCGCAGCGCCCTGACCGGGTCGGACCATTCGTGCAGGGACGCCGAGCTGAAGGCGTGATCGAAGGACGCGTCGGGAAACGGCAGGTCCAGGACGTCGGCGAGGGTGTAGTCGGTGCGGGACGACACCCCGTAGGCGCCGGCGTTGGTCCGCGCCCGGTCGAGCATCGCCGGGGAGATGTCGATACCGACCAGGGTGCCGCCGGTGGCCTGGATGACCCATTCGAGGCCGAGGTAACCGGGGCCGCAGCCGGCCTCCAGCACGCGCCCGGAGTCGATGCCGGCGTTCAGGACACTGTCGACCTTCTCCTGCAGCCAGCCGCGGTCCCGGATGTGACGCTGCATCTCGTCGTACTTGAGCGCCAGTTCGGGCCCCTGCAGCCCGTCCTCGGTCTCGTGAATCCGGTCAGTGCCCCGGATGCCTGCCATGGGCACCCCCTTCCGTCCGTGGGTCCGCGACCCGGCACAGCCCGACAGGCACGCCCCGCAGCATCGAGCTGCCCATGTACGGGTCGCGGCGGTCGCTGTCCGTGATCCGGTTGATCGACGACCGGGTGGCCGCGTCGATGTCGTCCTCGTCCGGGTACCACCAGCCGGCGTCCGCGACGATCACGTCGGGGGCCACCGCGTCGGACACCTGGGCCCTCATCACCACGCCGGGACGGTCCGGGTCCCGGTAGATCTCCACCTGGTCCCCGTCGGCCACCTCCAGGCGCTCGGCGGCCCGGGGGTGGAGCGTCACGCGCGGTTCCCGGTAGCGGTGGGCCGTGGTGGGGAGCTGCCGGAACTCGGTGTTGAAGAACTGGAGGTTGTGCGCGCTGGTCATGACGAACGGCAGCTCGTCCGTGGTGGCGGGCGGCGGCCGGAAGGTCGGCAGCGCGTCGTACCCCATGGCTTCGAGCCCTCGGTGGGCGAGTTCCACCCGGCCGGAGCGGGTGCGGAAGCCGGCGTCCGCGTACTTGCGGTACTGCTTGGTGTTGGGGAGGTGGCCGACCTCCTTGAACTGCCGCCATGTCAGGCCGATGCCGCTCAGCTTGGCGTCCAGCGCGTCTTCGACGCTCGGGTAGAAGTGCTGTCCGACGCCGAGGCGGTGCGCCAGCCCGATGATCATCTCCTCGTCGGACCGGGCGCCCTCCACGGTCGTCACCCGCTGCCGGGCCGCGAGGTAGGAGTTGAACTCCACGATCTGGTCGCGCTCCAGCCAGGAGGAGGCCGGGAGCACGACGTCGGCCAGCTTCGCCGAGGGCGTCATGAACATGTCGGCGACGGCCAGGAAGTCGAGCTTGGCGAGAGCCGCCCTGGTGGCCGTCGCATTCTCGTACGAGACCAGCGGGTTGGAGCCGAAGACCACCATGGAGCTGACCCGGTAGGGACGCTCGCGCAGGATCGCCTCCTGGAGGTCCGCCGGGGCCACCCAGCCGGTCATGGAGAGCACCTTGTGCGCGGTGCCGCCGATGCGCTTGGCCGCCTGCTCCTCGGACAGCAGGTCGGTCCGGGGGAACCCCCGACGGCCCTCGATGGGCATGGGGTCCCAGATGACGTCCCCGCCGGGAGCGTCGAGATTCCCGGTCAGGGCGGTCAGGACGGCGATCGTGCGGTGGGTGTCGAAGGCGTTGTCGCACTGCGAGAGGCCCGTGCCGGCCTCGATGCAGGCGCGGGACGCCTGCGCGTACATCCTGGCCGCGGCCTCGATGAGGTCCGGTTCGAGCCCGGTGATCCCGGCCACCGTCTTGAGGTCGTACGAGCGGACATGACGCTCCAGCGCTTCGAAGCCGGAGGTGTGCCGGGCGACGAACCCGGCGTCGTACCAGCCGTTGGCGATCAGCAGATGGACGAGACCGAGCGCGAGCGCGGTGTCGGTGCCCGGCCTGAGCTGCAGGTGGAGATCCGCACGCTGGGCGGTACGGGTCCGCCTGGGGTCGATGACCACCAGGCGGGTGCCACGTTCCAGGGCGCGCATGAGACCGACGCCGATGACACCGTCGGAGTGCGTGTTGAGCTTGTTGCTGCCCCAGAGCAGGGCCACCTCCGGGTCCCCGGCGTAGTCGCAGAACGTGAAGCCCCCGTAGGTGAGGATCGACGCCATGACGCGCGGGTAGAAGCACACATGGGCCGGCCCCACCACGTTGGGCGTGCCGAGGGCGTTCGCGAGCCGAAAGACCCACTCCTGGTAGTTGCGGTCAGTGCCCTGGCCGAAGACCACCGACTCGGGACCGAAGCGCTCCATGCTGTTCCGGAGGTTGCGGGCCACCTGGTCGAGCGCCTCGTCCCAACCGACCGGGCGGAACGAGCCGCTCCCGCGCGGCCCGGTCCTGACCAGCGGGCTCCGGAGCCGGTCCGGGCTGCTGACGAGGTCCAGGGACGCCTTGCCCTTGATGCAGAAGTAGCCGCTACTCGTCGGGTTCTCCGGGTCGCCGGAGATCCCGGTGGGCACTCCGTCGGTCAGCTCCACGAGCGCGCCGCAGCCTCCGTGGCACATCCGGCACACCGTCTTCACCGTGGTCGTACGTCCGGGACCCATCGCGCTCACACCGCCCCGACCCGGTCGCGGGACAGTTCCAGGAGCCGCCCGAAGACCGCTTCCTCGGCGTCCGCGACGGCGTGGAGCCGGGCGGCGGCCACCTTCAGGTGCGCGGCGCGGTCCAGCGCCTCGGGGTAGGCGGTCAGGTGGTCGATGAGTTCCGTCCACGCCGTGACGATCTCCTCGAACCGGGTCAGGCTCGGCAGCAGATCCGCGTCGCCGGTCAGGGCGTGGGCCTCGGCGAGGAACTCCGCGTACAGGCCGCGGAAGTTGGTGCCACCGGTCCCCGCGAACCGCCAGAACCGCGCGGTCTCGGGGATCATCACCTCGCTGCGGGGCAGTCGCTGCCAGCCGGGTATCTCCTGGGCCGCCCGGCGCAGGGCGGGTATCCCCCGGTCGTCGCCCCGCCCGCGGTCCAGACAGCGGGCGGCGGCGCCGTGGACGGCGGGCCACACCTGTGGGACGAGGTCCGCCGCGCCGCCCGGCAGCGGGTCGCGGCCGCCGTCGAGGTGCCAGTGCAGCCGCGGGGACGGCATGAAGCCCTCGTTGGAGGCCCGGGCCCGGGTGAAGGACTCCAGCGGCAGCTCCTGGGCGCCGCCCTGCTGTGTGGTGTCGACCACGTACGCCGTCGACGCGTCGAGCCCGTGCAGGGCGAGGCAGTGGGCCGAGAAGTGGGTGCGGGAGGCGAAGTAGTCCAGGTGGAAGATGTCGACCGTCACCCCTACGACCTGACCCGCCGATAACGCCGAGATCGCCTGCGCGTGGGCGCCGGCGTCGTCGGCCTCCTGCACGGTGGCCAGGCTCAGGCCCATGGCAGCGCACGCGTTCTCGGCGATACGGCCCGAGCCGACGCGTCCCGTCAGCATCGGGGGGACCGGCACGTGCGGCGGGGGCGGGAAGAACTGGGCGTCGATCCCCTGCCCCAGGCCGAAGACCAGAGCCTCCGAGACGTCGATGCCCGCGTGCCGCAGCATGTTGTTGAGCATCGTCGTCTCGCAGTGCACGCCCGGCACCGGCCTGAAGCCGTCGAGCATCGCGCCCCGGGGACGGCCGGCCGGCCGTGCGGCCGCGCTCATCGGACGCTCCCCGACAGCACCTCGGCGTAGCTCTGCAGGTCGAGCAGTCCCGAACCGCTGGCGAGCACCACGATCACCGGATCCGCGGCGGTCTCATCGGCCCGCGCCGCCACGTCGACGGCCGCCGCGAGCGCGTGCGTGGACTCGGGCGCGAGGAGCAGTCCCTCGGTCCGCAGGAGCAGGCGTCCCGCCTCCAGCGCGCGTTTCTCCTCGATCGCCACCGCGTCGAGCAGGCCTTCGTGACGCAGCAGGCTGACCACGCTGGAACTGTGGTGGTTCCGCAGCCCGGCGGTGTGCACCGGCGGCGGGACGAAGTCGGGCCCCATGGAGTACCCGAGGACCTCGGGGGTGAGTCCCGCGAGATCGGAGCGGCCGTACTGGTAGCGCCCTGCCGTCAGCCGCGGCGCGGCCGTGGACTCTGCGGCGAGCAGGCGCAGGTCACGGCTTCCGTCGCCGAGCGAGCCGAGGAAGGGGCCGATGAGGCCGCACAGATTGCTGCCGCCGCCCGAGCAGGCGATGAGGTGGTCGCCGCGCCCGGGGACGCCGATCGGCTCGTCCAGCGCCGCGAGCTGCGCCTGGACTTCGAGGCCGAGCAGGGTCTGGTGCAGGTACACGTGGGGCACCCCGCTGCCGGACAGGTAGGCGGCCCCGGGCCCGAGATCGAGCGCGTACCGGATGGCGTCGCTGATAGCCGTCCCCAGGCTCCCCGGATGGCCGGGGGAGCGGGCGAGCAGCTCCCGGCCGAATAACGTGTCCGGGGACGGTGACGCGCGGACGGTGGCGCCCAACAGCTCCATGTAGTGGCGCCGGTAGGGCTTCTGGTCCAGCGAGCAGCGGACCATGAAGATCTCACTGTCAAGGCCGAGCAGGGAAGCGGCCAGCGCCACACTCATCCCCCACTGGCCCGCGCCGGTCTCGGTGACCAGGGTGGTCCGGCCCTCTTCGGCCGCGTAGTGCGCCTGTGCGATGGCCGAGTTGAGTTTGAAGCTGCCGGTCGGCAGAACGTCCTCACGCTTGAGGTAGATGCGGGCCCGCGTGCCGAGTTCGGTCTCCAGCGCCCGCACCCGGTGCAGCGGTGTGGGGCGGCCGATCCGGCGCAGCCGGTCGGCGACCGGCTCGGGGATCGGCACCCACCGCTCGGTCGGCCGGTCCTGGTCGAGCAGGGCCTTCGGCCGCACCTGCCGGGCGATGTCGGCGGCCGACGGCGTGCCCTCGTCCTTGACGGGCGGCAGCGGGGCCGGCAGGTCGGGCAGGAAGTGGTACCAGTGCGTGGGAAGTTCGATCGGGGCAGGCGCAGGCCGAGCGTCGGATTCCGCAGCGAAACGCGCACGCGCATTGCTCGTCATATCCCCCCCGAGACCCCAACGCTGGAATGAAGAGGACAATCGCAGAGCGCTCGTACCCCGTCAAGGGGGAGGCATTCCGTCCGCATCGCGAGGAGTTCATCATCCGTTATTGATCCTGCCCGAGGAGAGCCAGAACAGCAGATCAGAGGCATAGAAAGGGCGCCGTGGACCCGCTGTCGGCGTGGCGATTGCCCCCTCATCAGAATATCGAATTCCGCTCCCTTGATCGCAAAAAGTGATCATTACCGCGCTGCGGCGATGCCCTTATGAATCTTTACGGGACCGGTAATCGATCTCCGCGCGAAGGCTAATTGATCTCCGTGCTGCCGACCGCACCAACATCGCCGCCGGACTCCGCGAGATGCCCTGTCGAGCGGCCACTGACCCTCCGTCAAGCCGGCCGGTTCCGACGACATCGGCGCCGACAGCGTGCTGGATCGCGCAGGCACAACGCAGGCCATGCGCTCCGCCCGGCCCAGGCAATGTCGGCTTTGGGGGCGTCCCGAGCGAGGTCGGCATCGACGGACAGGAACTGTCCTTCTCCCACGTCGGACGGCGCGGCGGCCCCGCCCCCGTACGCCGCTGCCTCCCCGGCCTGGTCGACAGCGCGTCCTGCCGGGCCTCCGCCTGCCGGGCAAGGTCTTCGACCTCACCGTGCCCCTCGACCAGGTCGCCGAGGGAGGAAAAGGAGTGGGAGCTGGTCGCCGCGGTCACCACGGCCGAAGATCCTGGACCTCGGTCTGGCCCTGGAGTTCCTGGAGACCCAAGGCGTACCTGTCATCGCCCACGGCTCCGACGACTTCCCCGCCTTCTACTGCCGCTCCAGCGGGCTGCGCGCCCCTCAGCGACTGGACGGAAGCGGCCTTGGTCGCCCACGCCGTCGAGACCCACTGGGCAACCGGCTCAACGTGAAGCAGACGGAGGCAGCTTCGGCTGGGCACCCGCATCATCGTCCACCGCGAACGTCCCCACCCGGAGCCCAGCTCTCGCTCTTCGACCGGGACGAGGGCATGCGGCACCAGGACCTCATCACCGACACCCCGATCACCTCCGGCTCTGCCCGGTTCCTGGAGGTCCGCCACCACGGACACGCCACCGTCGAGGACCGCATCCGGTGCGGCAAGACCACCGGCTTCAGCCGCTTCCCCGCCCCGCCACCTGACTCGCCGCCCCCGTCCACCTCGACTCAAGGACCTTGGAGAACCCGCCCCCGCGTCGGGCCCTCACCATGTCCACCGGCCGGCACCACCTCGCGCAGCCGCCCAGCGGCCCCAAATTCCGCGATGTCGTGGTCCCCGCGCGTGCGGGGGTGGTCCCGTTCGAACCGCTGCCGCACTTCCGGCGCGACAGTGGCGGCGCGCCAGTTCCTGGCGTTCTGCCGCTACCTGCGCTCGCTCTACCCGCGAGAGGTGCGGATCGCGATCGTCTGCGACAACTTCTCACCCCACCTGACCACGAAGAAGTGCCAGCGGGTCGGCACCTGGGCGGCAGCGAACAACGTCGAGATCGCCTACACCCCTACCAACTCCTCCTGGCTGAACCGCATGGAGGCCCAGTTCACCGCCCTGCGCTACTTCACCCTCGACGGCACCGACCACGCCGGCCACAAGGAACAGGGCAGCATGATCCGCCGTTACATCATCTGGCGAAACCGCCACGCCGACGACCAGCGCCTACGCGCTCTCGTCGACAGAGCAAACGTTGCCTGAACCTCAGTCGAGTCGCTTGAGCATCTTGACCGAGGTCGTCTCGTAGCCAAGCGACTCGTAAAGGCCGCGCGCACCCGTGTTGAACCCAAAGACACTGAGACCAAGGGTATGAGCGCCCTGCGCCCGGGCGTATTCCTCGCCGAGGACCATGGCCATTCGCCCGAAGCCCCGACCACGCTTGTCGGCGTCGATCACGATGTCCCAGATCCACCAGGAGTCGGCGTTGCCGCTCGTGTCTGGTCCGATCCAGAGGTAGCCGACGGTTAGCCCGGCGTCATCGACCACGTCGAAGACCGCGTGCCCCGGGCCGGGTGTACCGGAGGGAAAAGAGCGAGCCATGCTTTCGTCCGCATGCCGGTAGGCATCCTCGGACGTTTGCCCCGCAGTGACGAGATCTTTTGCGTACTCGGCTCGACTGCGTTCGAGCCAGGCAGGGAAGACTCGGGCGTCCAAGTGGCGGAGGGTTACAGACACTGGATCAGCCTCCCACACCGCCGATGTTGGAGCGGTATCGCTCCCGCCCAACGGTTACGACAAACCGTCAGCAGGGCAAACGTTGCCTGATCCGCACTAGCAACAGTCGTCGTTCTCCCAAGGGCTCCAGCTGCCGTTCGCGTGGCGCGTCCTGAACCACGTGTCGTTGTTGGTGCCGCGCACCGAAATGGAGATGACGTCGCTGTCGGGGTACGTATTCACGTGGGGGCCGGATCTGGCGATGCCGCCCAGAGAACTCCACCCGGTCCAGGATCCGTTGGCGTTCGTCCAGCGGTGCCACACGGCGGAGTCGACACCGATGGCCCACTCCTCGCGCGAACCATTGGGGTGGGTGTACTTGGCGACACCGAACTCGCAGATGATGACGCCGCCACCGCGCTGGCATTCGCTCGCGTGGGCCGGTGTCGTCGCGACGGCGAGGCCCGCCACGGCGACCGCCACCAGGACAGCCGCCTTGCACTTCTTCAGTCTCATGGTTGCTCCTTCAGCAATGCCGACGGTCAGAGCCCGCTCAGGCGCGACGCGTTCACGAAATCGGTTCGCGTGCCCGCCAGCCGTTGTAAGCATGAAGCAGGGCGCTGATGTGGCGCTCACGCCCTGCTGACGTTTCACCACCGTCCGGACTGGGCGGGTCCCGCGAGGGAAACCGCGCAGTTGCCCGGGCTTCCGCCGTCGGGCACGAACTTCCCGCCGACGCCGAAACTGCTCACCACCATCCACAGAGGAGAGGCTTCTCTGCGGTGGCCTATCGGTGCACGCTGACCGCCAACGTCCGGACATCGGCCACCGAGACATCAACCGCGGCGTCCAACTCCACCTCCTCGACCTCCTAGACCTCCTCGACACCGACATCACACAAACCCGCTGGCCACAGACCTGAAACGGCCACCCGCGAAGTACGGGTCCAGAGAGAAGAGCCCTGCTCCCGTTGCCGCCTTGACGACTCCGTCCCGTTCTGTCGGCCGGCCGTCGTGAAGCGGCCCGGCCCGTCCTCGGTCAGCCAGCCGCGGTCCACGAGCCGTTTCAACTTCGCACGCAGCCCCTCGACCTTCGACTTGTCGGTGCTCAACCCGGCCGCGGCAGCCACCTGGCCGACCCGCAGCGGATGCCCGGCATCGACCAGGACCTCGACAAGGTCCTGATACGCCGTCGGCAGCACCGTCACTGCGATACCCGGGCGCCACGGTGGCACCGTCAGCACCCCGACCCGCGACGCATCTGCGGTCATCACCAGCGCCGTGGCCGCAGCCGCCTCCACCTGATCCGCGTCTGCCCCGCCGAGGATCTCGGCGACCGTCTCCCGGGTGATCTCCAACCGGGCCAGACGCTCCTCGGCGTCCGCCAGACGCTCGTTCAACGCGTCGATCTCACGCCGGAGCCCCGCCGCTTCGTCCCGCGCGGCCGCCTCCTGCCGACGGCACCGTCATGGCCCTGAGCATCCTCCCCATCCGTAGAAGGCCCCCTCACTGAACGCAACGCAGCGTCGCCATCGCCACCCCGGAACTCAAGCGCCCCAGTCGGGGCCTTCGGCACGTCACAGAACGGCCATACCGTCACCACATGGTGCCGAACAGTCGCATGATGCCCCTCTCGTCACACAACGCCCTGGGGGACACATGCGCACCCGCTCCACCGCCGTTCTCGCTGCTCTTCTCCTCGCTGCCCTCACCGCCTGCGGCGGCGTCGACAAGCCCGAGGCGAAGAGCAGCAGCACGCCATCGGCGGCCGACGCCTCCGAGGCCGCCGAGCCGGAGCCCAGCCCGACGCAGCAGACCATCTTCGAATTCGGCGACGCCTGGGAGTTCGAGAGCACCGAGGAGTTCGAGGAAGCCATCGCCGGCGCGGTGACCGTCTTCGACTACAAGCAGGGCGTGCGCTCCGTCGGCTCGGCAGCCGAGGAGGTCGACAACAAGGACTACGTGTGGGCCTACGTCGAGATCAAGACCTGCAGCACGAAGGGCAACTTCACCGCGACGACGGAGCCGTGGACGCTCGCCTACGGGGATGGCACGCGCATCGAGCCCTCCAGCAGCACCTGGGACGACTTCCCCAAGCCTGAGTACCCCCTCGAGACGAAGCTGACGGTCGGCAAGTGCGTCCGCGGCAAGCTCGTCTTCCCCGTACCCGGCAGCAACCGGCCCAACAGCGTCGTGTACGCGCCCGCCGAACTCGAAGTCCCCCGCGAGTGGACCGTGCCCGCCAAGTAGCTGGAGGTGGCGCCCATAGCCGGCAACCCGCGCAATGGGCGCCCCTACCGCACCCTCATCACCGCCGTGAAGCGCCTTGGCGCTCCTGCTGGCTGCTGTGCAGCCACAACATCGAAGTCCGCCGCCGTCAGCACGTGGCCCGCGTCGTGCGTCGTGATGGCGAAACGCACGTGGTCCCACCGCAGATCCATGTCCGCGTGATCTCGTTCCCGACCCGCTCCCATGCGGGCAACTGCTCCAGGCGCTCCGCGATCTCCTGGTCCGGCAGCTTCAGGCCGGCACTCAACATGTCGTTGTTCCTGTCGGCGAACCGCGTCCAGGCGGGTGGGACCGGTCCACGACGCTCCCACGGCGGCATCGCTGCAAAGCCCCAGGTCACAGCCGCACCGGGCTCATCTTCCATGGGCGAGAACTCGCGTTCGCTGCACGCGAAATGCCCCCGCAAAATGCGTTTCCCCAGGTCAGAACGATTCTGCCTGGGCGTGCACGGTGGGGCGGGTGGGACTCGAACCCAAACCGGTGACGCGCCTCACCTGCAGTTCTCTCGGAGGACCGGGACATACCAGCCTGTTTCAGTCCGGCTGTATCCCGCTCGATCCAGTTCAAACGGATGCGGTGCAGCGTTCGCTGCACCACTGCCGCTGTGACGACAAACCGATTGCGGAATCCCTATACGGCCCACGCCATCCCCTCCGCCGACGAGGAGAGCCCCCCGCTTCTCCAACGCATGATGAACGCCCATCCGACTCACCGCCGCCCACAACTGCTGCGCAACCTGTCACCCTCCGTGACAGCAGTTGCCTGCTCCTCACATAGGCGGAACGTCAGGATCGATTCCTCATATGGTTATGCAGGCTGATCCACCGCGAAAGTCGCTCCTACGGGAACCCCTCATGCCCGCCACTTCGGCGGCGAAGCCACCCCGACCTCACGCGGAACTCACTGTGGATCAAGCACACCTCCATGGGAGAAACGCTCGGTGACTGCGCCGGGAGCACAACCACCCCACGCGAGCGGGGAGCCTTAAGAACTCCTAACGGAATGACTCTCTGGGGTCGATTCCTCGTCGTGGGGTGCTGTCGGGCAGCATGGGGTGATGGACTTCGATCAGCCGCTGCCTCGCAAGCTGAAAGCCGTTGATTCGACCTCGCTGTTCAGGCTGGAGGAGCGGGCGTGTGACCTCGGCCTGAGTCAGCGGTTGGACCTGGCTTGGGTGCAAGCGAATACGGCGTCCGATGGCATCCACTACTTGTGGCCGGCCTTGTGGCACGGCCTGTCCCACCGCCCGGACGTTCCACGTCAGCTGCGGTGCGAGCTGTTGATCACTCTGCGTGCGGGAGGCCGCGTGATGAGTCTGCTGGATGTGCTTCCCGACGACTTCACCCCGCTGCCGCGGGTGACCTCACGCGAGGAAGGCATGCAGGTCAGCCAGCTCTTTGACCGTGCTCCTTCGGTCAGGGAATGGCTACTGCGGGAGGGCGAGGGCTCGGGGCAGCTGTGACAGGCGTCGCCAGCAGATGAGCGCGCATCCCAGGGTGAGGAAGGCTTCGTGGATGTCGTCGCGGATCTCCCAGCGGATCCGCAGGCGGCGGAACCAGTGCAGGTGGGCGAAGGCGCGTTCGACAACCCAGCGTTGGGTTCCGAGTCCGGAGCCGTGTTCGGTGCCGCGTCGCGCGATCAGCGGCTTCACGCCGAGCGCGAGGACGAGGCGCCGGTACTTGTCGTGGTCGTAGCCACGGTCACCGAGCACGACGTCGGGGCCGACCTCGCTTGCCCCGCACCGGCGGCACTGCCTGAAACAGTGGAATGAGCTGGGTGACATCGTTGCGGTTGCCGCCGGTCAGGGTGACAGCGAGCGGGATGCCGGTTGCGTCGGTGATCAAGTGGTGCTTGCTGCCCGTTCCACCGGGTGCGGGGCGGTCTTGACGGACCGTCCCGCGATCCACCCCGCTACACTCCCCACACCCAAGCCGCTGACCAGCACTAATGGAGAAGTACGGCTGGAGTACTAATTCCGCGGTCACGGACGAGAGTTGCTGAGATGGCGTCCTCGTACCACCGGATCACAGCCAAGCACTCCCGCTCGACGTTCAATTTTTCACACCTTTGATCTTGGTAAACTTGATATTGAGAGGGCACGAAAAATCCGGGTCGTCAGAGGCACACAAGGCCTTGCCACCATCCACCGCATTCAGCGTGATTACGCAATCACCTTGCGGTACTTCCTGGAACGTCAATACAAGACTCTCACCGGATGTCGCTTCCTCCGAGGCGAAGACGGAACCACCCGGTTCTCCCTCGTCCACGAAGAAAGCCCATGAGCCGCTAGCGGCGCCGGAGGGGCAACCGTCGTAGAGACGACTTCCAATGTTCAGCTTCGAGGCATCGAACGTACGGTCTGCGCGGAACGTGATCTGAGTACCGGAACCCTCGCTCCAGGCACCGACTATCTTCGATTCCTGCACGGTCGTGAGCTCCGGCTCAGCTGCACACGCGGCAATCAGGATCAAGGGGGACAGCAGGGCAAAGATCCACGGAATTCGTCGCACCGGGCGGCCAGTCAATTTTTCTCCCACCACACGAGCCGGCCGTGGGGGGCACCTAGACACCCCCCACGGCCGAGCAGTTGCTCACATTCTACTC